>NZ_BOOF01000058.1 GCF_016863095.1 Microbispora siamensis | reverse complement strand
GGGACGCGCGAGCTGGTGCGCCGCTTTACCGACGCCAGCGTGGCCACGGACGTCGACGGGCTCGCCGCACTGCTGCGGGACGACGTCCGCTGCTCGATACCGCCGACGCCGGGCCTGTGCGTCGGGCGCGACGCGGTGGTGAACGACTGGATCGAGGACGGCTTCGCGCGCATGAAGAACCTGAGCGCCGTCCCCACCGCCGTGAACCGGCAGCCCGCCGTCGCCTTCTACCAGTGGCGGAAGCGGGAGGGCGCGTACCTGCCGCTGACCATCGACGTCCTGCGCGTCAGCGGCGGGGCGATCACCGAGATCGTCATCTTCCACGACGACCGGTTCCCGCGGCTCGGCCTGCCGGAGCGCCTGCCGGCGGACGGCACGGAGTAGTCCCGGTGCGGCGGAGCCTCCGCACCCGGACCGATTGACGATCCCGCAACGGGACAACGCGCGGGACCACGGGCGTGCGCGAGCGCCGCGAGGGCGGCCTCAGCAGTGCTTGCTCAGTGACATGTGCTCGACGAGGTCGAACAGGGAGGGGTCGAACTGGCCCCAGGCGATCCATCGGTAGCTTCGCGTATGGCTGGGCAGGTTCTTGACGAATTTGGTGCTGCTGCTTCGGTACACCCGTATGTCGCCGAGCACGGCCTTGCGCCCGTCCAGCAGATGCGCCCACATCAGCCAGGCGTCGTTGTCGTCAAGACTGAAGACCGTGGCGTCCAGGCGCGCCGTGCCGTCCGAGTACAGAGTCCATTTGGCGCCGGGTTCGATCGTGCATGAGCCCGCGGTGAGGTAACCCCTCCAGGTGAACGTCACCTGATCGGAGGTGGACGCGTTGGCTGTCCCGGTGGTGGGGAGCGTCAGGGCGAGGGTGAGGACACCCATGCTCGCGGCCACACTTGCTACCCTTCGGATGCTTTTCACGGCGCTTTCCTTTCGTTGGCAGCTGTTGATAGCTGACGGTCTTTGATCAGGTGGAGCACGGTGGTCTTACACATCACTGATACGGCCACTGGGTTGCAAATCGCTTGATCAGCGCTTTCGCACGCTCCTTCAAGGTGTTCGCCGACGCCGACTTCGCCGGGATGCCGGTGCACTGGAACCAGCGCTGCGGTGATCGAGCGGCGGTGGGTCGTCTAACGGTCGCCGGCCTGGCTGACCAGCCAGCGCCGCCTGGCCCGCGACTACGAGCGCCGGCCGGCCACGGCCGAGGCCATGATCCGATGGGCCGCGATCAGCGGCATGGTCCGCCGCCTCGCGCGAGGAAGCGCCGTAACTCGTCAGCAGCGCATCACCCTCGCTCATCCAGCGGAGTAGCCCTTCTCAAACACGTTCCAAGAGGCTGCCACTTGCCGTCACGGTGGAAAGAGCTCAGCGAAAGCCGCCCGCCTTCGAGATCACTCCGTGATTCGAAGGCGGCAGGATTTCCGTCACGTGCCGCGAATCAGGGAGCGATATGAGGCGCCTCAATGTGCTTGCCGTTCTGTTCGGTATGCTCGCCGCGCTGTTCACCGGCGCCGGCGCCGCTCATGCCGCTTCATCCGCCGACCCGGTTCGAGCTCTCCGGCAGCAGTTCGCGGCGGGGCGAGGGGTTCTGGTTTCCGAGACCGCCCGGACAATCATTTCGGGTGACAAGCACACCTACATCAGCCGGACCACCGGCAGGATCGGGTTCGGAAAGTCCGGAGTGGTCGGCTACGACCTCACCTCTCGGGAGGTGATCACTCCCGATCTCCGGGCCACCCTGCCCCCTGAAGAACTGGAAGCGATGCGCGCTCCCCTGCGCGCGGTCAACGTGGGCCCCTATACCTACGTCCAAGGTTTCCAGTGGGGTCCGATGCCGGAGGGCAAGACCTGGATCACGTTCGGCAAGGACAACGCGTCCTGGCAGGACTACGGCCAGCGCGGCGACCAGCTCGTCGACGTCCTCAGCCCGGCGAGGCTCAGGTTCGTGATCTCGAAGGCTTCTTCCCCTCGCTCCGGCGAGTATCGCGGCACCCTGAAGATGCAGAACCTGTACAGCGAGCCGGGTTCTTTCAATCCGGAAAATCACACGGTTTCGTTCAGGTTGTTCGTCGACGAGGCCGGGTTGCCCGTCCGCCTGATCACGCGGTACTCCTCGAAGCAGGAGGACTACACCCGCGACGGCGAGTGGGTCAGCAGGATTCACCGGAACGTGGTGGACACCCGATACCGGTGGCACGCGAACGTGAAGATCACGGCCCCGCCGGCGTCCGCCATCGTGGAATTCAACGACCTGCCGGCGAACCGGCAGCCGAACTTCGGAATCCCACTGGTGATTCACCCGGATGACAGAGCCGTCGCCGAATAGGCCCTCCCGAATGGGGCCCATGCCGTGGAACGATTCGCGGAGACCCCCATCGTGAAAGGTCGTGGGATGCGGGCTACCACGGACGCCGACGTACGCCGGGTGTTCGACCGGATGGCGGATCGGTACGACAGCCAGATGCTGGCCTGGGAGCGCCGCCTGTTCCCGGGCAGCCGGGAGTGGGCCGTCGGGCAGGCGCGCGGTCACGTCGTGGAGATCGCGGTCGGCACGGGGCTCAACCTCCCCCTGTACGACGCCGGCACCACGGTCGTCGGGATCGAGCTGTCCGGGCCCATGCTGGAACTGGCGCGACGGCGGGTGGCAGGGGCCGGCCTCGGCGAGCGGGTGGAGCTGCGGCAGGGCGACGTGCAGCGCCTGGACCTGCCCGACGGCGTCGCCGACACGGTGCTGTCCACGTTCGCGATGTGCACCATCCCGGATCCACTGGCCGCGGCGCGCGAGGCCTACCGCGTGCTCAAACCGGGCGGGCGGTTCGTGCTGGCCGAGCACGGGCCGTCGAGCAACCCGGTCATCCGGGCCGGGATGCGGCTGCTGGAACCGCTGTTCGTGCGGTTCGAAGCCGACTACCTCACCCGCGATCCCCGGCCCTATCTGGAGCAGGCCGGTTTCGCGATCGAGTCGGTGACGCGGACGACACGCGGGATCGGCTTCCGGGTGCTGGCCGTCCGGCCATGACCCGACGTACGGCCGCCGGCGGCCACGGCTGCTGAGGATGCGCGCTAGTCGAGCCAGAGCACGATGCCGGTCATGCCGCTGAGCACGGCGGCGGCACCCGCCCGGACGGCGCGCCCGGCGCGCTCCGGGGTGAAGCTGGCCGGATCGTACGCCGAGGACATGCCGAGCCCCTCGCCGCGGAACGACGCACCGGTCCAGTCGGCGGCGGTGACGTTCTCCGTGGGCTCGGCCAGCTCTGCGCCGACAACGAGGAACTGCTGGTCGAGGTGGTTGGGAGTGACCAGGGCCAGGGGGTCGACGAGGTCGTCGCCGGCGCTGACGATGAGGTCGGGCTTCATGTCGATCGCTTTGCCGATCGTCGGAACGAACTGGTCCGGCCGCGTGGCCCTGAGGGTCCTGAGGCTGACCCGCTCCTCCTCGGCCCACGCCGTCACCGCGCTCACCAGCGTCGTGGTCTGGCGGTCCTCCCCCGCGGTGAGCAGCACCACGCGGTAGCCCTCCGGCGGGCGGACCCCGTTCCAGGAGCCGGGCCTGGGCGTGATCGTCGACTCAGGGGCGGGGGAGGCGGCCGGGACGAAGCCCGGGCCGGGGGTGCCGACGGCGGTGGGCTTCGCGTGCGGCCGGGACCAGTCGTCACCGGAGCCGCATCCGCCGGCCAGCAGGGCGGTCGCGACTGCCGCGGCCAGTGTGCAGGCAGGCAGAAGCCGAGAGCGCATGGGGATCGTCCTTCGGGGGCGCTGGGAAGTGCGCCTATTTCCTACCGCATGATCTGCGGCTTTCGGCGCCGAGGCCGTCTCCGCCGGGCGTGGTTCCTCGACGGTTCTCGTACGAGATACCGCTCGTTCATCTCAATCGAGCAGATTTCGTACGCCAAAGCCGAAAAGGAGTCATATGTCCCCCGCCGCTCGGCGTCGTGTCTGTGCTGTCATCGCCGCCGCAGCCGTGGCCGTCCTGTTCAGTGCCCTCTCCGCTCCGCTGGGTGCCCTGCCCGCCCTCGCTCACGGGTTCACCTCGACGGTTTACGTCAACCTCGTCTCGCCCCAGCCCGGTCACGTCCGCACCGAGCTCCAGCTGGAGTACGACCTGCTCGTCGTCTCCGCCGCCGACTACGAGAAGGACGACCCGCTCTTCCGAACAGGCACCGCGGCGTTCGAGGCCGGTGACGCGGCACAGCAGGCCGCCGCGCTCGACGCACACGCCGGCTCGGTCGTCTCGTACGTCACCGAACGCTTCGGCGTCAGCACAGGGGGCAAGGCGTGCACCCCGGTCAGGGACGGCGGCTTCACGATCGGGCGACGCGAGGGCGTCCCGTACGCGCGGCTGACCCTCGACTACCGGTGCCCGGAGTCCGCCGAAGCGCACGAGGTGCGCAGCGCGCTGTTCTCCGGCTCCGAGGGGTACGTGCGCGACAGCAAGACGATCGTCACCTACGACCTCGACGTGAAGTCCGGAAGCACCGCCCTCGACGCTCAGCATCGGTCGTTCTCCACGCAGCAGTCCTGGTTCGAGCGGTTCTGGGAGTTCTTCCGGCTCGGAGCCGAGCACCTGCTCGGCGGGCTCGACCACATCCTGTTCCTGCTGGCGCTCATCGCGGGATCGCGCCGTCTACGCGAGATCGTGCTGGCGGCGACGACCTTCACACTGGCCCACTCGGTAACCTTCGTCCTCGCCGCCCTCGGCCTCGTGGAGGCGCCCGCGTCGTTCGTCGAGCCCGTCATCGCCCTCTCGATCGCGGTCGTCGCGGGCTGGCATCTGTGGCGGATCTGGCGACGGCGGTCGCACGCCACAGATCTGGAGACGGCCGGTCACGGCCGCCTCGGCCTGGACCGCGCGGGCTGGACGCGGCTCGCGGTGGTCTTCTGCTTCGGCCTCGTGCACGGCCTCGGCTTCGCCGCGGCACTGGGCATCGACCAGGCCTGGTCGTGGACGCTGCTGTGGTCGCTGCTCGTCTTCAACGTGGGCATCGAGGTCGTCCAGCTGACGATCATCGTCGCCGTCTTCCCGCTGCTCGCCCTGCTGCGTCACCGCCGGCCGATCGCGGGGCTGTGGACGACCGGGGCGATCGCGGCGGGCGTGTCCGCGATGGGCCTGGTGTGGTTCGTGCAACGCGTTCTCGGAATCTGAGATCACGGAATCCGAGATCACGCCACAACTTCCGGCAAGCGCAACGGTCCGCCTGCTCCGCGTTCATCTCCGCGACACCGGATGCCGAAATCGTGCAAACCACTCCAATACCCCCAAATGGATGGAAAGCAATGAAGCTCGACAAGGGGACTCAGGGCCCCGGGCTCGTCCTGCGCCGGGTGGCCATGAGCGCCACCGCGGTGGCCCTCAGCGCCGGCGCCGTGTTCGGCGGCGGTCTGGCGACCGCGGCCCACGCCGACAGCGCGACGCTCACCGGCATCGTCCTCGGCGTGGGCGCCGACGAGACGCAGCGCGTCGTGTCCTGGTACTCCTCGACCGGCACCGCGCAGGTGGTCCAGGTCGCGCCGACGTCCAAGGTCGTCGACGGCCGGTTCCCCGCGAACGCCGTCACCTTCCCGGCCACGGTCACCGCGAACGTCGTCAACGGCGGCTACAACGCGCACGCCACGATCGACAGTCTGAAGCAGAACACCGCGTACTCCTACCGGGTCGGCGCCGAGGGCAACTGGTCCCCGACGTACTCGTTCACGACCCAGGACTTCAACGGCAACAACCTCGACTTCCTGTTCTTCGGCGACCCGCAGATCGGCTCGTCCGGCAACGTGGCGAAGGACGGCGCCGGGTGGGAGGACACCCTGAACGTCGCCCTCGCCGCCAACCCGAAGGCCGAGTTGCTGGTCTCCGGCGGCGACCAGGTCGAGTCGGCCAACACCGAGACGCAGTGGAACGCGTTCCTCGCGTCCGACAAGCTGCGCCAGTATCCCTGGGCCGCCACCATCGGCAACCACGACGTCGGCGGCAAGGCGTACGAGCAGCACTTCTGGACGCCGAACACCGACCGTTCCGCGCCGTACTACAACGGCAGCGCGACGACCCGGTCGGGCGGCGACTACTGGTTCAGGTACAAGAACATCCTGTTCATCGACATCAACAGCAACGCGTACGCCAGTGGCTCCGACGCCGCGCACATCGCCTACATCACCGATGTCGTCAACAAGCACGGCGCCGGCGCCAAGCACACGGTGCTCATCTACCACCACGCGATCTACTCGCCGGCCAGCCACGCGAACGACAGCGACAACAAGGTGCGCCGTCAGGACTTCCCGACGGCCTTCTCGAAGCTCGGCGTCGACCTGGTCCTGCAGGGTCACGACCACAGCTACTCCCGCAGCTACGTGATCAAGAACGGCCAGAAGGCGAACAAGGACGAGCAGCCCGGCGCCACCGAGGTGTCCAAGGGCCCGGGCGGCGTCATCTACGTGACGGCGAACTCGGCCTCGGGTTCGAAGTACTACGACCTCACCGCTCCGGACACGACCAAGGACCCGAACTACGGTCCCGACCCGCTGAACCCCAAGAGCCACTGGGCCAACTCGGTCGAGAACCAGGAGCACGTCCGTACGTACGTGCGGGTCCAGGTACGCGGGAACAAGCTCGTCGTCGAGAACCTCCGCAGCGGCACCTGCGCCGCCCCCAACTCCGCGGTGGAGCTGGGCCAGGAGTCCTGGTGCGGCCCGGACAGCGGCGCCGGCGCGGCCCAGCCGGTCGGTTCCACCGTCGACAAGGTCGTGATCCACACGAACGAGGGCAAGGCCGGCGAGGACAAGCAGGCCGCGTCCGAGTCCGACTGGCTCCAGTAGACGACCGCAGGGAAGCGGGGTTCCTCACGACGAGCCGATCCGGCCCCGCTCCCCGATGACGTGGGCGCGTGGGGTGGGCACCCGTCGGGCGCCCACCCCACGGCACGTCGTCCACGCCGCCGCTTCCACGACCACCCGAGGACCATGCAGATGCACCCGCCAAGACCGCGTACGACAACCGCAGCAGGCTCCCTCGCCCGGGCCGTCGTCGTGGCGCTTCTCGCCGCGTTCGGCCTGATCGGAGCGGGGACGGGCCCCGCCGCGGCGGCGGACGGCGAGGTCACCTGGACGGTCGCGACGGCCTCCGGCGACTTCGGGTCCGACCGGCGGAACTACAGCTACACGCTGGACCCGGGCGGGCGGATCGAGGACGGTCTCGTGGTCGCCAACCACGGCACGACGCCGCTCCGCCTGAGCGTGTACGCCGCGGACGCGTTCACCACCGGGCAGGGCCGGCTCGACCTGCTCGGCCAGGACGCGAAGTCGACCGGGGTGGGTGCGTGGGTCCACCCGGACCGGCCCGGCGTGACGGTCCGGCCCGGAGAGTCGGCCGAGGTGCCGTTCACGGTGGCGCTTCCCGACGACGCCGCGCCCGGCGAGTACATGGGCGGCATCGTCACCTCGCCGGCCGTGCCCGGCGGGCCGGACGGACGGCGTCTCGGCATCCGGATCCGCCTGCGCGTGGGCGGAGAGCTCAAACCGAGCCTTTCCGTGCGGGACCTGGAGGTGCGCTACTCCGGCACGCCCAATCCGCTCGGCACCGGCGACGCCACCGTCACCTACACGATCCGCAACGACGGCAACAGCATTCTCACCGCTCGTCAGGCGGTGTCCCTGTCCGGCCCCTTCGGACGCTGGGACGCCCGCGCGGGACACATCGACGACTCGCCCCAACTGCTCCCGGGCGACACCTGGAAGGTCTCCGTACCGGTGCACGGAGTGACGCCCGCGCTGCGATTGACGGGGACCGTCACGCTCGTCCCGCTGCTCACCGACGCGGCGGGCTCGGTCGCCCCGCTCGCCGCAGTCGAGAGCACCGCGCACGCGTGGACCATCCCCTGGGCGCTGCTGCTCGTCCTCGCCATCCTCTGCGGGCTCGTCGTCGCGGCTCTGGTCGTCTGGCGCCGCCGGAAGACCACGCTCCACGAGGGACTCGGCACACCGCTCGCGCAGGGATGAACCGGCGGGTCGCGGGTGATGTCACGTGTTCCTGGAACCGCACGCGTCCGGCGCACGGCGAAGACACAGGACGGGAAGCCCGCTCATCGCGTCCAGCACCACACGATCGCCCAGCGGCCTGTCGAGCCCGACGACGCCCTGGCCGCCCATGCCGGTGCCCGCGCACGGGCCGTCGCCCTGGAAGGGGACGTCGAGCCCCAGGACCACCACGTCCGGCTGCTCGCTGACCCGTAGGACGACATCGAGCAGCTCACCGTTGCAGGTCCCGTACTCGTACCTCACCAGCAGCCGGCGTTCGCCGCGCGCCTCGACGTCCATGATCTGCTCGTCGCCTGGGTCGTGCCTGCCGACGGCGCGTTTCACGGTGTCGAGCGCCTCCTGATCGGCCGCGACGCGGTCGATCGGGCCGGGCAGGTTGGAGAAGTGCAGCCGCCACGCGGGCACGGTCGCCATGCCGCGAACGGTCTCCAGCCGTATCGTGGTGAACTCCGCACCGGTCAGCTTGTACGCCTCCCCGTCGGGGTACGTGTGCCGGTCAGGCCAGATCCACTCTTCTGGCCAGGGAGACACCGCCTGCAGCGCCTCTGCCGGCCCGATCACGGGGACCCGCATCGCGGACCCGTCGTCCCAGCGGACCTGCCCAGCGCCCGGCGAGGCGGGGAGCGGGCCGGCCACGACCCAGCCGTATTCCTCGTCATGCTCGATCTGCTCGCGCACCTCCGGCGGCATCACGGTCAGGTCGCCGACAGGGACGAAGCCGTCGCGCCAGATCTCCGCGGCACCGCTGGTCCGCCAGGTCTCCACGGCCTGTGCGGCGTGCTCTTCGAATGTGCGCGGTCCGGTCAGAAGGCGACCGCCGCCGAGGAGCGGCACCGCGGCCAGCAATGTCATGACCAATCGCAGCATGTTGTGATCTTGTCAGGATCCCGCCTGTGGCACGCCGGCATTCAGAGCGGTTCCGGGGCGGTCTCGGGAAGAGGCGTGGCCGTCTTCCTCGGTGACAGGCCGGTGTGTTCGCCGGCGAAGGCCAGGATGTCAGCGGTCAGGGTGCGTTCCTTGCTCGCGGGCGAGGCGGCGTGGGCGGTGTCGGGTTCCCTGCGCATGAGGATCGGCCGGTCGCTGCCGGTCGCGTGCTGAAGGGCCGCGCACATCTTGGTGACATGGGCCTCTCCGGTCTGCAGGTCGGTCACCGCGCCGGTGAAGAGGAAGGCCGGGTAGGGGGTCCCGGGCGTGACGTTGTGGTAGGGGGAGTACGCCAGGAGCCACTGGAGTTGCTCGGGCCGGGACGCGCTGCCGAATTCGTCGGTCCACGTGCACCCCAGGCCGAACTGCTCGTACCGCACCATGTCACACAGCGGACCTTCGGCGATGACCGCGGCGTACAGGTCCGGTCGCCGCATGGCGGCGGCGGTGACCAGTAGGCCACCGGCCGATTGGCCGTATATCGCCAGCTGGTCGCGGGTGGTCCGGCCGGTGGCGATGAGCCAGGCCGCGGCGTCGTTGAAGTCGCCGACCGCGCGGTGTTTGTGCGGCCCGCGGCCGGCGTCGTGCCAGTGCTGACCCTCTTCGCCGCCTCCGCGTACGCAGGCGACCGCGTAGGTGCCTCCGGCGCCGACCCATGCGGCCGCCAGGGGGAAGAACCACGGGCGCATCGGCATGCCGAAGCTGCCGTAGCCGTACAGCAGGGTGGGGCGCGGGCCCCGATGGTCCGCCTCTTCTGCGGTGAACAGGAACAGCGCTATCTCGGTGCCGTCACCGGCGCGGTAGCGAACGCGGCGGCTGCGGATCTTCGGGGTGTGCCCGGCTGTCACGGCGCCGGTTTCCCGTTCCGTCCTCCCCCGTACGACGTCGTACCGATAGACGGCCGGGGGCGTGGCCGCGTCGCAGTAGCCGAACCACACCTGATGCCCGTGAGGGACGCTCGCGCGCAGGGACGACACGACGCCCGCGCCGGGAAGGGGCACATCGGCGAGCGGCCGGCCACTGGCCAGGTCGTGCAGCGTCAGGACGGAGGTGCCGTGGCGGGCACGCGCCACCAGCAGGAGGGGCCGCGCGAGCGCCGGGCCGTCCAGGACCACGCACTCGTCCAGGGGAGCCCGCGGATCCTCGGCCACCAGCGTGCGCCAGGCCGCCGGGTCGGTGTCGTGCCGGTCCGCCACACAGATGCGACCGCACGGCGCCTGGTGGTCGGTGACCAGCAGCAGGCGGCCGTCGGCGAGGAAGCGTGGGAGGACCCGCGCGCGGACGGCGTCCGCGTCCACGATCCTGACGAAACGCGGGGCTTGTGGATCGACGAGTTCGGCCACGTACACGTCGTTTCGCGGGGCGGGGCCGGCCGTCGCGGTGATCGCCAGATGACGGCCGTCGGCGCTGACCGTGAGCCCGTAATAGTGGTCGGGGGTCTCCTCGCCGCCGAACACCACCGTGTCGGCCTGCCAGGGCGTACCGATCCGGTGCAGCCGCACCCGCCGGTGCAGGCGCATGTCGTCCGGCGCCAGTTCCTCGTCAGGAACTCGGCTGACGTAGTAGAACGCGTCCCCTCCCGGCAGCCAGGCGAGCGAGGTGTTGCGGGTGCGCGGCAACGGCCCGTCCACCACCTCGCCGGTGCGCACGTCCAGCACCACGATGTCGCTGCCGGGCTGCTCGGCGACCTCCATCTGGACGGCCACGCGTTCGCCCTCGCGCGACGGCCACCAGGCGTACAGCCCGGTGTGGCCGGACGGATCGATCTTCATCGGATCGACCAGCACCCGCCTGTCGCCCTCGGCGTCGACGACGAGCAGGCGCCGCTGTTCGTCCCCGCGGTGCTGCTCGGTGAGGAACATGACCGGGCCGCGCACCATCGGAGGCTCCGACACGCCGAAGGACGACATCTGGTCGATCAGAGACGCCCAGGCCTCCCTCTCCCGCCATTGGTCGCGGCACGCCCGGAAGAGACGATCCTGGGCCGCGGCCCAGTCCCGCACACGCGGGTCGTCGCCGTCTTCCAGCCAGCGATAGGGATCGGGCACGGGATTTCCGAACAGGACCTCCACCACGTCGCCGCGCCGTGCGGCGGGGTAGAACAATCGCGCCATGGACGTCCCCCGATACGTCGCCCGCCGGTGAAAGGTCGAGGCACTGCGGCCTTACGCGCCGCAGTACCTCGATTCACTCAGCTACGACTCGCCGCGGAGAATGTCCGCCTGCCAGCCGCGTACGCCCCCGATACGGGCGGCGGGAGTGGAATCGCGATACGGCAGGTATCCAGTCATGTCAGCCTCCTGGATCCGTCGATTTGCCCGGAATGGGCAATTACGACGACGACCGTCCCCGCGCCTGCGATCGATAAACACCGGTCGCTCCCGCCACGGGACACCCGCGGACCCGGAGGACTGTCCGGGCATATCGGCTACGCTTCCGGCCGAAAATCGGCGCAAGAAAAGAAGGCCCACCGGAACAAGCGTGAAGATTTATTGGCGCACAGGTAATTCGACGCCTGCGCGAGATAGATTCCTGCCCGCCCGGCGGCGGCGCGAGGCCGGGAACCCGGTGTCCGGGCCCGTTTCCCGCGCCGCCCGGGAACCCGTGGTCACAGGCCCGAGAGCCGCTTGAACTGCTCGTCGGTCAGCCTGAGCCCGGCGGCCGCCGTGTTCTCCTCCAGATGCTCGATCGAGCTGGTCCCGGGGATCGGCAGCACGACCGGGGACCGGTGCAGCAGCCACGCCAGGGACACCTGCGCCGGGGTGGCGCCCAGCTCCGCGGCGACCTCGGCGAGCGGACCGGCGGCGGAGGCGTGCGCGCCTCTGGCGATGGGCAGCCACGGAATGAAGGCGATGCCCTCCCGCTCGCAGTAGTCGATGACCGGGTCGTCGCCGCGCTCGGTGAGGTTGTAGAGGTTCTGCACGCTGACGACCTCGATTTGCTTGCGCGCGGCCTCGATCTCCGCCACCGACACCTGGGAGAGCCCGAAGTGCCGGATCTTCCCCTCGTCCTGAAGCTGCTTCATGGCGCCGATCTGGTCGTCGAAGGGCACCTTGGGGTCGATGCGGTGCAGCTGGAACAGCTCCAGGCAGTCCATGCGGAGCCGGCGAAGGCTCAGCTCGACCTGCTGGCGGAGGTACTCCGGGCGGCCCAGCGGCAGCCACTCCTTCCGCGACGGGCGGCTCTGGCCCGACTTCGTCGCGATGACGAGGCCCTCCGGATAGGGGTGCAGCGCCTCCGCGAGGAGCTCCTCGCTGGTCCCCGGGCCGTACGAGTCGGCCGTGTCGATGAAGGTGATGCCGAGCTCCACCGCGCGCCGCACGAGCGCGAGCGCGGCGGGGACGTCGTCGGGCGGGCCCCACACGTCGGGCCCGGTGATGCGCATCGCCCCGAAGCCGAGACGGCCGACGCGAAGATCGCCCCCGATGGTGATCGTGGTCTCCACTGTCAGTACCTTCCTTCCTCCGTGGTCAGCAGGAGCTTGCCCGTCGAGCGACGCTCCTCCAGGTCGGCGTGGGCCTGCGCCGCCTCGGCCAATGGCCGGACGGAAGTGACGCGCACCTCCAGATCTCCTGCGACCACTCTGTCGAAGACGGCGGCCGCGCGGGCGAGCAGTTCGCTTCGATGGGCGATGTGATGTTCCAGGTTGGGCCGCGTGAGGAACACCGAGCCCGCGGCGTTGAGCCGCTGCGGATCCACCGGAGGGACCGGACCGCCCGACTGGCCGAACAGGGCCAGCACCCCCCGGGGACGCAACGCGGCAAGGCTCGCCTCGAACGTCGGTGCGCCCACCCCGTCGTACACGGCCGCGACCCCCCGGCCGCGGGTCAGGTCGCGCACACGGGCGGCTACCTCGCAGCGATCGTAGCGAATGATCTCCGCCGCGCCGGCCGAACGCGCGATCTCCTCCTTCCGCTGCGTGGAGACCGTGCCGATCACCCGGGCGCCGAGCAGCGTGGCCCACCGGACGAGCAGCAGGCCCATGCCGCCCGCGGCCGCGTGAACCAGCACCGTGTCGCCCGGCCGCACCCGATAGGTGTCGTGGAGGAGGTAGTGCGCGGTCATGCCCTGGAGCAGTACGGCGGCCGCGGTCCGCGCCGGGACGCCGGGCGGGACCGGGACCAGCCGGTCGGCCGGGATCACGGCCAGTTCGGCGTAGGCGCCCGGGACGTTCACCCAGGCGACGCGGTCGCCCGCGCGGACCCCGGTGACCCCGGCGCCGACCCGCCTCACCACGCCGGCGCCCTCCATGCCGGGCGTGTGCGGCAGCGGCGTCGCATACCGGCCCGACCGCTGGTAGACGTCGATGAAGTTCACGCCGGCCGCGGTCACCTCGACGAGCGCCTCGCCGGGACCGGGATCGGGATCGCGTACCGTCTCCAGGCGCAGGACCTCCGGGCCTCCGGCGGCCCGCATGACGATCGCCCGCATCGCTGTGCCGTCTCCTCGTCACTCTCCACCCGGCAGCGGCAGTTCGGTGAGCCATTCCCCGTGGTGATCCGCCCGTCCTCTGACCAGCCGGTCGTACTCCGTCCGCAGCAGGGAGGCGATCGGGCCGACCCGGCCGGCGCCGACGCTCAGGCGGTCGACGCTGGTGACCGGGAGGATCTCCCAGGCCGTGCCCATGAAGAAGATCTCGTCGGCGAGATACAGCTCGCTCCGGTCCACCTCGCGCTCCTGCACCGGGATGCCCATGCCCGCGGCGAGGGCCAGCACGGTGTCCCTGGTGATGCTCTCCAGCAGCCCGCTGGTGAGCGACGGGGTGATGATCGTGCCGTCGCGGACGATCGCGACGCAGGCCGCCGGACCCTCACTCACCTTGAACCGCTCGTTCAGCATGATCGGCCAGTCGTATCCGTTCTCCCGCGCCTCGATGAGGGCCAGCCGGCCGTTGTGGTAGTTCGAGAACGCCTTGGCCCTGGGCGGCGCGGAGGCGTCCCCGACCCGGATCCACGAGCTCACCGTGGCCCGGCAGGAGTCGCCGCCGGACAGCCCGCTGCGGAACGGCCAGGTGTCGACCACCACGTCGCACCTGGTGCCCGCCGGGACCATCTGCTCGCGGATCACCCCGGACGGGAAGACCCACGGCCGGATGTAGACGTCCTCCGCATAGCCGTTGATGCGCAACAGATCGAGCACGGCCGCCCGGAGCCGCTCCCGCGTGTACGGCAGGTCGAGCCGGCAGATCCTCGCCGACCGCGCGAGGCGGTCGAGATGGTCGTCCAGCCGGAAGGCCAGGAGCCGGGTGCCGTCGGCCGACAGGTATGCCTTGACGCCCTCGAACACGGCCGAGACGGAGGCGTGGCCGACCGCGTTCACGTGTACGCGGGCGTCGGCCCACGGGATCAGCGAGCCGTTCCGCCAGATCCACTCGGGATTGCCGAACTCCGGATCGCCCAGGGGAGCGGAGGAGCGGGGATCGCGATGCTGCCGTGCCGCCTCGACGCTCATGACGCCGCCTTCCTCTCGAGGCCCGCTCCGGTTCCGAGCAGGCCCAGGTCGAGCTTGGTGAGGTCGGGGACCACCGTGTCCGCGCCGGCCAGGGTCAGGTCGCCGGCGCAGCCGGCCGCGTTCGGCACGCCGACGCAGCGCACGCCGGCGGCCCGGGCCGCCCGGACCCCGGTGGCGGAGTCCTCGAAGGCGAGGGCCTCCGCCGCGGACAGCCCGAGCCGCCGCAGGGCCAGCACGTAGAGGTCCGGAGCCGGCTTGTGCCGGTCGACCTGCTCCCCCGTGACCAGTTCGGTGAACCGGGTCTCGATCCCGAGCCGGCCGAGGTGGTGCTCGACCCAGGTGCGCGCCGAACTCGACACCACGGCGGTGGCCAGGCCCAGGCGGGCCGCCTCGTCGAGCACGGCCGCGACCCCCGGCCGCAGCGGCTCCCGGTCGCACAGTTCCCGTTTGCGCCGGCGCCGGTCCTCGCGGACGGCGCGGCTCACCGGACGGCCCAGGCGGCGGGCCAGATCCGCCAGGCCGGTCCTCTCGCCGTCGGGCCTGCCCATCAACCGGCTCCACACCTCCGGCGGGAACTCCAGCCCGAAGGAGGCGTACAGATCCCGCCAGGAGGTGAACGCGGCGTGCTCGGTGTCGCAGATGAGACCGTCGAAGTCGAACAGGACGGCACGCGGTCCCGTCACCACGAGGCCTCTCCCCTGGTCCGCGAGCCCGCCTGCTCCCCGGGAAGCCGGGCGGACGAGGCCGCCGTGGCGCGGACGGGGCCGAGCACCCGGGCGACGTGGTCGTTGGTGAACACCCCGGCCGGGTCGACCTGCTGCCGGATCCGCTGGAACAGGTCCCACTCCGGATAGCGGGGCGCGAGCAGTTCGGCGGTGGCGGTGTGGGCCTTGCCCCAGTGCGGGCGGGCGTCCAGCTCGCGCAGCACATACTCGGTGGTACGCAGGAGTTCCAGCTGCCCGGCCGTACGGGGGACGGTGAGATTGACGTACCCCGTCCTGCGGCCGTACGCGGGGCTGAGCGGGGCGTCGTCGCCGGCGCCGACCCGCACCAGCAGCGAATAGGGCGAGTAGAACCCGCCCCGGCGCAGGACCCCGCGCAGCTCCCGCAGCGCGGCCGGCACGTGCTCCAGCGGCAGGGCGTGTTCGAGGGCGATGAACCGCACCGGCTGGGGAAAGGTGAGCACCCGATGCGCGGCGTCGACGAACGGCCTGGGCGCCCCCGGCCTGCCGTCGAGCCACCGGGTCAGCCCGGGAACGGCGGAGGGGAAGACCCGGCCCGCCTGGCCGACGAGGCCGCATCGGATCTCCTGCATGGTGGCGGCGTACCGGTTGCCGTACGCCCCAGGGGTCGGCGGCTCGTGGGTGACGCTGAGTTCGCGCGCCGTCACGGTGTCCTGCCAGGGACGCCAGGTGAACGAGGGGCGGTCGGCGTCGGCGACGAGCCGCCCGAAGTCCTCCACCAGTTCCTCGAACGCCATGGCGCGCTCCCGCACGCGCAGGTTGAAGGCCGGCACGCAGCGCAGGGTCACCGTCGACACCACGCCCAGGGCGCCGAGACCGGTGCGCGCGCAGCGGAAGAGTTCAGGGTCGCTGTCGCGGTCGAGAGCGAGCGTGCGCCCGTCCGCCGTGACCAACCGCAGCCGCAGCACCTCTCCCGAGAGCGGTGGGTGGAGCAGGCCGGTGCCGTGGTTGCCGGTGGAGATGGCCCCGGCCACGGTCTGGTCGGCCAGCGTGCCGATGTTGGGCAGGGCCAGCCCGGCGCGATGCAGGCTCGCGGCCAGGTCGCCGATTCGCGTGCCCGCCCGCACGGTGACGCACATCGCCTCGGGGTCGATCTCGACGATGCCCGCATACCGGCGCAGGTCGAGCAGCAGCCCGTCGGTCGTCGCCAGGGAGTTGAACGAGTGCCCGGTGCCGACCGGCCGGATGCCCAGCCCGTGTCCGACCGCCGCCCGCACCAGGTCGGCGATCTGTTCCTCGCTCGTCGGCGCCGTGTGGTGGCGGGGAGCGCAGCGGACCGTGCCCGACCACGAACGCCAGCCGGCCCCCGACGAAAGACGCAGTCGCCCGCGTGTCATGTGAGCGCCTCCTCGAAGAACCTCCGCAGCGCGTCCTGCCAGGTCGGCATCGTGTGACCGAGGCCGGCCAGCAGGTCGGTGTTCAACGTCGAATCACGGGGACGGCCGCCCCGGAAACCGCACGCGTCCATGGAGACCCGTTCGGGCTCCGGCCAGGTCCTGCCGCTGTCCCGCGCGATGGCCGCAAGCTCCCTGCCGACCTCGTACCAGCTGGCCGATCCCCGGTTGGCGACGTGGACGACGCCCTCGACGGGCCGCTCACGGGTGAGCAGGAACACCAGCGCCTCGGCCAGGTCGGCCGTGTAGGTGGGGGCGCTGAACTGGTCGTCGATGAGCCGCGGCCGGTCGCCTCGCGCGGCGGAGCGGCCCATCGCCAGCACGTTGTCCAGGCGGGGGTCCGTCCCGCCGAACAGCCAGGAGGTGCGGACGCTCAGCGAGCCGGGGACGAGCAGGCTGATCCGCTCCCCCGCCAGTTTGGTGATGCCGTACACGCTGAGCGGGTTGGGCAGGTCGGGCTCCCGGTACCCGCCGCGCGGCGGGTCCTCGCCGTCGAAGACGTAGTCGCTGGAGATGTAGACGAGCCGGCTGCCGGTCCGGCGGCACGCCTCCGCGACGTTGCGCGTCCCGCGCGTGTTCACGCGGAGCGCGGCCGCGGGGTCGCTCTCGCAGTTGTCGACGACGGCGTTGGCCGCCGTGTGCACGACCACGTCCGGCCGGAAGTCGTCGACCGACTTGTTCAGAGCCTCGGCGTCGGCGATGTCGAAGTCGGGCAGCGAGACTCCCCGCACCGTCCAGCCGGAGGTGCGGGGGTCGTCGCGGAGCACGGCGGTGAGCGCCCGCCCGAGCATCCCGTCGGCGCCGGTCAGGTAGATCCTCATCCCGCGGCCCGGCGTCACCCGCCGGGCCTGCCGTTCTCCGTCCACGCGCATCACAGGTGTCCGAACTCGGCGAGGAGTTCCTGCAGGGAGGCGCCGGAGTTGATCTTCTCGCGGATCAGCTTCTCCTTGCCGATCGCCATCCGGGTCCCTTCCAGGACGTCGGCGGCCTCGGCGGCCGGGACCACGGCGATCCCGTTCTCGTCGGCCACGACGATGTCCCCCGGATGGATGATCTGCCCGTCGATCACGACCGGCACGTTGAACTGCACCGGCTCGGTCCGATCGTGCGCCGCGCTCGGCGAGGGCCGGGGCACGGTGCTGCGGTACCAGACGGGGAAGTCCAGGTCGCGGATCTCGTCCACGTCGCGGATGGCGCCGTCGACGATGCCCGCCTCGATGCCCGCCTTCTGCGACAACGTCGACATCAACCCGCCCCACATGGCGGTCCGCCTCGTTTCGTGACAGGCGACCACGATGACGTCGCCGGGCTGCGCCCGGGTCAGCAGCGGCATGCAGTCCACGAGATCGTCGATGGACAGGTTCACGGTCAGCGCCGGTCCCGCGATCTTGTGGTGCGGCTTGACCGGCAGCAGCCCGCCGATCGCCCCCATGCGCTTGCGGGCGTCCGTCACCAGGCAACTCGGGCTGTATTCGGCGAGCACCTGGCGGAACCCCTGCACGAGTTCCGCGGGCGGACGCCGGACGTCGTTGTAGACGGTCTTCATGCGCGGTCTCCCATCAGTCGCGGGTGGGGATGGTCAGGTCCCGGGTCGTCACGTCCCGGATGGTGAGGTCGCTGGTGGTCACGTCCCGGATGGCCGCGGCCAGAGACGCCGCGTCCAGGCCGTGGGCGCCGAGCGCCTCGTCGTCGGCGCCGCACCGGGGGATCTCCGTCAGGCCGATGCCGTGGAACGACGGCCGGTGGGGCGGCGGCGCCGCGAGAAGCGCGCGGGCGACGGTGTCGGCCTGACCGCCCCGGCCGTAGTGGTTCTCCACCACGATCACGTGATCGGCCTCGCGGAGCAGCCCGGTCAGCCACTCCGGGTCCACCTCGTTGAGCCACGGCAGGTTCACCACGGTCGGATCCAGCCCCTCGGGGGCCAGGAGTTCGCAGGCGCCCAGCACCTGGCCGAGCACCGTGGGCCCGGCGCCGATGACGACGACCCGTCCCCCCTGCCGGACGACCCGTCCACGGCCGGGCACGAGAGGCCCGGCGGGCAGGGCGGCGACCTCGTCGGGCACCGGGACGCTCTCCAGGCGCAGGTAGACGCTCCGATCGGTGGCGAGACAGTGGTCGAGGGCGGCCTCCACCTCCGCCGCGTTGGCCGGTTGCAGCACGCGCAGCCCGGGCACCGCGGACAGCGCCGCCACGTCCCGCACGGCCTGGTGCGAGTGGCCCGGCCCGGCCGGCAGCAGACCGGCGAGCGCCCCCACGTAGATCACCTTCCGGCCCTCGGTGGCGTTGTTGTAGATCTGCTCGTTCGGCCGGGCGTGCAGGAAGCAGGAGAAGGAGTTGACGAACGGCACCAGCCCGCCCGCCGCGAGCCCGCCCGCGGCCGACACCATGTCCTGCTCGGCGATGCCGAACTCGAAGAACCGGTCGGCGTGCTCCCGGGAGAAGGGGATCAGTCCGGTGTCGAGCACGAGGTCCGCGTCGAGCGCGACGATCCGCCGGTCCGTGCGGGCCCTGCCGGCGAGGGCCTCGCCGTACACCTGGAACAGCCTCGGGCGGTCGCCTGCCCGCCGCTCCGGCAGCGGGCCCTCCGCCACGACCCGCAGCGGGCCGAGGCCGTTGCGGCGGAGCACCGCGTCGGCCTCCGCGATCAGTTCCTCGTGGGCCGTACGGTAGTCCTCGGGGGAGGGCGCCCCGCTGTGGAAGCGGTAGCGCCACTCGCCCGGCCGCATGGACGTGGCCGCGAAGGTGGCGCAGCCGGCGCCCTTCACCGTGTCCGCGATGACGACGGCCGGCTGCCCCGGGAAGCTCTCGGCGCGTTTGCGCAGAGCCGCCTCCAGGTCCCGGAAGTCGTGGCCGTCGCAGCGCAGCGCGCCCCAGCCGAACGCACTGAACTTCGCTTCCAGGTCGCCGAGGTCGTTGACCTCGGAGACCCAGGTGTCGGACTGCAGCTTGTTGTGATCGACGATCACGGTGAGCTCGCCCATCCCCCGGTGTGCGGCGCTCGCGAGGGCCTCCCAGTTCTGCCCTTCCTGCAGTTCGCCGTCCCCGGTCAGGACGAAGACCCGCCGGCTGCGGCCGAGCAGCCGGTCCGCCAGGATCAGCCCCTTGGCCTTGGAGATGCCCATGCCGAGGGAACCGGTGTTGAACGCCATGTGGGGGGTGTGGACGTCGGGGTGCCCGGGGAGCCCGCCGAGCCGGCGCAACCGGTGCAGCAGATCCTCGGGGAGGCGTCGCAGGCCGATGAGGGCCGCGTACAGGCCGGGTGCGTCGTGTCCCTTCGAGGAGAAGTAGACGTCCCCGTCCGGGGTGAAAGGCTCGTCGAGCTCCGACAGCAGCAGGTGGCTGACGATGTCGGCGGCGCTGAAGCTGGAGCCGAGGTGGCCGGAACCGGCCCGCATGATCATGTAGAGCACGTTGACGCGGGTGAGCGCCGAGAAGGCCCGGCACCGTTCGTACGGATCGTTGATCTGGGTGAGGACGCGATCGAAATCCGCGACATCGACCCTGCACAGTTGCATGGACATGCGCCCTCCGCGGAAGCGTCGTGCGGGAGTCGGCGGTCCGGCGGCCGTCCTGATCCGGCCGCGGCAGACCGGGAAGCGAGGGTTACGGGGTCACCAGCAGCTGTAGCCGCCGTCGACCAGCATCTCCTGGCCGGTCACGTACCTGCTCATGTCGGAGACGAGGAACAGCAGGGGGCCGGTGAGGTCCTCCGGGTAGGCCATCCGCCCGAGTGGTACCCGGCCGCTGAACTTCTTCTTGAACTGCGGGTCCTGGTCGCCGAGTACGCCGCCCGGCGAGAGCGTGTTGACCCGGACGCCCTTGGGCCCCCACAGCGCGGCGAGATACCGGGTCAGCGCGGCCACGCCCGCCTTCGACATGCCGTAGGCCGGCGGCTTCAGGAACGGCGGGTCCAGGTCCAGGTGGTCGTAGAGCGGGGGATAGGGCGCGAGGCCGCCGTACAGTGAGCCGATGTTGACGATCGTCCCGGTCCTGCGCTGCGCCATGTGGCTGCCGAAGACCTGGCAGACCCGCAGCACGCCGAGGGCGTTGACATCCAGGACTATCGCCGACAGTTCCTCCGGGATGTCGCCGAACAGCCAGCTTCCCTGGTCTCTCGTCGGCGGGCTGTCGATGCCGGCGTTGTTCACCAGGATCGTCGGCGGCCCGAGCCGGTCCAGGCACGCGTCCAGTGCGTGCTCCAGCGAGCGGCGGTCGGTGACGTCGGCGGTGAAGGGCAGGTAGCGGCCGGCCCCGGCGGTGCGCGGCCCGAGCCCGTCCTCGCCCGGCTCGACCAGGTCCAGCGCCATCACGTCGGCTCCGGCGTCCAGCAGCGTGGCGCACCACAGCGTGCCCAGACGGCCGCTCGCGCCGGTGACGACCGCGACCGAGCCCGCCAGGTCAGCGCCGGGCATCCGCCACGGCTCCCGTCGTCACGGGTCGGCGCTCGTCGACGCGCAGCCCGGGTCCCACCAGGTGCTCCCACCGGATGGCGTCGTCGGCCGACAGCGCGACGGTGAGGGTCGTCCCCAGCACGCGTTCCAGCTCGTACGGCTTGAGGCCGTCGCCGGGAGACTTGATGGCGATGTCGTTCTCCGTGAGGACGTGCCCCGGGCGCAGGTCGTGCCTCGCCACGAGCTTCTTGCCCATCTTGATCACCGCCGACGCCTCGGCGTCGCTACGGGTCTTGATCGGCGAGCCGATCGACTCGGCGGTGCGCTTCAGGCCCCGGGTCAGCTGGACGAGCTGGTCGGGGTCGAGGGAGAACGCGTGGTCGGTGCCCGGCAGGCTCTGGTCCAGCGTGAAGTGCTTCTCGATGACCCGCGCCCCGAGCGCATAGGCGATGAAGCTGGCGTCCGGGCCGAGGTCGTGGCCGGAGAAGCCCACGACCACGTCGGGGTATTCGGCGCGGAACGTGCCGATGACGGCGAGGTTCAGGTCGGCGGGAGCGGCCGGATAGACGGCCGTGCACTGCAGCAACGCCAGGTTCGGGTTGAGCGGCAGCACCGTGTCGCAGGCCCGGCGGACGTCGTCCATCGTGCCCCCGCCGGTGCTGACGATCAGCGGCTTCCCGGTCTTCGCGGCGTAGGCGAGCAATGGCGTGTTGGTCAGATCCGCGGAGGCGATCTTTATCGCCGGCGGGTCGAAATCCATGAGGAAGTCGACACTGGGCATGTCGAAGGCGGTGGAAAAGAAGTCGATGCCGACCTCCGCCGCGAGTTCGGTCAGTGCCGCGTAATCGTCGCGGCCGAACTCCAACGCCTCCCGGTGCGCGCCGTAGGTCGGCCCATAACTGTTGCGGCCGGTGTAGGGCTGGTCATACATGGCGCGTGTGAAGAGCGTCTTGTTCTCTCGTTTCTGCAGCTTGGCGGCGTGTGCTCCGTTTTCCGCCGCGCGGCGAAACAGATCTCGGGCGCGTTCCAGACTGCCGCCGTGGTTGTGCCCGATCTCAGCGATCACGTAGGCCTCGGTGTCGTCGGCGATCCGGCGGCCTGCGATGTGCAGTTCGCGCATGGGTGTACCTTCCAACCGGGTTTTGGGCAGGGTCGTCCCTTATGGGGAGCGGACGGTGAAGGCTGCGATGGGTGTTGGCTTCCGGGTTCCGTTCAGTCCCAACCGGCGTCCCCGGAGCGGGGAGCTCCTTCGCAACGATTGGCGGTTTCCGGCAGACGATGCACTATTCGCAGCTCATGCGATGAGGACATTGCGATGGTGCCTTCGATAACAGCGGACCGTCGTTCTGCGGACGACAACAGACTGCCATTCGAATCGCCCGAGAGCGAGATGCCCCCTGTGTCCTAAACTTGTATGGCAACAAGATGTCTGCCCAAGCTTGACCAGTCCGAGTTAACCGGAAGTGGCCCGCGATCGGGGTTGCGCATCACGGGGGAGGTTCGGCGAGTTGACGGCCGCGCACGAGTTAATCGAGGAGCCCCATTCAGGTCGGCAGGAAACAGGCCTTGGGGACATTGCCATAAAGGTGTACACGGCGGCGGTGCATCGTGGCGCGCTGCCTCTGGCGGAGGCCAGGGCCCTGGCGAGCACCGAGCACGACCAGGTGCTCGACCGCCTCCTGTCCCTCCGCCTGCTCACCCTCAACTGGGCGGGCGACGCGCTGATCCCCACGGATCCCGAGGTGGCGGAGGCACTCTCCTCGGTCCCGCTGGAACGCGAGATCCGACGGCGGCAGCAGGAGCTGTCCGAGCTGCAGACCCAGTTGCGCAGCCTGATGCCGCTGTATCGGGAGCACCGCAGACGCAGTCACGGCAGCCCGCCGTTGACCTGCCTCGACGACCCCGTCGAGGTACGGAACGAGCTCGCCCTGCTGATGCGGGAGTGCTCCACGGAGTTCGTCAGCATGCAGCCGGGCGGCGGCCGGGATCCCCAGACGCTGCGAGGGGTGACCGAGGAGAGCCTGGAGATGCTCTCCCGCGGGATACGGCTGCGCGGCATCTACCAGCACACCGCGCGCAGCAGCCTGGCCACGCGTTCCTACGTGCACCAGGTCACGGAGAAGGGCGCCGAGATCCGCACCACGGTCGAGACGTTCGAGCGGATGATGATCTTCGACAGGGAGACGGCCGTGGTGGCCAAACGCCGGGTGGCCGACGAGGTTCCCGGCGCCGCGTTCATCACGGATCCGGTGATGGTGGACTTCCTCTACCGGATCTTCGAGAACCTCTGGCAGTCGGCCCGGCCGTTCGAGGCCTCCATGGTGGAGACGCAGACGACGACCGAGGAGCTGCGCCGGCGGATCCTGCAGCTGATGGCCGACGGGCTCAAGGACGAGGCCATCGCCAAGCGGATGGGCATGTCCACCCGGACCTGCCGCCGCTACATCAAGGAGATCACCGACGAGCTCGGCGCCACCAGCCGCTTCCAGGCCGGATATCTCGTGGCGCAGCAGGGCCTGAACGGAGGTCCCGTGCCCGCCTCGGAGACCGGCGACATCTGAGGTGACGGACGGCGCCCCGGTCAGGCCGGCAGTTCGCGCATGGAACGCAGCGGTGAGAAGAACAGGCGCAGCCAGCCCGCGGCGAGCACGGCCGACCCCGCCCACATCGCCGCCCGTACGCCTGCCAGCTCGCCCAGGGCGCCGGCCAGCAGCGCGCCGAGGGCCAGGGCGCCGAACATGAGGAAGCGGAATGTCGCGTTCATCCGTCCCAGCAGGTGGTCCGGCGTGATGCGCTGGCGGAAGCTGACCTTCAGCACGTTGTCGACGCCCGCCTTGGCTGTGATGACCAGCCAGGCCGCGCCCGCGAGCCACACACCGGGCCCGTGGTCGGCCAGGGGGACCAGGAACCCGGCCGGCGCGATCAGCGGGCCCATCACCCACATCACCCGCGCGTCGCCGAGGCGAGCGCTCAGCGGACGGGCCAGCATCGACCCGAGGAAGACCCCGACTCCGCCCAGGGCAAGGAAGAACCCGAGTGCACCCTCGGAGAGCCCCAGCTCGCGGACGAACAGCACCGGCAGCATGGTCACGTACACCTGGATCGCGAAGTTCGTGAGCCCCGCCTCCAGCACGAGGGGGTTCAGCAGCCGGTCGCCGAACACGAAGCGCAGCCCCTCGCCGATCTCCTGGTAGAGCCTTCGGCCGGGACGACGTGCCGGGACGGGATCGCTGGTGCGGATGAGGATCAGGCACACCGCCGACCACACGTATGTGATCGCGTCCAGCGCGATGGCCAGCGGGGCGGTGAGCAGTTGCACCAGATAGCCGCCCAGGCTACGGCCGGCGACCTGGTTGGCCGCGTCGAGGCTCACCAGCCGCGCGTTGGCCTCGGCCAGCCGGTCGCGGCCCACCAGGTGCGGCAGGAAACTCTGGTTGGCGACGTCGAAGAACACGGTCGCGACGCCGGTGAACAGCACGACGACGTACAACTGCCACAGGGTCAGCGCGCCGGCCCACCAGGCCAGCGGCACCGACAGCAACAGCGCAGCGCGGACGAGGTCGGTGACTATCTGCAGCCGGCGCTGCCGGGTGCGGTCCACCCATGCACCGGCGGGCAGGCCGATCAGCAGGAACGCGATCGTGCTCAGCGCGTTCAGCACGCCCAGTTCGCCCGGGGAGGCGTGCAGCGTCGTCACCGCGAGCAACGGCACGGCCAGGTAGCTGATCTGGGTGCCGAGCTTGCTCACGGCCGCCGCGGCGAAGGCGAGCCGGAAGTCGCGGTGGCCGAACAGCCCGCCGGCCGCGCCGGATCCCGCGGTGACATCCGGCGCCGCGGGCGCCTGCCCGCCTCGCCGGGAGCCGTCCGCGCGGCCGGAACCTCCTGCGGGGTTCGACGGCGGCTGCGGCGCGGGGCCGTCGGCGAGAGGTGCGACGCCATCCTGGCCGGAGGATGAAGATGCGCTCGACACGTCCGCTCTCCTCAACGGTGGGTGGGATCGAGCATCGCACGGAAGCCGGGCGATGTGACGGGGTGCGCGGTGTCCACTACCGGCATGACCGGTTGCGGCACCCGGGATGGACCTTGACCCTGGTCGCGGTGCTGGTTTCGCTGGGAGCCATGCCGAAACTGTCGTTCATGCGAGGGGAGGGTCCCGGCGCGATCACGCCCGACGGATGCGCCGTGGAGTTCTACGCGCGGCTGCGGGCTCGCGGTGAGCCCGAGCTGATCCACGAGGCCATCGGCGAGAAGGCGAGCGTGCTCGAACTCGGCGCCGGGGCCGGCCGCGTGACCCATCCCCTGAGGGACCTCGGGCACGAGATCGTGGCCGTCGACGAGTCGCCCGACATGCTCGCGCGCATCAGGGGAGCCGAGACGGTCTGCGCCCCGATCCAGGACCTGAACCTCGGCCGCCGGTTCGACGCCGTGGTGATGATCTCGTTCCTCATCGACATCCCCGACGACGACCTGATGCGCGCCTTCCTGCGGACCTGCCGGTCCCACGTGCGCGACGACGGCTGCCTCATCCTCGAACGCCACAAGCCGGGGTGGCACGAGACGGTGCGGCCCACCGAGCGGACCGACCCCGCCGGGTTCACCTCACGCATCCGAACGGTGGAACGGCCGGAGCCGGGAACGGTCGCCCTCACCGTGGACTACCTGTGGGGGGACGCCTCCTGGACCCATTCGTTCCTCACCCGGCCCATGAGCGACGAACGGCTGAGCGCCGAGCTGGCGACGGCCGGTTTCCGGATCGACCGGTTCCTCGATCCCGACCGGAGCTGGGTGCGTGCCCGGCCCGTCCCCGGAGGGCAGGGAGCATGAGCATCCTCGTCGTACACGGGAAGAACCTGAGCCGGCGCCGGCATCTGGCGCGGGTGCACGCCTTCGGCCGCGAGCACGGCCAGCGTGTGCTGCTGCTGATGAAGAACCCGTCGTGGGAGTCGGAGCACGCCGACCGGGTCGTCACGGTGGACACATCGGTCCTCGGGGACACGCTGGCCGCCGCGGTGCGGCTCCGGGACGAGGAGTCCGAGCCGATCCGTGCGGTGGTGACGTTCTCGGAGCGGCTGGTGCCCGCCGCCGCGAGGATCGCCGCCGAGCTCGGCCTGCCCTACGTGAGCGAGCACACCGCGCACATCGCGCGTGACAAGTACGCGATGCGGGAGGCCGTGGCCGCGGCCGGCGGCGTCCTCCAGCCCCGCTACGGCCTGGCCCGCTCGCTGCCGGAGGCCCGGGAGCTGGCCGGGCGGTTCGGCTATCCCCTCATCCTCAAACCCGTCATCGGCACCGGCAGCATGTACGTCAGGTGCGTCGCCGACGACGCGGAGCTCGCCGAGCACTTCGAGTTCCTGCGGGCCGAGTCGTGGGACGCCTCCGACCAGGACCCCCTCTACAGGGCCGCGCACGAGGAGTACGGCGGCGCGCTGCTGGTGGAGGAGTTCGTCCCGGGCACGGAGATCTGCATCGAGTCCCTCGTCCACCGTGGGGAGACGCGGGTGGTGGCGATCCACGACAAGCCGCTCCCGACCGGGCCGACGTTCGAGGAGGTCTACGCCTGCACGCCGACGCGGCTGCCGGCGGACCTCGTCCGTACGATCACCGACGCCACCGCCGCCGTCCACCGGGCGATGGGCATCGAGATCGGCCCCACCCACGTCGAGTTCCGGTTGCGGGACGAGAGGGAGCCGGTGCTCCTCGAGGCGGCGGCCCGGATGGGCGGCGGCCCCATCTACCGCTCGGTGCAGCTCAGCCTCGGCATCGACCTGGTCGAAGCGGCGCTGGAGCAGGCCCTGGGAGGCGAGCCGCGTCTCGAACCCGCCACGGCGCCGCGGCCGGTCGGCTTCTGGAACATCTTCCCCGAGCAGCCGGGCGTGCTGACCGCCGTCCACGGGGTCGAGGAGGCGGCGGCCGACCCCCGGATCGACGAGTTCGAGATCTACCGGGAGATCGGCGAGTATCTGAAGGTCCCTCCCCAGACCTTCCAGGGGCACGGCCACCTCATCTTCACCGTCGACGAGGTCGACCAGCTCGACGGCGTCTTCGCCGAGCTCACCAAGACGGTCCGGCTGGACACCGCACCCGCCGGCCGGGACGGTGCCCCATGACCGATCCGGTGACCCGCGACTACAACGACCGGTGCCTGTCGGGAGACGACAAGCTCCTGCACGTCATGGCCGAGGCACGCGGCCGCTTCCCCCGGATGTTCGACCTGTCGTGCGGCGACCGGCTCCTGCCGCGGCCCTTCTTCATCGACGAGGCGCGCATGAGGGACTGCGCCGCCGACCTGATCGGCCTGTTCGACCTGCTGGTCGGTCTTCCCGCCCGGCTCTTCGACGGCGACCTGGGCCGCTACTGCGAGGCGCTGGGGATCAGCAGGCGCAGGGCCGCCCTGATCCAGCGCTTCCCCGGCCCTCCCGACCTGTACGGCCGCGCCGATCTCTACCACGACGGCGACTCCTTCAAGCTCCTCGAGTTCAACATCGACAGCGCGCTCGGCGGCACCGACCGCGCCGAGATCTCCCGGCTCCTCCTCGAGACCGACGCGTTCCGCGCGTTCGCCGAGGAGCACCGGCTCGGCTACGTCCACACCGGAGAGCGCGTGGCACAGGCGCTGCGCAGAGCCGCGGAGCCGGTCACCGGCGGCGCCGACCCGGTCGTGGCCTTCGTCGAGGAGGACGGTGGACTGCCCAAGTATCTGCACCTGGCCCGCTCCTTCCAGGAGATGCTCGGACGGCTCGGGCTGGAGGTCCTGCTGACGGAGGTGAGCCAGGTCCGCAGCGACGGCGGGCGGCTCTTCGTCGACGGCAGGAAGATCGACGTCGTCCTCCGCTACTTCACCGACGAGGACATCGTGGCCGTCCCCGACGGGGAGAAGAGGGTCGAGCCGATCTTCCGGGCGCACGAGGACGGCACGGCCGTCCTGTGGACGAACATGCGCAGCGGCCAGGTCTTCAACAAGGGCTGTCTCGCCCTGCTCTCCGATGCCCGTACGCGGGAGGCGCTGTCGCCGGAGGAGAAGGCGCTGCTCGATCGCATCCTGCCCTGGACGCGGATCGTCTCCACCGGGCGGACCGAGGCCGGCGGCGAGACGGTCGACCTGCTCGACTACTGCCGCGCCCACCGCGAGGAGCTCATCCTCAAGCCGCACACCGGCTACGGAGGAGACGGCATCATCGCCGGATGGGAAGTGTCCGACCGTGAATGGCGGGAGGCGCTCGCCGAGGGCGTCCGGCGCGACTACACCGTCCAGCGGAGGGTGGTCCCCCGCCACGAACCGGTCGTCGACCCCGAGACCCGCGCCGTCGAGGACTGGGTGGCGGCCTGGGACGCGTTCATCACTCCCGACGGCTACGCCGGTTCCCACATCCGGGCACGCCGCACGGGCGGCGGCGCGGTCATCAACATGGGAGCCGGCGGGGCGGCCAGGACCACGGGGATCTTCCTCACCCCCGCTCCCTGATCGGCCATGACCCGGCGATGAGCATGGCGCCCGCGGCCGGGGCCGCGGGCGCCATGGGGTTCGTGGTCACCGCGGAGGCCGGGGCCTCCGCGGCCGGTGCGTCACGGGGTGACGGTCACCCGGACCGCCGGGGCCGCCGGCCGCCACATCACCCCCTTCTTCCCAGGGTTGGAGGGACACGCCGAGGTCTGTCCTGAGGTCGGCCGCGGCAGCGGCGGGCACCGGGGTCACGATCAGGCCCGCCGCCATGATCGGTACGACGCCAAGGATGAGCAGCCGCCGGGCTGATCGGAGGAGCTTGGGTCCAGGCGGCGACGGAGCGCGGTCAGGGCGTCGCGCCGACAGCATGGTTCCTCCCGAACTCGTTCACCAGTACGAGAAACCATTTGATCAAGACACGCGGATCGTCTTGCGCCAAGCCCGAGAGGACGTGCACGGGGGTTTCGCGAGAGAGTGGCGCGGGAACGGCGTCGCGGCGTGTAGTGTCGAAGACAGGTTGTGTCGAAGTCCCAGTATGCGTTGAAGCGCTTGCTGAGTTTATGACAGCGGGCGTTACCGTACGGAGCCGAGGCTTTCCCAAGGCGGTCGGTCGCAGCAGCCCGAGGATCACATCCGTGGCTCTCGAGATCGTCTCATCGAAGGAAAAGCATCATGGCTCAGGGAACCGTCAAGTGGTTCAACGCCGAGAAGGGCTTCGGCTTCATCGCCCCCGACGACGGCACTCCGGACGTCTTCGTCCACTACTCGGCCATCGACGCCGGCGGCTACCGTTCGCTGGAGGAGAACCAGCGGGTCGAGTACACCGCGGGCCGGGGCGCCAAGGGCCCGCAGGCCGAGCAGGTCCGCCCGCTCTAAGCAACGCTTCACACCGCCGATGACGGGGCACTGAGATGTGGCCCGTCATCCGACGGCATCCGGCCCCGGGCTCCTCGCGGAGTCCGGGGCCTCGTCATGCGGCCGCCGCCGATCTGAGGTGAGCGAGGGGCTCGCGGCGAAGACCGGGTCGCGCACCATGAACACGTCCACCTCGTCCTCGCTCTCGACCGTGAAGCCATACCGCTCGTACAGTCGCCGGGCCGAACTGCCCTGCAGCACGTTCAGCCGGACCACGGCGTCTTCGCGGTCGCACCGGTCCAGCAGCCCGGTCAGCACGCCTGAACCGATGCCCCTGCCCTGCAGGCCCGGGTCCAGGTAGAAGTGCTCCAGCCAGTAGGCGTCCTTCACCGGCCGCAGCGCCACGCAGCCGGCCAGGGCACCCGCCACCTCGATCACCCAGGTGTGCGCCGGCGTGAACCCGTCCCGCAGCCGCTGCCGTACGCGCTGCTCGTCGTACCGCCCGAGCCGCTCCAGATCCGGCCTCAGCACCACGGCCCGCAACTCGGCCACCGCCTCGACGTCCGCCGCCGAAGCCGGCCGAAGCCCCCAGACTGCCACGATCGGGATCGTATCGCCCCGGTTCCTGCCGGCCCGGCCTAGGTGAGACGGGCGTAGAGGATGACGTTGTCGGTGTAGTGGCCGCTCCGGCGGTCGAACACACCGCCGCACGTCACCAGGCGAAGGCCCGCGTGGTCCAGTGGGCCGTACACGCGACGGGTGGGGAACCGCTTCTTCGGCACCCTCTCCACCGATTCGACCTCGAACCTGGCCACCGAGCCGTCCGCACGGCCGACCTTGACGATGTCTCCGGGTCTCATGCGCCCGAGGTCGTAGAAGACTCCCTTGCGGCCCGCGCCGTCGACGTGACCGAGGATGACCGCCGCCCCGCGCTCGCCGGGGGTCGCTCCGTGCGCGTACCAGCCGGCCTCCTCGGGGTGGTCTGCCGGCGGGACCTGCACCGTGCCGTCAGGATTGAGCCCGAGCCGGCCCAGCGTCACGTGTACGCCGATCTTCGGGATGTCCAGGCTGCGCGGCTCGGACGGCCCGAGCACACGGCCGTCCGAAGAGGAAACCTGCTCCGCCACGGCGGCCGCCGCTGTCCGGGCGGCCGCGGGTGGCGGGACCGGAGGCCCGTCCGCCGGCAGGACTCCGCGGCCCACGAACACGGCGCCGGTCAGGGCGACGGCGGCGGCCGCCACGCCCAGGACGCGACGGCCGCGGTCCGTCCTCGCACCCGGCATGTCAGGCACCCGCGCGCGACCTCCGGCGCAGTGCCAGCACACCCATCCCGGCCCCCGCGGCGAGAAGGGCGGCACCCGCCGGGACCAGCACGGTCGCGGTGTCCGAGGGGCCGCCACCGGTCTCCGGGGCGCCTCGCGGCACGGTCCGCGGGCGCTCGGCCGGGGCCTGACCCTCCTCGCTCGGCGGCGCCGGCGCGGCCGACGGCACGGGCTTCGGCGCCTCCGACGGGGACTTCGCGACAGGCGAGGGCGCGGCGGCCACCGGCCGGGCGTCGGCCATGGCGGGGCTCACGGGCACGGTCAGTACGGCGATGCCGAGCGCCGAGGCGGCCAGCGCGGTACGGATCAGTCGCATGCTTCCTCCTTGCGCGGCGGCATGGCGGGCGGGTTTCCCACCAGGCGCGCCGCAGGTCACCGATCTGGGAATGGCCTCGATGCTGGCAGGGGAATGTCCGCCGGCCATGATCGGAATGTCATGAGCATGTAATGGATGTCGGCATTCGCAGGAAGGAAAACGGACATGCCGGATACTTGAACAGTGGCCCGGGTGATGCTGATCGAGGACGACCACTCCGTACGGGAGAGCCTGCGTCTGTCATTGGGCCGGAGCGGGCACGACGTCGAGGTCGCGCGGACCGGCGAGGAAGGCCTTCGACGGATGTCCGCCGCCCCCGCCGACATCGTCGTGCTCGATCTGATGCTTCCCGGGCTCGACGGATTCGAGGTGTGCCGCCGCATCCGCGCGGGAGGGCCCACGCCGATCGTCATGCTCACCGCCCGCGGCGACGACCTCGACGTGGTCAGCGGCCTGGAGGCGGGTGCCGACGACTACGTGGTCAAGCCGGTCCGGCCACGCGTGCTGGAGGCGCGGATCCGCGCGGTGCTGCGGCGCGGAGGACCCGCCGCGGCGGCGGCCCCCGCGTCGGCCGGGCCGGAGACCCACGGCGACCTGACCATCGACCGGGGCGCCCTCACCGTGGTCAAGGCCGGAGTCCCGATCACCCTGCCGCCGACGGAGCTGCGGCTGCTGCTGGAACTGTCGGCGGCCTACAACCAGGTGTTCAGCCGTCAGCAGCTCCTGGAGTCGGTCTGGGAGCTCGACTTCCTGGGTGACTCCCGGCTGGTGGACGCGTGCGTGCAGCGGCTGCGCGCGAAGATCGAGGACGTCCCCGCCAGGCCCCGGTACATCCAGACGGTGCGCGGGTTCGGTTACCGGTTCGGCCCTCTATGAGGCGAGGTCCCGGGGACGGCCGGCTCGCCGGCTGGGTTCGCGGGCTGCGCCCACGGCTGATGATCGTCTGTGTGCTGCTCGCGGTGCTCAGCGCCGTGACGGCCGCCGGGCTGGTGTACCGCCAGGCACGCGACCTCATGCTGGCCCGTACGGAGTGGTCGCTCGTCAACGAGTTCCGGCTGCGCGTCGCGACGCTCACCGAGAACATGCAGCACCCGCCGGACCGGCCGGCGCTGCAACGGCTCGCCAACGGCGTCGCGCCCTCGTTCCTCGATGCGACCGGGGCCGCCGCCTACCGGGGCGGGGGCCTGGTCGCCTCCGGCGACGACGCAGGAGCGATCACTTCCGAGCTGCGCCGTACCGTCCTCGACCGCAACCGCCTCTTCTCCCAGCGCGTCGTCAGGTCCGGCACGCCGTACCTCGTGGTCGGCACGCCGGTGATGCTCGGCAAGCAGGCCAAATCCTCGGGCGTCGAGGTGTACCTCGTGGCCTCCCTCGCCAAGGAGCAGCGAGAGGAGGAGCTCCTGGTCACGGCCGCACGGAACGGGGCGATCCCCGTCGTGCTGCTCGCCGTGGCGCTCGCCCTCGTGGCGGCGCGCGGCGTCCTGCGCCCGGTCCGGGACCTCGACCGCGCCGCGCGCAGGCTCGGCGCGGGCGAGCTGGACACGCGCCTGAAGGTGACCGGCGGTGACGAGCTGGCGCGGCTGGTCGAGACTTTCAACGCCACGGCCGCGGCCCTGGAGGCGAACGTCTCGGAACTGCGGAGCATGGAGGTCCAGGCCCGCCGATTCGTCGCCGACGTGTCGCACGAACTGCGCACCCCGCTGGCGTCCATCCTCGCGATGGCCGACGTGTTCGAGGAGGAGGCCGGCCACCTGGAAGGCGACCTCGAGAAGGCGGCCCGCCTGATGAACCTCGAAGTCGGCAGGCTGGTGCGGCTCGTCGAGGACCTCATGGAGATCTCCCGCTTCGACGCCGGTGCGGCGAGGCTGGTCCTGGACGACGTCGACGCGGCGGACGCGATCCGCGCCTGTCTGCGGACCCGCGGCTGGGCCGGGCGGGTGGGCCTCGATCTGCCCGCGGACATGCGGATCCGGCTGGACCCGCGCCGGTTCGATGTGATCATGGCGAACCTCGTGGGGAACGCCCTCCGCCATGGTGCGCCCCCGGTCACCGTACGGCTCCGCGCCGGGCCCGAGACCGTCGTCATCGAGGTGCGGGACGCGGGCGCCGGGGTGGACCCACGGATCCTTCCGCATGTCTTCGATCGTTTCTCGAAGGCCGACGAGGCACGGACCAGGTCGGACGGAAGCGGCCTCGGGCTCGCCATCGCCCGCGAGAACGCCCGGCTCCACGGCGGCACGATCGAGGTGGCGAATCCGCCGGAAGGCGGGGCGGTGTTCACCCTCACGCTGCCCCGCCACCCGCGGCCGCCCCAGACCGGCCCCGGCGACGCCTCGCCGATCGGGAGGCGCGAGCCGTGAGCTTCCGTACCCGCCGTACGGCCGCCGCCCTCGCGGTGGTCGTCACGTCCACGACGGCGGCAGGTTGCGGCATCGCCCCGACCGGCGTCAGGGACGGAGGCGAGCCCGCGGTGGGGTTCCGCCCGAGCACCCGGCTCTACTTCGTGTCGGGCGCGCGACTCCGGGCCGTGACCCGTCCCATCCCGCCGCTCACACTGAAGGAGACTCTCGACCTGTTGATGGATGGGCCGAGCGCCGACGAGCGCAAACGAGGGCTGCGTACCGACCTGCTCCCCGACGTGCACGGGCCGCTGAAGGTCAGCGCGGGCCGGGCGAGGGTCCTCATCACGCTCCCCCCACCCAGGCCGACCCCGGCGGAAGCGCCGCAACCCCCCACCGACGTCCCCCGCCCCGAGCTGTCGCTGGGCCAGCTCACCTGCACCGCCGCCGGTGCCGTCGCGGCGCGGGAGAACATCGATCCCGACGCGGTCACCGTCGTCTTCCGGAGGCCCGGGATCAGCCGGACGGAATCGTTCCACTGCTCGGAGTTCCCCCGAGGCTAGGGGGTGCGTCCCCCGCCGGCCCACCCTCCCGGTACGGCAGGCGCGCGCGGGAGACCGTCTAGCCCTTGCGATCCGGCGCCGGGGAGGCCGGCGACTGCTCGTGGGGCAGCAGGTAGCGCCAGGAAAGCGTGAAGACCGCCCCCGAGCCGGTCCTGAAGAGCGACCGGTCGTATCTCTGCCCGGCGGGAACCGCCTTGGTGATCGCGCTCACCGCCGCCCCCTCGACGTCCTTCTGCCATACCGGATCCACCATGCCCGAAGGCTCCGGAACGCCCTTGGGCCAGGGCGACGGCCTGCCCTCCGCCGACTCGGCCCCTTCGGCGACCACCCGGACGCGGGTGGCGACATAGTCGGCGCCCTCCGCGGCGGCCCGGGTCGCCAGGCCCTCCATCAGCTTCTTCGCGTCCACCAACTGCTTCGGGTAGAAGGCCGCGAGCTGTTCCAGGGCCGGGACCCGAACCTCCAGCATCTTTCCGTCCTTCCCCCGTACGCCGAGGACGGTGTCCGGCACGTCCGTCACCGACGGTGCGCCTGGCTTCGGCTTCGCGGTCGGCGGTTGCCCGCCCAGGTACTCCTCCATCCGCGCGACCACCTCGCCCGCCTCGGCATCGGTGAGCGTCATCTGCGTGCTCGCGTCGACGATCACCAAGCCGTCGTCGTACAGCACCACCCTGGGCGGACGCAGCACGTTCATGGTCGCGGTCACGTACCCGCCTTCCGCGCCCCACAAGGCGACCGGCTTCGCCGGCCCGTCGTCGGCCGCGGCCGCCGACGTGTCCGGTTCCACTCCGCCACAGGCCGCGGTCAGCGCCGTCACCCCCATGAGCAGGATCATTCGCAGTCTCATGCCTCCACCACGTAAGCACCCTCGCCCCGGTTCATGCTCGCGCCGCCCCGTTCGGATGGAAGCGCCATTCGGAAGATGACCATCTTGTGCGCTGAATCGCCGGTCGGCAGGTCGACTCGGCCGGCCTTACCGACTGCGGTGAACTCTTGAACAATTCACGATCAAGCTGTTACGGTCACCAACCAACTCTAAAGGCTGGATTCGGGGCGATTTCGGACTCTCGGAATCGGAGCCAGCCAGACCGCGGCAATGATGCCGCGGCCTCACCGTTCAAGGAGCAACGCATGCAGCACGCCCTGCCCAAGCGACGCCTCGCGGCCACCGCCGCGGCGTTCGCCATGGTGGGTGCCGCCTTCCTTGGAGGCGCGACCGACTCGGCCAGTGCGGCCACCACCGATGAGCCGACGTCGACACCGGTCAACGTGGACATCCCCGACGGGATGCTCATGAGCTACGTCGTCAACGCCCGAATCGCCAACCCCGGCCAAACTCGTCTCGTCGAGCGCGCGGTCGAGGCCGCCGGAGGTGTCGTCGTCCAGTCCTGGCCCGCGATCGGCGTGGTCGTCGCCCACTCCGACCGCGCGGCCTTCCGCGCGAACGTCACCGCCAAGGGTGGCAACGCGGTCGCCTCCGTCGGCGCCACCCGCACGGCCGGGGTCTCCGAGGGGACGCCGGCCGACCTGGCCCCGCCGTGGGGTCCCGGTGCCAACGGGTACAAGAAGGGCGCCAAGAAGCCGGACAACGGCGACATCCCGTCCGACCCGCAGCCGGGCGAGAGCCTCGACCCCAACGAGGGCGTCCAGTGGGACATGCAAATGATCAAGGCCCCGCAGGCGCAGGCGATCTCCGACGGCAACCGCAACGTCCTCGTCGGGGTGCTCGACAGCGGCATCTCGCCGACGCACCCGGACCTCAAGGCCAACATCGACGTCGCGAACTCGGTCAACTGCAGCAACGCCGGCCGTCCGGACCAGACGCCGTTGGCTTGGCGCCCGACGACGAGCGACCACGGTACGCACGTCGCCGGCACCATCGCCGCCGCCCGCAACAACATCGGCATCGTCGGTGTCGCGCCGAACGTGCGCATGGCCTCCGTCAAGGTCGTCAACGACGACGGCTTCATCTACCCGGAGTACGCCGTCTGCGGCTTCATGTGGGCGGGCCTGAAGCACATGGACGTCACGAACAACTCCTACTACGTCGACCCGTTCGAGTTCTGGTGTGACGACCAGCCCGACCAGGCCGCCAGCAAGGAGGCCGTCCGGCGTGCCGTGCAGTGGGCCACCGCGCAGGGCGTCGTCAACGTCGCCGCGGCGGGCAACTCCAACTACGACATGGCCAACAAGACCGTGGACAAGGGCAGCCCCAACGACGCGCCGGCGCCGACCGTGCGTACGATCAACAGCCACTGCAACGACATCCCGGCCGAGCTCGACGGTGTCGTGACGGTCGCATCCCTGCAGCGCGTGGGCACCACGCTGGACAGCGTCCGGTCGTCCTTCTCCAACTACGGCCTCGGCAAGATCGACGTCGCGGCTCCCGGCTCGTCGATCTACTCGACGACCTGGAACACCCGGACGGGAGCCGACGGCTACGGCACCAAGAGCGGCACGTCGATGGCGAGCCCGCACGTCGCCGGCGTCATGGCGCAGATGAAGTCGGCGCACCCGTCCTGGTCGCCAGCCGAGATGATCAGCGAGCTCAAGGCGCGGGCCGTACCCAAGCCGTGCCCGCAGAACACCGCGGCCTGCACCGGCACCGTCGACGACAACAGCTTCTTCGGCGCCGGTGTCGTCGACGCCCTCGCAGTCGTCAAGTGAACTGACCCTGGCGTCACCTGAGTGACACCACGGCGCTGGGCCTGCACCGTCATGACGGTGCAGGCCCAGCCCCTCTTCTCTCGACTTCGCGGGCTCGGCTCCGGGTCAGCGGGCGGTGCGGGGCAGCACCTGGACCAGCGCGACGACGGCGGCGGCCAGACCGACCAGGAGAGCCAGGCCGAGAGCGAAGGCGTGCGGGTAGTGAGCCGGCGTGGGAGCGCCAAGGGCGCCGTAGAAGACCATCCCGACCAGGGCCACACCGATCGCGCCGCCCGCCTGCTGGGCCGTGCTCAGGACGCCCGAGGCCGCGGCGGCGTGCCGGGGATCGGTCCCCGCCAGGACGATCGCGGGCAGCGGAGCCATGATCAAGCCCATTCCCGCGCCGGCGACGAGCAGGCCCGGGATGATCCACGCGACGGGACGCCCGGTGTCCAGAGCCGAGGCCGTCTCGGCCAGAGCCGCGTACCCGAGTGCGACGACCAGGGCTCCCACGGTGACGACCTGGCGGCCGAGCCGGGCCGCGATCCGTCCGGACAGGGCCGAGGAGACGAAGTAGCCGAGGCCAAGGGGAAGGAAGATCAGGCCGGAACCGAGAGCGTCCAGGCCGCGGCCCTCCTGCAGGTAGAGCGCCAGGACCAGGAAGAACGAGCCCGTCGTCATCGAATAGATCAGGCTGACGACCACACCGGCGGAAAACGAGCGGTGCCGGAACAGCGCAGGGTCGATCAGGGGCGCGGCCGTCCGGCGCTGGTGCAGGGCGAAGGCGGCCAGAAGGGCGACGGCGGCGGCCAGGCAGAGCCACGTCCATGCCGGCCAGCCCTGCTGCTGGCCCTGCACGAGCGGGTACACGATGGCCACCAGGCCCAGGCAGACCAGCGCGGCGCCGGTCAGGTCCAGACGGGCCCCGGTGGCCCGTGATTCGGGGATCAGCCGCCGGGTCAGCAGCAGAGTGACCGCGCCCACCGGGACATTGATCAGGAAGATGCTGCGCCAGCCGAGCCCGGCGATGTCGGCCCTGATGAGCGCGCCGCCGATGAGCTGCCCGAACACGCCGCCGAAGCCGAGGGCCATGCCGTAGGCATTGAACGCTTTGGTGCGGTGCGCGCCGGTGTAGAGGGTGTTGATGATGGCGAGGACCTGCGGCATCAGCAGAGCCGCCCCGGCGCCCTGGACGACCCGGGCGCCGACGAGGAACCCGGCGCTCGGGGCCTCGCCGCAGGCGGCCGAGGCCAGGGTGAAGACGGCCAGGCCTATCGAGAAGAGCCGCCGACGCCCGTACAGGTCACCCAACCGCCCGCCGAGGACGAGCCCGGAGGCCAGGGCGATGCCGAATCCGGCGACGATGAACTGGATCGCCGACGGGCTCGCGTTCAGCTCGCGCTGTGTCACGGGGATCGCGACGTTGACGATGAAGAAGTCGAGGGTGGTGATGAAGACACCGGTGAGGAGCACCAGCAGGCTTCCCCAGCCGGCGCTGCTGCCGGTCGCCGCAACCGGTGTCGACCGCGGTGACGTTATGGTCGTCATTTCTCCTCCTGCTCGCGCCGTTCCATGCACAGCTTCGCGGCGGGTACGGCATCACGGCGATTACGCGTGAGGTCATGAAGCCCGTGCGATGCGCCCGAACGGAGCCGCCCGAGGCATGCGGCGCGCGGGTGGCGTCCTGGCCTATCTGGCGGCCCTCGCCGGCGACGAGGAGAGGCGGCCGCCGGCTCTGCGACGAGGCGCTGGGCGGAGCGGTCGTTCCGATGCAGGGAGCGCTGCGGGTCGACTGGGCGCGTGGCGTGCTCGACCTGGTCGAGGCCATTGAGCCTGACGGCAGGACCTGAGCGTCCGCTGCCGTTGCCGTCAGAGAACACCAAAAACGCCCCGGAGCGTGATCATTCGGGGCGTTTGGGCTGTTCAGAGATGGTAGTCAGGGGCAGGGTCGAACTGCCGACCTTCCGCTTCTCAGGCAGACCGACCGCCCTGCTCCGCTCGACCGACACGAGGCCAGAAGGCTGTGGACGGCTGCCGCGGTGTGCTCGTGGTGGCCGACGTTGTCGTCACCGTTGTCGTCACCGTTGTCGTCAGCCCCACGTCCTGTAGTCGGCGGCACAGGCTCGAAGCGTTCCGAGAATCCTCGGCAGCTCACCCCTTCGCCTTCATCCCCCGGAGGGGGCTTTCAGTCATCCATGACCGCGGCGTCTCGATGGAAGGAGCAGGCGGGACCGGCGTCGGCGGGTGCGGGCGGGACTGCGCCGGCGGGCCAGGGGCGGGCGTTCAGGGCCTCGAGGGCCTGGCGGGCCATGGCCAGCTTCTCGTAGACGAACAGGACCGGGTGGCCGGCGGCCATCGTGACCGCGATGCGCAGGGCGGCCTGCGGTCCTTCGGCGGTGGCGAGGCCGATGCCGGGCCGGGCCCGGCGCATGGCCGCCATGATCAGACCGGTCATCTCACCGGGGCGGCGGCCGCGCTTGTCGGCGTCCTCGTAGACGACGACCCGGCCGAACCACGCGGCGACGGCCTCGGCCGAGCGGGCCACCAGATCGTCGCGGCGGTCGCCGGGCAGCGTGATCGCGGCCACGGGCTCGCCGCCCCAGACGTCGCTGATCATGCGGCCGGTCGCGTCGAGCGCGGCGGCGTTGTGGCCGTAGTCCAATATCACCGGGCCGCCGCCGGCCAGGTAGACGTTGCCGCGCCCAGGGTTCGACTCGCCCGGCGTGAACGTGCCCAGCGCGCGCCGGATGTCCTTGGCGCTGACCCCGAGCCCGCGGCAGGCCGCCACCGCGGCCAGCGCGTTCGCGATCACGTGCGGGGCGAGCCCGCCGAACGCGCCGGGCAGCTCGGCCACGCTGAGCAGCGCCCGATCCCGGTCCGCATCGAACTCGACCAGCTCGCCGTTGCGAAGCTCGTACGCCAGGCCGCCCGCCTGCCGGTGCCGTTCGATGAGCGGGTTGCCGTTCACCAGGCTGAAATACCTGATCACGGACGCGTTCCTGCGCACCCGCGGCCGGTCGGCGAGCGCGGCGACCAATGGGTCGTCGGCGTTCAGCACCACGGTCCCGCCCTCGCGAACCTCCTCGGCGACCAGCGCCTTCACCTCGACCAGCTCGTCGAGATCCTCCACGCCGTCCGCGCCCAGGTGGTCGGCGGTGATGTTGGTGACCACGGCCACGTCGGCCTGGTCGTAGCCGAGCCCACCGCGGATGATCCCGCCGCGCGCCGTCTCCAGCACCGCGGCCTCGATGCTGGTGTCGTCGAGCACCATGTCCGCGGACTGCGGGCCCGAGGCGTCGGCGTCGTAGACCAGCCGGCCGCCGGAGTAGACCCCGTCCGTGGTGGACATCCCCACCCGCATCCCGGCCTTGCTCAGGATGTGGCCGATCATGCGGACCGTCGTGGTCTTCCCGTTGGTCCCGGTGACCGCGACGACCGGGACCCGAGATGGGGCGCCGGGCGGGTACAGGCTGTCGATCAGCGCGCCGGCCACGTCCCGCGGCGCCCCCTCGGCCGGGGACAGGTGCATCCGCAGCCCCGGGCACGCGTTGACCTCGATCACCGCGCCAGGCTCGGCCCCGCCGTGACCGGCCCCGCCGCACCGTATCGGTGCCGCGATGTCGGCCAGCCGCACGTCGATGCCGCAGACGTCCAGGCCGACCACGGCCGCGGCCCGGCGGCACATGTCGGCCACGTCCTCGTGCACCAGGTCGGTCACGTCGCGGCTGGTTCCGCCGGTGGACAGGTTCGCGTTCCGGCGCAGGGTCACGAACTGGCCGCGGGCCGGGACCGACGCCGGGCCCAGGTCCTGGGCCTCCAGGTGCGCGAGCGCGTGCTCGTCCAGTTTGATCTTGGTCAGCTCTCGGGAGTGGCCCTCGCCCCGGCGCGGGTCGGCATTCACCATGTCGACGAGTTGGGTGATGTCAGAGACACCATCGCCGGTCACCGAGGCCGGCCGCAGCTCGGCCGCGGCCACCACCTGGCAGTCGACCACCAGCACCCGGTAGTCGGTGCCGGGCACGAACCTCTCCACGATCGCGCCCTCGCCGTCGGCCGCCGCCTGAGCGTATGCGGCGGCCGCGGCCGCGGCGGTGGTCACGCCGACGGTCACGTTGGCACCGTGGTTGCCGTGGAGCGGTTTGATCACGACCGGGCCGCCGAGCCGGCCCAGCGCCCCGGCGGCGTCGGCCGCGCTCCAGGCCACCACCCCATCGGGCACCGGGATGCCCGCGTCGGTCAGCAGCTGCTTGGCCAGCATCTTGTCGGCCGCGATGTCCACACCGATCACCGACGTCTGCTCGGTCAGCGCGGCGCACACGAGCCGGCGATAGCGCCCGTATCCGAGCCGCAGCATGCTCAGCCGGCCGACCCGGCGGACCGGTATCCCCCGGCGGCGGGCCGCGCCCGCGAGCGCGGCCGTGCTCACGCCGAGGCGCTCCCGCTCCACGACCCGAGCGATCCTGGCCAGTTCGAGCGGCAGGTCGGGGATGCGCTCAAGGAGAATGTGCTCGACCGTGGTGATGGCCAGTTCCAGCAGCTCGGCCGGCACCGAGGACTGCGCGGGCTCGTCCTGCGGGCACTCGGTCATAACGTCGTAGCGGCCGTCGGCGCCGGCCCACATGGTCCGGCCCAGGTACACGTCGCGGCCCACCAGGCTGGACAGCTCCAGCGTCACGTGCTCGGTTACGTGGCCGAAGTAGGTGCCCCGGGCCATCGCCTCCAGGAACCCGCCCGGACGCCCGGCCGCGCAGTGGTGCTCGGCCAGCCCGGGCAGGGCCGCGGTCAGCCGCCCGGCGAAGCCCGGGTACTCGGTGGTGTTCCGGCCGGTCAGCTCCTCGAGCTCGAGCCGCGCGACGGTGACCGGCCGGGTGCTGAATGAGTTGGGTCCGCTCAGGTGACGCAGGTCGTCGAGACGCACGTGACACTCCCCAAGGGTTGGGCGGATGATCGGGCTGGCGGTGATCAGTACCGGTCGTGCGCGGGCCCGATGGTGGCCTCGCGGGTCGCGATGTCGAAGACGCACCCGGCGGGCAGCAGGTGCAGCCGGACGCCGAACAGGGTGATCGGGTCTTCGTCCCCGGCGGCGTGGATGACCGTGGCGTTCCGCCCGTCGGCCACCGTGGCCACGCCGGCGCCGAGCACCTCGAAGCGGGTGCCGTCGACCAGGATCCCGGTGTTCTCGCCGATGCCGACGCCCAGGTACTCCAGGTCGAGCGCCATGGCGCTGAGCAGCCGGGGGAGCCGGCCGCGCTCGCTGAAGTGCATGTCGATGATGAGCGCCCTCGGGAGCAGGCCGAGCCCCGGGCCGGTGCGGACCGTAGCGGCGGACACGCCGGGGCCCTCGCCGCCGAGGATCATCGTGTGGCCCATGGCGGTGGCGCCGGCGCTGGTCCCGGCGATGACCGCGCCGCCTGCCCGCAGCCGCTCACGCAGGATCTCGTTGGCCCGCGAGCCGACCAGGGCGCGCAGCCGCGACTGGTCGCCGCCGGAGAAGAACACGCCCGTGGCGTCGTCGAGGAGCTTGGCCGCGTTGTCGCCGTCGGCGTCGGAGCGCCCGCGCAGCCGCAGTTCCCTGGTGTGGTCCACGCCGAGCTTGCGGAACACCCGCTCGTAGTCGGCGTGCACCTCCTCGGGCGCCCCGGTGGCCGTAGTGACCAGCACGATCCGGGCCGCCTCGCCGCCAGACAGCTCCACGAACCGCTCGAGCAGGCCGGAACCGCGGCACTCGGCGCCCCCGATGATAAGCAGGCGGCCCGGATCACCAGGCTTACGCCCTTCGTCCGCGTCCATGCTCCCCTCCTCGACCAGTTGTTACCCTTAGTCGTCGGATATCACCCGAGAGAAACTAGTTCGTCCCGTATGGGCCGGTTTGGGAGCGCGGGTGCTCGCGTCACTCGGAGCGCAGGGCGCCACGCACGTGCCGGCCGCGCCCCGGTTGTCACGCTCTTCTCGGCGGGCTAAGGATCCGCGGCGGAACCTGGTCAGTTGCTCTCGGGCGCCCTCAGACCCGACACTGCGGCTGTACAGCAGGCATCCCAAAGGCCACTCCCGAAGATCGGAATTGGTCTTGCCATGGCGTGGTCGGAAGACTCGACCCTCGACCTTCTGATCCGTAGCAAGATCGGAGATGTCTACAGGCGTCCACCGTCGACACGAGCACCTGCTCAGAAGGGATGTCCGGCCTCGGCGAGTCCAGACCCGTCCGTGGTAGTCCCGGGCCGTCGTCAGCAACAGCGTTGGCAAGATCCACTATGTGCGTGCCTCGTGTCGAGGCCGCACCACGCCGGCTTCGTAGGCAAGCACGACCGCCTGCACGCGATCCCGCACACCGAGCTTGGCCAAGATGCGGTTGACGTGCGTCTTCACGGTCGCCTCGCCGAGAAAGAGTTCCCCGGCGATCTCGCGGTTGGACAGCCCCCGAGCCATCAACCGCAGCACCTCGGTCTCCCTGCCGGTCAGGTGTGCCAGGCCGGGGGCGCTGACCGGCGGAGCCATCGCGGTGTAGTGGTCGATCAGGCGGCGGGTGATCTCCGGTGAGAGCAGCGCGTCTCCACGTGCGGCAGCGCGCAGCACGCTCGCCAGTTCTTTCGGCGGAGTGGTCTTCAGCAGGAATCCGCAGGCGCCGGCGCGTAACGACCGGTAGACGTACTCGTCGAGGTCGAACGTGGTCAGCATGACGACTCGGCGGCCGGGGCGGTCCGCCAAGATCTGCTCGGTCGCGGCCATGCCGTCGAGCCGGGGCATGTGGATGTCCATCAGCACAACGTCCGGTTGGTGTCGGGCGGTGAGCAACACCGCCTGCTCGCCGTCCGCAGCCTCTGCGACCACATCGATGTCGGGCTGAGTGCCGAGGATCATCCGCAGACCGCCGCGTATGAGCGCCTCGTCGTCAGCGATGAGAACGCGCGTCACCCCGGTGCCCCCGTTTCCGCCAGCGCGGGTGCCATGGATTTCGCGCTCAGGGGCAACTCGACGCGCACCTCGAACCCGTCGCCTTCCCGAGGACCGCTGCTGGCCGTTCCCCCGAAGAGTTCCACACGCTCGCTGATCCCGGTCAACCCGTAGCCGCTGCCGTCGCTTCGGCGGCCGGCCCGCGGACCATTGTCGACGACGCGCACCCGCAGATCTGTGCGTCCGACATCGATCGAGACCGAGACCGTGGCACCCGGCGCGTGTTTGGCCGCATTGGTCAGGGCCTCTTGCAGCACCCGGTAGCCGCTGACGTCGACGGCTGCGGGCACCCTGCCGAGGTCGCCGTTGACCGTGACGTCGACCTGTCCACCGGCGGCCCGCACTCCGGCCAGTAGCGGGTCGAGGTGCCGTAGCGAAGGAAGCCGCTCCGTACCGCCCTCAGCGCCACGGAGGACGACGAGCAACCGGCGCAGCTCGATGACGACATCGCGGCCGACATCCTGCACCGCGTCCAGCGACTCGCGGGCCTGCCGCGCGTCTGAGTCAAGCACGGCCTGGGCGGCTCCGGCCTGCAGCACCATCACGGTCACGCCGTGCGAGACGATGTCGTGTAGTTCGCGGGCCACCCGTAGCCGCTCGTCGAGGCGCGCGGCGGCCTCCCGTTCGATGGCCAACGCGACCAGACGTTCCGCCTGCGCTCGCCGCATGCGAACAGCGTAAGCCGGCCCCATGACCGCGAGCGCGACGAAGACAATGAAGGCCCAGTCAGGGTCGTCCGCAACCGTGGTCTCGATGCCGAGCGAAACGAAGTAGGAGACGCCCCCGATGACCGGTCCGTGGCGGCCGCCGACGGCGACGCAGCCGAAGCAGGCTACGACCAATGCCAGGAGCGGCACGACCGGCCATTCCGGGAGGAGCGGCGTGAAACTCTGCGCGGTGAAGCAGACGCCGGCCAGGACCACCGCAACCCGTGGATACGACCTGCAGGCCGCGACCGCGAGGCCGTAACCCGCGAGCAGCACGGTCAGCACAGCCGTCCAGGCGCCGGACAGCGCGGTGATATCGGGACCCTCACCATCGACGTACGGGGGCAGCGGCACGTAGAGCTCGGCCAAGCCGAACCCGAACAGCGCGAGGCCGGCTGCGACGGTGGCGAGGTCCCCCCTGCGCCGTCCAATGTCCCGAACCCATGCCATGGCTGGGAGCGTATTCGAGCCGCCCGCGACACGGCGTCCACCCATGGTTGGAGTGGGCGGCGGATGACATCCACCCGCCGGTCCACATCCCGGCCGACGACCGGAGCGGTACGAGGCTCCTAACGTCTTGCGTTGCAACAGATCACGACGGGAGATCTCGATGAATGACCAGACCACCCGGCCGTACGGCCGGCGTTTCGCGGCGGCCGCGATGGCCGGTGGCGGCGTTCTTTACGGCGTCGCGAACGCCTTCTACTGGTTGATGTTTCCTGATCAAGTGTCCGAGACCGCGGCGAACGTCGACGTGGCCGCCTCCGGCCTCGGTGCCTGGCGGATCGAGACGATCCTCTTCGCGCTGACGCATCTGCTGCTCCTGCCGGCGATGGCAGGTCTGATCGTGGCGGTCGGGCGCCGCAAGCGCCTTGTCGCCACCATCGGCGGAGCTTTTGCCGTTCCCGCCCTCTACTTTTCGACGATCCACCTGTGGCACTACAACGCCTTTTTTGGGGCCCTCGCCGGAGGGGGCGTGAAGACGGAGGCGGTCCGGCCGGTCATCGATGCTCTCGAGAAGGACGCGCTGGTGGTGGCGTCGTTTGCGGTCTGGATCCTGGGTTGGATGGTCGGGCTCCTCGTACTGGCCTTCGCTGCGTGGCGAGCCGGCCTCGTGTCCTTGTGGGTGCCACTCGTTCTCACCGGCGGTCAGGTGCTCGACTTCGTCTCCAGCGATGTGGCGCCCAAGCTCGTGGTGAGTGCGTTGATGACCGCCGGCCTGATCGGCTTGGCGCTTGGCATCCGTCCGCGGCGGGTGGCGAGCGCGGCAGCGACCGTTTAGAAGTGACCAGTGAAAGCCCAGTTCATCGAATGAGCTGGGCTTTCGTGAGCGTCCGCCGTGGAACACCCGGACGGGGGGCCGACGGCTACGGCACCAAGAGCGGTACGTCGATGGCGAGCCCCACGTCGCCGGCGTCATGGCGCAGATGAAGTCGGCGCACCCGTCCTGGTCACCGGCCACCATGATCAGCGTCACGTTCGAAGAGTTGCTGCAGAGTGGCCCGCTGGCCGCACCATGCGCCAGCCTGGTCAACTCAGCACCGAGCGCAAAGCGACGTTGCCGTCACTGGAGATCAAAAAAGCCCCGAGCACGATTTGCTCGGGGCGTTTTGGCTGTTCAATGGTGGTGGTCAGGGGCAGGGTCGAACTGCCGACCTTCCGCTTTTCAGGCGGACGCTCGTACCAACTGAGCTACCTGACCTCGGCGGCTGCCGCCGTACGCGGTCCTGACGGGACTTGAACCCGCGACCTCCACCTTGACAGGGTGGCGAGCACTCCAAACTGCTCTACAGGACCTTTATGTCCGGGGGGCTTTCGCTTCCCCGTGTTGTTCGGCTCGCCTAGCTTACCAGCTTCCGGGAGGTCTTCGACCTTCCGTCATCCGGTGCGCTCGACGCGCTCCACGTGCCCCCAACGGGATTCGAACCCGTGCCGCCGCCTTGAAAGGGCGGTGTCCTAGGCCGCTAGACGATGGGGGCTCAAGGCTTTCGCCCTGTTCCGTGACGCCTTCCGTCGGAGACCTCTGAAGCATAGGGGACGTTTGCCCCTGATGCCAAAGCGGTCGGCGACGTCGAGCCGCTGCGGGTTGCCGTCGGCGACGGTGCCTGCGGCGACTCGGGAGAAATTGTACGGCCAGGGTCCGGCTCGATATGACGCTCACACTGGATCCACTGCTCGCCCAGGCCGCCGACGGTGATGTCGTCCCAGGCCTCCAGGCGGTGGCTCTTCTTGCCGAAGTAGAGCACCGAGGCGGTCAGCGGGGTCGGCTCGTCGTGTTCCAGGCCGCGCAGGCCGGCACCTCCGGTGGACCCCTGGATCATCAGACGGGTGCCCGAGGGCAGCAGTTCGGTGGACCGCGCGTGGACGTGCCCGGCCAGCACGAGCGGCACATACCCGGACAGGCCCCGGCCCACGGTCGGGTCGTGGACGGCCACGATGTCGGCGGCGATCTTGTCCGGGGCGGAGGTGGAGGCGGACCTGGGCCACTCGCGCGGCGCCAGCTTGGCCGCGTTGGCCCGCCCGAGGTCGAGGAGGCTCTTGCTCTCGTCCCCCGCCGCCTGTACGGACTTGTCCGGGGTGAACCTCGGGTCGCCGATGCCGTAGATGCTCAGCCCCTTGACCGTGGCGGCGGTGCCGTCCAGCACGATCGCGTTCTTCTGCTTCTCGACCGCCCGCTGGGTCGTCATCGAGTCGTGGTTGCCGCGCACGTAGACGTACGGGACGCCGAGCGAGCCGATCTCCTTGACGAACTCGTTCTCGGCCTTGGTCCCGTGGTCGCTGATGTCGCCGGTGTCGATGATCAGGTCGACCTTGAACTGGTCCTTCAGCGACTTGATCACATTCCAGCCCAGCGGGTTGATGTGCAGGTCGGAGACGTGCAGCACACGGATGGTGCCCGGATCGGGGTCGAAGATCGGCAGGTTCGACCCCGCCTCGTACAGCTGGGACACGTTGGTCACCAGCTTGGCGAGCTGGCCGCGGTATTCGGAGAACTTGGTCACGATCGACTGGGCGCTGCCGACCAGGGACGGCACGCCCGTCAGCAGGCCGGTGTACCGGGGCTCGGAGATCGAGCGGGGGTTGAACGTCAGCGCCGAGACGCCGCCGAGGACGACGACCATCGCCAGCGAGCCCGCCGCGGTCCAGGCCGCCCGTGACAGCCGCCGGAAGGCGACCAGGCCGGTGAGGAACCCGGCGGCGACGGCGAACAGCGCCGCGCGCACGGCGAGGCTCCGGAGCCCGGAGATGACGTCGGCCTCGATGGTCGTCGGCAGCCGGTCGGCCCACCGGGGGTTCTTGAGGATCTCCTCCGCCACGTCCGGGTGGACCGCCTCGATCGTCAGGTCGAGCCGCAGCGGGCCGTTGTGGCTGTCAAAGCTGAGTGTCCCGAGGGGCCGTACGTCGATGACGGTCTCCCCGCTCCAGGACGGGGTCAGGGACATCCCGATGTCGGCGGGCCCGACCGCTGTGTCCACCTTGGCGCCGAACGCCATCCCGAGCCATCCACCGATCACCGCTGCCAGCACGACCACCAGCACACGGGCCGACGCATGGGCGAGCCGACTGCCGACCGTCTTCCGGGCGAACGCCCTCAACCGCGAGTTCTCCATCCCCTCCTGACTACCCGAAGACGCGGCCTTTTTGGTTACCAGAACACGGTGTTCCGGTTACCGAACGTCCGGCTGGGCCTCAAGACGTGCCCGCATACCGGACAAAATCAGCGCTATGCCGTACTCGAAGGAGGCGTCCGTCTGCGGGCCGCCGGTCTCTGCCATGACCGCGCGCACGTTCGGGTACGGCGCGAGGCTCTCCAGCGCCTCCTCGAACAGGGCCGGGTCTTTCGTTCCCCGCTCCTGGTCGGCCTGCTCCTCGAGCACGAATCCGCCGAGGAAGCTCGCGAGCGTGCCGAGACCCCACATCGCGTCCGTACGCGTGAATCCGGCCCGCTGCAGGGACTCCAGGATGGTCTCGACCGTCTGCAACGTGGCCGTGCCGGGGTGGGTGCCGGCGGTGAGGCGCGCGGTGTCGCGGTGCGACTTGAACGCGCGGCGCTGACCCCTGCACCACTCCGCCAGCCACTCCTCCCACGACTCTCCCTCGGCGAGCGGCCGCAGCGGCTCCTGCGCGGAGATCGCCTCGGCCATCTCGTCCAGGAGTTCCTGCTTGTTCCTGAAGTGCCAGTAGAGGGCGGGAGCCTGCACGCCCAGCTCGGCCGCGAGCCTGCGCAGGGTCAGCTTCTCCAGCCCCACCTCGTCGAGAAGCCGGATGGCGGTCCTGACGATCGTGTCGCGTTCGAGTGCCACGGTTGACAGCTTAACGGCGTTCAATGCATCCTTAACGTTGTTAAATTTAACTCTGTTAAGGAGCGTCCGTGATCCATGCGGAAGGAGTACGCAAGCGGTTCGGCACGACCGAGGCGCTGCGGGGCGTCGACCTCGACGTCCCGCGCGGCTCGGTGTGCGGCCTGCTCGGGCCCAACGGCGCCGGCAAGACGACGATGGTGCGCGTCCTCACGACGCTGCTGCGCCCCGACGGCGGCTCGGCCCGGGTGGCCGGCTGCGACGTGGTCGGGGACGCCGAACGACTCCGCTACCGCATCGGCCTCGCCGGCCAGCACGCGGCCGTGGACGAGCTGCTGACCGGACGCCGCAACCTGGAGCTGTTCGGCCGGCTCTACCACCTGCCCCGCCGTACGGCCCGCCGCAGGGCCGAGGAGCTGCTGGAGCGATTCGGCCTGACCGAGGCGGCGAACCGTCCGGTGCGGACGTACTCGGGCGGCATGCGGCGCAGGCTCGACCTGGCCGCCAGCTTGATCGTCTCCCCGCCGGTGCTGTTCATGGACGAGCCGACCACCGGCCTCGACCCCCGCAGCCGTCTCGCGCTGTGGGACGAGCTGCGCGCGCTCGTCGCCGAGGGGACGACCCTGCTGCTCACCACGCAGTACCTCGACGAGGCCGACCACCTGGCCGACCGGATCGCCGTCATGGACGCCGGGCGGGTGGTCGCGGCCGGGTCGCCGTCCGCGCTCAAGGCGAAGGTGGGCGGCGACCGGGTGAGCATCGCCTTCCGCGACGCCGCGGACCTGGCTCCCGGCGTCGAGGCGGTGCGCGGCGTGCTTGCCGGCGAGCCCGAGATCGACGCCGCCGAACGGCGGCTCGTCGTGCCCGTATCGGACGGCGCCGCCTCCCTGGTCAGGGTCGCCGCGGCCCTCGACGCCGCCGGGGTCGGCGTGGAGGACCTGGGGCTGCGCAGGCCGACGCTGGACGAGGTGTTCCTGGCGCTCACGGACGCGCCCGCCAGGGAGAAGGAGGCGGCGTGATCACCGTGGAACCCCCCGCCACGAGGGCGGAACGGCTGCGCTGGGCTCTGAGTGACACGTTCGTCATCGCGGGGCGCAGCTACTCGCAACTGCGCGCCCAGCCCGGCCAGATCGCCGCCGAGCTGGTCGCCCCGGTCATCATGACCGTCCTGTTCGGGTACGTCTTCGGCAGCGCGATCAGCCTGCCCGGCGGGGGCGACTACCGGAACTACCTGATGCCCGGAATCTTCATGCAGGTCATGGCGCTGTCCGCGGTCGCCGCCGCCACGTCGGTCGCCGAGGACATGGCGCGCGGCATCATCGACCGCTTCCGCGCCCAGCCCATCGCGCGCGGGGCCCTGCTGGCCGGACGTAGCCTCGCGGACCTGTCCAAGGACTGGCTGTCGCTCGCGATGATGGCCGTCTGCGGCCTGCTGATCGCGGGATGGCGTCCGCGCGGCACCCCTCTGGAGACGCTCGCCGGCTTCGCGCTGCTCGCCCTGTTCGGGTACGCGATGATCTGGCTGGGCACGTACATCGGGCTGTTCGTGAAGAACGGCGCGCAGGCGGACGCCGCGACGTTCGGCTGGCTGTTCCCGATGACGTTCCTGGCCAACGCGTTCGTGCCGCTGGAGGGACTACCCGGGTGGCTGCGGGCGATCGCGGACTGGAACCCGATGAGCGCCGTCGTCTCGGCCGCCCGGGAGCTGTTCGGCAACCCCCGCTCGGCCGCCGCCTCCTGGCCGCTCCAGCACCCGGTGACCGCGTCGCTGTGCTGGTCGCTGCTGATCATCGCGGTGTTCGCGCCGCTCGCCGTACGCCGCTACCGCACGGCCGCCTCGCGGTGACACGATGAGCACGTGATCGACGTCCCGCTGAAGAGGTTCGAGGAGCTCGTGGCCGAGGCGCTCGACACGATCCCCCCGGATCTGGCCAAGGTCATGGACAACGTCGTGGTCGTGGTGGTGGACGACCCGCCCGAGCCCGGCCTGCTGGGGCTCTACACGGGCATTCCGCTGACCGAGCGGGGCGACTGGTACTCGGGGGTTCTCCCGGACCGCATCGAGATCTACCGGAACCCGACGCTGGAGATCTGCGAGACCGAGGACGACGTGGTCGAGGAGGTCCGCGTCACCGTCGTCCACGAGATCGCCCATCACTTCGGCATCGACGACGAACGGCTGCACGAGCTCGGCTGGTGACATCCGGGCGTTTCCGCTCGTCAGGGCGGCGGTCGGCGTTCGCGGCGCGCGAAATGGGAACGTCAGCGGGTTGCAAAAGTCGCATCCGACGGGCACTGTAAGTGACATGTTGACCACGGTCTGTCAGATCAAGTCGCCGCAGCGGATACCGGCGGCCACGCCCGGCGGAGCGACCTCTGCGGAGTGAGATGGCGGCCACCAAGCCCGGCAGGCTGTCCGGCCGGCACCGCCGTCCCCCGGAGGTGCGCACCACCTACCGGGAGGTGGCCGCGATCCCCGAGTTCCGGGCCCTGTGGCTCGGACAGGGCATGTCGCTGCTGGGCGACCAGCTCGCCCAGGTGGCGCTCGCGGTGCTGGTCTACAGCCGGACCGCCTCGCCGTTGGCCACGGCCGCCGTCTACGCGCTCACCTACCTGCCGCCCATCCTCGGCGGACCCCTGCTGGCGGGGCTCGCCGACCGATACCCGCGCAGGCGGGTCATGCTCTGGTGCGACGCGCTGCGCGCCCTGATGCTCGCCGCGATGGCCCTGCCCGCCACGCCGTTTCCCGTGCTGTGCGCGCTGGTCTTCTGCGTGGTGCTGCTCGGCGCGCCGTTCTCCGCCGCCCGCGCGGCGCTGCTGCCCGAGGTCCTGGAGGGCGACCGGTACGTCGTGGGGTCGGCCCTGCAGAACGTGACCAACCAGGCCGTGCAGATGCTGGGGTTCGCCGCCGGCGGCGCGGCGATCGCGGTGCTCGGGCCCTATCGGGCGCTGGCGCTTGACTGCGCGACGTTCCTCGGATCGGCCCTGGTGATCGTCGCGGGAGTGCGGCACCGCCCGGCGCCGGCGCGGGAGGACGGCGAGCGGCCGTCCATGTGGCGGATGACGCTGTCCGGCGCGCGCCTGGTGTTCGGCGAACGGCGGCTGCGCACGCTCGTGCTGTTCGCCTGGCTGTGCGGGTTCTACGTGATCCCCGAGGGCATCGCGGTGCCGTACGCCGCGGCGCTCGCCGACGGGAGGCTGCCCGTTCCGGTCATCACGGGTCTGCTGATGGCGGCCATGCCGACGGGCACGGTCGCCGGTGCGTTCTTCTTCGGGCGGTTCGTCACGCCGTCCGGGCGGCTGCGGGGCATGGGCTGGCTGGCCATGCTGACCTGCGCTCCGCTCGTGCTGTGCGTGATGCGGCCGCCGCTGGAGGGCGTGCTCGCCCTGTGGGTGTTGTCCGGCATCGGCGGGGCCTACCAGCTCGCGGCCAACGCGGCCTTCGTCCAGTGCGTCCCGGCGTCGGGACGGGCCGCGGCGTTCGGGCTGGTGCAGTCGGGCCTGCTGGCCGCCCAGGGCGTCGGCATCCTCGTCGGAGGCGCAGCCGCCCAGCGGCTCGGCCCAGAGCCGGTTGTGACGCTGGCGGGCGTGGCAGGGCTGTGCGCCGCCGCCGTGCTCGCCATGCTCTGGACCGAGTCGCGCAGGGAGATCATCGCCAAGGTCCGGGCCGCCGCTACCTGAGTCAGGCCTGCGGACCCTGGTTCTGGGAGTCGCCGGCGGAGGGCCGGCCGTACGGGTGCTGCTCGTAGCTCGGGGCCTGCGGGGGGTAGGGGGTGCCGGTGGAGCGGCCCTGGTTCCAGCCCTGCTGGACGTTGTCCCACTTGGCCTTGGCGTCCTGCCAGACCCGGCCGTCCTTGTTCTTGTCGATGAGGTCCTGGACGATGGAGGTGTTCTTGTCCTCCTCGGGGAGGAGGAGCCAGGCGACGGCGTAGATGCCGACGCCGAGGCCGCCGAAGAAGCTCGCGACGGCGAGCCCGAGGCGCAGGATGTTGGCGTCGATGCCGGTGTACTCGGCGACACCCGAGCACACCCCGGCGACGATCCTGCCGTTCCGAGTGCGGCGGAGCTGCTTGACCGAACCGTTGGTGTTCATCTCGTTCATACCTCCACAGTGCCTCTCCGGGGGGTGGGCGCACATCGGGATTCCCCCTGGCCCTACCCCGAGGGGGCCCGGATACCCTGACGCCATGGACGACCTCCTCGAACTCGACGACCAGCTCGATCCCGAGCACCGCTTGATCAGGGATTCCGTAAGGGAACTCGTCTCCGGCAAGGTCCTCCCCCACGTCGGCGAGTGGTTCGAGCAGGGCACGTTCCCCGCTCGTGAACTCGCCCCGGCCCTGGGCTCGCTCGGCCTCCTCGGCATGCACCTGGAGGGATACGGCTGCGCCGGGCTCGACGCCGTCTCATACGGCGTGGCCTGCCGGGAGCTCGAGGCGGGCGACTCGGGGCTGCGGTCGTTCGTGTCCGTGCAGGGGTCGCTGGCGATGTTCCCGATCTGGAAGTACGGCTCGGACGAGCAGAAGGAGGAGTGGCTGCCCCGGCTCGCGTCAGGGGAGGCCATCGGCTGCTTCGGCCTGACCGAGCCCGACTACGGGTCCGACCCCGCCGGCATGCGCACCACCGCCAAGCAGGACCCGTCCGGCGACTGGATCCTGAACGGCGCCAAGATGTGGATCACCAACGGCTCGATCGCCGACGTGGCCGTCGTGTGGGCGCGGACCGACGAGGGCATCCGCGGTTTCGTCGTCCCCACCTCGACCCCCGGCTTCTCGTCCGCCGAGATCCACCGCAAGCTGTCGCTGCGGGCCTCGATCACGGCCTCCCTGTACTTCGACGACGTACGGCTGCCCGCCTCGGCGGTGCTTCCGGGCGTCGCGGGGCTGAAGGGCCCGCTGTCGTGCCTCACGGAGGCGAGGTACGGCATCCTGTGGGGCGTGGTCGGAGCGGGCCGGGCCTGCCTGGAGGCGGCCGTGGACTACGCGACCACGCGGGTGCAGTTCGGCAAGCCGATCGGCGCCTTCCAGCTCACGCAGGAGAAGCTGGCCTGGATGGCTGTCTCGCTCGGCCAGGCCGGGCTCACCGCCCTTCACCTGGGCCGGCTCAAGGACGCCGGGAAGCTGAAGCCCCACCAGGTCAGCTTCGGCAAGCTGGCCAACGTCCGGGCCGCGCTGGACATCGCCCGCGAGGCGCGTACGGTGCTCGGGGCCAACGGGGTCACGCTGGAGTATCCGGTCATCAGGCACATGACCAACCTGGAGTCCGTGCTCACGTACGAGGGCACCCAGGAAGTGCACCTGCTGACGCTGGGCAAGGCGCTCACGGGCCTCGACGCCTTCCGCTGACGCCCCTGTTCACCGCGATCGGGGACAATCGCGTCGCCGAAGACGCGGTACTCTCTGTACCCTGCATCTTGGGGAGTGTTCTGCGGATCACACCGCGACGCGGGCGGGATCCGAGGGGCACGACCAAGGGGTGCTAGCTCAATGGCAGAGCTGCGGACTTTTAATCCGTCGGTTCAGGGTTCGAGTCCCTGGCGCCCCACCAGCGAAAACAGCCCTACAAACTTGATCGTTAGGGGCTGTTGACGGCTACGGTTGACGGCAACGTCCTGGAGAGCTCGTTACAAACTGAGCGTCGCTGCCGTTGACGGCAGCGGCAGAAGATGCGATTGCCTTCACGGCATCCCCCGCACGGACAGGCAAGCCAGTCGCCCAGGAGGCCAGCCATCGCGATCATCACGCACGACAACCCGATAGGTCGTAGCTCCACTAACTACATGATCCACGCCGACCTCTCCGAGCGGGAGAACGGCTGGCGCGAACAGTTGTGGACGCACCAGGTGTCGCCGGACACTTTTGAGATCGCCTGCCTTCCCTTCTTCACCTATGGCATCTGCTACCGCGACATCGTGACGATCGACGATCAACACCTCGTATCCGCTGTGGTTCGGAAGTCCGGCCACCGCACCTTGCGCGTCGCCCTGGAACAGCAGCACTCTCAATGCGGTCAACTCCATGAGCTGCTGCACGAGAAAGTCGTTGGGACCGGCCTTGCCCACGAGTGGCTGCAGGGCACCTACCTAGCCATCGACCTACCTCCCGGCGCTGACCCGCATTCCCTCGTTCAGGTTCTCCAAGGTCTAGAAGGAACAGAAGCACTCTCCTGGGAGATCGACTCCTGACGGCTTAGGGGTCTTAGGCAAGACCTCCGAGCGCCTTTTCGAGCTTGTCGAGCGCTGTCGCTTGGTGCTCGGGTAGCACGTGAGCGTAGGTGTTCATGGTCAGCACGATCGTGCTGTGGCCGAGGATCTCCATGATGGTCCGGGTGTCCACTCCCTGAGCGAGCAGGATCGTGGCGCAGGTGTGCCGGAGGTCGTGCAGTCGTACGCGCCGGATGCCCGCCGCTTCGCACACGGCCCGGAAGTGCCGGTAGAGGTTCTCCGGCTCGATGGCGGTCCCGATGTGCGTCGTGAAGACCAGGCCGTGGGGGTTGTTCCACGCCGATCCGGCCGCCAGACGCTCCGCGGCTTGCTCGGCCCTGTGCTCCTTGAGGACCTTCACCAGGTTCTCCGGAAGCCGGATCGTACGGCGAGAGCGCTGCGTCTTGAGCGGCACGAGCTTGAGCCCCTCGCCCTTCTGCCGCTGGAGTGCCTGCCGGACGCGGAGCAGTGATCGCCGAGCACGAGCGCGGGCCGTAGGTGGCGGGGGCTGATCACCTCGCCCGCCGTCGCCCCAGGCAGAGCCCAGCAGACCGGCTCCTACGGCACAAGCCCGGCCGGTGCGGGCAGGACAACCAGCGGACACGGAAGGTCACCGGGAGGCAGGTACACTCGAGGCTGGGCTTGCTCCTCCGTCCCCGGCCCGCTGCCGCTTCGCGGTGGGACGACGGCGTACGAGGTGATCAGGCAGGACGACTCATGTGGGTTATGACCCACTCTCAAGTGGGCGCTCTCAGTCAATTGCCGTTACGGTCGCGCCTGTCAAAAGGTAGTTGATCCACGACATCCAGGTCTCCTTCCATAGTGACCACTACGATCCACGATCGGTCCTCGGCGACAAAATAGTGGTGTTCTGGTATCTCAAGCAATGCAGCCACAACCGAATGCGCGTTATCGCTAGTGAAGCGCACGCCGTAAGGTGACAGCCCATCGCCAACGTGTTCAACCACCGAACCGGGATGAATGTGCTGACATACCTCCCTGGATGCCATGGACGTCAGCTGAACGTCATCATTGACCTGCCAGTGCCTATGATTCCCCGGGGCTCGATGCCAATCAATTTTGGCCCCAGAGAACGGGAAGTACCTGTTAAGCCAGCCAACGACTGCCGACTCATCGCTACGGTCCAGGCCCCGCAGCGGAGGCGTGGAATACACCTCGCTATGCCAGTAATTACTAGTCATCATCATCACCTATGATGGCCCTTGAACTTCTGCACAAGGACTCGGTGGCACTGAGCTTATCCCGAGTGTCGGCATTTCAGCTCTGAACCTACGCTTCTCAAGCCATGCTAGTGTCTTCTCCATCGCCTGATTTAAATCGTCGTCACCATCGTTATAAACAAGTAGCCGACCATAAAGGCAGAAGCAGGGGCAGGGCCTCCATCTGTTAGCGAACTCGCCCTAGCAGGACCGAATGCCACCAGAGACGAGCCTCACCGGACCGCCAGCCGCCCGCGTAGGAATGCTTGGGCGGTTCCGACTGCACAACCTTGTGAATCTGGTAGATGCCGCCGCAGGAGATCAGCTCATAGAACACGGCCTCGCAATCGCAGGTGTAGTCCACGACTCGGTACGGCCCGCGAGGCTGTGAGACCCAGAGCAGCTTCTCCGGCTCAGGTACAGCAGTGCGGAGGTGTGGCGAAAGACCTGGACAATCCGGCTCCTCCAACAGTCCGCCGGAACCTGGACGAGGCCCCGCAGCTTCGCGTTCATCTCGCGCCGCTCAGTGCGAGGTGTCCCAAGCGGCAGGGCACTGCGCTTCCCAGTCGAGCAGAGCGCCAGCCAGCGCGGCTTGCCGGCGAAGCTCCTCAGCCAGTTGGGCGGCATCATCGCCGTCGATGGTCTGACATAGGCCGCGGTTGTAGTCCTCGTTCGTAAGACGCCCGTTCCGCGTAGCCCACAGCCGTCCCGCCGAGCTTCGCCAGATGCTCCAGCCGGGAAACGCCTCCCGCAAGCTGCTCACGGTCAGGACAGGGACACTCGCCGCCTTCTCGCCGCTCACTTCGCTCTCCTCCCACAGGCCCATGAGCTGCATCGTAGGCAAAGAAAGCTATGGCACGCTATAGCGTGCTGTCCATCGCCACGGCGTGCAATGGCTTCCTACCGTTGCTCGCGTGGTGGAGTTCAAGGCCAATCAGCCCAGGTGGCGGCAGGTCTACGAGATCATCAAGACTCGTATCGCCTCGGGCGAGTACAAGCCTGGCGAGCGCATCCCATCACTCGTCGCCCTGATCGAAGAGTTCGGCATCGCAAACGCCACCGGCCAGAAGGTCATGCGAGCGCTCAGGGCAGACGGCCTGATCCACACCGAGCCCGGCATGGGCAGCTTCGTAACCGCCCTCGAAGAACGAGATCAGCCCGAGTAGGCATAACCGATCTCAGCCAGATCCTCCTCAAGACTGGCTAGATCGAACTCTGGATTCAACACCGACACGATGCTTTGCGTCAGCGGCTGCAGCGCATAGACAGACCGAACCGCCTCGAGGTTCACCGCAACCTCGTAGTACTCCTCCGCGAACTCCTGATACGCCTCCGGCCTGCCGTCGAGTAGAACGTCGAACAGCCACTCGACGCTGCCGTCGTCCTTTGCGGCTTCCGGCATGCTCTTGATCGTCCCCGCTCTCCATTCAACGTCGCCGTACTCCCGCCAGAAGCACACCGTAGCCAGCGGTATCCCCGCCTCGTCGCAGAACGCGGGCTCGGTGACCTGGGAATGAAACACCTCGGGCACAGTGTCGAACAGGCCCGGCCATGGCATCGGAGGGTTGACGCGATACGGGCTCATGGGAGATTCGTGATCGAACCCCCGGGCATACGCGCCGGCCTGGGAGAAAATGATCGAGTATTCGTTGCCGCTTCCGTCGCGCATCGAGGCCATCTCCTCGTTCGGCGACCAACGGCAGTTGAACGAGTAATACCGTGAAGCCCACTCAGGGCTCATGATCGCATCCAACATGGCCATGGCGCGGCAGCGATCCCGCACAATCGAGATACTGGGCAGTCGTTGGATCACCTCAAAGACGGACACAGGCCCATCCAAGCCCATCGCTCTGACATCTTGCGGCGCTTACGATCTTCTCTCTCCGGGCGGCAACTGACGGCAACCGTTGACGGCAACGTCGCCAGACGCCTCCGGACGCGGCTGGACTCCCCTGGACACGTGGTCCCAGTTCAGAGGCCATGTGCCCAGGGCGTCGATCAGCTTTTAATCCGTCGGTTCAGGGTTCGAGTCCCTGGTGCCCCACCCTCGGTGAGCTGGGCAGACTCCCGAATCATGGTCGATCGGAAGCCTGCCCGGTTGCATTTCTGGTTGCAGTCGTGCAGTCGCCGGTTCAGTCGTCCCACAGCGCCCGGCCCATCCGCGCCATGGCGTCGCCGACGACGTCGGCAAACTCTTCACCATGGCCCAGGACGACGGATGGACCGTCCAAATCGTCGCCACCCCGAACGCGCTTGACTTCATCGACGTCCCCGCACTGGAGAAGCAGACCGGCCGCCCTGTCCGCAGCCAGTACCGCAAACCCGGCGACCCCAAGCCACCACGGGCCGACGCCATCATCGTCGCCCCGCGACCTACAACACCATCAACAAGTTCGCCCAAGGCATCGCCGACACCTACGCCCTCGGCCTCCTCGCCGAAGCCCCCCGGCCTCGGCATCCCCGTCGCCGTCCTGCCCTTCGTCGACACAGCGCTAGCCGCCCGAGCCCCATTTCGGCAGGCCGTCGAAGGTCTACGCGTCGAAGGCGTAACCGTCCTCCTTGGCCCCGGCCATCTCGAACCCCACACCCCAAGCACTGGAGCCGACAGCATCGATAGCTACCCCTGGCCCCTTGCTCTCGAAAG
>NZ_BOOF01000057.1 GCF_016863095.1 Microbispora siamensis | reverse complement strand
TCCTTCCGCATTTCCGGGGATGTTTCCCCCCGTGTTCAGGGCTTTTCCTCGGGGGTCGTGTGGAGTCTGGTGCAGAGCAGATGATCCTGATTTCGGCGGGGAGGATTCTGCTTCGGGACGAGGGGACGCGGACGAACTGGGTGGCGGCGGTCGAGGATTTCCTGCTGGCGCCGTATCCCGTGACCGCTGAGCTGTACCGAACCGTCACGGGTGAGACCCCATCGAGTTCGGCGGGACCGTTGACCCCGGTGACCGAAGTCTCCTGGAACGACGCGGTCCGGTTCTGCAATCTTCTCTCGGAAGCGTCGGGGCTGACTCCTTGCTACTCGATCGGAGGCGACGTCAACGCACAGGACGTGGTCTGCGACTGGGATGCCGACGGGTACCGGCTGCCGTCCGAGGCGGAGTGGGAGTACGCCTGCCGGGCCGGGACGACCGACGTGCGGTACGGGGCACTCGACGAGATCGCCTGGTATCGGGAGAACTCGGGCGGGCGAGTGCACGACGTCGGGGCCAGGGCACCGAACGCGTGGGGCCTGTACGACATGATCGGGAACGTGTGGGAATGGTGCTGGGACGTCTACGACGCCACGGTGTACGGCCCCTACCGGGTGTTCCGCGGTGGAGGGGCGCATGACCTGCCCAGGGGATGCCGGGCGTCGTGCCGCCGCAAAAGCCACCCGACGTTCCGCATCGACGACCTCGGCTTCCGCCTCGCCCGCTCTGCCTGAGCCCGGTCCACTCCCGCGCGGTCGTTACGGCGTGGGCGGTGTGACCGCGGCCTGCAGCAAAGGTTCGATCCGGAAGGGGATCTGGGTCGACAGGGCGATCGTCGTGTCGGTGCGCTGGACGGCGGGTGAGGCGAGGATGCGGGCGATGATCTCCTGAAGGTGCGGGGTGCTGCGGGCGACCACGCGGCACAGCAGGTCGGCCTGGCCGCTGGTGCCGTACACCTCGAGGATCTCCGGGACGCCGGCCAGCCACTGCACGGCCTCGGTAAGCCGGCCCTGCGCGATCTGCAGGGACGCGAAGGCGAGGATGGGGTAGCCGATCTGCTCCGTCGTGACCGTCGGACCGAAGTCGCTGATGACGCCGCGCGCGGTGAGCTTGTCCAGCCGCGCCTGCACGGTGCCGCGAGCCACGCCGAGTAGGCGGGCCAGTTCGGTGAGCCCGATCCGGGGGTTGGCCCGCATGGTTGTCAGCAGGCGGCTGTCGAGCGCGTCGAGCATGCGCCGAGGGTACGCCCCGACTGAGCGATTCGACCAGCGCCAGCTATCAGAATCACGCTGATTTGAGCGTTTCGCACACCTCGACTGGTCACTCTTGCCAGCCAAACCGTTACTTGCTGTCATATGGGAGTATGTTCGAAGAAGCGCAGTATTTCGCTCCGGTGGCGACGAAGGACGACGGGTCCGTCGTCGTCGAGTTGGCCACGAGCCACCCCGGTTTCGCGGACGCCGTCTACCGTCAGCGGCGCAATGCGATCGCGGCGCTGGCGCTCGGTCACACCCCCGGTGATCCCATCCCGACCGCCGAGTACACCGACGAGGAGCACCACGTGTGGGCGCTCGTCACGAAGGAACTGGCGGTCAAGCATCAGAAGTACGCGGTGCGCGAGTTCCTCGACGCGACCAAGCGGCTCGGCCTGCCCGAGGACCGCATCCCGCAACTCCAGGAGGTCGGCGACCTTCTGGAGCCGCTGACCGGGTTCCGCTACCTGCCCGCGGCCGGGCTGGTCCCGCTCCGTGAGTTCTACGGCGTCCTGGCGGACGGCTTGTTCCACTCCACCCAGTACATCCGGCACCATTCCGTGCCCTTCTACACCCCCGAGCCGGACGTCATCCACGAGGTGATCGGGCACGGGAACACTCTGGCCTCGCCCCGCTTCGCCGCGCTGTACCGGGCCGCGGGCCGGGCGGCACGCCGAGTGGAGACCGACGAGGCGCTGGAGTTCGTATCCAAGGTGTTCTGGTTCACCCTGGAGTTCGGCGTCATGCGGGAGGACGGCGAACTCAGGGCGTACGGCGCGGGGATCCTCAGCTCGTACGGCGAGATCGAGGAGTTCCGCGGGATGGACATCCGCCCGCTCGACATCGCCGCGATGGGGACCACCCACTACGACATCACGAAGTACCAGGAGGTGCTCTTCGAGGCGGCCTCGTTCGACCACCTCGAAGACACGGTCGGGACGTTCTGGGACACCTGCGACGACGAGACGATCGCCCGTCTCCTCGCGACGTCCACAGTGTGATCCAGGTCGTGATCCAGGTCGTGATCCGGCTCAGCGCGCGCCGACGATCAACAGGGCGTCGCCGACTCCCCGCTCGACGCCGTCGGACGGCCGGTTGACCACTTTGTCGCCGATGACCATGGTGGTCGACCCGCCGCCGTCCAAATTGATCGCGTCGCGCGCGCCGAGCCAGCGCATGAGCTCGGCCGCCTCGAAGAACGACGCGCCGATCGTGCTGCCCGGCGCGCGGCCGTCGACGACCGCGATGACGAGCTTGCCGTTGCGGGTGACGCCGGCGAGCGTGCGCGGGTGACGCCGCAGGATCATGTTGGTGTTGGCCATGCCGTCCCGCGACGCGGTGATGGAGGTCCTGCCGTTCCTGACCAGGCCGATCGCGCCGCCGATGATGTTGGTCTCCGGAGTCAGCGGGATGGCCTTGTTCGTCCGCAGGTCGGTGACCCGGGTCGTGACCGTGACGGTCGTGCCCTCGCCCGCGTGCTGCCCCAGCCAGTCGGCGGCGGCTCCGACGCCGTGCAGCACGCGCGTCCCGGGCGCCACGGGACCGCCGGACCCGCGGACGGCGGTCACCCTGCCGGAGGCGTCGAGGACAACCTCGGTCCCGTCGTCCTGCGGGGTGTCCCGCCCGAGTTCCTCGGTGTACATGACCAGCTCGTCCTGCTTGGGCACCCGGTTGAGGCCGGTCACCTCGGCCGTGGTCCCGTCGGCCGCACGGGCGACGACCGAGGACGACAGCTCGGTGATGCGGGCCGTACGGCCCCGCAGGACCAGGCCCACGCGGCCGGCGACGGCCTCGCTGAGCAGCTTGCCGCCGACGACGGAGATGCCGGTGGGGTCGCCGCGGAAGGCGGGCAGCGTGTGGATGTCGAAGAAGCCGCCGTTGACGGCGGCGAGGGCCTTGGCGGCGGAGGCCATGGCCGAGACCTTCTCCCGCTTGGCGACGCTCGTGCCCAGCGAGGCATGGAAGGAGCCGCGGAACGCATGCGGGTCGACGACGATGACCCGCACGTCCCAGGGGCCGGTGGTGACGAAGCCGTCGTCGCCCTGGAAGTCGACCTTCGCGCTCACCCCGGCGTCCTTGAGCTGCTTGACGACCTCGGCGGCCTCGGCCTTCCGGTCGAGCGGCCAGCTGCCCACCCGCACCATGAAGTAGTCGCCGGCGGGGTGGTCCGCGACGGCCGGCCGGGTGAACTTCACGATGACGGGCTCGAGACCGGCCATCTGTACGGCCGTCGCCTGGGCCTGTGCGTTGGCCTCGGACATGAAGTCCTTGCCCTTGACGACGACGCTGACCGTGTACCCGTCCTGTGGCCTGCCGTGGCGAAGGGTGAAGTAGCCGACTCCGGGGGCCAGGCTCTTGGCCGCCGACTTCGGGATCCCGGGCTCGCCGAGGGGGAAGTTCGTCGTCGGCAGTCCGGCGACGGGCTCGGCGGCGGCCGGTGCCGAAGGGATGGTCGTCGTCAGGGCCAGTACGGCGGCCCCGACGACCAGGCGGCGTCTCATGCGATTACTCCCCATTGGTGATCCTTGCGGGACCATCGTGGCGACAATCACCTACGGAGACGACGGAAACGCGCCAAAGAGTATGAAATTCCCCGACGGTAAATCGGGCGTTAGGGACATAAGTGCATGAACGTCAGGGGGTGTCGGCGTCGATCTCCCGGGCCCGCTGGACGAACTCCTGCGCGGACCGGGCCTCGATGTGGACGAGCAGTCCGTCGCGCCGCCGGGACATGCCCCAGTAGTGCGTGGTGGCCTCGCCCCACCAGATGGTCCATTTGGGGAAACGCGCGGACAGGGCCCGTACCACGACGGTCGGGCTGATTTGGGGTTCGCTCATCGTGGGCACGTTTCGAGGTAAGCACGATTCACCCCGTGAGCGCGAGTATACGAAAAGTAGTCACGTGCGATAGGACTTACACCCGGGACGACATACCTACTTTCCGGGTGTCAGCATCTCCGCAAGCAGTCGCCCATCGAGCCCTGTAACGGTCAAATCGTCTGCTCCGGTCATCGTCTCGGCCGCCACGAGCGCGTTGACGACGGCCTCCTCGGTCGCCTCGATGACCGCGTAGAAGAGCGGATCGAGGTACTCGTCCGCCAGCACCGTGACCTGGAACGTACGCGGAGGGGCCGCGTCGAGGGCGTTCGCCGGCAGGTTCCTGTTGCCGGTCGAGAAGCACAGGAAGCCGTCGCCGCTGGAGTTCTCCCCGGCGCCTCCCGTGCGCGCCACGCCGAGTCCGGCGCGCTGCGCCACCCTGCGGCACTGGTGCGGCAGCAGGGGAGCGTCGGTGGCGACGATTCCGATGATCGACCCCGCCTCCTCGTCGGACAGCGCCGAGGCCGGGAGGCTCCTGCCCACGTTGACGCCGTTGACCGTCAGTCGCTCCCGCCGTCCGTGGTTGGCCTGGACGAGCACGCCTACGGTGTAACCGTCCACAAGCCGGGAGGCCGTGCCGATCCCGCCCTTGAAGCCGTGACAGATCATCCCGGTGCCGCCGCCGACCGCGCCCTCCGCGACCGGCCCGCCCGCGGCCTTCTCGTACGCCTCCCGGACGTGGGCGGCCTTCACGTGCCGGCCGTCGATGTCGTTGAGCATGCCGTCCCAGGTCTCGCCGACGACGGGCAGCGACCACGCCCGCCCGCCCTTGCCGAGCGCGCCGACCTCGATCTCGACGAGCGCGTCGCGGACCACGCCCACCGAGCCGGTATTGGTCAGCCCGATCGGCGAGGCGAGCAGCCCGAAGTCCTGGAGGAACGCCATTCCGGTGATCTCACCGTTGCCGTTGAGCCAGTGCAGCCCCGCGTAGAGGGGCTCGTCGAAGGCCGAGCCCTCGTGGGGGACGATCACGGTGACGCCGGTGCGCACCGGGCCCTCGCCGACCACGCGCGGGCCGCTCCCGCTGATCAGCGTCGTGTGCCCGACCCGCACTCCCGGAACGTCGGTGATGGCGTTGTGCTCGCCGGGCGTTCCGGTGCCGATGACGATGCCGAAATCCCGTGCTCTCAACGACAGCCCCTTCTCGATCAGGTGGTCTCGCGGCGGAAGGTCTCCAGGGCCAGCAGCGCGACGTGCAGCGACAGGCACGACTCGACGTCGTCGAGGTCGGTGTCGAGGACCCGCTCCAGCCGCCGCAGGCGGTCGTAGAACGCGGGCCGGGACAGATGGGCCTTCTGCGCGGCCACGGCCTTGTTGCGTCCCGCGTCGAGGTAGATGCGCAGGATCCTGGTCAGGTCGCCGTGCCGCTGGGCGTCGTAGGCCAGCAGGGCCCCCAGCTCGCGCTCGGCGAAGGTCTGCAGCCGTGCGTCGTCGCGCAGCAGGTGCAGCAGGCCGCGCAGCCGCAGGTCGGGCAGGCGGTAGAACGGCCGCCCGTCGGGCTGGCGCACCGCGACCTCCGCCACCTGCTCGGCCTCCAGGAAGCTGCGCCGTACGTCCTTGATCGACTCGACGACCGAGCCGGCCGCCAGCACGAACGGCGTGGCGAAGTTCGCCCGCAGGCGCTCGGCCAGCGCGCCGAGCGCGGTCTCGGCGGCCATGCGGGGCGGCAGCGGCAGCAGCACTCCGACGCGGCTCTGGTCCAGCGCCCCGACCAGGGCGGGCAGCTTGGCCTCGCGGCAGGCGGCGGCGCCGGCCTCGGCGAGCTCGCCCAGCCTGGCCTGCTCGCCCAGCGCGGTGCCGACGGACGCGGTCAGCCGGATGACGGCGCTGACGAGCCTGCGGCCGGTGAGCGGGACGCCGACGGCGCGGGCGCGGGCGGCGGCCTCGTCGGGGTCGGCGTACGCGTGGGTGAGGATGCCGGTCAGTATGGTCCCGTGTGCCTGCCGCTCCAGGGACTCCTGGTGCCGCTCGAGCAGGCGGCTCAGCGCGAGCGTGGTCGCCGCGCGTTCGGCGAGCACGATGTCGCGGGGGCTGGGCGGCCCGTCGCACAGCAGGATGAGCCGTCCCCAGTCCTGGCCGCGGGCGCCGACCATGGTCACCAGCCACCCGGCGGCGGCGTCGTAGGCGGTCCGCTCGGCCGGCATGACCGCCCGCGACCTGGTCTCCCAGTTGGCCAGCACGCTCCCGGTGTCGCCCCCGGCGGCGTCGCACGCCAGGACCTGGTGGGCGAGGTTCTCCAGCAGCACCGGGCGGCCGGAGAAGCGGGTGACCTGGTTGAGCACCTCCGCCGGGGACGCGCCCTCGACCGACAGCTCGGTGAACACCTCGTGCAGCTGCTCGGAGGCCCGCAGCTCCTGGAGCTGGATGTCGATGATCCGCGCGTGGACCGACTCGGTGATCTGTACGAAGGGCGTCTCGCGGGCCAGTGTGATCAGGGGCAGTCCGTGCTCCTCCGCGGCCTTGACCACCGCCCTCGGCAGCTCGCGGACGAACCGGCGGCCGAGCTCCACGATCAGTCCCGAGGCGCCGACGGCGGCCAGTTCGCTGATGTAGTCGGCCAGCTTGTCGGGCTCGTTCGGCAGCGCCACCCCGGTCGTGAGGACCAACTCGCCGCCGCGTAACAGGTGGGCGATGTCGTGGACCTCGCCTACGTGGACCCACCGGACCCGGGTGTCCAGCCGGTCGCCGCCCGCCACCACCCGGGGGCTGCCACGCCGGACGGTGTCCAGCGCGAGCACGTCGGCGACCGTGGGGAGCATGCTCAGAGGCTACCTGATCATTATGTAAGGATGACCCCCCAGTAGCTGACACATTGAGGGCTGATTTTCAGTGCAGGCGCGTGCCGAGACCGTCGAGGAGGGCCGTCAGCCCGAACTCGAAGGCCAGCCGGCGGGCCACGAGGGGGTCGTAGTCCTTGGCGTAGGACCGGTAGCGCTCCAGCAGGTTGGGCCGGTCGGCCGACAGCTTCATCACGACCGGGTCCACGGCGGCCTGCAGCTCCGACACGCTCTTGCCCGACGCCTTCAGCGAGCTGAGCCAGGCGACCTCGGGAATCGTGGCTCCCAGCGTGTACGACACCACGGCCGTCATGGCGTAGTCCACGTCGATGCCCTCGAACCCCGCGCGGACGAAGGCGCCCATCAGCCGGTCGGCCGCCGTGAGCGCGTTCGGCCCGAGCCCGGGGACCACGCCGATGAGGCTCGCGCTCCACGGATGGTCGAAGACCGCCTGGCGCATGGCGTAGGCGAAGACGCTCGCCGCCTCCCGCCAGTCGGCCTCCTCGGGCAGCACGACGGTCGCGTAGACCTCGTCCATCACGAGCTCGATCAGCTCGTCCTTGTTGGCGACGTGCCAGTAGAGGCTGGTCGCCCCCGCGCCGAGCCGGGCGCCGAGCTTGCGCATGCTCAGCGCGTCGAGGCCCTCGGCGTCGAGCAGCTCCACGGCCGCCCGGACGATCTGGTCGCGGCTGAGGCCCTGCTCGCGCCCTCCCTTGCGCTCGCGGGTCCAGACCGAGGAGAACGGCTTCGCTGACACGGCCTCACAATATTCGCTCGCACACTGTTCGATTGAGTCGTACAGTGTCCGAGTCTACTCGCACGCTGTTCGAGGTGAGCTTCATGTCCCATCCCCGACGCTGGTGGATCCTCGGCGTCCTCTGTCTGAGCCTGCTGACCCTGGTCGTGGACAACACCGTCCTCAACCTGGCGATCCCGTCGCTGATGCGCGACCTCGGCGCGACGCCGTCGGACGTGCAGTGGATCATCGACGCGTACGTCCTGGTGTTCGCGGGCCTGCTGCTCACCGCCGGCAGCCTGTCCGACCGGTACGGCAGGCGCCGCGTTCTCGTGATCGGCCTGGCGTTCTTCGGCGGGGCCTCGCTGGCGGCCACGCTCGCCACCGAGCCCTGGCAGCTCATCGCCGCACGCGCGCTGATGGGCGTCGGAGGCTGCTGCGTGATGCCGTCGACCCTGTCGATCCTGATCACCGTGTTCGACGAGAGCGAGCGGCGCAAGGCGATCGCCGCGTGGAGCTCGGTCGCCATGGTGGGCGTCATCGCCGGCCCGACGGTCGGCGGGTTCCTGCTCCAGCATTACTACTGGGGCTCGGTCTTCCTGATCAACGTGCCGATCGCGGTGCTCGCGATCGTCGCGGCCTTCGCGCTCATGCCCGAGACGTACGGCGAGACGCGGCGGGCCGACCCGCTCGGGGTCATCCTGTCCACGGCCGGGATGGGCGGGCTGGTCTGGGCCGTCATCTCGGCGCCCGGCGGGCGCTTCAACCCCTTGGCCGTGGTCGTCTCGGCGGCCGCCCTGCTGGCGTTCGTGCTGTGGGAGCGCCGCACCCCCCACTCGATGCTGCCGCTCGGCCTGTTCCGGGACCGCTCGTTCAGCGGGGCGTGCTTCTCGATCGTGCTGCTGTCGTTCGGCGCGGGCGCGCTGATGCTGGCCATCACGCAGTATCTGCAGTTCGTCCTGGGCTACGACCCGCTGAAGGCCGGTTTCGCCCTGCTGCCCTACGTGGTCGCGGCGATGGTCTTCAACGGTCTGGGCGCGTCGCTGGGCAAGAAGGTGAGCAACCGGGTGCTCATCGTCTCCGGGCTGGTCGTCATGGCCGCCGGGTTCGTGCTGCTGTCCACGCTCACCGGCGGGTACGGCACGCTGATCGCCGGCCTGATGGTCATGGGGGTGGGCGGCGGCCTGGCCGGTCCCGCGGCGTACGCGACGCTGATGGGCGCGGTGCCGCCCGAGCGCGCCGGGGTGGGCTCCGCGCTGAACGACACCGTGCAGCAGGTCGGCATGGCGCTGAGCGTGGCCGTCCTCGGCAGCGTGCTCGCCGGCGCGTACACCGCGGCGATGCCGGAGTCGGCGCCGCCCGCGGCGCGCGAGTCGATCGGCGTCGCGGTGACCCTGGGCGACCCCGCCGTGGCCGCGGCCGGGCGCGACGCGTTCGTGTCGGCGATGTCCGTCGGCTCGTGGGTGGGCGCGGCCTGCTCGCTCGCGGCGGCCCTGGTCGCGCTGCTGGTCCTGCGGCGGAAGGTCGACGGGGCGGCTCCCGCGCAGGAGTCCCCGGCGCCCACCACTGTGTAAGGGAAATTCGCGGTATCCCAGACAGGCTGACGGGTGAGGCGGCCGCCCGCCAGCCGGGATACTCGGAGCATGTCGGACCTTCTCGCACGCCATCGCGCGGTCATGCCGAACTGGATGGCCCTCTACTACAACGAGCCCATCGAAATCGTCGGCGGCAAGGGGAACCGCGTCGTCGACGCGAACGGGAAGAGCTATCTGGATTTCTTCGCCGGGATCCTCACCAACATGATCGGGTACGACGTGCCCGAGGTGCGTGAGGCCGTCGAGCGCCAGCTCGCCACCGGCGTCGTCCACACCTCGACGCTGTACCTCATCCGCAGCCAGGTCGAGCTGGCCGAGAAGATCGCCCGCTTGTCGGGCATCCCGGACGCCAAGGTCTTCTTCACCAACTCCGGCACGGAGGCCAACGAGACGGCCCTGCTGCTGGCCACCTACGCCCGCGGGTCCGACCAGGTGCTCGCCATGCGGCAGAGCTACCACGGCCGGTCGTTCGGCGCGGTCAGCGTGACCTCCAACCGGTCGTGGAAGAACAACTCGCTGTCGCCGCTCAACGTGCACTTCCTGCACGGCGCCGACCGCCACCTCGCGCAGTTCCGCGGCATGTCGGACGCCGACTACATCGCGGCCTGCGTGGACGACCTGCGCCACGTGCTCGCCACGGCCGTCACCAAGGACGTCGCCGCGCTGATCGCCGAGCCCATCCAGGGCGTGGGCGGCTTCACGATGGCCCCCGACGGGCTGTTCGCCGCCTACAAGGAGGTCCTCGACGAGGAGGGCATCCTGTTCATCTCCGACGAGGTGCAGACCGGCTGGGGCCGTACGGGATCGGCGTTCTTCGGGATCCAGAACCACGGCGTGACGCCCGACATGATGACCTTCGCCAAGGGGCTCGGCAACGGCTTCGCGGTCGGCGGCATCGTGGCGCGCGGCGACCTCATGGACGGTCCGCACGCCGTGGGCCTGTCCACCTTCGGCGGCAACCCGATCTCGATGGCGGCGGCCAACGCGACGCTCGACTACGTGCTCGACCACGACCTGCAGGCCAACGCGGCGCGCACCGGCGAGATCATCGTCTCCGGGCTGCGCGAGGCGGCCGGCCGGCTGCCCGTCGTGGGCGACGTGCGGGGCAAGGGCCTGATGTTCGCGATCGAGCTGGTCGACCCCGCCACCGGCGCGCCCGCCCCCGCGCTGGCCGCCCGCTTCATGGAGGAGACCAAGAGGCTCGGCCTGCTCGCCGGTAAGGGCGGGCTGTACGGCAGCACGCTGCGCATGGCTCCGCCGCTCACGCTCACCGAGGACGAGGCCCGCGAGGGCCTGGGCATCCTCGTCACCGCTCTGGAGGCCGTCAACGATGAAGCACGTTAACCACTGGATCGGCGGCGCCCGGACCGGCGAGGGCGGCCGTACGGCCGACCTGTTCGACCCGGCGACCGGCGAGGTGAGCGGTCAGGTGTCGCTGGCCTCGGTCGAGGAGGTCGACGCCGCGGTGGAGGCGGCCGCACGGGCCTTCCCCGCCTGGCGCGACGCCTCGCTCATCAAGCGCACCCAGATCCTGTTCCGGTTCCGCGAACTGCTCGACGCGCACCGCGATGACCTGGCCGCGCTGATCACGGCCGAGCACGGCAAGGTGCACTCCGACGCGCTGGGCGAGGTGGCCCGCGGCCTGGAGGTCGTGGAGTTCGCCTGTGGCATCCCCCACCTGCTCAAGGGCGGCTACTCGGAGAACGTCTCGACCCGGGTCGACTCCTACTCCATCCGTCAGCCGCTCGGCGTGGTGGCCGGCATCACCCCGTTCAACTTCCCGGCGATGGTCCCGATGTGGATGTTCCCGGTGGCGATCGCCTGCGGGAACACGTTCGTGCTCAAGCCCTCCGAGCGCGACCCCTCCGCGTCCCTGCTGCTCGCGGAGCTGTGGCAGCGGGCCGGGCTGCCGGACGGCGTGTTCAACGTGGTCCAGGGCGACAAGGCGGCGGTGGACCGGCTGCTGGAGCACCCGGACGTGCGGGCCGTGTCGTTCGTGGGCTCCACGCCGATCGCGCGGTATGTGTACGAGACCGGCACGGCCCGCGGCAAGCGGGTGCAGGCTCTCGGCGGGGCCAAGAACCACATGCTCGTGCTCCCCGACGCCGACCTCGACCTGGTCGCCGACTCGGCCGTCTCCGCGGGCTTCGGCTCGGCGGGGGAGCGGTGCATGGCGATCTCCGTGGTGCTCGCGGTGGAGCCGATCGGCGACGAGCTGGTCGAGAAGATCGTGTCGCGGGTGCGCGACCTCCAGATCGGCCCCGGCAACGATCCCGAGTCGCAGATGGGCCCGCTCGTCACCGCCGCCCACCGGGACAAGGTGGCGTCCTACCTCGACCTCGGCGTCGAGGAGGGGGCCAAGCTCGTGATCGACGGCCGGGAGACCCCGGTGCGCGGCGGCCGGGGGAACGGCTTCTGGCTCGGCCCGACCGTCCTCGACCACGTGCCGCCGAACTCCCGCGTCCACCGCGAGGAGATCTTCGGCCCGGTGCTGTCGATCGTGCGCGTCCGCTCGTACGAGGAGGGCCTGGAGCTCATCAACACCGGCGAGTACGGCAACGGCACGGCGATCTTCACGAACGACGGCGGCGCGGCCCGGCGCTTCCAGAACGAGGTCGAGGTCGGCATGGTCGGCGTCAACGTGCCGATCCCGGTGCCGATGGCCTTCTACAGCTTCGGCGGCTGGAAGGCCTCGCTGTTCGGCGACACGCACGTGCACGGCACCGAGGGGGTCCACTTCTACACCAGGGGCAAGGTCGTCACCTCGCGGTGGCTCGACCCCTCCCACGGCGGCGTGAACCTGGGCTTCCCGACCAACGCCTGACGCCGTAGGCGACGCCCCGGACCAGTAGAGCCCAGTAGGCTCGGGGCGTCGTCTTCTCTCCTGGGGGTCGTGCGTGCGCCGTACACACGTGGCCGCGACGGTCGCGGCCGTGGGACTGCTCGCCGCCGCCTGCGCCGGCCGGCCCGCGCCCGCGACGGAGGTGGCCACGCCGGGTGTCTCGGCGGCCGCGGCGACGACGGCCTCCGGCGGCGCCGGTCCCAGCCCGTCGTCCGGCGGCCCCACGCCCACCCCCGTCGCCTCCCTCGGGCCGGGCGAGAGGACGGTCAGCGTGGTCGCGATCGACGGGTACGCCGAGTGGGGCGGCGTCGATCCCAAGGTCAAGTGGGTCGGCACGTTCGAGAAGGAGACGGGCTGCAAGGTCAGCCTGCGTTACTACGACCCGCGCCAGGAGGAGAAGCCGGGCGACTTCCCGCCGTCGTCGTTCGACGTGATCTCCGCGACGCCCGAGGTGGGCGGCAGGCTGATGAACGAGGGCAAGGCCGCCCCGCTCAACACCGCTCTGCTGCACGGCTACGACAAGATCCCCAAGCGGCTGCGCACGCTGCCGTCGGTGACCCGGGGCGAGCGTGTGTACGGCGTGCCGTACGTGTGGGCGACCAACGAGATCCTCTACGACGCCGGCAAGGTCAGTCCCGACGGCCCACAGTCGCTCTTCACGGACAAGGGGCCCGTGATGCTTCGGGACCGTCCGCTGTCGCTGGCCGACGCCGCGCTGGCGCTCGAGGCCGAAGGCGCGGACGCCGGCGCGGACATCAAGGACCCGTTCGACCTGACCGACGCCCAGCTCGACGCCGCCGCCGAGCTGTTCACCTCCGGCAAGGACGGCCGCCGCACCTTCTGGCGTGATCCCGTCGAGGTCGTCCAGGGCTTCGCGACCGGGTCCGTACGGCTCGCGCAGGCCACGCCGTACCATCTGGACGTGCTCAGGCAGGGGCACAAGCCGGTCAGGGCGCTGACGGACCGGCCGGTGACCGGATGGGCCGACGCGTGGATGGTGTCGGCCCAGGCCGCGCATCCCTCGTGCGCGTACAAGTGGCTCGACTTCACGATGTCGGCGGACGTGCAGCGCAAGGTGTCCGCCTGGATGGGCCTCGCCCCGGCCAACCCCGAGGGGTGCACCGGCGCGGCCCGCCGGATCTGCGCGGACTACCGCGTCGGCACCTCCCGGGCGTTCCGGGGCGTCTACTTCGCCGTGCGTCCCGAGGCGTACGACAAGTGGGTGGAGCGCTGGTCGCGGATCGTGTCCTGATCCGCGCCCGGGAACGGCGCTCCGCTCAGCTCTGTTCACCGGAGCTGTGCGGCACCCGGTCGTGGTGGGACTCGCGGGCGTCCAGGGGTGGGCGGGCATCCACCGGTGCGCGCTTGGGGATGACGGTGTAGGCGAGCGGCCAGAAGACCAGCCAGACCAGCATGGCGAACGTCAGGCGGCCGGCCCATTCCAGGAGCGCCACCGCGCGTTCGATGTCGCCGATGACCACGACGCCGGCCAGCAGCAGACCGCAGGCGACGGCCCAGCCGATCATGCCCTTGCCCCAGGCGCGCCATTCGTGCCGGGCCAGCTCCCTGCCGTAACGCTTGCGCCGGTCGGGCGGCGGCCCTCCGGCGTAGCGGTGGGCGAACCTGACGTCGGCCCACCGCACCATGTCGTGCCCGAAGGCGACGGTGAACCCCAGATAGGCCGCGGCCAGCCCGTGCGTGAACTCCGCCCGGCCGCCGCCACGGAGGTCGGCCACGCTCGCGACGAGGAGGACCAGGTCCACCAGGGGGACGGCGAGCAGCAGCAGGCCGCCGAGCCGCCGCAGGCGCAGGAGGTAACGGACGGCGAGCCCGGCGCCCAGCAGCACCCAGAACGCGACCTCGCAGGCGACGATCAGTCCGAACAGCATCACGGCTCCTTTTTCGCACGGCGTGCTACAAAAGCTTTTTCACACATTGTGCTATAAAAATCCGCGGGATGCGTGGCGGGAAGGGCGGGGCGGAAGGAGTGCTGTGCCGAAGATCGTGGACCACCAGGTGCGGCGGGAGGAGATCGCCGAGGCGCTGTGGCGGGTCGTGCGCCGGGACGGCGTCGGCGCCGCCACCGTCCGCAGCATCGCCGCGGAGGCCGGCTGGTCACCGAGCGCGCTGCGGCACTACTTCTCGACCCAGACGGAGCTGCTCGCCTTCGCGATGGAGCACGTCATCACAAGGGTCCGCGCGCGCATCGAGACCACCGTCTTCCAGGGCCCCGTCCGCGTCGCCATACGCGCCCTGCTGGAGCAGTTGCTGCCCATGGACGCGGAGCGGCGCGCGGAGGCCGAGGTCTGGCTGCAACTGACCGCGCGCGCCCAGGGCGACCCGGCCGCCGCCGACTGGTTGCGCCAGGCGAACGACGGCACGGGGGAGGTGGCGACCATCGCCGTCCGCGCGCTCGCCGACGAGGGGGAGCTCGCCGCTCATCGGGATGCCGAGTTCGAGGCGGCGCGGCTCCACGCCCTCATCGACGGTCTGAGCGTCCAACTCCTGACCCGGCCGGAGTCGATGCCGCCCGACCGCATGAGCGCCGTGCTGGCCGCCCATCTGGAGGATCTGGCGACCTGACGACGTCACGAGACCGGGGGAAGCTTCGCGACCGCGGCCTGGAGGGCCGGTCCCGAGATGTCGGCGAACCCGCCACCGGGATAGTCGACCAGCCACACGTGCAGCATGTCGGTCTCGCCGGGCGGATCGCAGAGGGGGCAGGTGTGGGAGTGCCACGGCGTGAGCGAGCCGATCGCCGGGCCCCGGGCGCCCGGCGGCATGACGAACACCGCGCCCAGCAGGGTCTTCCCCTCGTGGTAGACAAGCACCTCCGGTTGCGCGGGGTTGAGGACCAGGCCGTCCTGCAGCAGCGCGGGGTTGGCGAGCTGCTGGACGCCGTCGTTGTCGGTCCAGACTCGGTAGCCCGCCCGCTCCGCGTCCGCCGCCGTGGGCAGACGACCGGCGGTCTCCCGCCGTACCGCGGCAGCCAGGGCCTGCGCCGCGCTCGTCGCGGCGTCGGCCGCCACCACGCCCGCGCCCGGCGTGAGGGGCTCCTGGGCCGCCGCCGCGGCCGGGGGCTGCGCCGCCCCATGGTGGTGATGTCCCGCGAGTGGCCCGGGCGAGGCCGTGGCGGGGCGCGCGACCAGGATCTCGTCGAAGGCCGTGGTGCCCCAGGAGGTGAAACTGACGCCGACCGCGGCGGCGACCAGGCAGGCGACCACGGCCGCGCCCACCCCTCCCGCCGACGGGATCCGGCCGGTGAGCATGCCGATCGGCCGGCGGGAGCCGGCGCCGTCGTCGTCCGCGACCGACGCGTACGCGACGAGGGCCGGCGCGGCGGCCGCGAGCAGCGTCTCCAGGAGAGCCGCGAGCGCCTCGGGGGCGCCTCCGGGGTCGGGGGTCCACGCGTCAGGGCCGAGCGGAAGCCCGGCCGTCCTGCCGACCAGCCAGATCACGACCAGGCCGAGGTTGACGAACCCGCCGGTCAGCACCACCGGCTGCGTGGGGCGCAGGAGCAGGGCCGCCGCCCAGGCCAGTTGCACGCATCCCGCGACGGCGAACAGCACCCCGTGTCCGGGAGACGCGGCGAAGTGATCGGGCATCACGCCGAAGTGGATCGCGGCCGATCCCGCGGCCGGCGCGGCCAGAGTCAGCGGCGGCAGGCCGCGCAGTTTGTCCACATTGCGCATTATTGGGCGCAGTGATCTCGGTGGGAAGGCCCGAAAGCAGGAGCAACCCGGCTCCGGTCGTAGACGTCCTGGGTGGGGCTGAACCCCGCCGCCCCAGGGGTCAGGACATGGCGGCCCGGGAGCGGCGGGGCAGCGGCACCTTGCCCTCGGGTGCGGGCAGCAGGGCCTCGGCGCAGTCGTCGCAGGCGTGGACGGGGGCGTTGTCGGGGAGTGTGCCGACCTTGACCCGGGGGCGGGGCCACTTCTTGTGGCACACGACGCAGGCGTCGCCGTCGCGCTGCGTGGTGGTGAGGCCGGCAGGGTCGAACGTCAGCATGAGCCGCTCGGCGCCGTTCGGGTTCCAGCCCATCAAAGTCCCCCCTCGATCGCCTATCGGAACCGTTATAACGCGGTTACCCTTCGTGATCGGCGCGAGTCGGGCCAAGCGATGGTTAAATCGAGGCATAACGCAAGCCGTACAACAACAAAAGGGACACCTCGGAACAGACCGGGTGCCCCTTTTGATGTTGTTCAAACCGTCTAGTCCACGTTGAGCGCCTTCTCCAGAATGGAGAGGCCCTCCTCGAGCAGGTGGTCCGGGATGACCAGCGGCGGCAGGAAGCGCAGCACGTTGCCGTACGTCCCGGCGGTGAGCACGAGCAGGCCCTGCTCGTGGCACCTGCGCGCGATCTCGGCGGCCGGGTAGGGCTCCTTGGTCCCCGGGACCACGAGCTCGACGGCGATCATCGCGCCGCGCCCGCGTACGTCCCCGACGATCGGGTTGTGCTCCTGGATGGCGCGCAGGCGGGGCAGCATGACCTCGCCGATGTGCCGGGCGCGCTCGACGAGCTTGTCCTGCTCGATGGTCTCCAGCACGCCCAGGGCCGCCTCGCAGGCGAGCGGGTTGCCGCCGTACGTGCCGCCGAGGCCGCCGCTGTGGACGTGGTCGAGCAGGTCGGCCCTGCCGGTCACGGCCGCCAGCGGAAGGCCGCCGGCGATGCCCTTGGCGGTGGTGATGATGTCCGGGACGATGCCCTCGTCCTCGCAGGCGAACATGTGGCCGGTGCGGGCGAAGCCCGTCTGCACCTCGTCGGCGATGAAGACGATGCCGTTGGCGCGGCAGAACTCGACGATCTTCGGCAGGAAGCCGCGGGCCGGCTCGATGAATCCGCCCTCGCCCGCGATCGGCTCGATGAGCACCGCCGCGACGTTCTCGGCGCCGATCTGCTTGTTGATCATGTCGATCGCCTGGGCCGCGGCCTCTTCGGCGCAGTTGTCCGGGCCGGTCGGCCAGCGGAACGGGTAGGCGAGCGGCACCCGGTACACCTCGGGCGCGAACGGCCCGAACCCGTGCTTGTACGGCATGCTCTTGGCCGTCAGCGTCATCGTCAGCAGCGTGCGGCCGTGGTAGCCGTGGTCGAAGACGACGACCGCCTGCCGTCCGGTGGCGTGCCGGGCCACCTTGACCGCGTTCTCGACGGCCTCCGCGCCGCTGTTGACCAGGAAGGTGCGCTTCTCGTGGTCGCCGGGCGTGAGCGCGTTGAGCTTCTCGCACACCGCGACGTACGACTCGTAGGGCGCGACCATGAAACAGGTGTGGGTGAAGTCGGCGACCTGCTTCTGCACGCGCTCGACCACCCGGGGGGCGGCGTTGCCGACGTTGGTCACGGCGATGCCGGAGCCGAAGTCGATCAGCGAGTTGCCGTCCGCGTCGACGATCACACCGCCGCCCGCGTGGGTCACGAAGACGGGCAGCGTGGTGCCGATGCCCGGAGGCACGGCGGACTGCTTGCGCGCGAAAAGCTCGCGCGACCGCGGGCCGGGGATCTCGGTGACGAGGCGGCGCTCCTGTGGGAGCTGCGGGCCGCCGTGCGTGGTGGCAGTGCTCATGTCTCCGACGGTAAGGCCGCCGCCGCCACCAGCCGATATGCCGCTATGTCAGAATGTAGGCGTACTTTTGGCCGGTGAGGACAAGCCGGGTGTTCGGGGGGAAGAGCAGTGGCACCCACGCTGCGCCGGATCACCGCGATCGTACCGCTCCACCTGGAGGTTCTCGCCGGGCGGAACGGTCTCGACCGCCCCGTCCGCTGGGTCGCGGTGAGCGAGCTGGAGGACCCCACGCCGTTCCTGGAGGGCGGCGAGCTGGTGCTCACGACCGGCATGCGCCTGTCCGCCGGCGACGCCGTGCCGTACGTCTCCCGGCTCGTGGCCCGGGGCGTCAGTGGGCTGGGGTTCGGGGTGGGGCTGAGCCACGACGCGGTGCCGCCCGCCTTCGCCGAGGCGGCCGAGTCCGCCGGGCTGCCGCTGGTCGAGGTGCCGAGGGACACCCCCTTCATCGCGATCGGCAAGGCCGTCAGCGACCTGCTCGCGGGGGAGCAGTACGAGGAGATCAGCCGCGCCTTCGCCGCCCAGGGCAGGCTCACCCGCGCCGCCCTCCAGCGGGAGGGGCCGGTGGCCGTGGTGGACCGGCTGTCCAGGGAGATCGGCGGCTGGGCTCTGCTGCTCGACCCCGCGGGCGCCGTACGGCACGCCGCCGACGCGACCGGCCGTCATACGGGTGACAAGCACGCAGGTCCGGGTGACAGGCGCGGCGCGGCGGGGGACTGGGCGCGGGAGACGGCACGGTCGCTGGAGCCCGAGATCGCCCGGCTGCGGAGCGCGCCGTCCCTGGCGAGCCTCGCCCTGTCCACCCCGGACGAGCACGTCGTCGTCCAGCCGCTGGGCCGGAGGGGATTCTTCGCGGTGGGATCGCCGCGTCCGTTCTCGCCCATCGCGCACACGGTCGTCAACGCGGCCGGGTCCCTGCTGACGCTGGCGCTTGAACAGGGCAGGGAGCAGCGCTCGGCGGCGGCGCACGTGCGGTCGGCGGTGCTGCGGCTGCTGCTGGCCGGTGAGGCGCGGGCCGCCGCGGAGACGCTGGCGGCTCTGGGCATGCGGCTGCCGGGGGAGCCGGTCACGGTCCTCGCCTGCGACACCGCCGACCCGGAGGCACTGACCGAGGCCCTGGCCGGCGCGGCGCCGGGCCCGCGCGCGGGCTTCGCCGCCATGGGAACCTTCACCGCGCCCTGGGAAGGGCTGCTCGTCGTGCTGGCCCCGGACTTGCACGCCGACGAGGTCGTCGCGCTGGCCGCGCGGCACGGCCGGGTGGGTGTGAGCGCACCCGGCGTGGAGATCGCCCGTTCCGAGAGCCGTGTGGAAGACCGCATGGAAAGCCCGGATCCCGAACTCGACCGCGCCTTCACCCGTGCTCCCGACCGTGCTCCAGACCGGGCCCTCGCCACCGCCCTCGACCGGGCCCTCGACCAGGCGCGGCGGGCGCTCGTCTCGGCCTCGCCGGTGGCGCGCTTCAGCGAACTCGCCGGGCGCGGGCTGCTGTCGCTGCTCGATCCGGCCGCCGCAGCGTCGTTCGCGGCGGCGATCCTCGCGCCGCTCCGCGATTACGGCTCGCGCGCCGATCTGGTCGAATCGCTGCGTGCCTACCTGGCCAGTAACGGCCACTGGGACGCCGCGGCGCAGCGCCTGGGCGTGCACCGGCACACGCTGCGCTACCGGATGAAGCGGGTGAGCGAGTTGCTCGGCCGCGATCTGGACGACCCCGCCGTCCGGGCCGAGCTGTGGATCGCGCTGTGCCTGTGATGCGGATCAGGAGGAGGGGCGTGCGAGGAAGGCGCGGACGGCGGCCTCGGTGACGATGTCGTACGTCTTGCCGTCGGGCAGATGCCCGGCACGTTCCAGGCTGAGCGCGCCCTGCGCCGCGGCCCACAGCGCGTCGGCGATCTTCCGGGGCTGGGTGGGCACGAGATGGCCCGCGGAGATGCAGTCGGCGATCACCCGGTCCACGATGTTGAGCGCGGCCCTCGCGAGCGTGCGGGCGCGCTCGCTCGGCACGAAGCCGGGGATGGCCCGCTCGAACATGAGGCTGTAGTAGCCGGGCTCGGCCAGCGCCGCCTCCCGGTACGCGGGACCGAGCAGGCTCAGGTGCTCCAGCGGGTCGTCGCGCTTCGGCACGGCCTCCAGCCTCCGCCGGAACCGCTCGAAGCCCTCCAGGTAGAGCGCCTCGGCCAGTCCCTCCTTGCTGCCGAACATCGTGTAGATGACCTGGGTGGAGCAGCCGGCCTCGGCGGCGATCCTGCGTACGGTGAGGCTCTCCGGCCCGGCCTTGGCGAGCAGGTCGTTGGCGACGTCGAGGAGACGGGTGCGCAGCTCGTCGTAGTTGCTGCGATGGCCGCGTGCGTAGGCACCCTGAAGACCGAGCGGCGCCGGCGTACCCATCAGCGACGAGCCCTTCTCATATTGGGGGTCCCGCGACAGACCCGGATGATGACTTAACCATGCCGCTCGGCTTTCAAACCGCAGTGAAACAGAAAACATCATGAAATTGCCGCGCATCTGTGACATGGGAGAAGTTGTCCATGATGGCGCGGCGGGGGGCGGTGATTGGCCCGTCCGGAGTAGCGACCGGCTCCCACCAGGTGGCATAGCGTGAAGACATGGACGTAGGCCGCACTTCCGAACCCCGCCCCTTCTGGCTCGCCGGGCGCCCCGCGACCGGGGACGCCGAGCAGGCCGTGACCAATTCCCACGACGGCCAGGTCGTCGGCGTCCACTCGGTGCCGACCCCCGAGCAGGTCGAGCAGGCCGTGGCCGCCGCGCACGCCGTTCGCAAGCAGGCCGCCGCGCTGCCCATCCACGTACGCGCCGAGGCGCTGGCCCACGTGGCCCGGCGGCTGACCGAGCGCGCCGAGGAGATCGCCCGCCTGATCAGCGCGGAGAACGGCAAGCCGATCTTCTGGGCGCGCGGCGAGGTGGGCCGCGCGATCTCGACGTTCCGCTTCGGCGCCGAGGAGGCCCGCCGGTTCAGCGGCGAGGTGCAGCGGCTCGACACCGAGCCCGCGGCGCAGGGACGGCTCGCCTACGTCTCCCGCGTGCCGTACGGCCCGGTGCTGGCGATCACGCCGTTCAACTTCCCGCTCAACCTGGTGGCGCACAAGGTCGCCCCCGCCATCGCCGTGGGCGCGCCCATCGTGGTCAAGCCCGCGCCCGCGACCCCGCTGTCGGCGCTCGTCCTCGGCGAGATCCTGGCCGAGACCGACCTGCCCGAGGGCATGTTCTCCGTGCTGCCGGTGCCCAACGACCGGGCGTCCTCTCTCGTGCAGGACCCGAGGCTGCCGGTCGTCTCCTTCACCGGATCCGGCCCGGTCGGCTACTCGATCATGGACAGCGTGCCGCGCAAGCACGTCACGCTCGAACTCGGCGGCAACGCCGCCGCGGTCGTGCTGGCCGACGCCGACCTCGACTGGGCGGCGAGCCGCGTGGCGCTGTTCTCCAACTACCAGGCGGGCCAGAGCTGCATCGCGGTGCAGCGCGTGATCGTGGAGGACACGGTCGCCGACGCGTTCACCGACAAGCTCGTCGCCGCCGTCGGCGCGCTCGTGACCGGCGACCCCGCGGACGACAAGACGCAGGTCGGTCCTCTCGTCAGCGAGGACGCCGCGATCCGCGTCGAGAGCTGGGTCAACGAGGCCGTCTCGGCCGGGGCGCGCCTGCTGGCGGGCGGCACCAGGGACGGCGCGACCGTCGCTCCCACCGTGCTGGCCGACGTGCCCGCCGACGCCAAGGTGGCCTGCGAGGAGGTCTTCGGGCCCGTCATGATCGTGCAGCGGGTCGCCTCGGTCGACGAGGCGTTCGCCGCGGTCAACGACTCCCGCTACGGCCTGCAGGCCGGGGTCTTCACCCGCAGCCTGGACGTCGCCTTCCGGGCCAACCGCGAGCTGGAGGTCGGCGGCGTCATCATCGGCGACGTGCCGTCCTACCGGGCCGACCAGATGCCGTACGGCGGGGTCAAGGAGTCGGGCGTGGGACGCGAGGGGCTGCGCTCGGCCATGGAGGACCTCACCTACGAGAAGGTCATGGTGCTCACCGGCCTCACGCTGTAGAACCAGGCGTCCGAAGGGGCCCGGGGGACCACGTCCCCCGGGCCCGTCGTCTTTTTCGGGAGCCCCGGTGCCGTCAGAGGAGGCTCAGCGCTGTCAGAGGAGGCTCAGGGCCGTCAGAGGAGACTCAGCGCCGTGGCGAGGCCGGGGTCGCGCCCCGTGGCCAGATCGAGGGCCGTCATGGGGGCGTAGTGGTCGACGGGGACGCCGATCGTGTCGATGGTCTCCCGGGCCGGTCCGAGGTGCCGGACCTTGGGCAGCAGCAGCACACTGCCGTCGTCGAGAAGGTACGGCTCGGCAGGCCCGGAGACGGCCCCCGCGGTGCGGGTCCCGACGAGCGCGCCCAGGCCGTTGTCCTTCACGGCCGCGCTGAAGTCCTCGCAGGCCGAGGCGCACGCGCGGTCCGTGAGCACGACCAGGCGCAGCCCGAGCAGCGGGACGGTGTCGTCGGTGTGGTTGGCCGCGCAGTCACCCGTGAGGGGGCAGAAATAGCTGGTGACCTTGCCGTGCGCGAACGCGCCGAGCAGCCGGGTCACCTCGCGCGGCGACCCGCCGCCGTTGCCGCGCAGGTCGATGACCGCGGCCTTCGAGGTGTCCTTCAGCTTGGCGATGGCCTGGTCGGCCGCGCCCTCGAAGAACCCGGGCACCTTGACGTAGGTGACGCCGCCGGGGAGCGTCTTCGACGTCACCGCCCGCTTCTGCTCTTCGAGGGGACCCGCGGTGAGCTGCACGGTTCTGACGCGTCCCGTCGTGGGCCGCTTGAGCGTGAGCCGTACCGTGTCGGAGGCGAACGTGTCGATGAGGCTCTGGTTCACCTTGTCCCCGATGAACGCCGGTATGCCGTCGACCTTCTCGATGATGTCGCCGGGCCGGATGCCGGCCTTGTCCGCCGGGCTGCGAGGCAGGACGCGGGTGATGAACAGCGGCGGCCGGGCAGCCGGGTCCAATCGTGGGCCCTGCGCGGCCGACAGGCCCGCGATGCCCGTGCCGGTCGGCCCGCCCTCCGGCGGGGGAGCGGGCCTGTCCACCCGGGCGTGGTCGTCGTGGAGCCCGGCGACCATCCCGATGACCGCGGCGCGCAGGGCGTGCGGGTCGCCGGTGCCGATCATGTCGGCGAAGGCGGCCCAGTCGGCGTCGCGGTTCCCCGTCAGCGCGGGCAGGCGAAGACCGGCCTCGTCGGCGCCGCGCCGCATCAGATCCTGGGTGTACGCGGCGAGAGCGTCCCGCAGCAGGACCTTCGAATCGAGCACGGGCCCGCTGTAGTAGTTGTCCAGCATGCACTCGTACGCCTGCCGGAGCGTGTTCACCGACGTCGGCGGCGCGGACTCGGGCGGCGGCGCGGTGATCCGGACGCACCCGCCGCCCTCGGTGGCCTGCGCGGTGGCGGCCTGCGCGGCGGGGGCCGGGAGGGCGGCGGACAGGGTGCCGGCGGCCAGCAGGACGGCGGCGGAGAGAGTTCTGATCATGCCCGTCAGCGTGGCCGGAGCTGGGTTGCACGACCGTGAACGGAACCGTTAACGCCGCTGTTACCCCGCTTCGGCTAGGAACGTCGGCATGCGGGTACTCGTGGCCGAAGACGAGCGCGACCTGGCCGACCTCGTGGCGATGGGACTGCGCCGCCACGCGATGGCGGTCGACGTGGTGTACGACGGAGCCGCCGCGGCCGAGCGGCTGGCGGTGAGCGACTACGACGTCCTCGTCCTCGACCGCGACCTGCCCGAGCTGCACGGCGACCTCGTGTGCCGCGACCTGGTAGCGCGCGGGAGCCGTACGCGGATCCTCATGATGACGGCGGCGTCGTCGGTGCCGGAGAGGGTCGCCGGCCTCGGCATGGGAGCCGACGACTACCTGCCCAAGCCCTTCGACTTCACCGAACTGGTCGCGCGGGTGCGGGCGCTGGGACGGCGCAGCCGGGACCAGGTGCCCCCGGTGCTGACCCGGCACGGGATCGTGCTCGACACCCACCGGCTCCAGGCGTCCAGGGACGGCCGGCACCTGCACCTGTCGCTCAAGGAGTTCGCCGTCCTGGAGGTGCTGATGCGGGCGGAGGGCGCGGTGGTGAGCGCCGAGCGGCTCCTGGAGGAGGCGTGGGACGAGAACGCCGACCCCTTCACGACCGTGGTGCGGGTCGTGGTCAGCCGCCTGCGCGCGAAGCTGGGCGACCCGCCGTGCATCCAGACCGTTCCCGGCGCCGGATACCTGCTGTGACGACGGTCCGGGTACGACTCACGCTGATCTACTCGGGGCTCTTCCTGCTCACCTCCGTCGTGCTGCTGGTCATCGTCAACATGCTGCTGCGCCAGGCGCTGCACGCGCGGATCGAGAGCTTTCGCGGGGTCGGGGTGGGAGAGGCGCCTCCGGCCCCGGCCGCTCTGCTCCCCGGATCGGAGCTGGGGCCGCTCCCGCCGCTGTCCCAGCTGGCGCGGGAGGTGATCCACTATCAGTGGGACGTGAGCGCGCTGGCGATCGGGGCCCTGACCCTGGTGTCGGTGGTCGTGGGCTGGGTGATCGCGGGGCGGATCCTGCGGCCCGTCCACCGGATCACCGCCACCGCGCAGCGGCTGTCCCTGTCCACCCTGCACGAGCGGATCGCCCTCGGCGGGCCGCGGGACGAGCTGAAGGAGCTGGCCGACACCTTCGACGCCATGCTCGACCGGCTGGAGCGCTCGGTCGAGGGGCAGCGGCGGTTCATCGCGAACGCGTCCCACGAACTGCGCACTCCGCTGGCCGTGCAGCGGACGGCGATCGAGATCGGCCTGCCCGAGGATGTCGGCGAGATCCGCGAGAAGCTCCTGTTCCACAACCACCGGATCGAGGGCCTCATCGACGCCCTGCTGGTCCTCTCCCAGGCCGAGCACGGCCTGCAGAGGCGGGCTCCCGTGGCCTTCCACGAGGTCGTACGGCTCGTCCTGGCCGAGACGGACGCGGACGAGGTGTCGGTGACCGCGCGGATCGAGCCGTTCCTCGTCCACGGGGATCCGGTCCTGCTGGATCGGCTCGTCACCAACCTCGTCGGCAACGCCGTCCGCTACAACCACCCCGGAGGAGCCGTCGAGGTGACGCTCGCCGGGGGCGTGCTGACGGTCCGCAACACCGGTCCCGAGGTGCCGGCCGAACGCTTCGGCGACCTCTTCGCGCCCTTCCGTCGCCTGCACACGACCCGGGGGCAGGGCGCGGGGCTCGGGCTGTCGATCGTCGCCTCGATCGCGACGGCGCACGGGGCCGCCGTGACAGCGCGCCCGAATCCCGGCGGCGGCCTCGAGGTCGTCGTGACGTTCCCGGCGGACCCGTAGGGGAACCAGCCGCGTTCGCCGCGAGGCGGGTGTACGACACCCGCGCGCGGGGCAGCGGGACGTCCGCGGCCCGTGCGGCCGGGACGGCCTTCGCCGTCTCCTGCTTCGCGATGGTCGTGGCCGGGGCGCCGCCCGGCCTTCACGTCATGCTGGCCGAGTGAACGGGACGCTGAGATGCCGGAAGTATCGCAGTTAGGGGAGCATTCCGACGGGGTCGAACTGCTGCGCCGCACGCCGGGGCTGAAGGTGCTGGACGACGATGACGACGATCCCGTCCTCGTGCGCGCCGACGGCGGCCCCGTGGACACCTGGCGCGAGCACTACCCGTACGACCACCGCATCTCCCGGCAGGAGTACGACCAGCAGAAGCGGCTGCTGCAGATCGAGCTGCTGAAGCTGCAGTACTGGCTGAAGGACACCGGCGGCCGCCTGGTGATCCTGTTCGAGGGACGGGACGCGGCCGGCAAGGGCGGCACCATCAAGCGCTTCATGGAGCACCTCAACCCCCGCGGTGCGACCGTGGTGGCGCTGGAGAAGCCCAGCGAGCGCGAGCGCACCCAGTGGTACTTCCAGCGGTACGTCGAGCACCTTCCGGCGGCGGGCGAGATCGTGCTGTTCGACCGGTCCTGGTACAACCGGGCCGGGGTCGAGCGGGTCATGGGCTTCTGCACTCCGGAGGAGTACATGGAGTTCATGTACCAGGCGCCGCTGTTCGAGCGGATGCTCGTGCGCGACGGCATCCGCCTGGTCAAGCTGTGGTTCTCGGTGTCGCGGGCCGAGCAGCGCACCCGGTTCGTCATCCGCCAGGTGGACCCCGTACGGCAGTGGAAGCTGTCGCCGATGGACATCGCCTCGCTGGACCTGTGGGACGAGTACACCCGGGCCAAGGAGGACATGTTCCTCAACACCGACACCGAGGACGCCCCCTGGACGATCATCAAGAGCAACGACAAGAAGCGCGGCAGGCTGGAGGCGATGCGCTACGTCCTGTCCCTGTACGACTACGACGACAAGGACGCCTCGGTCGTGGGCGAGCCCGACCCCCTGATCGTCCGGTCCGCCGCCGACATCGTGGACGAGGACAACGCCGAGCCGCTGTCGCCGTTCTGACCCGTCACGCCCGCTCGGCGGTGCGGAACAGGTCGCGTACGGCGGCGCCGAAGTAGGGGCCGTACATCGTGCGGTGGTCGTTGCTGTACTTGAAGCTGCTGACGGACGTCAGCATGCCCCGGCCGGAGGCCGGGTCGAAGCCGCTGAGCCAGGGCCCGCCGCTGGCCCCCGCCGTGAGGTCGCAGCGCAGGCCCTGATCGCGGGTCTGCCCCTGCGGGTCGCCGTGGGGGACGCCCGCGCAGTACAGCAGCCGCTCGCCGTCGTACGGAGGGTCGGCGGGGAACCCGAAACCGTAGGTCCGGCGGCTCCGGGGCGGATCGAAGCCGATCGGCTGCCCGCCCACCAGGTCGGTCAGGTGCTGCCCGTCGAGGTCGTCCACGGCGACCATGCCCACGTCGTAGTCGTCGTTCCCGGAGCGCGACCAGGGCCCGGCGACGAACATCCGCCGTGCCGGGAAGGCGCCGTACGGCTGCCGCCCTTCGTCGTATCCGGGGACGAAGGTCCAGTTCTCCGCCCAGTCCCCGGCGCCGTCCTTGACACAGTGCCCGGCGGTGACGACCAGGTCCCTGTTCGCGCTGCGCACGGCGCTGGCGGAGCAGGAGAAGTCCACCCCGTTCAGCGTGAGGAAGACCCTGCCGGTGGTCCTCGTCACCGAACCGCCCGCCGCCCAGCGCATGCCGCTCGTGGTGGCCGGGGGCATCGCCGCCGCCTGCCGCGTCCTGCCCGCCCGGGTCGTTCCGCTGGGCCGTCGCGCCGTCTGATCGGGCGCGACGACCAGCCCGGCGGCCGGCGGCAGGGCGGCCCGGGCGAACGGGGGCAGGGCGGCCCTGGCGACGGGCGGCAGCACCGATGGGTTGAGCAGCCCGATCGGGACCGCCCGCGCCATCCGCTGCGGTGTCCAGTAGGTCCCGGAGGCGTGCCCGGCCACGTGCTCCACGACGTCTCCGATCGGGGAGACCTCCCGGTCGGGGGCTCCCAGAAGTCCGGTGACGAGGGCGGTGACGGCAAGCAAGGGGAGGCTCGGAGTCATGGCTCCCGAGTGTGGACCACGGGAAGTGTTCTCGTGGTTACTTTCGGTGAATCAGGTGAGGGAGGTGTTCTGGGCCGTGTTGTAGACCGCCTCGGCCTCCGGGCCGAAGTAGGGGCCGAACATCCAGTAGGACGCGAAGTTGTACTTGAAGCTGTTCACCGAGTTGAGCAGGCCGCTGCCGGTGCTCGCGCTGAAGTTGAGGAACCACGGGCCGCCGCTGGCGCCGCCGGTCATGCCGCAGCTCAGCCCCTGGTCCTGCGAGCTGAGGAAGTCGTCGAACGTCCGTCCGCTGCAGTAGACCAGCTTCGACCCGTCGTACGGCCCGCCCGCCGGGTAGCCGAAGGCGTACGTCTGGCGCCCGCGCGGCTGGTTGAACGCGACGCCCTGGCCGCCGACGACGTCGGTGAGGCTCTTGCCGCCCTGCGGCGCGACGACGGCGGCGGCGACGTCGTAGTTCATGTTCTCGCCCGAGTTCCACTGGGAGGTGGTGAGCAGGGTGGTCGCCGGCCAGGTGCCGTCGGGCCGGTTGCCCTGGTCGTAGCCGGGGACGAAGACCCAGTTGGCGTGGAAGGCGCCGTTCAGTTTCACGCAGTGTCCCGCGGTGATGACCACGCTCTTGTTGGCGCTGGTGACGGCGGTGCCCGAGCAGGAGGCGTTCCGCCCGGCGTCCGAACCGGCCGTGACCGTGAAGAACACCCTCCCTGTCGTCTTCACCACCGTCCCGCCCGCCGTCCAGGAGGAGCCAGAGGTCCGCGACGAGGCATAGGCCGTGTCGGCGACCGTGCCCGTGGCGGCGGTGAGGGTGGGGGCGACCGTCGCGGGCCGTGCCGCGGACGCGTCGGCGGGCGCAGAACCGGACGCGGAGCCGGATGCCGCGAAGTGCCGGTCGCCGGTGCCGGGGGCGTCCAGCGGCTCGGCCGCCTCCATGCGTGCGACCGTCCAGAACTTCTTGACCGTACGCTGCTCGGTCGTCGTGTCGGCCGCCTCGTGAACGGCGGGCCTGGGACCGGCGGCGGCCGACCGCGTGACGGTTCCCGTCATGGCCGCCGCGGCGCCGTGCGCGGCGGGGAGCATCGCCCCCGCCGCCGCGAGGGCGGGGACCGAGAGAACGGCGAGACGTCGTGCCGTGGGGTGCATGCCTACCTCCGTGTCGGGATTCCTGAGGCGTGTCGGGATGTCCTGACGCGGGAAAGTAGCGACGCCTTCGACCGGATTTCTCACAATCCGCCTATACGGTTATAGGGAGATTCGGTCATATATGTGCTGGTTTCTCTTCAGCATCTTCTGCGCAGCACCTCCCTCTTCGGCTCCGGCCGTTCCGCGTACGGCCCGTGCCGTTGCGGGCCCGCGGGCCGCCTCGGCGACAATGAGGGAATGAGCTCCCAATCCCTGCCGCAGCCCCGGTCTGTCGTCGTGCTGGGTTCGACCGGCTCCATCGGCACCCAGGCTCTCGACGTCGTCGCCAACGCTCCCGGGCGGTTCCGCGTGACCGCGCTCGCCGCGGGGGGCGGCAGGGTCGACCTGCTGGCGAGGCAGGCGGCCGACTTCGGGGTCGAGGCGGTGGCGGTCGCCGACCCGGCGGCCGTACCGGCGCTGCGCGAGGCCCTGGCGGCGGCGGGCGCGCGGGCGAGGGTGCTGGCGGGCCCGGAGGGGGTGGCGGAGGTCGCGGCGTCGCCCTGCGACATCGTGCTCAACGGCATCACCGGGGCCCTGGGGCTGACCTCCACGCTCGCCGCCCTGGAGGCGGGCCGGGTGCTCGCGCTGGCCAACAAGGAGTCGTTGATCGTGGGCGGCCCGCTGGTCAAGCGCCTGGCCGGGCCGGGCCAGATGATCCCGGTGGACTCCGAGCACTCCGCGCTCGCCCAGTGCCTGTGGGCGGCCGGGCCGGGCGGGGCCGACCCGGCGGCCGTACGGCGGTTGGTGGTGACGGCGAGCGGCGGCCCGTTCCGGGGCAGGAAGCGGGCCGAGCTGACGGACGTGACGCCGGAGATGGCGCTGAACCACCCGACCTGGAGCATGGGCCCGGTCATCACGGTGAACTCGGCGACGCTCGTGAACAAGGGCCTGGAGGTGATCGAGGCCCATCTGCTGTTCGACATCGGGTTCGACCGGATCGAGGTGGTGGTTCACCCGCAGTCGATCATCCACTCGATGGTGGAGTTCGCCGACGGCTCGACGGTCGCGCAGGCGAGCCCGCCCGACATGCGGCTGCCGATCTCGCTCGCGCTGGCCTACCCCGAGCGGGTGCCCGGCGCGGCCCGGGCGGTCGACTGGACCACCGCCCACACCTGGACCTTCGAGCCGCTCGACGACGAGGCGTTCCCGTCGGTCGCGCTGGCCCGCCACGTGGGCGCCCTGGGCGGCACGGCGCCGGCGGTCTACAACGCGGCGAACGAGGTGTGCGTGGAGGCGTTCCTGAAGGGCGCCCTGCCGTTCCTCGGCATCGTGGACACGGTGGAACGCGTGGTGGCCGCCCACACCCCCGGCCCGGCGGCGTCCGTGGAGGAGGTCCTCACGGCGGACGCGTGGGCGAGGGCGCGGGCGGCCGAGCTGACGAGCTGACGAGCTGATTTGCCGGACACTCCCTGCCCTTGGCGCGACCCGGGTCAGGCGGGTCGCGCCGCGGGCGGCGGGGTCAGGCCGCCGAGCAGGTCAGCGACGGGGTGCTGCCGCTCGATCCGTTGGCCAGGAAGCCGAACGTGGTCGAGGCGCCGGCGCCCAGACTGCCGTTGTAGCTCACGTTCTTCACGCTGACGTCGCTACCGGACTGACTGAGCGTGCCGTTCCAGACCTGCGTGATCGTGACGCCGCTCGGCTGGGTCCACTTGACGGTCCAGCCGCCGATGGACGAGGAGCCGGCCTTCACCGTCACCTCACCCTGGAAGCCGCTGCCCCACGAGCTGGCGACCTTGTAGGTGGCCGAGCAGCCGCCGGGGCCGCCGGTCGGGCTCGTCGACGGGCTGGGAGACGCGCTGGGCGACGGGCTGGGCGAGGTGTTGGGGCTGCGGGTCGGCGACGGGGAGACGGCCGGGCTGGGGCTCGGGCTGGTGGGCGGGTTGCCCGGGTCGCCGACGCCGGTCACCTCGCCGTTGCCGCCGTCGAAGACGACGTCCGAGCAGTTGTAGAACGTCTCGTTGCTGTCCGAGCGCTGCCACACCGAGTAGATGATGTGGCGGCCGGATTTGCCGGACGGCAGCTTGGCGTTCCAGTAGTAGTAGGAGTCCGCGTTGCCCGGCGAGCCGACGCTCGGCGGGTCGGTGACGCTGTCGAAGGGCACGGACTCCAGGTCGCTCCACGCCAGCGGGCGGGTGGGGCTCCAGGAGTCCTTCGTGATGTACGACCGGAACGTGCCCGGGTGGGCGGCCCACTTGTTGTACCGCATCTGGATGGTCGCCCCGGACGTGAGGTGGGTGACCGGCCAGTCGTCGCGGGCGAGGTCGAAGCCGCTGAAGTCGTACACGACGGCGCCGCCGCTGCACAGCTGGCCGTCCGGGATGAAGCCGGACATGCGGCCCGCGCCGTCCGACCGCAGCACGGCGAACCAGTTGTACAGCGCGTTGACCCCGCTCTTCGCGACCGCGGCCGCGCAGGCCGGGTTCTTCGGCTGGATGGCGCCGTTCTGGGTCAGGCCGTCCTTCCAGCACAGGTACGTACGGCTGCCCGGCGTCATCATCGCGCCGTGCGCGGACGCCGGGGAGGCGAGCACGACGGCGGAGACGAGGGCGGACAGCGCGGCGACGATCAGCCCGATCATCGCTTTCGTTGGTCTTCTTCGTGGTCTACCCACGGGCTACCCTTTCGCGTGGTCATGGCTGCCGCACTCGTGGTGCAGCACGGCACCGCCGACGGCGCGAGCACGTCGGCCCGGGGGGACAGCCGTTGACTTACCGACCAGGTGGTGCGAGAGCGCTCACGCGATTCGGACTTTAGGTCGGCCTCCGCCGCCTGCCCACCCGTCCGCGGCCACGGCGCCCGTCCGCGCAGGTGACGGCTCTTCCTTCAGTCGCGGGTCATGAAACCTTCATTCGTCGTGAAAAGGTTTCGGGCCGTCCGCCCTCTCGGCACTCCTTAGACTGGGAGGGCCCCTCCATCGGGTGTCGCCTATTACACAAGGTGCAGAAATGTCTGTTGATCTCGGGATTCCCGCCGTACGGACCCAGCCGATCGCCAAGCGGCGGGTGTCACGTCAGATCATGGTCGGCTCGGTCCCCGTCGGCGGGGACGCGCCGGTCTCGGTGCAGTCCATGACCACCACGCTGACCGCCGACGTCAACGCCACCCTGCAGCAGATCGCGGAGCTCACCGCGGCGGGTTGTCAGATCGTCCGGGTCGCGGTCCCCTCGCAGGACGACGCCGACGCGCTGCCGGCCATCGCGAGGAAGTCCAAGATCCCGGTCATCGCCGACATCCATTTTCAGCCCAAATACGTCTTCGCGGCGATCGAGGCCGGATGCGCGGCCGTTCGGGTGAACCCCGGGAACATCAAGAAGTTCGACGACAAGGTCGGCGAGATCGCCCGCGCCGCCTCCGACGCCGGCGTGCCGATCAGGATCGGCGTCAACGCGGGCTCGCTCGACCCGCGCCTGCTGCAGAAGTACGGCAAGGCCACCCCGGAGGCCCTGGTCGAGTCGGCGCTGTGGGAGTGCTCCCTGTTCGAGGAGCACGGCTTCCGCGACATCAAGATCTCGGTGAAGCACAACGACCCGGTCGTCATGATCCAGGCGTACCGGCTGCTCGCCCAGCGCTGCGACTACCCGCTGCACCTCGGCGTGACCGAGGCGGGACCGGCCTTCCAGGGCACGATCAAGTCGGCGGTGGCGTTCGGCGCGCTGCTGGCCGAGGGGATCGGCGACACCATCCGGGTGTCGCTGTCGGCGCCTCCGGTCGAGGAGGTCAAGGTCGGCACGCAGATCCTCGAGTCGCTTGGCCTGCGCGAGCGCGGCCTGGAGATCGTCTCCTGCCCGTCCTGCGGCCGGGCCCAGGTGGACGTGTACACCCTCGCCGAGCAGGTGCAGGCCGGGCTGACCGGGCTCAAGGTGCCGCTGCGCGTGGCCGTCATGGGCTGTGTGGTCAACGGCCCCGGCGAGGCCAGGGAGGCCGACCTCGGCGTCGCCTCCGGCAACGGCAAGGGCCAGATCTTCGTGAAGGGCGAGGTCATCAAGACCGTCCCCGAGTCGCAGATCGTCGAGACCCTCATCGAGGAGGCCCTGCGCCTGGCCGAGGAGATGGGCGTCGACGTGGACCTCGACGACGAGGCCACCGGTCCGGAGGTCGTCGTCCGCTGACCTCGGCATTACATATCGCAATGCTCTGACTACACAATGGCAATGATCGGGTAGTACGGTCCGTGCTCGTCCGATCACATCGCGAAGCTTTCCTCTGCTGTTCGGAAGCAGAGGAGCTATGCGGTGAAGCGGGTCGTTGGTGTGGTCGCGGGCATCGCGACGCTGGTCGCCGGACTGGTCGGGCCGGAAGGGGTGGCCGCCGGATCGGACCGGACGGGGCACTGGGGCCCGCCGCAGCGTCCGCTCGAATGGAAGCAGTGCCCGCCGGAGACGAAGTCGGCCTCCGGCGGCCTGCTCGGCCTCGGCTCGGCCCGCCGGATCCGGCCGATCGGGCCGGCCCGCCGGGCCGACCGGCGGGAGCCGGTGCAGGCGACGCGTCGCACGCCAGGTGAGGAGTGCGCGGAGCTGCGGGTCCCGCTCGACTACCGCGAGCCGTACGGCCAGCAGATCACGCTGGCGCTCAACCGCATCAAGGGCACCGCCTCACGTGACGGCAACCACCTCGGCGCCCTGCTGGTGAACCCCGGCGGGCCGGGCGGCGAGGGGCTCAGCCTGGCCAGGTACGTCGCGGCGCGGCTGCCGAAGGACGTCGCGGCGCGGTTCGACATCATCGGTTTCGCGCCGCGCGGGGTGGCGCCCAGCCAGCCCGCCATGTCGTGCGTGGACCCGGCCCGCTTCTACGCGCCGCCCCGTCCCGACAACGTGCCGAGGAACGACGCCGAGGAACAGGTGCTGGTCGGCCGGGCCAGGCAGTACGCCGAGGGCTGCGGCAACCGCTGGGCCTGGTTCCTGCCCTACCTGACCACCGAGAACTCCGCGCGGGACATGGACGCGGTGCGCGCGGCGCTCGGCGAGGAGAAGATCAGCTACCTCGGCTACTCGTACGGCACCTACCTGGGGGCGGTCTACGCCACCCTGTTCCCGCAGCGGGTGCGCCGGTTGGTGCTCGACAGCGTGGTGGACCCCGACGGCGTCTGGTACGAGGCCAACATCGCCCAGGACCACAGCTTCGACCGGCGGCACCGCGACTTCCTCGCCTGGGTGGCCGAGCACGACGACGTCTACAAGCTGGGCAAGACGCAGGCGGCGGTGTCCTTCGCGTGGTACTCCATGCGCTCCCGCCTGCACGACAGGCCCGCGGGCGGGGTCGTGGGCCCGAGCGAACTGGACGACGTCTTCTCCAACGGCGCCTACAGCGACCGGCTCTGGCCGTACCTCGGCGCCGCCTTCTCGACCTACGTCCGCGACGGCGACCCCTCCGTCCTGGTGAAGCTGTTCCACCTGGAGGCCGAGATCGACGCGGAGGAGGAGAACTCCTACGCGGTCTACCTGGGCGTGGAGTGCCGCGACGCGGCCTGGCCCCGGTCCTGGGACCGCTGGCGGGCCGACACGCGCCGGGCGCACACCGAGGCGCCGTTCATGGCCTGGCCCAACGCCGTCTACAACGCGCCGTGCGCCTTCTGGCCCGAGAAGGGCGGCACGCCGGTCAAGGTGGGCACGTCGCACCTGCCGCCCGTCCTGCTGATCCAGGCCGAGCGCGACGCCGCCACGCCGTACGAGGGGGCGCTGCGCATGCGCCGCCTGTTCCCGACCGCGCGCCTGCTCACCTCGGGCGGCGGCAACCACGGCGTGTCGCTCGCCGGGAACGCCTGCGTGGACCGTCAACTGGCGGCCTACCTGCGCGACGCGGCGCTGTTGCCGCTGCGCAAGGGCACGCGGGGCGCCGACGCGACCTGCCCGGGCGAGCCGGAGCCGCGGGCCACGCTGATGAAGGTCGCGGCGGGTGCGCCCGGAACGGCGTCCCACGTCTCTGCCGTGGGGCGGTGAGCCAGGCCGGGCCGATACCTCCCAAACGCGAACCGTTCGCGTAGGCTGGGCCCGTGATGCTGCGAACATCGGCGTCGCGCGTGCTCGACGACAGCGATCGTGACGAGGTGCTGGCGCTCCTCGACACCGATCCGGTCGCCAATGTGTTCGTAGCGGCCCGGGTCAGGGCCGTCGGCCTCAGCCCTTCACGGCTCGGCGGTCAGATGTGGGGCTACGGCCCGCGCGGGGGACTGGTGTCCCTGTGCTACGCGGGGGCCAACCTGGTGCCCGTGAACGCCACCCGCGAGGCCGTACACGCCTTCGCCGACCGGGCGCGCAAGCAGGGCCGTCGCTGCTCGTCCATCGTCGGCCCGGCCGGTGCGGTGGAACAACTCTGGGAGCGGCTGGAGCCGCACTGGGGCGGCGCCCGGGCGATCCGGTGGGCCCAGCCGGTCATGGCCACGAGTTCCGCGCCCGCCGTCGAGCCGGACCCGCTCGTACGGAGGGTCCGCCCCGAGGAGTTCGGCATCCTGCTGCCCGCCTGCGTGGCGATGTTCACCGAAGAGGTGGGCGTCTCGCCGGACAACGGCGATGGTGGAGCGCTCTACCGGTCCAGGGTCGCCGAGCTCATCCGCATCGGGCGGTCGTACGCGCGCATCGACGACGGCCAGGTGGTCTTCAAGGCCGAGATCGGCGCGGTGACGCCGCAGGCGTGCCAGATCCAGGGCGTGTGGGTCCACCCCGACCTGCGCGGGCGCGGCCACGCCGCGGCCGGCATGGCCGCCGTGGTCGAGCAGGCGCTGAAGTACTTCGCCCCGGTCGTGACCCTCTACGTGAACGACTTCAACCTCCCGGCCAGGGCCGTCTACCGCAAGGTGGGCTTCCGGGAGGTCGACACGTTCATGTCCGTGCTGTTCTGAGCGCGTCTGTTCTAAGCGTTGCTGTTCTGAGCGTTGAGGCCGGCCTGCGCCGGTCGCACCAGCCGGGTCAGCAGATGGTCCAGCTCGGCCGCGGGGTCGCCGGTCAGCCCGGCGTGCACCGGCCCGGTCTGCACGACCGTGCTGCGCGGCGCGGTGAGCCAGCGGAACCGGGCGCCCAGCGGCTCCCCGCACAGGGGGCCCGCCTCCTCGCCGCACGCCCGCTCGTAGGCGGCCAGGGCGAGCCGTACGCCGGGCAGGTCCACCGGCCCGCCCAGCGCCAGCAGCCGGGCCTCGTCCAGTTCGACCCGCGCGCACAGGTAGCCGCGCGGCTGGCAATAGAGGATGACCCCGGCGTTGACCAGTTCGCCCCGCTCCACGCTCGGCACCACGCGGATCACCGCGTACTCGTAGACGTCCAGGTCGCTCATCGGCCGCCCTCTCGCGCCGCACGCCAGAAACCGCCGATCGTCGCGCCCCGCTCGCCGCGGCGCGGTGCGGAAGCGGTGGTGGAAGCCGTGGCGGTGTCGCCGGCGGGGTCCGGTAGCCAGTCGCGGGGCCCGGCGACCCGGGCGAGCAGGTGCTCGGTGTAGGCCCGCCGTACGGCCTGCGCGTCGGCGAAGCCCGGCTCGCCCTCCAGCCACTCGTCCGGAACCAGCGCGGCCACCTCGTCGAGCAGCGGGCGGGTGACGAGCCCGGCCAGGTCCGCGTCGGCCTGCTCCAGCTTCGTCGCGAACGGCGCGAGCACGTGGTCGCGGCCGTCGAACCGCCGGCGCGGGTCGGCCGTCGGCCAGTTGTGGTGGAACCACAGGGCCGCGCCGTGGTCGATCAGCCACACCCCGCCGTGCCAGACGAGCAGATTCGGGTTGCGCCAGCTCCGGTCGACGTTGTGGACGAAGGCGTCGAACCACAGCACCCGGGAGGCGAACTCGGCGTCGGGCTCCCAGGCGAGCGGGTCGAAGCCGAGCGCTCCGGGCAGGAAGTCGATCGCGAGGTTGTGCCCGGCGCTCGCGGTGAGCAGGTCCTGGATCTCCTCGTCGGGCTCGCGGACGCCGAGTTGCGGGTCGAGGTCGATGACCTTGAGCTCCGGCGTGGCGAAGCCGAGCCGCCTGGCGAGTTCGGCGCAGATGATCTCGGCGACGAGCACCCGCCGCCCCTGTCCCGCACCGCGGAACTTGACGACGTACGTGCCGAGGTCGTCGGCTTCGACGACTCCGGGCAGCGACCCGCCCTCGCGCAGGGGCGCGACGTACCGGGTCGCCGTGATCTGTTCGAGCACGGAAAGAAGGCTACCGGCAGGGCCGGCGGGCACTCCCCTCCACGCGCCCGCCGGCCGTTCGGCCGGCCCAGCTCGGTCGGCCCAATTCGGTCGGCTCACTTGGTCTTGCTCGGCAGCCACCACATCCGGCCCTCCGCGACGTCGTGGTAGACGTCGAGCAGATCCATGCCGGTGGTCTTGCTGCGTGACTCGGCGGCGGCCCAGGCGTACACGCCGCGTGCGATCGAACCGCGCTCCTGCTGGACCCGCATCGCGTAGACGAGGGCCCTGATCTCGTGCACCCTGCGGTTCTCGGGCTCGGCCTGCGCGGCAAGTTCGGCGAGCTGGCAGGCCAGGCGCAGGTCGCCGTCGGCCGCCGCCGCGACGGCCCGGCCCGCGACCGATGCCGCGCCCGCCGACAGCTCGGCGACCGCGCGGGCGAACACGGCGTCCGGCGCGGGCTTGAGGTTGGCGGGGTTGCCGTCGTGCCAGCCGCCGTGCAGCCGCCAGATGTTGCGGACGATGAACTCGGGCTCGTCGTGACGCTCACGCAGATAGGGCCGCCCGGCGAGCGCGGGCGGCGGCTTGACCGAGTGCAGGATCTCGTCCAGGCGGGCGCCGGCGTTCATCAGGTCGAGCGTCTGCTCCACCAGGCTGTCGAGATAGTCGGCCGTGTCGGTGAGCGCCCGGCGCACCCGGGCGGCTCCGCGGATCGGCAGCCCACGCCCGGGGAGCAGCAGGTCGGCGTCGAGTGCGGCCATGGTCCGCAGCGCCACCGCCCAGTCGTCCGGATAGCGCTGGATCCGCTGTGGGTCGCCCGCCCCGGGGACCGTCCAGGCGAACAGGTCGCCGGTCAGCAGCACGCCCCGCTCGGGCAGGAACGCCCAGGTGGCGTCGTCGGTGTCACCACGGGCGTGGGTGAGCTGGAAGGTGACGTCTCCCAGCGACAGGGACAGCCGGTCGCGGTAGGTCAGGTCGGGGAGCCGCTGCGGCGGCGGCCAGACCATCCGGGGGAAGCCCTGCTCGCGCAGGTCGACGACCGCGTTGTAGCCGGCCGTCCTGCCGTGCTGGGTGAGCCTGCGGGCCAGCCCCTCCTGCGCCACCACCAGCGGTCGAGGGCCCGGCTCGGCATCGAACTCCTCCATCCCGGCCAGCCGGTCGGCTCGGCTGCGGGAGAAGATCGCGTATTTGAGCGGCTCGGCCGACCACTTCCTGATCGCGCGGTACGACTGCTCGGCCTCGTGGGCGTCGCCCGTGTCGAAGAGACCCAGCCCGTCCTCGCCACGGACCACGTACACATTGCCGCACGCCGGCCACATCGCCACGCCGTAGGCGATCTCCTGCATTCCGTCGCGGCGCAACTCCGCGTAGGGCACGTCCTCGGGGCGCACCGAACCACGCCAGACCTCGTCGGCGTACGAAAGGATCGGTGATTCCATGGTCAAGAGCCTGATCCTCTGGGCGGACGGTGCACAGTAGGGAGATCCCTAATGTCCGTGCCGATCGGTGCCGACCGGTGCCGATCCGTGCTGACCGGTGCCATCCGTGCCGCCCCCTGCGACCCTTGCCGATCGTTGCGACATGTGTCGACTGTGCGACCACTCCGACCCCTGCGACTCCTGCGACCCTGCGGGCCGTCCCTGCGATCCATGCGACCCGTGCCGGTGTCGATCTTGGTGCCGGTGCTGGTGTCGGCGTCGGTGGTCCGGCTTTGGAACCGAGCCCTCGACACCGGTATGCCGAGGGCCGGTGCCAAAGAGATGTGGCGTTCAATACGGCGGCACGTCGAGGTGGGTGCTGAAGGACGTTGCTCCACCTTCGCCGTCCGCCTCACCGCTGGTCGTGCCGTCATGTCCGCCGCTGCGGGGCGGAGGAGGGCTTGGTGGAACCATGATCGTGTTCCGATGCTCCGGGGAGGTCGGCGGGCAGGCGTCCGGGCGGGGCGTCGGGCCAGTTGCGGGGCCGGGGTTGGGGGACAGGCTGGATGATCTTCGGCAGCGGGCTGGGGTAGGGGTGCCCGAGCGGGCTGGTCCAGACGATCAGGTGGGGCCCCGCCGCGGTGACCCGCCAGCCGCCGAGGTGCCTGGCGCGGTGATCGTGGCGGCAGGCCAGGTGCAGGTTGTCGGCAGTGGTGGCGCCGTCGTCGGCCCAGGCATGGATGTGGTCCTGGTCGGTCCGGGTGGCGGGCATGCGGCAGCCCGGCCAGGAGCAGACCTGGCCCCGAATCTGGACGTATCGGCGTAAGGCCGCACCGGCATGCCGTCGACCGGCCGATTCGGCCGACTCAGCCGCGTCAGGTGAACGAGTGCCGGGGCGGCCGGTGTCCGGCTGCCCGGTTTCAGCGAGCTGGGCATGGCGGGCCAGGTCGGCGACCAGCGGGGCCCAGATGCCGGTGATGTTGGGTGCGGCGGCCAGTTCGCGAAGTTGGGAGAGGGTGACCTGAAGCTCGACGATGCCTCCGCGCCGCGCATCGCGTGCGGGTCGTTGCGCGGGCGGGCACGGGCGCCGCCCGGTGATGCCGGTCAGCAGCAAATGCCCATTGTCGGCACAGACGACATAGCGCCATTGCCCGGCGAGCATGAACGCGACCATCTGACGGGCCTGAGCGGCGTGGACCATGCCCCAGCCGGGCAGGTGGGCCGGGTGCTCATCGAGACCGAGGAGGGTAGTCAGCTCCACCCGTATCTCCGGCACCGACCACGCCCGCGCTGACCGTGCCTGTGCCGACGCCTGTCCAGCCCGTGCCGATGACTGTGCCGACCGTGTCTGCGCTGACGCCTGGCCAGCCTGTGCCGCAGCCTGTGCCGCCCGTGCCTGTGCCGACGCCTGTCCAGCCTGTGCCGACCGTGTCTGCGCTGACGCCTGGCCAGCCTGTGCCGCCCGTGCCTGTGCCGACGTCTGCGCCGATGACGGCTGTGCCGACGTCTGCTCCGCGAGGGGTCGCCCATCGGCAGGCCCAAGCCGCTGTCTCAGCCCCTGCCCGTAATCGTGTCCCCGGTCGTGTCGGGGTTCCTGCCTGGGCTCGTGTCCGTGTTGCTGTGGGTGGTCTTGCCCGGTCCCTCCGCATGCCTCGTCGCGTGCCGCGCCGCCCGCTTCGCCGTGGGGTCTAGCGTCGGTCGGGTCGCCGGTCTCACTGCGAGGCCCAGGGCGTGTCTGGTTTCGGGTCTCAGGCCGCCTCGCGCTGCGGGGCTCGTCAGGGATCTCGCCGTCGATCGCGTCATCGGCCTTATCGTCGGCCTGGTCGTCGGCCGCGTGATCGGGCTCGTCATCGGCCAAGTGGTCGGGCTCGTCATCTCGCCCGTCGGCGGCGTTGTCGACGGGCTCGGTGATCGGCTCGGTGGCTGGGTCTCCGGGGCGGATGTCAGAGAAGTCGGCTGGGGCGTCAGAGGGGGCGGCGTCCACGAAAGGGTGGGTGCGGACGTGGGCGACGATCTCGGCGTCGGACAGGCCCTCGAAGCTGCCGTCCAGGCTGCCGAGGAAGAGGTCGGCCCGGATGTGGTCGACGGGGCGGTGGTCCCCGGCACGCTTGCAGGCGCGGGCCAGATCGTCGATGCGCTCGCATCCGGCCACCGCCCGATCAAGCGGCAGATCCAGACCCGAAACCGTCGCGGTGCCGTCGTCGTTGCGCATCCCGACCACGCGGCGTCTGCGCACCGCCTCCCTGTAGCGTTTCTCCGCCCAATCGGGGTCGATGGCCAGCACCAGACGCTGGATGTGCTCGATCAGCTCTCCCACCGTCCAGGTCGGGGCGCGGCTGATCAGGTGCTCGCAGACCCAGCCGGCCTGGGCGTCGGTCAAACCGCTCGTCCAGCGGATGAAGGCCACCGCCCGCGGCTCGTCCAGCTCACCCGCCAGCATCGCCTCGCCGAGAACAGGAAGGCGACGGTGCAGGTTCCACGCCAGATCGAACGCCGAGTCCGCCCGGCGGCGGGACCAGGCCAGCGCGGCCCGCGCCTCATCGGGAGCGAACTCGTCAGGCACTTCCAGACGGACCACGCTGTCGCCGGTGAACTGCTCGCGCAGCCCGACCTCCAGCAGCGCGTGCAGGAACCGCGCACGGTCGTGGCAGGACTGGCGGTAGGCGGCCTTGAGCACCTCGACGGTGTCGAACCCCGATACTCGCTCCACGTCGATGGCGGCCAGCATCTGCGCGAGTTCGGCCCCCGGCGGCATCGCCGCCAGGCCCTCGGGAATCGCCGCCGGCGCCCCGCCCCCACTACGAGAGGACGGCCGCGCGAGAACGAGCGGCGATTGCGGTGCGGACACGGTGACCCCCGGGAGCGGAGACGAAGGCGACTGAACGTTCCCGGCCGCCCGGACCGGGACTTCCTTCACGCAGACTCGGCTCAACACACGGCGTACGGCCACCGACGGCCCGCCTACTAAGCTCACCTCTAACGGCTGCCCAAGCCTATCTCGAACACACTATCGATCCAAGCCCCCACCAGCACAAACGTGGAGCCACAACCGCTTCACAGCTCGCCGCGTTCGACGGCCAGGGCGAGTTCGACGCGCGACCGCAGGCCGGTCTTCGCGTAGACGCGGGTCAGATAGACCTCCACGGTCTTGCGGCTGTAGTGCAGCTCCTCGGCAATCTGAGGGTTGCTCAACCCGTCGGCGACCAGTTCGATGACGCGGCGCTCGCCGGGGGTGAGGCGGCCCGCCGGTTCGGGGACCAGTCCGGCCTCCCGCAGGCGGCGTTCGGACAGTGCCGCCCAGGGCGCCGCGCCAAGCCGGGTGAAGATCGCGTGCGCGCGGGGGAGTTGCATCGTGTCGCCGAGCGCGCCGAGGACCAACCGGGCCCGGGCCTCCTCGAACGGAAGGCCGTCGGCGCGGGCCCGCTCCAGCGCCGCGCCCGTCCGCGCGCGGTCCCGGAACGCCCAGCCCACCGCGAGGTCGGCGGCGAGCCGGGCACGGGGGGTGCCGTTCGCCGACTGGTCGTCCAGCCGGGAGGCCGCCGCCCGGCAGCCGGCGTCGTCGCCCGCCGCTCCCGTCACCAGCACCTTGACGGCAAGGGCGCGGTGCACCACCTCGGGCACCTCGTACGCGAGGGCGCGGTCGAGTTCGCGCCGCGCGGCCGCGATGTCGCCCCGGCCGAGTGCCAGGCGTGCGCGGAACACGCAGCGCATACCTTGCTGCAACGCGGAGCCGGGTGGAGGTTCGGCGAGGACCCGGGCGGCCTCGTCCAGCCTGCCCTGGTCGAGCAGGATGTCCAGCTCCATGTTGCGCAGCAGGGCGAGGTTCTCCAGCAGGCCCGCCTCGGCCAAAGCCCGGCCCGCGACCGCGATCTCCTCCAGCGCCCGCGTCCACTCGCCGCCCATCCGCCGGATCACGGCCATGGTCCGCACGTGCTGTCCGGCGATGTCGTGCCAGCCGAGGCCGCGGTGGATCTGCTCGGCCTGGTCGAGCACCTCGACGGCGCGGGAACGCAGCCCGGCGATCGCCAGCACGTGCGCCGCCGACTCCAGCGACGCGAGCCGGGCGCCCGGCGGCAGCGCGGCGGCGAAGGTGAGCAGGTCGTCGATCGCCCGCCCCGTCTCGGCCCAGTCGCCCCGTACGAGCGCGTGGAGGGCGAGATATCCGACCGTGGTCGCGCGGTCCTGCGGCGGGCAGTCGGCCAGGCCCTCCCAGGCCCGTCGGGCGGCCTCCCCGCTGGGGCGGCCCATCTCCGCGCTGACCAGCGCCTGCTGGGCGAGCAGCGCCGAGGCGTCGTCCGCCCTGGGGATCTGGCGGCGGGCCACGTCGAGGGCCACCTCGTACCACCCCATCGCGTGGGCTGCGCCGACCGCGGTGTACGCGGCACGGGTGCGGCGGCGTCCAAAGGGCAGCGCGGCGACCGCGCGCTGGGCCGAGTTCAGCGCCAGCGCGGGCCGCGAGCCCTTCCAATAGGCGAGAGCCTGCCTGGCCAGCAGCCCGCCGGGCTCGGGGGACAGCTCGGCGGCCTTGCCGTACCAGTGCGCGGCCGACAGCGGCGCGGTCCAGCGGGTCAGCTCGGCTGCGCGCAGCACGGCGGGCAGGGCCTCGGCGGGCGGCCCGGCCTCGGCCATGTGCGTGGCCCACTCCAGGACCCGCCTGGTCCCGGTCAGTCCCTCGCGTTCGAGCATGTCGGCGATGCGCCGGTGCACCTCGCGCCGGCCGGAGACACCGAGGTCGTCGTAGAGCGCCTCGGCCACCAGCGGGTGCGCCAGCGCGTAGCCGTCGCCGTTCCTGGTGACCACGCCGTCCCTGACCAGCGCCTCGAAGGCGCGCTCGGCCTGCTCCGGATCGAGCCCGGCCAGTTCGGCGAGCGCAGGGAGATCGGCGGTCTCCCGCGTGCGCGACAGCGCGGCCAGCACGCGGGCGAGGTCGCGTCCGCCCCGGTCGCGCTGGAACAGCCGACTCAGGATCGCGCCGCGCCGCGCCCCCGGATCCGCCGAGCGCACGGCGCCGCCCTGCACCAGGGCCAGTACGGCCTCCTGCACGAACCACGGGTTGCCCCGGCTCGCGAGGTGGATCCGCCGCAGGACGGTGTCGCTCGGCGTACGGCCGAGCAGCGTGGTGACCAGGTCGGCGGCCTCGGTCGTGGTCAGCGGCTGGAGCCGGATCGACAGGTCCACGTCGAGCGGGGGAGGGTGGCGGGCGGTGCCGAGGATCGCGACGGCGCCGTGGCGGCGTGGCAGGGCCCGCAGCACGCTCAGCGTGTCGGCGTCGGCCAGATGCAGGTCGTCGATGGCGAGGAGGGTGGGGCCGGGCAGCGACTCCAGCAGCCGGGCGGCCATCGCGCCGGGTGCGGCGGCCGGGTGTCCGAGCGCGGCCTGGTCCATCGCGTCGAGCAGGTCGGTCAGGACGTCGGCCGCCTCGCCGCCCAACGCCCCGAGCGCCTCGACGAGCGGGGCGTAGGCGCGCCCGCCGTCCAGTTCGCGGGCCTGGCCGCGGAGCACGCGGAAGCCCTTCAGCCGCGCCGTGGCCTCACCGAGCAGATGGGTCTTCCCGATGCCGGGCTCGCCGAGGACGAGGACGGTCCGCGGCGTCTTCGAAAGGGCCGAGACCACCTGGCCGAGCGCGCCCGCGCGGCCCTCCCCGACGGCCGGTACGTCCACGGCTGGCCGTCACTCCCTTCGCATCCGTCCCGCTGGTGTCTGCTAAGGACGCGGCGGAAAGGTTGAACGTTCACACGAAATGTGACGCTCTCTGAGAGTGATCGCAAGGGGGTAGGTATATCAAGATTCGAACACGGCCACGGCGGCGGCGGTCAGGGTCTCCTCGACCACGTCGGCGGGCACGTCCATGGTCTTCACCACACCGGACTGCACCGCTCCGAGGGCGGCCCAGGCGCGTACGCGGGTGCCGTGGGAGGGGTCGGGCCCGGCCAGGCGAACGAACAACTCCCGGCCGAACTCCCTGATCGCCTCGCCCGGGGATCCGGGAGGGGCCCTGTCGGCGCCGCCGATGTCCTCGGTGAGCAGCCGGATCACCGCGCGGTGCCGTACGGCGAACGCGGTGAACGCGCGCAGGAACTCCCGGTGGCCGGAGAACTCGCCGCCGAGCAGCGCGAGCAGGTCGTCGGCGGCCGGGGCGATGATCTCGGCCGCCAGCCGGTCCTTGGGATGGAAGTGGTAGGCGACCGCCGTCTTGGTCAGCCCGACCGCCGCCGCGATGTCGGCGAGCGACACGGCGGCGTATCCCCGCTCGGCGAACAGGTCGCGGGCCGCGGCCAGGATCCGGGACCGGGTCGCGTTGCCCTGATCGAGTGTGGTCATCGTCTCATTTTCCGGCGCGCCGCTCGCCCGCCGATCAATTCCTTTTACCCTCGTTTTGTACGGCCGTACAGGACGGTCGCGAGGACATGCTACCCGGGACGGACGACGATGAGCGGGCTTCTGGGGCGACTCGGCGGATGGTGCGCACGCCACGGCTGGATCGTGCTGACCCTGTGGGTGCTGGCGGCGGGCCTGCTGACGGCGGGCACTCTGGTGTGGGGCCGGCCGGTCAACAACAACGTGTCGATCCCCGGCACCGACGCGCAGCGGGCGCACGAGCTCATGCGCGAGGGCTTCGGACCGGGATACGACCCCGGCGGGACGGTGCAGCTCGTTCTCTACACGGCGAACGGCACGCTGATCGACAAGTCTCGCAAACAGGCCGTCGAGCGGTCGATGGACGCCCTGCGCCGCATGCCGCACGTCGCCGAGGTGGACACGCCGTACCGCATGGGCGGCATGTCGTCCAGCCTGCGGATCGGGATGATCACCGTACGGCTGAAGGGGCAGGACACCACCAAGCTCGCCCAGACCTCGGAGCAGCTCGTCGCCGCCGCGGCGCCGGCGACGCGGGCGGGCATCGAGGTCGTCCCCTCCGACAGCTCCACACCCGCGGACAAGCAGATCAAGACCGGTGCCAGCGAGATCGCCGGCGTCGTCTTCGCGCTGCTGGTGCTGCTGTTCGCCTTCGGGACGCTGGTCGCCGCACTCGTGCCGATCTTCACCGCGCTGATCAGCATCGGCGTCGGGCTCGGCCTCATCGCGCTGCTCGGGCACGTGGTGGACGTGCCCTCGACCGCGTCGATCCTGGCCACGATGATCGGCCTCGGCGTCGGCATCGACTACGCGTTGTTCCTGCTGTCGCGGCACCGGACGCTGCTGGCCGAGGGTGTGCAGGTCCATGAGGCGGTCCGGCGGACGGCGGCCTCGTCGGGCGGGGCCGTGCTGTTCGCCGGCGGCACGGTCGTGATCGCGCTGAGCGCGCTGATGTTCGCCGGGTTCCCGCTGCTGCGCACGCTCGGCTGGATCACCGGCGTCTCGGTCGTGTGCGCCGTGCTCACCTCGATCACGCTGGTGCCGGCGCTGCTCGGCCTGCTCGGGCACCGGATCAACGCGCTGCGGCTGCCGTTCGCCGGGCGCGCCGCCCGCCGCGACGGCCCGGCCACCGGCTGGGCCAAGCTCGGCGCCTGGGTGGCGCGCCGCCCCTGGCGGGTGCTGGCGGTCACCGTGGTCGTGCTGGCGGCGCTCGCCGCCCCGGCCGCCACGATCACGCTCGGTCCGCTCGACAACGGGTACGGCGACAAGGGCACCCCGTCCCGGCGGGCGTACGAGCTGATCGAGGCGGGCTTCGGCCCGGGGGCCAACGGCGGACTCATCGTCGTGGCCGAACTGGACCAGAAGATCGCCGACTCGACCCCGCCCGACCCGGTCGTGCAGGTGCTGCGGCAGCGAGTGGAGCACACCGAGGGCATCGCGTTCGTCGCCCCGCCGAAGGTCAACGAGGACGGCCGCTCCGTGCTCATCCAGGCCGTCCCCGACTACGCCCCGAGCGACCCGCGAGCCCTCGACGTGGTGAAACGGGTGCGGGCCATCGAGGTGCCGGGGGCGCACGTCCACGTCGGCGGTCAAGTGGCCGGACTGGCTGACGCGGGCGACCGCATCATGGGCAGGACGCCGCTGGTCGTCGGCATCGTCGTGCTGCTCAGCGCCCTGCTCCTGCTGCTGGCCTTCCGCGCGCCCCTGGTCGCGATCAAGGCGGCGGTGATGAACCTCGTCTCGCTCGGCGCCGCCTTCGGCGCCCTGGCCGTGGTGTTCTCCCATGGCCTGGGCAGCCGCCTGGTCGGCATGGACCCCCCGCCCTCGGCCGAGGGGTCCTACCTCGCCACGCTGTTCTTCTCGGTGCCCATCGACACGTACGTGCCGCTCATGCTGTTCGCCGTGCTGTTCGGCCTGTCGATGGACTACGAGGTCTTCCTGCTGACCTCCGTACGGCAGGCCTACTCGCGCAGCGGGGACAACCGGAGCGCGGTGGCCGAGGGACTGGGGTCCACCGGCCGCGTCATCACCTCGGCCGCCCTGATCATGGTGGCGGTGTTCACCGCGTTCATCGCCTACCCCGACCCTCTGGTCAAGGTGTTCGGCGTCGGGCTGGCCGTGGCCATCACCGTCGACGCGACCCTGATCAGGGGCTTCCTCGTGCCCGCCACGATGGTGCTGCTCGACCGGCTCAACTGGTGGATCCCACGCTGGCTCGACCGGATCCTGCCGAACCTGTCGATCGAGGGGCACGAGGAGGACGGCGAGCCCGCCGCGGCGGAGCCAGAACTGGTCGGCGCGGGCCGGCACGCCCGCGCCTGACAGGGTCACTCGATCGGCGGAGGCGTGCGGCCGGGCCGCACGCCTCCGTCCGGGATCAGAAGTTCTTGCTGCGGACCGTCCAGGGGGCCCTGGCCGCCAGGCCCGAGGGCCCCAGGATGTACGACCGCGCCGTGGCGTTGTCGTTGAGCGTCATGTCCAGGAACTGGACCACCGCGGTCATGCCTTCGCTCATCTGGGCGCCTGTGATGAATCCGACGTGCCCGGCCTGCGGCTGCTCGGCCAGCACGGCCGGCACCTGGGCCAGGTCGTAGTTGGCCCGGGTGTTGTCGTAGGCGATGTCGGAGGGCCCGCCGTCCAGGAACATCACCGGGATGTGCAACTTGGAGAGCTCCGAGCGCGGGTATCCGAACGAGCCGTCGGCGAAGAACCCGCTGTCCAGCGACACGACGCTCCTGACCCGCCGGTCCTGGGCGGCGACCAGCGCTTCCAGGCCGCCGCAGGAATGGCCGGCGGCGGCGACCCTGGACAGGTCGAGGCGCTGGTAGAGCGGCGAGCCGGTGCGGGCGTTCTCCCGCTCTGCCCAGCCGATCCCGTCGGTCAGCAACGACGGGATCGGGGACCCGCTCTGCACCCCGTTAGGTGAGCCGTCGACGGACGCGGTGTCCACCACGACGAACCCGCGGGCCGCGATGAACGTCAGCGCCTGGATCACCTCGCTCCCGTTGGTGTGCGCGCAGGCCCCGTTGCCGAAGACCAGCACGGGCATGGCGCGACCGACGGCCGAGGGGTTCGACGGCCGGAACACGGTGTAGCGGTTGGTGCCGTACGCGCCCTCCCGCGTGACCGGGAAGTTGTTGTCGATGGCGGGCCGGCTCGGCGGCGTGGGACTGGCACTCGGCGAGAGGCTGGGGCTCGGCGTGGGACTGGGGCTCGGCGATGGCGTAGGCGTGGGGCTGGGGGACGGGGTCGGGGACGGGGAGGTGACGCCGCCGGTGCAGGTCACGCCGTTCAGGGCGAAGGCGGACGGCACCGGGTTGGAGCCGTTCCAGCTCCCGTTGAACCCGAAGCCGGCACTGCCCCCGGTGGGGATGGCGCCGTTGTAGGAGGCGTTGGTGACCGTGACCTGCGAGCCGGACTGGGTGTAGGAGCCGTTCCACAGTTGGGTGACGGTCTGCCCGGCCGGGAACGACCAGGTCAGCCTCCAGCCGTTGACCGGGTCGCCGAGGTTGCGAACGCTGACGCTCGCGCCGAAGCCGCCGGGCCACTCGCTGGTCACCGTGTAGCCGACCTCGCATCCGGTCGTGGCCGCCGACGCGACGCGGGCCGCGGCCACCGTGACGCCGGCCGCCAGCAGCACGGCGGCGGTGCCGGCGGACAGTCTCGACCACCGGCGGAAAGAGCTGTCAAGTCGCACGGGTTCTCCCTCTCGGAGACGATGCGTGTTAGCGCTAACAACCCCAGGACGCCGATATCGACGGGTGGTGAGCTCCTGGAGTCGCGAGTCAACCCCGGCGTAAAGAGGTGAGTCAAGGAGCTTGATATGCCCGTCGTTTCCCTCGCGACGGAAAATCCCTGGTGAGCAGGCGCTTCGGGGAAGCGTGTGAAAGGCCGGCCGCCAGGACGGCGGTGAATGTTTCACGCCTCCTGCTCGCCGCCGGTCAGCAGATCACCGGAGGGGCGGGCCGTCCTGCGTCCCCGGACTGTCCAAGGCCGGGCTGTCGCCCGGTTCAGGACTGTGCTGTTCTGGACTGTGCGGTTCTGGGCTGTGCGGTTCTGGACTCTTCGGCTCGGGGTTGTGTGGTTGGGGGCTGTGGGAATCGGGCGGCTCGGGGCTCGTCGCCGGGCTCGGGTTCTTCCCCGGGCCAGGACTCTCCTTCACCGGGCCAGGACTCTCCTTGGCCGGGTCCGAGGGCGACTCCTGCGGCTTCGGGCACCGGGGACCGGCGACCCGCACCTCGGCCTGGCGCGGCCCGCCCGGGTCGGCCGGCTCGGTCGTGACGCGCACCCCGAGCACGGCCCTCTTCCCGCACTCCACGGGGCCGAGGCCGGCGGCCACGGTGAACGAGTAGGACGTGCGACCCGAGAGCGTACGGGTGTCGGACGACGCCTCGCGGCCGTCGCGCGTGAAGACGCTGGAGACCCTGACCGGGCCCTTGCCCGCGGTCCGCACCGTCACGGCCGCCGTCCTGCCGTCCCAGTCGTCGATCGCCACGCCCTCGACCGCGGGGGCCGGGCAGGGCGGTCCGGTGAGCTTCCGCGTGCGCGTACGGATTCCTCCCTGTGCGGCGGGGACCGTGGACACCTCGACCCGCCGGTAGACGGTGGTGCCGCAGGCCGGGGAGGGGAAGGGCTGCTGCAGGCCGACGTGATAGGACGTCGCGCCCCGCAACCCGACCGTCTGCGCGGGCTGCGCGGCGAGCGCGTCCGGCGACGGCCCGGAGGCGAAACGGGCGGTGAGCAGGACCCGGGCCGCCGTGCTCGCCCGCACGTCGACCGTGACCGCCTGGCCGTCGAACGCCGCGATGCCGAGATCGGTCACCCGCGCCGGCGCCGGCGACGCGGTCGCGCCCATGTGCGAGGGGGTGACGGTCCCCGGCGGCTGGGAAGGTCCCGTTGGCACGGCCGGTCCGGTGGACACGGACGACACCGGCGTGCCGGACAGGTCGGGCGGCGTCGTCCCGGCGTCGTCGCCCGGCCCCGCATCGGTCGGTCCTGAAGCGCCTCCCGAGGTCTCGTCCGGCAGCGTCTGATCGGGTGCCGTGTCGCCGGGCGAGGTCTCGCCGGGTGCCGTATCGTCGGGTGCCGTCTCGTCGGGCGCGACCGGTGGGGCCGTCTCCGGGGAGATCCCGGCCGGGGGAAGCGCCGCGGGAGCGCTGTGCGGCGGAGGCGGGGTGAGCAGGGTGTCCTGCGCCATCGGGGTCTGCCGGTTGGCCGCGACCAACGCCGCGATCACGGCGGCCGACAGCACGGCGGCGCCGATGGCGAACCGGGGCGCGAAGCGCGCGAGCCGCTCGGACAGCACGGTCTGGGCGAGGGACGTGGACGCCTCGACCGGTTCGGCCGGAGCGGCCAGGGGGAACGTCAGCGCCAGCAGGGTCGCCAATTCGGCCAGATGGCGGCGGCCCCGCTGCTCCCAGTCGGACCCGTACGCGGCGGTCGCGGCGGTCTCCAGGTCGGCGATGAACGCCCGTGCCGTGGGCGGCCGGTCCGCCGGGTTCTTGGCCATGCCGCGCGTGACGAGGCCCCGCACCGAGCCCGGCACGTCCGCCGCGGGGATGGGAGCGCTGCGGTGCAGCATGCGCAGCGCCGTCAGGTCGTCCGCCCGGTAGGGCCTGCGCCCGGTGAGGCACTCGTAGAACACGCAGGTGGCGGCGTAGACGTCGGCGGCCGGGCCGGCGGGCCCGCCGTACCACTGCTCGGGAGCCATGTAGGGCGGCGTTCCCGCGGGGGTCTCCGGCGAGCCGCTCGGCGTCGCGATGCCGAAGTCCGACAGCTTGCTGTTCCCGTCGGCCTGGATCAGCACGTTCTCCGGTTTGTAGTCCCGGTGGACGATGCCCGCTGCGTGCGCGGCCGACAGGCCCGCAAGCGAGCCTTTCAGCACGACCAGCGCCGCCTCCGGGCTGGTCGAGCCGTGCTCGGCGAGGATCTTCCGCAGTGAGACCCCGTCGACGAGTTCCATGACGATCGCCGCGCCGTCGCGCGCCTCGACGTACTCGTACAGGCGCACGATGTTGGGGTCGTTCAACTCCACCATGACCCGGGCCTCGTGCCGGAACCCGGCGAGGAAGCGCCCATCCCGCCGCAGTTCCTCGCGCAGGTACTTGATCGCGACGTAGGCGCCGGTGGTCACGTAGGTCGCCAGCACGACCCGCCCGGCGCCGCCCGCGCCGAGTTCTCGCACCTCCCGGTAGCCCGGTACCGACCAGGCGTTCATGACGCCGCCCCCTCAATAGCCCTGACTCAAGGTCTCATCCGAAAGGGCGGTTGTCACCGGAGCAAAAAAGTCACCTTGCGGATGTAGTCCTGGCCTGCGCGGTCACGTGCAGGGCCGCGCGTACGGCGAGTTCGCGTGCGCGGTCCACGTCCACGCCCACCAGGCGGCCGCCGCGCTTGACGATCCGCCCGCCGACCAGCACGGTGTCCACGGCGGCGGTGTCGGCCGCCGTGACGACCGCGGCGACCGGGTCGTGTACGGGCGCGAGGCCGGGGGCTCCGGCGTCCAGGATCACGATGTCGGCCTGCTTGCCGGGGCGCAGCGAGCCGATCCTGCGGTCCATCCCGATCGCGGCCGCGCCCTCGATCGTGGCCATGCGCAGCACGTCGGACGCGGTGAGCTCCGGCGCCGCCTGCCCGGCGCGTCCGGCCGCGAACGCCGCGCGCATCACGGAGAACATGTCGCCGGGGACGTCGGTGACCGTGTCCACGCCGAGTCCGGTCGTGATCCCGAAGGACCGCAGCCTGCCGGTCTCGGGGTGGCCGTGCCCCATCTGCGACTCCACCGCCGGGGCCACCGAGGCCGTGCCGCCGCTGCCGGCGATCAGCTTCAGCGACTCGTCCGGGATGCCGTTGCAGTGCACGAACAGCACGTCCGGGCCGAGCAGGCCGGCGTCGTGCAGCCGCTCGACCGGGCCCTCGCCGGTGGCGTGCAGGCTGAGGCGCAGGCCGAGGTCGCGGGCGAGCGCCCAGTCGGCCCGCGCCGCCTCGACCGAGCCGTAGACCGGGCCCCAGGCGGCGAGGGCGGGGGTGACGAGACCGTCGTCGGACGGCAGGAGCGCCGAGCGGACCCGCCGCACCTCGTCCTCGGCACGGTCGGCGTCGCCCGTTCCCCGATGGGCGTACCCGAAGACCGCCCGCAGGCCGGACTCGCGTAACGCCTCGACGGCCGCGTCGGTGTGGCCGGGGGTGAGCTGGATGTGCGACCAGTCGTACACGGTGGTGACGCCGGCGTTGAGCGCCTCGATCGCGCCCCAGAGGTTGGCGGCGTACACGTCCTCCGCCCGGAACGCCGGGGTGAGGGTACCGAGGACCAGGTCGAGGTACGCGCCGAGCGTCGCGTCGGCCGCGATGCCGCGCAGGACGCTCTGCCAGACGTGGCGGTGGGTGTCCACGAAGCCGGGCAGCACGATGCCGCCGGCGGCGTCGATGATCTCGCTGCCTTCCGGCAGGACGTCCGGCCGCGGGCCGACCGAGACGATGACGCCGTCCTCGACGACGACGGTCGCGTCCGGCACGACGTGCGGACGCGGCTCGGTGTCGACGACCGTGCCGTTGACGATGATCGTCCTCATGGGAATTCCTCTTTCCGGAATGCTTTCAATAAAGCTTTCTGAAAAGCTATCAGGGTGAGGGACTAGGCTCAACCCCATGCGACAGCGGGACCGGGTCGACGAGATGATCGAGGGATGGCGGGCCGAACTGCCGGAGGCGGCCACCGTCCAGTTGGAGATCGTCAAGCGCGTCAGCCGCCTGAAGGCCCGCATCGAGGAGGTCACACAGGCGGTGCTCGGCCGCTACGGCCTGACGTACGCGGAGTTCGACGTCCTCGCCACCCTCCGCCGGGCCGGCCGGCCCTATCGGCTCAAGCCGAGCAGGCTGGCCTCCCACCTGATGCTCACGACCGGGGGGACGAGCAACATCCTGCAGCGGCTGGTCGCGGCGGGGCTGGTGGAGCGGGAGCCCGATCCGGCGGACGGGCGCAGCTCGTGGGTCCGGCTCACGCCGCTCGGCGTCGAGAGGGCCGAGGAGTTGTCGCTGGCCACGACCGAGGCGCACCGGGAACTGCTGGCGGACGTGCCGGAACCGGCCACGCGCGCCCTGGCCGACCAGCTCAGGGACGTCCTGCTCGCACTCGGCGACCGCGCCCAGCCCTGACCACCGCGGCCGGTGTGGGTCCTTCGCATCTAGGGTGATTGCCTATGCCGCGCAACCTCATCCTGTCCGGGGGAGTGGCCCACGACTTCCCGGCCACCTCGGCCGCCCTCGCGGGCGTGCTCGCCGAGATCGGCGTCGAGTCGGAGATCACCGAGGACGTCGCCGGAGCCCTGGCCGCGCCCGCGCCGGTCGACCTGATCACGGTCAACGCGTTCCGATGGACGATGGACGGCGACGACTTCGAGGAGGAGCGGGACCGCTGGCGTTTCGAGACGCCGGACTCCGTCAGGCGGACGCTGCTCGATCACCTCGCGAGGGGCGGCGGGCTGCTGGCCGTGCACACCGCCTCGCTCTGCTTCGACGACTGGCCGGAGTGGGCCGAGATCCTGGGCGGCGCCTGGAGGTGGGGCACGTCCTATCACCCGCCGATCGGCAGGGCGAAGGTCCGGCTCGGCGCCGGTCATCCGATCGTCGACGACCTGGCCGGCTTCGAGGTGACCGACGAGGTCTACACCGATCTCGACGTCCTCCCGGACGTGGAGCCGCTGGCGTACTCGGGGGACCAGCCCTTGCTGTGGGCGAGAACCGTGGCGGGCGGCAGGGTGGTGTACGACGCGCTCGGCCACGACACCCGGTCGTACGGGAACCCGATGCGCCGCGCCCTGCTGCGGCGGGCGGCGCGGTGGCTCCTCGGGAGCTGACCTCCGGAGACTCACCGCCCCCAGAGCGTCGCGGCGACGAGCTCGGCCACCAGCGTCTCGGTGAGCAGAGCGACGTCCGGGTCGTCGTCGTGGCGGTAGCGCACCGCCGCCGCCTGTCCCTCGACCTCCCCGCCGACGGCCAGCACGCGCGACCCGCGCATGCGGATCCACTCCATCGCCTGCTCGTCGTAGCGCGACCCGGGGAACAGCACGGCCCGGTAGTCGCGGGTCTTGGTGAGATAGACGTCCACGTGCGCCCAGTCGCCCGTCTCGCACGCGTCCGCCTGGATGCGCGGTCCCTCGCGGAACATCAGCGCCGACTGTTCGGCCGACGACAGCCGCTCGGCCGGCGCGATCGTGTAGACGCCGTGCGGCCCGTCGAGCAGCCGCACGGCGTCCGCCAGCCACTCACGCCGCCGGTCCAGCAGGTCGGCGGTGGCCGCCGCGGCCCGCCGTACGAGGCCCGCCACGGCATCGGGGCCCTCGGCGAGCGTGAGCAGAAGGGCGAGCGTGTGCTGGAAGGTCCGGCAGGCGACGCCGCCCCGCTCCTCGCCCGCGAGCATCGGCACGACCAGGTCGGCGCCCTCGGTCACGGGAGAGCCGGGCCGGTTGGTCAGCGCCACGACGAACGACCTGCCCCGATGGCGGGCCAGGGCGTCGAGCGTCTCCCGGCTGCCGCCCGTCGCCGACACGACGACGACGGCGGTGCGCGGGCCGGGCGGGGTGCCGAGCGCGGCGGAGGCGTACTCCGCGACGGCGTCCACCCCGGCCGCCCGCAGCCGCTGCGCCGCCACCCCCGCCGCGTAGCGCGAACTGCCCATGCCGAGGAACACCACGCGGTCGAACCGCCGCGTCAGCCCCTCGAACGGATCGCCGCCGTCCAGGAGGCCGGCCAGCGCCTCCAGCGCCTCCGGCTTCGCCTCCAGGTCGGCAAGGAAGAGCCCCGCGTCCACATCCATCTCCTTCGAAAAGTCTTCAGGCGTACCAGGTGCGCAGCACGCCCATCGGCGCGTACCGCCAGCGCGGCAGGTGGCGGGCGGCGTAGATCAGTTCGCGGCACTCCTGCTCGACCTCGAACGGCCGCAGCAGCGACCGGTCGAGCAGGTCGGCGCGGCCGGCCCGCGCGAGCGTCCGGGTGTAGGCCGCCGTCAGGTCCCGGCGCGCCGCGTCGGCCCAGGCGGCCGTCGCGTCCGGGTCGGCGGACCTGCGTCTGACCGCCACCTGCCCCGCGTGGTCCACGCTTGTCGTGAGCTGCGCGAGGTCGCGGGCCGCGGGCTGGTAGGGGTCGGCGTCCGCCACGGTCGGGTTCCCGTCGAAGTCGACCACCGCGTAGCCGTCCCGCCAGCGCAGGATCTGTCCCACGTGCAGGTCGCCGTGGACGCGGATCAGCGGTGTGGCGGGGACGCGGGCGAGGGGCTCCAGTTCGCGGCGCAGGGCCTCGGCCCGCCCCGCCAGCCACGCGCCGTCCGCGCCGTCCGTCAGCGCCAGGGCCTCACGCAGCGCCTCCTCGGCGCGGGTCCGCCACGCCCCCTCGCCGCCGGGCGGCGACAGCCGTACGGGGTCGGGGAAGACCGCGGACGGGGTGGCCATCGCGAGGTGCAGTTCGGCGGCGAGCGCGCCGACCTCGGCGGCGAAGCCGGTGCGGCCGGCCTCGGCCTCGTCGACGCACCACTCCCAGCCGTCCCGCGCCTCGGGCAGGTACGCCGTCACCAGGGCGACCAGCGCGTCCTCCCAGTAGACCGCCGCGTACGGCGTGGCCATACGGCCGAAGCCGGCCAGATGGGCGAGCAGCCCGGGGGCGGGGTGCGGGGCACGCGAGGGCCGGGGGAACCACTTGACCACCACGGTGTCACCAGCGATCACCGACTGGTTGGTCTGGTCCACGGTGATCGGTCGCTCCCCTGGCGGCACCGGCGGCAGCGGCCGTAGCGCCCGCACCGAGAAGGGCGGCGGAGCGAACCCCCGCGCCAGATCGCGCAGGACGCACCCGGTGACTCCGTCGCCGATCTCCAGCGTGAGGACGCCGTCCGGCTCCTCGGTCACCCGAGGCCAGCGGGAGCCTTCCACTCAATCTCCTGAACGTAAATTCAACAACACAACCAAATTACAGGTTTTACGTGGGCTCCGAAGTTTTGTCCACGTTGAGCTATCGTGCAACACTGGCGCCGCCATTCCTCATGCAAGGGAGCCCCCCATGACACGTCGCGTGCCCGTCGTCGTGGCTTCTGTTTGTCTGGCCTCCGCGTTGACCGCCTGTGGTGGCGGCGGCGCGGCCACCGACTCCGCGCCCACGACGCTCAACGCCAGCGCGGACCTATCCAAGCAGAGCCTGACGATTTCCATCTGGGACGGGTACAGCCCGAAGGATCTGCCGGAGCGAGTGAAGGCCAAGCTCGGTTTCGACACCAAGGTCGCCATCCACGACACGAACGAGACGATCATGGCCAAGCTGACCGCCGGCGGCGACAGCGGCATCGACGTGGCGTTCGTGTCCGGTCAGTACGCGCAGGCGCTCAACGCGCAGGGCCTGCTCGAGCCCCTCCACCGCGAGCTGATCCCGAACCTGAAGAACCTCTACCCCGAGGCGTCCCAGCTCGCCTACGACAAGGGGAACGTCTTCTCCGTCCCGTACACCTGGGGGACCACCGGGCTGTGCTACCGCAGCGACCTAGTGAAGACCCCGCCGACGAGCTGGAAGGACCTGCTCGAACCGGCCAAGGACCTGAAGAAGAAGATCACGATGATGACCACCGAGCGGTGGCTGGCGCTTCCGGCGCTCAAGCTGCTCGGAGCCTCGGTCAACACCACGGACCAGGCCACGCTCGACAAGGCCAAGGAGCTGCTGCTGAAGGTCAAGCCCGACCTGCTGGCCTACGACGACACCACGTTCGGCGACCGGCTCAAGTCCGGCGAGGCCGCGATGGTCGAGGCCTGGGACGGCTGGTGCCCGACGTCGGAGAAGAACATCAAGTTCGTGGTGCCGAAGGAGGGCAGCGACCTCTGGGCGGACACGATGGTGATCCTGAAGAGTTCCAAGAACAAGGAGGCGGCGCACGCCTTCATCAACTACATCCTCGACCCCGAGGTCCACGGCTGGGTGCCCGCGAACATCCTCTACAGGATCCCCAACAAGGCGGCCATGGACAAGGTCGACCCGAAGCTGCTCGAGAGCTACCCGACTCTGGCGGAGCCCCCGTCCGAGCTGCTCAAGGGTGAGAGCCTGGTCGACCTGGGCGAGGCCTCCAGCGCGTACACGCGCCTGTCCACCGAGGTCTCGGCGGCGCAATGACGGCCCGACAGCCCGCCCGCCTTCTCGGGAAGGCGGCCGGCCGCGTCGCGACCATGGGGCCCGGGTTCGGCTTCCTGACCGTCTTCATGCTGGTCCCACTGGCGCTGGTGCTGAGCTACACCGTGTTCCGGCGGGGCCGGTTCGGCGGAGTGCTCTACGAGCCGACGGGGGAGAACTTCACCCGCCTCGCCGACCCGCTCTACCTCGACGTGGTGATCGGGTCGGTGAAGCTCGCGGCGATCACGACGCTGCTCGCCCTGCTGCTCGGGTACCCCACGGCGTACCTGATCGCGAAGCTGCCCGCCCGGTGGAAGGTGATCGCCCTGGTGGCGGTCGTGCTGCCGTTCTGGACGAACTTCCTCATCCGCACGTACGCCTGGATCGTGCTGCTCAACTCCGAGGGGCCGGTGAACTCCGGGCTGAAGGCGCTCGGGCTGGGGCCGGTGGAACTGCTCTACACCGACGGCGCCATCGTCGCCGGGCTGCTCTACGCCTATCTCCCGCTGATGATCCTCCCGCTGTACTCCGCCGTGGAGAAGCTGGACCCGGAGCTGCGGGAGGCCTCGGCGAACCTGGGCGCGCGGCCCGCCAGGACGTTCTGGTCCGTCACGCTCCCGCTGTCGCTGCCCGGCGTGCTGACCGGCTGCGTGTTCGTGTTCGTGCCGAGCCTGGGCAACTTCGTGATCCCGGAGCTGCTCGGCGGCGGGCGCCGGATCATGGTCGGCAACCTCATCCGCGACCAGTTCCTCAAGGCCCGCGACTGGCCGTTCGGGTCGGTGCTGGCGCTGGCCGTGATCGCCGTGCTCGTGCTGCTGCTGTTCGCCCAGGCGTGGGCCGCGCGGAGGGCGGGACGCGGTGCGTAGACACGGCTGGCTCCGGCTGCCCTTCTGGCTGACCTACCTGTTCCTGTACGCGCCGATCGTCGTGCTCGTCGTGATGTCGTTCAACCGGAACAAGTCGCCCTACACGTGGGGCGGCTTCTCCTTGGACTGGTACGGCAGGCTGGCGGAGAACGACTCGATCCGCACCGGGCTGGTGAACACGCTGATCGTCGCCCTCGGCTCGACGGTGCTGTCCACGGTGCTCGGCACGCTGCTCGCGGTCGGCCTGGCCCGCCACACCCGCTCCCGGCTGCTCGACGCCCTCTCGACCCTGCCCGCGATCCTGCCCGACCTCGTCATCGCGATCGGACTCCTGGTGTTCTACTCCGCGATCAAGCTGACGCTCGGGCTGCACTCCGTGCTGATCGCGCACACCGTCTTCGGCATGGCCTTCGTCACGGCCGTCGTACGGGCGAGGCTCGGCGGGATGGACACGTCGCTGGAGGAGGCGTCCCGGGACCTCGGCGCGGCCCCGCTGACGACGTTCGTGAAGATCACACTGCCCACGCTCGCCCCGGGCATCGTCGCGGGGGCGCTGCTCGCCTTCACGCTCTCGCTGGACGAGTTCGTGATCGCGTTCTTCACCGCGGCTCCGTCCGAGCCGACGCTGCCGATCGTCATCTACTCCATGGTGCGGTTCGGCGTGACCCCCGAGATCAACGCGCTGGCGACGCTGCTGCTCGCGGTGAGCTTCACCGTCGTGATCGTCGCGCAGCGCCTGACCAGACTGACCGAGGCCCTGCGATGACTCTCATATCCATCGACGGCGTGAGCCGCCGTTTCGGCGAGGTGACCGCCCTCGATTCGGTCAGCCTCGACATCCGGCAGGGCGAGTTCTTCGCCCTGCTGGGGCCGTCCGGCTGCGGCAAGACCACCCTGCTGCGGATCCTCGCCGGGTTCGAGCAGCCGGACACCGGCTCGGTGCGGCTCGACGGGGCCGACCTGCTCGCGATCCCCGCGCACCGTCGCCCGGTCAACCTCATGTTCCAGTCGTACGCCCTGTTCCCGCACATGAGCGTGGAGAAGAACGTGGCGTACGGCCTGGAACGGGAGCGGCTGCCCCGCGCGGAGATCCGGGAGCGGGTCGGCGCCGTGCTGGAGACCGTCGGCCTGACCGCGCAGGCCCGCCGCAGGCCGCACGAACTGTCGGGCGGGCAGCGCCAGCGGGTCGCCCTGGCCAGGGCCGTCGTCAAGCGCCCCCGGCTGCTGCTGCTCGACGAGCCGCTGAGCGCCCTGGACAAGAAGGTCCGATCGGAGATGCAGCTCGAACTCAAGCGGCTGCAGCACGAGGTCGGCATCACCTTCGTCGTGGTCACCCACGACCAGGAGGAGGCCATGTCGCTCGCCGACCGCATCGCCGTGATGAACGGCGGCCGGGTCGAGCAGGTGGATGCTCCCGCGGACCTCTACGAACGGCCGCGCACCCCGTTCGTGGCCGGCTTCATCGGGGCCAACAACCTCTTCACCGGCAGGGTGACGGAAAAGGGACTGGAGGTGGACGGGCTGGGACTGCTCCCCGCGCCCGCGGGACCCGTGGAGGGCGAGACGGCGATGCTCGCGGTGCGGCCGGAGCGGATCCGCCTCGGCCCGGTCACGGAGGATCAGGGGGCGCTGCGCGGCCGGGTCGTCGACGTCAGCTTCTACGGCGGCGTCTCCCACGTGGCGCTGAGCCTGGCGGGCCACGACCGCAACCTGCTGGCGGCCACGCAGGGGCGGGCCAGGGTCGAGACCGGCGCCGAGGTCGCCGTCTCCTGGGACGCCGAGGACGCCGCTCTCGTCCCGACGGGGGTCAGCGGCGACCGGCGGGCCTGAGCGGATTGCCCGTGGACAGGCGGGCGTAGTCGAGGATCAGCTCGACCGCCCTGTCGGAGTCGATGGAGTGGTGCCGGGCGACGATGCGGTAGCCGTACGCGTCCTCCAGGGCGACCAGGTTGCGGGCGATGGTCTCGGAGTCCTGCGCCAGCGTGAAGACGCCGTGGGCGGCGCCCGTCTCCAGGATCGTCTGGTACATCGACACCTGCCGGTCGAACAGCGTGGTCAGCAGCGTCGCGTAGACGCGGTTGCGGCCGGCCGCGCCGCCGAGCTCGCACAGCAGCCTGACCCCGGGGTCGTCCGGGCCGTCGGGCAGGCCCGAGCGAATCGTGACGATCAGCTTCTCGACCGGGTCGGAGATGCCGCTGATCTTCTTCATCCGCCGCTCGTAGAACCGCTCCATGCCGGCGTGGTGCGCCTCGATCAACAGGTCGCGTAGATCGGGGTAGTGGTAGAGCACCGCGCCGGAGGTCAGCCCCGCCTCCTCGGCGATCTGGTTGAGGTGGACCCCCTCGGCGCCGTGCAGGAGCATCGCCCTGTGGGCCGCCTCGATGAGGTCGAGCCGCCGGTCCGCCTTGCTCTTGCGCTGTGTCATCCCACCCCTGTCATTGCACCTCGCTTCATTTAGCCCGACACGATACCCCCCAGGTCTTGACGGGTGTATCAGGGACGTATTTGAATCACGCTTCAACTAACATTTGAGGAGCCCCGAATGACGGCCACGCCCTTGACGATCCTGTTCATGCCGGAGAGCGCCTACGGGCCGACGAACAACTGCGTCGGGATCGGCGACGTGCTGCGTCGCCGTGGCC
>NZ_BOOF01000056.1 GCF_016863095.1 Microbispora siamensis | reverse complement strand
GACCCGCCGCCAGGCGCTGCCACAACCCGATCCGGTAACCGCCCGGCACCTGCGTCCCTTCGGTGATCGAATCGCCCAGCGGCATCACCCGTACACCGCCGTTCGACTCCGCGAAGGCGGCGCCCGTGCCTATCAGCGTGCCCGTCACGGCCACGACCACGGCCAGCAGCGCCGCGGTCGACCATCGTCTCCACGTACGCACGGTCGACCCTCCATCCGAGCCGGCTGCGAGGGTGACTCCGGCGCTGACCAGGCGCAGGAGGCGTGCGATCTTCATACATACTCCTGGGGGGTGCGTGACGACCTTGGTTCTGTTAGCGCTAACATCGGTGCCTACAGGGCGAGCCCTCTCTCTGCTGACGTAGGTGGTGGTGCGGCGGAGCAAATACGACGCACCCATCCCGCGTCAAGGCTCCCGCCATCCTCCGGCCGGCCCCCGGGTCTGCCGGTGCGCCTCATCTGCTGCGACGAGGGCGGGGCCCGATCCCTGCGGGATTCGGGAGATGAAAATTTCACTCCACCGGTCTGGTGGCGATGAGTTCTCGGTGAAGTAGACGAAACTTCACGCCGAAGAATCCGCGAGAAACGCCAGTTGGATGGCCGGAGCCGCTGTGAGGATCTTGGAAACGATCTGCCTCGGCCTTGACATGTTTCGTGCCGGCTTCCAAGCCGACTGCCCGGAGGGGTCGTCTCCGCCGAGGCCGAGGCCGAGGCCGCCGGCGGGCGGCCGGGCGTGCCGCGGGTGTCGCGACGCCGTCAGGAACGGTGATCCCGGGGGCGCGCGGGTCCGGTCGTGCCGCGCAGGGAGATGGGCGGCGCGACCAGGAGATGGCCGTGCGGGGTGGCGGGGTCGGCGATGAGCCGGATGAGCATCTCGACGGCGCGGGCGCCGAGCTCGTCCGCGGGGACGTCGGCGGCGGTGAGCGGAGGGTGCAGGTTCTCCGCCCAGTGGCGCGCGCAGACGCCGGCGATGGAGAAGTCGCGGGGCACGACCAGGCCCGCCTGGGCGAGCGCGTGGTACATCCCGGGAGTGGCGGCCTCGTTGATGGTGGCGATCGCGGTCAGGCCGGGGTGCTCGTCGAGGAGCCGCTCGACGCAGGACACCCCCGATTGGGCGTCGTCGGCGCAGCACGTCTGCACGCCGTCGAGACCACGCTCGGTCATCGCGCGCGTGAAACCGGCCTGGGCGCGGTGGCCGGGGCCGTACCCGGCCGCCACCAGCTCCTCCGAGCGGTTGACCAGGGCGATGCGGCGATGGCCGAGGTCGGCCAGGTGATGCACACAGTTGGCGATCAGCTTCTCGTAGTCGATGTCCACCCAGGACATCTCCTCGGCGCGGCTGGTGCGGCCGATTCCGACGAAAGGCAGCCCGGCCTGCCGCAGGCGGGTGACCCGGTCGTCCTCCAGCCGTATCTCCATGACGATGACGCCGTCCACGCGTCTGCCGCCGACCACGCGCTCGAACGACCGGTCGTGCTCGCCCCCGGACGGTGACAGCAGGACGTCCAGGTCGGCGCGTGCGGCGGCGTCGACGACGCTGGCCACGAAGCCGAGTTGCATGTCGGTCAGGCGCCGGCTGGCGGGAGGGATGACCAGGCCGATGGTGTGGGTCCTGCCCTCCTTGAGCGCCTTGGCGGCGGCGTTGGGCCGGTAGCCCAGTTCGTCGATGACCGCTTGGATGCGCCGACGCGTCTCCTCGGACACGGGGCGCTTGCCGCTGAGGGCGTACGAGACGGTGCTGCGCGCCACACCCGACCGCTTGGCGATCTCCCCGATATTCACCGGCGCTCCTCACCTGATCCGACCGATATGCACATCGTAAGTCGAATCGAGCGCATGGAACGACGACCGCGACCTACGCGACGTTCCGCTCGACCCCGTTGACGTGCAGGGTCTGTGGATTCACGGTCTTTCGAACCGATTCGAAGCCGAGAGCGGACGATCGCGCCTCGTCAAGGGATCTCGTGTGGGCCCGCAGGGCCGGACGCCGGCCGGGCGTGTGGTGCACGTCCGGCCGGCGTGGCGGTCATGGGGGAAACGTACCGGTCACCGGGTCAGCTTCGGGTCCACTTCTGGCTGGTCGTGCCGGTGCAGGACCACAGTTGCACCTTCGTGCCGTTCGAGGTGCCGAAGTTGCTCGCCTCCAGGCACAGGCCGGACTGCACGCCGGTGACGGTGCCGTCGGCGTTGACGTTCCACTGCTGGTTGGCTTGGCCGTTGCAGTCCCAGATGATCGCTCTCGTGCCGTTCGCGGTTCCGGCGGCCTCTGCGTCCAGGCACTTGTTGCCGTACACCTGCAGTTGCCGCGAGGAGGTGTACGTCCACTGCTGGTTGGTCTGGCCGTTGCAGTCCCACAGTTGGAGCTGCGTGCCGTTCGTCTGCGACAGGTTCGGCACGTCGAGGCAGCGGCCGGCGTTGACGTTGCGCAACGCCGACGTCGACCCGCCACCGCTCGACGGCGGCAGGAGTGTGACGGTGAACGTGTCGTCGACGGCGGTGTGCGGAAGGTTGACGGTGGTGCCGTTGCCGGACAGGGTCACGACGGTGTTCTGGACGGTGACCGGTCCCTGCACCGCGCCGCCGCCGTTGTAGGGGATGCGCTCGACGAGAACGCGGACCTGGTTGTTCTCCACGACACCGCTGGTGGTGTCCAGACGCCGGAGGTTGACGGCGATGTTGCCAGTGGTGCGGCCGCCCCCGACGAGGACCTTCGCGTTCCCGCTCGCCTTGGTGGCGAAGGCGTCGTAGTTGGTGCTGGGGGTGACGGAGGCGATCTGTCCGGTCTGTGAGCCGTAGAAGCGGTAGACCCACCACTCGCCCTTCGGCGAGTACTGGCCGGAGGAGTTGTGGGTGAGGAGGTTGGCCAGGTCGTTGTGGAGGTTGCCGCCGCTGGCCCAGTTGGCGCGCAGGCCGTCGGCGCCGGCCCGCTCCAGCCGGGCGATGTACCAGGCGCCGTCGGCCGGGTTCTGCTCGTTGGAGGCGCCGTATTCGTTGATCTGGTACGGACGCGGGTGCGGGATGCCGCGGGAGTTGAGGCTGGTGTCGGCCGTCGCGACGTTGGCCACCGGGTCGCCGGGCAGCGAGTGCCAGCTGACGATGTCGGGGACGACGTTGTTGGCCTTGACGTAGTCGAGGTACTGCGTCCACCAGCCGCCCGTGGACGGTACGCAGGCGCAGCTGGGGCCCACGATCAGATGGGAGGGGAAGGCGGCGCGGATGCGCTGGTAGGCGCGTTTCCACATCTCGAAGTACTGCGACTGGGGGCGGTTCCAGAACAGGGTGATGTTGGGCTCGTTCCAGATGTCCCACTGGACCGGTGCACCGGTGGCCCGCACGTCGTCGATGAGGCGGGTGAGGAAGTTGTCGTAGTCGGTCCAGTCGCCGTTGTCGCCGGGGAAGCGGGAGATCGGGTAGCCGTCGGCGCCCCACAGGTCGTGGACGAGCAGGACGAACTGGCCGCCCAGCGACCGGGTGCGCAGCAGTTGGGCGCGGGTGGCGTTCCACCGGCGGTCGTACTTGCCGGACACCCAGCCGCCGGGGCTGTCGAGCTGGGCACCGCCGGCCCGCATGTACCGGAACTTCACGTCCGTGAAGTAGTTGTCCGGGGGCGCGGCCGCGTTCTCGGTCATGCCGTAGATCCACCCCGACGCCCGGTAGGCCGGGGAACCTCCCGCGACCGAGAAGTCGACCGTGATGGACTCGTCGGCGGCCTGGGCCGGCGCGGCGGTCGCGACGACGGACGCGACGACGAGGGCCGCGGCGGAGAAGAGGGCGGCCAGACCGCGTCGGCGACTACGCCGCCGACTCAAGGTGATGTTCACTCGTGACTCCTTCGACGAAAGGGGGGTGGGGATCGCAGGACGAGCCGTGGCCTTGTCCTGGACCTGTGGTGTCGCCGTCTGGCGGTCGGGTGAAGCGAAAGGGCGGTCTCAACGCAGGCGACGCGATCGAATCGATTCGCAGACAGGTTAGATTTGCGCGGGAAGGCATGTCAATCACATGTGTCCGGTTCGTGAATCGCGTATGTCCGGACACCTGAATCCATGCAGGTTCTGTGTACCAGGGCGTCTGACTTCCAGCTCATGGTTCACCTCGAATCGATTCGCAACAGGTTCTTTCCCGAACACCCTTGGACGCACGGGCGTCCGTCTCCGGTGAACCTTGCGTCGGAGCGTGTCGATACCTATCGTGGCGATGTATCGAGCCGATACATTGAACGGCACAGCGCATGGGTCGCGTTTGGCGGCCATCCGCGAGGACTGCGCACCTGGCGGCGACCCGGGCGAAAGGGGGTGCGATGAGGCGGACCGACTACGACACGGAGCAATACCAGGACTACGCGCGCGGCCGTGCGCTCACCGAGCAGCAGCTGCAGGCATGGATCAGCGCGTTCGGAGCGCTCCTGCCCGAGCGGCGTCCCCTGGCCGGGTTGGACGTCGGCTCGGGGACCGGCAGGTTCACCCCGGCGCTGGCGCGAGCGTTCGGGCCGGTGACCGGCGTCGAACCGTCTGTCCGCATGCGCGAGAAAGCGCAGGCGCAGTCCCGGCATCCCGGCGTGCGATATCTGGCAGGCTCCGCCGAGGACATTCCGGTGGCGTCCGGCAGCGCCGACTACGCGGTGATTTTGCAGGTTTGGCACCACGTTCAGGACAAGCCCCGGGCAGCCCGGGAGCTGGCCAGGGTGCTCAGGCCCGCCGGGCGACTGCTGCTGCGCTCCGGGTTCAGCGATCACATGCCCAGGATCTGGTGGCTGGACTACTTCCCGCGCGGCTTCGAGGTGGACGCCTCGATGTTCCAGCCGCTGCACGAGGTCATCGAGACGTTCACGTCGGCCGGCTGGCGCGTCGCCGGCTTCGGCACGGTCACCGAGCCGTCCTCCGGCACACGCGGTGAGATGCTCGAACGGCTGCGCCTGCGCACCCATTCGGTCTTCGCCCACTTCACTCCCGACGAACTGGAGGCCGGTTTCCGCCGCCTGGAGCAGGCCGTTGCCGCGGATCCCGGCGCGCCGGCGCCTGCGGAACCCGCCCTCCTGCTCACGCTCGAACGGCGCTATCCTGCCGGGACGGGTTACCGCACGCGAGGCTTCTCGGAGGCGGCGGCCGTCGCACGTCGCGGGGATAGGAGTGCCTGCCGTGGAGCAGGATGATCGCGTTCGCCATCAGGGGCGCAAGCATGATCAGAAAGGTGTACTGCAGGCCCCGCGCGCTCGTGGCGCCGCCCGAGCCGAGGACGTCGGCCAGGAATCCGAAGGTCACGGGGGCGACGGCCTCCGCACCCATGCGAAGGAACGTACGCATGCTTTCCGCGCGGCCCATCGACGCCGCGGTCCCGCAAGGCGAAGTGCACCGCATCGCTCCGGCTCGGTGGCGTCCCGGCATCCCGCTCCGCGTCCGGAGGGTGCCCGTCCGGACGCAGCCGTCCCTGACCGCCGCGCGCCGGCTCGGGAAGCTTACGCGTGATCACGATCACGAGGAGGATCCCGAACAGCGCGAGCAGGTAGAACGCGGCACGCCATGACAGCAGGTGCGGCAGGTTGCCGCCCACCAGCAGGCCGAATCCGACGCCGAGCATCTCTCCGCTGAGGATGAACCCGTAGACACGGGCGCGTTCACCCGGCGGGAAGAAGTCGCCGATGAGGGAGCTGAGCGCAATGCTAATTATGTGAGGTTCCGAATGGCCGGTTGCACCTGCAAGGACTGGATTCCGACATGCCTGTGCACGACCCATGGGCAGTCATCGCCTGGAGCGAGCCGTCGAGCGGTTCGAGCACGGCGCGCAACGTGGAGGTGGTCCACCGGTCCTTCCCGCTCGGCAGCGGCTTCCCCGAGGGCGCTACCTCCACCGTCCGTGACGCTCTGCAAAGTCGGTACGGCATGGGCGGCGGTCAGACCGAAACCTCGGAGGCTGAGCTTGCCGGGCCCGGCGGTTCAGATGCCGAACCCCTCAAGTTCGGCGAGCAACTCGGTCTTGGTGAGCGACCCGGTCAGCCGCTTCTTCTCCACCCCGCAAATGAACACGATCAGTGTCGGCAGGGCCATGATCTCGAACCGGCCCGCCAACTCTGGCGCGTGGTCCAACTGCATCATGTCCACCCGCAGCCGGCCCGCCTGCTCGGCCGCAACCTCCTCCAGCACCGGGGCCAGCGCCTTGCACGGGCCGCACCCGCTCGCCCAGAAGTCCACCAGGAACGGCCGCGTTCCCGCGCTCATCAGCTCGCCGTCGAAGTCGGCCATCGTCAGGGCGATGGATGTGGCGCTCATGGCATTCCTCCTGCTTGTCCCTCCCGATGGGGGATCTTCGTTGGCCTTCGGTACGCCGGTCACTCATCGCCACCCCGCAGAGCTGTACCGAGGATGTGGAAGGAGACCAGGGTGCGCGCGGGCGGAAACAGGAAGCGGTCCAGGCGGTCGATGCGGAATCCGGCCTGCTGGAGTTCGGCCTCGGCGTCGCGGCCGAGGTGACAGCCGTCGACCATGAGCGGCCAGATGGTGGCGTCCAGCACGTCCTGCAGCCGGGCCAGGCCGGGCGTGTCAGCGCGTATGTGCTCCAGAAATCGGAGCTGCCCGCCCGGCTTGAGCACGCGTGCGCCTCGGCCAGCGCCGCACCGACGTCGGGTAGCGAGCACAGCACCATGCACCTCACCACCGCGTCCGCGCTGTGATCGGCCGCGGGCAGGTGCTCGGCGACGCCGGGCACCACCTCCACGGGGCCGCCGTCTCGGCGGCGGCCTGCGCCTGCCGCCTTGCTGCCCGCATCAGATTCGCTGAGCCACGGGCCTGCCGACCGGCTCGGCACATCTGATGCATCCCAGGTAGGCGCGTCGCACCCGGCATCACTTCTCTTGAGTCAGGACACTCGCACTCACCGCCCCGCAGGCAGCGCCATGATCGGCTGGTCGGACCGCCGACCTCCCCGAGTACCGTCGCGATGCGCTGCCGTGCCAGCCTGGGGAGGCCGGCGTCGAGGAGCCGGCTCAGCGGAGCTGGCCCGTGATGATCCACAGGTGGCCGAACGGGTCACGGATGCGGCCCGAGCGCTTGCCGTAGGGCCGGTTCTCGATCGGCACGACCACCTCGGCGCCGTGGGTGACCATGCGTTCGCCGACCGCATCCGGATCGTCGACCTCGACCTCGAGCAGGACCGCAGATCCGCCGAGATCATCGGGTGACAGCCACCCCCACGCTGAGACGGCCGGCGAGACCCGGAAGGACGACTCGCCGATGCGATGATCTACGACGCTGGGCCGGCCATCGTCGCTGCGGGGAGCGCTGAACACCTGCTCAGCGCCCAGGGCGACCTGGTAGAACGCCGACGCACGGTCCGGGTCGGGCACGATGAGACGGGGAGAAAGACGAATATCAGGCGTCATGAACCCATCGTCGAGTCGGACGGGGACAGAGGTCTTGAAGATTTGGGAACGCCGGGAACGCCTCATGCCTCCGCCGTCACCTGACGCATCCCATGGCCTGGTGGCCCGTCGCGGGCTGACGGAACCCTACGCGATCAGGCCTTCGGCGCGTAGCCACTCGGTCGGCGTGCACGCGGCCATGGCCCGCCATTCCCGGGTGAAGTGCGCCTGGTCGGCGAATCCCGACGCCGCAGCTACTGCCGCCAGGCTGACCGTCCCGGCACGGGCGGCGGCCACGAGTGCGCCACGTGCGGCCTCGAACCGCAGGAGTCGCTGGTACTCCTTCGGCGTCACCCCCAGCTCCGCCCGGACGGTACCGCTCAGGCGACGCCGGGAGCATCCCAGAAGCCGAGCCGCCTCCTGCACCCGGGCGGTCCCGGACAGTGCCGCCAGTATGCCCCGCAGTTCCTGGCCGCCGGTGCTCTCCCAGTGCCGGGTCCGTCCGGCGATCAGGGCGCCTTCGACAAGGGCCCGGCGTTGCGGCCAGGACCGGCAGGCTGCCAGCTGCTCCGGCAGGTGCGCCATCGCCGGGGCCACGTCGGCCAGATCGGCGACCTGCCCGGACAGCGCCGACGCCGGGACCCCCAGTAGCGCGCCGGCGCCCTGCGGGCTGAGTTTCAGCCACACGCCGCGCGTGCCGCCCTCCTGCCTCAGCTCGGCTGTGTCCAGGTGAAGCCCTGCGACGACAGCGCGGAACCGGCCTGAGCCGGGCCGCCCGAGCCACGCGATCTCCAACGAGTCCGCCTCCGGGATCGTGATCGACACCGTGGACGAGGGCAGCCCGCGATGAACGCCGACCGAGCCCGGGCCGAGCTCGTAGGCGCTCAGTGTCACCACGAACGGCGCCAGAGCCGCGGACCTCTGATGAGCAGGCACGATGGTCACCCTTTCACCCTATGGCGGCCCGGCGATGCGACCGACGTCTCCGCCCCGCTACGGTCGCACGCCCGCCTGGTGCGGCTTCCCACGCCCTCATGTCCGAGCGCACCATGGACGGTCTGGCCGCCGCCCGCGCCCGCGGCCGCACCGGCGGGCAGAAACCCAAACTCGGCCCCCGCCAAGTCGCCCTCGCCCGGGAGATGTACGACTCCGGCGACTACACCGTCCAGCAGATCGCAGACGAATTCGGCGTCACCCGCCCCACCATCTACCGCCACCTCGACAAGGAGGGAAGCCACTTCAGCACCGGGAAGGCTGGCGGGCGAGAAACCGATTCGCCGCATCAGTGCCTCGGGCCTGGTCGCAGTCGAGCAGCGCCAGGTGGCTCACATCGCTACTCGTCCGTTCCCGCCTTCCCCGCCGCCTTGATCGCCTCAGCCTGAACCGGCGCCGCCTCTGCTTGGCCCCTTCGATGTGGACGGAGCTGGTCCGATACCAATCTCATCCTGGTGGTCGGCTGGTGGATGATGGCCCGCCGCTCCGAGCTCGTCGCGCTCAACGACGTCGACCTGCGCTTCGTCAAGGAAGGGATCGAGGTCTACGTCGCCAGCTCGAAGACCGACCAGGAGGCGCGGCACGGTGTGCCCGCTGCCGTACGGGCAGTGGGCCGACACCTGCCCCGTCCGCGTCACCCAGCAATGGCTCGACGTCCTCACCTCGCGCGGCGCCCGGGCGGCGGTCCTTCGCGGCGTCGACCGCAACGGCCACTTCCGTGACCGGCTCACCGCCCAGTCCATCGACCTGCGTGTCAAGGCGGCCGCCGAGGCCGCCGGCCTGGACAACCCGGACAGCTACTCCGCCCACTCGCTTCGCGCCGGCGGCACGTCGGCCGCGGCCGACGCCGGACGCTCCATGCTGGCCATCGCCCGGCACGGCCGCTGGGTCGAGACCTCACCCGTCGTCCACGGCTACGTCCGGGCAGCCGACATGTGGCGCGACAACCCTATGCGCGGGCTCGGGGTGTGATTTCTGACGGCTGCACTTTCGGCGTGCCAGCCATCACTACATCACGTAGCTTGAAGTCGCCCTGCCCGTTCGTCTCTCCGCCAGAGCACGAAGATTGGAAGGCCTGAAGTCTTCTGCGAAGGATCCTTTCAACCATTCGGTCAGCCATTCGGCTAGGGTCATGTTCTGCGGCGTCAACGCAGAACGGTCTACTCTGATCCCCTCTTCTGGACCGAGTCGATCTGGCCGTAGGTAGGGACCCATGGGATCCCATATCCACATCGGGCCTGCAGGATCACGACAATCCACGAGCGACCAGATCGCGGTCCCCCAATTGTGTAGCCAAACCAAGCCGGGAGGGACATAAGGATCCGGGCGAGCATTCCATATTTCATGGTAAAGGGTAATCACTCTGCTGCGATAGGCACCTCCCATGGGAACGCCCAAGATGCCGCAGCCCGGGCCAAATCCACCATTGGCCACCTCTAGGTACAGTCGGCGGAGCAATGGGGGCAGAGGAGAGCCTATTGTTCGTTCCGCCTCGATGACCGCCGATGCAGATGCGGGTGGCGGCAAGTCAGGCAGCTCCGAAATCGCCGCGATGATTTCATCATCCGCCAGACACTCCGGCGGACAGTATTCCAGCTCATCGGGGCATGCGTCGAATGAGGCTCGGCGTCTGGAAATGGCAATAAGATTCGAGGTTTGGAAAGCCTTCTCCAGGTTGCCGCTGAGTGACTCTGCGAGCCATTCGGCCAGGGTCATGTTCTGAGGAGTCAGTGGCGACTCATCTTCGCCGATATTGGGATCCCATATCCACATCGGGCCGGCCGGATCCCGTAGATCCAAAACCGACCAGATCCCGCAACCCCAGTCGAACAGCCACAACATGCCGGGCCAATCCTCATCATAGGAGTCGAGAATGTCGGCCACTTCGAAATGGTGTTCGTACTCGCTCCCAGCCACTCCCAGCACTCCGTCGCGTGGTCCGAAGCCTCCATTAGCGGCCTCGATATACAGGCGACGAAGCAACGGAGGAAGTGAGTACCCGATAACCCTCTCCACCTCATTGATCACGTCCGGCGATACGGGAGGGAGGAGACCAGGGATCGCGCGGATCGCCTCGATAAGTTCATCCTCAGTCATACGGGGTATTCTTGAGCATCCCACACGTCGACCGCTACTCCGCGCACGGCCTGCGCGGCGGCGGGGGCCACGGACGCCGGCGCGACCATGTCGGAACACACTCACGCCCTGGCCGCCCGGACAAAATGGGAGAACGCCGAAGCCCTGATTATCCAGACCGCTACGGGGAATCGCTGCATCTCGCCGGCCAGCGTTTCACCCTCGCTAATCCAGCGGTGTAGCTCTTTTCTCAAACACGTACTCAGAACGTGTTTGAGAAGGGCTACTTTGCTGGATGAGCAAGGGTGAAACGCTGCTGGCGGGCTGCGGCGCTTCCTCGGGTGAGGCGGCGTGCCATGCCACTTATCGCGGCCCAGCGGATCATGGCCTCGGCGGTGGAGGCAGGGCTCGAGCGTTCTCGGCTGGTGAGACGGGGGCACCCCTGGGACGGGCGGGTGGTTGAGGGCGCCCCGGTGCGGAGATGACAAACGCGACCCCTCATGATCGTCGGTGTCGTCGATCAAGAACAGAGGCCGCGTTCGCGTGCCATCATCCCCGATCGACGTGCTCTTTCGCCACTTGGAGCACGTCACCGTCTCCGATCCGCTGTCCGACCTGCCCGCCCTGGCCGAGGTGCTGGATGCAGTACCGGACCCTCGCAGCCGCCGCGGGCGCCGCTACCGACTGGGCCCGCTACTCGCATTAGCCCTGCTCGCCGTACTCGGCGGAGCGACTTCCCTGGCGAAGATCACCCGGTTCATCGCCGGATACGATCCCCGGCTGCGCGCCCGGATCGGTCTGCCGGCCACCGTACGGCTGGCCGCCTCCACCCTGGGACGGCTGCTGGCCCGACTGGACGGCGACGACTTCGACGCCGCGACCTGCGCCTACCTGTCCAGGCTGGCCGCCGCACCACCAGCGACCGGCACGACCGGCACAACGGCGCTACTCGGCCTGGCCGTGGACGGCAAAACCCTGCGCGGCAGCCGCACCGGCAACGGCACCACCCACCTACTGGCCGCCACCCGCCACGACACCCAGACGGTGATAGCTCAAACCCAGGTCGCAGCCAAAAGCAACGAAATCCCCGCGTTCACGCCCCTGCTGTCCGGGCTCGACCTCACCAGCGTGGTCATCACCGCCGACGCCCTGCACACCCAACACGAGCACGCCCGCCAGATCATCGCGGCCGGAGGGCACTTCGTGTTCATCGTCAAGGGCAACCAGCCCACGCTGCTGCGCCAGCTCAAGGCTCTGCCGTGGCGCGAGGCCATCCTCAACGACCGCACCGACGAGACCGGGCACGGACGCCGTGAGATCCGCCGCATGAAGATCTGCACCGTCCGCCCGGGCCTGCCCTTCCCTCACGCCGCCCAGGCCATCCAGGTCAAACGACGCCGCACCAACAACGCCACCGGGAAGACCACCATCGTCACCATCACCAGCCTGCACCCCGGCCAGATCACCCATGCCCACCTCGCCGGACTGATCCGCGGCCACTGGAGCATCGAAGCCCTGCACCACATTCGCGACGTCACCTACCGCGAAGACGCCTGCAAGATGAGGACCGGTGCCGCACCCCGGATCATGGCAAGCCTCCGCAATCTCGCCATCGGCCTGGCCCGCCTGGTCGGCTGGACCAACATCGCCGCCGCCACCGACCACTACCGCAGCCACCCCACGGATGCACTTCAGCTACTCGGCCTCACAAACTGAGAACGCTTCAGCCCTGGGCTCTTCAGTCCGGCAGTATCAGTCGGTATGCGCCGCTTTTACTCTTGGGACGGAACCGAGCTCAGCTATCGGATGGTCGGCTCCGGCCCCCCGCTGGTGTGCATCCCCGGCGGTCCCGGACAGGCCGCAGAGTACCTGGGGGAGCTGGGCGGCCTCAGCTCGTACCGCACGCTGATCCTGCTGGATAATCGGGGCACGGGCGCCTCCGATGCGCCAGCCGATCCGGCCACTTATCGCGTCGACCGGTTGGTGGAGGACGTCGAGGCGCTCCGCGTGCACCTCGGGCTGGAGCGCATAGACCTGTTCGGGCACTCGGCGAGCGGCGGAGTGTGCCTGCTGTACGCCGACCGGTACCCGCAACGGCTGGAGCGCCTGGTGCTGATCGCACCGTCACTGCGGGTGGTCGGCCTCAGATCGGATCTCGGCGTCGAGGAGGTGCTAGCGAGGCGCTCATACGAGCCGTGGTACGCCGAGGCAGTGGCGGCGCTGCGAGCCGAGGCGCGCACGCCGCAGGAATTGGAGCGGTATCGGTGGCTGTCGGCGCCGCTGCTATACAGGCGGTGGAATGCCGCCGCCCAGGCGCAGGCGTCGGCTGAGCCGGCGCAGTTCGCGCGACCGGCGACCGAAGGGTTCTACAACGGCTTCGAGCCTGACCCCGACCTCACCGGGCGGCTGGCCGAACTGCGGGCCCCGATACTGCTCGTGGTGGGCGAGTACGACATCTGGCCAACCAGCGCCGCCATGCGCGAGCTGGCCTCGCTGCTCGGTGACGTCGAGCTGTTGGTGCAGCCCGCGGTGGGGCATTTCCCCTGGGTGGACGACCCACAGGCGTTCGCGGCCTCGGTGGAACGGTTCCTCACCCGTGAGCGCGAGACGCCCTACATGTAAAGACACCCACGATCACCAGGGGTCGCGCTTGTCGTTCATAAGGCGAAATCAGCGCCTGGGACCTCGCCACGCCGCCCTGCCATCTCATGACCTGAGAACGCAACGGCCCTGGCGGTGGAGGGATGGCGTTCGTAGTCGCGCGCCAGGCGGCGATGGTTGGTCAGCCAGGCCAGCGACCGTTCGACGACCCAGCGCCGTTCGATCACCGCGAACCCGATCTGTCCCGGCGCTTTGCGGACGATGTGCAGCACGGTACGCAGGACCCGTTGAGTCCAGTCCACCAGCATCCCGGCGAAGCCGGCGTCGGCGAACACGTACCGGACCGCGTGACCAGGTACATGGCCGGCTCGTGGGCCCGGCCGTGGCCGATACGGCGCCGAGCGCCAGCCGCGACAGCAGGAGCCACTGGTACGAATCCGCCAGGCCGCCGGCCAGCATCGCCAGCACCCACAGCACGACGCTGGCGGCCAGGAGCCTGACCCGTCGTACCCGATCGGTCAGCATACCCACGGGGATGACGGCCAAGGCGGCCGAGGCCGACGACACCGCGGTCAGGGAACCGAGTTCGGTATTGGTGATGCCCAGACTCTCCTTGAGTTCCACCGCCACCGCTCCCACGGTTCCCTTGTCCGCCGCGTCGAGCGCCAGCACGCAGGCGAGGACGGCGATGATCTGGAAGCGCGCCGGGCCTCCCACGGCAGCGGTCACCCACCGCACGGCCCAGTCGACCGCCGCACGCACCAAACCCCCTGGTTTCGCGGACATGCTGCTCCATCACCGGGTCGCGGGAACGCGGACAGGCGCAGGCGGGTCAATCGGAGTGAGACAGGAGCTGACAGGATCACCTCGCCTCTCTTCGTCCACTCCCGGCCTGGACGAGGCGTCGCACCAGTGCGGGAGACTCCGGTCGCAACCTTTGCCGACGTTTGGAGCGACATCGAGGAAGTCGGGTACACGGAGTTCACCGCGCCCTGCCCTCCCCGGTCAGGGACGGAGCACGATCTTGCCGTGCGTGTGCCCGCGTTCCAGCTCGCGGAACGCGTCCCGCACCCGCTCCAGTGGGTAGACGCGGGCGATCGGCACCTCGAGTTCCCCGCGCGCGGCGAGCCGGGCCAGCTCGCCGAGCACGACCGCGCACGCCGCCGTGCCTTCCCCGTAGGTCCGGGCGCCGACCTTGGCCGCGGTCTGCCAGTCGCGGATCGTGTTGATCCGCTCGGGCCGTACGCCCAGCTCCACCGCCAGGTCCACGTAGCCGTCGCCGAAGGTGTCGATGAAGGCGTCGACGTTCCCGCCGGAGGCCTGCCGGATCCGCTCGGCCACCCCCTCCCCGTACTCGACCGGGACGACACCGCGATCCTTCAACCAGGCGTGGTTCGGCTCGCTCGCCAGCCCGATGACCGTGGCCCCGCGCCGCCGTGCGAGCTGTACGGCAAGGGACCCGACGCCGCCCGCCGCACCGGACACGACGACCGTGTCGGCCGGTCCGGGGTCGACCGCGAACACGGTGGCGTAAGCGGTCGTGCCGGCCACGTACAACGACCCGGCCACGTCCCAGGACAGCCCCTCCGGACGCGGGGTCAGCTGCACGTCGTCCACCACGACATACTCCGCGTGGCTCGCCCTGTTGTGGGTGAAGCCGAGGACCTCGTCGCCCACCGCGACGCCACGCACCTGCGGACCGGCCTCCACCACGACGCCGGCCAGATCGCTGCCCTGCCCGGAGGGGAACGTCGCCGGCCAGCGGTCGTGCCGTGCGCCCTCCCGGATCATCACCTCGCCGGGCTGGATTCCGGCCGCGCGGATCTCGACCAGCACCTGCCCGGGGCCGGGCACCGGGCGCTCCACCTCCTCCACCCGCAGCACATCGATCCCGCCGTACTCGTGGAACCGCACGGCCTTCATGCGTGATCACCGCTCTTCCTCGTTCGGATCGGCCTTGGACGGCCACACGGCGACTATGCCTCCGCCGTCGACGGCTCAGGAACGGAGCGGTGTCCCTAGGATCGACGGTCCCAGGATGTGGTTGACGAACGGTGATATCACTGCCGATATGGGGATGCACCGCGACGACCTCGCCGATTTCCTGCGCCGGTCACGAGAACGGCTGACTCCACGGGACGTCGGCCTGGTCGAGGGGCCGAGGCGGCGTACGCCGGGACTGCGCCGCGAGGAGGTCGCGGCGCTCGCCGGGATGTCGGCCGACTATTACATGCGGCTGGAGCAGGCCAGGAGCCCGCAGCCCTCGGTTCAGGTGCTGGCCGCGCTGACGCGCGCGCTGCGGCTGACCATGGACGAGCGGGACCACCTGTACCTGCTCGCCGGGCACCGCCCGCCGGAGGGGGCGCGGGCCGGGGAGTACCTGCGGCCGAGCATGCTGTACCTCCTCGACCGGCTGGACAGCGTCCCGGTCCAGGTCCTGAGCGATCTGGGCGACCTGCTGGCGCAGAACGACATGGCGCAGGCGCTGTTCGGGTGCGTGTGCACGGTGGCCCGGGAGGACCGCAACATCGTGCTGCGCTGGTTCACCGAGCCGGACGTCCGCGGCCGCTTCGCGGCCGAGGAGCACGAGGAGCACGCCCGGCAGTTGGTCGCCGACCTGCGTGCCGCGGTGGCCCGCCGGGGGGACGACGCGGCATCCCGCACACTCGTCACGCGGCTCCGCGGGGCCAGCCCCGAGTTCGCGGCGCTGTGGGACCGGCACGAGGTCGCGGTGCGCAGGTCACACCCGTACCGGCTCGTGCATCCCGAGCTCGGCAGGATCGAGTTCGACTGCGAGGTGCTGGCGACGCCCGCGGCGGACCAGCGACTGCGGGTCTTCACCCCGCCGCCCGGCGGCACCGACGCGCTGGACATGCTGCGCGTGCTCGGCCCGCAGCACCGGCACGACACCGCCGCGACGGGCGCCTCGCCGAGATCATGATCGGCGCTCCGGCCGGGCGACCGGAGTTCGCGGAACGGGCGACCTTCACACCGGCTGAGAGAGCGTGGCCGGCCGAGACCGAGACGACCGGCCTCCGGCCTTCTGCGGTTCCCGGCCCAGCCGCCTGACCGGCCTGATCGACAGCAGCGCCGCCACCACGCCGGCCGTCACCAGGGCCGATCCCAGCATGAAGGCGCGCGGTTCGACCAGCACGGTGACCGGACCGGCCAGCGCCTGCCCGACCGCCATGCCCGCGACCGACCCGGCCACCTGGTAGGCGTTGACCCGGTTCACCACGTCCGGCGCGATCTGCGTCTGCACGCTGGTCGACCACATCACCGACCAGAACGCCAGCGCGCATCCTCCGAGCAGGTGCCCGGCCATCAGCTGCGGCAGCGGCAGTCCGAGCGCGACCGTCAGCGGCACCGCCACGTACCCGCTCAGCGCCACCGCCCCGGCCGCCAGCGGCCTGCGCGGCCTGAGCCTGATCGCCACCAGGCCGCCCAGCACGGTGCCGAGGCCGAGCGCCGCCATCACCCAGCCGTAGTCGGTCCCGATGACCTGCGACGACAGCGGCACGTACGGCCCGACCACCAGAACGCCCCAGAACACCCAGACGAGGATGACCGACCACATCCAGCTCCTGGCCGTGAACTCCTCCCAGCCCCTGCGCAGGTCGCTCAGCACGTCGGAGGGCTCCGGCCTGGGTACGGTGACCCGGACCAGCAGCAGGCACACCCCACTGACCAGGAACGTCGCGGCGTCCACCGTGTAGACGAAGACCGGCCCGGCGACGACGATGAGGACTCCGGCCAGTGCGGGACCCGCCAGCTGGGTGAGCGCCTCGGCGATCTTCAGCGTCGCGTTGGCCCGCTGCGGATCTGCGGCGACCAGGGGGACCATGCCGTTGACGCCCGGTTCGAACATCCCGGCGGCCGTGCCCGACAGGAAGGCCATCACCAGCAGCAGGGCGTACGGCGGAGCACCACCCAGGAAGGCGACGGCCACGACCCCCTGGGTGACGACCCTGACCACGTCCGCGCCGATCATCAAGCGCCGGGCGCCGATCCGGTCGGCGACGACCCCGCCGAACACCATGACCAGCACGGCCGACGCGGTCCAGAGCGCGAGCACGTAGCCGACGCCCGCGATTCCATAGACTTTACCGATCGCCAGCGCCGAGGCGACGGGCATCATGGCGTCACCGGACAGCGAGATCGTGCGGGCCCCGAAGTAGAGGGTGAAGTTCCTCGTCCACATGAGCCCCAATTCTGGAATTTTGCAGATCAGAGCACCGGTGTCCCGAATGACATCATTAGGTACATTTGCGCCATGCCCCTGGATTGCCCGGAAACGCCTCCGACGCCCCTCAACCCGCATCGCGTGGTCGCCTTGGTGGCCCCGAACCAGGAGCTCTACCCGGTCACCTCCGCCTCGGCGGTCTTCGGCTACCACGGCCCCGACATCCCCCAGCACTACAGCTTCAGCCTGTGCGCCGAACACCCCGGCTCCCTCCCCACCACACTCGGCGTCCCCATCCAGGTGGACAGTGGTCTCGAAGCCCTCGACGACGCCGACACCGTGGTCATCGCGAGCTGGACCCTCACCCCCTCACCCGCCGTACTCCACGCGGTGGCCCACGCCCATGCCCGGGGCGCCCGCATCGTCGCCGTCTGCGCCGGAATCTTCATCCCCGCCGCCCTGGGCCTCCTGGACGGCCGCCGCGCCTCCGTCCACTGGGAACTGTCCGGCGAACTCGCCGCCCGCCACCCGCGCGTCATCCCCGACGACACGGTCATCTACGTCGATCACGGCGACGTCGCCACCGCCGGAGCCTCGGCCGCCACCCTCGACCTCTGCCTTCACCAGGTCCTTCAGGAGTACGGCGCGGCCCACGCCATGCGCATCGGCCGTCAGCTCGCCGCCGGTCCGCACCGCGAGGGCTGCCAGCGCCAGTACCCTCCGCTTCCCACCGCCGGCCCGATGCCGGACTCCCTGGCCCCCCTGCTCGAATGGCTCCTCTCGCGCCTGTCCGAGCAGGTGACCGTCAAGGACATGGCCGCCTACTCGGGCGTCTCCCCGCGCACCCTCACCCGCCAGTTCGCCGAGCAACTCGGCGTCCCACCCGCCCGCTGGCTGCTGGAACGCCGCCTGGCCGCCACCCGCGCCCTGCTGGAGGAGACCGACCTGCCCGTCGAGACCATCGCCACCCGCGTCGGCCTCTCCTCGGCGGTCAACCTCCGCCGCCGCTTCCACACCGCTCTGCGCACCACCCCGGCCGCCTACCGCCGTTCCTTCCGCTGAACTGAGCCGAGGGTCTGTCACGAGCCCACAGGCGTGAGTACGCCTGCGAGGACCACCAGGCCCTTCCCGTACTTCTCGTCGATCTCACGCTGTAACTCCGGTGTGGCGGCCCAGACCCCGATTTCGACATGGCCCGCCCGCTCGTCCACCGAGGCCGATTGAGCGCCCTTGATCTCCTTCATCGCCCGGTCCTGGAGTGCCCGAAGCTCCGCCTCCGCGCGCTCAGCGCGGCTCAGACACAGCGCGCCACCCCACACCTCGCGGATCAGGGGCTCGCGGGCGGCCGGGTCGCCGGTGAACATCAGGTTCAGCACGAGTCGCCTGGGATCGTTGGCGTACCGCTCGACGTATCGGCGGTCTTGGGGATCGTAGCCGTCGATCTCGTCCAGGTAGCTCTGGTCCAGCCAGCTGCCCGCGTACCCGGGGAGCTTGCGGGCCCTGACGAGCGCCGCCTCCATCGACCTCTCGGTGGCCTTCGCGGGGTCGACCGGGCGCCAGCCGCGCACGGGCTTCGGGCACGGTGTGGTGAAGCGGGATCGGTCGTCTGGCGCGTCGCCGGGCCGGGCAGGGCGCGGGGGCTCGGTGAGCGTCAGACTCTTCCCGTCCCAGGTGCCGACCACGTGGTACTCGCCCCAGCGCACACCGTTCCGGGTGGAGTGCTTCACCGCGTTCCAGTCCCACCCGATGATGTCGGGGCCGCCGCACTGAGGCGGCAGGGACTGAGCGACGAACGCACAGAGCTGGGGCCCGTGCTGCGGGTTGGACAGGACGGTCAGGTCGGCCTGGTACAGCGTCGGAGACGCGGTCGTGGCCGGGCCCGTCCCGCAGGCGGCGAGCGTCACCAGTACGGCGAGGAGCCAGATGCCTCTCATGCCCCTGAGACGGGCGGAAACGCTCAGTGGTTCACGGTGTTCCTGCCGGACGAGCGGCCCCTGCGGCACGTGGTTGACGGCTCCAGCTGGTGATCGTTACGACGACTCGGTCCGCAGGGCGTCGCGGGCCTCCATCAGGGCGAAGCCGAGCAGGTTGAGGCCCTGCCAGGTCGCGGGGGAGGCGGCGCGTTCGTCGTCGGCGGTCAGGCCGATGCCCCAGATCCGGTCGAGGGGGCTGGCCTCGACCAGGACCCGGCCGGCGGTCGCGAGCAGGTAGTGGCGCAGCTCGGGGTTCTGGCCGAACTTGGCGATGCTGCCGCGGACCACAATGCCGAACCGGTGGGCGTTCCAGAGCTGCTCGTCGAAGCCGCGTACGGCCCGGCCGAGCTTCTTGGCCTCGCCGGGGTGACCGGCGGCGAGGATCTGCTCGGCGGCCCGGGTGTCGCCGAACAGCCAGGCCTTGTGCGCCATCATGTAGTGCTCGGCGGAGGCGAAGGTGTGGCCGTCCTCCGTGAAGGTGACCGGCCACCACTGCGACAGGCAGCCGGGACCGACGCCGCCGTCCCGGGCGGGCCGGTGGCCCCAGAAGTACAGGTAGCGAAGAGCGCGGCCGGCCTGCTCCGCGGCGACCGCCTCGTCCACGCTGCGTGGCAGCACGATTTGCTCGGACACGCCCACACCGTGCCACAGGCGCTCTCACCCACGCATCCGGTTATGCCGTCGTCCTCGACGATGGCGCGTGCGGCCAGGATCTGGTCCCGCTCCGACACCCTGCGCTCGCCCACGCGTACGGGGAAGCCGGCCCGGCAGCTGCGCACCGCCGGCTGCAGGCCTCGCGGGTGCTGGTCGCCGCCGGTGTCCGGGCCACCTCGACAGGCGGTGGCGCATGGTCGAAGGCGCCGTGCGCCTCTTCGGCCCGGCCGCGACATCCAGCGCAACCTGGTCGCGCGGTCCCTGGGGCTGCCTCGGTGAGCACGTGTCGCCCCGGTGACCACGTGCCGCGTCCGACGGATGAGCCGGTCCCCGGCATCGTGGCGAGGCCGGGGACCGATGACAGCGGTCAGCGCAGGTAGACCTTGGGCTGGGGCGGGGTGGACATACCGTCGCCGATGAAGAAGCTCGGGTGCAGCGGCTGGTTGTAGGCGGTGTTCTGCCAGGCCAGGGCGACCCGATACTGCGGGTCGTGCAACAGGGTGTGGATCTTGACGGTGGTGACGTCGGGCGTGGAGTAGATCCGCAGGGCCCGGTTGTCGGTGGTGGGCCAGACGACCTCCTCGCGCCAGTCGCCGAGGATGTCGCCCGACAGTGAGGGGGTGGACTTGGTGCCGTTGTTGGAGTGCACGTTCGAGCCGGTCAGCAGGCGGGTGTCGGAGCCGGTGCCGTACTTGTCGATGTGGGTGCCGTCGAGCAGTTCGCGGACCGGGTCGGCGTCCCACCAGGCGAGGAAGTTCATCGAGCCGGGCTTTCGGCCCAGGGTGGCGCCGCTGGGGCTGCGCAGCGAGCCGTCCCTGGCCGACCAGGACTCGGCGCCGGGGCTGCCTGCCCAGATGTCGGCCGACACGCCGCGGCCGTTGTCGCCGCCGGAGGCGGTGGACCACAGCACCTGACCGGTGCGGGCGTCGGCGAACCAGGAGCCGGGCTTGCTGCTGTCCTCGTCGACCTTGAACTCCTCCAGCCCGGGACGGGAGGGATCGAGGTCGCCGACGTGCATGGCGTCGCCGTGGCCGTTGCGGGTGTTCCACAGCGCGGAGCCGTTGTCGTTGATCGCCATCGCGCCGAAGACGATCTCGTCCTTGCCGTCGGCGTCCACGTCGGCCACGGCGAGGTTGTGGTTGCCCTGGCCGGCGTACTGGCTGCCGGCGGAGTTGGAGTCGAACTTCCACCGCTCGACCAGGGAGCCGTTGCGGAAGTCCCAGGCGGCGATGACCGTACGGGTGTAGTAGCCGCGGGACATGATCAGGCTGGGTCGCTGGCCGTCGAGGTAGGCGGTGGCGGCGAGGAACCGGTCGACGCGGTTGCCGTAGCTGTCGCCCCAGGAGGAGACCGTCCCGCGCGGCGGGTCGTAGTTGACCGTGGACATGGCCGCGCCGGTACGGCCGTTGAAAATGGTGAGGTATTCGGGGCCGGACAGGATGTAGCCGTCGGAGTTGCGGTAGTCCGCGGAGGCGTTGCCGATGGTCCTGCCGGTGCCGTCGACCGTGCCGTCGGCGGTCTTCATCGCCACCTCGGCCCTTCCGTCGCCGTCGTAGTCGTACACCTGGAACTGGGTGTAGTGGGCGCCCGCGCGGATGTTGCGGCCCAGGTTGATGCGCCACAGCCGGGTGCCGTCCAGTTTGATGCCGTCGATGTAGACGGGGTCGGTGACCCCGGATTGGGAGTTGTCCTTGGCGTTGGAGGGGTCCCATTTGAGCACCAGGTCGAGTCGGCCGTCGCCGTCCAGGTCGCCGACGGATGCGTCGTTGGCGCTGTAGGAGCCGTCCGGCGGGCTGATCGGCACGTCCAGGTAGCCGTTGGCGAAGCGCAGCGAGGTTTCCGAGGCCGGTCCCTCGGTGCCGCCGTTGACCGGGCGCACGGTGTAGGAGGCGTCGGCCGGGGCGCCGGAGTCCAGGTAGTTGGTGGAGTTGATGATGGTTGCGACGCGGGTGCCACCGCGGTAGAGGTTGAAGGAGGTGTCGCGGGACTCGGTGCCCAGCAGCCGCCAGGACACCAGGTTGCCGCTGCCGGAGCGCACGCTGATCAGACCGCGGTCCAGGTTCTCCATCTGTTTCGCCCCGGCGGGGACGCTCGTCGGACTCGCGCTGGGGCTCGCCGACGCGCTGGGCGACGCGCTGGGACTCGCCGACGCGCTGGGCGAGGGCGAGGAGTGGGTGCCGTCGCACACCGTCCCGTTGAGGGAGAAGGACGTGGGGATCGGGTTGGAGCCGTTCCAGGAGCCGTTGAACCCGAAGGCGGTGCTGCCTCCGGAGCCGATGGCGGCGTTGTAGCCGGCGTCGGTGACGGTGACGTTCGCGCCGCTCTGGCTGACGGTGCCGCCCCAGAGCTGGGTGATCTGCTGGCCGGCGCCGAAGGCCCAGGTCAGCCGCCAGCCGTTGACGGCGTCACCCAGGTTCTCGATCGTCACGTTGGCGCCGAAGCCGCCCTGCCACTGGTTGGTGATCTCGTAGCTCACGCGGCAGGCGACGGCGGCGGAGGCGGGTGTCTGTGTGACGATCGCCCCTGCGATCGCCACACAGACGGTGCCGGCGGCCGCCGCGAAGCGGACCGACGGCCGGATTAGACGTTTCATGAATCGTCCAATCTGGTGGGGGGTTGCGGTCGGTGGTGAATGTCACGAGACGCTAGGAACGCGGACGTGAAGGCGTCAAACATGCTTCGGCGTCCCGCCGAAGTGACGGCGAAGGGGGACTTGTTTCGTTTCAGGTCAGCCCGGGGAAGGGCCGCAGCGGAGCAGGTCCCCCGCTTTGAAACTTTCGGAATCCGAGGGGGTCGCCGGCAGGGGGTTATCGGCAGGGCGCTGCCGTGGAGGCGCGGACGATCAGCCGCGGCCGGTAGACGAGGCTCTGGTGCCGGTGGCCGGGGCGGGACTCGTCCATCAGCATCGCGGCGGCGGTCCGCCCCAGCTCCCGCTTGGGCTGCCACACGGTGGTGAGCGGCGGAGCGAGTTGCGGGGCGAAGACCACGTCGTCGTAACCGACCACCGACATCTGCTGCGGTACGGCGATTCCCCGGTCCCGCAGGCCGCTGATCACCCCCAGCGCCGCGAGGTCGTTGACGCAGACGATCGCGGTCGGCCGGTCGGGCAGTCGCAGGATGTGCTCCAGCGCGGCCTCGGCGGTCGCGGCCACGTCAGGGGGAGGCACCCGCACCTCCAGCACCGCACGGTCGGGATCCAGACCCGCCTCCCGGAACGCCTTGCGCACCCCCGTGTACCGGTCGGTGGTCTGCTGCACCTCCACCGAGCCGGTGAGCATGACGACCCGCCGGTGCCCCAGGGAGATCAGGTGGGCGGCGGCCTGCTCACCGCCCGAGACGTTGTCGACGGATACCGAGCACAACCGCCCGTCGCCCCGGTGATCGAGCAGCACCACCGGGACGCCGCGCCCGGACAGGGCGACCAGAGGATCGAGGCCGGTCGCGACCGGCGTGATCAGCACGCCGCGCACTCCCTGCTTCTCCAGCTCTCCCAGGTAGTGCTGCTCGCGGCCCGGCTGCACGTCGGTGCTGCAGGTCGTCAGCATGCACCCGTCCTGCAGCAGCCGGTCCTCCACCCCCCGGCACACCTCGGTGTAGAACGAGTTGGCCAGGTCGAGCACCACCGCGCCGACCAGCGGGCTCGGCACCCCGCGCAGCCGCCTGGCCACGTTGTTGGGCACGTACCCGACCTGCTCCATCGCCGCCAGGACGCGCCGGCGGGTCTCCTCGGCGACCAGCTCCGGATTGTTCAGAACGTTGCTCACGGTCGACGGCGAGACGCCGGCCATCTCCGCGACATGGCGCATGCCGCGGCGGCGCGGCGCGGAGACCTCCGAGGTTTCCCCATCCACAGCAGCACCATATCCACTCCAGCCGGGTAAAAGATCGCGTTATACGGCCAAGTGGACCGATCCGGTCCCGGCCGATGCCGCCGTCCCCGGCGTCCGGGCACCGGGGACGGCGGCGGCTGTGGCGGCGGTGGTCAGTTCCTCGGTTCGCTGGTCCCGAATGTCCAGGTCAGCCGCCAGCCGTTGAAGCTCTCCTGATCGTCAGTAGACGAACGGCCAGCCGGCCGAGTCGTAGCCGATCTTGTTGATGCCCAGCAGGGACGCGCCGTTGTCGGCGTAGTAGTGATAGAAGAGCACGTCACCGTCGCTGTCGTTGATGACCGCCTGGTGACCGGGGCCGTGGATGCCGCCGTGGCCGGCGAGCACCTGCGTGCCCCCGCCGGATGTCATCGCCACGCCGTTGCGGTCCACGTACGGGCCGGTCACGCTTGTCGAGCGGCCGACCATGATCCGGTAGGTGCTGGAAGCGCCCTGGCAACACCTGTCGAAGGAGGCCCACAGGTAGTAGTAGCCGCCGTGCCTGAAGATGAAGGGCGCTTCGATCGCCGTGCTGCCCGGACGCTGCGCGATGCTCCGGACGGTGGTGTCGAGCCGCTTGCCGGTGGCCGGGTCGAGCTGGATGAGCTTGATGCCGCTCCAGAACGAGCCGAAGGTCAGCCACCATCTGCCCTGGTCGTCGATGACGAGGTTGGGGTCGATCGCGTTGTAGCCGCTGGAGGAGTTGGTCGAGATGATCATTCCCTCGTTCGTCCACGAGCCGGAGGCTCCGCTGGTGCTGGTCGCCAGGAAGATCGCAGAGTTGCTCGACCCGAAGGACGAGGCCGAGTAGTACAGGTAGTACCTGCCGTTGTGGTAGGAGATGTCCGGCGCCCACAGGCTCCTGCTGCCACCGGTGTAGGAGGTGGTCCATGGAGCGCCGCCGGGGAAGACCGCTCCGGCGTTACGCCAGGCCGTCCGGTCGGCGGACGTCTTGAGGACGATGTTGTCGCCGGTGTGGGCCAGGAGGTAACCCCCGTCGGGGCGCTTCACCACGCTGGGGTCGTGGACCCCGATGTCGCCGGTCACGCGGCCGGGGTTGGGATAGGACCCCGGAGGGGTCGTGGGCCCGCCCGACGGCGCCGAGGGACTGGGCGACACGGACGGTGACGGTGGGAGCGACGGACTGGGACTCGCGCTCGGTGAGCCGGGAGTGCCGGTGCAGGCGACGCCGTTCAGGGAGAAGGACGCGGGGTTCGGGTTGGCGCCGTTCCAGGAGCCGTTGAACCCGAAGGAGGTGTTTCCGCCGGTGGGGATCTGGGCGTTGTATCCCGCGTCGGCGGCGGTGACGTTGCCGCCGGTCTGGGTGACGGTGGCGTTCCATGCCTGGGTCACGGTCTGGCCGGCGCCGAAGGACCAGGTCAGCCGCCAGCCGTTGACCGCGTCGCCGAGGTTGTGGATCGTCACGCCGGCGCCGAAGCCGCCCTGCCACTGGTTGGTCACCGTGTAGTCGACCCGGCAGGACACCGCCGCCATGGCCGGCGCTGGTGCGGTCATCGCCCCGGCGACCACCGGCAGAAGAACGCCGGAAAGGGCCGCGACCCGTGCCGCCCATCTGGTTGAACCTTGCATTGCCAACCCCATTCGAGTCGGTGGATGAAGGGGGTTCAGACGGTAAGAAGCAGCGGCTCGCGTCGTCAATGAAACGAAGACGATGGGCAATGTTATGGCTAACATCTCGGCGTGATGCCACAGCTCAAAACGTGTTGATCTTTATCGAATCGCAGTGAAAGTTTCAGGAGTACGCGCCACCCGGCAAGTCGGCCTAAACTTTTCAAAGCATAATCGAAATTTTCTTACCTCTCGGGTTGTGTGGCCTCAGACGTAGACGGCCGGGCGGACCTGTGGAACCTTGACGCGACGTCCCCGCCGGGTTCATAGTGATGGCTGTCGAAATCCTCAAGCGGTAGCGGTGCAGCTATGGAGGTCCATGGCATCTCCTCGCGCTCGACTCTGTTAGCGTTAACAACAGTGTGAAATTTTGCTTTCACGTCCCATGGTCGATGCTCGGCATAATTCATTTGATATTGACTCCGCGCGGGCGTGCGGGATCGGCAATATCCGCCGCGGCCAATGTCGCGAGGACGGCGGCGAGTTGAATGCGAGGCATGGCTTGGGGAATGCGCGGTAAAGGTGGTGGCCCCCATGCGGGGGCCGAGAAAGAGCCGGGCCGCGATTTCGCCGCAGGGCGCGGTCAAGAGACCGGCCTCCCACACACCGCACTTGCCGGTTTCAGGTCACCAGGCCCCTGCGGTAGGCGTAGACCACCGCCTGCACGCGGTCACGCAGGCCGAGCTTGGTGAGGATGCGCGACACGTACGTCTTGACGGTCTCCTGGCTGATCACCAACGTCGCGGCGATCTCGCTGTTGGACAGGCCGTCGGCGATGAGCCGCAGCACCTCCAGCTCGCGCGGGGTCAGCGCGGCGTCGTCCGGGGTGCCCTCGGCGGGACGGATCCGCGCCGCGTACCTGCCGACGAGCTGCCGCGTCACCTCGGGGGCCAGCAGCGCGGCACCCGTCGCGACGGTTCGGATGCCGTGCAGCAGCTGCGCCGGTGGGGCGTCCTTGAGCAGGAACCCGCTCGCCCCCGCGCGCAGCGCCTCGTACACGTACTCGTCCAGGTTGAACGTCGTCACCACGAGCACCTTGACGGGATCCTTCACCCCGGCACCGGCCAGCAGGCGGGTCGCCTCGATGCCGTCGAGCACCGGCATGCGGACGTCCATCACCACGATGTCCGGGTTCAGCCGGCGGGCGAGGTCGACCGCGGCGCGACCGTCCCCGCACTCGCCCACCACTTCGAGGTCGGGCTGGGCATCGATGATCGTCGCGAACCCGGTGCGGATCAGCGCCTGGTCGTCGCAGACCAGGACCCGGACCGGCGCGTTCACGATGGGCTCCCCGCGGGGATGCGGGCCCGCACGATGAAGCCGCCGCCCGCCCGCCGACCGGCGTTGAACTCGCCGCCCAGGGTCTCGACCCGCTCGCGGAGCCCGGCGAGGCCACGCCCGCTCCCGCCGGGCGAGCCCGCCGGCGAGCCGGAACCGTCGGTGCCGACCTCCACGATGATCTCCTTCTCGCCGTAGCGCACGCGGACCTCGGTCTGGCTGCCATGGGCGTATTTGAGGGCGTTCGTCAGGGACTCCTGCACGACCCTATAGGCGACGAACTCGGCGCTACCCGCCGATTCCGCCGGGCTGCCCTCTTCTGCGAACTCCACCGGCTGCCCGGCCAGGCGCGTCTGCTCCACGAGCGTGCGAAGTTCGCCGACGGACGGCATCCTGACCTCGGAGTGGTCGGAGTGGTCGGGGTTGAGCAGATCGAGCAGGTGCCGCAGGTCGGCGATGGCCCGCCGGCCGGTGTCGGTGACCGCGCTCAAGGCCGCATCGAGGCGGTCGGGTGCGGCGGTCAGGTAGCGGGCCGCCTCGGCCTGCACGACCATCGCCGTCACGTGGTGGGTCACGACGTCGTGGAGTTCGCGGGCGATGCGGGTGCGTTCGGCGGCGCGGGTGGCCTCCGCGACGCGGCGACGGCGTTCGGCCTCGGCGGCCCGGGTGGAGCGCAGCCAGGCCCCTATACCCCACGCGAGGACCAGCAGCAAGTAGAAGACCACGAATCCTTCCGGCCCCTCGGTCGAGCCGAGCCGGCCGAGGGCGACCGCCAGCGGCACGTACGCCGCGGAGAGGAGGACCACGGTGACGCGCCGGTGACGTTCCAGATGAGCGCCCGCGCTGATGAGCGCGATGGGCAGTGCGGTGCCCGCGAACGCGTGGTAGGTGCGGATCTGGTCGAGGGCGAAGCCGAGCGACACCAGGGCGAGACAGAGGGCCGGCCACCGTCGGCGCACGGCGAGCGGGAGGCCCTCCAGAGCGATCACCACGAGCGCCAGCGCGTCGAAGGGGCGGGCCGGCAGGTCGCCGACCTGCGTCCCCTTGCCGTGGAACGCCGGCAGGAGCGAGATGACGGCCATCAGCAGTGCGAACGGAAAATCCCGGACCGTGACGTCGCACCGTCTCCACAGGTCCGGGACCCGGCGGAGATCGATCACTAGGAGAGCGTAGCGGTCGCGCCGGCCCGGGCGCTGCGCCGGCGGGGGACCAGGTTGCCGCGGCGGCGGGCCAGCCACATGAAGGCGATCGTCAGCAGCGCGCCGAACACGACCGCGTACGCGCTCGCCTCCGGCCCGAACTCGCCGCCGGTGAGCACGGCCGGACCCGACGTCACGCCCTTCAGCAGCCCCTGCGTCGCGCCGTTGCCGGAGACCTCGGTGCCGAAGACGCCGCCCTCGACGAAGTTCCAGGCGAAGTGCAGGCCGATCGGCAGCCACAGGGTGCGGGTCGCGGCGTAGGCGGCGGCGAGCATGCCGCCGGCCTCGATCGCGATGGCGATCGCGCCCCACAGATTGGCGTTCTGGTTGCCCAGGTGCATCAGGCCGAACACCAGGCCGGTCAGCCCCAGCGCGATCCACGTGCCGGTCCATTTCTCGACGATCCGGAACAGGATGCCGCGGAACAGCAGCTCCTCCGTCACCGCGGCGGCGGCCATGAAGCCGAGCAGCCCGATCGCGCCCGTCACCGAGCCGAGGCCCTCGATCCGGTAACCGCCCACGAGAGCGATGTTCACGATGACGGCCGTGAACGCCCCGGCACCGATCAGCATCCCCCGGCCGACGGCGGAGGCGGCGCCCTTCCCGGCCACCTCCACCGGCGCGCGGCGCTCGGACCACCGCACCACCCACGCGTACACGAGCACCGCGAGCACGGCTGTCGCGACACCGAGGACCAGGGTGAGAAACGCGTTCCCCTGTACCGCGCTCACGCCCAGGTTGCCGACGAAGGCGACCGCCGCGACGGGCACCAGCTGCTTCAACAGTCGCATGACGACTCCTTTGCGAGATCCCGCGGCCGGAGCGCCGCGGCTACCCCCGGAACGTTAGGGATTCGCCGACCTGGAATCGTCACCGCACGGTGGACACTCGCGGGTAGCTCGCACGGGGGACAAGCACGTCGTGATCACGCAGGTCCTCCGCCACCCGTGCGGCGACCCCTCGCGTCCTCGGCGGCCGCTCATCCGTCCGTGCTCGGCGGACGGCACGTCCCGTGGGAGGTCGACGGCGCGATCACCTGCGGGGGCGCCGCTGTCCGGTGACGCGGGGTGCCGACAGCGCCGTCGCGGCGGCCGCGACCAGGTGGTGGGACGTGTCCCGATCGCATCGGCAGAGGACGTCGACGCCGCGGTCCGGGCCGTCGCCGTGACGGTCGGAGCGGACGGCTTTTCCTACACCCGCCTGGGCGACGTCGAGCACGGCTTCAAGCTCGGCGAACAGCTGTGAGCCTGCTACCGGCGGGTGCCGGCGTTCCTGTCGTAGGCCGCCCGCGAGGCTGTGATCTTCTCGTGGTTGTTCTCCGCCCACTCCGACAGCGCGCGCGTGGACGTGAACAGTTCCCTGGCCACAGAGGTGGCCGTGTACTCGACCTGCGGAGGCACGGTGGGATACACGGTGCGGACGAGCAGCCCGTCGCGCTCCAGGGTGCGTAGCGTGAGGGTCAGCATGCGGCGGCTGATGCCGGGAATCGTCCGGTGCAGCTCGGCGAACCGGATGGGCCCGCTGCTCGCGGCCGCGATAATCGCCATTCCCCATTTGCTCCCGACCCGGTCGAGGGCATCGCGGAACGCCGCGCACACGTCGGGCTCCACGTCGCCGGGCAGTCGAGATCCTTCTGACATCGCGCTTCCCTCCCCGCTGAGAACGTCAGCCTCGCACGCGACCGGCGCGTGAACAAGCCGCAGCCTCCCCGCCCGGTTCAGCCGGGTGAGCCGGGCAGCGCGGTACGCGGAATCGGCGGCGCCATCGAGGCGTACGGGAAACGGGGGGACAGGAGGGCGTTCCGGGGAATTCGCCGGCCGTTCCGTCTTGTCGTTCCGGTATGGCTGACGAAATCGACGAGAAGACGCGGTCATTTATCCGCGGGAATATTTTTCGGACCTGGCAGGATGTGAAAGGCGCGGGCACCGGACCGGTGCCCGCGCCTTTCACGCCGGGGGTCAGCGGACGGCGGCCAGCGCCTTCGTCCAGGACTCCAACTGGTCCAGCACGCGTGTCAGCTCGGACTCGCGGTGCTCCAGCGGCGTGAACTCGGGGTAGGCCGGGAAATCCGCCGGGACCAGCAGTCCCACCTGCGCGGAGACCGGCGCGATGCTCAGCTCGACCGCCACCAGCTTCAGGTGCTCGACGGCGCGCGCGCCTCCCGCGGCGCCGTAACCGACGAAGCCGATGGCCTTGTTGTGCCATTCGGCGTACACCAGGTCGAACGCGTTCTTCAGCGCCGCCGGCGGAGCGTGGTTGTACTCGGGCGTCACCACAAGGTAGCCGTCGTACCGGCGGACGACCTCGGCCCACCGCTTGGTGTGCTCCTGGGCGTACTGGCCGACGGCGGCGGGGATCGCCTCGTCGTAGAGCGGCAGGTTCTCGTCGGCGAGGTCGACGAGCTCATATTCGGCCTCGGTGCGCTTCGAGGCGATCCGGTGAACCCAGTCCGCCACATCCCGGCCGATTCTGCCCGGCCGTGTGCTGCCGATGACAATGGCGATTCTTGTCATTCTTCAGTCCTTTTCCTTCTGCCTGCTTCGGGATCCTGCACCCGTTCGCCGGCACGCGGAAGAAGGCACATTTCCTTCCCGTGGTCACACGAATGTTCCTTCTGGTGAGAAGCCGCGCCGGCCGGAAGAACTCGCCGAGGAGAAAGGGGCCGGATGATGACGGCAGGAGACCGAGGCGAGGACCGGGCGCCCCCGCTGTGCGCCGACCCGGTGGGCCTGGACACGTACGGCGCCCCTGGGCGCACCGGCAGCGCGATCGTCCGCCTCCTGAAGGGCTTAGAGGAAGCCTTGGGGTCCAAGAAATAGTCTAGTATCACTAGGCAGATCCAAATGGCTCTAGGTGGAGAAGGGCGGCATGCACATGGTGCGGGCCGGGTTGACGGCGGATCGGGTGACGCTCGCCGGTGCCGAGCTGGCGGACGAGGTCGGGCTCGAGCACGTGACCATGTCGGCGGTGGCACGACGACTCGGGGTGAAGGACGCCAGCCTCTACGCGCACGTCCGCAGCCTCGAGGACCTGCGCGGGCGGATCGCGCTGCTGGCGGCGGACGAGAAGACCATCCGCATCGCCGAGGCGACCGCCGGGCGGGCCGGCAAGGACGCACTGGTCGCGTACGCGAACGCATGGCGGCAGTACGCCCACGATCACCCGGGCCGATACACGGCGACGCAGATCCCGATACAGATCGATCCCGAGCTGGTGGCCCGGGCAGCCGGGCCGCGACGCGCCATCGAGCTGACCTACAGCATGCTGCGCGGCTACGCACTGAAGGAACCCGACCTGACCGACGCGGTCCGGCTGATGCGCAGCACGCTCCACGGCTTCACCAGCCTTGAGGCAGCGGGCGGGTTCGCACACGCGCGTCCGGCGGAAGACACCTGGGTCCGCTGCCTCGATGCCCTGCACACCCTCCTGGAGCACTGGCCCACGCACGATGAAGGAGACCAAACGTGACCAGCCCGGCCATCGGCCGCCTACGCGTGGACGGCGCCACTCTGCACTACGAGGTGCGCGGGAAGGGCCCGCTCCTGCTGCTGATCCCCGGCGGCACGGGCGGCGCGGCTTCCTATGACGGCGTCGCCGACGACCTGGCCGCCGACTACACGGTCGCGTCCTACGACCCGCGCGGCATGTCCCGCAGCCCGCTGGACGACCCGGAAGCCCGGCAGCGGGTCGAGCAGCACGCCGACGACGCGTTCCGGCTGCTGGAACTGCTGTCTCCAGGAGTGCCCGCCCGCGTGGTCGGCTGCAGTTCGGGGGCGATCGTCGCGCTGCACCTGCTCACCACTCATCCCGGGCGGATCGAACGCGTCGTGGCGCACGAGCCACCGCTGGTGGAGGTGCTGCCGGACGTCGCCGAGCATCGCGCGCTGCTCGCCCGCGTGCAGGACACGCTCCGCCGGGAGGGGCCGATGCCCGCGGCGGCCGTGTTCGCGGCCGGCATGAGGCGGCCCGGCGCCGATCCCGTCGACGCCAAGGCGGCCACCGAACTGCCCCCGCAGGCGGCGGCCCGAGTGGCGCGGACGATGGCGAACATGCCCTACTTCCTCGGGCGTATCGTGCCGAGCTTCATGGCCTATACGCCGGACGTGGATCGTCTGAAGGCTCTGTCGGACCGGCTCGTGCTCGCCGGGGGAGCGGACTCACGCGGTGAACTGCCCTACCGCCCCGCCGCATTCCTCGCCGAGCGGTTCGGCACGTCGTTCGTCCACTTCCCCGGCGGGCACACGGGCCTCAGCACGCACCCCGCCGAGTTCGGCGAGCTGCTCCGCAAGGTGCTGGAGATCGCCAACGTGCAGGCCGCCTCATGACCGGCAAGTCCCTCCCGTGAGGGCGGCGTGGTAGAAGTCTTGCCGCCGAGTGTCGTATGAGGCGGTCGCCCGTTCGTCTTCCTGTCGAAGGCCGAGCATCGGGGCTCTGCCGGATCGGCAGCGAAGGAAGAGGGGCACCCATGAAGTACGTGCTGATGTTCGTCGAGACCGAGGAGTTCGGCAAGCGACTGGAGGAGATGAGCGATCTGGAGCGCGAGGCCGCCTACGAGGCGGTGGGCCGCTGGTTCGCCGAGAACTCCGACAAGATCACGCATCACATGCATCTGGCGCCCGCGCACACCGCGACCACCGTACGTCTCGGCGACGGCGAGCCCGTCGTCACCGACGGGCCGTTCGTCGAGGGCAAGGAGGTCGTCAGCGGCTACGCCGAGGTGGAGGTGGCCGATCTGGACGAGGCGCTGAAGATGGTCAGGTCCTGGCCGGCCTGCCCGCTGGTGGAGATCCGCCCGGCCTCGTGAGCGGACCGGACGACGGCCGGGGGAGCCGCGAGGCGCTGGCCCGCGTCGTGCGCGAGCACGCGGGCCGCCTCGCGGCGTGCCTGGTGTCGCTGCTGGGCGACTTCTCCGCGGCGGAGGACCTGGTGCAGGACGCCGTGGAGACCGCGCTGCGCCGCTGGCCGGTCGAGGGCGTGCCGGACCGGCCGGACGCCTGGCTGTTCACCGTTGCCCGCCGCCGCGGCCTCGACGTGCTGCGGCGGGAGACGAACTACCGCGCCAAGCTGGCCCAGCTACGGTGGCCCGAGCCGGGAAAGGGCGACGACCGGCTACGGCTGATCTTCACGTGCTGCCATCCGGCGCTGGCGCCGGCGGCCCGGATCGCGCTGACCCTGCGGGTGGTGTGCGGGCTGAGCACCGCGCAGATCGCCGCGGCCTTCGTCGTGCCGGAGACGACGGTGGCCCAGCGGCTCACCCGCGCCAAACGAAAGATCGCCGAAGCGGGCATCCCCTACCGGATTCCGGCCGCAGAGGAGCTGCCCGAGCGGCTTGACGCCGTGCTCGCGGTCGTCTACCTGCTGTTCAACGAGGGCTATCTGTCCAGCACGGGCGAGCGGGCCGAGGCGCGCGACCTGGCCGACGACGCCGAGTGGCTGGCCGCGCTCCTGGCCGGCCTCATGCCGGGCGAGCCGGAGGTGGCCGGGCTGCTCGCGCTCATCCGGCTGCACCGGGCGCGCGGCGCGGCCCGGTTCGACTCCCATGGGCGTCTGGTGCCGCTCGCCGAGCAGGACCGCGACCTATGGGACCGCGCCGCGATCGCCGAGGCGACCGCGTTGCTGACGCGCACCGCCAGGGCTCATCGCCGGCCGGGGCCCTACCAGTTGCAGGCCGCGATCGTGGCCTGTCACGCCGAGGCCGCCGGCTTCGAGCAGACCGACTGGGCGCAGATCCTCGTGTTGTACGACATGCTCCTGGCCGTGGCCCCCTCGCCGGTCACCCGGCTGCACCGGGCCATCGCCCTGCGCTACGTCAAGGGACCCGCGGCCGCGCTGGCGGAGCTGGCCGGTCTGGAGGAGGCCCTGTCCCGCTACCCGCTCCTGCACGCCACCCGAGCCGAACTGCTGCGCGCGCTGGGAGAGACGAGTCAGGCGCGGCTCTGCGACGAGCGGGCGCTGGGCCTGACCGCCAACCCTGCCCAGCAGGCCCTGCTCCACCAGCGGCTGGACCTGACACATGGAGAGTGGCTGTAGCGACCGGCCGGCTGAGCATCACAGCATCGCAGGGGGACCGTTCACTCAACGTGCCGCTGCGGTGGCTGCTGATCGATGAGGGCAGCAGTGGCGTGGACGGCTCCGACGTCCCCATGGCGCTGTGTGCCGAGGTCGACGGGTTGTTCGTCGATCCGGAACCGCCCGCGGCTCCCGAGCACTACACCCTGATCGGCTGCGAACCGGTCGGCTCGCTGCTTGAGGCACTACGACATGCCGGCACCGACCGGGCGTGGCTGGCCCGCGTTGTGCTGGACCCGGTGCACGATCCCCAGGACCGCCCGGGCGGCTGCCAGTCCTACAGCATCGGTTGCTCGTGCATCGGCCCGGCGCCGCTACCTGCGGGCAATGATCCACGCCGTCGACCGCAGCGGGCGCGATGTAGACACGGGCCAGATGGTGTCGGCCACCGTGATCGGATCACGCCCCTCCTCGCTGGGCACCGGCCTCGTCGACGTCATCCTCGACGAAGGGCTCTACGAATCCCTGCCCAGCGGTGCCCGGGAGATCTGGGGTCTCTGGCATGGCGGTCGGCCGACCCGCGCCAACCTGTGGGCCGGTGGCCCGCCGGCACCTCGTGCCGGGCTACGACCGCCCGTCCTACAGCCAACGGAGCTGGAGGCCGGCGATCACCCTGCAGGACCTGCTCGACATCCTCGTCGCCGAATCCGGGATCGACGTCGACATGCGGTGAGCCTCGCCGCAGAGAACAGCTGGTATTCGTGATCTACTTTGTAAAGGCGCTCACAGGAACTGTTCGTCGTTGCTTTTGGAGCGAGGGAGGCCGGTGACCTTGCGGCCCAGTAGGGCCAGCAGGCACATCATGACCAGGCCGACGGCCGCCAGGCCGAGGCGGTCGGCCGCCGTGTCGGTGTTGGAGATCAGGCCGAAGGCGGTGTGGGCGATCAGGGCGCCGGAGGCCAGGGCGAGGCTGTGCCGGTCCGTCCACAGTCCGCCGGCCGTCCAGTGGCGCAGGAGCCACGCGGCGGTGACCGCCAGAACGGCGGCGGCCGACATGGGCACGATCACCCATCCCCCGTGGGTGAAGGCGGGCTGGGTCGCGCCGCCGAAGGGGAACAGCAACGCCAAGTATCCGAAGGCGGCCACGGCGCCGAACACCCCGGCCGCCACGGGCGCGGGCGGGCTGAGCGGGGGAATGCCCGGGCGAGGCTTCAGCCGCAGCCCCGCCGCCGTCAGCAGGACCACGGCAACCGCACAGCCCGCCAGGATCGCCGCCGGCGCCTCGTACCCGGGGTCGATGGACGTCACCACCGTCACCCGCAGCAGCAGCGCGCCGAGGACGAAGACCGTCCCGGCCACGCAGGTGCCGAGCCTGCCCAGGTAGGGCCGGTCGCGCAGGGACGGGACGATCAGGTCGGTCAGCAGGATCGGGATCGCGGCGCTGAAGACCGCGTGGTAGGGGATCTGCAGCTCGGCATAGGCGCTGTTCAGCCCCAGGATCCGGGGTGCCCACCCGGCGGCGCCGTAGATCGTGGGGCTGCTCAGCGCCTGCAGCGCCAAGCCCTCCTCGACGATGCCGTAGGCGGCGCCGAGCAGCAGCACCCCGGTCCAGCCCGTCCCTGCCCGTCGTACCAGCTCGCGCACCAGGACGACGCCCGCGCCGTATATCGGGATCCACAGCAGCAGGAGCCAGGCCATGCGCAGCGGCGGGTTGCCGAGGGTGAACTCGGCCACGAGCGGTGTGATCACCGCGAGGAGCAGTGCGGCCCGGCGGCCGCGCGTCTTGTTCGCCGTCATGCCGTCAGCGTGTTCCGCGCACACCACCCACGTCTGCCGCCCCGGGGCCTGCCCGTGGCAACCCGGGTGACAACCCGGCGCCGACTTTGGTTGCTGCCGTCGGCGGGCCCGTCGTCACTACGCTGGGCGTCCGTGACGGCAGACGTACGGCCGGGCCCCGCCAGGACCCGGCGGGACCGGGCGATCCGGGCGGGAGGGGTCGCCTGCGCGCTGGCCGCGGCGGCGGTCGTCGTGCGAGACGACCTCGGCGCGGCTTCCGGCTGGTACCTGGTCGCGGACGTGGCCGGCGGCGCGGCGGCGTGCGGGGCTCTGTGGCTGTCGCGCCGGTGGCCGGCCACCATGGCGCTCGTGGCCGTGGCGCTTGCGGTGCCCGCGGCCTCGGCGTCGGTCGCGGCCGGCATCGCCACGCTGATGACCGCCCTGTACCGGCGCTCGGTCGTCGCGATCGGCATGGGTGCGGCCTGGGTGGCCGCGACGCTGGCCCGGTTCTGGCTGCGGCCGCCGGGCCTGGCGCCGTACCCGGTGTGGGCGCTGGTCGCGGTGCTGTCCGGGGTGGCGCTGACCGGATGGGGGATGCTGGCGCGGGCCCGCCGTCAACTGGTGCTGTCGCTGGCGGAGCGGGTCCGCAGGGCAGAGGAGGAGCAGCGGCGGCGCGTCGAGCGGGCCCGCCACGACGAACGCCTGGCCATCGCCCGCGAGATGCACGACGTGCTGGCGCACCGGCTGTCGCTGCTGGCGCTGCACGCAGGGGCGCTCCAGTTCAACGCGCGGGCCGACCCCGCGGAGGTGGTCGAGGCGGCCGCGGTGGTACGGTCCAGCGCGCACCAGGCGCTGCAGGAGCTGCGCCAGGTCATCTCGGTGCTCCGTGAGGCGCCCGTCCTGGCCGAGCTGGACCTGCGCACGCTGGTCGAGGAGGTACGGCGGGCGGGTATGGAGGTCGAGGTGCACGACGGCGGCATGCGCCTGCCCGACCTGCCGGGCGCGACGGCGCGGGCGGCCTACCGGATCGTCCAGGAGGGACTCACCAACGCCAGGAAACACGCGCCGGGCAGGCCGGTGACCGTCCGCCTCGACGGCGGGCCGGACCGGGGGCTCGCCATCGAGGTACGCAATGCCGTGGCGCACGCTCCCCGGGGCGAGGGTGCCGGCCTCGCCGGGATGCGGGAGCGGGCCGAGCTGGCGGGCGGCCGGGTGGAGCAGGCCGGGGTGGAGAAAGGCGAGTTCCGCCTGGCGGTCTGGCTACCATGGCCGGTGTGAGCGCCATACGCGTGCTGGTCGTGGACGACGATCCGCTCGTCAGGGCAGGTCTGACGCTGATGCTCAAGGGCGCCGACGAGCTCGTCGTGGTGGGCGCCGTTGGCGACGGCGCCGACGTCGGAGCCGCGGTCGACGCGCATGCGCCCGATGTGGTGCTCATGGACATCCGGATGCCGGGCCTGGACGGGATCGACGCCACCCGGCTGCTGCGGCGGCGGCCCGACCCTCCCCACGTCATCATGCTGACCACGTTCGACGCCGACGAGCACGTCTTCGGCGCGCTGCGCGCCGGGGCCAGCGGGTTCCTGCTCAAGGACACCCCGCCGGAGGGCATCGTGGACGCGGTCCTCCGGGTCGCGGCGGGCGAGCCGATCCTGTCACCCGGCGTGACCCGGCGCCTGATCGCCCACCTGGCGCCGGAGGCGGAGGACCGCCGCCGCGACGACGCGCGCAGGCTGCTGTCCAGGCTCAGCGATCGCGAGCGCGAGGTCGCCGCCGCGGTCGGCCAGGGCAGGTCCAACGCGGACATCGCGGCCGAGCTCCACATGAGCGTCGGCACGGTCAAGAGCTACATCTCTCGCATCCTCGCGAAGACCAACCTGGACAATCGCGTCCAACTCGCCCTCATCGCCCACGACAGTCCGCTCTAGCCGGGCCCGTTTCCCGCACATCGATTTTGAGCGGGGCGGCGGAGTTCACTCGACGACGACGGGGGCGAGCGCCGCGGACAGCAGGCGGCGCGGGGCGCCCGAGCCGTCCGCCGGCGCCGTCCAGATGTCGGCGCCGAAGTCGCCCGGCAGCGCGTAGCCGAGCGTGCGGGCGTCGAGCCACACCGCCTGGTCGTCGACGCTGCGCCGCTCGGCGACCGGGGTCTCCCGCATGGTCCGAAGGTCGAGGACGTACAGCCGCCACGGCGCGTCCTCGGGCAGGCCGGGCACCCGCTTCTTGAACGCGATGCGGGTGCCGTCGGGGGAGAGCGACGGGCACTCCACGTTCTGCCGGACCGTGGTCAGGGTGCGGGCCGCGACGTCGCCGCGCGCCAGCCACGTTCGGCCCCCGGTCGCGAGGGTGACCCAGAAGTGGCCGTCGTCGGCGAAGGTCACTCCCCACAGGTTGACGTCGGCCGCGTGATAGGGACGGCCGTCCTTGAGCACCCGGTAGGTCTCCAGGTTGTCCTGCAGAGACCAGGTGCGCGTGTCCAGGATCGAGGTGCGGGTGGAGAAGTTCGTCCCCGCGTACGAGTCGCCGCTCACGAAGACGGTCCAGGCCGCCATGCGGCCGGACGGGGAGACCCTCGTGCGGGTGGGGATGCCGGCGAGGGGGAACGCCCGCCGTTCCCGCAGTCGCGCGTCGAGCACCACGGCTCGATAGGTGTCGCCCAGCGGGCCGTGCTCGGCCTGGAGGCAGGCGCCGGTGCCGGACGAGGCGTGGAAGCGCAGGCACCGCACGCCGGACGAGACGCGCGGGCCTCCCGGGTCGTCCGCGGGTACGGATACGACCTCGTCGCGGTGCGGACCCCACGCCATCGTCCGGAAGAGCATCCGGCGGCCCTGTCCCGTGGCGAGTGTGACCGCACCCGGACCGGCGGCGGGTTCCCCCGCCCGCGGCAGGCCCCGGCTCTCCGCGCGGGCTGCGGCGTGCACCACCGCCCAGGCGGACAGGCCCCCGAGGAGCAGCACCGCGGCCAGCAGGACCGCCAGGCGAGGTGGGACGGTCACCGGGCTCCTTTCTCGTCGCACGGTCAGCTCGTCCGATGCCGGGAGGGGCACGCGGAGGGACCCGCGGGGGAGCAGGCGGAGGGACGCAACGCGGCGATTGCGATGGGAGTGGAGACCGCCAGCCCCGCCGTTGCGAGGGCCAGCGCCGGGCCGTCGCCCCAGACCGTCCAGGCGGCGCCGAACCCGATCGAGCAGGCGAACCGGGCGAGGGCCTGGCCGGTGCCCACCAGGGCCAGGCCTCTTGCCCTCATCGCGTCCGGCACGACGCCGGCGACCGCGGCCGCCAGCACGCCGTCGGTCGCCGCGTAGAAGGCCCCGTGCAGCACGAGCACCGCCACCACCGCCGGCAGCGGCCCGCCGGGAACGGCCAGCACCAGCCCGTACGCGACGAGCAGCGCAAGGTGCCCGAGCAGGAACAGCCGCCGCCGCCCGATCAGGTCGGCGACGGCGCCGGCGGGTACGGCCAGCAGCAGGAAGGCGGCCGCGGTCCCGAGCGGGAGCAGGGGGAACCACTGCGCGGGCACCTCGAACCTGCGCTGCAGCAGTAGATAGACGAAGGAGTCGCTCACCGTCGTGAGCCCCAGCAGCACCGCGCACGCCGCCAGCCGTGGCAGGCCGGGCATCCGCAGGAGCGCGGGTGCCCGGAGCGGGCCGGAGGGTGTCGCACTCCCGGCGGCGCCCACGCCGCCGGAACGGCCGGGGACGAAGAGCACCAGCACCAGCACGCCCAGCGCGGCGACGCAGGCACTAACCGTGAAGACGGCGTCGTAGCCCTCCGCCGCCACCCCCAGCACCAGGAACGCGAGGACGGGCCCGCAGAGTGCTCCGGCGGTGTCCATCGCCCGGTGCACGCCGAACGCCTGCCCGCGGCGCTCGGGCGGGGTGGCCAGGGAGATGAGGGCGTCCCTGGGGGCGGTGCGCAGGCCCTTGCCCGTACGGTCGAGGGCCAGCACCGCGCCGATCAGCGGCAGGGTGTGGGCGACCAGCAGCAGCGGCTTGCACAGCGCCGACAGGCCGTAACCGGCCACGGCGACCGCCTTGTGCCGCCCGCCCCCACCGTCGGCGAGGTGACCTCCGGCCAGCCTCACCAGGGCGCCGACCCCGTTGTAGACGCCGTCCAGCAGGCCGAAGCCGAGCGGGGACAGCCCCAGCCCGGAGACGAGGTAGAGCGGCAGCACGGCGGTGACCATCTCCGCCGACACGTCCGTGATCAGGCTCACCGCGCCCAGGGCCAGCACGGTTCCCGGAACAGCGGCCCACCGCCGGCCCCGCTGCGGGACGGCGGCGGGCGCGTCGCGACTGTCCGCGAGATACACGCGCTCAGTTCCAGACGCCGGAGATGGCCGACGCCGACGCCGCGTTGCCCGCGTGGCCGGTGCCGTACATGTCCTCGAGGGTGCGCAGCAGGTTGTAGTGGTTGTAGGTGGTGCCGGAGGACGACCCCGCCAGCACCGGCTGGCCGTACAGCACGGTGGCGATGCGGTTGCCGCTCAGCCGGTTGTCCTCGTCGAAGGTGACCACGAGAAGGCTGTTGTGGGTCTTGGCCCAGGTCGCGTACGCGCCGAGGTTGTTCTTCAACCACGTGTCACCGGTCGACACCGAGCAGTCGTGCATGTCGCTGCACAGGTTCGGGACGACGAACGACACCTTCGGCAGTTTGGTGAAGTCGGTGGGGAACTGGGCGAAGGTGTACGCGGTGGACGTCGGCACGTTGGAGAAGCCGAACCAGGGGTTGTGCTTGCGGGCGTACTTGCCGCTGCTGCACGTGGTCGAGCCCTGGCTGGGCAGCGACTCGTTGTAGCTGGCCCAGCTCTTGCCCACGGCGATCAGCTCCGACGCCAGGTTGGGCGCGGAGCTGAAGCCGGGGGTGTAGCAGGAGTCGTCGGTGATGCCCTGCGTCGACCCGGAGAACATGGCGAAGTAATTGGGCTGGCTGGGGTGGGTCTCGGCGTAGAAGGCGGTCAGGTTGGCCCCGCCGCTCTTCAGGGAGTTGATGTAAGGGGCGCTGGAGCTGCCGATGATCTGGGAGTAGGCGTGGTTCTCGAAGACCACGACCACCGTGTGGTCCGGCGTCGGCAACGTGGCCGCCTGGGCGCCGGCGCCTCCGGCGGCCCACAGGCCCAGGGAGGCCGCGGACAGCGTCAAGGCGGTGGCGAGAGCGGTGATCGGGCGGGACGGCATGGCTGTCCTCCACAGGGGGGTGGCTGCGACCAGCTCAGGCTAGGAACACCCCGTGACGCGGACCGCGCGCCCGATGTGAAGGTTGGCCGAACGCTGAGTGAAGCTCCCTGTCACCCGATTTCCGGTACGCCTCGCGGAGCAGATTTCGGAAGCGGTCGCTCGGTCTCGGCGAGCGCGAGGAGTGGACCGGGGAGCCGACGGCGCCGCTGCTCCCAGTCAGCCGCGGTGATCGCGTCATGGCCGGCCAGGTGGATTCCGCGACAGACGATCGAAGATCGTTCTAGGCTGAGGCGCCGTGCATATGCTCAGGGTGATCCTCGCGATGTTCGTCCTCTACGCCCTCACCTTGGGCCCCGCGTCCCCCGTGCCGGGCCGGTTGGTCGTGGAACGCGCGACGTCCGAGGCCGTCGAGGTGTTCACCATGGACTTGACCGATTTCCTCGACGAGCCCTACGACTCGCGAATCGAGCCGTTCAACCATGCCCTGGACGCGGCCATGCAACGCGTGGAGGCACACCCGAAGGACCTCGCCCCGCCGTACCTGCTGAAGCGGCCATACCGGCTGGTCGCTCCGTACATCACCGATCGTGGGCGGGCGCTGGCCGCCGCACCGCTCACCGGTGTCGCGTGGCCCGACCAGGTGCAGACTCCCTTCACGATCATCCCGGTCGTGCGGCAGGTGCGGCACAGCCGGGCGGAGCTCGAGGCCGTGTTGGACGCCGTGATGTCACCGCCCGACGATCCGAGGATCTTGAGCGGCCACATCGACGCCGAGCGGAACCGGGCCGTGATAGAGGTGGACGACGTCGACGTGCGGCTGCGTCGCCGGCTGGCCCGGGAGTACGGCTCCGACCTGATCGCCATCCAGTGGAGCCCGGGAGACGATCACTCGTACTCGTTTTGACGACGACGTCGCAAAGACTGCGATCGGCTTACTTCAGTAGATGCCGGTCACTCCTGCGGTACGCAGGTCCGCGATGCTCCGGCGCTCCCGTACGGGGGGTGTCGTGTCGTCCCGGAGCGGAACTCCGATGGCCGTCATCGTGAGGATGTGCCAACCGAGCCTCGTTCATGCCTGACACCAGTGGGCCGGGTCGTGTGCGCCGAGCAGCCGCGTCAAGGTCGCCATGAGATGGGTGATCTCCGCAGGGTCGAGTGGATCCAGGAGGCGCGCGGTGGCGGTGGCGAGGGCGTCGTCGGCGCGGGTGAGCAGCTCGCTGCCGAGCGCCGTCGGTTCGATGACGCGGCGCCTCCTGTCCTTCTTGTCCGGCGTCCGGCTTATCGCCTCGAGGGCTTCGAGCTTGTCCAGGTACGTGACCAGGTCGCCGGGGTCGAGCGCGAGCCGTTCCGCGACATCGCGCTGCATGAGGGGGCCGCATTCACGGAGGCAGGCAAGAATCCCGTGCTCGGCCTGCGTAAGGCCGACCTCTGCCAATGCCTCGCTGCACGCCCGGCGGGCCATCGTGGCCGCGCGCGCGAGGAGGAACGTGGGCTGTCGGCGAAGGGACTCAGGGTGCATCGACACGACGCCACAGTAGCAAATGATTGGATGAGCCTATAGTTGGTTACTCCTAGCATCCTTGCTGTGCATGCGCGAGAGGACTCGGAGAAGGAGTTGGCGATGACGTCGAGCCGAACGGTGGCAGTGTCTTGCGGGGAGTTGACGTACACCGAGGCTGGGGACCTTGGCGCCCCGGTGCTCGTTCTGCTGCACGGCTGGCCTCAGTCCCGGCGATGCTGGGACCGGCTCATTCCTCTCGCGGCGGACACGCATCGGGTGATCGCCTTCGACCTGCCCGGTATCGGAGACTCCGCCGGCGTTCGTACGGACGGGACCAAGCACCGGATCGCCGCCGTTCTCCACCAGGCACTCGCCAACCTCGGCGTGACAGACGCGGTGCTCGTGGGGCATGACATCGGCGGCATGATCGCTTACGACTACGTCCATCACTACGACGACGCTTCTCGCGCGGTCATCCTGGACGCGGTCATCCCCGGCGTCGACCCATGGAACCGGATCCTGGCGAACCTACGCTTGTGGCACTTCGCGTTCCATGCCACGCCTGATCTCCCCGAGAGCCTCGTCAGCGGTCGAGAGCACGCCTACTTCCGGCACTTCTTCGACCCGCTCACCCATCCCGGCCATCCAATCCCCGCCGAACAGCAACGCGTCTACGCCAAGGCCTACGCCACCCCGGCCGCCCTCACGTCAGGCTTCGACATGTACCGCGCGTTCGCCGCGGACAGCGACCACAACCGTTCACTCGACGCCTGCGCGACGCCGTTGCTCTACCTGCGTGGCGAACACGGCATGCGCATGACCACGACCTCTCTCGACGCCTACCGAGAGGGACTCTCAGCCGCGGGGAACGAAGATCTCACTGTCGGGCTCGTCCCCGACGCCGTCCACTACCTCCCGGAAGAGAACCCGGACGGCACATGGCAAGCGATCACCCGCTTTCTCGGCGCCTGAACCCACCCGCCCGGCGGCCGAGAAGATCAGGGCCGGTAGCCGCTGGGCCGGAACAGAGCGGTTCCGGCCCAGCTTCCTGTCATGTGTCGCACCGGGTCCTGCCCGGCCTGGAACTGCTGCGAATCAGGCCGTGCGTGCGGTCGCGCGGACGAAGTCGGTCACCGAAGCCGGCGTGATCTGTGGGTACCTGTCGTTGTCGAGGACGTCGAATTTGGCCTTTCCGGTCACCATGCACCACTGGTATTGGAGAGCGACATAGTCGAACGGGTTCTGGGTTCGGGCGGCTCGGCGTTCGATCTCCGCGCGCAGCTCGTCGGCGGTGCCGAGGTGCCGCAGCTCCAGGGTGCGGCCCGAGCCGCGCTGGACGGCCTCGTGGAACTGCCGCATCGACAGCACTTCACCGGCGAAACGCAGCGTGCCGGTGGCCTTCGGGTCCAGGGCGACGGCGGCGGTGTAGGCGGCGGTATCGCGCACCGAGGTCAGGTCGAGCGGCTGATCGGGGTCGCCCCAGTGGGACAGGGTGCCCCGATCCCAGTCGACCAGGCCCATGAAACCGACCATCACTTCGTAGAACGCGCCGTTGAGCACGGAGATGACGTCAACACCGGCGTGGGCGTACTCGGCGGCGGCCCGGCGACGCCAGTCGATCATGACGTTGTCGCCGTCCTCCAGCTTGGTCACGTCGATGGCGAAGTCGGAAGGGACGAACCGGCGGGCACCGGCCTTCGCGGCGGCGCGCGCCAGGTTGGCTTGGCCGTCCACGATCACCTCGGGGCCACCCTGCACGGCCGAGATGACGGTGGCGGCGTCGCCGACGGCCTCGGCCAGCGCCTCGGCAGGGTCGGTGATGTCGCCTTCGACCACCTCCAGGCCGCGCGACCGCAGCGCTGTGAGCGCGGTCTTCTTGTCCGTGCCGACGCCTGGCCGCACCAGGGCCCGGACGGGCGCGCCCCGGTCGAGAAGGGCGCTGATGATCTGGCTGCCGAGCAGTCCCGTGGCACCGGCCACGAAGACCTTGGGGAAATTGGACACGTTTACCGGCTCCTTGTTCGGAAACAAATCGGTACTTCACCCAGGCCGGTTACGGCTCTTGGGCGTCTTTGGGGGTCCGCACAGGACTCAGGGAATGAGCAGGGTCTTGCCGAGCGTGTCGCGCGCCTCGACGGCGGCGTGCGCGTCGGCCGCTTTCTCCAGGGGGAACCGCTGGCCGATCACCGGCGTGAGCCGACCGGCGGCGGCCAGGTCGAGCACCTCGGTCACCAACTCGCGGGCGAAGGCGGGCCGACTCCAGATGAGGCCCGCGCTGAATCCGCTGACGGTCAGGCCCCGGCCCATCAGCTGCATGGGCGCGGCCTCCAGCGGCGCGCCGCTGGAGAAGCCGAAAACGACCTGCCGGCCGGAGCCCGGGGTGAGCAGCCCGAGCGCCTCCTGTCCGAGTGTCCCGCCGATGTGGTCGAACACCACCTCCACCGAACCGCCCACCGCCTCACGGACCCGATCGGTCCAGCCGGGCAGCGAGTAGTCGACGACATGGCCGACACCAAGCCTGGTGACGAGGTCGAGCTTGTGTTCACCACGCGCCGCGCCGACGACCGTCGCGCCCGCTCGCGTGAGCAACTGCACCAAAACCGTGCCGACGGCGCCGGCGGCGGCCAGAACCAGCACACGATCACCAGGGGCCACCCGGGCCGCACGAATCAGGCCCTGGGCTGTGGCCCCGTACCGGTAGAGCGCGACGGCGTCGTGCAGGCCGAGCCCCGCCGGAATCGGGATGAGCGAGTCGGCGGGTACGGCGGCCATTTCGGCGTACCCGCCCGTCCCCGAGGTGCTGGCAAGGACCTGAGTGCCGACGAGGGCGGGATCACATCCGGCGCCGACCTCCGCGACCTCTCCAACGATCTCCTTGCCGAGGACGACCGGCAGGTCCTTGCCGCCCAGCGCGCCGCGCATCACTCCCGAGCGCACCTGGGTCTCCAGAAACTGGACGCCGACGGCGGCCACCCGTACGGTGACCTGCCCCGCCCCCGGCCGAGGTTCGGGCACTTCTTCGAGGGTCAAACGGGCTGGTGGCCCGAATTCACGCAGCACAACAGCACGCATGGTGCTCACTCCGTTCAATCGGCGATGCACGGTCCCGTGGACCGGCGGTGAAGTCATGCGCCTTTCTTGATCGCCTCGGCGAAGGCGGCGAGACCGTCGGCGAGATGCTCGATGTCGGACGGTTCCCAGCCCTCCATCAGGGCGGCGACGGCGGCCGTCCGGGCCTTCCAGAGCCGGCGGATGGCGAGCTTGCCCTCCCGCGTGACACTCACCAGCTTCGCCCGGGCGTCGGCTGGGTCAGGCTGCCGCTCGATGAACCCGCGCGACTCCAGGCGCTTCGCGGGGGGCGAGAGCGTGGACTTGTCCACCTCCATCTGCTCGGCCAGCACGGACAACCGCACCGGCGCGTGCAGGGAGATCTGCGCGAGCAGCGTGTAGTCCCCCAGCGACAGCTCCAGCCCGGAGGCCGCCATGATCCGTCGCCGCGTCGCCGGGGCGAACATCCAGTTGCCCACCGTGGCCAGCGCCGCCGCCACACGATCGGTGGCCTCCCGCAGCCGGTCGTCCCCGTTCCCCGGCGTACCTTCCATCCCGCACCCTTACCTTATTGGTTGGTTGGCTCAAACCAACTATATAGCAAGGCGCGAGGGTCCATGCAGCAGATGGTCACGGCCCTTCTCGCGGAGGGCCGTCATCCGCCTGCAGAACATGGTCACCATGTCGCCGCGGACCCCGGTCGCAGCCGCCCGAAGCGGGATCTCCGTGCGGAGTGGTCAGTCCCTGATCAGGAGGCCCTGGAAGGTGACGTCGCCTTCGTCGCCGTCCCATCGGTAGGCGAGCCCTTCGCCGGTGCGGATCAGGGTGATCCTGCCTGCGGCGCACTTGTCCAGCCGGAAGACGAGTGCGGTGCCGGAGCTGCGCGTCAGCGTCAGGCTTCCCCGGCATGAGCTGTTGGTGTCCTTCCAGCTTCCGGTCCGCCTGCCCGGCTCCAGCACGATCTGGACGTCGGTCTCGCTGGTTCCCACGAACTGGTCGGGCACGAGATGGCCTCCCCAGGTGCCGGCGAACGCGGCCGGAACCGTCCCGCCCGGCGTGGTCGACGGCACGGGAGTCGCCTTAGGAGTCGCTGTGGCGTCCCCCGCGGCGTCGTCCGTCGTGACGCTGTCGTCCTGCCCCGCGTCGGCGTCGTCCTGGGTCGCACCGGTGTCGTCCTGGCTCGCGCCGCCGTCGTCCGCGGCGGCTTCCCCAGGCGTGGCGTCGGCGGGCGGCGCCGGTGAGCCGGCGGTCTGCGAGACGGTCGTCGTCGTGGCGGCGCGCGGCGAGGTGGCGGTCGTGCCGTCGGACAGCAGGCGCGGCCCCAGCAGAGCGGCGGTGACCGACACCGCGGCCACGGCGGCCACCGCCCCGGCGACGATCCCGGCGCGGGAAGCCTGCCGACGGCCGCCCGCCCCGGTCGTCTCCGGGCCCGACGGGATCGTCCCGGCCGGACCGGGAGCCGGGAAGTCCGGGAGAACCGCGGTCGTCCCGCCCTGCCGTACACCTTCCGGCCTGGTGGTCGCCGCGGCCGCGCCCGCCTGCAGCGGGTCGGGGGCGGACCCGACGAGTTCCAGCAGCAGGTCGCGGGAGGCCGGCCGGCGCGCGGGATCCTTGGCGAGGCATCGTTCGACCACTCCGCGCAGCGACCGGGGCAGTGCCGAGGCGTCGGGCTCGGCGGTCAGGATCCGGTGCATGACGGCGGGGACGCTGGCGGCGCCGAAGGCCGGGCGGCCCGTGGCGGCGAAGACGATCGTGGCTCCCCAGGCGAACACGTCGGAGGCGGGCGTGGCCGGGTCCCCCGCGATCTGCTCGGGCGCCAGATAGGCCGGGGTGCCGACAGGGCCCGCCGTGATCGTGTCGCTCGCGCTGTGCCTGGCGATGCCGAAGTCCACCACCCGGGGGCCGTCCGGCCCCAGCAGCACGTTGGCCGGCTTGAAGTCCCGGTGCACGATCCCGGCCCCGTGAACGGCCGCAAGCGCCGTGGCCGTGCCGACCGCGAGGCGCTCCAACTCGCCGCCCCGCAGCGGGCCGCCGGAATCGACCCGCTGCTGCAGGGACGGCCCGTCGATGAACTCGCTCACCACGTACGGCATGCGCCCATCGACCACCGCGGTCAGCACCCGGGCGGTGCAGAAGGGCGCGACTCCGCGCATCGCGTCGAGCTCGCGGACCAGCCGCTCCTTCACGGACGAGTCGAGCCCCGACTTGAGCACCTTGACCGCGACCGGTTCACCGTGGGGCGACCGGCCGAGGAACACCACCCCCTGCCCGCCCTCGCCGAGCCGTCCGTTCAGTGTGAACTCACCCAGTACGCGTGGGTCGTCGGGCTCCAGGGGGGTGACCATGGCACCGAACCCTAGCGTCGCGGTACGCCGCACAGGAGCCGGACGCCCGCCGGCCGTAGTCCGGGAAGTCGAGCACGACGGCGGACGCGTTTGTCGGACCCGACCGGCACGATGGCCGCATGACTGAAGCGCCCCCGATCGACGCGATCGCCGACGAGACCGCCTACGCCGAGGCGGTCCAGCTGGCGGCCGACGCGGCCGCGGCCTACTACGGCGACGGCACCTCCTCACTGGACGATGACGCCTACGACAGGCTCGTCCGTGGCATCGCCGCCTACGAGAAGGCCCACCCCGACCACGTGCTGGAGGCCTCGCCGACGGGCAAGGTCGCCGGAGTCGTGGGTGATGTCCCGCACACCGTGCCCATGCTCAGCTTGGACAACGTGTTCGGGCCTGAGGAGCTGGCCGGCTGGACCGCATCGCTGGAACGCAGGCTCGGCCGCCCGGTAACCGCATGGTCGGTGGAGCCGAAGCTGGACGGGCTGGCGATCGCCGCCCGCTACCGTGACGGCCGCCTCGTCCAGTTGGTCACCCGCGGCGACGGGAGCGCGGGCGAGGACGTCTCACACGCGATCGGCACGATCGTCGGCCTCCCCGGGCGGCTGGCCGACCCGGTCACCGTGGAGCTGCGTGGCGAGGTGATGATGACCGCCCGGCAGTTCGAGGAGGCGTGTGCGAAACGGCAGGCGCATGACGGGACCACGTTCGCGAACCCGCGCAGCGCCGCCGCGGGCACGCTGAGGGCGCAGGACCGGCCGTACGTGTGCGAGCTGACGTTCTTCGGGTACGGCGCGTTGCCGCTGCCCGATGACACCTCCGACCTCGCGACGCGGCTGCGGGAGTGGCCGCACAGCCGGGTGATGGACTGGGTTGCCGGGCAGGGTGTGCAGACCACGGCCGGGACCGCGGTCGCCGGGATCGTCGCGACGAGTGTGGAGCAGGTGCAGCAGCGGGTCGAGGAGATCGCGGCCGCGCGGCCGGAGCTGCCGTTCGGGATCGACGGCATCGTCATCAAGGCGGATGACGCGGCGGACCAGGCGCAGGCCGGGTTCGGCTCGCGGGCGCCGCGGTGGGCGATCGCGTACAAGCTGCCGGCCGTGCAGAAGATCACGAAGCTGCTCGGGGTGGAGTGGAACACCGGCCGGACCGGAGTCATCGCCCCGCGGGCGGTCCTGGAGCCGGTGGAGCTGGACGGCTCCGTCGTGACGTACGCGACGCTGCACAACCCCTCCGACATCAAGCGCCGTGGTCTGATGCTGGGGGACAGCGTCGTCGTCTACAAGGCCGGCGACGTGATCCCGCGGGTGGAGTCCCCGGTGGTGCACCTGCGCACCGGCGACGAGCAGCCCATCGTGTTCCCGGAGGTGTGCCCGACCTGCGGCGGTGAGATCGACGCGTCGCAGGAGCGGTGGAGGTGCGTGCGAGGCCGCACCTGCCGCGCGATCGCCTCGATCCGGTACGCGGTCGGCCGCGACCAGTTGGACGTGGAAGGACTGGCCGACAACCGCATCCAGCAGATGCTGGACGCCGGGTTGATCGCCGACTTCGGCGACCTGTTCTTCCTCACCCGCGAGCAGCTACTGGGCCTGGAGCGGATGGGGGAGGTGTCCACCGGCAACCTCCTGACCGCCATCGACAGGGCCAGGACCAGACCGCTGAGCCGGGTGTTCTGCGCGCTCGGGGTCAGGGGGACGGGACGCTCGATGAGCCGCCGCATCGCCCGGCACTTCGGCAGCATGGAGGCCATCCGTGCGGCCGACGCGGAGGAGTTCCAGAAGGTGGACGGCATCGGCCCGGAGAAGGCGCCCGTGATCGTCGCCGAGCTGGCCGAGCTGAGCGACCTCGTCGACAAGCTCGTCCGCGCCGGGGTGAACATGGTCGAGCCCGGCGTGGCGGCGGTGGCCGGTGACGAGGGCGGCACGACCACCGCGGCGCCGGGCGGAGACGAACCCGGTGCTCTGCCACTGACCGGGATGACGGTCGTGGTCACGGGCGCGATGAGCGGGCAGCTGGCGGCGTTGTCCCGCAACCAGATGAACGAGCTCGTCGAACAGGCCGGAGGCCGGGCGTCGTCCAGCGTTTCGGCGAAGACCTCGTTGGTCGTCGCGGGAGAGAACGCGGGGTCTAAGCGGGCGAAGGCCGAATCCCTCGGCGTGCGGATCGTCTCCCCGGAGGAGTTCGCCGAGATGGTCGCGCAGCTTCTGCCGGGCAGGCGGTGACCCGGCTCATTCGGGGCGCGGTCAGGTGGCCTCACCCAACTGTTCGGCCAGCCGCTCCAGGCCGCCCCTGATGAGCCGCCCGTACTCGTCGTCGCCGAGCGCGCCGATCGTGGCCCGCGCCTGCTGGAGGTGCTCACGGGCGCGGCCGAGATCGCCCAGCTTGCGATAGCACTCACTCAGGTTCAGGTGCAACGACGGATACAAGCCGGCCACTGAAAGCGGCACGCCGGCTTGGGCCACCCGCTCATCGGTGACGAGATCGGCGGCGGCAAGCGCCCGCAGATCCCAGATCAGCTCCTGGTGCACGTCGTCCTGCACGTCGGCCATCGAGTGGGCAAGGACGCAGACATGCAGCGGGTCGCCTTGCTCGCCGCCGATGTCGTCCCAGATCTGCGCGAACAAGTCGCGAGCGGCTTCACGCTGACCTCGGTGGTGATGCAACTCCACCCCTTGGCCGATCCGGGTCATCGTCGGGTCGGTGGTCATGAGCATCTCCTGCACCGTCGCGGGCGATGGCGGTCAGCCTACTTGCCTGACGGGTGGTCCAGGGATCGGTGAAGTACGGCTCGCTGGTGCCGGCTCGCCCAGGTGTTCGACCTTGTGGGGCCGCTGTACCGGCGTGCCTTCCGCAAGGTGGAGCAGGACACGGCGATCGAGGGGCTGTCGGTAGGGGTGCGGGCCGTGCTCACCATGCTCCGCGAGCACGGCCCGATGACCGTTCCTCAGATGGGACGGACCCAGGCGTTGAGCCGCCAGTTCGTCCAGCGCACGATCAACGACGCGGCCGCGCGGGGCCTGGTCGAGTTCGTCCCCAATCCGGCGCACAAGAGGTCCTCGCTAATCCGCCTGACCCAGGAGGGCCGGAGCGCCATCACAGCCGTGGCCGTCTGCGCATCCTGACCAGCGGGAAGGCCGGCTTTCCTGAGCACACCGGGCAACAGCGGCCGCACGGCTCTACCGGCTCCTCGGCCTCGGCTTGAAGTAGTGCGCGATCATGTAGGCGGTGACCTGCGCGCCGATCTTCGCGCCCTGCACGTCCGCGGTGCGGGTGTGGATACCACCCCAGATGCGGGCCTCGACGACCTCGGCGAGCGCCTGGGAGAAACCGCGGAAATACCTGGTGGTGCCCGAGTCGGCGCTGTAGCCGCTGAAGGGGATGTCGTCCCGGCCGAAGAAGTGCCGCAACGCCGACATGCTCGCCGCCGTGAAACAGGTGTGCCCGGACGTGTAGTCGGGGTGCGGCGGCGTGACGAGCAACGGTGTCCATTCGGGGTCGGCGGCCGTCGCCGGGTTGTCGTCCGTGTCGGCCAGCCGGATCGCGGTGACCGGCCGCCAGAAGTTCCATGCCGCCTTCTCATTGTAGCAGGCGATCGTGGCGTCGGCCTCGGCCAGGTCGACCATGGCGAACATCCGCGCCGTCTGAAGAGTGTTCAGGCGCTGCCGCGTCGCGAGCTGACGCTTGATCTCCCATTCGGCCAGATGCCGGTCGTGCCACCAGATCGCGGCCTGCGTCTGGTCGGCCGTCCTGACCGTGCTGGTCGCCGAGCCGACCGTCTTGACCTCGTTGAAGTCCCGGGCGTACTGGCGGCTGGTGAGCGCCGGCGGGCCGGACGTACGGAAGATGGACGCGCTGGGGATGAGGAACGGCTTGAGGTGACCGACCCATGCCCCGTCCGAGGCGAACGTGGGCGGCGTCGGCCGCCACTGACCAGGGCGGGTGCCCACGGGCCAGGTCTGGTCACCGAACGCCCCGTCGTTCCGCCGCGCTGCGATCATCGCATCGGCCGCCTGAGCGCCCACGGTGATTCCACGCTGTTTCGCCGTGCCGTCGGGTATCGCGCCCAGCGACTCGTCGTACTCGGTCTTCAACCTCGCCTGCTGGTCGGGGAACAGCGCTTGCAACACCAGGTAGCCCGCGGTCGCGACGGCCGCGTCCGTCGATTCGGTGCCGTCGGCGGCCGGTGCGGCCAGGTACGGCTGGTAGGGAGCGCCGGCGATCGCGTTCACCGCGTCGTAGACCGCTCCGTGCACCATCGCGAAGCTGCGTGCCTGGACCTGCGGCTGCTGACGGGCGATGTCCCAAATCGCGGTCTGGGCGTTACGGTCCCAGACGATGACGGCGTTGGCGGAGGAGCCCGAATCCCGCGCGTACGCGGGGGGCGACCCGAGCGTGATCGGCGACCCGGCGGCGATGACCCCGGCGACGGCCGCCCAGACGACCGCGGGTCGCAGAGTGGCCGGCCGACATGCAGCAAATAGGCTCAACATGAACGCAAACTACTATGCGGCTAAAAAACGTTACAGTGGCCGACCATTCTGGGGATATTCGCCATGCAGATTCGGCGATTTCCGGCACGGCCAATATGCCCGCTCTGCCACCTTCGCGGGCAGCCGGTGCCCGCAGACGCGCCGTCAGTGCTTCTTCAACAGAAGCTCGGTGTTGCGGTCACCGGGCAGGCCCGCCAGCCCGCTCCGCATTCCGGGGGAGTTGAACGAGAGCTCCCGGTAGAGCGCGGCCAGGCCATTTTGGGACAGATCGGTGAAGTCGGTGCGGTGTGGCGCGGCCGACTCCACCAGCGTGGTGAACAGGGACAGCGTCCCGTCGTGATTGTCGGCCAGTTCGACGACTCTTGCCAGCTGCGGGTAATCGACGTGGGAGGCGGTGGAGATCTCCCAGAAGCCGCCATGAGGGACGATCTTGTTGAGGTGGGAGTGGCCGTTGATCCACGCGGCCACGTTGCCGTGCTTCCTCAGCGCTGCCAGCAACTCCTGCCCGCCGTGGCGCTTCTCGTGCGGGCGGGCCGGATTGGGGGCGAGGTTGGTCATGGCCCAGCTCGGGTGATGACTGAAGATCAACGCGGTGTCGTCGGCGTGGGTCTTCAGGGTCCGCTCCAGCCAGGCCAGCTGCCGGGTGCCGACCGATCCGCGGTAGTCGCCGCCGCGGTCGGTGGTGTCCAGGCTGATGCCGACGACCCCGTCGGCGATCCGGAAGGAGTAGTCCAGCCGGCCGCTGTCGAGATTGTCCCGCGTGTAGCCGTGGCCGACGGGTCCCGAGCCGGTGTACGCCGGGTCGAGGTGAGCGGCGATGTAGGCGTGCGGGCTCAGCGGGGCGCGGCGCTCGTCGGCGGTGACCGTGCGGGCCTTGCCCCTGTAGCGCTTCCACGCGGCACGGAAGTGGGCGCCCGTGGGGTCTCCCCGGCGCAGTGCCCGGTAGACGGCGCCGGCCTCGGAGGCGGGCAGGGCGTACAGCTTGCGCGAGCCGGTGGCCAGGTCGGCGAAGAAACCCCCGGCCGCGGAATAGGCGCCGCCGAAGAGCTGGTCGTGATTGCCGATGGTGGAATACCACGGTATGGCCAGGCCGGGGCTGCTCACCTCGCGGATGGCCGCCTCCAGGAAGCCGTCCAGGCGGGGGAACCCTACCCGCTTGTCGATGTCGCGCATGCCGGAATCGGGCTGCCAGTAGAGGCCAAGGCCCGAGTTCTGCACGCCCTCGTACGCGCCGGGGTCACCGGTGTTGGGGGTGAAGCGGCCGCCGGTCATGGCGGTGAGGAACCACTCCAGTTCGATCCGGGAGTTGTTGTCGGTGTTGTCACCGGTGGTCATGACGAAGCCGATCGGCGCCCGGGTGGCCGGGCCGTACCGCAGGGCGTTGACCTGTTCGATCAATGAGACGGCGCCGACGGCGGTCAACGCCTCCTGCGGGCGCCAGGAGCCCATGTCTCCGGCGCGCAGGAACTCGTAACGCTGCGGGTTCTGCACGTCGGTGATGTGCAGGTCGGTGAACTGGACGAAGCAGGCCAGCGCTGTGCGTCGTTCGGCCCTGCCCTTCTTGGCCTCGGCCAGTTCGGTGCGTGTCACCCGCCGCCAGCCAGGGCCGTCGGACAGCCTGCGGTATCCGCCGGTGCCGTGCGGTCCGGCGACGGTGTGGACCGTCGTCATGGGCGTCGTGGTCGAGGGCGTCACGGCCGAGGAGGCGGCCGGGGTGGAGGAAAGCGCGATCTCCAGCGCGACGCCCGTCGTGGTCATTCCGGAGGCGAGCAGGAAGGCGCGGCGGCTGAGGGCGGGACCCATGATGCTCCCAGTGGTGGCGTCGAGGGATGCGTCCACTGGGAATGTTTGACAGCGGGAATGACTCCCGGCCTAACACGGCTGAAACGCTGTCCAGCCATATATGGCCTAGAAATAGCCGTAGGTGATATGGACACCTGGGGGCAGCGGGCCGGAAGCCTGTCGCTTTCCCCCCGTTCAAAAGAGCGCGGTCTCGAGTTCGCGAGCGGATTGATCCACCCTCACCGTGCTCGGTCAGCCACGTGGCGCGTACATGATGATCAGGACGCCGGCCAGGCAGACGAGCGCACCGACGACGTCCCAGCGGTCGGGCCGGAACCCGTCGACCAGCATGCCCCAGGCCAGGGATCCGGCGATGAAGACACCACCGTAGGCGGCCAGGATGCGGCCGAAGTTCGCGTCCGGCTGGAGCGTGGCGACCAGTCCGTACAGGCCGAGCGCGATCACGCCGCCGCCGATCCACAGCAGGCCACGCTGCTCTCGTACGCCTTGCCAGACCAGCCACGCTCCGCCGATCTCGGCGAGGGCGGCCAGGACGAAAAGCAGCAGGGAACGGATGACTGTCATGGCCGATGGTACGGGTCGTCCTGGGTGGGGGAGCAGCACGGGTCGGCGCACCCGTCGGACGAGGCGGACGAAGTGAGCGCGGGAGCGGCGCAGCAGGCGTCGCCGCGCCAGGCTTCGCGGCCTTCCTTGACCGCCACGGCGGCGATGACCAGGGCGGCGATCGGGTCGGCCCAGGACCAGCCGAAGGCACTGTTGAGGGCGAGCCCGGCGAGCAGCACCGCCGACAGGTAGGTGCACATCAGGGTCTGCTTGGAGTCGGCGACCGCCGAGGCGGAGCCGAGCTCGCGGCCGGCGCGGCGCTGGGCGTACGACAGCAACGGCATGATCACCAGTGAGAGGGCGGCCAGGATCAGGCCGGGAGTGGAGTGCTCGGCCTCACCGGCGCCGAGCAGGGCGCGTACGGCGTCGACGGTGACGTAGGCGGCCAGCGCGAAAAAGGAGATCGCGATGATCCTCAGCGCGGTCTTCTCCCGCGCCTGGTGGTCGGTCGCGGAGAACTGCCAGGCCACCGCGGTGGCGGAGGCGACCTCTACGACGGAGTCCAGGCCGAATCCGACCAGTGCGGCCGAGGAGGCGAGGGTGCCGGCGGTGACGGCGACGACGGCCTCGATGACGTTGTAGGTGATGGTCGCGGCCACCAGCAGCCGGATGCGCCGCCGGAGCATGTCGCGGCGGGCCGAGGCCGGGCCGAGCGAGATCGAGGTCATCGGCAACAGCCTTTCTCGTCCGCGTCCACGCACGTTCGGTCGGCGGCAACCGCGATCACCGCGGTGCGCAGGTCGTCCAGCGCGTGGCCGAGCCGCTCGTCGGCCAGCTCATAGCGGGTACGGCGGCCGACGGGCACGGCCACGACCAGGCCGCAGTCACGCAGGCAGGCCAGGTGGTTGCTCAGACGGGTGCGGGAGATCTCAAGCAGGTCGGCCAGGTCGGCCGGGTGGGCCGGAGCCTCACGAAGCGCGATCAGGATGCGGCAGCGGATCGGGTCGGCCAGGGCACGGCCGAACCGGGCGAGCATGTCGATGTCGGAGGCGATGGTGTCCACGCCTCGATAGTACAGAGCATCCTGAATTCAGGAACTCCTGAACCATAGGCTGCCGCCCTGTGCCGCGCGAGCCGCGGTGACGGGCCTTCGTGCGGGAGATGCGGGAGACGAGGCGGGTGGCGTCAGTCGCCGTCCGCGGTATGGGTGGACGCGACGAGTTCGGGCCGGTGGGTGAGGGCGGTCAGCAGGGTGCGGCGTTGCCGGTCGCTGAGGTCGGCGATGTGCTCTTTGGCGCCCACCCCGGTGGCGGTGATCAGGTCGCGCACGGTGGCGGGGGTGGCTCCGGGCAGGGCGCGCAGGATCCGCCGGATCGGGGTGTGCTGGGTGACCGGGTCGGTGCGCCGGAAGACCTCGGCCAGGCTGATCCGCCCTGAGCGGACCGCATGGCTGAGTTCGTTCCTGCTCAGCGGAGGCGGTGCCGCGCGCCGCTCCGCCGCCTGAGTCGCCGGGCCGTCTGCCGGTGGGGTCCGCTCGGCCGGGCGAGCGGAGGCCGGGGCTGCCGCCGCCGGGGGCGGGAACGATGGGCTCGGCGAGCGCCGGGGCGGTGCGGGGAGCGTGGTGAGGCGCTTGTCCTGCCCGGTCTGATGACCGCCATCGCGTGGGGTGGGGGCCGGTGGCGTGGCCATGCCGGCGGCGTCGCGAGGGGCGGTGAGCAGGCGCGGCGGCTCTTCCTCTTCACCGAGAGTGTGGGCGGTGGCCAGCAGGAGCCCGGCTCCGGCGGCCGTGGTGGCGGCGATGGCGATGTGCCGCCGCGACAGCCGTCCGCCTTGCTGTCTGCTCGCGGCGAGTTTCATCCCGACGACGGCGGTCCTGCACAGCACGCCCATCACCATGGCCAGCAGGATCGGCACCAGGTGGTCGGGCAGGGGGCTGAAGGTCGCGATCGCCACGCCGACGGCCGGGCTGAGGCAGGCCACGACCAGCCAGGGCAGCAGGCGCTGCTTGGCGATGTCGAGCAGCGCCGCCAGCGCGAGGCCCTCGCTGGCCGAGTGCACGACCAGCGCGATGATGACCACGACGGAGGCGGTCAGGGCCAGGGCGGCGCCTTCCACGGCGCGGTGCAAGGTGAGTGCGGCGGCGGCGCCCATGCCGCCGAACACCGCTGCGTCGATTCCTTGTTTGACCCGGCGGTGCAGCCCGGGAGCGTGCAGGGCGGCGCGGGGTGGTTCGTCGTCCGGGCACGCGCAGCCGCGGCGGGTGAAGTAGGTGATGACCGCGAAGCCGAAGCCGGCGGACAACGCGAGCACCCAGGCGGGGACGCCGGCCTCGTGGGCCTCTTCCCACGCGTCCGGTGCCAGGTCGACCAGCGCCGTGACCAGCATCATCGCCGAGGCGATGACCAGCCAAAGACTCATCCGCGCGGAGTTGCGGCGGGCCAGGAACGCGCCGATCAGGGTGGAGGCGCACACCAGCAGCACCGCCCCCATCACCTCCTGCCGGGGCGGTGCGAGGTCCAGCACCGGCCGTGCGGCCCACACCAGCGCCAATGGCGGCATGCGCGACTACCTCCTGAACGGGAGAGGGAACCAACGGATGACCGGGTCGGGGGAGGGGTGCGGTGTGTCGGGTGGTCGGTGGCGCGGCTCAGCCGGGAGCGGCCTCGCCCGCCGACCGCCGGTCTGCGGCGCTGCCGCCGGGGTCGCACAGCTCGTCGAGCAGCGTGTGGAGCCGCTCCAACTGCGCGTCGACCGTGTCCTTGAGGCCGCTGCCGAAGGTGGCGATGAAGGTGTGCAGGCTGTGAACCTGACTTTCCAAGGCCTGACGCGAGACGGCCTGGTCATGCGGGGCGGCCGCGGTGCTTTCCAGCTGCTCGGCTCTGATGCGGGCCTGGGCCACCAGGGCGTCTGCTTCCCGGCGTGCCGCGGCCAGTGTCTGGTCGGCGGCCTGACCGGCCGCCTCGACGATGCGGGCCAGACTGTCGCCGACGGCGGCCGGCACGTGCCGCGAGTCATCGCCGGGGCCGTCCGCGAGGCCGGCGATGCGGGCCCGCAGAGCCTCGTTGTCCCGCAGCACGCTGATCAGGGTCGCTTCCACCAGCCCGAGGAACCGGTCGACCTCGGCCAGGTCGTAGCCCTCCCGTAGCCGCACCACGGTGAACACCTGGTTGCGGATGTCGGCGGGCGTCAGCAGACCCGCCGCCCCGCGTGGGTCCAGGTGCCCCGGCCTCGGCGATTGGGGGTCCAGGATCACCACGCCGTGGCCCTGCCCGTTCACCTGCCTGTGCTCGTGGCCGTCATGCCCGTGCCCATGGTCGTGCCCGTGCTCGTGTCCGGCGCCCATGCTCGCCTCGCCCCCCTCGGCCTAGGCGTGGTGAGAGGAGTGGCAGGAGCCGCCTTCGCGCGTGTGATCGTGCCGGCCGGGGTGCTGCTCGGCGTCCGGGCCGGGGCGGCAGGCGTCGGTTCCGGCGCGGGAGGACACGGTGCGGTCGGGGGTGGGGGCGGATGCCATGAGCTACCTCCGGGATGAGTGCCGATCTACGATTCTTACTTTCAGTAGTTATCCAATTACCGCACGCTTACACATGTGAGCAACCAGGCAACTATCGATCGCCAATCCCGAGGCGATGCCGGCCAACCGCGTTCTGTACGCCACGAGCGCGCCGGGCCCAGCGTGGATGGGCGGCGAGGCGCACTCGCCGCCCATCCCCCGGACCTACCGCAGGAGCTGCTTCATCCTGGTGATCTCCGCCGACTGGCTGGAGACGATGGAGGCGGCCATCTGCTTGGCCGGCTCATAGACGCCGGCCGCCTGCTCCTGCTCGGCCATGGCGACGGCGCCTTCGTGGTGCTGGATCATCATGGTCAGGAACGCCTTGTCGAAGGCGGCGCCCTTGAGACCTTCCAGCTTCTTCATGTCCTTGGCGGACATCATCCCCGGCATGCCGTGGTCCATCGGCATGGTGCGCCCGCCGGGCACCTGTACGCCCCAGCTCGTGAGCCAGCCGCTCATCGTCCGGATCTCGGGATCCTGAGCCGCTTCGATCTTCTTGGCCAGCTCCTTGACCTGGCTGCCGGCGGCATGGTCTTCGGCCAGCTTCGCCATCTCCACCGCCTGGCGATGATGGGGGATCATCATCTGGGCGAACATGACGTCCTCGTCATTGTGGTCGGCTACCGGGCTCGTCGCCGGAGCCGGTGTCGCCGGCATGGCCGACGTGGCGGTCATGGCGGGCACGGTGTGGTCGCCGGTATCGGTGGAGCCGCAGGCGGTGCTCAGCAGGCCGGCCGCCGTGAGAACGGCCGCGGGAACGACGATGCGCTTCATGAACGAACACCCTCCGTGTTCATCGAGGTGAAAAGGAGCCGGCGCTCGACGGTCGGGCAGACCGCCGAGTGCGGCTTCTACACCCGGATCACGCAGAGTTGGGCGAGGGTCGGTCCTCGGGGGCGGGCGGTGGGCCCGCGCGGCAGCCTCCGGAGGAGGGGCCGCTTCGACATCGGCACGGCCCAGCCGAGCACCGTCACGACGGCGACGAGCGTGAGGCCCACTCCGGCCAGCAGGAAGGCGAGGCAGACCTGACCGCCCGAGTGGCCATCGTGGGAGGAGCCGTGCCCGTCCTGACGGTGGCTGTCGAGCGACATGGGCATGCCGGTGCCGGCGGCGTGCCCGAGCTCCATGGTGAGAACGCTCGGAACGGGTGCCGGTCCAGGTGAGGGCTGAATCCCGTGCATGGTGAGCAGCCCGCACATGACGGCGGCAACCAGCAGCAGCCCGCCCAAGGGGGCGAGCCTGCGAACCGCGTTGCCAGTCGTCACCGACGTCACACTATCGGCCGTCGCCGCCGGTCCCTGTGCCTGGTTCCCGTGTCTGTTCCCTGCGCCCGGCGATGTGGTCGTCGCGTGCATCGTGCGCGCACGGTGCGGAGACGATGTGCCCGCTCCGCGGTCTCACAACCATCCGGGTCCCCGGCCTGGAGCGGTTTACACCCCCTGGGGGTATGTTATCGTCACTGACGGCAGATACCCCATGGGGGTAAAGGCGTAAGGAGGACTGGCATGTGCACTGCATGTGCGTGCGGCACGGAATCGGCTCAGGCTGTGGCGGCCGCTGAGGCGGGCGCGGCGGACGGCAAGGTCTATTCGGTGAGCGGGATGACCTGCGGCCACTGCGTCTCCTCGGTGTCCGGGGAGATCGGCAAGGTCGGCGGCGTGACCGGGGTGGTCGTCGACCTGCCGGCGGGCGCGGTCACCGTCAGCGGCTCGGGATTCACCGACGAGGAGATCCGCGCCGCGGTGGAGCAAGCCGGCTACCAGCTGGCGAGCCGGTCCTAGCGGCGGATCGAGCCCCGAAGAAGGCGGTGGGCGTGCACTGGCATGCACGCCCACCTGCGGGGCCGGTCCGATTCGGCATCACACCCAACCCTCTACCGCATCCTCCCATCGCGGGGCGGATGCGAAGAACAGGAGTGCGGCATGAACGCCGTCAATCCGCGCAGGTGGCGGGCGCTGATCGTGCTCGCCGCGGCGCAGTTCATGGTCATCATGGACACCTCGATCATCGGGGTCGCCTTGCCCGACATGCAGCGCGACCTGGGATTCTCCCCGGACGCACTGCAGTGGGTCTTCAACGCCTACGTCATCGCCTTCGGCGGCCTGCTGCTGCTCGGCGGACGCCTGTCCGACCTGTTCGGCGCTCGCAGGATCTTCACCATCGGCTGGCTCATCCTGATCGCCGGGTCGGCCGTGGCCGCCGCGGCGAGCAGCCCGTGGATGGAGATCCTCGGCCGTGGTGTGCAGGGCGTCGGCGGCGCGCTCATCGCCCCGGCCTCGATGACCCTGCTCATGATGCTCTTCTCGCACGATTCGCGGGAGCTCGGCAGGGCCATGGCCCTGTACGGCGCCGCGGCCCCGGCCGGTGGCACCGCCGGGGTGTTCCTCGGCGGAGTCATCACCGAGTATCTGAGCTGGCCGTGGGTGTTCATCGTCTACATCCCCATCGGCATCGCCACCCTGCTGGCCGTGCCCCTGCTTCTGCCCGCGGTGGCCGGCAGGCGGGGCTCCGTGGACGTGCTCGGCGGCGTCGCCGTCACCGCCGGGATAGCCCTGGCCGTGTTCGCCATCGTGCGGGCGCCGGAACAGGGCTGGGGCTCCGCCGCCACGCTGCTGGAACTGGCAGGGGTGGTCGTGCTGCTCGCGCTGTTCCTGCTCGTGCAGCGCGTGATCCGGGAGCCGCTCATGCCGCTGGGGATCTGGCGCACCCCCGGGCTGGCCGTCGCCAACCTGGCGATGGCGCTGCTGGGCGCGGCCTGGATCCCGATGTGGTACTTCCTCAACCTCTACCTGCAGCAGGTCCTCGGCTACAGCGCCTTCCCCAGCGGAGCGGCCCTGCTTCCCATGACGATCGCGATCATGATCTTCATGATCGGGATCACCGCCCGGCTGCTCGGCAGGTTCGGCGCCAAGCCGCTGATCGTCATCGGGCTCGCCGTGCTGGCCGCGGGGGTGGCCGGGCTGTCCCTGGTCCGGCCGGACGGGACCTTCGTCGCCGACGTGCTGCCCGCCTCGCTGGTCGCGGCGGTGGGGATGTCCCTGGCCTACATCCCCGCGATGATGTCGGCGATGTCCGGCGCGCGACCCGAGGAGAGCGGGCTGGCCTCGGGCATCGTCAACACCACCTACCAGATCGGCTCGGCGCTCGGCCTGGCCGTGATGACCGCGCTCGCCACGAGCGGGGGAGCGGCCGCGGTGGACGGCCCGGCGGCGCTCACCGACGGCTTCCAGGCGGCCTTCGCCGGCGCGGCGGTCGTGGCAGCGGCCGGCGCCGTACTCACCCTGCTGCTCATGCGGAGGCCCGCATCGGCAGCACCCGCCGAGACGGACGCCCAGGCAGTGCGGGTGTAGCTCCCACCGAGCGGGCCCGCCCCTCCGTGGCGGTGGGCCCGAAATACCCTAGGGGGGTACGGTGTTCAATAGAGACAGCGAACCTCAGAGCAAGGCGGGGAGATGGCCGGATACACGGGGACCAAGGAAGACCACCTCAGGCGGCTGCGCCGGATCGAGGGGCAGGTCCGCGGACTGCAGCGGATGGTCGAGGAGGACAAGTACTGCATCGACATCCTCACCCAGGTCTCGGCCGCCAACAGGGCGCTCCAGGCGTTCGCCCTGGAACTGCTGGACGAGCACATGGCGCACTGTGTCGCCGAGGCCATCGCCAAGGGCGGCACCGAGGCCGACCTCAAGATCAAGGAAGCCTCCGACGCCGTCGCCCGTCTCGTCCGTTCCTGATCGATCTCACGAAGGAGAAGCGTCATGACCACAGCCACCTACACCGTCACCGGCATGACCTGCGGCCACTGCGTCAGCTCGGTCAAGGAGGAAGTCGGCGAGGTTCCCGGAGTCACCGGTGTCGAGGTCGATCTGGCCACCGGGCTGATGACGGTCGAAAGCGACAGCCCCCTCGACACGGCCCGGATCAGGGCCGCCGTCGAGGAGGCCGGATACGAAGTGGCGGACAAGCGATGAACACTCCGGCCCGGCTGGGCGCCTATGTCCTCGGCCTCGCCGTGGTCTTCGCGGGAGCGTTCGGCGTCGGCGGCGCGGTCGGCGCGACCGGACCGGCGCCCGCGAAGAACGGACACGGGGGCCACGCGACCCCCTCACCGGCCGCGCAGAAGACGGAACACGTACCGGGAGGACTCCAGGTGTCCCAGAATGGCTACACCCTCACCCCGCAGACCACGACCATCACCCCCGGGACGGAGACCGAGTTCCGGTTCACCGTGAACGGCCCCGACGGCCGGCCGGTGACCGCCTACGAGACCGAGCACGAGAAGAAGCTGCACTTCATCGTGGTCAGCCGGGATGCGACCGTCTTCCGGCACCTGCATCCCGAGCTGTCCGGCGAGGGGATCTGGTCGGTGCCGCTGACGCTGCCCGACGCCGGCGCCTACCGGGTCTTCGCCGACTTCGCCCCCCAGGGCGGGGAGGGGCTGACCCTCGGCGCCGACCTGTACGCCGCCGGCGACTACGCGCCCCGGCCGCTCCCGGCGCCCAGCCGTACGGTGACGGTCGACGGATACACGGTCCGGCTCGACGGCACCCTCACCCCGGGTGCCGCGAGCAGGCTCACCGCCGAGATCAGCAGGGACGGCAAGCCCGTCACCGACCTGCAGCCCTACCTCGGGGCCTACGGGCATCTGGTCGCGCTGCGCGTGGGCGACCTCGCCTACCTGCACGTCCACCCCGACGGCGCTCCGGGTGACGGCGTCACCCCCGCCGGCCCCGGCATCACCTTCTACGCCGAGGTTCCCAGCGGCGGCGACTACCGGCTCTTCCTCGACTTCCAGCACGACGGAACCGTGCACACCGCCGCGTTCACCGTACGGGCGGAGCAGCCGTCCGGGGCGGTTCCCACCGCCACGGCGGACCACGGTGCCGAGCACTCCCACTCCGGACACTGACATCGGGCATGACGCGGGAAGGAGAGACGATGGCCCCCATC
>NZ_BOOF01000055.1 GCF_016863095.1 Microbispora siamensis | reverse complement strand
ATCGGCCCCGTCCAGGAAGTACGCGGCCAGGTTGATCTCGCGGGGCAGGGCCGGATGTCCTCCTCCGCCCCCCTCGATGACGGGCGAGAGGGTCTCGGCTGATTGGGGACTCACAGTTCCTCCTCGAAATCGCACACGTAGCCCTGCGCAATGATGAGGAAGCCGGTCTTTTCCCTGCAACTCCTGAAATGCTCTTTTCGCGGCGTGCACGCGCTTTCGTTCTCCGAGATTGCTTCGCCCGATTCACGGCTTGTACCGCGGACGCGCTCCGCATTAGCGTGACGAGAGAGATGGTGGGCGCGGAAAGCGTGCCGCAGATTTCAATCTGTCGCGTTCCGGGGGAATGCGTCTTCTCACGATGAGGTGACCGCCGTGGCCGTCGAACCACCCGTCGCGCTGACGTACTCCTCCTACCTGGCGCTCGACGAGGTGCTGGGGGCCCAGCGGCCACGCTCGGACCAGCACGACGAACTGCTGTTCATCGTCGTGCACCAGGTCCACGAGCTGTGGTTCAAGGAACTCCTGCACGAGCTGACCCGGCTCCAGCGCGAGCTGGTCGCCGGCGAGTCGGCCCACGCGCTGCGCACGCTCCACCGCTGCCAGGCCGTGCTGAGGATCGTCGTCGCCGGGATCGACACGGTCGAGACGATGACGCCGTTCCAGTTCACGGCGTTCCGCTCCCGGCTGGGCAGCGCCAGCGGCTTCCAGTCGCCCCAGTTCCGGGAGATCGAGGCGATGCTGGGGCGGCGCGACCGCCGCATCCTGCGTGTCTTCCCCGAGGGCGGCGAGGAGCGCCGGCGGATCGAGGCCGCGATGGACCGGCCCTCCGTCTTCGACTCCTACCTGCGCTACCTGGCCACGCAGGGATACCGGGTCCCGCCCGGGCTGCTGCACCGGGACGTGACGCGGGCGCTCGAGCCGTCGGACGAGTTGCGCGAGGTGCTGCGGCGGGTCCGCCGGGACGACGGCTACGCCGCCCGCGTGGGCGAGCGCCTGCTGAACCTGGACAAGGGGCTGCAGGACTGGCGCTACCGCCACGTCAAGCTGGTGGAGCGGGTCATCGGCGCCAAGACCGGCACAGGAGGCTCGGCCGGCGCCTCCTATCTGTACAGGACCCTGTCCGGCCTGGCGTTCCCCGACCTGTGGGCCGTGGCCCGCGAAGGGCCGGACCGCAATACGGGAGATGCGGCGCCACCGCGGCCGGGACGAAGCTGATGGCGTCGGCACGGCCGTTCTGGGGGCGCCCATCGGCGACGACACGCACCATCACCTGGCACTGAGGGCATTCGACGGAGGTCAGAGGTGGAGCTGCTCGACGGTGTGCCTCCGCTCGGCACCGAGGAGCTTCTCGCGGAGGTGGACGCCGCCGAGCGGGAACTCGCCGCCGGCGAAGGTCCGCCCGCGGGCACGGCCCCGGCCGGCGACGAGGAGGGGGCCGCGCGCTTCGAGGCGCTGATCGCCGCGGACGGGAAGATCGAGCCGAGGGACTGGATGCCCGACGGCTACCGCCGTTCGCTGATCCGGCAGATCGCGCAGCACGCCCACTCCGAGATCATGGGCATGCAGCCGGAGACGAACTGGATCAGCCGGGCCCCGAGCCTCGCGCGCAAGGCCATCCTCATCGCGAAGGTGCAGGACGAGGCGGGCCACGGCCTCTACCTCTACTCGGTGGCGGAGAGCCTCGGCGTGTCCCGGGAGTGGATGCTCGACGAGCTGCACGCGGGCCGTCAGAAGTACCTGTCGTTCATCAACTATCCGACCCTCACCTGGGCGGACGTCGGGGCGCTCGCCTGGCTGACGGACGGCGCCGCCGTGGTGAACCAGGTCTCCCTCTGCCGCACCTCCTACGGCCCGTACGCCCGGGCCCTGGTGCGCATCTGCAAGGAGGAGTCCTTCCACCACCGGCAGGGCTTCGACCTGCTGTACGCGCTGTCGCGGGGCACGCCGGAGCAGCGGGCGATGCTGCAGGCCGCGGTCGACCGCTGGTGGTATCCCGCGCTGGCCATGTTCGGGCCGCCGGACCACATGTCCACGCACTCCGCGCAATCGCTGGCCTGGCGGATCAAACGGGCCACCAACGACGAGCTGCGGCAGCGGTTCGTGGACATCTGCGTGCCCCAGGCCCGCGTCCTCGGCGTGACGTTGCCGGACCCGGCCCTGCGCTGGAACGCCGAACGCGGACACCACGACTTCACGCCCCCCGACTTCGAGGAGCTCAAACGCGTGGTCGCCGGGAACGGGCCGTGCAACCGGCAGCGCCTGGCCCACCGCCGGCGCGCGCACGAGGACGGCGCCTGGGTGCGGGAGGCGGCGGCCGCCTACGCCGCCAAACACGGCGAGTCCCGGGAGGCGGCGGAGCCCGCGCCCGCCGGGGAGGCGGCCCGGGCCCCGGAGCGCACCGACTGGCCGCTGTGGGAGGTCTTCGTCCGCCCCCGCCGGGGCCTGGCCCACTCCCACGCGGGTGGCCTGCACGCCCCCGACGCCGCCATGGCGTTGCGCAACGCCCGCGACCTCTACACCCGTCGCGGCGAGGGCGTCTCCATCTGGGTGCTGCCCGCGGCCGGGATCACCGCGTCGAGCCCCGACGAGAAGGACGCGTTCTTCGACCCGGCGGGCGACAAGGTCTACCGGCATCCTTCCTTCTTCGAGCTGCCCGAGGGGGTCGAGCACCTGTGACGGCGCCCATGACCACGACCGGCCCGGACCTGCGGGACTACGTGTTACGACTCGGCGACGACGCGCTCGTCGCCGCCCAGCGCGTGGCCGGGTGGTGCACGCGGGCCCCGCAGTTCGAGGAGGACGTCGCGCTGGCGAACATCGCGCTCGACCTGCTCGGCCAGGCCCGTGCCCTGCTGACGTACGCGGGCGAGCTGGAGGGCCTCGGCCGGGACGAGGACGCGCTGGCCTTCGGCCGCGACGAGCACGAGTTCCGCAACGTCCAGCTCGTCGAGCTGCCCGACGACGACTTCGCCACGGCGATCGCCAAGATGCTGTTCTTCGGCGTCTACCAGCGCCTGCTCTACACCGGGCTGTCGCGGGCCGCCGACCCGACGCTGGCCGGGATCGCCGCCAAGGCGGCCAAGGAGACGGCCTACCACGTCGACCACGCCGTCTCCTGGACCCTGCGCCTCGGCGACGGCACCGCCGAGTCGCACCGCCGGATGCAGGCGGCGGTGGACCACGTGTGGCCGTACACGCACGAGCTGTTCGAACCCGGCCCGCCGCCCGCCGCGGCCGGCCCCGGCGCGGACCCGGCCGCCCTGCGCGGCCCGTGGTGCCGCGAGGTCGAGCAGGTGCTCGCGGAGGCGACGCTGCGCCGTCCCGAGGACGGCTGGGCTCCCACGGGCGGCCGCAGCGGCGTCCACACCGAGGCGTTCGGCCACCTGCTCGCGGAGATGCAGTACGTGTACCGGGCGCATCCGGGAGCCCGGTGGTGACCGCCCCAAGGACGGTGGTGGGAGACACGGTGGTGAGGGGCCAGGCGGCGGCCGAGCGGGTCCGGTCCGCCGTCGCCGCGGTGCGCGACCCGGAGATCCGCGTGCTGACCATCGAGGAGCTCGGCATCCTGCGGGACGTCAGCGCCGAGGACGACGGCCGGGTCGTCGTCACGATAACCCCCACCTTCCTCGGCTGCCCCGCCATGGACGTCATCAGAGCCGACGTCGCCGCGGCCGCCCGCGACGCGGGCTGCGCGGAGGTCGAGATCGTCACCGTGCTGTCCCCGCCGTGGACCACGGACTGGCTGAGCGACGCCGCCCGCGCGAAGCTCGCGGCCGCCGGGATCGCCCCTCCGGTCCGGCGGGACGACCCCGGCGGCCGGACCCTGCCGCTGCTCATGCCGGCCCTCCGGGCCCCGCGCTGCCCGCGGTGCGGCTCCGCCGCCACCGCCGAGATCGCCCGCGCCGGCTCCACGGCGTGCAAGGCGCTGTGGCGCTGCGACGCCTGCCGTCAGCCGTTCGACCACGTGAAGGACCACTGATGCCGGCCGCCACCACCACTGCCGCACGCGCGCGGCTGCGCTTCCACACGCTGACCGTCGCCGCCGTGGAGCCCGTGGCCGCGGACGGCAGCGCGGTCGCGGTGACCCTGCGCGTCCCGGACGGGCTGCGCGGGGAGTTCGCCTTCGTCCCGGGCCAGCACGTCACCGTGGCGGCGACCGTCGGCGGTGCCGCGGTGCGGCGCTCGTACTCGCTGTGCTCCGTGCCGGACGAGCTGGACGAGAGGGGGACGCTGCGGATCGGCGTCCGGGTCGTGCCGGGCGGGGTCTTCTCCACGTACGCGGCGCGGTCGCTGGCCCCCGGCGACACGCTCGACGTGCTTCCTCCGGTGGGGGCCTTCGGCACCCGCTTCGACTCCGCGCGCCGGCGCCGCTACGCGGCGATCGCGGGCGGCTCCGGCATCACCCCGGTGCTGTCCCTCGTGCGCGCCGGGCTCGCGACCGAGCCGGACAGCACGTTCACCCTGCTGTACGGCAACCGCACCGCCGACTCCGTGATGTTCGCCGACGAGCTGGCCGACCTGAAGGACCGTCACCCCCGGCGCCTGCACCTGGTGCACGCGTTCTCACGTGAGAACCCCCGGCTGGGGCTGGGCCAGGGCCGCCTGGACGCGGCGAGGCTGGCCGCCGTCCTGCCGTCCGTGCTGCCGCCCGGGGGCGTGTCGGAGTGGTTCCTGTGCGGGCCGGCCGGGCTGGTGCGCGACGCCCGGCGGGTGCTGTCCCGGCACGGCGCCGGCGACGCGGCGGTCCACGCCGAGTTCTTCCACCCGGACGAGCCCGCGGAGCGCGCCCCGCGCTCCCCCGCGCCGCCCCGCGCGCCGGTCGCCGGGGCGGGCACGCGGGAGCTGTGCGTGGTGCTGGAGGGACGTGCCACCACGGTGCGCGCGGCGGAGGGACAGACGATCCTCGACGCGGCCCTGGCGGCCCGCCCCGAGCTGCCCTACTCCTGCCGCAACGGCGTCTGCGCGACCTGCCGGGCCCGCGTGGTCGAGGGCCGCGCCGTCATGTCGGACCACTGGGCGCTGACGGACGAGGAGGTGGCCGCCGGCTACGTCCTCACCTGCCGCGCGGTGCCGGAGACCGAGCAGGTGACGGTCGACTTCGACATGGTCTGAGGCGGGGCGGAACCTGGGATCAGGCCCCGTGACGCCCGGTGCCGTCATTTGGCCGTGGCGGCCTTGTCCGCCGCCGCTCCCGCCTTCTCGCCGTCGTGGGCGGCGTGGTCGTGGGCGGCCTGGTCGGGGGCGGCGTGGTCGTGGGCGGCGTGCAGGGCCGTACGGAGGGCGGCCAGCGCGCGGACCGTCTGGCTGCGCACGGTGGAGCCCTCGCTGCCCATCACCCAGGCGGTCTCCTCGACGCTGCGGTCCTCCCAGTAGCGCAGGACGACGGCGGCCCGCTGCCGGGGCCCGAGGCCGGCCAGCGCCTTCAGGAGGAGGATCCGGTCCAGGACGAGGGCGTAGGGGTCCGACTGCGGCTCCGGCTCGGGCGGCAGGGGGTGCAGCACCTCGCGCGACCACCGGTGCGTACGCCGGTCGCTGCTGATGAGGCGGACCATGATGGTCCGGGCGTAGGAAGTGATCTTGTCTCGCTGCTCCAGCCTGTCCCAGCGCCGGTGGATGGCCAGCAGGGTGCGCTGCACGAGGTCTTCTGCCTCGTGCCAGTCCGCCGAGAGTATGAAGGCGGTCCGCCGCAGAGCCGGCCTCGCCTCCTTGACGTAGCGCGAGAACTCGTCGTCATGAGCCTCGGCCATCTCCCCAACTCCAAAACCGTGAACGCGCCCAAGGTGGGATGTGGATGCGAGGGCCGCCCGACCGGCGTGCCCGGCCCTGGGCCGACCAACTCCAGAATTCGCCCGGACTACCTGGCGTCACAACCCCTATCCAGGTCGCCGTCACCCTTATCCCAAGTCTGGGGTCCCTACTGGGGTTCAGGTCGATTCCCGCGGCATGCCGCCCCGCCTACGATCACCGATGTGAGCGTGGAGACGGGCAGAGGCAGGTTGCTGGCGATCAGCGACCTCCACGTCGCCTACGCGGAGAACCGGGCGCTGGTCGAGTCGCTACGGCCGGAGACCGACGACGACTGGCTCCTGGTCGCCGGCGACGTGGCCGAGCGCATCGCGGACGTGGAGTGGGCGCTGAGCCTGCTCAAGGAGCGCTTCGCCACCGTCGTCTGGGTGCCCGGCAACCACGAGCTGTGGACGCCGCCGCGCGATCCCGAGGGGCTGCGCGGCGAGGAGCGCTACCGCCGGCTGGTCCAGGTCTGCCGCCGCATCGGCGTCCTCACCCCTGAGGATCCCTACGCCGTGTGGACGGGGGCCGGAGGGCCCGCGACCGTCGTCCCGATGTTCATCCTCTACGACTACAGCTTCAGGCCGCCGGGCACCTCCCGCGAGGAGGCCCTCGCCCGGGCGTTTGAGCTCGGTGTGGCGTGCACGGACGAGTTCCTGCTGCATCCGCACCCCTACCCCAGCCGGCAGGCGTGGTGCCGGAACCGGCTGCGGGAGACCGCGTCCCGCCTCGAGGACCGGGACCCCGGCCTCCCCACGGTCCTGGTCAACCACTTCCCGCTGCTGCGGGAGCCCACCGCCGTGCTGCGCCACCCGCACTTCGCCCTGTGGTGCGGCACGGAGCACACCTCCGACTGGCACCTGCGCTACCAGGCCACCGCGGTGGTCTACGGACACCTGCACATCCCCAGAACGACCTGGCACGACGGCGTGCGGTTCGAGGAGGTGTCGCTCGGCTATCCCCGCGAGCGGCGCCCCCACCACCGTGACGGCCGCCTGCTCAGGCAGATACTCCCGGCTCCCGCCGCGGCCCGGTGACCCCCGGCCGGTCGCATGCACGGATTGTGACCGGCGGACCACCGGACATATTTGGTCAGAAAAACTTCCCGACCCGTGCAGCGTTTTCCGCGCAACGTCGCGTGTAAATATGCGAACCGGCCGATCCCGCCATCATTCGGGCGGCACGCAACCGAAAAGAAACGGACAGGAAATAAGGCGGCTGCACCCGCCGGCCATTTACCCGAGTGACGGCGGGACGGCATCGCTCGGTCACCTCATATTCGCGGTTGATCTGACGTGAATTCGATACGGCGGCTCCGAAGCACGGGGTGAATGATGGACGAAGTGATCAATGCAGCGGTGCTGCGGGTCGTGCAGAGCATGCAGGAGAACCTCGGCGAACAACTGACGATCGACGACATGGCGCGCACAGCCATGTTCAGCAAGTTCCACTTCTCCCGGGTCTTCCAGCGGGTCACCGGCCTGTCCCCGGGCCGTTTCCTCTCGGCCGTACGGCTGCGCGAGGCCAAGCGCCTGCTGTCGTCGACCTCGCTGACCGTCACCGACATCAGCCACCGCGTGGGCTACTCCAGCGTCGGCACCTTCAGCTCCCGCTTCACCGGCAGCGTCGGCGTGTCGCCCACCCGGTACCGCCAGCTCCACTCGGTGCGGCCGGCGGTCTCCGTCCCGGCCCCCACGGGCACCGCCACCGTCCTCGGAAGGATCTCCTCCCCGCTGCGCGGCACTCCCGTGTTCGCCGGGCTGTTCCCCGACCGGATCCTCGAAGGCTGGCCCGTCAGCTACACGTTCGTCCGCGAGTCCGGGCCGTTCGTGCTGGAGAACGTGCCCGAGGGCAGGTGGCACCTGCTGGCGCACGCCGTCGCGGAGGGCCACGAGGACGCGCTCAACCTCCCCGCCACGGGCGACGAGGCACTGTGCGTGGGCCGGCTCGGACCGATCACGGTCCACCGGGACACCGAGACCCTGCACGCCGAGGTGCCGCTCCGGCCGATGACCCCCTTCGACCCCCCGGTGCTGCTCGCGCTGCGCGAGCTGCTGGCCGCGGAGCACGGCGTGGACGAGTCCCCCGCCCCGCGTACGCCCGCCCCGATCCCCGCTCAGCGGCGCGCCGCGCTCGCCGTGAGCCGCTGACCCCTCCACCCGCGCGACGGAGGCGCCGCCGATCCTCGCGCCGACCCGGTTCCCCTCGGTCCTGACCGCACCGTGGCGCCCTTCCGCCGTCGCGACGGGACCCTCGCTCCGCTCCTCACCCACCGCCGCCTGCTCCGCGGGCTCCCTCTGGGCTGCCCGCGGTACGGCGCCGCGCGCACCGGCAGGGCGGACGGGGAGAGGGCTCCGGAGGAACCGGCGGCGGGGCGGCGGCGGGCCGGCGGCAAAAAGGCCGCCCTCCCGTTTCCGGGAGGGCGGCCGGCTCTGCCCGCGGCGGGCTACCCGGCGGACGGCCCGCCGACGGGCGCCGCCGGATGCACGGTCATCGGAAGCCCGCCCTTGACCCGCAGGGACAGCATGGCCTCCGGCACCACCTTGCGCCCCGGCACGTTGCGCAGCCGCAGGTCGCGGGCGACCATCGCGATCACGAACGTGGCCTCCATCATCCCCAGGTGGTTGCCGACGCAGAACCGGGGCCCGGCGCCGAACGGGATGTAGGCGTACCGGGGCCGGTCCGCGGGCCGCGCCGGGTCGAACCGCTCCGGGTCGAACCGCTCGGGCTCCTCCCAGAAGGCGGGGTGGCGGTGCAGCGTGTAGGGGCTGACGAGGACGTCGGCCCCGGCGGGCACGTGATAACCGCCGATCTCGTCGTCGTTCACCGCCTGGCGGGGCAGCATCCACACCGGCGGATAGAGACGCATGACCTCCTCCACGACCATGGCGGTGTACCGGAGCCGGTGCAGGTCCTCGTAGACCGGCAACCGGTCGCCCAGCACCTCCACCGCCTCCGCGTGCAGCCGCTCGCGCACCTCCGGATGGTGGTCGATCAAGTGGAACGTCCACGACAGCGTGCTGGCCGTCGTCTCATGGCCGGCGAGCAGGAGCGTGACCAGCTCGTCGCGCATGCGCGTGCGCCCCACCGCGGGGTCGGTCTCCCGCCCGGTCGAGTCGATGAGCCGGGAGACGATGTTGTCGCCGTCGCCCGGCCTGGCCAGGCGGTCGGCCACCAGGTGGTCGACCACCCGCTGCAGCTCCCGGCGCGCGCGCCGGAAGCGCAGCTGCTTGGGCAGCGGGATCCACATCGGCACCAGGCCGAGCGTCACCATCTCGAACATGGCCTGGTCCTGCACGGCCTCGAACGCGTGGCCGATCCCGCCGAAGGAGCCGAGGTCGGCGTCGAGCAGCGTACGGCCGAGCACACCGAGCGTGAGCCCGGTCATCTCGCCGACGACGTCGACCGGTCCGCGCCCCTGGTGCGCCCGCAGGCGCTCCACCAGTGCCGCCGCCTCCTGCGCGATGGCCGCGTCCTGCCGGGCGATCCGCTTGTTCTGGAACAGCGGCTGGATCGTCCTGCGCTGCTTGCGCCACAGCTCGCCCTCGCTGGTGAGCAGGCCGTCGCCGATGGCCCGCCGGGCCTGCACCAGGCCGAGCCCCTTGCGGTAGTTGCCGCTGTTGTCGGCCAGGACGTGCTTGGCGTGGTCGGGGTGGTTGAAGAAGTACATGGTCTTGGGACCGATGGACAGCTTCACCGCGTCGCCGTACGACGCCGCCACGGTCATGAGCGCCAGGCGGTCGCGCACCAGCTTGGCGAACAGACCCGGCCCGGCCGTGAACGGAGGCCCGGGGGGCACCGCGCGGCGCCCCCCGGAGGACGGCGGCGCGCCCGTCACGGCCGGGCCGCGCCGCCTGGTCAGAGTCATGCCGTCACCTCACTCCAGTCCGGCATGATCTGCCGGAACCTGCTCTTGTAGACCACCAGTGCGTCACCGTCGGCCTCGTGGTCCACGGAGAGCACTCTTCCGATGAACACGGTGTGGTCGCCGCCGTCGTAGGAGCGCCACAGCTCGCACTCGAAGCGGGCGATCGCATTGTCGATCAGCGGCGTCCCGGTCAGCGGGCCGGGCGTCCAGGGGACGTTGTCGAACTGCGCGGCGCCCAGGGTGCGGTGCCGGTTGGCGAAGTGGCGGGCCTCGGCCTCCTGGTGCGCGGCCAGCACCGACACCCCGAAGAGGCCGGACTCCGCGAGGCACCCGTGCATGACCGCGGCGCGGTCGACGCAGACCAGCAGGAGTGCCGGGTCGAGGGAGACGGAGGTGAAGGAGTTGGCGGTCATGGCGTGCGGGATGGGACCGCCCGTCGTCACCACGGTGACCCCGGTCGCGAAGGAGCCGAACGCCTGCCGCAGGGCCTTCGCGTCCACCTCCTGCCGCACGGGGACGGAGTCGTGCACAGTCACGCTGATGCCTCCTGCTCGTTGTCTGGACGCCGCGCCTAGGGCGCGTACGGTTCGAGCGCCCGGACCAGGGCCTCGGGGACCCTGGCGGGGGCCGTACGGGTGTTCGGCCCGCGCATGCAGGCGACGCGCTGCCGGCCGCGGGCGACGAGGGTCTCCCGGCCGTCGGCGCGGTCCAGCCGGACGTAGTCGAAGCTGAACTCGACCTGCGTCTGGGTGAGATCGACCAGGCGCATCCGGATGGACAGCTCGTCGAAGGCGGTGATCTCCGCGAAGAACTCGCAGTCCACCTTCAGCGTGAACAGCTTCAGGTCGTCCTGCACGTCGGCGAGCACCTCCGGCGCGCGCTCCTTGAGGAACATCTCCCGGCAGCGTCCCTGCCAGCGCAGGTAGTTGACGTAGTAGACGTTGCCGACGAGGTTCGTCTCCTCGAACCCCACCGTGTGCAGGTACTCGAAGTACTTCCCCATCGGTTTACGACCGCCCTTCGGTGAGAACCGCCACCACGACGGGGCCGGCCGCGTCCCGCAGGCTCGTGACGAGCGTCGCGATCCGTGGTCCGTCCCCCGCCGCCAGGACCGTCCAGGCGTCCCGCTGCGCGGGAAGGACGGTCAGCGGGGTGTCCGGCGCCAGGCCGGCCGACCGCAGGCACTCGGCCGCGGCCAGCACCCGGGCCCCCGCGGTGCCCGGGGCCTCGCCCGTGGCCGCGGCGACCCGCCCGGCGAGGGCCTCGTGCGCCGCCTCGGTCCACTCCAGGTGCTCGGTCACCGGGACGACGGCGCAGCCCAGGGGGCCGGGCGCCACGGCGCACAGGGTCAGCCCGGCCGCGTGGGAGGCCGCCACGGCGAGACCGCCGACCTCCGGCCGCCCGCCGTCGCCCACGCGCACCTCGGCGGGCCGTCCGAGCGCCCGCCCGGCCGCCACCGCCGTCCGGGCCGCGGCGTCGCCGGCGTCCCGCGGGTCGTACGGCTCGACCGCGACCGCCACCCGGGCGCCGGTGAGGTCCTCCAGCGTCCGCTCCAGGTAGGAGCCCAGCAGCGGGGCGACCCACGGCCCGCGCCCGTCCTTCTTGCGTACGGCCTGCAGGCGCAGGCCCTCCCAGCGCTCGACGACCTGGCCGGCCGCGTCGCGCACCGCGATGTCGTAGACGTAGGTGTCGCCGTCGCGGGAGCGCTCGGTCGCGCAGTAGCGCAGCTCTCCCGCCTCCGCCAGGCCCGGGCCGCCCGGCCACAGCCGTTCGACGCCCGTCGGCAGCAGGGTGGCGTCCGGAACGCAGACCTGATTGCCGTGCATGAGCGCGTCGCGCATGCCCGGGTCGCCGAGCAGCAGGTCGGCCGGCAGGTACGCGGCGAACCAGTCGACCCGGTCCAGGGCCGCCACGTCGGCGTCGACGTGGCGGGCCGCGGCCCTGTGGTAGCGGCGCAGCCGGTGGAAGCGGCCGCCCTGGAACAGGACGTCGCCGTACATCTCGCGCTCCGGGTCCAGCGGCACCGCGGGCAGGCCCTCGGCCTGCTCGGGCGGCCCCGCCGGCGCCTTCTCGCCGGTGAAGCGCACCCGGGCCCGGAAGTGCTCGACGTCGAAGCCGGTCTCCGCGCTGCGGATCGCGACCTCGGCCGTGTCGTCGCCGGTGACGACCGCGGCGATCCTGATCGTGGTGCTGCCGTCCGGCGGCACGATGATCGGCCGCATGAACTCGGCGTCCTCGATGACCGTCACGGTGTCGCGGCCCGCCGCGGCCGTGGCGACCTGGGACATCGCCTCCATTCCCAGTACGGCGGGGAACAGCAGGTTGCCGTCGAGCAGGTGGTCGGCGAGGTAGAGGTCGGTGCCGGCGTTCATCTCGACCTCGCTGACGAGCTCCACGCCGTGGTAGCGGATCAGCGGCGTGCCGACGAACCGCAGCAGCGGCAGCGGCGGCAGGTCCCGGCGGACGGTGCCGACGCCCTCGGTCCGCCCGCTGATCACGACGATCGGCGGCGCGGCGGGGTCGGCGACGAGCCGCCGCATGATCTCCACGCCCTGCTCCGGCGAGATCGGCGTGATCCCCTTGCGGACCAGGCCGTCCACGACCGACAGCCGCTCGCCCATGCCGACGTCCGACCAGACCGACCACTCCATGCACACCGTGCGGCAGCCCGGGTGGGCCGTGGCGAACTCGGCGGTGAGCTCGGCCAGCCACTCGTTGGCCGTCGAGTAGTGCCCCTCGCCGTGCAGACCCGCCCGGCCGATGATGCTGCCGAACGTGACCAGCAGGCGCAGCGCCTCCGGCTCGACCGCGGCGAGCACGTTGCGCAGACCGTCCACCTTGGGGGCGAACGTGCGCCGGAACGCGGCCGCGTCGAGGCTCGCCAGCCCGGCGGGCTCGTTGCGGCCGGCGCCGTGGAGCACCGCGGTGACCGGCCCGAGCGCGCCGCGCACCTCCTCGACGGCCCGGCGCACCTGCTCGGCGTCCGTGACGTCCGCGCGGGCGTAGTGGACGGTCACCCCGGAGTCGGCCATCCGGCGGAGGTTGGCCGCCAGCTCGGCGTCCTGGGCCGGGTCGGACCGCCCGAGCACGGCCAGCTTCGCGCCGCTGTCGGCGGCGACGGCGAGCGCGCACTCGGCCGTGATGCCCTTGCCGCCGCCGGTGACGAGCAGCACGTCGGAGGCGTCCAGCGGCTGCCGCTCGGCCTCCGCCCGCACGGGCATGGCGCGCAGGGTCGGCACCCGGCGTGTTCCGGCCTCGTCGTAGTGGGCCTCCGCGAACGCGCTCGTGGCGGCCACCTCGGCCACGACCCACGCCACGGCGTCCGCCGTCGCGGGGACGTGCACGATCGTGGTGCGCAGGTGCGGGGCCTCCTGGTGGAGGGTCCTGGCCAGCCCCGCCGCGCCGCGGCCGTGCTGCACCAGGACGAAGCGGCTGCCCGCCGGGGCGGCCAGGGCCGCCTGCGCGCCGAGCAGCGCCTGCTCGACGTGCTCCTCCGCGCAATCGGGCGGCAGGCACACCAGCACGCCGGAGCCCACCCCGCCGCGTTCCAGCGCGGCGCGCAGCGGCTCGGCGAGCGGCGAACCGGCGGGCGCGAAGAGCTGCCAGCGCCCGTCGGCCTCCTCCGCCGCCGCCCGCGCGGGCAGCGGCACCTCGTCGAGGTCCACCGAGAACGGCCTGGCCCAGGCGGCGGCCGGAGCCACCACCTGCGGAGCCGCGGGCGCGCCGGTGACGGCCAGGGCGTCGAGCGCCTCGGCCAGCTCGCGCAGGCTCGCGGTGGCGAGGTTGGTCGGCGCCTGCCCGGCCGGAACGCCCAGCCGCTGGGTGGCCTGGTCGATGATGTGCATGACCGTCACTGAGCTGAGATGCAGCTCGTCGAGCGGCCTGCTGTCCGCGCCCACCATCTCCAGAGGCAGCTCGGCGCGTTCGGCCGCGAGCTGCCGTAGCAGGTCGAGGCTGGAGACGGCGCCCGCGGGGGCGGCCTGGCCGTCCCGGGCGGGAGCCGGGGTCTCCGGCTCGGTGACGCGGCGGGCCGTGGCCCGCACCCGCACCTCCGGCGCCGACTCGGCGGGGCTGGCGAAGAAGGTGAACTTCTGGCCGATCTCCAGCGGCCGGACCAGCCGCCCGTGGAAGATCTCCTCGTGCAGGACCGGCGCCCCCACGACGTACGCCGCGCCGACCACCCGCAGCAGCCCGGCCAGCGACTCGTCGTCGGTGTCGAGCGCGACCGCGGGCACGTCCGTCGCGGCCGATGCGAGGTTCGTCAGCACCCGGCCCGGGCCCACCTCCACGAACAGGTCGATGTCCTTGGCCGCGAGCTGCACCGCCTGGGTGAACCGCACGGGCTCGGTGATCTGCCGGGTGAGCAGTTCCGCGATGTCGGTGTCCGGGCGCAGCGGCTCCGCGGTCACGGTGGACACGACCCGCCGGCCGATCCGCTCGAACGACTCGCCCGCGAGCCGCGCGCCGAACGCCTCGGCCGCGGGCGCGACCAGCGGTGAGTGGAAGGCGTGGGACACCGCGAGCCGGGTCCAGTTCAGCCCGGCGTCGGCCGCCCTGCGGCCCACCTCCTCGACGGCGTCGACCGGCCCGGCGACCACGGTCTGCTCCGGGCCGTTGTATCCGGCGATCACCACCGGCAGTCCGGCGATGAGGTCGGAGACGGCCGCCGGGGCGGCCCGGACGCCGGCCATGGTGCCGGACGCGCTGTGCTCGGTCATCGCCCGGCCGCGGGCGGCGGCCAGATCGAGCAGCGTGTCCTCGTCCAGGGCGCCCGCCCACTGCAGCGCCGACAGCTCGCCCAGGCTGTGTCCGACCGCGACCTCCGCGTCGAGGCCGAGGAGCGACAGCGCGCGCAGCCCGGCCATCGAGCCGGTGACGATGCGCGGCTGGGCGACCGCGGTGGCCACCATGTCACCCGACGACGGCAGCGCCGCCCGCGCATAGATCTCCTCCACTTCGGCGAACCGGCGGCGCAGCGCGCCCCCGCTGGTTCCCCTGCCGGAGCCCTGGCCGGGGAACAGGTAGCCGATCCGGCCGGGGCCGTCGGCGTGGCCGAGGAAGGCCCGGCCGTCGGAGGTGAACAGGCTGGTCTCACCGCCGTCCAGGGCCGTCAGCACCCGCCGCAACTGCCGCTCGGCGTCGTCGGGCGAGGAGACCACGACGGCCGCCCGGTACGGCAGGTCCCGCAGGTCCCGCTGCAGGGTGGCGGCCAGGTCGGCGATCTGGCCGTAGGACAGCCGCGGCACGAACTCGGCCAGTTCCGCGAGCCGATCGCGCAGCGCCTGCGGCGAGGCGGCGTCGGCCAGCAGCAGTTCCGCATCCTGGAGCGAGGCGGCCAGCGTCCTGGTGCGGGTGGGCAGGACCCGCCGCCGCGGGCCGGAGCTCTCCAGCACGACGTGGGTGTTGATGCCGCCGAAGCCCATGGCGGTGACGCCCGCCCTGACCGGGACGCCCTCGGGCCAGGGCTCCGCCTTGCGCAGCGCGCGCAGCGGAGCACCGTCCTCGGCGAGGATCTGGTGCGGCTCGACGCAGCCGATGGCGGGCGGCAGGACCTGCTCGTGCACCGCCATCGCGGTCTTGATCAGTCCGGCGATGCCCGCCGCGGCCTTGGCGTGCCCGATCATCCCCTTGATCGAGGTGATCGCGGCGGGCGCCGCGGCCGGGCCCGCGTCGCTCCTGGCCTGTGACAGCGCGGTGAGCTCGGTCGCGTCGCCGACCGCGGTGCCGGTGCCGTGGCCCTCGAACAGCCCGACCGTCTCGATGCCGAAGCCGGCCCGCTCGTAGGCCCTGCTCAGCGCGAGCCGGTAGCCGCTCACCTCCGGCCTGGTCATGCCGCCCTTGCCGTCGGAGGAGACGCCCCAGCCGGCGATCGTGGCGTAGATCCTGCGCCCGGCCTCGACGGCGTCGGACTCGCGCATCAGCACGACCATGCCGCAGCCCTCGCCCGGCCAGAAGCCGTTGGAGTGCCGGTCGTACAGACGCATCTCGCCCTTGGCCAGCGCGCCGGTCTTCGCGAAACCGATGATCTCGAAGGGGTCGATGGACAGGTCGACCCCGCCGGCGAGCGCGACGTCCAGGTCGCCGTCGAGCAGCGCCTTGCACGCCGTCGTCACCGACAGCAGCGAGGAGGAGCAGGCGCCGTCCACGGTGTAGCCGCCGCCGTTGAAATCGAAGTGGTTGCAGATTCGCCCGGCGATGGTGTTCGACAGCCCGCCCGCGAGGGTGTCCTCGTCGACCTCGGGGAACGGGCTCTTGTAGGTGGCCTCGAGGTCGGCGAGGAACGCGGCCAGCCGCTCGTCGTCCCAGCCCTGGTCCTTCAGCGTCGCCGCGACGGTGCGGCGGACGTACGGCCAGCGCAGGCGCAGGATGTTGGCGCGGGTGAACTCGCCGGTGAGCGTGTTGCCGACGACGACGCCGGTGCGCTCGCGCGCCAGCCCCTCCCCTTCGGGGAAGCCCGCGTCGGCCAGCGCACGGCCCGCCATGTCGAGGGCGAGCCAGTGCGTCAGGTCGGTCGAGCGGTAGGTGCTGCCGGCGATCCGGTAGCGGAGCCGGTCGAACTCGTAGCCCTCGATGACGGCGGCGGTGCGCGCGTAGAACCGGTCGGGGACCGACGGGTCGGGGTCCCAGTAGTCCTCCAGGCGCATCCGCTCGTCCGGGAGCCTGCGGAAGGCGCGCCGGCCGGCCAGCGCGTTCTCCCACAACTCCTTGGGCGAGGCGGCGTCCGGGTAGCGGCACGCCATGCCGACGATGGCGATCCTGGTGGTGCTCATACGGAGGCCGCCTCTTTGCCGTTGACCGAGACCGGGCCGGTCACGATGACCGGGGCCGGCGTCTGGGCCGGGACGGGCGCCGGCGGGGCCAGGGTCTGCGCCTGTGCCTGCTGGCGGGCCTTGTTCACGAAGTGCAGCGCCCAGAAGAAGCCGCCCCGGATCGCGCAGACGCCGGCGGTGGCGAAGAACAGCGCGTACGAGATGTGGACGGCGGTGAGCAGGCCGTACAGCAGGGCGACGCCGGCGCCGAAGACGACCTGCGAGCCGGGCTTCGACGGCGTCGTTCCGGGGTCGGTGATCATGTAGTTGGTGAACAGGACGAAGGCGACGCCGGTCATCATGCCGAGCGCGGCGGGGATGGAGGTGCCGAAGAAGACGCCGCGCAGGATGGCCTGCAGGGCGAACATGCCCACCCAGCCGGCGATCAGCGGCATGCGGCCGGTCAGCTTGCCGTTGAGCATCGTGCCGCCGAGGATGATGATCGACGGGACCAGCCAGTCGATCCAGGTGTCCACGTTCTCGGTGAAGTGGTACGGCGGCGCGATGCTGGCCCACGGGAAGACCAGCAGGATGACGGCGATGCCGAAGTTCGACGGGTTCATGAAGTGGCGCAGGCGGCCCTTCACCGGAGCCCGCAGCACCCACTTGGCCCCTACGGCCACCACGACCCCGAAGACGAGCACGAGGACCTGGTCGTTGACGTAGGTCAGCATGTTCATGGCCAGGCTGGTGATGTGCGCCGGGTAGAGGAACTCCACCAGGCCGCGCAGGCCGTTGCCCCGGTAGCGGGGGGCGCGCCCCTCGGCTCGCGAGCCGATCCGCTCCAGCAGGATCTCCGTCGCGTACCCGGTGGCGAGGGCGATGAAGGGCCACAGCCACGGCTGCTCGAAGCCGAGGAGCGTGTAGCCGACGATGTTGAAGACCGAAATCGAGATCGCGAAGTTGCGCAGCGCGATGACCACCTTCGGGTCGTGGCGCGGCCCCGCGACGGGCGTGTTGTCAGCCATGTCCGATCACTTCTCCCTGGCCTGCCGGCCGAGCTTGAGCGAGTGCCAGCCCGGGGTGAGCTGGAGATCCTGTTCGCGCACCTGTCCGGTGCGGTCGCGCCACTGCAGGCGCACCTTCACGGGACCGGTGACGTTCGCACCGAGGCCGATGTGCACGTCGGTGCTGCGGCGGCCGGAGTGACCGCTGCTGCCGTCGACCCGGCTGATGTACGTCCGGCCGTCGGGGGTCATGACGCACACCTGCGCGCCGGTCACCGGCGAGCCGGCCGCGGGCAGGGTCCCGTCGGCGGGCTTCTCGTCGCGAGTCAGCCGCAGCCCGAGGAAGGCGCCCTGCTCGGGGCTCTTGTTGCGGTAGAAGATCGGCGCGTCCCACTGGCGGGCGACGGCGAAGTCGACCCGCCCGTCGCCGTCGGCGTCGCCGGTCGCGATGCCGCGGGTCGGCACCGGCACGTCGAGGCCGAGCTGCGGGGCGAGGTTGATGTAACGGCCCTCCGGACCCTTGACGAAGAAGTGCAGGGCCTGGTTGCCCGCGATGTCGTCCCCGGCGCGGGCGTTCGGCCACCAGGTCGGGTTCTGCAGGAGCTCGTCGTTGGCCGTGGCCAGCTCCTGGAGCTGCGGCCAGCGGTCGGTGTAGCCCTTGACGAAGCCGGTCGCCTGGGCGATGGCCGGCTCGCCGCTGTTGTTGAAGTCCTCGATCTTGACGTCCCAGCCCCAGCCGGACCACGCGGTCTGCGCCGTCGCGCTGCGGTCCACGTACGGCGCCACGCCCTCGCGGAACCTGTCACGCAGCTCGCTCTGGTTCTTCACGTCGGCGATGAACTGGAAGTTGCTCTCCTCGATGCCCCAGGAGGTGGTGATGTTGCTGACGAACATGTCGTAGATGCCGTCGTGGTTCAGGTCGCCGAAGTCGACGCCCATGCCCTTGAAGGAGTCGTGGCCCACGCTCTTCGACTTGGGGATCAGCGGCGAGCGGACGCCCTCGACCAGCGAGAACTTGAAGTTCCCCGGGGTGGAGCGGTTGTACAGCAACCGGTCGGGGCCGAAGTCGTTGGCCAGGTACAGCTCGGGCAGCAGGTCGCCGTCGAGGTCGTTGGCGGACGCGCCGAGTTCCCAGCCCTTCGACACCTCCTCGGGCAGGACGTCGTCGAACTTCTGGTAGGCGGCCGACGGCTTGTCGCCGCTCTTGGCCCCGGTGAAGCGGAAGAAGTAGTCCTCGCCGCCGTTGTGGGCGTTCGACATCGAGTGGTTCATGTGCACGCCCCCGGAGACCGTGGGGTCGAGCACCGGGCCGTCGGCGAAGTAGTTGCCGATGAAGATGTCGTCGTGCCCGTCGCCGTCGAAGTCGGCCACGGTCGCGGCGTTGGTGTTCCACTGCGGGCCGGTGTACCTGCCGTTGGTCGAGTTCACGCCCGGCACCAGCTCGACCGGCCGGTACGCGGCGGCGGACAGGCCGGACGCGTTCGCCTTGGCCAGGTAGAGGATCGGCGTGCGGCCCCACATGTAGACGAGCAGGTCGAGCCGGCCGTCCTCGTTGTAGTCGCCGGGGACGCAGCCCATCGGCGCCATGTGGTCGTTGACCGGCAGCGGGGCCGGGTTCAGGGCGAACGGCGCGTACCGGTTCGCCTTCTCACCCGGAGTCGGCGTGACCACGACCTGGTCGATGCGGGTGTCGACGAGGCACAGGTCGTTGGACAGCCCGTCGCCGTCGAGGTCGTTCATCGCGATCGCCGCGCCGACCGAGGAGATCCAGGCGTCGATGTGCGTGTAGTCCTTGTTGACCTTGCGGATCGACTTCTGGTCGTAGCCGCTCGGCAGGGCGATGGACAGCGGCTCGAACGAGTACTTGCTCGCCGTCTCCGCCGTCTGCGCGGCCGAGTACGTGGGGAGGCGGGCGATCAGGAAGGCGGTCGCGACCAGCACGAGCGCCACGATCCCCGCCGACTGCCTGCGCAGCCAGCCAAGTGTCGCGGTCACTGGGTAACACCTCCAAGGGAGACGAATTCGTTGGCGATGCACTGCCGCCACAGCTCGTAGGCCGGCGGGTTGCCGTCGCTCGACGGCTGCGCGGGACGGACCCGCTGGGTGACCAGGGCGGCCCGCTCCTCGGTCGTGCCGCAGAAGATCTCGGTGGCCAGGCGGGTGTGCGGCACGACCAGGCCGGCCCGCACCCGCGCCTCCGCGGCGAAGGCGCTGCCCTGGGCGACCTGCGAGCGGTGCTCGCCGGCGCGCTCCCAGAGCCGGCGCAGCTCCTCCTCCGCCGCGCCGCCGGCGTAGGTCGCGGCCAGTCCCGCGCCCGCGAACAGGTCGGCCCACCGCGACGGGTCGAAGCTCTCGATCAACGAGGCGCACCGGTCGGCGTCCGTCCCCGCCACGAACCACATGGCGCGGCCGATGCCCTGGTCCAGCGCCCGGTTCGCGTACGGCCGGGTGGCGTCGGCGGGCCAGGGGAACTCGGGATCCCGGTACTGGCCGTACACGTACTGGTCCGTACGGAAGTACGCCTGGTGGAAGCCGTAGCCGTCGAGCACCAGCCAGCGCAGCAGCGGGTCGAGCGTCTCGGCCTTCGGCCACAGGAACCTCGGCAGGCGGGCCATCGCCCAGCCGATCCCGACGTACACCATGTAGATGTGCCGGTCACCGCGCCCGGCGAGGAACTTCTCGATCCTCCCGCCGCCGAACGGCATCGCGTCGAGGATGGCGAGGGCCATTCCGGCGCCCTCGTAGGCGAACCCGCGGAAGCGGGTCGGCACCTCCTCGAGGCGCTCCTCCGCCTCGGCGACCGTGCGCGCCTCCATCGCGTGCGCGTACCCGAGGAGGAACGTCTCGCCGACGGTCTCGAGCAGGTCCCGGGACTCCGGGCTCTTCACGTGGAAGCCACGCGTCGACATCTTGGTCTCCGAGATGTCCGGCGTCATGATCCGGCGCCTCAGCGACCGCAGAAAACTCGCCAATTACCTCTACCGCCCTCCGGATAACCCGTGACTACGGACAATCATGAATTTATTCACGCATACCGCTCAGAGCGCGGCCACTTCAGAAGTGCCCATTCAGCGTCGTTTTCGGGCACTCCAAAAGAAACGCGCGAAGAATGGCCGCACGTCGGCGCGCGGCAATAGCAATACGGAAGAGGAATTCGGCTCGGCCCCCGGCCGAGGGTCAGCCCACCAGGCGGCCGGCGAAGTGCGCGCGCACCCGGCTCCGCCACAGCTCGTACGCAGGCACCGGTCCGGACGCGTCCGCCGCCACCTCGCTGTCGTCGGCCAGCGCGACCGCGTCCCGGACGGACAGTCCCGCCAGGGCGCCGGTGGCGACCTCCGTGTGCGCGGGCACGAACCCGGAGTAGCTGCGCGCCTTGGCGGCGAACACCACGCCCTGGGCCACTTCGGGGCCGTGCTCGCCGGCCTCCCGGAGCAGCACGGCCAGCGCGCCGGCGTCGCCGCCGCCGGCGAACGTCGCGGCCAGGCCGACTCCGCTCCACAGGTCCGCCTGGCGATGGCTCGCGAACCGTCCCACGGCGGCGGCGACGTCCCGCACCCGCGCGCCGTGGATGAACCACAGCGCCCGCCCGATGCCCTGGTCGACGGCACGGAGGAAGTAGTCCGGCGAGCCCTCCCAGGCGTACGGCGCGGGCACCCGCTGCTCGTCGACCCAGCGGCGGGTGTCGAAGTAGGCGCGGTCGAAGCCGTAGCCGTCCACGGCGAGCCAGCTCATCGTCGGGTAGTACGGCGAGCCGCCGAGGTCGGGCATCACCTTGCGCCACAGCACCCGGGGCAGCCGGGCCATGGCGAAGCCGATGCCGATGTAGGTGAGGAAGATGTGCGGCTGCCCGGGGCCGAGCAGCAGGTCGCGGGTGCGGTGGCCGCGCCCGCCACCCATCGCGTCGAGCACCGTGAACGCCATCGTCGCGCCCTCGTAGGCGAAGCCGCGCAGTTCCGGCTCGACCATGCTCAGCCTGCGCTCGACCTCCCACTGGTCCCGTGCGTCGATGCCCCACTCGAACCCGCACACGACCGCCTGCGGGATCGCCTCCAGCCGCCGGGTGACCTCCGAGGGGGAGCCCGGGAAACCCCGCGCGGCGAAGGTCACTTCGAGCAGGGACGGGGCCAGCAGAAGCCTGCGGAGCGAACCGGAAAAAGTCGACATGTCACACCTCTCCTCGTGGGCGCCTGGTCCGGCCGGTCGCGTCCACGACGGTTGGCGGGCCCTCCCGGCGGGCCGGCGGCCGGACGTGCGGACGCGGGGACCCGGCTACCGGACGCCGGCGCGCGGCGTCACCCGCGCACGCACAATCGGCGCGTCGCCCATCCGGCCTTTCCCGCTATTCCTCACGGACGGCCTCGACCGCACTTTCTCAGCATGCGTCCATGGGACATTTCCGGCTTTTCGCAAAATGCGCGATCGTTACGGCAGCAGGTTTACGCCGATGACGTTCCCTGTCAGAGCACATTCGGATAAGACCGGCCGACCGACCGGGAACGCGGGAGAGGCCAGACACCCGCCGGCCACGGTGCGGACCACGAGGACCAGGCCGACCCCGATCCCGGCCCCGATCCCGATCCCGGCTCCGGCTCCGGCTCCGCACGCGCGCGGAGGGCGGCGACGACCGCGACGACCGCCGCGAGTTCCTCGGGGGTCGGCTCCCCGCGCACGACGATCAGGTCGATGCCGCCGGCCACGTCGCCCATCAGGCTGTCGTCCACATCCGCCTCCCGTCTCGACGGTCACACCAGGCGAGCGGGGCGGGCAACTTCCTGGATGCTTGCCGGATCAGGTGGCGGCCTGGTCGCCGAACTCCAGGACGAGCGGCAGGTCGGCGCGGCGGGCGATGCCGAGTTTGCGGTAGGTCCGGGTGAGGTGCTGCTCGACCGTGCTGACCGTGATGTAGAGCCTGGTGGCGATCTCACGGTTGGTGTAGCCGGCCGCGGCCAGGGAGGCGACCCTGCGCTCGGCGTCGCTCAGCGCGCCGACCGGCTCGGCGGCCGGCGGGCGGGCCGGGACGGCCTCGTCCCACGTCCGGGACGCGGCCACCGCCGGCGTCCCTGCGCCGCACTCGGCCGACACGGCCCGCGCCCGGGCGGCGACCGTCCTCGCCCGGCGGTACTCGCCGAGCGCCTCGAAGGTGCCGACCAGGTCGGTCAGCGTGCGCGCCAGCTCGTACCCGTCGCCGGCGGCCTGCAGGCTCTGCGTCGCCCGGCGCAGCAGCGCCGGACGCTCGGCGGGTTCGAGAGTGGCGGCCAGCAGTCGCAGGGCGATCCCCCTGCCCCGGAGGTCGTCGGGCACCTCTCCGTCGAGCTGGGCCCGCAGCAGCTCGCGCGCCTCCTGCACCTGGCCCATGCGCAGGCACGCCTCGGCGGCGTCGGCCCGCCAGGGGATGAGGCCCGGCGTGTCCAGATCCCACTCCCGCATCAGGTCGCCGCAGCGCTGGAAGTCGCGCAGCGCCAGCGCGAAGTAGCCGGTCGCCAGGCTGTGGCGGCCCCTGGCGTGCAGGTAGTGCAGGCCGTACCGGGTCTGGAACATCGCCTCGGGGACGGGCACGTCCAGGTGCTCGCGCACCGCCTCGTACCTCCCCATCGCCGTGTGGGCCAGGATGAGGCTGCTCAGCGGGCCGCCGACCGCGACGCCCCAGCCGCCGACCGGGATGGTCTCCAGGGCGGTGCGCGCGTGCCGGGCCGCGCCCGGCATGTCCCCCTGCCTGATGCAGATCTCCGCCCGGATCGCCGCGAGCCTGGCCCGCCTGCTGGGCGCCTGCCGCGCCGACGCCTCGGCGCCGAACAGGTCGCACCACGGGGCCGCCCGGCCGGCGCGCCCGGCGTAGACCAGCGTCAGCAGCGAGTTCTCGATCGTGTCCATCGACATCTCGTCGAGGCCGGACCCCTCCAGGATCCGCTCGACGGTGTCGGCGTGCTCCTCCCGCGGCCCCTGGGTGAGCACCTCCGCGAGGGCGAGCGCCGACTCCAGCCGCCGGCTCGCGGAGACCGACACGATGCCCGCCAGCGCGTCCTCCCCCGCCGTGTCCCGCAGCGTGGCCAGGAAGGGCGGGTAGGCCGCGCGCAGCCACAACCGGGCCACCAGAAGCTCGGCGAGCGCCTCGTGGCCGGTCGCCACGCCCGGCTCCTGCACATGGTCGAGCACCTCGCGGGCGTCGTCGACGCGGCCGTGCCAGAGCAGGGCCCGGGCCAGCACGACGGCGTCGCCGCCGCGCAGGCTGCCCCGCTGCATCGCCTCGGCGAGCTGGGTGAGGCGTCCCGCGGGCGCGGCCGGGTTGATCCGCCACTCGGCGCGCACGAGCATCGTCATGATCTTCGCTCGCTGCGACTCGTCCGCGCACGCGCACGACGCCAGCCGCAGGTAGCCGACCGCGGCGTCCACCTGGCCGGACCGCAGGGCGCTCCTGGCCGCCTCCTGCAGGATCTCGACGCCCCACGGCGCGTCCACCCGCCCCGCCTCCAGCAGGTGCCGGGCGACCACACCCGGCGAGGCGCCCGCGCCGTACGCCAGTTCGGCCGCCCGGCGGTGGAGTTCCACCCGCTCCCCCGCGTCCATCGCGGCCAGGATCGCCTGCCGGGCCGCCTCATGACGGAACGTGCCGAGCGCGGTCAGCCCGGTGGCGCCGAGGGCGTGCAGGTCCCGGTGCACGTCGGTCGCCGGGAGGCCGAGCAGCCGGTCGAGGGCGGCGGGGTCGCCGAGGACCGCGAGGCCCTGCGCCACCCGCGCGACCCGGGGGTCGCCGCGCTCCAGGCAGGCCAGCACGGCCTGGCCGTACTGCTCCCCGGTGACCACCGCGGACGGCGCCTCGTGCGTCGTGCGGGCGGCCTCCGCGTAGTCCTCGGTCAGGGCCGTGACCAGGAGCGGGTTGCCGCCGCTGTGCGCGTACAGCTCGTCGGCGAGCCGCTCGGCCGCCCTGTCCCCCAGCCGCTCGGCCGCGATCGCGGCCACCCCGGCCCGGGACAGCCGGGTGAGCTTGACGCGGCGGCAGTGCGGCTGGCGCAGCAGCTCGGTCTGGAAGTAGGCGTCGGTGTACCACGCCTGGTCGGCGTGGCCGAACGCGAGCACGATCTGGGCGAGCCGCACCCGGCGCGCCAGGTAGGCGAGGCAGAGCAGGGACGCGCGGTCGGCGTGGTGGACGTCGTCGACGACGAGCACCAGAGGGCACCGCTCGGACAGGTCGAGCAGCACGCCGCAGATGGCGGAGACGAGCTGGGCGTCCAGCTGGCGGTCGTCCGGGCCGTCGCCGGAGGTCACCGCGCGCACGCCCTCGTCCAGCAGCGAAAGCGCGCGCTCCCGCTCCTGCGGGACCAGCGGCGCGTCCTCCACGAGCTGGCGCAGCACGCCCAGCGGGATGTCCCGCTCCAGCGGCGACCCCGTCGCGGTGACGGCCAGCGCGCCCAGCTCGATGGCCTGCTCCGCGAAGGTGTGCAGCAGCGTGCTCTTGCCGGTCGCCACGGCGCCGCCCACGAGGGCGACCCTGCCCCTGCCCATGACGGCGCTGGCGAGCAGCGCCTCGAGAAGAGCCAGTTCCTGTCCTCGTTCGACCATGGCCATCGCCGTCTCACCGCCCGTCATGTCGTCACCTGCCGGCCTTCACCCGCAGGGCCCGCCCGGCGCCCCGGCGCCCGTGGCGCCCCTTCTCTTCCGCGTCCCCCCGCGCCCGCGCCGGGTCCGGCCCGGCGCGGCGGACGGCGGCGCGCACCGCGGCCAGCGCGGCCGCCTGGACGTCCCGCTCGATCCCGGCCCCCCAGTGGCAGGCGCCGTCCACCCGGTACTCGGCGTAGACCGCGACGTCGTCCCGCCGCGCCGCGCCCGCGTGCCCGGTGTCGACGTGCAGCGTGACCGTTCCCCGCGCCGCGGCCACCGGCACGCCGCGACCGGTCGTGCCGTCCGGCACGCGGTCCAGCACGTACTCCCGCCGGAAGACCTCCATGACCCGGTCCGGCGGGATCTCCCCGCCCTCGGCGTCCGCCACCGCCTGTATCCGGCGGGCGAAGTCGATCTGCAGGTCGCGCGGCAGGGTCAGCCCGTGCCTGGTGCTCATGACGTAGGCCAGGCCGCCCTTGCCGGACTGGCTGTTGATCCGCACGACGGCCTCGTGCGTCCGGCCCACGTCCCGCGGGTCCAGTGGCAGGTACGGCACCCGCCACGGCTGGTCGGCCGGGCCGGTGCCGGTACGCTCGGCCTCCCGCTCTGCGGCGTCGAAACCCTTCCTGATGGCGTCCTGGTGGGAGCCGGAGAACGCGGTGTAGACGAGATCACCGCCGTAGGGATGCCGGGGGTGCACCGGCATCCCCGTGCAGTGCTCGACCGTACGCCGGACACGGTCGAGGTCGGAGAAGTCGATGCCGGGGTCCACGCCCTGGGTCGAGAGGTTGAGGCCCAGGGTGACCAGGCACACGTTGCCCGCCCGCTCCCCGTTGCCGAACAGGCAGCCCTCGATCCGGTCGGCGCCGGCCATCACGGCCAGTTCCGCCGCGGCGACGCCGGTTCCCCGGTCGTTGTGCGGGTGGACCGACAGGCAGACGTGCTCGCGCCGGGAGAGGTTGCGGTGCATCCACTCGATCTGGTCGGCGAAGACGTTCGGCGTCGCGCGCTCGACCGTGGCGGGGAAGTTCAGGATGATCTCGCGGCCGGCTTCCGGCTGCCAGACGTCCATGACCGCCTCGCAGACCTCGAGGGAGAAGTCCGGCTCGGTGTCGTTGAAGTGCTCGGGCGAGAACTGGAAGCCGAGATCGCACCCGTCCAGCGTCCGCTCCGCGTACTTCATCACCAGCCGGGCGCCCTGGACGGCGAGGTCCTTGCACGCGTCGCGGCTCATTCCGAACACCAGGTCGCGAAACTGCGGAGAGGTCGCCGCGTAGAGGTGGATCGTGGCGCGCCGCGCCCCTTCCAGGCTCGCCACGGTGCGCTCGATCAGCTCGTCGCGGGCCTGCACGAGCACGGAGACGCGGACGTCGTCGGGGATCAGGTCCCGCTCGACGAGCATCCGGACGAAATCGTGGTCGTCCCTGCTCGCGGCCGGGAAGCCGACCTCGATCTCCTTGTAGCCCATGCCGACCAGCAGGTCGAACATCATGAGCTTCCGGGCGGGCGTCATCGGCTCGGCCAGCGACTGGTTGCCGTCGCGGAGGTCGGTCGACAGCCAGCGCGGCGCCCTCTCGATGACCGCGTCCGGCCAGGCGCGCCGTTCGAGAGGAACCCGCGCGGATCCGCTGTAGCGTCTGATCTTCACGGTCGATTCCTTTTCTCCGGGCGCTCACACCTCAGCTGAGCGAGCCGAAATAGACGGAGTAGGAGAACGGCGAGAGAAGGACCTGCACCTGGTACGCGTCGGTCTCGTCGTGCATCCGGAACATCGTGGAGATCTCCGGATAGGCCGCGGCGAGCCCGAGGCCGACGAAGTAGGAGTCGCTCTCGAAGACGATGCGGTGCAGTCCCCGCTCGAACCTGCGGGCGCGCCATTCCTCGACCCGTCCCTCGTGGTCGGTCTCCGCCTTGACCTCCGCACACCAGAGGCCGTTCTCAATGCGCTCAAGCCGCACCCGGACACCCGCGGCCGGCCGGCCGTACAAGCCGTCCAGCACCTGCAGTGCAATGCCCATCTCATGCCACACAATCCCGGGCTCCTGCCGGCCCGGCTCGCGCCGTCTTCTCCTGGTCCGCCCGGGCGTCGCCGCCTTTTCGCAGGCACCGCCCGGGCTGGTCATCACAATGCCGCCCATCGCTATCGACGTGGCATCACCGGGCTATCGCCTCCGCATCCCTCGGTTCTCGCCGGACGCGGGACCGCCGTCGGGTGCCGGCCCCCGAGGACCACGCCCAAGCGGCGCGAGGCTTCCTCCGCTCCCGCCTTGACCTGCGCTGATGGTGTCCCGGAAGCGCGACGATAAGGCGCCGATGGCGGCGTCCCCGAACGTCGGTCCCGTCAGCCGATCGGCGCCCGGAGCGCCGCGACAGGTGGAGGTAGAACCAGTGGCCGCCAAGCCCAGCACCATCAAGCGAGTCGCCGTCACCGTCTTCATCGCTCTCTCGGCCGCCGCTTCCGTAGCCAGCGCCGCACTGGCCGGGCCGGCCACCACCGCCTACGCGGACACCGGCGCCGGCACCGCCTCGGCCCCCTCGCCCTCGCCGAGCCCCACCTACGTCAACCCCTGGGACTGATTTCGGCGGGCCGGCCTGACCGGCACACCGCCGGGGAGCGGCCGGAGACCCACGTGTCTCCGGCCGCTCCTGGCTTTACAGCCGACCAGACACAATGCGGATTACCAGCGCAAACCACTCTCGGACCCCTTCTGCCGGCGAACTCGCCAGCGGGCTGGGATATGAGTCATCGCTACCCCCCGGCGGGTCGAATTCACCTGCCGGACGGCGATCCCACCTAGCCAGCGGCGGCGTCTGGCTGTACGATCCCTGACAACAATGCCAATACAGGACAGGCGGGCGACTATGCTCTATTACGGGGATGATCTCGCCACACCGTAGTCAGGCTGGCAGTTGCTGCCCCCTCGACGAAATGGTCCGTAAACTGCCGTAGCACGAGAACGACCTTACGCTGAAGGTCCTCTATTCTACACTTTGCACAGCGCGAGGAATTATGTCCGCGTTGTACACGGTTTGAGCAGTTTCAAAGGAGACGTAGGTGGACTTTCGCCTACTGGGAGCGCTCGAAGTAACCGTGGACGGGCAACGTCTCGATCTCGGAGGCGTCCGGCAACACACGGTCCTGGCTGTCCTGCTTCTGGAGGCCAACCGGCCGGTGGCGGTCCACCGGCTCATGGAAGCCATCTACGGGGACGACCCACCCGCGACCTCCCGGGCCCAGGTGCAGATCTGCATCTCGTCGCTGCGACGCCTGTTCGGCGGTTACGGCCACGAGCAGATGATCGTCACCCGCGCGCAGGGGTACGCCTTCCGGGCCGACAGCGAGCGGATCGACGCGCACCGCTTCGAGAACCTGGTGCTCAAGGCCCGGCAGGCCCGCGACAACCGGGGCCTGGAGGAGGCCGTCCGGTATTACCGCGAGGCGCTCGCGCTCTGGCGCGGACCCGCGCTGGAGGGCATCGAGAGCAGGGTGGTGCAGTCCGCCGCGAGCTGGCTCGACGAGGAGAGACTCACGGCGAACGAGGACTGCGTCCAGCTCGAACTGGACCTCGGCCGGCACCACGAGGTGGTGAGCGAGCTGCGCAGGCTCGTGGAGGAGCACCCGCTCCGCGAACGCCTCCTCGGCCAGTTCATGACGGCGCTGTACCGCTCGGGCCGGCAGGCGGAGGCACTGCAGGTGTACCGCGACGCCCGGCGCACGATGATCGACGAGCTGGGCATCGAGCCCAACGAGCGGCTACAGCAGCTCGAGCACGCGATACTCACGGCCGACGAGAGCCTGAACCCGCCGCGCGAGAGCGTTCGCGTCGCCGCCGAACCGCCCCCGCCGCCCGCCGCCCCGCCCGCCGTCCCCGGCATGCTGCCCGCCGGCATCGCCGACTTCATCGGCCGCAACAGGCAGCTCGAGGAGATCAGGCAGCGGCTGACGAAGGTCCCCGACGGAGCCGCGCGCTTCGCCGTGCCGATCGTGGCGATCTCCGGAAGGGCGGGCATCGGCAAGACCACCATCGCGGTCCACGCGGCGCACAGCGTCGCCGACGTCTATCCCGACGGGCAGCTCTTCGCCGACCTGCACGGCGGCATCTCCCGCCCGGTCAGCCCGATGCAGGTCCTCGAACGGTTCCTGCGCGCGCTGGGCGTGCCCGGCAGCTCGCTGCCCGAGGGCCTGGAGGAGCGCGCGGAGACGTACCGCTCGCTGCTGGCGGACCGCAGGATGCTCATCGTGCTGGACGACGTGAGCAACGAGAGCCAGGTCCTGCCGCTGCTGCCCGGCAATCCCGCCTCCGCCGTCATCGTCAGCAGCCGGAGCCGCCTGGTGGGGCTCGCGGGGGCGATGCACGTCGACGTCGACCTCTTCGACGTGAACCAGTCGGTGGACCTGCTCGCGCAGGTCGCGGGCGCGGAACGGGTGGAGGCGGAAAGAGAGGCCGCCGAGGCGCTCGCCGAGCTGTGCGGCCACCTGCCCCTCGCGCTGCGCATCGCGGGCGCCCGGCTGGCGGCCCGCCCGCACTGGAGCGTCGAGCAGCTGGTCGAGCGGCTGCGCGACGAGACGCGCCGGCTCGACGAGCTGATGCACGGCGAGATGGGCATCCGCGCCAGCCTCTCGCTCACCTACGAAGGCATCAGTGAGGAGGCGCGGCGGCTGCTGCGGCGCCTGGCGGTCCTCGACTCCCGCATCTTCTCGGTCTGGACCGGCGCGGCCCTGCTGGACCGGCCGCTCACCGAGGCGCAGGACCTGCTGGACGACCTCGCGGACGCTCACCTCGTCGAGGTCCTCGTGGGCCGCGGCCCGCACACGCAGTATCAGATCCACGACCTCATCCGGGTGTTCGCGCGCGAGCGCCTGGCCGCCGAGGAGCCGCCGGCGGAGCGCAAGGCCGCGCTGTCGCGGGTGCTCGGCTCGCTGCTCGCCCTGACGTGTGCGGCCCGGTCCCGGGAGTTCGGCGCCGACGTGCTCGCCAGCGACGAGGGCACGTTCCCCGGGACACTGCCCGAGCGGGTGATCGAGCAACTCGTCGCCGATCCGATGCCGTGGTTCGAACGCGAGCGCTACCTGCTCGTCTCCGGCATCCGTCAGGCGGCGCAGGCGGGCTTCGTGGAGCTGTGCTGGCGGCTCGCCGCCAACGCCGCGGCCTTCTTCGAGTCGCGGGTCTACCTGGACGACTGGCGGGAGACCCACGAGATCGCGCTCGACGCGGCGCGGCAGGCCGGGGACCGGCGCGGCGAGGCCGAGATGCTGTACACCATCGGCTCGCTGTCCTTCAGCGAGCAGCGGTTCGACGAGGCGCGGCAGGAGCTGGAGGCAGCGGTCCGGCTGTTCGAGGAGGTCGGCGACGACCACCGGATCGCCCTGGCGATCCGCAGCATCGCGGTCCTGGAACGAATCAACGGGCGGTTCGCGGAGGCGGTGGCCAACTACGAGAAGGCCCTCAAGGTGTTCCACAGCGCCGGGGACCACGTCTCCGCGGCCCACACCCTCTACAGCCTCGCCCAGCTGCGGCTCGACTGCGACGACCTGGACGGCGCGAAGACGCTCCTCGCGGAGGCGCTCACGCGGAGCAAGGCAGGGGGCGACCGCAGGGTCACCGCCCAGGTCCTGCACCGGATGGGTCAGGCGCACCTGCAGGCGGGTGAGTACGGCCTGTCGGCCGGCTCCTTCGAGGAGGCGCTGACGGTGGTGCGCGGCATCGGCGACTCCATCGGTGAGGCGCTGGCCCTGCACGGCTTCGCCATCGCCCGGCTACGCCAGGGGAAGATCGTCGAGGCCGAGGAGACGCTGCAGGACGCGCTGAAGCTGGCGACGGCCTCCCGTCACCGGCTGGCGGAGGCACGCGTGCTGTCGGGGCTGGGCGAGCTGGCGAGCGCCCTCGGCGAGCCCGGCCAGGCCGCGACGCACCTGCGCAGGGCCGCCGGCCTCTTCCGTGGCATGCAGATGCCGTTGTACGAGGCACAGACGCTCATCATGCTGGGCGACGCGCTGTACGCCACGGGGGACTACAGCGAGGCCGACGACGTCATGGCGCGCACGCTCGACCTCGCCGACCGCATCGACGAGCAGGCCGGGCAGCGGGTGCGCGAGCAGTTGTTCCGCGTCCAGCACGCCCGGCCGCCCGCGCGCGGCGGACTGCCGGCCGCCGGCGCCTGGGGCCGGTGATCGCGGGGCGACGTCAGCAGGCCGTGACGGTGACGGGAACGCCGTTGAACACGGCATTTCCCGACAGGGGGTCGACGACCGACTCGTCCGTCAACGCGTTGGCGTTGACCCCGGCATGCTTGGCCGCGACCAGCTGCGGGGTCTCGGCATGCCCCCAGCCATGCGGCAGGCTCACGACGCCCGGCATGATCGTGTCGGTGGGCTCGACGGGCACCGTCAGCTCGCCCACGGCCGACCGGACCACGGCCCGCTCGCCGAGCCCGAGCCGGTCCGCGTCGGCGGGGTTGACGTGCAGCGTGCAGCGGTTGCTGCCGCCCATCAGCGGCTCCACGTTGTGCAGCCAGCTGTTGTTGGACCGCAGCTGCCTGCGGCCGATGAGCACGAACTCCGCGGGAGGCGTGGCCAGCCGTGCCCGGAGGCGCCCGGCCTCCGCGGCGAGCTCGGGCGGGGCGAGCTCGACCCGTCCAGAGGCGGTGCACAGCAGTTCGTCCAGCCGGGGGCGCAGCGCCCCGAGGTCGACGCCGTGCGGCTGCGCCAGCAGCGCGGCCAGCGACAGGTCGTAGGAGCCGAGCTTGAGCAGGAGGTCGAGGAGCAGCTCGGGCCCGCTGCCGCCCTGCAGCGAGGCGCGCAGCTCGGCCGGGTCCCTGCCCTCCACGGGGGAGCCCGGCGTCCCCACCGCCCCTCGCAACAGCTCGCCGATCATCGCCTCGTCGAGCCCTGCGGGGTCGGCGTCCGCCTCCTGACCCGACGCGATCAGGGTGAGGCGGGCCAGGATCTCGCCCTCCGACAGGCGGCCGGGCTCCAGCGGCAGGATCGGCGGGGAGAACCTCGCGTAGTTGCGGACCGTCACGCTGAGCAGCATGAAGTCGTAGTGCGGCATCTGCAGGATCCGCGGCGGCGGCAGGATCACATGCGCGTGCCTGGTGGTCTCGTTCAGGTACGGGTCCACGCAGACCATGAACTCCAGGTCCCGGAAGGCCCGGTCGAGACGGGGGCCGTTCGGCGCCGAAAGCACCGGGTTGCCCGCCACCGCCACCAGCGCCCTGACCTGCCCCTTCCCCGGCGTCTCGATCTCGTCGGCGAGCGTGGCCACCGGCAGCTCGCCGAGCACCTCCGGCAGCCCGCGTACGCGGCTGCGCCAGCGCCCGGTGACGAACGGCTGCCGGGTGCGGCCGAGTTCGAGTGTGGCCGTCTTGGCGAACATGACCCCGCCGGGACGGTCGAAGTTGCCGGTCAAGACGTTGATCACGTCGATGAGCCACTGGGCGGCGGTGCCGAACTCCTGTGTGCAGGTGCCGATGCGGGCGTAGACGGCGGCGGTGGGGGCCGCGGCCAGCTCACGCGCGATCCGTACGATGTCCTCGGCGGGCACGCCGCACACCCTCGCCACGGCGTCGGGAGAGAACTCCTCGGCCAGCCGGCGCAGCTCCGCCAGCCCGTTCACCTGGAGGTCGATCGCCGTCAGGTTCTCGGCGAGCAGCGTGTGGACGATGCCGAAGAGCAGGTAGGCGTCCGTACCCGGCCTGATGAACAGGTGCTCGTCCGCCATCGAGGCGGTCCTGGTGCGGCGGGGGTCGACGACGACGAGCTTCCCGCCGCGCTCGCGCAGCGCCTGGAGACGGCCGCGGAAGTCGGGGGCGGCGCACAGGGAGCCGTGGGACACCGCCGGGTTGGCGCCCAGCATCAGCAGGTAGTCGGTGCGGTCCAGGTCGGGCACCGAGATCGCCAGCGGGTCGCCGAGCATATGGCCGCAGGCGACGTGCTTGGGCATCTGGTCGATGGTGCTGGCGGAGTAGACGTTGCGGGTGCCGAGCGCCTGGGCCAGCGCGCCGCGGTACAGCGCCCCGGCCATGGTGTGGAAGGTGGGGTTGCCGAGATACAGGGCGACGGCCTCGCGGCCGTACGCCTCGATGACGCCGTTCAGTCCCCGGGCCACCACCTGGAACGCCTCGTCCCAGGTGGCCTCGCGCCACTCGTCGCCCTCGCGGATCATCGGGACCTGCAGCCGGTCGGGGTCCTCGTCGAGTTTGCCGAGACTCGCCCCCTTCGGGCAGATATATCCCTTGGAGAAGGGGTCGTCCGGATCGCCCTTGACGTTGAGGACGCGCCCGGCGTCGTCAAGGGTGAGCCGGAGGCCGCAGACGGCATCGCAGATGGGGCAGGTCCGGTGCGCGGTTCTCATCGGCACTCCCGAGATCGTGGACGCCTCTCATGATGGCCCGGGGCTCGGGAGGGATCTTCTTCCTGTGTGCGGTGCCTGGCGCCCCGTGCGGGCGGCGTCCCGCGGGGACGCCGCCCGGAAGGGGCCCGTCAGTAGGCGCGGCGCTGCCGCATGGCGGAGCGCTCGATGCGCTCGCGCGCCTCCAGCAGGCAGGAGGCGATCTCCTTCTCCCGCTCGGGCGTGAGGCGCGGGATCGGCACCGAGCAGCTGATGGCGTCGCGCGGCGGGTCGCTGATGTGCAGCGCGACGCCGAAGCACCGCAGCCCCTCGGTGTTCTCCTCACGGTCCACCGCGTAGCCCTGCTTGCGCACCCGGCGCAGGTCGACCAGCAGTTCCTCGGCGTCCACGATCGTGTGGGCCGTCAGCGAGGGCAGCTCGGCGGGCAGCATCGCGCGCACCTCGTCGTCGTCCCTGCTCGCCAGGATCGCCTTGCCGAGCGACGTGGTGCTCGCCGGCAGGCGGCGGCCCACCCGGGAGAACGGCCGCAGGTAGTGCCGCGAGGCCCGCGTGGCGAGATAGACGATGTCGAAGTGGTCGAGACGGGCGAGGTGCACCGTCTCCCCCGTGACCTCGGCCAGCCAGTCCAGGGCGTCGTGCGCGAGCTGGACCACCGGGTCGCCGTCGATGTACGTCGCCCCGACCAGCAGAGCCCGCATGCCGATCCGGTAGAGCGTGCCGGTGACGTCGGTCTCGATCCAGCCGAGGTCGACCAGCGTGCGCAGCAGGGCGTGCAGGCTGCTCTTGGGGTAGCCCAGCTTGCCCTGAAGGTCGGTGAGGCTGTGCAGTCCGGGATACTGCGCGAAGAAGTCGAGCAGCTCGACCGTCCGGAGTGCCGACTTCACGTGCGGCACGGGTTCCGCCATGTGTACCTCCCTGACCCGCTGTACGCCTCCTATTGTGAGCCGGTTCCCCAGGAGGCGACCGTCCGGGAGGCGATGTAGTCCATATCCAGATCATCCCCCAGTCCGGGAGTGTCCGGCATCCGCACCTTTCCGTCGGCGAGCGGGTCGACGATCGACCGCAGATGCGGGGCGGGCGTGTCGTAGTCCGAGTGCGGGTGCAGCAGCCCCCGCTCGTACCACTGCCCGCACAGCGTGGCGCCGATCACGGCCAGGGCGCCGGAGCCGTTGCCGTGGATCTCGCAGTCCATGCCGAACGACTCGGCCAGGTGGACCGCCTTGATCGCCGGGATGATCCCGCCGGAGCCGACCACCCCGACCCTGAGGATGTCACAGGCCCCCGCGGCCACCCACTCCGCCCGCGCCATGTGCTTGCCCCAGGAGGTCTCCGGCCCGAGGATCGGCGTCCTGAGCTGGTCGGCGAGCCATCGGTACGACTGCACCGACGCCTCCTCCATGGGCTCCTCGTACCACGCGAAGTTCAGCTCGTCGAGGGCCCTGCCGAGGGCCAGGGCCTCGGAACGGGAGTACCAGTGGTTGCTGTCGAGCATGAGCGCGACGTCCGGGCCGACCGCCTCCCGGACCGCGGCGCACGCCTCGATGTCGCGGTCCACGCCGTACGGCATGGGCGGCATCCACGTGTGCAGCTTGATCCCGCGGTAGCCGCGGGAGACGAGTTCCTTGGCGAAGGCGGCGTAGTCCTCGGGGGTGGCCAGGCCGCCGGGAATGTCGTCGCCGCACATCGTGCTCGCGTAGGCGGGCACCTCGGAGCGGGCGCCGCCGAGGAGCTTCCAGACCGGCAGGCCGAGCTTGCGCCCGGCGAGGTCCCACAGGGCCTGGTCGGCGGCGCTGAGCGCCCGGTCGGACAGGTTGCCCTGCGCGCCCCGCTGCCGGCGGGCGACGCGGTGCCACAGCCGCTCCCGGTCGAGGCTGTCCTGGCCGATCAGCGCCGGCCCGATGTGCCCGGTGATCACCGCCTCCCTGACGGTGTCCGGCGCCGCCAGGCAGTATCCGGTCGCGCCGTCGCTGTCGGTGACGGCCAGCAGCGCCTCCCGCACCTCCCGGGGCGGGCCGGGGTGCCGGTGGCCGTGCCCGTCCACCACAGACCTGGTGACCGTGGTGAAGACCGTGACGATGACGCGTTCGACGACCGCCATGGACTCTTCCTCTCTCTCGGTGCTGCGGGGGCCGGAGGGGCCGTGTCAATCGGGCCCGGAGGGCCGGTGCGCGGTCAGGGACGCACCGGCCCGGTCCCGGGATCCGGCGGCGATCGTCAGCCGCCGGTCGCCTTCTTCCACTCGGCCTGGGCGTCGGTCAGCTTCTGCGCCAGGGTGTCGAGGAACTCCTGGGGCTTCATCTGGCCGAGCAGCACCTTCTGGAAGAGGGGCTCGGTGTCGGCCTTGGTGATGGAGGAGAACTGGGGCAGGTAGTAGGGCGGGGACACGACCTGGGTGTTCGGGTCGTTCAGCGTGTCGACGGCCGTCTTCAGGTGCTCCAGGCCCTGCAGCCAGGAGTCGCCCTGCGCCTCGGTGTTGGCCGGGATCTGGCCCGTCTGCTGGTTCCAGTAGCTGTTGCTGTCGTGGGAGACCAGGAACTCCACGAACTTCCAGGCGGCGTCCTTGTGCTCGCTGTTCTTGAAGACCGCGAAGCCGTCCACGGGGTTGGCGACGACGGTCCGCTTGCCGCCGGGGCCGGTCGGCAGCGCGAAGGCGCCGATCTTGTCCTTGCCGTGCGCCTTGACGTGGTCGTTGTAGGAGCCCAGGTTGTGGTGCATCATCGCGATCTTCCCGGTGCCGAACGCGGCGACCATCTTCGGGAAGTCGTTGGTGACGTCGGCCTCGGGGGTGTCCTTCTTGTACAGCCCGGCCATCTTGGTGAGGAACTCGACGTTCTTCGGGTCGTTGACCGTGCTCTTGCCGGAGGCGTCGAAGAACTCGGGGACGCCTGAGTAGGAGTACATCTCGGCCAGGATCTGGAAGATCGAGCCGGCGCCGCCGCGGATGGTGTAGCCGTACTCGTCGGGCTTCTTGGTCAGGTCGTCGGCGTCCTTGAAGAACTCGTCCCAGGTGTTCGGCGCCTGCTGGAGCTTGTCCTTCAGATACCACACCACGTCCATGTTGGAGGTGCCCGGCACCAGGTAGAGCTTGCCGTCGGGCACGGTCTTGCGGACCGAGTCGAGCATCGGCGTGGCCAGCTTGCCGTTCACCGAGCTCTTGGCCAGCCACTCGTCCGCCGGCTCCAGCGCCTGCTGGCCGGTCAGGTTGGCCAGGTACGACGTGGTGACGCCGCCGACGTCGGGGGTGTCCCCGCCCGCGATGGCGGTGTCGTACTTCTGCTGGACGGAGGCGATCGGGACGCCGACGTACTCGACGTGGATCGAGGGGTTGGCCGCCTCGAACCGCTTGATGAGCTCCTGGTAGATCGGGGTGCGGGTGCCCCCGTTGTTGTCCCAGAACGTGATGGTCGTCTTGCCGGAGCCCTCGCCGGAACCCGAGTCCGACCCACATCCGGTAGCGGTGACGGCGAGGACGGCGAGCGCCGCCCAGGCCACTTTCATCTTCATGGTTCCTCCTGCTTACGACAGGCTGGGGGGTTGCTATCCCTTGACCGCGCCGGCGCTGATGCCGTGCACGAGATAGCGCTGGACCACTGCGAACACGCAGACCACCGGCAGGGCGGCGACGACGCCCCCGGCCGCGAGAGCCCCGAAGTCGGCGCTGTACTCCCCGATCGTGTAGCTGAGCCCGACGGGGATCGTGAAGCTGTCCTGCTTGCTGACGAACATCAGCGCGAACAGGAAGTTGTTCCACGTGTGGATGAAGGCGAACGATCCCACGGCGATCAGGCCGGGCCGCAGTTGCGGCAGCACGATCGCGAGGAAGCCGCGGAAGCGGGTGCAGCCGTCGACCATCGCGGCCTCCTCGACCGTGAACGGCACGGCCGAGATGAACCCGCTCATCAGGATGATCGACAGGGGCAGGTTGAAGACGGTGTCGGCGACGATGAGGCTGGCCAGGCTGTTGATCAGGCCGAGCGACTTGAAGATCGAAAACAGCGGGATCAGCATCATCGCGCCGGGGATGAACTGGGTGCACAGCAGCACGACCATGAACAGGCCCCGGCCGCGGAACCGGTAGCGCGACAGCGCGTACCCGCCCATGACCGCGATGACCGTGGTGAACAGCAGCGACCAGACCCCGACGATCACGCTGTTCTTGAAGAACACCGCGTAGCCGATGTCGTTCCAGACGGTCTCGAAGTGCTCGAACGTGATCGGCCAGGGCACCGGGTCGGTCGATCCGGCCGGCCGCAGGGCGAACACGAGCATCCAGTAGAACGGCACGAGGGTGAAGACCAGGTACATCCCGAGAGGGACGTAGAGCCGCAGCACGCGGCCGGGATCGTGCCTCTTCCGTCGGCGGGTCCCCGCGGGCACCGCTCGCGTGCGCGGGCGGATCATGACGTCGGCGCTCATTGCGAAACCCCTCGCCTCTTCATCGTTCCTCGCCGAACCGGCTGAGCCGGAGGTAGAGGATGGAGCAGAACAGCAGGATCACGAAGCCCGCCATCGTCAGCGCCGAGCCGTACCCGAAGTCCTTGGAGTCGACGGCCCGCTGTGCGACGTACAGCGGCAGCGTGGTCGTGACCTGCGCCGGGCCGCCGCCGGTGAGCGTGTAGAGCAGGTCGACGTTGTTGAACTCCCAGACCCCGCGCAGCAGCGTGGCCAGCACGATCGCGTCCCGCAGGTGCGGCAGCGTGACGTGGAGGAAGCGCCTGATCCGCCCGGCGCCGTCCACCGCCGCCGCCTCGTAGAGCTCGCCCGGGATGCCCTGCAGGCCGGCGAGCAGGAGGATCGCGAAGAACGGCACGCCGCGCCACAACTCGGTCACCACCACGGCGGGAAAGACCGTGTCGGGGTTGCCGAGGACCGCCGCCTCGGGCTGCCCGAGGAAGCGCAGCACCCCGGTGCTCGGCGTGTAGAGCAGGATCCAGATGCCCGTCGTCAGCACCCCGGAGACGGCCCAGGGCGAGAAGACGAGCGACCGGGCGAGCCCCCTGCCGATGAAACTTTCATTGACGATCAGGGCCAGGGCCAGCCCGAGGATCAGCTGGAGGCCGATCTCGACCACCACCCATTTGGCGGTGAAGCCCAGGCTGTGCCAGAAGACCTCGTCCTCGAACAGCATCCGACGGAAGTTGTCGAGACCGGCGAAGCCGTCCGCCCATGGCCGGGTGAGGTTGCGGTGCTGCAGGCTGTAGTACGCGACGCTGGCGATCGGGTAGACGAGAAACGCGGCGATGAGCGCGACCGTCGGTGAGATCAGCAGGTACGGCACGGCCCTGCGGCGCATCGTCGTCACCGGCGCATCTCCTCTGCGACTTTTCCCGAACCATGTTCAAGACATATTCCTGAACGTGGTTCACAAACGTGGACGGATCAACGGTGATGTTCGGGCCTCGGTCCTGTCAAGGACCCGTGTCCTATTCGAAACATTCACCCTCTGAAGCCGCGCGTCTTGACCGCGCGCCGCCGCGCACCGTACGGTCCGGGTGTTCACGAATATGAATCTCGTTCAGAAGGATGACGGAGGAAGCCGGTGACATTCGACGGCCTGCTGTTCTTCCCGGTCACGCCGTGCGACGAGGAGGAGCGGCTCGACCTCGAGGTGTTCCGCCGGCACGTGCGGCAGGGCGTCGAGGCGGGGTGCGGCGCGGTGTTCGCCTGCTGCGGCACCGGCGAGTTCCCCTCGCTCGGCCTGCGCGACTACGCCGCCTGCGTGGCCGCCGCGGTGGAGGAGGCGGCCGGGCGCGTCCCGGTGGTCGCCGGGACCGGCTACGGCACCGCGATGGCCCTGGAGTTCGCGAAGGCGGCCGAGGACGGCGGGGCCTCGGCCCTGCTCGCGCTGCCGCCGTACCTCGTGCAGGCGGGCCAGGACGGCCTGCGCCGCCACTACGAGGCGATCGCGGACGGCACCCGGCTGCCGGTCATCCTCTACCAGCGGGACAACGCCGTCTTCGAGCCGGAGACGGTCGCGGCGCTCGCGCGGCACCCGGGCGTCATCGGGTTGAAGGACGGCTACGGCGACCTCGGCCTCATGCGCCGGATCATCGAGGCCGCCCCGCCCGGCATGCTCTACTTCAACGGCCTGCCGACGGCGGAGCTGTCCCAGCTCGGCTACCGGGACCTCGGAGTGGTCCGTTACTCCTCCGCCGTCTTCTGCTTCCTCCCCGACCTCGCCCTCGCCTGCTACCGGGCGCTGCGGGACGGCCGCGACGACGTCGCCGGCCGTCTGATCGAGGGGTTCTACCGCCCTCTGGTCGACCTGCGGCGCGAGGGCCCGGGGTATGCCGTCTCGCTCATCAAGGCGGGTGTGCGCCTGCGTGGTCTGGACGTGGGACCCGTCCGCCGGCCGCTGTCCGATCCCAGCCTCGAGCACCTCGACAGGCTCGCCGCGCTGATCGACCGCGGTCTCGCCCTTCTCGAAGAACTGGAGCGGTCGCCCAACCCGGCCTGAGCGCCGGCGACGCGTACGGACTCGTCTCGGGGGAGCGACCGCGGAACGGAGACAGTCATGCCCGGAAGATCCTTACTCGTGTCGGCCGCCCTCGCGGTGACGGCCGCCGTCCCCGTGCTGGGAGCGGGCCCCGCCGGGGCGGCCACCCCGCCGGCCGGGAAGCCGGTCGATCTCGGGCGGCAGACGCTGCCCGCGGGCGACGGCTGGGCCTCGGCCGGCACCGGCACCACCGGCGGCGCGGCGGCCCCCGCGTCGAACGTCCACGTCGTCACCGACCGCGCGGGCCTGGCCGCGGCCCTCGCCTCCCCCGGCCCCCGCATCATCTACGTCAGGGGCGTCATCGACGTCGACAAGACCTGCGCGGACTTCGCCACCGGCGGCTACACGCTGGCCGGCTACCTCGCGGCGTACGACCCGGCGGTGTGGGGCCGCGACACCGAGCCGTCCGGGCCGATGGAGGACGCGCGGGCGGCCTCGGCCGCGGCGCAGACGAAGTACATCAAGCTCAAGGTGCCGTCCGACACCACGATCGTGGGCCTGCCGGGAGCGACCATCCGGCACATCAACCTGCACGTGGACAAGGCCGACAACGTCATCATCCGCAACATCCGGTTCGAGGACTCGGCCGACTGCTTCCCCCAGTGGGACCCCACCGACGGCGCCGAGGGCAACTGGAACTCCCTCTACGACAACATCTCGGTCACCGGTTCGACCCACGTCTGGATCGACCACAACACGTTCACCGACGGGGACAACCCCGACTCGAACCAGCCGGTCTACTTCGGCCGGCCCTATCAGGTGCACGACGGGCAGGCGGACATCACCAGCGCGTCCGACTTCGTGACCGTGTCGTGGAACAGGTTCTCCGACCACGACAAGACCATACTGATCGGCTCGACCAACAACCCCGCCAACGACCGGGGCAAGCTCAGCGTCACCGTGCACCACAACGAGTTCTTCGGCAACCTCCAGCGGCTGCCGCGCGTGCGGTTCGGCAAGGTGCACGTCTACAACAACTACTACCAGGTGCCCGACGCCGAGCCCTTCGAGTACGCGCTGGGCGTGGGCGTGGAGTCCCAGATCTACGCCGAGAACAACTACGTCCGGCTGAGCCGGAGCGTGGACCCGGCCGACCTGCTCTACAACTGGGGCGGCACGGCGCTGACGGCCAAGGGCAACCTGCTGCGGATCGGCGGCAAGGAGCAGCCCGTCGACCTGATCGCCGCCTACAACGCGAAGAACGACCCCGACCTCGGCGCCGACGCGGGCTGGACGCCGACCCTGCACACGGGGATCGACCCCGCGGAGACCGTGCCCAGGGAGGTCTCCCGGCACGCCGGGGCCGGCGAGATCCACTGACGGACGGCGGCGCGCGGCCCCTGTGGACCCGGAGGGGCCGCGCGCACCCTCAAGGACCGAGGCGGGACAGCGGCAGCCCGAGCTGGAGGTACAGCTCCAGCTGGTCGTAGAAGACCTGCTGGTTGACGATCAGCCCGTCCTGCACGGTGAAGAACCAGCAGCACCGCACGCTGACGTAGCGCCCGGTGCTCTGGAGCACATCGCCCGTGGTGAGCGGGAACGGCCCGGTGTGCCTGCCGGTCCCCACCGCGGTGACCGCCGTGGCCTCGCCGTCCACGACCTTCTGTAACACCGTGACGTGCACGTCGGGGAACGCCTGCCAGATCGCGGTGTGATAGGACGCCACATCCGAGCGGCCCTCCGCCGGCCCGCCCGGCCCCACCGCGACGGGCTTGGCGCAGTAGCACCCCATGAGCTCGTCCAGATCGTGGGCGTTGTACGCGCTGAAATATCGGTCCACCACGTCCATAACGGCGAGACCCCCGATTCCCACACCTGGGAGTCCAGGTTATCGGGGGTCCGGTCGATCATCCCGGGCGGTCGTCCTGAGCCAGCAGGCGGGCCAGCGCCCGCCGCAGCTCGTCTTCCGGCCGCTCGTGCACGCGGTCCGCGCGCCAGGCGACGAAACCGTCAGGCCGGACGAGGGTCGCGCCGGTCCTCGTGATGCCGTACGCGCCGCAGAACCGGTCCTCGGGATCGCGCAGGCCGGCGCCGATCCGATGGACGTCCAGCCAGGCGTGCCCCGGGGCCGCCGCGGCCCATTCCGCCCCGTCCGGGCCGATCAGCAGAGTGAACGCGCCGGTGAACAGGTCGAGCGTGGACAGCCTCGTCCCCTCCCGCTCCAGCCACACGTGCGGCGCGCGCAGGCCTGGGCGCCCACTGGGAGCGCGCGGGTCCTCGACCGGCGCGTCCGGACCGGACGTCCGAGCGCAGACCGCCGCGGAGTCGTACCGGTATCCGAAGATCATGCTCAGGTCGTCGATCGCGGTGACGTCCTTACCCGTGCCGCCATGCCGGCCGGTGAGGTGCCGCATCGCGATCTCGAGCGTCAGCCGCGCGACCGGGCGGCGCTCGGCTTCGTAGGTGTCCAGCAGCGCCTGTCCCGCCCGGCCCTCGATCACGGCGGCGAGTTTCCATGCCAGGTTCTGCGCATCGGCGATGCCGGTGTTCGCGCCGTAAGACCCGGCGGGCGGGACGACGTGCGCCGCGTCGCCGGCGAAGAACACCCGCCCGGCCCGATACCGGTGCGCGACCCACCCGCCGATCGTGCTGCGGGAGACCTGCCACGGCCATCCGGGCACGGGGGGCACGAGGGTGATGTCGAGGTCCGCCACCCCGGTCGCGAGGCGGGCCAGCTCGACGCAGCGCCGCTCGGAGAAGTCACCGGGGGTCTCCCCCGGCTCCGGGTCGTGGGGCACCCCGAGCATCCATCGTCCGGACGTCCGCAGCGGCACCAGGACGGTGCCGGTCGCCGGCCGGTCGAGGTAGGCCAGCAGGAACCGGCGCCCGCGCAACGCGGCGGTGAGGTCGGCGTCGAAGACGAAATACGCCACGTGGATCACGGGTCCCGGCTGGTCCACACCGATGCCGAGCCGGCCGCGTATGCCCGCGCGGTGGCCATCGGCGGCGACCAGGTAATCGGCGCGGAGACGGCGTTCGGCGCCGGTGCCGAGGTCGCGGACGACGGCCGTCACGCCGTCGGCGTCGCAGTCGAGGGAGATCAGTTCGGTGCCGAACCAGATGTCCGCGCCGCCGCTTTCGGCATGGCTGCGCACGATACGCTCCAGATCGTCCTGATCGATCATCGCCCAGTCGGTGGGACTGACCGTCGCCGGCGGCCGGACGTGCGCGAGCAGGTCCACGCGGAAACGCTCCCGGCCGGCCAGCGTGTCCGCGCCGATCATCTCCGGAAGGCCGGCCAGGATCGACTGACGCCCGCGGATCTCCTCCTCCAGCCCGAGGGCACGGTAGATCTCCATCGAGCGCGGGTTGAACGCGCGCGCCTGAGGCGTGATCGCCGTGGACGGATGCCGTTCGACCAGGATCGGGCGGACCCCGAGACGCGTGAGGAAGAGCGCGGCGGACAGGCCGGTGATGCCTCCTCCCACGATGAGGACGGCGGTCCTGCGGTCGTACGGTCCGGTCATCGTTCCGGCACTCCCTTCTGCGCCGCCGAACGCGGCGGCACCTCGAACGCGTCCGCGACGGGGCCCGTCACACTCCTCGATAATCAATCACTCATAAAATTGTGTCAATCAGATGATTGAATGTGTTGACCGGCCGGATGTGACTGTCAGGGCTATGATTGGATCATGTCCACGCCGAAGCCCCGCCGGTCTCCCAAGCCCGAGGAACGCCGGCGCGACCCGGAGCGCACCCGCGGGCTCATCCTGGACGCGGCGACGGCCGAGTTCGCCGCGCACGGCTTCGCCGGTGCCCGGCTCAGCGCGATCGCCGCCAGGGCCGGCGTCAACCAGCAGCTGATCTCGTATTACTTCGACGGCAAGGAAGGCCTCTACCGGGCCCTCGGGGAACGCTGGCGGCAGCGCCAGAGCGAGCTGGTGTCGCCCGGCACACCGCTGCCCGAGCAGATCCGCCGGTACGCGCTGGAGGCGTTGAACAACCCGGACGGTGTCCGGTTGCTCGCGTGGAGCGGCCTGGAGTACGCGGGGCCGCGCACCGATCCCGACCAGGCGCCGCGTTCCGAGCGGCTACGGGGCTACGTGGACGAGGTCCACGCCCGGCAGGCGGCGGGCCGGCTGCCGGACGAGGTGGACCCGGCCTGCCTGAGCATCATGCTGATGGCCGCCGCGATGGCGACCGTCACACTGCCGCACGTCGTCGAAGGCGTCTGCGGAGCAGATGCCCGCTCCCCCGAGTTCGTCCGGCACTACGCCGAGCAGGTCTCCCTGGTCGCCCGGCTCCTCGGGCTCGATCCCGAATAGCGATCCGCGCCGCTCCCCCAGAACGGGAGCGGCGCGGAAACGAGCGCGGCGGCGTCAGACGCGCGGGCGGCCGTCCACACGTTGCGGCACGCCGAGGGGGTTGTCGTCACGCAGCTCCGGCGGCAGCAGATCGTGCGGCCAGTCCTGGTACGCCACGGGGGTCGTCCAGCGCCTGATCGAGGCCGCTCCGACGGAGGTGTGCGCCGGGGCGGTGGAGGCGGGCCAGGGGCCGCCGTGATGCATCGCCCAGCAGACGGCGACACCGGTGGGCCAGCCGTTCCAGATGAGCCGCCCGGCCAGGCGGCGCAGGACCGGCACGAGGTCGCCGGCCTCCTGTGGCCCGGCCGCGTGGACGGTCGCGGTCAGCGACCCCGGCAGCCGCCGCAGCACGGCGGGCAGTTCGGCGGGGTCGCGGTAGCGGACGACGATCGCCGACGGGCCGAAGCACTCCTCCCCCAGCTCGGGCAGCCCGTCCGCGAACGCCTCCAGGTCGGCGGCGAAGACCTGCGGGGTGATGCCGTCCACCGCGCCCCCGGAGGCCAGCACGGTGAGCCGCCCGGCCAGCCGGCCGGACGCGCGCAGGTAGCCCTCGCGGATCTTGTCGGTCAGCATGGGCCCGCCGCTGGTGGCGGCGACCGCCTCGGCGACGGCCTGCTCGAACCCTCCCTCCGCCGGGACGAACACCAGGCCGGGGTTGGTGCAGAACTGTCCCACCCCGAGGGTCAGCGAGGCCGCGAACCCGGAGGCCACCTCGGCGGGGTCGGCCGAGGGCAGCACGACGACCGGGTTGACGCTCCCCAGCTCCCCGTAGAACGGGATGGGGTCGGGCCGCTCGTCGATCAGCTTCTGGATGGCCTTCCCGCCCGCGAGCGAGCCGGTGAAGCCGACCGCCGTGACGAGCGGGTGCCGCACCAGCGGCGCTCCCGCCTCGAACCCGTGCACGAGCCCGAGCAGGTCGGGGTCGGGCAGGGCCTGCCGTACGACGGAGGCGGTCAGGTCGGAGGTGCGGGGATGCCCCTCGTGGGCCTTGACCACGACCGGGCAGCCGGCCGCGAGCGCCGACACCGTGTCGCCGCCCGCCACCGAGAACGCGAAGGGGAAGTTGCTGGCCGCGAAGACGGCCACGACGCCGAGCGGGTGGTTCATCCGGCGCACGTCGGGACGCGGCGGGGTGGCGCCGGGATCGGGGTGGTCGATCACCGCCTCCACCCATCCGCCGTCCCGCAGGACGTCGGCGAACAGCCGGAACTGCGCGGCCGTACGGGCGATCTCGCCGCGCAGCCGCGCCTCCGGCAGCCGGGTCTCCTCCGCGGCGGCCGGCCACAGCTCCTCGGCGTGCTTGAGCAGGGCGTCGGCGACGCCTTCGAGCACGGTGGCGCGCTCGGCCGGGGGCGTCGCCCGCCACGCCTCGCCCGCCGCGGCGGCCCGCTCGACCGCCGACCGGACGGCGTCCTTCACCTGGTCGGTCACCTCATCCCCCCGCAGAAAGGTTCTCGACATCGTAGCGGGGGCCGCAGAACGCCCCGCCGACCAGCGAGTGCGGCAGCTCGCCGAGATCGGGCTCGCCGTGCTCGGCGATCAGCTTCTCGGCGTAGACCTCCGAGTCGTCCTTGGGCTCGTAGCCGATGGCCCGGCCCTCCTCCAGCGACCACCAGCGGCGCGTGTTGGCCGACACGCCCCACACCACGTGGAAGCCGTCGGCCGCCAGCGACGCCTCGGCCAGCCGGGCGCAGTCGTCCGGGGACAGCCAGGTCGACAGCATGCGCACGTCCTTGGGCTGCTCGAAGCACGAGCCGATGCGCAGGCAGGTCACCTGGATGCCGTACCGGTCGTGGTAGAGCGAGCCGAGCGCCTCCTTGGTCACCTTGCTCACGCCATAGAAGGTGTCCGGGCGCGGGAACAGGTAGTCGGGGGCCTCGCCCGCGCTGCGCGGGAAGAATCCGACCGCGTGGTTGCTGCTGGCCAGCACGACGTGGCGCACTCCGGCCCGCCTCGCGGCCTCCAGCACCACATAGGTGCCGTTGATGTTGACCTGCAGGATCTCCGCCCAGGGCTGTTCGAGGCTGTGGCCGCCCAGGTGCAGCACCGCGTCCACGCCGTCCATCGCCGCGTCCATCGCCTCGGGGTCGGTGATGTCGGCGGTCACCGCCTCCTCGCCCGGCCCCGCCTCCAGCGGTACGACGTCGAGCAGGCGCAGCACGCGCCCCTCCCTGGCCAGCCGGGGTCGCAGCAGGGTGCCGACGCCGCCCGCCGCGCCGGTCATGAGAATTCGCATGTGCCTCCTGTCGGATCGGCCCTGCAATAAGGCGCGGCCCCGGTGACGGGGATCCGGTGCCCGCGCCGGTGCGCGGCGCTCCGTGATCGTCCGCGCGACGTGCGGACCGTGTCAATGCCGAACGGCGCCAGTCTCGCAGCAATCCCCAACTGTTCACAAGTACGGGCATAGTTCACATATCTGACCCGAGATCGCTCCTTGACCTAACTGTTGCCAATTTTTACGGTCTTGCTAGCAAGTGAATGCAATTGCAGAGTCGATCACCGCGCTTCCGGCCTTCCGGCGGCGGTTCACGCGCAGGCTGACCAGCGGTGCGGCCGAAGGCTGACCAGGTTGACTTTCGCGAGATCACCCGGCTAGCTTCGTGGACATATTGAAGAACTTTGTCCATGTATGTGGACATCGAGGGAGTGGGCGGATGCAGCTCGACGGCGTTCTCTTCTTTCCGGTCACACCGTTCGGCGCGGACGGTGAGCTGGCCGAGGACGTGCTGGCCAAGCACGTGAGCCGAGGGGTGACCGAGGGCGCGGGCGGGGTGTTCGCCGCCTGCGGCACCGGCGAGTTCAACGCGCTGGGCATCGACGAGTACGCGCGGGTGGTGCGGATCGCCGTCGAGTCGACCGGCGGGCGGGTCCCCGTCCTGTCCGGCGCCGGCGGCTCGCTCCCGTTCGCCCGCGAGTGCGCGCGCAGGGCCGCCGAGGCGGGCGCGGACGGCCTGCTGCTGCTGCCGCCCTACCTGGTCAGCGCGCCCGCCGACGGGCTGGTGCGCTACGTCCGCGAGGTCGCGGCGGCCACCGACCTGCCGATCATCGTCTACCAGCGGGCCAACGCCCGCTTCACGGCCGCCGCCGCGGCGGCGCTGACCGAGATCCCCAACGTCGTCGGGTTCAAGGACGGCCTCGGCGACATCGACGCCATGCAGCGGATCGTCCTCGCCGTACGGGAGGCGACCGACCGCGACTTCACCTTCTTCAACGGGCTGCCGACGGCCGAGATGACCGTGCCCGCCTACCGGGGGATCGGCGTGAGCCTGTACTCCTCCGCCGTGTTCTGCTTCCTCCCCGAGGTGGCCCTGGCCTTCCACAAGGCCGTGACCGCCGGGGACGACGACCTCGTCCGGCGCCTGCTCGCCGGTTTCTACCGCCCACTGGTCGAGCTGCGCGACCTCGTGCCCGGCTACGCCGTCTCGCTCGTCAAGGCGGGCGTCGCCCTGCGCGGCCTCGACGTCGGCCGGGTGCGGCCGCCGCTGGTCGACGCGGCCCCCGAGCACGTCGCCCGGCTTGAGAAGCTGATCGCGGCCGGACTGGACATCGTCGGATGAGGAGCCGGATGAGGATTCGCGAGATCAACGTCACGCCGGTCGCCTTCCGCGACCCGCCGCTGCTCAACGCCGCCGGCGTCCACGAGCCGTGGGCGCTGCGCACGGTCGTCGAGGTCGTCACCGACGAGGGGCTGACCGGCCTCGGGGAGACCTACGGCGACCTCGACCACCTCGTGCGGGTGCGGGCCGCCGCCGAGGCGCTGATCGGCCACGACGTCTACGGCCACAACGCGATGTACGCCACCGTGGCCGGTCTCGTCGGGGCCGACGTCGTCACCGACCTGCACGGCCTGACCGGCACCTCCTCGCGGGCCAAGACCGTCGACCGGATCTTCTCCCCCTTCGAGGTCGCCTGCCTGGACATCCGCGGCAAGGCGGCCGGCCGGCCCGTCGTCGACCTGCTCGGCGGCAGGGTGCGCGACGCCGTGCCGTACAGCGCCTACCTCTTCTACAAGTGGGCGGGCCATCCGGGCGCGCCGGACGACGGCTTCGGCGCCGCACTCGACCCCGAGGGGGTGGTCGAGCAGGCCCGCCTGCTGATCGGCCGGTACGGCTTCCGCTCGATCAAGCTCAAGGGCGGCGTGTTCCCGCCCGAGCAGGAGGTCGAGGCGATCCGCGCGCTGCACGAGGCCTTCCCGGAGCATCCGCTGCGCCTCGACCCCAACGCCGTCTGGAGCGTGGAGACCTCGATCCGGGTGGGCCGCGAGCTCGACGGCGTCCTCGAATACCTGGAGGACCCGACCGAGGGCATCGAGAACATGGCGCGGGTCGCCGCCGAGGTGCCGATGCCGCTCGCCACGAACATGTGCGTCGTCACTCCCGAGCACATCCCGCCGGCCGTACGACAGGGAGCCATCGGCGTGCTGCTCACCGACCACCACTACTGGGGCGGTCTGGTGCGCTCGGCGCACATCGCCACGCTGTGCGAGACCTTCGGCATCGAGCTGTCCATGCACTCCAACTCCCACCTCGGCATCAGCCTCGCCGCGATGACCCACCTGGCCGCCGCCACCCCGGCGGTCACGCACGCCTGCGACACCCACACGCCCTGGCAGGACGGCCAGGACGTGGTCGCGCCATCTTCGGGCGGTAAAGGCGCGCTGCGGTTCGTGGACGGCGCCGTCCCGGTGCCGGACGGCCCGGGGCTCGGAGTGGAACTCGACCGCGACGCCCTCGCAATCATGAACGAGCAGTATGAGAAGTGCGGGGTCCGCTCCCGTGACGACACGACGTACATGAGGTCCGTCGACCCGTCCTTCTCCGCACGGAGGCCACGCTGGTGAACGTCATCTACGCCTACCCCTGGGACATCGTCGGCGACCCCGGCGCCGCCGCACGCCTCAAGGCGCTCGGCGTCGACGCCGTGGCGCTCGCCGCGTCCTACCACACCACCCGCGCCGCGACCCCCGCCCATCCGGCCCACCGGCTGGTCGAGGCGCGGCACGCGGCCTGCTACGTGCCCGTACGCGAGGAGGCGTGGAAGGGCAACCGGCTCGTGCCGGGAACGCCGTCGTGGATGGACTCCGCCGACCCGTTCGGGGAGGCCAGGGACGCCGTGCGCGCCGCCGGCCTGCCGGTCCAGGCGTGGACCGTGCTGACCCACAACACGCTGCTCGGCTCGGCCAACCCCGACCTGGTCGTCACCAACGCCTTCGGCGAGATCTACCCGTACGCGCTGTGCCCGGCGGCGTCCGACGTGCGCGACTACTGCCGCACGCTGGTCCACGAGGTCGTCGAGGTGGGCGACCCCGACGCGCTGATCCTGGAGGCGTGCGGCGCGCTCGGGTTCCGCCACGGCGGCCACCACGAGAAGACCGACGGCGCGGACTGGTCGCCCGCGCAGATCGCGCTGCTGTCGCTGTGCTTCTGTGCGGCCTGCGTACGCTGCTACGAGGCCGCCGGGCTGGACGTCGCCGAGGTACGCGCGCGGGTGCGGGCGGGCGTGGACGGCGCGCCGGGCTCGGTCGAGGACGCGCTCGGCGACCTGGCCGGCGCGATGCGCGACCTGCGCACCGGTCTCGCGGGCGAACTGCGCGACCTGCTGCTGGCCGAGGCCAGGGCCCTGCGGCCGGACCTGAAGATCGCCCTGCACGCCAACGCCGACCCGTGGGCGACCGGCCCGTTCGCGACCGTGCCCGCGGGGGTGGACGTGGACCTGCTCGTCGGCAACTGCTGGAACGCCCCCGAGGTGGACGAGGCCGGGCTGCGTGCCCTGGGCCGGCTCGGTCCCCGCGTGGGCGCGTACGTGCTGGCCCTGCCCCCGCGCCCGGCGGACGGCGGGGCGCTGTCGTTCCTGGCCGAGGCCTACACGGCGGCCGGCGCCGCCGAGATCCACTGGTATCACGGCGGCCTCGCCTCCGCCGCCCGGCTGAAGGCGATCACGGAGGCGATCCGCCGCTGAGCCGCACAGTGCCGCATCGCTCTCGCACAGGGCCGCGCAGGGCCGGACGATGCGGGACAATCATGGGCATGCGGTTCGGCATCCTCGGCCCGACGGAGGCGCGGCCCGACGGCGACCGCCCGGTCCCCGTCGGCGGGCCGGGGCTGCGCGCGCTGCTCGGCCTGCTGCTGCTCAACGCGGGGAAGATCGTCACCACCGACCGCCTGATCGACGGCCTGTACGGCGCCGAGCCTCCGTCCGGAGCGGACAACGCGCTGCAGGCCCAGGTGTCGCGGCTGCGCCGGCACCTCGCCGGCCCTGGCAACCTGGGCGACCTGGTCGTGCGGGAACCGGCGGGTTACCGGCTCGCGGTGGACCCGGACGACGTGGACGCCTCACGCTTCGAACGGCTGGCGGCAGAGGGGCGGCGGGCGCTCGACGCGGGCGACCCGGCCCGGGCCGCCAATCTCCTCGACGCCGCGCTCGCGCTGTGGCGCGGGCCGGCGCTCGCGGACGTGCCCGACGCGCCGTTCGCGCCCGCCCAGGCGGCCCGGCTGGAGGAGCTGCGCCTGTCGGCGGCCGAGGACCTCGCCGAGGCGGCCCTGGCCCTCGGCAGGCACCGCGACGTGCTGCCCGAACTGCAGGAACGGGTCGCCGCGCACCCGCTGCGGGAGCGCTCGCGCGGGCAGCTCATGCGCGCGCTCTACGCGGCGGGCCGCCCGGCGGAGGCGTTGTCCGTCTTCGAGGACGCCCGGCGGGTGCTCGCCGACGAGCTGGGCGCCGACCCGTCGGCCGAGCTGTCCGCGATCCACCTCGCGGTGCTGCGCTCCGATCCGGCCCTCGCTCCCGCCTCCGCCGCGCCCGGCGGGCGGCCCGTCCCGCTCACCTCTCTCGTGGGCCGCGCCGCCGAGCTGGAGCGCATCGACGCGCTGCTCACCGAGGCGCGGCTGGTGACGCTCACCGGCCCGGGCGGCACCGGGAAGACCCGGCTGGCGATCGAGGCGGCGGCCCGGTGGCCGGGCGAGGTCTGCCTCGTGGAACTGGCCCCGCTCACCGACGGCGCCGACGTGCCGCAGGCCGTGCTCGGCGCGCTCGGGCTGCGCGAGACCGCCGTGGCCATCCCCGCTCCCGGGACGCGGCAGGGCGCCGCCGATCCCGTCGCCCGCCTGGTGGCGGCCCTGACCCTGCGGCCGGTGCTGCTCGTGCTCGACAACTGCGAGCACGTCGTGGAGGAGGCGGCCCGGCTCGCCGACCGGCTGCTCGCGGCGTGCCCCGCCCTGCGCGTGCTGGCCACCGGCAGGGAGGCGCTCGGCATCACCGGGGAGCGTCTGTGCCCGGTTCCCCCACTGCGGGTCCCGCCGCCCGCTGGGGATCCCGCTGGAGATCCCGCCGTCGAGGGCGCGCTCGCCTACCCGGCCGTACGGCTGTTCGTCGAGCGGGCGGCCGCCGTACGGCCCGGCTTCGTTCTCGCGCCCGGCGACGTCGAGCACGTGCTGCGGATCTGCCGGGCGCTGGACGGGCTGCCGCTCGCCGTCGAACTGGCCGCCGCGCGGCTGCGCTCGCTGCCCCTGGCCCAGATCGCCGCCCGTCTCGGAACCGGCGATTCCGAGCCGGAGGGCGACGCGCCCCGCTTCGCGCTGCTGTCGCGCGGCAGCCGTACGGCGCAGCCGCGCCACCGGACGCTGCGCGCGGTCGTCGAGTGGAGCTGGGACCTGCTCGACGAGCCGGAACGCGCGCTCGCGCGGCGGCTGACGGTCTTCGCGGGGGGCGCGACGCTGGAGGCGGCCGAGCGGGTGTGCGGCCTGCCCGACACCGACGGGGTGCTCGCCTCCCTGGTGGACAAGTCCCTCGTCGAGGTGGTGGACGACCGCTACCGGATGCTGGAGACGATCCGCGCGTTCTGCGCGGAACGGCTGGCCGAGGCCGGCGAGAGCGAGTCCATGCGGAAGGCCCACCTCGCGTACGTCCTGGACCTGGCCGCCAAGGCCGACCCCCACCTGCGCGGGCCCGGCCAGATCGAGTGGCTGCGCCGGATGGACGGCGAGCGCGACAACCTGCAGGCCGCGCTGCGCCGCGCCGTACGCGCGGGCGACGTGGCCTCCGCGCTGCGGCTGCTGTCGGCCGCGACCGGCTACTGGCTGCTCCGCGGACTGCGCGGCGAGGCCGCCCGGCTGGCCGCCGAACTGCTGGGCGGGGTCGGCGCCACGCCGCCCGAGGGGCTGGAGGAGGAGCACGTCGTGTGCGCCTGCCTCGTGGCCTGGGGCGGGACGAGCAGCCCCGTCGTGGACGCGCTCGTGGCCGAGGCCGTCCGCCGGACCTACACCCTGCCCATGCCACCCCGCCAGCCGTTCCTCCTCGTGCTGCACGCGATGATCAGCGGTCCTCCCGCCAGGGAGGAGCTCCACCGGCTGGAGGACCTGTTCCGCGTGTTCGACCGCGACCCGTGGACGCGGATGCTCAGCCGGTTCAGCCTCTCCTACCTCAAGGCCTTCGACGGCCGGCTCGACGAGGCCGAGCAGGAGCTCACCGGCGCGCTCCGGGAGGCCCGCGCCGCCGGGGACGTCTGGCTGCGGGTGATGATGCTGTCCGCCATGGCGGACGTCGCCGACCGGCGGGGAGATCTCGAACGCGTCGAGGCGCTGACCAACGAGGCGCTCGACCTGTCCGAGCGGCTGGGCGCCACGGCGGACCTCGCCGAGACCCTCTGCCGCCGCGCCTGGGCCCGGATGCGCTCCGGACACTCGGACGCCGCGAGGGCCGACTTCGAGCGGGGCGCCGAGCTGTCCCGGCGCACGGGCGCCCCGGAGATCCTCGCGACGGCGCTCCTCGGGCTCGGCGAACTCGCCCGGCTCGGCGGCGACCTGCCCCGGGCCCGCCGGTGGTACGAGGCGGCCCTGGCGGAGTGCACGGCCGAATGGTTCACCGCCGAGGAGACGCGCTCGCGCGTCTACCTCGCGCTCGGCTGGGCCGCGCAGATGTCGGGCGAGGCCGCCGAGGCGCTGGCCTGGCACCGCCGTGCCCTCACCACCGGGCTCGGCACCCGCAGCCTCGTCATGACCGCCGCGGTCGCGGAGGGAGTCGCCGGCGTCGCGCTGCTTGAGGAGGCCCCCGAGCGGGCCGCCTGGCTGCTGGGCATCGGCGCCGCCCTGCGCGGAGCCCCGGCCGCCGGCGACCCGGACGTCGCCCGGATCGAGGCGCGCTGCCGGAGCGCCCTCGGCGACGGCGCCTTCGACCGGGCGTACGCCGAGGCCGGGGCGTTCACGCGGGAGCGGGTGCCGGTCACGGCGGAGATCAGGACGGGCACGGAGGCGGCGGCGCTGACCGTCATCGAAAGGCACCTGTCAGCGCTCGGTGGGTGAGCCGTCAGCGTCCGCGCGCACGCTGACGGCCATGAACGACACCTCCCGGAAGTGGGGCACGCTGGCCGTCGCGTGCGCGGCCGTGCTCCTGCTGTCCCTCGACCTCACCGTGCTGCACCTCGCCCTGCCGAAGCTGGGCGAGGACCTCGCGCCCTCGGCCACCCAGATGCTGTGGATCGCCGACATCTACGGCTTCGCGCTGGCCGCGCTGCTGGTCACGATGGGCAACCTCGGCGACCGCATCGGGCGCAGGCGGCTGCTGCTCGCCGGCCTGGCCGCCTTCGGCGCGGCCTCGGCCCTGACGGCGTACGCGCCGAACGCCCCACTGCTGATCGCCGCCCGGGCCCTGCTCGGGGTCGCCGGGGCCACCGTCATGCCTTCGACGCTGTCGCTGGTCCGCAACGTGTTCACCGACCCGAAGCAGCGGACCACCGCGGTCGGCATCTGGAGCAGCGTGTCGGCGGTCGGGTTCGCCCTCGGCCCCATCGTCGGCGGCCTGCTGCTCGACCACTTCTGGTGGGGCTCGGTCTTCCTGATCAACGTGCCCGTCGTCGTAGTCGTCCTGGCCGCCGGGCTCGTCGTGCTGCCCGAGTCGCGCAACCCCCGTCCCGGACGGCTCGACCTCGTCAGCGTCCCGCTGTCCGCCGTGGGCGTGCTCGGCCTGATCTACGCGCTGAAGGAGGCCGCGACCGGCGGCGTCGCGCAGGCCCGCGTGATCGTCGCGGCGGTGGTCGCGGTCGCCGCGCTGGTCGTGTTCGTCCGCAGGCAGACCCGGCTGGCCGAGCCGCTGATCGATGTGGCGCTGTTCCGGCGGCGCGCGTTCGCGGCCACGGTCGGCGCCGAACTGGTCGCGGTCTTCGCGATGCTCGCCATGTCGGTGGTCTTCGCGCAGTACTTCCAGCTCGTCATGGGCTGGTCGCCGCTGACCGCCGGGCTCGCCGGCATGCCGGGCGGCCTCGCCGGGGGCCTCGGCGGCGCGCTGTCCGGGGTGCTCGTGCACCGGTGGGGCCGCGGGCCGGTCGTCAGCCTCGGACTGGTGCTGACCGCGATCGGGTTCATCCTGTTCAGCCGGATCGATACCGGGACGCCCTACCTCTACATGCTCGTCGCCATGCTCATCCAGGGCGTCGGCATGGGCTTCACGTTCGCGGTGACCGGCGACACGCTGCTCGCCTCGGTGCCCAAGGAGCGCGCCGGCGCGGCGAGCGCGATCTCGGAGACCGCCCACGAGATGGGCGGCGCGCTCGGCATCGCCGTGCTCGGCACCGTGCTGACCAGCGCCTACCGCAACGGCCTGGTGCTTCCGCCCGGGCTGTCCCATGGCGCGGCGGCCGAGGCCCGCGACACGCTCGCGGGCGCGCTGAAGGCCGCCGCCGCGCTCCCGGGCGACGCCGCGGGGGCCGTCGCCCGGGCCGCGCGGCAGGCGTTCGTCGAGGGCATCCACGTCACCGTGCTGACCGGCGCGGCGATCCTGCTCGTGCTCGCGGTCGCCGTGCCGTTCGCGCTGCGCGGCGTGCCCAAGGTGATCCCGGAGACCGTGGACGAGCCCGAGCCGGTCCCGGTCAAGTGATCCCCGGTCATGTGACCTGGGACAGCCAGCGGTCGTGGGCGCCGCCGAACGGGCCGGTACGCGCGCCCACGGCCTCCATCAGCCAGGCGGCCGACCGCTCCGCCTGACGGATGATCTCCTCCGGGTACGCGTACCGCACCTGATGCTCGGCGAACTCGTCCTCGTCGTCCAGGATCAGCCGGCCGTCGCGCATCCGGAGCACGTCGAGATCGAGATCGACCATCGTGATCCGGGCGTCGCCGCGCACGGGGACCGTCGTGATGTCACAGTAGATCTCCGCCTTGCGCGGCGGCGCGTTGAACGCCGCCGTCCACCACGCGTCGCGGGGAAACAGGATGACGGACGCGAACTCGAAGACCGTCGGGGGCTCGTGCCCCCGCTGGGCGATCATCCCGGAGGGACAGCCGACCCAGACTCCGTGCTCGTCCTCGCCCAGCACGCGCGCGTGGTGGTGCCAGTGCAGCGATCCGCCGTACTTGCGGTAGATGATCCTCATCTCGGACACGGGCGGGACGCTACGCCACGCCCGTCTCCGAGTACAACGGGATTGTTCCCTAGACCTCGACGACCACCGGGATGATCATCGGGCGACGCCGGTAGGTGTCGCTCACCCAGCGGCCCACCGTACGCCGGATGGTCCGGCGGATCTGCATCTCATCGGCCACCCCCGACGCGGCGACCTCCTGCAGCGCGGCCTCGATCTGCGGGACGACCGCGTCGAACGCGTCGGGGTCGATGCCCGAACCGCGGGCGGTGATCTCCGGTCCGCCGGTGAGCTTCCCGGTGGTGGAGTCCACCACCACGACGATGGAGATGAACCCCTCGTCGCCCAGGATCCGCCGGTCCTTGAGCGCCACGTCGGTGATGTCGCCCACCGAGGTGCCGTCCACGAAGACGTACCCGCACGGGACCGCGCCGGTGATCCTCGCCTGGCCGTCGACGAGGTCCACGACCACGCCGTCCTCGGCGATCACGATGTTCTCCGTGGGCACGCCGGTCAGCTCGGCCAGCCGGGCGTGCGCCCGCAGGTGCCGCCACTCCCCGTGCACGGGCATGAAGTTGGACGGCTTGGTGAGGTTGAGCACGTACAGCAGCTCGCCCGCGGCGGCGTGGCCGGAGACGTGCACCCGCGCGTTGCCCTTGTGGACCACGCGCGCGCCCCAGCGGTTGAGGCCGTTGATGACCTTGCTGACCGCCGTCTCGTTGCCCGGCACGAGCGACGAGGCGAGCAGGACCGTGTCGCCCTCGGCGATCCTGATGGGGTGGTCGCGGTTGGCCATGCGCGACAGCGCCGCCATGGGCTCGCCCTGGGAGCCGGTGCAGATCAGCACCACGTCCTCCGGCGGCCACTCCTCGATCTCCCGGGAGTCCACGAGCAGGCCCCCGGGCACCTTCAGGTAGCCGAGTTCGCGCGCCACGCCCATGTTGCGCACCATCGACCTGCCGATGAGCGCGACCTTGCGGCCGTGCTTCTCGGCCGCGTCCATGATCTGCTGGACGCGGTGGATGTGCGAGGCGAAGCTCGCCACGATGATCCGCTTGGACGCGCTGCGGAAGACGTCGTCGATGACCGGCGCGATCTCCCGCTCGCTGGTGACGAAGCCCGGCACCTCCGAGTTGGTGGAGTCGGACATCAGCAGGTCGACGCCCTCGGCCCCGAGCCGGGCGAACGCCCCGAGGTCGGTCAGCCGCCCGTCCAGCGGAAGCTGGTCCATCTTGAAGTCGCCGGTGTGCAGGACGAGGCCCGCCGGGGTGCGGATCGCCACGGCCAGCGCGTCGGGGATCGAGTGGTTGACCGAGACGAACTCGCACTCGAACGGCCCGAACGAGCGCCGCTCGCCCTCGATCACCTCGACCTTGACCGGCTGCATCCGGTGCTCGGTCAGCTTGCTCTCGATGAGCCCGAGCGTCAGCCGCGAGCCGACGACCGGGATGTCGCGCCGCTCCCGCAGCAGGTACGGCACCGCGCCGATGTGGTCCTCGTGCGCGTGCGTGAGCACGAGCGCCTCGATGTCGTCGAGCCGCCCCCGTATGTAGTCGAAGTCGGGCAGGATGAGATCGACGCCCGGCTGGTCGGGCTCGGGGAACAGCACGCCGCAGTCCACCACGAGCAGACGGCCGTCGTACTCGAAGACCGCCATGTTGCGGCCGATCTCGCCGAGACCCCCCAGCGCGACGATGCGCAGGCCGTTCTCCGGCAGCGGCGGGGGTGGCCCGAGTTCGGGATGCGGGTGACTCATTCCGCGCCCTCCGCCCCGCGCTCGTCCTGGGGTCCCTCGCAGTGCGCGCTCACGCGCGGTTCCCTATCGTCGTTTCTTCTGTTCAACTCGCTCATTCGGCTCCATCTGTTGATCTAATCCGCAAGCTTGAGGCCCCCCGTGATGAGGTCCTCCCGAAGCGCTGTGATCTGCTCCTCCGTGGCGTCCACGAGCGGCGGCCGGACGTACCCGGCGTCCTGGCCCACCAGCTTCAACGCCGCCTTGACCATGATCGCCCCCTGGGTGCGCGTCATGATCGCCGAGACCACCGGAAGGAGCTGACGGTGGAGGGCCAGTGCGTTCTCGACGTCACCGGACCGGTAGGAGTCGGCCATCGAGGCCAACTCGGCGCCCACCACGTGGCCCACCACGCTGACGTACCCCGCCGCGCCGACCGAGAGCCACGGCAGGTTCAGCAGGTCGTCGCCGGAGTAGAAGACGAGGTCGGTGGAGGCCATCACCTGCGAGCCCGCGAACAGGTCGCCCTTGGCGTCCTTGACGGCGGCGATGCGCGGATGCTCGGCCAGCCGGAACAGGGTCTCGATCGTGATGGGCACCCCGGCGCGGCCGGGAATGTCGTACAGCATCACCGGAAGGCCGGTCGCGTCCGCGACGGCGGTGAAGTGCCGGAGCAGACCCTCCTGCGGCGGTTTGTTGTAGTAAGGGGTCACCACCAGGAGACCGTGCGCGCCCGCGCGTTCGGCGGCCTTGGCCAGCTCCACACTGTGCCGCGTGTCGTTGGTGCCGGCGCCGGCCACGACGGTGGCCCGGTCGCCCACGGCCTCGACGACCGCGCGGAGGATGCGGTCCTTCTCCTCGTCGGAGGTGGTGGGGGACTCCCCCGTGGTGCCGCTGACCACCAGACCGTCGTTGCGCTGCTCGTCCACGAGATAGGCGGCGAGCCGCTGGACGCCCTCGTAGTCGACGGCGCCGTCAGAGGTGAACGGCGTGACCATCGCGGTCAGCGTGCGGCCGAAGGGGGCGTCGGAGGTTCCAGTAGGCGATGCCATAGACCGAACGGTACCCGGATCCGCAGGAGTGATGGACCTCGCCACCCCGTTATGTCCAGTACCGCCCCGCGGGCGCCGCCGGCAGCGGAAGAGGCCGCCGATATGTGCTCGGGGGTACACACATCAGCGACCTCTAACCGGGAATCGCCGCTCCTTACGCGGACGTTACACACCGCTGGCGAAATTTTTCCGGAACGCCGCGAACAGCGGCTTCTGCACCCCTGGGGTGCGGATCAGTGGACCTCCCCCGAGAGGAGCTTCACCCACAGCTCCTCCATCCGCGCGGCGACGAGCCGCTCGGTCTCGCGGATCTCCACCTTCTTGCCCCGTGTCGTCCGCCGGATGAACAGCAGTCCGCCCGCCGCGCACAGCTCGTAGATCGTCGCCTTGCACTCACACGTGTGGCGGCGCACCCGTACGCGATCGCTGCGGTTGGTGGGCTTCATCCAGTTGATCCTCCTGTGCCCGTCTCTGGGAGGGCTGGCATGGATGCCGTGATAGGGCGGCGGGAGGGGAATATCAGCACCTGGCCGCTTAGCGGCACAATCACCCATTAGCAGCCCTTTCACCAGGCAAAGTTGGAGTCACAGGCCATCTCCGTCACTCTCGGTCGCCCGGCGAATACGCCAAGATTTGGAGGACCCGTCACCCCCTCAGGGATGGATTGATGGCAAACTCTGATCCGGTCTACCTGCGCGTAGTCGAGGACATTCGCCGCCAGATCGTCGACGGCACGCTCCCCCCGGGCGCACCGATCCCCTCGCGGCACCAGATCACCCGGAAGTACAGCGTCGGAGAGACGGCCGCCCGCCACGCGCTGCGCGTGCTCGCCCAGGAGGGCCTCATCATCGGCCGGGTGGGCTCCGGGCACCGGGTGCGGGAGAAACCGATCCTGCTCCCGCTCCACCGCAGCCGCCTCCCCGAACCGCACGCCGCCTTCGCCAGCGACATGCAGGCGGGCGGGCGACAACCGAGCTGGAGCTGGCGCAGCGAACTCGCCGACGCCCCTCCCGACATCGCCCACCGGTTGCGCGTCGGAGAATGCAGCCCGGTGATCAGGACCCGCTACGTCTTCCGCGGGGACGGCCGCCCGGTGCAGCTGCTCACCTCGTACGAACCGGTCGAGCCAGGGCAGAGCCAGGCGCCCGAGGAGGGCACGTACGAACGCAGGAGCGCGGCCTTCCGGCTCGCGGCGAGCGGCCTGCCGCTCACCGAGATCAGCGAGACCGTGCTCATCCGTGTCCCCCAGCCGACCGAGAGCGACCTGCTCGAGCTTCCCGCCGGCGTCCAGGTGCTCCAGATCGAGCGCACGTACTGGGCCGGGGAGCGTCCGGTGGAGACCAGCGACGCCGTGGTGCCCGGCGACCGATTCCGGCTGGTCTACGGCATTCCCAGCCCCCTCTGACTGTCGGTGCCCACTGGTACAACCGATCCGGATCCCCCATCCGGAGGTGCCGATGCGCGTCAAGGACATGCCCCTGGCCGACCAGCCGCGTGAGCGGCTCCTGGCGTCAGGAGCCGCGGCGCTCGCCGACAGGGAGCTGCTCGCCCTGCTGCTCGGCTCGGGCAGCAGGGGCGTGAGCGCCGTCGAACTCGCCTCCCAGGTCATCGCCCACTGCGGCGACCTCGGCGAGCTGGCCCGCTCCGAGGCCCATCGGCTGCTCGCCGTCCCCGGCGTGGGCCCCGCCAAGGCCGCCCGTGTGGCGGCCGCGTTCCATCTCGTACGACGGGCCCAGGCGGAGCCGGAGCGAAGCCGGATCACCTGCTCGGCCGACATCGCTTCGGCTGCCGCTCCCCTGCTGCACGGGCAGCCGCGCGAGCGGCTGGTCGTGGTCGTCTGCGACGGCCGCGGCGCCGTGCTGCGCAGGACCGTGGTCACCGAGGGCGGCAGCGACCACACCCCCGCGCCCGTCCGCGACATCGTCACGACCGTCCTCCTCTCCGGCGGGGCCGCCTTCGGCCTCGCCCACAACCACCCGAGCGGATCGCTCGACCCCAGCCCCGCCGACGTCGAGGTCACGGCCCGCCTCCACGAGGCCGCCGACACCGTCGGCCTCCGCTTCCTCGACCACGTGATCGTCACCGACACCGCCTGGCGTCGGATCACGGCTGACGATCAGCCTGACTAGCTGTAGACCATATTAGCTATAGAGGTCTACTACTCCTATACATCGCGGCATAGGTTGTCTGCTTTGTAGGTAGACGTCCGGTTTCGTCTATCATTCCTTCATGATTGATCGCGACGGTCCGGTGCCGATCTACAAACAGATCGCCGAGATCATCCGTGAGCAGATCGATCACGGCGAGCTGGAGCCGGGAGACGCCGTTCCGAGCGAGACCGAACTGGAAGCGGAATACGGCATCGCCCGCCTCACAGCACGACGCGTCACCCGGGAACTCCGCGAGCAGGGCCTAGTCTACACCGTCCAAGGCGAAGGAACATTCGTCGGCCAGCCGGGCACTCCACGGTCAGCCGAACGGACGCCCGTCTACCAACGAATAGCGGCCGAGATCCTGGAGCAGATCCGCAGCGGAGATCTCGTGCCCAATCGGCGCATCCCGCCGGAGAAGGCACTGATGAAGCAGTACGGCGTCGCCAAAGCCACCGCCCGCAACGCCGTGGATTTCCTTCGTAAGCAGGGATGGGTGTTCACCGTCCCGCATCGTGGCACGTACGTATCGCCGCAAGAGGACTGGCCGGAGAGCTGACTTATCCACAGCTTGCTCGCCGAGACGATCGCGGGACCGCCGTAATACCTACAGTGAGCTCGTGCTGGACCACGACGGCGACACCCACCTCTACCTTCAAATTGCCACGATCCTGCGGGAGCGAATCCAACGACTGCAGCCGGGTGCGCTCATGCCCAGCGAGACCGGCATACAGTGCGAGTTCGGCGTCGCGCGGACCACCGCTCGACGGGCGGTCAGAGCGTTACGTAATGAAGGTCTCGTATACACGGTGCAGGGCCAAGGCACCTTCGTCGGGCGGCCGGGTGAGGCCCCCCGGGAAGCGCAGAGAACGCCGCTGTATCGGGAGATCGCCGACGACGTCATCGGCCGCATCCGACGCGGCGAGATCTCACCACGCAGGCCGGTCCCCAGCGAGACCATGATGACGCAGTCGTACGGAGTGGCCAGGATGACCGTACGTCAGGCCATGGCCACCTTGCGGGCCGAAGGCTGGGTCTACACCGTCCCGCATCGTGGCACCTACGTCTCTCCACAGGAGAACTGGCCGGAGGACTGAGTTGCCCACAGTGCCACCGCACCCGACGCCAGGGCTGGATCCGGCGCCTACCGCGATTGACGCATGGGCGCGGACCCTTCCGGATGGAATCTGCCCATAGAACGGCGCAGCTCCATACGTCCTGGGGCGGCGGCCTGCGGCGAACTGATCACCGTACTCGACATCCTCGACACGGGCTACCGATCCGGCCGCGACCCGGACGCGCTCGATCCTTACCTGCACAACCTGCGCTTCAACATAGACGAGCAGAAGCCTGGGGAGTCTGCGGTCGATCCGCGCGAGAGTTTCACCTCCGCGCTGACCGCAATCGGCAGGGTGGTCGGTCGCGAGATCGACAAGGAATGGCTGGACTCCACGCACACCTCCTACACCGTGCGAGCGGACGAGCCCGACTGGTGAAAGCTGGACAGCCCGGCGACGCGCCGAGCGATACGTCCTGCGGATGACGAGGGTACGGCGGGCATCGCGGAGCGCACATCGAGCTGTCAGACGACCGGTTTCATACGCCTATTTGCGTATGCGCACGGCCATCCGGGGGCGGATGCTGGAGCAGCCTGTGCCTGCGAGGCTCCGGGCTATGCACAGGCGAACGGCATGGGTGGTCCTCATCGTCGCGGTCATCGCGACTTCGGTGCTCGTCTATCCCTACCTGGGCCTCGATGTCGACGACAGCCGCCTCGACGTGCGCGACAGCCTCCACTACTACGTTCTGGTGGGCCATATAGGGACCGCCGCGGTCGCGCTCGTGCTCGGCTCCCTGCAGTTCATGCCCGCAGTGCGGGCGCGCAGGCGGATCCACCGGACACTTGGCCGCGCCTATCTCCTCGCCGGGGTGCTGCCGTCCGCGGTGGCCACGATCCCGGTCGCGCTGTGGTCGGGCCGCCTCATGACGCAGATCGGCCTCACGACCGCCGCCGTCCTGTGGCTGATCACCGGCGGCCTCGCGTACCGGGCCGCCCGCCGGCGCGACTTCGCCGCCCACCGCGACTGGATGACGCGCAACTACGCGCTGACGTTCCTCGCGGTCACCGCGCGCATCCTCGTGCCCCTGCTCCTGCTTGTCCAGCTCCCCTTCCGCGGGGCCGACCCGGGATCGATGGGAGAACTCGCGACCTCGATGATCCCGATCGGCCAGACGCTGGGCTGGGTCGTCAACCTGGTCGTGGTCGAGAGCGTCATCAGGCGGCGCCGACGCCTGCCCGAAGCCCGTCTGCGGGACGCATGACCTCCGGAGGCCGTCCGCGCCTACCTTCCGCCGCCGACCGGAGTCTGATCGAGCGCGGGTGTGGACGCTTCGCGCGCGGAGACGAGGACGTCGAGGATGGCACGCGTCTGCGACCAGGGGACCGGGCTGGGAGCGCCTGCGATCATCGCGAGGAACGCCTCGATGACGCCCTCGTAGCCGAGGTCGCGGGCCGGCGTGGCACCGCCCTCGATGAGGATGGATTCGCTGCCGTCGCGCCGGTGGAGCACGACCTCGTACGACTCCCCCTCCGACGCGCCGAGAACCTCGACCGTTCCCGGGATGCCGTTCGCCCAGCGCATCGCGAGCACGCCCGTGTCCTCCGATCTCAGCCCCTCGTACGCGCGGATCGACCCGGCGGCGCCCACGAGCCGGACGTCGGGGCCGAGCAGCGCGACGAGCAGCTCCACCCCGTGCAGGCCCATGGTCACCAGCGTCCCGCCGCCCTCACCGGGAGTGTCCTGCCAGGGGTTGTAGCCCGTGGCCCACAGGCCCACGTCGTGGCGTACGGTCGCCCGCACCGCGAGCACCTCGGCGAGGTCGGCCTTGGCGCTGGTGAACCGCGGGGCGAAGCGCAGGACAGACGTGGACATGACCCGGTCGGCGACCGGCGTGACCAGCCGGTCCACCGCGTCGAGCTGGGCGCGCGTGGCCGCGGCCGGTTTGTTGACGAAGCAGGGCGCGTCCGTGCCGAGCACGGCCGCGAGCGCCTCGGGCACCTGAGGCCCCGGCACGGTCAGCACGACGCCGTCCGGGCGGGTGGCGAGCAGGCCTGTCAGGCTGTCGGCCACCGTCGCCCGCGGGTGCTCGTCCGCGGGATCGGGCTCCCAGACCACCAGGTCGGCGTGGCGCCCGAGGCTGCGGGCGTCGGCGTACGGATGGCTGGTGGCCAGACCGGCCAGGGCGACGAGCACGGGACTCAGGATAGAGGACGTGTTACGACCGGTATCGGTGGTTTCGGGCGGGCTTTCACGGGACGTAACGCTCCTGCCCGAAACCTGACCTACCGACAGGCTCAGCCGATGAGGGCCATCGCCTTGTCGCTCAGGCCCGCCGGGGCGGTCTTCGGGTTGCCGGCCGCGAAGGGCGGCTGCGGGTCGTACTCGATCGCGAGCTGCACGGCCTGCGCCGTCTCCTCGTCCTGCATAGTGGCCAGCAGGGTCAGGGCCATGTCGATGCCGGAGGACACCCCCGCCGCCGTCACGATCTTGCCGTCGATCACCACGCGCTCGCTGACCGGCTCGGCGCCGAATCCGGCGAGCTGGTCGAGCCATCCCCAGTGGGTCGTCGCCCTGCGGCCCTTCAACAGCCCCGCCGCGCCCAGCAGGAACGAGCCGCTGCACACCGAGGTCGTCCACCGGGTGCGCTCGTGGGCCCGTGCGATCCAGCCCAGCAGCTCCGCGTCGGACAGCGCCTGGATCGTCCCGGGTCCTCCGGGCACGACGACCACGTCCGGCGCGGGCAGGTCCTCGTACGAGGCGGTGGCCGCGAGGCTGAGGCTCCCCCGGTCGTCGAGCACCGGCCCGGGCTCGGCCGCGACGAACGTGACCGTGCAGCCCGGCGCGAAGGCCAGCACCGTGTACGGCCCGACGGCGTCGAGCGCGGTGAACCGGGGATAGAGGGGGATGGCGATGTTCATGATCTGCTGCCTTCCTTCGATCGGAACCGGCGGCGGTAGTCGCCGGGTGAGACGCGCCAGTGGCGGCGGAAGACCCGGTAGAGGGTCTCGGGGGCACCGAGTCCCGACTCCCTGGCCACCCTGTCCAGGGGGTGGCCGGTGGTCTCCAGCAGCCGCCGGGCGGCGTCGGCCCTGCTGCGTTCGACATACCTGCCGGGGGAGACTCCGGTCTGCTCGGTGAAGACGCGGGAGAAGTGCCGTTCGCTCATCCCCGCCCGCCGGGCGAGCGCGGGCACGCTCAGGTCCTCGGCCGGGTTGGCGTCGATGAACGCCTGGATCTCGCGCAGCGGCTCGGCTCGTGGGACGGCGGCACGCATGGGGGCGCTGAACTGGCTCTGCCCGCCCGGACGGTGCAGGTACACCACGAGTCCGCGGGCGACGTTCCGCGCGAGCGTGTGGCCGTGGTCGTCGGCCACGAGCGCAAGGGCGAGATCCACTCCCGAGCTGACCCCGGCCGAGGTCCAGACGTCCCCGTCGCGGATGTAGATGGGATCGGCGTCCACCTCGACGTCCGGATAGCGGTCGGCCATCTCGCGGGCGACCAGCCAGTGGGTGGTCGCGCGCCTGCCGCCCAGCAGCCCGGACTCCGCGAGGAGGAAGCTCCCGTTGCAGACGGAGGCGACGCGCCGGGCCCCGGCCGCCAGCCGGGCGATGCCCGCGACCAGCTCACGATCGCGCAGGTGTCCCGGCACCGACAGCCCGCCCACGACCAGCAGCGTGTCGATCGGCCCCGCGACCTCGCCCAGCGGAGTCTCCACGAGGGTCGTGATCCCGTTCTGCGCCGGTACGGCCCCGGCGCGCACGGCCGTCACCTCGACCCGGTAGCCGGGCTCGGGCACGAGCAGATTCGCCGTGGTGAAGACGTCGGCCGGTCCGGCGAGGTCGAACATCTGGAAGCCATCGAAGATCACGATGACCACGCGTCGCTGCATGCCCTCAATGCTTCCGAGCATGGCTTCATGGCGTCAACGACACGGATATTGCACATTACGCCATCAGCGCGAGCATCAGCCCGGCCGGACGCCCGGCGACGAAGCGCTTGTTAGATTTGAACCAGGTCTCTGCGGCGCCGCCGAGCGCCAAGGAGGTGGCCAGGACGATGCCGAGCGCTCGAGAACTCAAAGACAGGCTCTTCGCCGCGATCAACAGTCACGACCTCTACGACGTGCTGGACTGTTACGCGCCCAATGCCGTGTATGTCAGCCCGGCGGGCATCGCGGAGGGCCGTGAGCAGATCGCCTGGACCTACGAGGACCTCTGCAAGGTCTTCCCCGACATCTGCTACACCGCCTGGTACAAGGCCCCCTGTGAGGACCCCGCCTTCACCGAGTACACGATGACCGGCACGCACATGGGCCCGCTCCTGCTGCCGGACGGCCGAGTGGCAGCCCCAACGGGCCGTCGTATAACGGTCCGGGGCAGCTGTGCCTGCGCGGTCGAGAACGGCAAGATCATTACTGATCGGGACTACTACGACCAACTGGAGCTCTACTCCCAGCTCGGCATCCGCCTCGAACCGCCGCCGGCCCCCTGATGTGGGCCGGCCGTCGTACGGCCTCAGGCGCCCAGTAGCTGGGCCACGACGACGACGTTGCCATACAGGTCGGCGAAGTGCAGGGAGCGACTGTCGGGGTCCTCGCGTTCGTCCCAGACCCGTACGCCGTGGTCGCGCAGCCGCTTGGCGACCACGGCGAGGTCGGCGGTGTAGAGGACGAGCAGCGGCTGCCCGCCGGTCTGCCAGCCGACGAGCTCGCGCTGCCGCTCGGAGGTGATCGGCATCAGCCACAGCCCCACCCCCTCCTGTCCGGGCAGGCCGATGTGCAGGAAGCGGTAGCCGCCCGCCACGTAGTCGTGCAGGACGGCGAAGCCGAGGACGTCGCGGTAGAAGGCCAGCGCCTCGTCGGGGTCGTCGACGAGCACCACCATGCGGCCGATCGCGGAGAAGAGAGCGTCATCCGTGGTCATGGCCGAACCC
>NZ_BOOF01000054.1 GCF_016863095.1 Microbispora siamensis | reverse complement strand
TTGGAGTTGACCTGGAGGTAGTCGGCCCTGCCGTCGCCGTCGATGTCGGCGTAGACGACCCTGCTGGTGGCTCCGCCGAAGGTCCCGGACGCGATCGTGTTCTGGGGGAACCAGCCCCTGACGGGGCCGCCGGCCGGGGTCCCGCCGTCGGATGCCGCTATCCATCCGGCCCGCCCCACGTCTACCAGACCGCGGTAGAACAATGCCGCCATCTTCAGGTAGCCGGAGTCGTTGGGGTGCAGGAGGTCGGCCAGATCGGTGAGCGTCACCGGGTTCATGTTGACCATGTAGACGTGCTTGCCGGCGACCCAACGCGCCCCTATCTCCGACCGGATCGCCTTGTTGAACCGCAGGATCCGCTCCTGGGTCGGCCCCCAGTTGGACGGGACGATGGTCGAGACCAGGAGGGTCACCTTGGGGTCGGCCCGGAAGATCTGGTCGATGAGGCTGCCGAGCCTGGCCGGCGCGCCGTCCGGGTTGTCGTTGTTGTTCATGTCGTTGGTGCCGATGTGCAGCAGCACCACGTTGGGCCGATACGTGGCCATCGCCGAGTCCGTGATGCCGGCGATCTGGGAGATCGTCCAGCCGGAGTGTCCCTCGTGGGCGTCGGGCGCCGGGCCCGAGTGCTGTGAGCCGACGAACGTGACGGTGGCCCCGTCTTCTCTCAACATGGTGCTGAGAGTCGGCCGGTAACCGCCTCCGTTCGAACTGCCCGCGCCGTACGTGATCGAGTCGCCCAACGCCATGATCCGCAGATTCCGCTGAAGATTCGAGGAAACCCCGGCCCATGCCGCCGTCTCTTCGGCGATGAGGTCTTCCAGCTCCTGGAACCGCCAGCCGAGCTGCTCCACCCTCTCGGCGACCACGCCTCCGAACCAGGAGTCGACCCAGGGCACCTGGGACCTGATCCAGGTGCCGGCCCTCTTGATGGCATCGGCGAGATTGGCCTTCGCCCACGGAGAGAGGTATCTCTCCCAGATGTAGCCCCCGGCCAGTCCGAGTATCCCGGCGATGATGATGTCCCTGGTCGCCTCAGGGGTGCCCAGGTCCCCCGCGAACGCGTGCGACACGAGCGCCGCCATGATGCCGGTGACGGTGGTTTGAAGGGGGGTGCAGATCAGCGGGATGGTCGCGGCGAGCACCCCACTGGCTGTGAAGGACGCGATGCACAGCATCCTGAGCCCGTATCCGACGACCCAGGCGATCGCCGTGGTGGCGACCTGCTGCCAGAAGCTGGAGGTGGTTATCTCCGCGGCCGGGATGGTGAGGACCAGGCCGGCGCCGTTGGGGGTCACGTTCACCGTGCCGCTGAAATTCGGCCACACCGAGGTGTCGACGGTGGGGCTCACGGGGGTCGGGCTGTCCGCGACCGCCTCCTTGAGCGTGTCGCCCAGTCCGCCGTGCTCTCTGATTTCCGCCTGCATCTCCGGGACCATGTCCCGAAGGACGGAAGGGTTCACGCCGAGGTCGGAGGCGTTGAGTGTGATGGTGAGGTCCCGGGCCGCCGCTCGCGCCGGAGTGACGGGAGCGAGGGAGACCACCATCGCGGTGGCCACCACGATGGACAGCATGGAAATCAGGACATGACGGTACGATAATGTCAATCCATGCACTCGATACATATTCCACCTATAAGAGGAGTATCCGGCGGGGATGGGTAACTGTGGCTGTACCAGAACAATTGCCACCCGCGGAAAGGTATCGCTGTTCAACTGATGGTGATCATGCGCTGAACGACCACGGGGTGAACTCCGTCTGACATAAGTCGCCCAAACCTCGGCTCGTCAGCGGCGGCATCCCGTCTTGCCGGTCGGCGGTCTGGAGGGCTCAGGACATGAGCGCGCGGACGACCTCGGCGGCGGGGCCGGGCGGGAGGGCCGCGTGCACGAGTTCGACCCGGTGGACGATCCTCGGCGCGACCAGCGGCACCCGCACCCCGCACGGCGCGGCGGACGCCGGCAGCAGGGTCAGGCCGTGCCCGGCCGCGGCCAGGCGCGCCGCGACGGCCGGGTCGTGGCCCTCGTAACGGATGCCGGGCCGCAGCCCTTCGAGGCGTGCCACGGCGCGCAGGCGGTCGAGCGGCATCACCTCCGGGGCGTCCACCCACAGGGCGTCGGCCAGGTCGTCCAGTCGCAGGCCGGCCCGGCCCGCCAGCGGATGCCCCTCCGGCAGCACGACGACCAGCTCCTCCTCCCGTACGCCGACGGTGGTGAGCGGCCCCGCGTCGGGGAGGTTCAGCGGGTCGGAGGGCGCGGCCGGACCGTCGGCCAGCGCGAGGTCGGCCTCGCCCGAGGCCACCAGCGCCACGGCCGCCGCCGCGCCCGCGATGCGCAGCGTCGTCACCCCGGCCAGCGCCGCCGTCGTACCCGCCGTGAGGGCGAGCGGGCCTGCGGCGACGGTGAGGGTCCGCGGCTGCGCGGCCAGTCGCGCCACGTCCGCCCGCGCCGCCCGCAGCCGCAGCAGGAGCGGTCCCGCGTGCTCCAGCAGGCGCTCGCCCGCCCGGGTCGGCCGTACGGGGCGGCGGGTGAGCAGCGGCACCCCGAGGTCGGCCTCAAGCGCGGCGATCTGCTGGGACACCGCGGGCTGGGTGTAGCCGAGCCGGTCCGCGGCGGCCGAGAACGACCCCTCGGCGACCACGGTCACGAACGTGCGCAGCAGATGAGGGTCCACGACATCAGCATCGCTTATGCAGACCCCAGAAATCATCATTTGTCATTAACTTCGCACGTCGCCAGCATGGAGGTCATGAGACCCCGCATAGCGCTGGTGGGCGACCGGTCACCCGCCGTCCGCTCCCACACCCGCATCCCGCTCATCCTCGACGCGCTGCGCGAGCGTGAGGGGCTGAACCTGGACGCCTACTGGATCAGGACCGACGAGGTCGGCGATCTCGGCGGATTCGACGGCGTCTGGATCCTGCCCGGCAGCCCCTACCGCAGCGAGCAGGGCGCGATCACGGCAGCCAGGACCGCCAGGGAGAACGCGATCCCGCTGCTCGGCACCTGCGCCGGCTTCCAGCACGCGCTGCTGGAGTACGCCCGCCACGTGTGCGGGCTGAGCGTGAGCCACGCGGAGAACGACCCGGACGCCCCCAACCCGCTGATCAGGCAGCTCGCCTGCTCCCTCGCCGGGCACGAGGCGGCGGTGCGGCTCGTCCCCGGCTCGCTCGCCGAGCGGATCGTCGGCGCCGACCGGACCGTGGAGCGGTACTTCTGCTCCTACGGCCCCGATCCCGCCTATCTGGAGACCCTGGCGGCCCGCGGCCTGCGCTTCACCGGCCACGACGAGGAGGGGGAGACACGGGTGGCCGAGCTGCCCGGCCACCCCTTCTATCTGGTCACGCTGTTCCAGCCCGAGCTGGCCGAGCGCCAGCCGCATCCGCTCGTACGCGCGTTCTCCACCGCTGCCGCCGACCGGGCCGCGCTCAGCCGAGGACCAGATCCCGTACGGCTCTGAGCGTGGGCTCGTCGCGGGGGCCCATGACGAGCAGCGTGGTGACCGGGCTGCGGCGCCACAGCTCCAGCCGCTCCCGGATGCGGCCGAGCGGCCCGAGGAGCGCGATGCCGTCGGCCAGCTCGTCGGGGATGGCGGCGAACGCCTCGTCGCGGCGGCCGGCCAGGTACAGCTCCTGGATGCGGCGGGCCTGCTCGGCGTAGCCCATCCGGCCGATGATGTCGGCGTGGAAGTTGCGGGTCTTGGCCCCCATGCCGCCGATGTAGAGCGTCAGCATCATCTTCACGCCGTCGAGCGCGGCCCGCAGGTCGTCGGTGACGACCACCATGACCATGGCGGCGACGTCGAACCCCGGTTTCGCGCCGGCCAACGCGTCGCCGTACATCGCGTCGATCTTCTCGGGGAAGGCGAACAGCGGCAGCCAGCCCTGCCCGATCTCGGCGGCGAGCGCGACGTTCTTCGGGCCCTCCGCCCCCAGGTAGACGGGGATGTCCGGCCGCAGCGGATGAGTGATCAGCTTGAGCGGCTTGCCGAGGCCGCCGGGCAGCGGCAGCGGATAGTGCGGGCCGGGGTTCGTTACCGGCTCCTCCCGCCGCCACACCCTGCGCATGATCTCGACGTACTCGCGGGTGCGGGCGAGCGGCGCGGCGAACGGCTGGCCGTACCAGCCCTCGACGACCTGCGGGCCCGAGGCGCCGACGCCGAGCAGCAGCCGCCCGCCGGTCAGGTGGTCGAGCGTCATCGCCGTCATCGCGGTCGTCACCGGCGGCCGGGCGGACAACTGGGCGACGCTGGTGCCGAGCTTGATGCGGCTCGTCCTGGCGCCGTACCAGGCCAGCGGGGTGAACGCGTCGCTGCCGTACGCCTCGGCGGTCCACACCGACTCGTATCCCAGCCGCTCGGCGGTCCGCACGACCTCGGTCGCGTCGTCGGCGTTCCGCTGCCAGTACCCGAGGTTCAGCCCGAGTCTCAGATCATCGGCCACACGGGCGATTAGAACACGTTCTAAGCATCCGGGCCAGAGTCCGGATAGGCACGTGCGAGGTGGTCGGCGACCGCGGCAGCCGCAGCCTCGGCGTCGCCGTCCACGATCGCCCGGTGGATGCGCCGGTGGTCGTCCTGGAGGCCGCCGGTGTCGCCGAGCCGTACGACCGCGTCCACGGCGTAGCGGCGCAGGGCGTCGCGCAGCGCCCGCATGACCGCCACGATCAGCCGGTTGCCCGCCGCCTCCGCGAGGGCAAGGTGGAACGCGATGTCGTGCTCGACGAACTCGGCGGGGTCGCGGGCGGCGTCCATGGCCGCGATCGCCTCCGCCATCCGCGCCGTCGCCGTCCGCGTGGAAGCCGTCCCTGCGGGAGCCGCCGCCGCCCGGGCCGCGGCCCACTGCTCGATCATCAGCCGGGTGTCGATCACCTCGCGCATCGAGAGCGTCGCGAGGCCGAGGTGCAGCCGGAGCAGGTCGGTGAGCGCGTTTCCCGGGCGGGAGGTGAGCACCGCCCCGGCGTCCGGGCCCCGGCCGGCCTGCGACGCGACCACCCCGAGGGTCTCCAGCACGCGCAGCGCCTCCCTGACCGACGACCGGCCGACGCCGAGCTGCTCGGCGAGCTGCCGTTCGCCCGGCAGGCGGTCGCCCACGGTCAGGCCGTCGGCCGCGATCCGCTCCTCGATGCGGGCGAGCACCTCCTCGAAGGCGCGCGGGCGGGCGTCCGGACGCCGGCGTTCGTCGGTGGTCAATACGGCTCCTCGCGATGCCGGTGTCGCCGGGGGCGAACCAGGATGTATGGTCTGACCATATTTGGTCTGACCATACACGCCGGGAGGGCATGTGCGGGTAGCCCTGTTCGTCACCTGCGTCAACGACACGCTCTTCCCGGACACCGGGCGGGCGGTCGTGCGCCTGCTGCGCCGCCTCGGCGTGGAGGCCGACTTCCCCCGCGCCCAGACCTGCTGCGGCCAGATGCACGCCAACACCGGCTACCGGGACGAGGCCGTACGGCTGGCCCGGCGCAGCGTGGCGGCGCTGCGCGGCTACGACGCGGTCGTCGTCCCCTCGGGCTCGTGCGCGGCCATGATCCGCGAGCAGTACCCCAAGCTGGCGGGGTCGTCCGGGGTGACGCCCTTCGCGGACGCGGTGGCTCAGGTCGTGCCCAGGACGTACGAGCTGACCGAGTTCCTGGTCGACGTGCTGGGAGTGACCGACGTGGGGGCCTACTTCCCGCACCGGGTCACCTACCACCCGACCTGCCACTCGCTGCGCGGCATCCACCTGGGCGACCGCCCACTGACGCTGTTACGCCAGGTCAGGGGGATCGAACTGGTGCCGCTGCCGGGCGCGGAGGAGTGCTGCGGCTTCGGCGGCACCTTCGCGCTGAAGAACGCCGACGTGTCGGCGGCGATGTGCGCCGACAAGGTGCGGGCCGTCCTCGACACCGGCGCCGAGGTGCTGTGCGCGGCCGACAACTCGTGCCTGATGCACATCGGCGGCATGCTCGGCCGGCAGAAGTCGGGCGTACGGGTGATGCACCTGGCCGAGATCCTCTGCTCGGCCGAGACGGCGGGGGTCCGATGAGCGTCACCTTCCTCGGCATGCCGGCGACCCGGCCCTTCCCCCGCAACGCCGCGAGAGCCGTACGGGACTCGCAACTGCGGTTCAACCTGCGCAAGGCGACCAGAACGATCCGGGCCAGGCGGGCGAGCGTCGTCGCGGAGGCGCCCGACTGGGCCGAGCTGCGCGAGGCCGGCCGGGCGATCAAGGAGCACACGCTCCGCAACCTGGACAGATACCTGATCCAGTTGGAGGAGGCCGTCACGGCGGCCGGAGGCCGCGTCCACTGGGCCGCCGACGGCGCCGAGGCCAACCGGATCGTCGCCGGGCTGGTGAAGGCCACGGGCGAGACCGAGGTCGTCAAGGTCAAGTCGATGGCCACCCAGGAGATCGGCCTCAACGAGGCGCTGCTGGAGCACGGCATCACCGCCTACGAGACCGACCTCGCCGAGCTCATCGTGCAACTGGGCGACGACCGGCCCTCGCACATCCTCGTCCCGGCGATCCACCGCAACCGCGCGGAGATCCGGGAGATCTTCGCCGAGCACATGTCCGGCTGGGGCCGGCCCGCCCCCGAGGACCTGACCGACGACCCCGCGGCGCTGGCCGAGGCGGCGCGGCTCCACCTGCGCGAGCGCTTCCTGAAGACCAAGGTGGCGATCTCCGGGGCCAACTTCGCGATCGCCGAGACCGGCACCATGGTCGTGCTGGAGTCCGAGGGCAACGGCCGCATGTGCCTCACGCTGCCGCGCACGCTGATCAGCGTGGTCGGCATAGAGAAGGTGCTGCCGACCTGGCGCGACCTGGAGGTCTTCCTGCAACTGCTGCCCCGCAGCTCCACCGGGGAGCGGATGAACCCCTACACCTCGACGTGGACCGGCGCCGCCGAGGGCCAGGAGTTCCACCTCGTGCTGCTCGACAACGGCCGCACCGGCGTGCTCGCCGACGAGGTGGGGCGGCAGGCGCTGCGCTGCATCCGCTGCTCGGCCTGCCTCAACGTCTGTCCCGTGTACGAACGGGCGGGCGGCCACGCGTACGGGTCGGTCTATCCCGGGCCGATCGGCGCGATCCTGACGCCGCAACTTCGCGGCATGGAGTCCGAACTCGACCGCTCGCTGCCGTACGCCTCCTCGCTGTGCGGCGCCTGCTACGAGGTCTGCCCGGTGGCCATCGACATCCCGTCCGTACTGGTGGACCTGCGGGCCCGGGCCCGCCACCCCTGGCCGGAACGCGCGGGGATGGCGGCGGCCGGATGGGTGTTCGAGCGGTCGGGACGGCTGGCGCGCCTGCAACGGGCCGGGGGACGGCTGCGCCGTCTCGTGCCCCGCAGGCTGCCGGGGCCACTCGGCGGATGGACCGACACCAGGGACCTCCCCGAGGTGCCCCGCGAATCGTTCCGCGACTGGTGGGACCGCACGGACGGAGGCCGTCGATGAGCTCCCGCGACCTGATCCTCGCCCGGGTCCGCCGCGCCCTGGCGGGCGTGCCCGACGTCGAGATCACCCGCGCCTACCGCGGGCCCTCCCAGACGCCGGGCGAGATCCGCCTGTTCGAGGAGCGGGTCCGCGACTACCGCGCCATGGTCCACGTCGTGGACGAGGCGGGCGTGGCCGAGCGCGTCGCACTGTCTCTCGCCGGGCGCGGGGCGCGGCGGGTCGTCGTGCCCGCCGGGTTCCCCGCGCCATGGCTCGCCGCCGCGGACGTGGAGGCGGTCGCCGACGACCCGCCGCTGAGCGCCGCCGACCTGGACGCCGTGGACGGCGTGCTCACCACCTGCGCGGTCGCGATCGCCGAGACCGGAACGATCGTGCTCGACGCCGGGCCGGGCCAGGGCCGCCGGGCGCTCACGCTGGTGCCCGACTACCACCTGTGCGTGGTGCGGGCCGCCCAGGTCGTCGCGGGGGTGCCGGACGCCGTCGCCCTGCTCGCCCCCGCGCGGCCCCTGACCTGGATCAGCGGGCCCTCGGCGACCAGCGACATCGAGCTGAACCGGGTCGAGGGCGTCCACGGCCCCCGCACGCTGGAAGTGCTGATCGTGACCTGAGCCTCCGGATCAGAAGCGCAGCAGCGCACCGATGCCGTCGGGTGACTCGAGGCGCGGGACGAACCACAGCTCGGCGTCGGTCGCGGCCACCGCCCGCGCGAGGGCGGCGTCCGCGCGTTCCCGCATGGGCTCCTCGACCCCCCAGGCGGCCAGCTCCGCGGGGTCGGTGGACAACTGCGTGGGCTCGGGCCCGATCCACATCATGGCCGTGGAGGACGGGTCGTCGTGCATCAGCACCGTGCCCACCCGCCGGTCGCGGAGCGCGCGTGCCGTCTCCGTCAGGCCCGCCACGGCGTTGCCGGACGCGTACGTGTTCAGCAGCTCCTCGCAGCGCCGATCGGTCCAGGCCCGGCAGGCCCCTTCGACCTCCTGCCGGAAGTGGTCCAGGTCGGCGCCCGGGGCGCGGCTGCCGTGCTCGGCCACCGTCAGCCGCCGTACGACGTCCTTGGCGAGGTAGTCGGTCACGAGCGCGCGGGCCTTGGGATCGCCGGCCAGCACCACGACCTCCGCGCCGATGCCGTGGGCCTCCTTCTCCACGACCTCGGCGAGGGCCACGGCGTTGCGGCGCCAGCCCTCCTCGACCTCCCGGTCGAAGTTGGCCTGCGACCAGCCGCCCTGGCCGGTCTTCTGTAGCGGCCGGTCCGGGTCCGCCACCTCCACGGTCAGCTCGCGCCGCTGTCCGTCGGCCACGACGGCGACGTCGCCTCCGGCCCGGTCGGCCAGCACCTCGACGTGCGGGACGTGCTCGCCGCGCTGCGCGAGCAGCGGCACCACGTGGGGGAGCGGCGACCACCGCGCGGTCTGCCGGCGCGGCCGGTGGGCGAGCGGCTCGGTGAGCACGACCTCGCCCTCCCTGGCGAAGGCGGCGCGGCCGGGCGCGGCCCACACGGGATCGAGCATCAGCTCGTTTATCGGGTCGAGGGCCGAGGCCGGCGCCCCTTCCTCGGCGAGCCGCTCCCTGAGCTGGGCCCACCGCCGCTGGATCACGTTGGCCGCGCCCTCGGACGACCGGTCGGTGTCCACGTATACCGAGGCGTACGGGCCGCCCCGCTCGTACAGCCCGCGAATGAAGTCCAGTCTCACCGGGCCCCTCCTACCAGCGCTGCCGTTCCACTCCGAGCCCGAGTGCCTCCGCCACCTCCCCGATGTTGTGGAACCTCATCTCGGGCAGCCGCCGTACGGCGTCGATCACGGCGTCGGGGGCGTTCTTGCGTTCCGCGTGGGCGAGCAGTTTGGCCGGGTCGGCGGGGAAACCGGCGTCGCTGAGCCAGGTGGCGAGGTGGCTGCGCCGCTCCACGTCGGCGGGGGTGATGCCGAGCGGCGTCCCGGGTTCGCGGCCGGGCGGCTGCCGGCGCGGCGGCGACATGTCCTCCTCGGGCTGCTGCGTCGGCTCGGGCTCGCGCCACTCCTCGGCCCGGCTGCTCCCGGCGCCCTGCACGAGGCCTTGCGTCTCGTGCTTCTGCTGCTCGTCGAGCCGGCGGCCGTGCTTGGCGCTGCCGCGTTGGATACTCATGACCTCACCTCCCGATTAGGGTCACTGACGTGCCTCGTACCCGGACCGCCTGCCCCAAACATCGAGAGCGGTGAGGCCGTGTCCCACATAATCTGCGGCGGGCGAAAAATCCGCTTATGTGACGGAGTGACGCATTGTTCGACGAGCGGCTGACGATCAACACCGAACGGCTGATCCTGCGGCCGTTCGGCCCCGGGGACGCGGGCCAGGTGCGGGCCATCATCGAGGACGGCGCGCATCCCACCGCGCTGCCGCCGGGCGCGCCCGGGCACGCGTCCGGCATCGCGCAGTGGCTGTCGTACGGCGTGCACGAGCTGTGGCGCTCGGGCCAGGGCATCCACCTCGCGATGCACGCGCGGGACGGCGTGGTCGGGTCGATCAGCGTCTTCAAGGCCCAGTGGGGCGCGGGCACCGCGGAGGTGGGATACGGCGTGCATCCCGCCTACCGCCGCCGCGGATACGCGACCGAGGCGGTCCGCGGGCTCGTCGGCCGCCTGCTCCGGGAGGGCCCGTTGAGGCGGATCGAACTGCGGGCCAACGCCGACAACCTCGCCTCGATCAGGGTCGCGGAGAAGGCCGGCTTCACCCGCGAGGGACTGCTCCGCGGCGCGGGATTCGAGGACGACGGCCCGCACGACCTGGTGGTTTTCGGCCGCCTGCGCGGCGACGAGCGGTCGGTCCCGCGCCGCAGGATCGAGAGCGAGCGGCTCGTGCTGCGGCCGTTCGCCCGGCAGGACGCCTTCGACGTCGTCGACGCGGTCAAGGGCGATCCCGAGATCGCCCGCTGGATGCCGTGGGCCGAGGGGTACACGCTGGAGCGCGCGCTTGAGTGGTGCACCCGGCTCGCGCACGCGAACGGCCCCGGCTATGGTGGCAACTTCGCGATACAGCCGAAGGACGGGGAGCGGCTCGCCGGAGCCATCGGCGTGCAGCGCGAGGACCACGAGCGTGGGGACGCCGAACTGGGGTACTGGATCGCGCCGTGGGCCCGCCGCAGGGGGTACGCGGTGGAGGCCACGCAACTGGCCACGGCCTACCTGTTCGACCTCGGCTTCCACCGGGTCCACCTGCTGGTCGCGACGGGCAACCGCGCGAGTCAGGCGGTCGCCAGGAAGGCCGGGTTCATCGAGGAGGGCATCATGCGGCAGGCGCTGCCGGTCCCGGGGGGCTGGGCCGACGCCGTCCTGTTCGGCATGCTCAACGGGGAAATTTCATGGCAATAGGTAAAGAATCCCCCTAGTCGCTGTGCCCATCGGTCAAGCGACCACCATGATTGAGGGCCGGAAGGCTATCCTCGCCAGCCGTGAGCCTCCCGCCGGCCGGTGAGCGCGCGTCCCTGAAGCGGGAGACCCCGCCCCGGCATGCACACGGGCGGCGCCGGCCCGGACGGGAGCGGGGATTGTGAACGACACGCAGGTCAACTGCAGGGGAGATCAGCCAGATGAAACCGCCGCTGCTGCTCATCGGCCACGGCAGCCACGATGAGACCGGCGTCGCCGAGTTCGGCAGGTTCGTTCACCGCCTTCGCTGCCGCCTCGACGGGCTTCCCGCCGAGGTGAGCGGCGGCTTCATCACGAACGCCCGCCCCCCGCTCGGCGACTCCATCGCCTCTCTCGTGGCCCGGGGGCACCACCATCTGATCGCGGTGCCGCTCAGCCTGACCGGCGACCGGCGCGCGCTCGGGGACATCCCCGGCACCATGGCCCTGGAGCAGGAGCGGCACCCCACGCTCGAATACGACCTCGGCCGCCCCCTCGGGCCCGACCCGCGCGTGCTCAAGCTGCTCGCGGAGCGGCTCGCCGACGCCCGTGCGGAGATGCCGCGGTTCGTGACCGACGAGCCGCCCGCCGAGATCGGTCCCGGCGAGACCGCGGTCGTCCTGGTCGGGCACGGCTCCACCGACCCCGCCGTCAACGCCGAGGTCCACCGGGTCTCGCGGCTGTTCTGGGAGACCCACGCCGCCGACCTGCTGACCGTGGAGACCGCCTACGTGTCGCACACTCGCCCCGGCGTGCCGGGCGGCCTGGAGCGATGCCGCAGGCTCGGCGCCAAGCGCGTCATCGTCCTGCCGTACGTCCTGTTCGCCGGCGGAGTCCTCGAACGCATCTGGGCGCAGGCGCTGGCGTACGGCGCCAACCACGAGGGCCTCGACATCCGCTGCGCCGAGGTGATCGGCGACTGCGAGGGCCTCGCCGACGTGGTGATCGACAGGTACGAGGAGGCGCTCGCCGGGGGTGGTCAGTCCTCGGCGGCGGCGCGCCGCCCGTCCACGCTGCTGCCGGTGACCCGGCCGTTCCCCGCCGGACGTACGCCGGACGCCGAGACCGGGGCCGGGCTCGTGACCGCCATCGCCCCGCGCCTGAACACGACCAGGGACGCCGGCGCCGAGCCGCCGAGCTCCGGGCCGCTGGACTCTGAACCGCTGGACTCCGTGCCCCTGGAGCTGGAACCGCTCGACCTGGACGCCTTCGACGTGGAGACGCTCGACGCCGAGACGCCGGAACCGGAGACGGACGGCGAGATCGAGGCCGATAGCATGATCGGCGTGACCGGCCGCGGCGAGGCGGGGGAGGAGCCCCGCGGCGATGCGCCGGACGGGCCGCTCGCCCAGCCCGGAGTCGCCAGCGCGGTGTAGACGCCGCGCAGAAGGAGAGAGCATGACGTCCCTCGGCGAGACGATCGGCGCCATCCGCCCGGTCGAGCCCGGTCCCATGGCGGAGGCCAGGGCCCACCAGGACAGGCTCACCAAGCCGAGCGGCTCGCTCGGGGTGCTCGAGGACGTCGCGGTGCGGCTCGCCGGCATCGCCGGGACCTGCCCGCCGCCGCTTCCGGTCCCGGCCGCCCTGGCGATCTTCGCCGCCGACCACGGCGTGCACGCGCAGGGAGTGAGCCCCTGGCCGCAGGAGGTCACCGCGCAGATGGTGGCCAACTTCACAGCGGGAGGAGCGGTCGCCAACGCCTTCGCCGCCGAGGTGGGCGCGTCGGTGACCGTGGTGGACGTGGGTGTCGCGGCCGACCTGCCGCCCGCGCCCCGGCTGCTCGACCGCAAGGTCGCGTACGGCACGGCCGACCTGTCGCAGGGGCCCGCGATGACGCGGGAGCAGGTCATCGCCGCCCTGACGGCAGGGATCGAGGTCGCCCGCGACCTGGTGGACGCGGGCGGGCGCTGCCTGGTCACCGGCGACATGGGCATCGCGAACACCACCGCGTCGGCCGCCCTGATCTGCGCCTTCACCGGAAGGCCCGCCGCCGGGGTCACCGGGCGGGGGACCGGCGTCGACGACGCCACCTACGAGCACAAGATCGAGATCGTACGGCAGGGCCTGCGGGCCAACGGGATCACCGAGGCGGGAGCCGTACCCGGCGGGCCCGACGAGGCGCTGCGCGTGCTCGCGGCGGTCGGCGGCCTGGAGCACGCGGCGATCGCCGGTTTCGTGCTCGGCGCCGCCGCGGCCCGGGTGCCCGTCATCCTCGACGGGGTGATCGCCGGAGCGGCGGCCCTGGTGGCCGGCGCGCTCGCACCCGACGCGATCGGCTACTGCCTGGCCGGGCACCGCTCGGCCGAGCCCGGCCACGCGGCGGCGCTGGCCCACCTGGGCCTCGACCCGCTCGTCGACCTGCGGCTGCGCCTCGGGGAGGGAACCGGCGGGCTGCTCGCCCACCCTCTGGTCAGCGCGGCGGCGCGGGTCATGCACGAGGTCGCCACCTTCGACTCCGCGGGTGTGGCGGACAAGGGCGAGTGAGCTCCGCGCGGGCCCGCGGGCGACCGCCCCGTGGACTCACAAGTCTCATCCTGTGAATGTCGCCCGAGCCCAGCGGGTAGGTTTGCCTCCTAACAATGCACGCTTGACGCAATAGGGAGACAGGGGTCATGGCGCCCTACCTGCTCGGCCTCCGCCTCGACGGGCGGCGTGTGCTCGTGGTCGGCGGCGGACGCGTCGCTCAGCGACGGGTCCCCGCACTGCTCGACGCCGGAGCCTCCGTCACCCTGGTCTCGCCCAGTGTCACCCCGGCGCTGGACGACCTCATCGCCACGGGCCGGGTGACCTGGGAGCGGCGGCCCTACCAGGTCGGCGACTGCGACGGCGCCTGGCTGGTGCACGCCTGCACCGACCACCGCGACGTCAACACCGCGGTCGCCGCCGAGGCCGAGGCCAAGCGCATCTGGTGCGTGCGGGCCGACGACAAGGACGCCTCCGCGGCCTGGACCCCCGCCAGCGGGCGGGTGGAGGAGATCGGCGTGGCGGTCACCGCCGGTGGAGACCCCCGCCGCGCGGCCGGCATCCGCGACGCGATCGTGGGCGCGCTGCGCGACGGAACCGTGGACGCCCGGCGGCACCGCACCAAGCCGGTCGGCGTCGCGCTGGTGGGCGGCGGTCCCGGCGACCCCGGCCTGATCACCGTGCGGGGACGCCAGCTCCTGGCCCAGGCCGACGTGGTCGTGGCCGACCGGCTCGCCCCGCGCGCGCTCCTGGACGAGCTGTCGCCCGACGTCGAGCTGATCGACGCGGCGAAGGTGCCGTACGGCCGGTCGCTGCCCCAGGAGAAGATCAACGAACTGCTCATCGAGCACGCCCGCAAGGGCAGGTTCGTCGTACGGCTGAAGGGCGGCGACCCGTTCGTCTTCGGCCGCGGCGGCGAGGAGATGCTCGCCTGTGCCCGGGCGGGCATCCCGGTGACCGTGGTGCCCGGCATCACCAGCGCGGTCGCGGTCCCCGGGGCCGCCGGGGTCCCGGTCACCCATCGCGGGGTGAGCCAGGAGTTCCACGTCATCTCCGTGCACGTCGCGCCCGGTGACCCCAGGTCCACCGTCGACTGGCCCGGATTGGCGAGATCGGCCGGAACCCTGATACTTCTCATGGCGGTCGAACGGATCAAGGAGATCGCCGAAACGCTGGTGCGAGACGGACGTTCACCGGAAACTCCCGTGATGGTGGTACAGGACGGTACTCTTCCGACCCAGCGAGCCGTTGCCGCCACGTTGTCGACCGTGGCGGAACGGGTGACCGCGGCCGGAGTGCGGCCTCCGGCGATCGTGATCGTCGGCGAGGTCGTCAAGGTCGGCCAGGAGATCGAAATGGTGCGAGCGGAGCGGGTCCCGTGAGATCGGCAGCCAGGAACACGCCCGACCACGGGACCGGTGCGGGTTCCGGCGACGCCGTGACCGAGGAGCCGGACATCGGGGAGCACCCGGAGTCGCCGGGTGAGCAGACCATCGCGTTCCGCCCGATCCGCGACGACGAGCCCCCACCGGAGCCCGCTTCGGATCCCTCGGGCTCGCGCGGGCGGCCGTCCGCCCCGTCCGACGGGTCCGTCGCCGACGCGGCGGAGGATGCGATCGAGGACGGCGAACAGGACGCCGAAGACGCGGCAGACGCGGATAATGCCGAGGACCTTGAGGTCTCGGAGCACCGTGAGGACGACTCGGAGGGCGCCGAAGACGCGGAGCATGCGGAGCACGCGGAGGACGACGAGAACGCCGACGAGGCCGAGAACGTCGAGGACGCCGGGAACGCGGAGGACGCCGACGACGACGGGGTCCGTTCGTTCCCGATGCCGGAGCCGGTCTCGGCGGCGCTGACCGAGGCGCTCAACCAGCTCCGTACGGCGGTGAAGGGCCTGCACTTCGGCCTCGACGTGCCGGGTGCCGAGGAGGCGCGCAAGGCGCAGGCGGCGGTCCTGGCGCAGCTCGACGACTACGTCATCCCGCGCGTCCACATGAGCACCGCGCCCGCGCTGATCGCCGTGGCCGGTTCGACGGGGGCGGGCAAGTCCACCATCGTCAACTCCCTCGCCGGGGGGAAGGTCTCGGCCACGGGGGTGCGCCGCCCGACCACGGCGACGCCCGTGATCGTGTGCCACCCCGGCGACCACGAGTGGTACGCGCGGGGCGATCTCCTGGGCGGCCTGGAAAGGCTCGAAGAACCCAGGCGGGACGCCCCGCCCGGCAGTGTGGTGCTGACGTCGAGCCCGTCCCTGCCCAGGGGGCTCGCGCTGCTCGACACGCCCGACATCGACTCGGTCGTGGAGGAGCACCACGAGATCGCGCACCGAATGCTGGACGCCGCCGACCTGTGGGTGTTCGTCACCACGGCGTCCCGGTACGCCGACGCGCCGTCCTGGGGCCTGCTGCGCCGGGCCAAGGAGCGCGGGGCGCGCCTGGTCATCGTGCTGTCCCGCGTGCCGCCGAAGTCCCGCGAGGTCGTCGTCAAGCACTTCGGCCGGATGCTGAACGAGTACGGCCTGGGCGAGGTCGAGCGCTTCGTCATCAACGAGACGTCCGTACAGGACGGGCGGCTGCCCGAGATCGAGATCGCGGATCTCCGCATGTGGCTGTCCGCGTTGTCTGTCGACGACGAGCGGCGGGAGGCGGCGGTCAAGGCCACGCTGAACGGCGTGCTGAACAGCTTCCGCACCCGCCTGCCCGCGCTCGCCCGGCACCTCGAAACCCAGGTCGCCCTGCGCGCCGATCTGCGCTCCGACGTCGACGCGGCGTACATGGGCGCCCTGGCGCGGATCGACGAGGCGACCAGGGACGGCTCGCTGCTGCGCGGAGAGGTGCTCGCGCGATGGCAGGACTTCGCCGGCTCCGGCGACCTCATGCGCACGCTCCAGTTGCGCCGCGGCGCCAAGGGCCACCAGCAGGGCCCCGAGCGGGTGCGCGGGCTGAAGGCCGCCCTGCGGGCGGGCCTCGAAGCGCTGGTCAACTCGGCCGTCCAGCAGGCCGCCGAGGAGGCCGTGGCGCGCTGGCGGCAGCGGGCGGGCGCGGGCGACCGCCTGGCCGCGACACCCGGGCTCGGCCGCCCCTCGGAGGAGATCGTCCGCAGGACCACCAGGACCATCACCGCCTGGCAGGACCACGTCACCGAACTGATCCGCACCGAGGGCGTGACCAAGCGCTCGGTGGCCAAGCTGATCTCCTTCGACGTGGAGTCGCTCTCGCTGATCTTCATGATCGGCCTGCTCGGCTACGGCGCCACGGACGCGCCGGCGGGCGCGGGCGCCGGCGCGCTGCCCCAGCGGCTGCTGCGCGGCCTGCTCGGCGCCGAGTCGCTGCGCAACATCAGCGCCAAGGCCCGCAGCGACCTGCGCGCTCGCGTCGGACTGCTCTTCGACGAGGAGACCCTCCGGTACGTCGACGCGCTCGACAGCGCTGGCATCCCGGACGAGGCCGCGGCAACGCGGCTCTACCAGGCAACGTACAACCTCGAGGTCGCACGATGACGGAGTCGATCCGGCAGATCACGCCCGGGTACGCCTCCGGCACAACGGTGAGGAATCCATGACGGCTGTCAGCACCGCCGAAACCCAGCACGGGCTCGGCTCCAGGCTCGCCGCCCTGGCCAAGATCGTCGAGCTGGGACAGGGGCGGCTCGACCCGGCTCTGCTCACGGAGGCCGCCCAGCTCCTGCTACGCGCGGGCGACCGGCTCAAGCTGTCGTCCGACCACACGGTCGTCGCGCTCGCCGGTGGCACGGGCAGCGGGAAGTCGTCCCTGTTCAACGCCGTCTCCGGGCTGGAGCTCTCGCCCATCGGCGTACGCAGGCCGACCACGGCGCGCACCCACGCCTGCGTGTGGGGCATCGACGGCGCGGGCCCGCTGCTCGACTGGCTGCAGATCCAGTGGCGGCACCGGTTCGCCCGCGCCAGCGCCCTCGACAAGGGCGAGAGCCAGTTGCACGGGCTGATCCTGCTCGACCTGCCCGACCACGACTCGATCCGCGCGCTCACCGACCACGAGGCCCACCGGCTGATCCAGGTGGCCGACCTCATCGTGTGGGTGCTCGACCCGCAGAAGTACGCCGACGCCTCGGTGCACCGGCGTTACGTGACCGAGCTCACCGGGCACGACGCGGTGACGGTCTTCGTGCTGAACCAGTCCGACCGGCTCACTCCGGAGGAGCAGGCGGAGTGCGTGGCCGACCTGGAGGATCTTCTCCGGCGTGAGGGCGTCACCCACCCCCGGGTGGTCGCGACGTCCGCCACCACCGGCAAGGGCGTGGACAGCCTGAAGGCCGTGCTGGCCGAGTCCGTGGCCGCCCGGCGTGCGGCCTACCAGCGCCTGGAGGCCGACCTCGACCGGCTGGTGCTGCGCCTGGTGAAGGACGTGCCGGAGCTGCTGCGGGTCGAGCCCACAGTGGACGGCGCGCGGCGTGCCGGGCTGGTCGACGCGCTGTGCGACGCGATCGGCGTCTCCGCGCTGGGCGAGGCCCTCGAGAACGTGTACGCCGTCCGGTCCGGCGACTGGGTCGGCTGGCCGTACGCGCGCTGGGCGGCGCGGCTGCGGCCCGACCCGCTCAAGAGCCTGCGCCTGGGGGCCGTGAAGGACGACGTCCGCGGCCTGGTCGCGAGTGCCGTCACCGCCCAGCCAGCCGAGGTGGACAACGCGGTGCAGGCGCTCGCCGACGGGCTGACGGGAGGCATGCCCGAAGTGTGGCGCGACGGCGTGCGCGAGGCGGCCCGCTCGCGGGCGGACGAGCTTCCCGAGGCGCTGTCGGAGGAGCTGTCGGAGGTGGCTCCGCCGCTCGACCGGGTGCCCGCCTGGTGGTGGCTGCTGAAGATCTGGCAGTACCTCCTGGTGGTCATGTTCGTCGCGAGCCTCGCCTGGGCGGGCGCGATCCTCGCGTACGGCGTGTTCAAGGCGGGCCGTCCGCCGGCCGAGGTCCTCGGTGACGTGGCCGTGCTGCCCTGGGTGGGGCTGATGATGATCAGCGTCCTCGGGCTCGGCCTGTTCTCAGCCATGGCGAGCAGGAACTTCGTGGTGCTCGCCGCGGGCAAGGAACGCGACCGGCTGGAGCACGACATGAGACGTCGCGTGGGCGTCCTGGCGCAGGACATGGTCGTCCAGCCGGTCGAGCGCGAGCTGAACCGCTACAACGAGTTCTTCGGCGCGATGGCGGCCGCCCGGCGCTGACCGCCTGCCCTCGCCCGGCGGCTGCGTGCACGAGCCGGAAGCGTTGTCCACAGGCGCGGCTTCGTCCACAGAACGGGTTTCTGGCCCGTGCGGCGGTGGGGGGCGCGGCCAGTGTGTCCCCCGAGCCCGGCGAGTGACCGGGCCGGGGAGGCACTTCGATGAACGACATCTACGTCACGCTGAGCGGGAACGTCACCGACGACCCCCGGCAGTACCAGTTCCGCGACGGCTCGCGTGTCACCTCGATGCGGATGGCCGTCAACAGGCGCGTCCTCGATCAGCAGACCAACACCTGGCAGACCAGGGACACCACCTACTACACCGTGCGCTGCTACCGGGGCCTGGCGGACAACGTGCAGCAGTCGATCCGCAAGGGCCACCCGGTCGTGGTGTACGGCAAGCTGCGGATCAAGCAGTTCGAGCGCGACGGCGAGCAGCGGTTCTGGGCGGAGATCGAGGCCAGTTCGGTGGGCCATGACCTGAAGTGGGGCATCGCCACGTTCGAGAAGCCGATCCGGGCCTACTCGGCGGGCGCGCCGAGCGACGACGAGCGCCATGCGATGGAGGACGCGACGCGGGAGTGGGAGCTGACCGGTCCCGCCGCCCTCGGCGCGGCGCCCGTCGTCGACGGAGGCGGCGACGAGGCGTTCGACGCCCTCGTCGGCGAACGGAGCACGAATGGCACGGCCTTGGCGGCGGCCGGAACGCGGGGAACCGCCGGCGCCCACCACGCCGACGGAGCCTGGCAGGGCGACGCGACATCGCCGGCCGCCGGCACGGGGGACACCGGCACAGGGGAGACCGGCACGGAGGAAAGCGCGACGGACGGCGCGCTGGACGGGGCGACGGGCCCGGAGCGCGGCGCGCGGGAAAGCGCCGAGGCCGCCTGGCTCCCACCCGCACTGGCGGCGTAGCAGTGTCTCGCAGGTCGGCCGTGTGCGTCCGGTCGGTTCAGGCAGCGACAGGCAGGGAGTAGCGCGATAGGCGTGATCCCCGGGGAACTCGCGCGTGTCCGGCGGCGGCTGGAGGTGGTCGCCGCTGAGATGTTCGCTTCTTTGGCCCGCCGCGACCCAGCGGGCCAAAGGGCAGAGCCGTCGTCGGGCCCGCTGCCTGCGGACGCCATCCGCAGGTCACCGCGGGCCGCTCCGGCTGCGCCATCCCCGCTCCTGGCCAACCGGATCACCCCGGTCATAATCGGCTCATGGGGAAGAGCTATGAGCGGATAGACGGGAGACTGCGCGCCTTCATCGAGGCGCAGCACATCTTCTTCACCGCGACGGCGCCGCTGGACGGCGAGGGCACAGTCAACCTCTCGCCCAAGGGCCTGAGCGGATCGTTCGCCGTGCTCGACGAGCTCACCGTGGCCTACCTCGACTTCGCCGGCAGCAACGCCGAGACGATCGCCCATCTGCGCGAGAACGGCCGCATCACCCTGATGTGGTGCGCCTTCGACGGCCCTCCCAACATCGTGCGGGTGCACGGTCGCGGAGAGCCGGTCTTCCGCGACGATCCACGGTGGGCCGGCCTGATGCGCCACTTCCCGGACATCGACCCGAGCCGGCACGGGCTGCGCGCGATCATCGTCGTGACCGCCGAGAAGATCCGTGACACGTGCGGGTACGCCGTCCCGTTCATGACCTATGAAGGGGACCGCCCGCTGCACGGGTCGCGTTTCGAACGCGAGACCGATGAGTCGCTCGACGCGTATTTCCACAAGAAGGAGCACGTCGCGACCAGCATCGACGGCCTGCCTGGTCTGCCCCTGCCGCTGCCGCCGCTTCCCCGCACCCCATAGCACCGGCGGGTGGAGCCGGCCTGCTCGCCGCCCTGGAAGGCACCACGGCCCCGGCCGGAGCAGCGCGAATCCCGGGTCGGGCAAACCGCCGCAGAAGCCCCCTTAGCCCATCAGATGCAGATGGCCATCGTGCCAAGGTAGTGGTTCCCGTCGCGCATCGCACCCTCCGCAATTATTGTGTTACTCATCGTGAGATGGGCTTCGGCTACTGGGCTCGGCTACTGGGGGGCGGGATGACGGCAACCGGTCAGACCTCGGCCAGGCCGCGAAGCGCGATCTGCTCGCGAAGTCGCTGGCCGCTGCTGGCCCAGCCGCCCGCCCTCGTGTCCTACGTGTGCGCGATCGTGGTGTTCGACGCGGTCCTGATCGCGGTTCTGGCGAAGTCGACCGCGTTCCACGCTCACCACGTCGCCATGTTCGGGGCGCTCACCGCGTGCGGTGCGGTGTGCATCGAGGCGACCCGCCGCCTCGGCATGCCCGCCGGTGTGTCCCGTGACCTGCTGTCCGCCTGGTGGCTGCCGGTGGCGTTCCTGCTTCCGCCGGTCTACGCCCTGCTCGCGCCCATACCGATGCAGATCCTGCTGCAGCTCAGGGTGCGGGCGACTGTGCTGTATCGCCGCGTGTTCAGCGCGGCGGCGATCGGGCTCGCGGCGGCCTCCGCCTCGGCCGTCTTCCATCGCTCGGTTTCCGTCCCCGCGCACCTGTCGGCGGGAGAGGGCGGGCCGATCGCGATCGCGGCGGCCTGCGCGGTGCTGTTCACGGTGCTCAACACCGCGTTGATCGCGGTCGCGGCGCACGCGTCCGACCCGGAGGGCCGCTGGGGCGAGGTCCTGTGGGACCGCGAACGCGTCCTGCTCGACGCGGTCGAGCTCTGCCTCGGCGTGCTCGTCGCGGTCGTCTGCGGCCTCAACCTGGCGCTGCTGCTGCTCGTGCTGCCGCCCGTCGTGCTGCTCCAGCGGAGCCTGCTGCACGCCCAGCTCCAGGCCGCGGCCCGTACGGACCCGAAGACGGGCCTGCTGAACGCGGCCGCCTGGCAGCGGGAAGCGGACACCGAAATCGTCAGGGCCCAGCGGACCGGGGACGCCCTCGCGCTGGTCCTGGTGGACATCGACCACTTCAAGAAGGTCAACGACACCTACGGCCACCTGGTGGGCGACCAGGTCCTCGCCCAGGTGGCGGCCACCCTCCGTACGCAACTGCGCGAGTACGACGTGGTGGGACGCTTCGGCGGCGAGGAGTTCGTCGTGCTGCTGCCCGGCGCCGACGTGCACGAGGCGAGGCGGGTGGCCGAGCGGCTGCGCACCCGGGTGGGCCGGATGGTGGTCCCCGCGGAGCAGGCGACGATCACGGTCACGGTGTCGGCCGGCGTGGCCATCATGAACGTTCACGGCGAGGACCTGATCGAGTTGCTGGCCGCCGCCGACCTCGCCCTCTACCGTGCGAAAGAGCTCGGCAGGGACAGGGTTTGCCTCCCAGCCGCCCCAGTGGCCCCACCTCCCCGCAGCGCGGACGGCGCTGCCGGTGCGATCCCCTAGGCTTGAAGGTATGCCGGAGTACATCTACACGTTGCAGCGCGTGCGCAAAGCGCACGGTGACAAGGTGGTTCTCGACGACGTCACGCTGTCGTTCCTGCCGGGGGCCAAGATCGGTGTCCTGGGCCCGAACGGCACGGGCAAGTCGACGCTGCTCAAGATGATGGCGGGGCTGGAGCAGCCGTCCAACGGCGAGGCCCGGCTGATGCCCGGCTTCACCGTCGGCATCCTGCTGCAGGAGCCGTCGCTCAACGAGTCGAAGACCGTGCTCGGGAACGTCGAGGAGGGCGTCGCCGAGACCAAGGCGATGCTCGACCGGTTCAACGAGATCGCCGAGCAGATGGCCACCGACTACAGCGACGAGCTGCTGGAGGAGATGGGCCGCCTGCAGGACGCGCTCGACCACCGCAACGCGTGGGACCTCGACAGCCAGCTCGAACAGGCCATGGACGCGCTGCGCTGCCCGCCGCCCGACGCGGACGTGACCACGCTCAGCGGTGGCGAGCGGCGCCGGGTCGCGCTGTGCAAGCTGCTGCTGGAGCAGCCCGACCTGCTGCTGCTCGACGAGCCCACCAACCACCTCGACGCCGAGAGCGTCCAGTGGCTGGAGCAGCACCTGGAGAAGTACCCCGGCACCGTCCTGGCCGTCACCCACGACCGTTACTTCCTCGACAACGTGGCCGGCTGGATCCTGGAGCTCGACCGCGGCCGCTGCTATGCCTACGAGGGCAACTACTCCACCTACCTGGAGGCCAAGGCCGCGCGTCTGAAGGTCGAGGGCCAGAAGGACGTCAAGCGCAAGAAGCGCCTGGAGGAGGAGCTGGAGTGGGTGCGCTCCAACGCGCGCGCCCGCCAGACCAAGAGCCGCGCCCGTCTCCAGCGCTACGAGGAGATGGCCGCCGAAGCCGACAAGTACCGCAAGCTCGACTTCGAGGAGATCCAGATTCCGCCGGGCCCGCGTCTGGGCACGACGGTCATCCGGGCCGAGAAGCTGAGCAAGGGCTTCGGCGACCGGCTGCTCATGGACGAGCTGTCCTTCGACCTGCCGCGCAACGGCATCGTCGGCATCATCGGCCCGAACGGCGTCGGCAAGACCACGCTGTTCCGGATGATCACGGGGTCCGAGACTCCGGACACCGGATCCATCACGGTCGGCGAGACCGTCAAGATCTCGTACGTGGACCAGGGCAGGGCCGGCATCGACCCGAGCAAGAACGTCTGGCAGGTCGTCTCCGACGGGCTCGACCACATCAAGGTCGGCAACGTCGAGATGCCCTCGCGGGCGTACGTCGCGGCGTTCGGCTTCAAGGGCCCCGACCAGCAGAAGCTCGCGGGCGTCCTGTCCGGCGGCGAGCGCAACCGGCTCAACCTCGCGCTCACCCTCAAGCAGGGCGGCAACGTGCTGCTCCTGGACGAGCCCACCAACGACCTCGACACCGAGACGTTGTCCAGCCTGGAGAACGCGCTGCTCGACTTCCCGGGCTGCGCCGTGATCACCTCGCACGACCGGTGGTTCCTCGACCGCATCGCCACCCACATCCTGGCGTGGGAAGAGGGCTCGAACTGGTTCTGGTTCGAGGGCAACTTCGCCGACTACGAGAAGAACAAGATCGAGCGGCTGGGCGCGGACGCCGCCCGCCCGCACCGGGTCACCTACCGCAAGCTCACCCGAGACTGAGCCGAGTTCACTTCCGCGGGCCCCGTGCCCCCGCCGCCGAGCGGGGGACGGGGCCCGTTAGGTTTGACCGGTGACCGAGCTACGCCATCCTCCAGAGCAGCTGACCCGCTTCGTCTTCGAGCGCAAGGTGCGCTTCGCCGACATCGACAGCTTCGGCCACGTCAACAACGTCCGGTTCCTCGACTACCTCGAGGACGCGCGGGTGTCCATGCTGTGGGAGCGGCCGCGTGAGACCGCCGGCCGCCGGCAGGACCTGGTGGTCGCCCGGCACGAGATCGACTACCGGCGGCCCCTGACCTTCCGCGCCGATCCCGTCCGCGTCGAGGTGTGGGTCACCGAGATCTCCAGGGTCCGGTTCACCCTCGCGTACGAGATCCGCGACGACGAGACGCTCTACGTCGAGGCGCGCACGGTCATGGTCGCCTACGACGCGGCGGCCGCCCGCCCCCGCAGGCTCGACGAGGACGAGCTCGCGTACCTCAAGCGCTTCTCCGCCGCTCCCTGACCGGCCGCGACGGCGCGATCCTGCGGCCGGTCCGGAGACGGGCGAGGTCAGCCGGTGAGCAGCCAGGCCGCGGTGTCGGCGGGAAGGTCGGTGCCGTCGAGCGGGCCGCTGGTGACCAGCACCTGGTCGTGGGGCGGGAGCGCGACCGCGCCCTCACCGCAGTTGATCACGCAGATCAGCCGGCCCCGCTGGAAGAACAGCGTCTCCTCCGGCGACTCCAGCCAGGTGATCGCGTCGGGCAGCGTGCCACGCAGCTCCCGGCGCGCCTGCAGCACCCGGCGGTAGAACCACAGCGTCGAGGACGGGTCGGCCGCCTGCCGTTCGGCCGTGAGGTCCGCCCAGTCCGTCGGCTGCGGCAGCCACGACCCGCCGGGCCCGAAGCCGTACGGCGGCTCGGTGCCCGACCAGGGCAGCGGCACCCGGCAGCCGTCGCGGCCCGGCACCTCGCCGTTCGACCGCGCGAAGATCGGGTCCTGCCGCGCCTCCGGAGGCAGGTCGGTGACCTCGGGCAGCCCGAGCTCCTCGCCCTGGTACAGGTAGGCCGACCCCGGCAGGGCGAGCATGGCGAGCAACGCCGCGCGGGCCCGGGCCAGACCGGCCCCCGGGTCGAGCGACCCCTGGCCGTAGCGGGTGACGTGCCGTACGACGTCGTGGTTGGACAGCACCCAGGTCGGCGAGGTGACGGCCTTGAGGGTGTCGTCGATGACTTTTCGGAAGGCCGTGGCCGACCAGGGGGCCTCAAGCCAGGCGAAGTTGAAGCTCTGGTGGAGCTCGTCGGGCCGCACGTACAGTGCGAGGTCCTCGGCCGAGTCGGTCCAGACCTCGCCGACGGCGACCCGGGTGCCGGGATAGGAGTCGAGCACCCGCCGCCAGTCGCGGTAGACGTCGTGCACCTCCGGCTGGCTCCAGATCGGCGACTTCGAGGTGAAGCCCGGATCGGTGTCGGGCAGCCCCTCCGCTTTGATCAGCCCCATCGCGACGTCGATCCGGAAGCCGTCCACCCCCCGGTCGAGCCAGAACCGCAGGATGTCGAGGAACTCCTCCCGCACCTCCGGGTTGCGCCAGTTGAAGTCGGGCTGCTCGGGCGCGAACAGGTGGAGGTACCACTGCCCGTCGGGCACCTGGGTCCACGCCGGGCCCCCGAAGGTCGACAGCCAGTTGTTCGGCTCTCCGTGGCCGCTTCCGCCGCCCTCGGGACCGCCGTCCCTGAACATGTACCGCTCGCGCTCCTGGGAGCCCCTGGGGGACGCCAGGGCCTTCTGGAACCAGGGGTGGGCCGACGAGCTGTGGTTCGGCACGATGTCCACCATCAGCCGCAGGCCGTGCGCGTGCGCGTCGGCGACCAGGTCGTCGAAGTCGGCCAGCGACCCGAACAACGGATCGACGTCGCGGTAGTCCGCCACGTCGTAGCCGCCGTCCGCCATGGGGGAGGGGTAGAAGGGGGTCAGCCAGATCGCGTCGACGCCGAGCTCGGCGAGGTACGGCAGGCGGTCGCGGATTCCCGCCAGGTCGCCCGTACCGTCGCCGGAGGCGTCGGCGAAACTGCGGACGTAGATCTCATAGACAACGGCATCACGCCACCAGGGGGTTGTTTCCATGAGTCTTGGGCTGCCCGCTGTTTCCGTTACTTATGCGTTGACCATGCTGTGGGCGGCGTAGACGAGGTAGTCCCACAGTTCCTTCTCGCGCTCGGCCGGCAGGCCGAGGGAACGCACGGCGTCGCCCATGTGCCTGAGCCAGGCATCCCGTGCCGCCTCGTCGATGACGAACGGCACGTGCCGCATCCGCAGCCGGGGGTGGCCGCGCTGCTCGCTGTAGGTCCTCGGGCCGCCCCAGTATTGGATGAGGAACAGGCGCAGCCGCTCCTCCGCCCCGGTGAGATCCTCTTCGGGGTACATCGGGCGCAGCAGCGGGTCTTCCGCGACGCCCTCGTAGAACCGGCGGACGAGCCGCTCGAAGGCCTCCTCGCCGCCGATCGCCTCGTAGAAGGACAGGGTCTGCTCGCTGGTCACGATTTCAGCCTAGTGCCGCGATCGACGAGATTTGCCCGGTCGGAGCGGTGTCCAGAGTGGTGCATCGCAAGGCGGAGGAGGAGCCGATAACAGCGTTATCGGCGACGACGACAACGCAGCGAGGTGCCGCTCTGGGCGACGCGACGGGGCAAAGATCGGCGGGAGGGGCACTGGTCAGCTACCGATCGGTAAGGTCAGGCGGCGAAGGTGAGGCTCTTCTCGTCGAAGGCCCGCTTCACCCGCAGGCGCAGCTCACGGGCGACCTCCAGGTGCCGCGCGGGCACGGTCTTCGCGCTGATCCGGAAGATGACGGACGAGCCCGAGACCGACTCCAGGCCGAAGACCTGCGGCTCCTCGACGATGACCGTGTCCCGGTACTCCGGGTCCTCCCACAGGTCGTGCGCGATGCCGTTGAGCAGTTCGCGGACCGTCGCCACGTCGCTGTCGTACGGCACCGGCACGTCCACCAGGGCCCTCGACCAGCCCTGCGACTCGTTGCCGACCCGGGTGATCGTGCCGTTGCGCACGTACCAGACCTTGCCGTCGGCGTCGCGCAGGCGGGTGATGCGCAGCGTGACCGCCTCCACCGTGCCGACGGCCACTCCGGTGTCGATCACGTCGCCCACGCCGTACTGGTCCTCCAGCAGCATGAACATGCCGGCGATGAAGTCCTTGACCAGCTCCTGGGCGCCGAAGCCGACCGCCACACCGATGATGCCGACACTCGTGAGCAGCGGCGCCAGCTCGACCCCGAGCTTCGCGAAGACCATCAACGCCGCGGTGCCCAGGATCACGACCGATGCGAGGCTCCGCAGCACCGAGCCCATCGTCTCGGCGCGCGCCCTGCGGCGCTCCGTCATGATCGCCGCCGCGGCCTCCGTGCTGGTCAGCACGTTCTTGCCGCGCAGCCGCTCCGGCAGCACCCCGACGCTGGCCCGCATGGTGAGCCGGGTGATCAGCCTGTGCACGACGTTCCGGATGATCAGCGCTCCGGCCAGGATCAGGACGAGCATCACGAGCACGTCGACGACGCCGGCGACGAGCTGCACCCAGGCCGGGAAGTCCCGGTCCGGGAAGGCGCTGTTGAGAACCGTGCAGAAGACGCCCTCGCTCTTCTCGCACGCCTTCGTCACAGCCGCGGCCGCCTCGGTCAGGTCGGGCACGGTCGGCGCAGGACTGGGCGTCGCGGGCGACAGCGGTAACACGAGGTGGATCCCCCCCGGATCGGATCAACGGCAGTTCTTGAACGTAGCCAATACTGCCGACTGATCCGGCCTCCGTCACATCGCCGGGGAAGACGGAAGCGCGTCCCGTCCGGGGCCGCGGAGGGCGGACCGGACACGCTCCAGTGACGGTGTGGCAGGACGCGGGCGCGCACCCGGAAGCGCGCCCGGCGCCGTTCTCCAAGCGGGATCCCCCTCGATCACCGTCCGGCCCCACCTGCTCGACAGGGCCGGACGGCGGTCCATGACGACCGGCGAACCGGTCGGCCGCGAGATGCGGACGGGGTCGGGGCGGGCGGGACGCCGCAGCGTGGCCGTCACGCCGGGGCGGCACGACGGCCATGCTCCGCACCGGGCGTCCCGCCCGCCCCCTGAGGCCGCGGTGGATGCGGCGGCCCACGGCGACTGCGCTTTCATCACTGTCGCTTTCACCGCGGAGCCGCCGCCTTCCCCTACTCGCTCACCGCGGCAAGCACGCGGGCCACCTTCGTGGCCGCTCCGGCGGGGTCGTCCGCCCGGTGCATCCGTTCACCCCAGGACCACCAGTAGTCGGCCGCCTGGCAGACGACGTTCTCCGTGAGGCTCGTCGCGTCGGGATTGATCACGCGTACGTAGGCGCGGCCCGACGGGGTGCGCACGACTCGCGCGAGTAAGCCCCGCGCGTCGAGTTCGGCCACCAGATGTTCCAGGCGCCGGAAATCGTCCTCCCCCACCGTAGGTCCTCCTTAATTTCCGTTCGCGGGCGGAATGTGTACTTTGCGTTCCCGTCTGTTCACTCTGGTGCGCCAAAGATGGCTCACGGAACTGCTCGGGTCAACGAGGGCGAGAAGCGGCCGCGGTGAAGGAAAACCCATGTTGGTTGAAAGAAAACCCCTATCGGGAGACGATCCTTAGTCGGCACGTCCAAGTTGGGGGCTTGGCCGCGCCAACTATGGTCCATCATTATGGTGTGGTCGGAGCGCGACGAGTAAGTCACTCTCCGTCACGAAGCGAGGACCGCTCGAGACCACGGGCTGCGAGTGCGGCCGGCCACGAGAGAGGGGCCGGAATGTCCGGTCGGCAACACAGGGAGACAGAGATCGCGCGCCGCATCCGGGCGCGGGGCCTGGCCGCCGGGCGGAGCCTGGCCGAGATCGCCGAGGAGATCCACAACGACTGCGGACCGCAGTTCGGCACGACTCGGATCAAGGCACATCGCCTTTCGCACGGCGTGGCGCTCGCCGATGTGATCGAGCAGGTGCGCGCTCTCTTCGAGAGAGACGGAAAAGCCGTCCCCGGCATCGGCGAGACGCTACTGTCCGCGTACGAGTCGGGCATGAAGCGGCCCGGCCCGGAGTATCTCCACTACCTGTGCTCGGTCTACCGGGTGGAACCGCTGGCCCTCGGGTTCGAAAGCCCGTGCATCTGCGGCCACGGACACCTGGCCGAATCAGGTGGTGGCGATCAGGAACAGGACAGACCTATCACTTCACCCGCTCCGTGGGGTGCGCCGGCCCCGTCGGGCGCCGGCACCCCTCCTGTGGACGGGGGCGAGGAGGACGAGAACGTGCTACGGAGGACGCTGTTGAGGCTCCTCGCCGGCGGCACCGTCGGGGTGGCTGGGCTCAAGGAGCTCAACGAAGAGGTGCTCGGCGCGGTGGAGAACCTTCGCCGGCGGATGGACGAGACCATGGTCACGGCCACCGTCTCGCCGGCGATGCTCGACCAGTGGGAGCAGGCCACGTCCGGTTTCGGGCGGCAGTACATGAACACCCCGCCCGTACGGCTGCTCTGCGACGTCATGCTGGAGTTCACCGCCGTACGCAAGGCACTGGACCGCCGGCAGCCCGTCGACGTGCAGGAGCGGCTGTGCCGGATGGCCGCCCAGCTCGCCGGGCTCTCGGGGATGATCATGATCGACCTCGGGGACCAGCGGATGGCCCGCTCGTTCTTCCGCACCGGACGGATGGCGGCGGACGAGACCGGCGACCGGGCCCTGCGTGCCTGGGTCACCGCCCGTGAGGCGCTGGTCCCGCTCTACTACGGCGACCCGCGTGAGGCCCTCATGCTGGCGAAGAAGAGCCGCGACCTGGCTGGCCACACCCCCTGCGCCGCGCGGACCATGGCCCCCGTCGTCGAGGCGAGGGCGCTGGCGAAGATCGCCGGTGTCAACGGCTCGCGGCACGAGGTGGTCGAACAGGCCAAGCGGGCCCTGCACCGCGCCAGGGCGGCCTTCCAGCAGATGAACGACAGCGACAGGGAAGACCCGGCGTTCGGCTACACCGAGCGGCAGCTCTACTTCTACCAGGGCGACGTCCTGGTGAAGCTGGGGCAGACCGTGGAGGCCGACGTGATCCTGCAGCAGGCGCTCGACAAGTACACGGACGAGGACCTGCTCGACCAGACCCTGATCCGGTTCGACCGGGCGATGTGCCGGCTCATCGACGGCGACGTCGAGGCCGCGCTCAAGCTCGGCCAGGAGGCCATCGAGCTGGTCGACAAGGACTACCGGACCGACCTGCTGCTCAAACCGGCGTACGACCTGGCGAAGGCGATCAGGGCCAAGTACGGCGACTCGGCCCCGCTGCAGGCCTTCTGTGAGGTGATCAAGCAGAGCCGGGTCACGATCCCGCCGGAACTGCTCCGGGACGCCGGGTGACGTGGGTAGCGAGGAGGACGTGTGGCAGGAGACGCGCTGGCGGGAGATCTCGAGCCGGGAGATCCCGTGAGAGGCGGGGAGAGCGGGACCGCGCCACTGAGGATCCGGCGGTACCGCTGGTCCGACCTCGACGCGGTGTGGTCCCTCCACCAGATCGGCCTGGCCCAGGTGGGCGTCGTGCCGGGCGACGGCGTCTATTACGACGACGACTTCCCCCGGATCACCGAGGTCTACCTGGCTGCCGGGGGTGACTTCCTGGTGGGGGAGGTGCCGGGGGCGGGGCTCGTCGCGATGGGTGGCCTGCGGCGCATCGACGCCGACACGGCCGAGATGTGCCGGCTCCGGGTCCACCCCGATCACCAGCGGCGCGGCTACGGCGCGCAGATCACGCAGGAGCTCGAGGATCGGGCGCGCCGGCTCGGCTACAGGACGTTGCGCGGAGACACCACCCTGCGTCAGGTCGCCGCGCTGGAGCTCTACCGCAAATCCGGGTGGCGGGAGCTGCGGCGCGAGGTACGTGGCGACAACGTGGTGATTTATATCGAGAAGCAGCTAAATGCCGTAGTCTCTCCACTTTTCTCCCGATAGATAATGCTTCCATCCCTTGGCGGATAGCTGATCCCTGCGAATACTTGTGCCTTGTCCGCAAGAGTGGGGAAAGAGGCATGATGAAGAAGATCATTATCCGTAAGCCGGGGACGACCAAGCTGAGCGGCACCTCGAGCGTCATCCACAAGGGGTGAGGGACCACCCGAGCCACATCTGGGTCCGGGGAGACCTCTCCCGGGACCGCGTAGCGGCCCTCCGAGCACTTGCTCCGGAGGTTCCGCCTCCCATGGCGCCCATCGTCAACGGGCACCGCAGGCTACGCGGTCCGTACACGGTCGGTGGCGCGATCCTGCGCGCCCTCGTCCCGGTCGCCTTGGAGCGTTCCCCGGGCCTGGTGGCGGAACACGACATCGAGATCCGCGCCGTCGCTCCCAGCCTGCGCCCTCGGGTGCCGGCGCGACGGGAGACCATCGAGGCCCGCCTGACGGAGGACGAGCGGATTCTCGTGCCCGCGCCGCGACGCACGCTGCGGATCGCCAACGGGATCGCCGAGTTCGTCCGCGACTGCCTCGAAGGGCCGCGGACGCTGCTGGTGGACAACCTGCACGAGGCGGATCCGGCCGACCGCGAACTGCTGCGCGTCCTGGCGCGCCGGGTGCCGGATCTGACGCTGGCCGTGGGCTCGGCGGAGCCCCGATGGGAGGGCTCGTGGGAGGGCGCGCGGCTGGTGGAGGCGCGGGCTCAGGGCGGGCCGCCCGACGACTACGTCGCTTCCGACTGCACCTCCGACGACCCCCGGGCCTACCGGGCGTACCTGTCGCTGCCGCCGGAGGAGCGGGCGCGCCGGCACGACCGGCGCGCCGCCGAGCTGAGGCGCCACGCTGCGGCGGCGGAGCACGCCCTGGGCGCGGTGCCCTACCACCTGGAGCACGGCGGCGACCTGGACGCGGCGGCGCAGGCCCTGTGGGCGGCAGTGGACCACTGCGTCACCGAAGGCTTCCTGCACGCGGTCGTGGAGCTGGGCTCGCGCGGCCTGCGGCTGGTGGAGCCGGGTTCCGACCTGTGGTGGCGCTTCACCCACCGCACGGCGACCGCCCTGGCGGGGCTGGGCCGGCGGGAGCATGCGCAGGAGCTGTACGACCAGGCCCGGCGGGTCAGCGTCGATCCGGCCGTGCACGCCGCCGCCGCGTACGGCACGGCGATGCTCGACGCGCGTGACCGCGATCCGGCGCGGCGCGACCTGGCCAGGGCCAGGGGCTGGATCAACGAGGCGATAGCGATCTCCACGCTGCTGCCCGACCGGCGGACCCGAGCCTTCAAGCTCGGGTTCGACCAGAACGGCCGCGCGCTGATCGAGCTGCGCGAGGGGCGGGTCGACGAGGCGCTCGGCCTGGTGCGGTCGGCCATCGACCTGGCCGAGCGCGACCTTCCGCCGGACGCCCACCCCGTGCACCGGATGGTGCTGTTCGCCAACCGGGCGCAGCTCCTCGCGCGACTGGGCCGCAAGGAGGAGGCGCTGGCCGACTTCGACCGGGCCGTCGCGATCGACCCGGGCTTCCCCGACCACTATCTGGACCGGGGCAACCTGCTGTTCGAGCTGGGACGTACGGACGAGGCGCTGGCCGACTACGAGACGGCGATGCGGGTGAGCCCGCCGTTGCCGGAGGCGTACTACAACCGGGCGGAGCTGCGCCTGGCCGCCGGGGACCTGGACGGCGCCCGGGCCGACCTCGACCACGTGCTCGACCTCGACCCCGGCTACCTCGACGCGTACGTCAACCGGGCCGGCGTGCTGGAGATGCTCGGCGAGCACGAGGCCGCAAGGCGCGACGTCGAGGCGGGGCTCGCGCTGGACCCCGGCAACGCGCACCTGCACGGCGTGCTCGGGCAACTGGAGACCGAGGCCGGCCGCTACGCGGAGGCCGCCCTGGCCTTCGACGCGGCGCTGGCCGCCGACGCCCGCCTGGCGTCGGCCTGGGCGAACCGCGCGACCCTGCGGTTCGAGACCGGTGACGCACAAGGCGCCGTCGACGACCTGACCCGGGCGATCAAGCTGGGCGAGGACGCGGCCCTGTACTTCAACCGGGCCACCGCGCTCGACGCGCTCGGCCGGGGCCGGGAGGCGCTGCTCGACCTGCGCCGGGCGCTGGCCCTTGCTCCCGGCGACCCCGACGTGCGCGCGGCGCTGGAGCGGCACGAGAAGGAGGGCTGAGGCGGGGACGATGACGGCGGGCGGCCGGCCGCCCGCCATGATCGCCTCCACCTGCCCGCACCCTCCGATCGGCTGGCCCTACCCTTGAAGCCGACACCGTCACCCGTCGAGGATCTGAGCATGAGCGCTGAATATGTGCTGACCCTGTCCTGTCCGGACCGGCCCGGAGTGGTCGCGGCCGTCTCCGGGCTGCTGGCCGGGAAGGGCTGCAACATCATCGAGAGCCAGCAGTTCGGCGACCCGGTCGAGGAGCGGTTCTTCATGCGCGTGCAGTTCTCCAGCGGGTGCGCCGCCGACGAACTGCGGGCCGCGTTCGCCTCGCTCGCGCCGGAGTTCGCCATGGAGTTCCAGCTCTTCGACCTCGCGGTGCGGACGCGGGCGCTGGTGCTCGTCAGCCGGTTCGACCACTGCCTCAACGACCTGCTCTACCGGGTGCGCTCGGGCCTGCTGCCCATCGAGATCGTGGGCGTCGCGTCCAACCACCCGGACCTGCGCCCCCTCACCCAGTCGTACGGCGTGGACTACCACCACCTGCCGGTCACCGCGGAGACCAAGCCGCGGCAGGAGGCGGAGATCCTCACGCTGGTCGACCACTACCAGGCCGACCTGGTCGTGCTCGCCCGCTACATGCAGGTGCTCTCACAGGAGATGTGCGCCAAGCTCGCCGGGCGGATGATCAACATCCACCACTCGTTCCTGCCGTCGTTCAAGGGCGCCAAGCCGTACCACCAGGCGTACTCCCGGGGCGTGAAGCTGATCGGCGCCACGGCCCACTACGTGACGCCCGACCTCGACGAGGGGCCGATCATCGAGCAGGAGGTCGCGCGGGTGAACCACACCCACTCGCCCGAGGACCTCGCCGCGATCGGCCGTGACCTCGAATGCCAGGCGCTGGCCCGGGCCGTCCGCTGGCACGCAGAGCACCGCGTGCTGCTGGACGGCCACAAGACCGTCATCTTCCCGCGCTGACCTCTGCGCCTCAGCCGACCTTCAGGCCGGTGTGCCGGGCCATGAACGCGAGCTGGTCGGCCGAGAGCTCGACCGATCGGCTCACCGCCCGGGCGCCGTGCCCCACCTCGGTCTCGTTGCGCAGCAGGATCGGGCGGTCGCCCGCCTGGGCGTGCTGCAGGGCCGCCGCCATCTTCCACGCGTGCAGGGGATGGACGCGGGTGTCGGAGGCGAACACGGCGAACAGCGTGGCCGGGTACGACACCCCCTCGCGCACATGATGGTAGGGCGAGTAGCTCCACAGCCAGGCGAACTCCTCCGGCACGTCGGCCGAGCCGTACTCGACGTTCCAGGTCGCCCCGAGACCGAACTTCTCATAGCGGACCATGTCGAGCAGCGGGGCCAGGCAGACGACGGCCGCGTACAGGTCGGGGCGCTGGGTGAGGGCCGCGCCGACGAGCAGGCCGCCGTTGGAGCCGCCGGAGATGGCGAGCCGGTCCGGGCTGGTGACGCCGGTGGCGATGAGATGCTCGGCCGCCGCGTGCAGGTCGTCGAAGACGTTCTGCTTCTTGCCGAGCATGCCGTCCCGGTGCCACTGCTCGCCCTCCTCGCCGCCGCCGCGAAGCTGGGCGACCACGTAGACGCCGCCCGCCTCGACCCAGGCCAGCGTCGTGGCGGAGAACCCCGGGTTCATCGGGACCCCGAAGCCGCCGTAGCCGTACAGGATGGTGGGACGGGGCCCGGAGCCGGGGCGTGAGGTGATCAGCATGCGCACCTCGGTGCCGTCCTTGGACCGGTAGACGACCTGCTCGGTCGTCGCCTCGGGCACCTCCACCGCGCCGGGAGGCGCCTCCCAGAGGGAGGTCTCGCCGGTGAGCGCGTCGTAGTGGTAGACCGCGGTCGGGGTGATGCCGTCGGTGTAGCTGAACCAGGCCTCGTGCCCGCCTTCCGGACGCTCGGAGATCCCGCCGATCGAGCCGAGCCCCGGCAGCGGGACCTCGCCGATCCGCTCGCCGCTCTCCAGGGCGTGGACGGAGATCTCGCCGATCGCGTGCCGGGTCCAGCCCACGAGCAGGACCGGCTCGGCCATGCCGTCGAGGATCGCGAAGTCGGACAGCACCGCCTCGGCGTCCTCGGGGATCAGGTCGCGCCAGTGCTCGGGGCCCGGTGTCTCCGGGGAGGTGACGCAGACCCGCCCGCGCGAGGCGTCGAGGTCGGTGAAGACGTAGAGCCGCCCGTCGCGGCCGAAGTGGAGCCCGGTCTGGGCGTCGACGTCCTGCTGCACCACGACCAGTTCCGGCGCCTGGGGCGACGAGGCGACCAGGTCGGCCACCCACAGGTCGTTGCGCGGGGCCGTCCCCCGTGAGGCGGAGATCGACAGCCATCTGCCGTCGAGGGAGACCGAGACTCCGTAGTAGTTGGTCTTCTCCAGGCCCTCGCCGAAGATCAGCACGTCGTCGTCGGGGGAGGTGCCGACGCGGTGCAGGTAGACGCGGCGGTGGTACTGCTCCTCGCCGGCCGGGACCAGCGAGGGCGCCAGCCTGCGCACGTAGTAGAACGCCTCCCCGCCGGGCAGCCAGGCCACGGGGGAGTAGCGGCAGCGGTCGATCGGCCCCTCGACGACCTCTCCGGTCGTCACGTCGACGACGTACAGGCGCGACTCCTCGTCGCCGCCGACCGAGATCTGGTACGCCAGCCGGTTGCCCTCCTTGTCCGGCTGGTAGGAGTCGAGCGTGGTCAGGCCCGAGGGGTCGAGGGCGGTGGGGTCGAGCAGCACGCGCTCGCCGTTCCCGTCCGCGACGTACAGCACCGGGTGCTCCTGGTCGGGGGCCCGGCGGGTGAAGAAGCGGCGCTCGCCGCGCCAGGACGGCGTCCCCACCGACCCGGATCGCAGCAGTTCGGCGATGCGCTCGCGGAAGTGGTCGCGCCCCTCGAGTTCGGCGGACCGGAACAGGGTCTCCTGCGCGTCCAGCCACTCCTTCGTCGCCGGATCGTCCGGATCCTCCAGCCACCGGTACGGGTCGGGGACGGGCGTTCCGTGGAGATCGTCGACGATGTCGTCACGGCGGGCTGGTGGGTACGGCACTCGGCTCATGCTGGCACTTTAAATCAGCCGGACGACTGCGACGGTACATCGTCCGTACCCGGCCAAGACGGGAATAAAGGGGTGAACTGCTGGGCATAGAAGCAGCAGGCGTCCCAGTCGTTCACCTCACGGACCCTTTTTATGGGGTGGCGAAGGGGCCGCCGAAAAGGCCACACTTTGGTGAAGGGCGGTGCCGTGGTGACGATCCGCTGGGCCGTCCGGCGGAGGTCCCTGTGACGGAAGCACCCGGGTCCCAACCGACGGGGCCACAACCCAGGCGCACAGCCGAGACCGCTGTGGAGGCCGGCTGATGCGCCAAGTCCTGCTACTCAACGCCACATACGAACCGCTGACCACGCTCTCCCTGCACCGGGCCGTCATCCTGGTGCTGAGAGAGAAGGCGGACGTCGTCCACCGCGACGGCAGGGGCGCGGTTCTGCGCTCGGCCACCCGTACGCTCGACGTTCCATCGGTGATCCGGCTCCGGCGTTACGTCCGCATCCCCTACCGGACGCGCATCCCGCTCACCCGGGCGGCGCTGATGCGCCGGGACAACTTCCGCTGCGCCTACTGCGGCCAGCGGGCCGAGACCATCGACCACGTCATCCCGCGATCCCGGGGAGGCCCCCACACCTGGGAGAACTGCGTCGCCTCGTGCATGCCGTGCAACCACCGGAAGGCCGACAGGCTGCTGGAGGAACTCGGGTGGGCGCTGCGCGTGGCCCCCGTGGTGCCGCACGGCGCGCACTGGCGGCTCATCGGCGCGCAACTCGACGGCGATCCGCAGTGGGCGCCCTACCTGTCGGAGACGGCGGCCTGACCGGTGACGTCATGAACTGGACGTTCACCGCCGACGTGGAGGAGTACGCCGCGGCGGCCGAGCCCTGGCTGCTGCGCGATCCCGTCCGCAACACGGTCATGCTGACCGTGCTGCGCGGGATCCGCGGCGGCCAGTTCACGGCCGAGCCTTTGCTGGCCTGGCTGGAGGACGGCGACGCCGTGGCGGGGGCGGCCTGCCAGACACCGCCCTACCCGCTCGCGCTGGGCGACGTCCCGCTCGCGGCGCTTCCCCTGCTGGCGCGCGACCTCATCGAGATGGACCACGACGTGCCCGCGGTCGGCGGTCCGGTGGCCGTCGCCGAGGCGTTCGCCCGCGCCTGGTGGCGGCCGGAGACGCGCCGCCGGGCCGAGCGCCTCTACCGTCTCGGCGCGCTGCGGGCTCCCTCCGCGCCCGGGAAGCCCCGGGTCGCCGGCCCCGACGACCTGCCGACCGCCGTGCGCTTCTTCCGGGAGTTCCAGGAGGAGGCGCACGTCGAGCGCACGGCCGATCCCACCCCGGTCGTCGCCGCGCGGGTCAACCGCGAGGAACTCGTCCTGTGGGAGGACGACGACCGGCCCGTGTCCGTCGCCGGTGTCTCCGCGCCGATCGCCGGCATGTCGCGGATCGGCCCCGTCTACACCCCGCCCGGCCTGCGCGGACGTGGGTACGGCAGCGCCGTCACCCACGCGGCCAGCAGGAAGGCGCTCGACGACGGTGCCACCGAGGTGCTGCTGTTCACCGATCTGAGCAACCCCACCTCGAACTCCATCTACCAGCGGCTCGGCTACCGGCCCATCGCCGACTACGCCACCATCCACTTCGCCTGAGTTGCTGCTTCTCCGTGCTTCCCCCATGGCGCTCGCGGTCGCCGCGCCGGGCCGTAATCTGGACGCATGCCTCGCTATGACTACCGTTGCCGCGCGTGCGGATCGACGTTCGAGCTCAACCGTCCCATGGCGGAGGCCGCCGACCGGGCGGTCTGCCCCTCCGGCCATGACGACACCGTGAAGCTGCTGTCCACCGTGGCCGTCACGGGCAGGGCGTCCGGGGCCTCCGCTCCCCGTCCTGCGGGTGGCGGGGGTGGCGGCTGCTGCGGCGGTGGCTGCTGCGGCGGCTGAACGGTGCTGTGTCCGGCCGTGCGGCACGTGTAAGCCTGTAAGGCCGTGCGGCCCGCGGGTGTGGGCGTGGCGCCCACGCCCGCGGGCCGGCGGAGTCAGGCCGCGGACGGCCGCCTGGTGCGCGAACGCCGTTGGAACGGCAGGTAGCGCTGCGGCAGGTGGGCGCGGGCCGGCAGGTCGGTCGGCTCGACCGCCAGGATGCGGTCGAAGCGGAAGGCCCTGATCGACCGGCGCATCCGGCACCAGCCCACCAGATACCAGAACTCGCCGTGGACCAGGCAGGTCACCGGCTCGACGTCGCGGACCGTCATCCGGCCCGCGGCGTCGTGATACTGGATGCGGATCACCAGGCGCGCGGTGATCGCGTTGGCCACCGCCCGCGCCCGCCGGGCGACGTCGGTGGGCAGCGGAGTGGTCAGGGTGGTCAGGGTCGTGGCGATGACGTCGTCGTCCAGATCGAGGTGCTCGAAGGCGTGGCGCAGTCCGCGCCGGGCGGTGACCGACTGCGGGCCGGCACCGAGGTGAGCGAGCGACAGGGCGAGGGCGGCGAGTTCCTCGGCGGTCAGCGAGTGCCGAATGACGTTGGCCATACCTCGACAATAACGACGAGGACTGACATTTTTCCGAACGCGTGCTCGCAAGAAGAGGCAGTATGGCCTACCCTTCCGGCCATCTTTTCCTGACCACACCGGCGGCGAGGCCATGTGGAGATCGGGGTGGCACCGGACGGCCTCGCGGGCACCGCGGACGGATGACGCGCTGAAACTTTCACCGGCCGGGCTCGGCCCGGAAATCACGGCGGTCCCGGTATTCGAAACATTTCGCCGAATCATCCGTACGAATTCTCTGGTCGCCGCTGCATATCGGATTTCGGCCGCGGGATCGGCCGGCGCCGGGTTTCGGGCGCTCGGCTGGGCACGCTTTCGCATGCCTGCGGGCCCGATGTTCCGGCCCTGCCGAAATCGCCGGTGATTGACGGTGCCCCGGGGAGGTGGTGAATTCGCTGTGCTCGATGTCAGAGGGGAGAACGTTACTCATGTTTGCTGTGAAATCAGCCCGGCGGCTGCTGGCCCTTGGTGCGGCGCTCGTCACGACCGGCGTGCTGAGCCTGGCGCTCGCGCCCAGCCCTGCCATGGCCGGCACCGTCACGCTGCAGGCCACGGTGGACTGCCTCAACTACAACAGTTTCGGGGACACCAGGGACTGGTACCCCATCTCCCCGTCCGTCGGCGCCTCACCGTACGGCGGAGGGGGGGCGGTGCCCTACTCCAGCATGGTCGCGGTCCCGGCCACGCACGCCTGGCAGTTCGCGCAGACGCTCCCCAGCGGGACGACGTCCGTCAGCGTCTCCGCCAGGTGCAGCGAGGGCCATTCGTACGACCTCACCGGCTCCACGGCCGGCGTCAGCATCCCCGCGGGAACCACAACCGTGACCGCCACCTGGGGCTGCACGACGGCTCCGGTCTATCCCGGTCCGTGGATGACGAACTGCAGCGTGCAGTCGGTCTCCTACAGCTGACCGGTAGGAACACGTGGGGCCGCCTCCGGGGAGGCGGCCCCACACGACCTAGCGGGAGAGCTGGGACAGGTCGCGGGACGCGCCGGTCGAGGCCGAGGTGGTCAGCGCGGCGTACGCCTGCAGGGCGGCCGACACCGGGCGGTTCCGGTCGCGCGGCCGGTAGCCGCCGAGGTCGGCCAGCAGCCGCTCGCGGCGGGCGGCCAGCACGTCCTCGGCCACCTTGAGCTCGATCGAGCGGGCCGGGATGTCGATGTCGATGATGTCGCCGTCTTCCACCAGGGCCATCGTGCCGCCCTCGGCCGCCTCGGGGGAGGCGTGGCCGATGGACAGGCCGGACGTGCCGCCGGAGAAGCGGCCGTCGGTGACCAGCGCGCACACCTTGCCCAGGCCCCGGCCCTTGAGGAAGCTCGTCGGGTAGAGCATCTCCTGCATGCCCGGGCCGCCCTTGGGGCCCTCGTAGCGGATGACGACCACGTCACCGGGCTTGACCCGGTCGCCGAGGATGCCCGCGACGGCGTCCTCCTGCGACTCGAACACCACGGCGGGGCCGGAGAAGCGCCAGATCGACTCGTCCACGCCGGCCGTCTTGACCACGCAGCCGTCCTGGGCGAGGTTGCCGTACAGCACGGCGAGGCCGCCGTCTCTGGTGTACGCGTGGTCGAGGTCGCGGATGCAGCCCTCGGCGCGGTCGAGGTCGAGCGACTCCCAGCGGGCGTCCTGCGAGTACGCCTTGACGGTCCGCACGTTGCCCGGCGCAGCGTGCCACAGTTCCACGGCCTCGTCGGTGACCTCGGGCGACTTGGGGTCCCACTTGGCGATGTACTCCGCGATGGAGGCGGAGTGGACGGTCGGCAGGTCGCGGTGGAGCAGGCCGGCCCGGTCCAGCTCGCCGAGGATGCCGGGGATGCCGCCCGCCCGGTGCACGTCCTCGACGTGGTACTTCATCGTCGCGGGGGCGACCTTGCACAGGCACGGCACCCGCAGCGACAGCTCGTTGATCTCCTTGAGCCCGAAGTCCACGCCCGCCTCGCGGGCGGCGGCCAGGATGTGGAGGATCGTGTTGGTCGAACCGCCCATGGCGACGTCGAGCGCCATCGCGTTCTCGAACGCCTCGCGGGTGGCGATGCTCCTCGGCAGGACCGACTCGTCGTCCTCCTCGTAGTAGCGCCGGGCGAGGTCGACGATCCGCCGTCCCGCGTCCTCGAACAGGGCCTTGCGGGCGGTGTGGGTGGCGAGCGTGGTGCCGTTGCCCGGCAGGGCCAGGCCGATCGCCTCGGTGAGACAGTTCATGGAGTTGGCCGTGAACATGCCGCTGCAGGACCCGCACGTCGGGCAGGCGTTCTCCTCCATCTCCAGGAGGTCGGCGTCCGACACGCTCTCGTCGGCGGAGGCGATCATCGGGTCGATCAGGTCGAGCTTGCGGCCGGGGACCTTGCCGGCCTCCATCGGGCCGCCCGACACGAAGATCGTGGGAATGTTCAGCCGCATCGCGGCGAGCAGCATGCCCGGCGTGATCTTGTCGCAGTTGGACACGCAGACCAGCGCGTCGGCGCAGTGGGCGTTGACCATGTACTCGACCGCGTCGGCGATCAGCTCACGGGACGGCAGCGAGTAGAGCATGCCGCCGTGGCCCATCGCGATGCCGTCGTCCACGGCGATCGTGTTGAACTCGCGCGGGATGGCCCCCGCCTCGCGGACCGCGCCGGCCACCACCTCGGCGACCTCGCGCAGGTGCACGTGGCCGGGCACGAACTGGGTGAAGCTGTTGGCCACCGCGACGATCGGCTTGCCGAGGTCGCTGCCCGCTACGCCCGTGGCCCTGAGCAGCGCACGGGCGCCGGCCATGTTCCTGCCGTGGGTGACAGTGCGGGACCTGAGAGCGGGCATCGAGGGACCCCCATCCGGAGACTACTGAGTCTTCAAATGGTACGACCACTGCCCGGCTGCCGAGACCCGCTGTCCACGACTCGGAACGTGTCTACTCGGGATACCGCGAGGGCAGCACGCGTTCGGCGGCCCGGTAGATCGCGTCGATCTCCGCGGTGGTGAGCGACCTCTCCCGCTTGGTGATCCACTTGCGCACCAGCCCGCCGGAGAAGACGTCCACCTCACGGATGTTGAGGATGCGCCACGGGATCGGCGGCCCGTAGATGGCCAGGGACGGCACCACGGTGATCTCCCGGCCGAGCGCCTTGCTGATCAGGTCGCTGGCCTGCGCCGCCTCCCACCGGGCCTCGTCGAGGCGCGGCTTCTGGTTGAACGGGCCGTGGAAGAGCTTGCGGTGCGACTGGACCCGTACGGGCAGCCGCTTGTCCCACTTCTCCGAGTCCACCGCGTAGACGCCGGTGGGCCCGACCACCAGATGGTCGATCTGCGCCTCGCTGCCGGGGATGGCCCTGGCGTGCAGCGTCTTGTAGCCGTTGCGCTCCAGCTTCTTGAGCTGGGCCTCCGTCTGGCGCTCGGCCGCCGAGGCACGCCGCCACGCGGGGATGGAGGAGACCGTCCTCGCCCGGTAGACGGCGTCGGCGACGCACGCGAGGATGGCCGCGGTGAGCCCGAGCCGCCAGCTGGCGAAGAGCACGCCGAACACCACACCCGCCGCGACCGCGATCACGGCCCGGCGGCGCAGGTGGCGGTATCGCGTGTCCTGCCACAGGCTGCTCAGCGACGTGCGCTCGACCGGAGCGTACGTGGGAGACGCCGGCGCCTCAGGTGGCGCCGAAGGGCGTTCCGCCTGCTCTGACGATTGGTCACCCACCCATATAGGTGACGTATCGTGACCGTCTTCTGGCGCTAGACCGGTATCCACATCACTCACGGTAGTTGAGCCGTCAGCGGCTTGCCTAGTGTTGGATGGTTCATACTTTTGTGGCCTGCTTGAGCCGATTCGTTGCGCGGAAGTGCGGGTATCTTCTCTAGATATCCGCGGCCCGGAGGCCTACCGTTCGGTAGCGTGGCGCACATTCACGATCTTACCGCCCTTGAGCAGGCGGCAGCCGTACGTACGGGTGAACTTTCTCCTGTCCAGATCACCGAGCACTACCTGGAGCGCATCGAGCGGCTCGACCCCGGCCTGGGGGCGTTCGTCACGGTGACCGCCGAGCGGGCCCTGGCCCAGGCGCGCGAGCAGGAGGCCCGGCTCGCCGCCGGCGATACGGAGGACCTGCCCCCGCTGCTGGGCGTGCCGATCCCGATCAAGGACCTCAACTTCGTCAAGGACGTGCCGGTGCACTTCGGCTCGGCCACGTACGAGGGATTCGTCGCGCCCGCGGACGACAGCGTGGTCGAGCGCCTGCGGGACGCCGGCACGATCATGCTGGGCAAGACCAGCACCCCCGAGTTCGGCATGCCGTGCTACACGGAGACCTACCTGCACGAGCCCACCCGCACGCCGTGGGACACCACGCGCTCGGCCGGGGGGTCGAGCGGGGGAGCGGGGGCCGCCGTCGCGGCCGGTCTCGCGCCCGCGGCGCAGGGCAGCGACGGCGCGGGTTCGATCCGCATCCCCGCCTCCGTCTGCGGTCTGTACGGCATCAAGCCCAGCCGCGGCCGCATCTCCGCGGCGCCCATCATGCCCGACCTCGCGGGGCTGTCGACCAACGGGCCGCTGGCCAGGAACGTCGCCGACGCCGCGGCGCTGCTGGACGTGATGGCCCACAACAACCCCGGCGACCTCTACCACGCCCCGGCGCCGACGCTCGGGTCGTTCTCGGCCTACGCCGGGCGGGACCCGGGCCGCCTGCGGATCGCCAGGTTCGCCACGCCCGCCGTGCCCGGCGCGGAGGTCCACCCCGACGTGCTCGCGGCGTACGAGAGCGCCTCGGCGGTGCTGGAGTCGCTCGGCCACGAGGTCGAGGAGATCGCGCCGCCGTTCGGCCCCGACGTCGTGCCCGAGTTCGTCAAGATGTGGTTCAGCTTCTCCTGCATGCACCCGGTGGCGGAGGAACTGGAGCCGAAGCTGCGCCCGCTCACCGCGTGGCTGCGCGAGCGCGGCCACGCCGTCTCGGCCCCCGAGTTCCTCCAGGCGCAGTCGACGCTCCAGCTCGCCACCCGGTTCGCGCTGCTCGTGACCGACGCCTACGACGCGGTGCTCTCGCCGACCGTCACCCAGCCGCCCGTGCCGGTGGGCTGGTTCGAGGACGTCGAGTCGCCCGAGGAGACGTTCGAGCGGATGATGCGCTTCGCGCCCTTCGCGGCCATCTACAACGTGAGCGGCCAGCCCGCCGTGAACCTCCCGCTCTACTGGACGCCGGACGGCCTGCCCATCGGCGTCATGCTGGCGGGCAGGTACGGCGACGAGGGGACGCTCATCTCGCTGTCGTCCCAGGTGGAGGCGTCGGTCGGCGGCTTCTGGGGGGACCGCAGGCCACCCATGTGGTGACCGTCAGCCCAGCAACTCCACGATGTGCGCCGAGACGTCGGCGAGCAGCGTGGCCGGCCGCACCGGCGCCGCCGCCACGGCGGAGAACAGGGCGGGCAGTCCCGGCAACGGGAAGCCGTCGTCGGCGGTGACCGCGGCGGCCGCCTCGTGCTTGGCCAGCGCGGCGCGGCTGCGCTCCCACGCCTCCAGCACCTCCTCCGGCGACGGCACGCCGAAGCCGTGCCCGACCGGGGCGGCGTGGCGCAGCCGTACGAGCGGGGTCTCGGCGAACGCGAGCGCGATCCGGCAGCGGGCGGACAGGCCGTCGAGGTCCGGCACCCAGTCGAGCGCGGGGCAGGGGGTGCGGCACCGGCCCGCGCAGGTGGCGAGGGCCCCCGCCACCTGGCTGTGCTGCCGGTCGAAGTAGGCCCGCCACCCCGCGGGCGGCTCCGCGGCCACCCGCAGCGTCCGCTCGGCCGCCGACCGCTCCGCCCTCGTGTGGTCGCAGTCCCGGTCGGGCATGACCCCGAACCGGCTGCCGGGGGCGCGCAGGCCCTCCGGCCAGCGAGCCGGGTCGCCCGCGTGGCCGAGCGCGGGCTCGAAGGCGAGCAGCGGGAGGTACTCGCTGCAGATGTGCACCGCCGCGATCATCGAGCTGAGTTCGCGCCGCCGCCAGCGGGCCTCGACGACCTCGAGGAGCAGCGCGTACGCCGGCCGCAGCGAGTCGAGCGCGCCGCGCGGCTGCTCCCTCGGCGTCTGCGGCATGTGGCACGCGCGGGCGCGCCTGCGCAGGTCGGCCGGCACCGTCTGGGCGTCGATCTCGGTGTGGAAGTCCTCGGCGTCGAGGGTGAGCAGCCGCTGGCCGAACTCGCAGACCGACGCCACCAGGGCCGCCCGCTCTCCCTCCCCGAGCACGGCCGGCGCGAGCGCGCCGACGTCGCCGAACGAGTACCTCCCGGCCAGGGCGATCAACAGGTCGTGGGCTGAGTGCACCCGACGACCCTACTCAGGGCGGCGACGGCCGTCCGCCGGGCCATCCCACGCGCCCGGCGGGCGGTCGGGCAGGACGCGCACCTCGCCGAGGTTCTCCGGCGCGTCCACCGCGTATTCGCCGGTGTCGTCGTAGGTGGCGGCGTCCCGCAGGCGCGAGCCCTCGATCACGTCGACCCGCCTGATCCAGCCGAGCCTGCGCCCCGCCACGGCCCGTACCCTGTCGCCCTCCCGCAGGGGGAGCCACATCTCCTCGCTCAGGCACATGGCCCTGACCTCGCGGGAGGCCCCTTCGTCGATCGCGCACCAGTACGTCCACTTGGAGGTGTCGTTCGCCTTGCCGCCGTCCGGGAAACGGCGCAGCCGGACGACCTGGCCCTCAACGGTCGCCGCGCCGCCGAGGTCGGAGATCGCGCGGACGACCGGCAGGCCGGCGACCGCCAGGCCCACGGCGAGGGCGGCGGGCAGGACCAGCCCGTCCGGCCACACGCCGAAGGCGGCGGCGACCACCAGGAGGATCCAGGTGGGGAACCCGGTGAACCAGCCGGCCGCCAGGCCCCGCAGGATCGTCGCCCCAGGCGGCCGCCCCCACAGCAGGCGTGAGGGGTAGCGGACGTTCACGACGTGCCACATCCCGCCGTAGTCGGACCACGCCCGGTTGTCGTCGGCCGGGGTGCTGACCGGAAGGCTCCTGACGGCCCGCGGCGCGAGCCCGAGCGCGGCGGCGTACGCGAGGTGGCGGCCCCAGATCGTGACCGAGGCGGCGGGCTGCTCGGCGAACCGCCCGGTCGCCCGCAGATGCTCGCGGACGCCGAGCCAGTGGGCGGCGGCCCTGGCCCCCTCGGCCGTGCCGCGCTCCCCGTTCAGCCTGCCCATGAGGGTCACGAGCAGGGCGAAGGAGACGATCGCCGCGCCGGGCCCGCCGTCGTGGCGGGCGTCGTCGGCCGCGACCGCGATGCCGATCGCCGCGGCGGGGACGACCGCCGCCACGCCGAGGAGCAGCGCGTGGGCCCTGCTCCAGCGCGGTCGCGACAGGCCCTGCGCCCGCGCCTCGACGATCACCTTCTTGCGGAAGCTCTTCCACCACCGGCCGAGGTCGCGCGAGCCCTCGGCCAGCGCCCCCGTCGCCACCACGCCGTCGACGGACAGCGAGCGTACGTGGTCGTAGACCAGCCGCTCGTACGGCCGCAGGTCGCCGGGCTCTCCACGCAGCCGTACGAGGGACAGTTCCGGGCCGATCTCCTCGACGGCCACGACGCCCCTGGCGGCCAGGTCGAGCAGGGTGGCCGAGGGCGCCTCGTCGCACAGCCGCCAGTCGCCCGTGATCAGGTCGACCACCGCGGGGGACTGCCCGGCGAGCTCCCCGGTGGCCGGCCCCGGCTCGACGTCCGGGTTCCTCGTCGCCACGGCGAGCGCGAGCAGGAGCAGCAGCCACAGACCGGTCGCCGCCGCGGCGGCAATCCAGGCGCCCATGGTCAGAACCCGACCTGCACGGGCCCGCGCTCCTCGCCGGGCGCCCGGAAGTACTCGCGGGGCGTGAATCCGGTCATGCCGGCCACGATGTTGGCGGGCACCGTCTGGATGGCGTTGTTGTAGGTCAGGACGGCGTCGTTGTAGTACTGCCGGGAGTAGGCGATCCGGTTCTCCGTGGCGGCCAGCTCCTCCTGGAGCTCGGCGAAGTTGGCGCTCGCCTTGAGGTCGGGGTAGGCCTCGGCCACCGCGAACAGGCTCTTCAGCGCGCCGGACAGCATGTTCTCGGCCGCCGCCTGCTCCTCGGGGCCCCGGGCGCCGATGGCCTGGGCGCGGGCCGCGACGACGGCCTCCAGCGTGGCCCGCTCGTGCGCGGCGTAGCCCTTGACGGTCTCCACGAGGTTGGGGATCAGGTCGTAGCGGCGCTTGAGCTGCACGTCGATCTGCGCCCAGGCGTTGTCGGCGGTGTTGCGGGCGCGTACGAGGCGGTTGTAGACGGAGACGAGCGTCGCGACGAGGACGGCCACGACGGCGAGGACGACGATCATGGTGATCACGGAGGCCTCCTGCACGGACGGTAGTCCCGGCCCGTTCGCCTTGTAAACGGCCCGGCGCGCCCATGGCACCGCCGGTGCCTTGCACCGGGCTTGCGCCGCGCTTTCATGCTCCCGCCGTCTTCCATGCCACGTGGTCCCCTGACACGCCCGAGGGCCCCGGCGGTGTGCCGGGGCCCTCGGGGTCGTGATCGTGCGGCCGGCCGCGGATCAGGACGCGGATCAGGCTGCGGATCAGGCGGAGGCGTCCCGCGCCCGGGCGCGCAGCGCCCGGCTGACGCCGTCCGCGCCCTCCAGCAGCAGGCGCCGCAGCGCGTGCGGCGGCTGCTTGGCGCTGATGTGGTCCTGCGTGCGGGCCACGGTCTCCGGACGGATCAGCAGCGCGGGGTAGCAGCCGATGGCGAAGTTCTGCGCCATGTCGGAGGTCCACTCGCTCCAGATCCGCCCGACCTCCTCGAAGTACCGGTCGGCGTACGGCTCCAGCAGCTCGGGGTGCTGCGGGTCGACGAAGCCGAGGATCGTGGCGCGCAGCAGCGCGCCGCTCAGCTTGCCGCCCACGATCGTCGCCCAGGTCTCGGCCTTGGCCTCCGGGGTCGGGATCGAGGCCCGGCTGGTGGCGGCCGAGCGCTCGCCGGTCGCCGTGGCGTCCCTGGCCAGCTCCGCGTCGATGTCCCCGGCGCCGAGGACGCCGCCCGACACGAGCGACTGGATGAGCGTCCAGCGCAGGTCGGCGTCGACGGTCAGGCCCTCGGGCACCTCGGTGCCGTCGAGCACGCCCTTGAGGAACGCCAGGTCCTCGGACGAGGTGGCGGTCGCGGCGAGGGCGTTGACGTAGGCGAGCTGGTGGTCCGAGCCCGGCTCGGCCGCCGCGACGAGGCGGCGCAGCGCGCCGGCCAGCTCGGCCAGGCCGGTGGCCCGCCACGCCGGGTCGGCGTACTGCTGCACGGCCTGGCGGGCCTGGCGCAGCACGGTCTGCAGGACGGTCATGTCGCGCACCGAGTCGATGCCGGAGACGACCAGCTTGACGTAGTCGCGGGTGGCCATCTCGGCGTCCCGCGTCATGTCCCAGGCGGCCGACCAGCACAACGCGCGGGGCAGCGACTCGGTGAACGCGGTGATCCCGCCGCCGACGAGGGTGCGCAACGACCTCTCGTCGAGCCGGATCTTGGCGTAGGTGAGGTCGTCGTCGTTCACCAGCACCAGGTCGGGCTGGACCTCGCCGACCAGCTCGGGCACGGCCGTACGCGCGCCGACGATGTCGAGCTCGACCCGCTTGGTCCTGGTCAGGACGCCCTCGCGCAGCGAGTAGAGGCCGATGGCCACCCGGTGCGAGCGCAGCGTCGGGTGCTCCTGCGTGGCCTCCTGCAGCACGTCGAAGCTCAGGAACCGGCCCTCGTCGTCGGTCGTGAACGACGGCCGCAGCGTGTTGACGCCCGAGGTCTCCAGCCACTCCTTGGACCAGGACGACAGGTCGCGCCCGGAGGTGCGCTCCAGCGCCGACAGCAGGTCCTGCAGGGTGGTGTTCTTCCAGGCGTGCTCGTTGAAGTAGTCGCGCACCCCGGCGAGGAAGTTGTCGAGCCCCACGTACGCGACGAGCTGCTTGAGCACCGAGGCGCCCTTGGCGTACGTGATGCCGTCGAAGTTGACCTCGACGGCCTGCATGTCCGGGATGTCGGCGGCGATGGGGTGGGTGGAGGGCAGCTGGTCCTGCCGGTAGGCCCAGGCCTTCTCGACGTTGGCGAACGTCGTCCACGCGCCCTGGCCCCACCGGGTGGCCTCGGCCTGGCACAGCACGGACATGTAGGTGGCGAACGACTCGTTCAGCCACAGGTCGTCCCACCAGCGCATGGTGACGAGGTCGCCGAACCACATGTGCGCCATCTCGTGCAGGATCGTCTCCGCGCGGCGCTCGATGATCGCGTCGGTCACGCGCGAGCGGAAGACGTAGTCCTCAAGGAACGTCACCGCGCCCGCGTTCTCCATGGCGCCGGCGTTGAACTCCGGCACGAACAGCTGGTCGTACTTGCCGAAGGGGTAGCGCAGGCCGAAGACGCGGTGGAAGAAGTCGAAGCCCTGCTTGGTGACCTCGAAGATGTTCTCGGGGTCGAGGTACTGCGCGAGCGAGCGCCGCACGTAGATCCCGAGCGGGATCCCGTCGTGCTCGTCCCGCACCACCGCGTACGGCCCGGCGATGAGGGCCGTGATGTACGTCGACATGACGGGGGTCGGCGGGAAGTGCCAGCGCTTGGCCGCCTGCAGCGTGCCGTGCCGCCCGCGGTGCTCCTCCAGCGGCTCGACCGCGTCGGGAGCGGCGTTGGACACCACCTCCCAGTCGCCGGGGGCGAGGACGGTCAGCTCGAAGGTCGCCTTGAGGTCCGGCTGGTCGAAGCAGGCGTACATCCGGTGCGCGTCGGCCGTCTCGAACTGGCTGTGCAGGTAGACCTGCTGGTCCACGGGGTCGACGAAGCGGTGCAGGCCCTCACCGGTGCGCATGTAGGAGCAGTCGGCGTCCACGCGCAGCTCGTTGTGCCCGGCCAGCCCCGGCAGCGGGATGCGGCCCTTCTCGGCGTCGTAGGTGCTGACGTCCAGCTCCCTGCCGTTGAGTACGACCTTCCGCACGTGCGCGCCGTGCAGGTCGATGAACGTGTCCGCCCCCTCGCGGTCCGACGTGAAGTGGACCGTCGTGATGCTCTCGAACCGCTCCTCGCCCTCCGTCAGGTCGAGTTCGACCTGGTAGGACTGGACGGAGAGCAGCCGAGCACGCTCCCGGGCCTCGTCCCGTGTCAGATTCCCTGCCACACCCGCTCCTCATCACATGATCAACGCCCCCGATCCCCGCCGCCCCGTCGCGTCAGGGATTGCATGAATCCTGCCACGTCGCGGCGACAAGGCGGATTCGAGATCGCTCCTACCTGGAATAGGAGATTTCCTGCCCGGGTTGACGACCGAGGGAACCATAGTCCGTTCGAGAGGGTGTCACAGTGTCCGACCGAAAGCTTGTCGATTTCTGGTTCGACCCCGCCTGCCCCTGGGCGTGGATCACGTCACGCTGGATCCACGAGGTGGCCGCGCTCCGTCCCATCGACGTGCGCTGGCACATCATGAGCCTGGCGGTGCTCAACGAGGACAAGGACATCCCCGACGACTACCGCGAGCGGGTCAAGCAGACGCTCGGCGCCGTACGGGTGGTGGCCGCCGCCGCGGACAAGTACGGCGAGGAGGTCCTCGGCGGCCTCTACACCGAGATCGGCCGGCGCTTCCACGACGAGGGGCGCGAGCGCGACCGGGACACGATCGCCGAGGCCCTCACGGCCGCCGGGCTCGACCCCGCGCTGGTGGCCGCGCATGACTCGGACGAGTACGACGAGGCGATCCGGCGCTCGCACAACGAGGGCATCGACCTGGTCGGCCAGGAGGTCGGCACGCCGGTCATCGCCGTCGAGGGCGCGGCGTTCTTCGGCCCCGTCGTCTCGCCCATCCCCAGGGGCGAGGCCGCCGCGCGCCTGTGGGACGGCGTCCTGCTCGTCGCCGGCACCGACGGCTTCTTCGAGCTGAAGAGGTCGAGGACCCGCGACCCGATCTTCACCTGAGACTTCACAGGCTCCTTCACCCTCGCGCGAACCGACCGGAAAGGTTTCCGCTGGAAGGCTCGCCATCTGACAGCGGAGGCGCAAGGATGAGTGACATGCGTCACCTCTACGTGAACGGAGCCTGGGTCCCGTCCTCCTCCCGCGAGGCCGTCGACGTCGTCAACCCCGCGACCGAGGAGGTCGTGGACCGGGTGCCCGCCGGGGCGCCCGCCGACGTCGAGTCCGCCGTCGCCGCCGCCCGCGCCGCCTTCCCGTCCTGGTCGGCCCTGGAACCGGCCGAACGCGCCGCGTTCCTGGGGGCGGCGGCCGGGCTGCTACAGGAGCGCGCCAAGGAGATCGCGGCGACGATCGCCACCGACATGGGCGCCCCGCTCACGCTCGCGCTGAAGGTGCAGACGCTGATGCCCGCCGAGGTGCTGGCCTCCTACGCCGACCTCGCCAAGCGGTACGAGTTCGACGGCGGCCGCGTGGGCAACTCGCTCGTCGTACGGGAGCCCGTCGGCGTGGTCGGCGCGATCACGCCGTGGAACTACCCGCTCCACCAGGTCGTGTGCAAGGTGGCCCCGGCCCTCGCGGCCGGCTGCACCGTCGTGCTCAAGCCGAGCGAGGTCGCGCCGCTCGCGGCGTACGCGCTGGCCGACATCTTCCACGAGGTCGGCCTGCCGCCCGGCGTGTTCAACATGGTCAGCGGTTACGGTCCGGTGGTCGGCGAGGCCATCGCCGCCCACCCGGACGTGGACATGGTGTCGTTCACCGGGTCCACCAGGGCCGGCCGCCGGGTCGCGGCCCTCGCGGCCGAGACGGTCAAGCGGGTGGCCCTGGAGCTGGGCGGCAAGTCGGCGAACATCATCCTCCCCGACGCCGACCTGGAGAAGGCGGTGAAGAACGGGGTCGCGGGCGCCTACCTCAACTCGGGCCAGACCTGCTCGGCGCTGACCCGGATGCTCGTCCACTGGGACCAGTACGACGAGGCCGTGCGGCTCGCCGTGGAGGCGGCCGGCGCCTACGTCCCCGGCGATCCGTTCGCCGAGGGCACGCGCCTCGGGCCGCTGGTGTCCGCCGCGCAGCGCGACCGGGTCGTCAGGTACATCAACCGCGGCCAGGAGGAGGGCGCCCGGCTCGTGCTCGGCGGGACCGACAACCCGATGGAACGGGGTTACTACGTCGAGCCCGCGATCTTCGCGGGCGTGTCGCCCGGCATGTCGATCGAGCAGGAGGAGATCTTCGGCCCGGTGCTGTCGATCATCCCGTTCGCGTCGGAGAACGAGGCCGTCGAGATCGCCAACGGCACGCCGTACGGGCTGTCGGGGGCGGTGTGGGCGGGCACCGAGGACAAGGCGCTCGCGGTCGCGCGCCGCCTGCGCACCGGGCAGGTGGCGGTCAACGGCGGCCGGTTCAACATGATGGCGCCGTTCGGCGGCTACAAGCACTCCGGGGTCGGCCGTGAGCTCGGCGAGTTCGGCCTGGAGGAGTTCCTGGAGGTCAAGGCCATCCAGCTGTAGGAGGTCAGGGCGCCTGCAGGAGGATCTTGCGGCGCTCGTCCTTGCCCAGCCGGTCGACGTACAGCGTGCCCTCGAGGTGGTCGAACTCGTGCTGGAAGCACCGGGCGAGCATGCCGCGGGCCTTGACGGCGACGGGCCGGCCGAGCTTGTCGACCCCGCGCAGCGTGACCCCGGCGGCGCGGGGGGTCGGGGCGTACAGCGGCTTGCCGGTCTCCTTGCCGGGCACCGACAGGCAGCCCTCCTCCTCGACGACCTGCTCGGGGTCGTCGATCGTCAGCTCCGGGTTGATCACGTGGCCCTTGCGGTTGCTGATGTCGTAGACGAACAGCCGCCGGCCCACGCCGATCTGCGGCCCGGCGAGCCCGACGCCGTCGGCCTGGTACATGATCGAGAACATCTCGTCGATCAGCCGGCGCAGCTCGCGGTCGAAGTCCGTCACCGGTTCTGCGGGGGTACGCAGGACCGGGTCGCCGACATAGCGAAGCTCGCGCATGACACTCCTGTCAGGCCGGAGGGTGTAAGGGACGGAGGCCCATCTCGGCTATTACTTTAGTGGAGCCCGGGGTCGTCTCCGCCAGAGGCCTTCTGGGAAACTTCTGTCGTGCGTGTCTACATCGGTGCCGACCATGCCGGCTACGAGCTGAAGAATCACCTTGTCTCCTGGCTGAAGGAGCAGGGCCACGAGGTGGAGGACTGCGGTCCCCACGTCTACGACGCGGAGGACGACTACCCGCCGTTCGTGCTGCGCGCCGCGCAGGGCGTGGCCGGCGACGCGGGCAGCCTCGGGGTGGTGATCGGCGGCTCGGGGAACGGCGAGCAGATCGCCGCCAACAAGGTGCGGGGGGTGCGCGCGGCCCTCGCCTGGAACGAGGACACGGCGAAGCTGGCCCGCGAGCACAACGACGCCAACGTGATCAGCCTGGGCGCCCGGCAGCACACGCCGGAGGAGGCCGTCAGGTTCGTCGGGCTCTTCCTGGCCACGCCGTTCTCGGGGGCCGAGCGGCACGCCCGGCGGATCCGCCAGCTCGCCGGCTACGAGGCCACCGGCGAACTGCCGCCGCTGCCCGCCTGACTCCGCCTGAATCCCGTCTAGCCCTGCGCCTGGCGGGTGTCCCTGTCGCGTCCCCGGCGGGGCTCCCGCCGGGGCGTCTCGTCGCGCAGTGGCCGCTCGTCGGCGGCCTCCTGCTGCTCCTGCGTAGGCCGGGAGACGTCGCGGGCCCGCATGGCCGTGATCGCGGTGATCTGCAAACTCTGCAGCGCCATGCTCTGAAGCCTACGTCCCGGCTGTCGGCGGCGCGCCTCAGAACACCCGGCAGCCCCAGGGGGCCGGGTCCCACGCCATCGCGGCCGACAGCTCGCGCAGGGCCCCCGGCCGGTGCTCCCGCACCAGCCCGGCGTCCGCCGCCGCCCGCAGGGACCGCCCGCCGAGGTACGCCGCGCCCAGCACGTCGACCGGCAGCGTGAGGTCGGCGGGCGCGCCGGTCGGTTCGCAGGACGCCTTGTCGGTGACGAGGCGCCGGCGGCCGGCGTTCCACGGGCAGAACTCGTCCTGGACGTCCAGCACCAGGTCGGCCGGGGCCGCGTACGCGCGGGAGGCCAGGGCCCGGTCCACGTCCACCAGGCGGATCCACAGGTCGTCGAACCAGCCCGCGTGCAGCTGGCGGGGTTCGGCCAGCAGGTGTGTGATCGGGTCGTCCACCGGCCGCCGCTCGGCGTGGACGACCGTGCACAGGTCCCGGTCGAGGACGCCGCGCCAGACCAGCGCGTACGCCGCGGGGTCGGAGGCGAACAACTCCAGGAGCCGGACCTCCCCGTCCGGCACGCCGTGCTCGTCCCAGCCGGCCTTCGCTCGGAACAGCGCGTAGCCGCGCGCTCCCGTCGCGTCCTCCGCGATCAGGCAGCGCAGCGGGCCCATCCCGCCCCGGTCGTGCTCGGTGTCCGGGAGGATCTCGGTCCGCCAGTATCCGTCGGACCTCGCGTACATGCCGGGACGGCCGGGTCGTACGGCGTCGTAGATCCGCCGGAGATCGGCAAGCGCGTCGGCGGGGCCGGCCACGCGCAGGCGCAGCGCCGGGTCGGCGGGGGCCGAGCGCGTGAAGACCGAGCCGTGGGTGGGGATGCGGAAGTTCAGGGTGTCGGCGGCCCTGCCATACCCGAAACGCCCGTAGATGGCCGCCTGGCTGGCGTAGAGCGCGGCGACGGCCTCACGTCCCTCCTCGTGCAGGCCGTGCAGCTGCCGGGTCATGAGCGCGGTCAGCACGCCGCGGCGGCGATGCGAGGGGAGCACACCCACCGACGTGACGCCGGCCACGGGGATCGGCCCGCCGGGGACCGTCATCTCGAAGGACAACGCGGCGGCGCAGCCGACCATCAGGTCGCCGTCGAAGGCGGACAGCAGCCGGTCGATCTCCAGGACCTCGCGCCACCGGTCGGCGATCTCCACGGGATAGGTGGCGCTGAACGCCTCGTAATCGACGGCGACGAAGGCCGGCCACTCGGATTCCTCGATGGGGCGCACGGTGATGCTCATCGAGACACCGTAGAAGCGGGCCGCCGCGCGAGGCGACCCAATATCCGTGCCGGATGATCTAGACGTTGGTCAAGCAGGTGCCGCCACCTGGGATGTCCGGATACAGTCGAGGCCATCATGACTTCCCGTCCGGCGCCGCTGATCCCTCCTCGGCTCCGCGCGCTCCTGGCGCGCGTGCCGCTCCTGGTGCCGTTGGTCCGTTTTGTCAGGAAAGTTTGGTCGAAGGACCGGTACCTCCTCATCGCTCTCGTCGTGCTCACCGTCGTGATCGGCGTGCTCGACGCGGAGGTGTCGCCGTACTGGTTCTCGCCCTCGCTGCTGATCCTCTTCACGCTGATCGGCGGGCTCCAGCTCCGGCTGCGCAGCCTCGCGATCCTGCTGTGCGTGGTCGTGGCGTCCCTGGCGTACATGGGACCGGTCAGGGGAGTGCTCAGCGTCGGCCCCGGCCTGCTGATCACTATGGCCTTCACCGCCGCGCTGGCCTGGATGATGGCGCGTACGCGGGGCAAGCTCGGCGTCCAGGGGCTGCGCGGCGACGCGATGCTGCTGGAGCTGCGTGACCGGCTGAAGCGGCAGAGCGAGCTGCCGCCGCTGCCCAAGGACTGGGGCGGCAAGGTGGTGCTGAAGCAGGCGGGAGGATCGTCGTTCGGCGGCGACTTCGTCGTCTCGATGCGGGAGGGCGACCGGGTCCAGGTGGCGGTCGTCGACGTGTCCGGCAAGGGCGTGGACGCGGGAACCCGCGCGCTCATGCTGTCGGGCACCTTCGGCGGCCTGCTCGGCTCGGTGGACGACTTCCTCGTCGCGTGCAACTCCTACCTGCACCGCCAGCTCGGCGACGAGGGGTTCGTGACCGCCGTCCACCTGGAGCTCGACCTGTCCACGGGGGAGTACACCATCACCTCGGCCGGGCATCCGCCCGTCGTCCGGTTCGACTCCGGCTCGGGCACGTGGCGGGTCTCCACGGCGAAGGGCGTCGTGCTCGGCGTGGTGCCCGACCTGGCCTGCGAGACCGACAGCGGGGTGTTGCGCAAGGGCGACGCGCTCATGCTGTTCACCGACGGGCTGATCGAGCAGCCCGGCCGGGACATCGACGCCGGGCTCGACCGGTTGCTGGGCGAGGCCGAGCGGCTGCTGCCGTCGGGATTCCGCGACAAGGCCCGGCAGCTCGTCCAGTCGATGTCCTCCGGCCACAACGACGACTGCGCGCTCGTCCTGATCTGGCGCCCCTGAGCTCCTACAGCCAGCCGGAGTCGGTGGCGATCCTGACGGCGTCGACGCGGTTGCGCGCTCCGGTCTTGACGAGGATGCGCGACAGGTGATTTCGCACGGTGCCGACGGACAGGCCCAGCTCGGCGGCGATGTCCTTCGACCGCGCGCCCCCCGCCGCGAGCCGCAGCACCTCGTGCTCCCTCGGCGTCAGCGGGCAGTCGGCGGCCTCCAGTGCGGCGACCGCCAGCTCGGAGTCGACGACCCGGCGTCCGGCGACCATCCGGCGGATGCCGTCGGCGAGCTGCTCGGGGGCCACCTCGATGCTCAGGTAGCCCAGGACGCCCGCCGCGAAGGCCCGCTTGACGTGACCCGGGCTGGGCTGCGCCGACAGCAGCATCACGCGGCAGCGTGGCGCCTTCTCTCCCAGCCGCGCGGCCGCGTTGAGCCCGTCCACTCCGGGCAGGTCCGCGTCGATGACGGCGGCGTCCGGCCGCACGTCCAGGGCCGCGGGCAGGATGTCCTCGCCCGACCCGACGTCCGCGACCACCCGCAGATCGTCCTCTCCGTCAAGGGACGCGACCAGGCCTCGCCGTACCAACGGAAGGTGTTCGGCCACCAGGATCCGGATCAAGGTTCTCCCCTCTGGACGTCTCTCAAAGGGTGATCGACCAACTCCATACTGTCAACGAAGTGTCCCCAATCGGTCACACACGGGCAAGCCGAACCCGTGCCGGAAAAGTCTTCACCTTCGTGCGGGTGGGCTACGCTCGAAGGGTGCTTCGTCTGCCAGGGCACCTTCTCCGATTCGGGGGTACGCGCTGATGAGCTGGCTCTTCGTGGCCGGATTCGTGATCCTCTTCGTCGGTCTGCTCGTCTCGATCGCGCTTCACGAGATCGGGCACCTCGTGCCCGCCAAGCTCTTCGGCGTCCGGGTGACCCAATACATGGTCGGCTTCGGGCCCACGATGTGGTCGCGCAGGCGGGGCGAGACCGAGTACGGCGTGAAGTGGGTCCCGCTCGGCGGCTACATCCGCATGATCGGCATGCTCCCGCCGCGCCCCTCGGACGAGCCCGGCAAGCTGCGCAGCGTCTCCACCGGTCCCTGGCAGGGCCTCATCGAGAACGCGCGGGCGGTCGCGTCCGAGGAGATCCGGCCAGGAGACGAGAACCGGGTCTTCTACCGCAAGCCCTGGTGGCAGAAGGTCATCATCATGACCGGCGGCCCGGCGATGAACTTCGTGCTCGCGTTCGTGCTGTTCGCGGTCGTGATGATGGGCTTCGGCGTCGCAGAGCAGACGCCGGTCGTGTCCTCGGTGTCCAAGTGCGCCATCCCCGCCGCGGAGGCGGACCACCGCGACTGCCGGGACAGCGACCCCCTGACGCCCGCCGCCAAGGCGGGCCTGCGCCCCGGCGACCGCATCGTCGCCATCGGCGGCGCGCCGGTCACCGACTGGGAGACGGCCCGGCGACTCATCCGTGAGCACGGCGCGGGGGTCACGACGCTGGGCATCCAGCGGGGCGGGCAGCGGGCCGAGGTGAAGGTCGACCTGATCGCGCAGGACCTGCCCTCGCTGACCGACCCCGGCAAGGTGGAGAAGAACGCCGGCTTCCTGGGTGTGAGCCCGACGACCGTCGTCGAGAAGAAGGGCCCCGGCTACGTCGTCGGGCAGATGTGGGACCTGACCGAGCGCACCGCCGTCGCGATGGTCAACATCCCTAAGAAGATGGTCGGCGTGTGGAACGCCGCCTTCTCGGGCGAGAAGCGCGACCCGAACGGGCCGATCGGCATCGTGGGGGCGGGCCGCATCGGCGGTGAGATCGCCGCCTCGGACCTGTCGGTCGAAAACAAGATCGAGATCTTCATCAACCTGCTGGCCGGGTTGAACCTCGCGGTGGGCATGTTCAACCTGATCCCGCTGCTGCCGCTGGACGGCGGTCACATCGCCGGCGGCCTGTGGGAGGGCGTCAAGCGGGCCTTGGCGCGGGTGCGCCGCCGGCCGGTCCCCGGGTACGTGGACGTGGCCAAGGCGCTCCCACTGACGTACGTCATGGCGGCCCTGCTGGTCGTCATGGGCGGCCTTCTCATCTACGCCGACCTCGTCAACCCGGTCCGCCTGTCCGGCTGAGCCCCGCCGGGCGGGAGCCTACTCGCCCGTCGCCCCGTCGATGCGCTCACGCAGCAGATCGGCGTGGCCGTTGTGGCGGGCGTACTCCTCGATCATGTGGCACATGATCCAGCGCAGCGAGTGGCGGACTCCCTGGCGGTCCGCCTTCGCTAGCGCGTCCAGGTCGGCGCAGGCCTCCTCGGCCGCACGCGCGTGCTCGATCTCCGCGCGCCAGGTCGCGAAGGCCTCCTCTCCGGACGCGGTGTCCACGTTGTCGAACTCGCCGTCCGGGTCATCGTCGCTGTAGTAGATGCCGCCGAGGTCCTCGCCGTTGAGCCGCCGCCGGAACCAGGCCCGCTCGACGTCGGCCAGGTGCCGTACGAGGCCGAGCAGCGACATGCTGGAGGGAGGCACGGAGCGCAGCCGCAGCTGCTCCTCCGTGAGTCCCTGGCACTTCACCGCGAGAGTCTCACGGTGCCAGTCCAGCCAGGCGCGCAGCATCGCGCGCTCGTCCGCGGCGACAGGGGGATCGATACGTGTGTCGGTCATTCCGGCATCCTGCCCCGAGCCGCGACGCGGAGTCACATCATTTTGGGCCCGCCGGCCGGTATTCGAGCAGGACGATGCGCGAGTCGAGGACCCTGGTGCCGGCCAGCTCCAGCCCCGTCCGGGGGTAGCCGGCGTAGGCGGGCTCCCGACCGTCGCCGCCCAGCGTGAGGGGAAAGACCATCACCCGCAGCCGGTCGACCAGCCCGAGCTCCATCAGGCTTCTGACCAGCGTGAGGCTGCCGATCGAGCGCAGCGGCACGGCCGACTCCCGCTTGAGCGCCCTGACCCGCTCGGCGAGGTCGCCGCGTACGAGCCGGGTGTTCTTCCAGGCGAGCGGCTCCCGCAGGGTGTTGGAGAAGACGGCCTTCGGCAGGTCGTTCATCCGGGTGCTCGCCTCGTCGGCGGCCGCGGACGAGATCGCCGCGAGCGCCTCATAGGTGACGCGACCCATGAGCATCAGTTGCGGCTGCTCGGTCGCCTCGCGTATCCAGGCGTCGAGGCCGGGCCCCGGATAGCCGAAGAAGGCGCCCACGTCCACGCCGGCGGCGAAGCCGTCCAGCGACACGAACAGGTCCGCCGTGAGGTCAGGCACGGTGGTCACCCCGCTTTCGCCGTATGCCCGGCCCGCCGGTGTGCGGCGTGGGCAGGTAGCCATCTGGAGGAGCAGGAAGGGCGTCGATGCAGGCCGGTGAGCAGGCGTTCACCAGCAGCGGCACGGTGTCGGTGCCGACCCGTAAAGAGATCCACACCTGGTGGAGCCCGCCTTCGGCGATAGGCCGGTCACAGACGCTGCACGCGCGGATCACGTCGGTGCCCCACACTCCAGGGTCGAGGCCGAGGAGATCGAGGTCCCGGGTCGATGCTCTGCCGGGCTGGAGCGGAGGAAACGGTGCTCGCACCTTGAGGTTGCCGTAAAGCGAGCGGGTGCTGACCGTGCTGGCCTTCAGCCGCCGGCACCTGGTCAGCTCGTACGGGAACCAGTGGAGGCGATGCGACGTGTAAGGGCTGAACTCCCGCAGATTGGTCATCGAGCCGATCTCCGGGGGGATTCGCACGAGGTTACTGCCGTAGAGCACCAAGTGCTTGACCTCGGTGAGTTTGGCGATGGTCGGAGGCAACGTGACGATCTGACGCTGCTCGGCCGGGCTGAGTTCGACAAGAGGACGGAACACCTCGCGGCCGTCTGCCGCCGCTTCTTCTACGAGCTCGAGCAGATGTCGCCAGCCAGGGGATGCAGTGTCCTGACGCTCAGGATGGAAGCGCACAGGGTGCGGCGGACGAACCCTGTCTTGATCGAAACACCTGCATATCTCCCTGCCGGCCCCGGGCCCGCCTTCGCCGACAGCGTCGGCCCATCGATTGGCCAGCAGGGGCGGGGGAGGCTCGTCCTTCATGGCAGGACGATAACCCGATCCGCCCTTCTCGTTCGCCTGCCGACGAGAGCCCCGGCGTCAGTACATCGAGATCTGATAAGCCCGTGATCGTGACCTGGCACAACTCCCGAACCACCAGGATGATCTGGCGTTGATCGTCTCGGTGGTTCTCACCATTTCGCGGCTAGTCACGATGTCATGTGCCCTTGCTGTGCCCTCCGCTTCGACCGCGCCTATCTGCGTGAACCGCACTTGACCCCAGGACCTGGGAGTAGGCGTTTTCGCAGCTCAACGGCCTTCAGGTGGAATGGACAACGTCTGGTGACGTGCCTAACGTTCGACCCCGAGATGTGGCCCTTAGGCTTCTTACCGAGGAACCTGGGCCGGCTCAGCTGATCCTGCGCGTTCAGGCACGTCCAGTTGGCTGGGAAGTAGCCGACAGTAACCCGGGGTGGCTCGTCTATGTTCCGGCCAGCAGTATCGTTCTCGACCCGCGTTATCAGCTTGAGAATAGGTTACGGTCATGCCGCGCGGGACACGCGGAACGCGGCCGACGTTGTCCGGCACCTTAGGAGAGAATCGACCATGGTGAATCTGCTCGCCAGTATGGTGGACATGATCAGCCTCACACCTGGCGACGATTTCGTCATCACCGAGGTGACGGACGGGGAAATCACGGGCGACCCCGGTCCCGGGGATGGGGCTCCCCTCGTCGGTCCCGGCATCCATGCGGGCCCGAGCGGCCTTATTCTGACCAGTCAGCTCCCTTTTCAGACCAGTCGGATGGTTGAAAAGAACGACCACTTCGTCCGGTATGAGCTGTGCGACGGCCCCCCGGAGCCGCTGGAGTCCTGGGCGGAGCTATGGAACGGCGAACTGCGGATCGATTCGGGGACGATCGCCCTCTCGGAGTACTCCTCCGACGGTGCGTGGAAAGAACTCGAGCCGTTCGACCTCGGGGAGACTGGCCTTTCCTGGTCGGTTCGCGTGCTGACCAAAGTCATGACCAATACCGAGGAGCCGGACTTCCCGCGCGACGTTTACCAAGTCCAGCTCTACCGCCTTCAACTATGGCGGCCCGGTCTGACGCCCTGACCACTTCCCCAATCGGAGCCTTCGGGGACAATCGCGGACACGCGTGCTGGCTCCCACCCCAGCCACCCCACAACCCGCACGTGTGTTCGAGGCCATCCCGGAGCCGGAGCGCCCCCCGCCAGAGGCGCCCCCATGCGTGGCGCGGCACGTTGCGGCTGTTCCAGCTCAGCCCACCGCTCGTGATTAGACCTGTACTGTCGCGCGGCGGCCCGCCTCGACTCGTCCGCGCCAGTCGTCCGGCGTGCTCTTAGCCGGCAGACGGCTCAAGTGCCCTCGATGTGCCCTGACGCGTCCTGCCGGGATCGAACATGCAGGTAGACGGCTTGTGTGCCTAGTACATCGAGATGTGCACGTGGTCGTAGTGGTTGGCGGTGATGCCGCCGCGGTCGGACATGGTCCGCCAGCCCGGATGGCCGAGGTTGTAGATGCGCTGCTGCCAGATCACGTACATCACGCCCAGCTTCGGCCCGTTCTTGATGGCCCAGGCGGCCAGGCTGTCGCCGAACGCCTTCATCTCCGGGGAGGGCATGGCGCCGCCCGAGCTCATCATGAAGTCGCAGGCGCGCCCGAGGGGGTGCTCGCCGCTGTTCTCGGCCCGGTAGCAGCCGACCGGAAACCGCAGGTCGAAGTGCTTTTCGACCTCCGTGCGCATGAGCCGCATCCGGGGGGTGATGTTGTCGGAGCCGCTGGGCAGCTCCGGCGCCCACGACCCGCCCGCGCGTTTGCCCGGCGCGATCGGGATCAGCGCGTCGAGCTTGTCCTTGATCTCGTCGATGAGATCCTCGGCGTCCTCGCGCTGTCCGGCGACCTCGGCGGCCTGCGCCTTGAGCTGTTCGGTCAGCGTCTTGGCGGCGTCCGCGGCCTGCTGTCGTTCGGCGCGGACCTGGTCGAAGCGGGCGAGCCTGGCGGCCTGCTCTTCCTTGAGCTGGTAGTTCAGCGCGGCGGTGTTCATGTCGGGCAGCGCCATCGCCCTCTCGGTCTGGTAGCGCAGCCCGGCCATCCGCCGTACGGCGTCGCTGGCGGCCTCGTAGTCGGCCTCGGCCTTGGCCAGCCGGCCGCGGGCCGCCTTCTCCTCGACGCGGGCCTTGGCGAGGGCGACGCGTTTGGCGTTGTAGTCGCCGATCAGCCGGTCGACCTTCTTGCGCAGGTCCGACAGCTCCTTCTTGAGCTGCTTCTCCGTCGGTTTGGGGTCGGCGGCGCCAGGGGTGGCCGCGCCGAACACGAGGACGGCGGAGGCGAGCGCGCCGAGAGCCAGGGGGAACGCGCGGGGCAGAGCCCACTCCTCTCCATCTGCCGACCGGGTTAGCTGACGGGTTCGGGCTGGAGAAGCCTGGGCAGGCGACTGCCTTGACCCCAGGTGCGTGGTTGGGTCCCCGGCTCCCGGGCGGGGCGCCCGGGATTAGGCGTACCGGTTGTGACGTCCGGTGTCAGGGATACTAGTGGTAAAGAAACCGTGGCTGCCACCTAAGTCGCAACCATTCGGAGATCAAGCCGTTACCGCCTCGCGTAGCATCCGGGCGGCCTCCTCCGGGAGCACGTCGTTGACGAACGCGCCCATGGCCGACTCCGATCCGGCGAGATACTTCAGCTTGTTCGGCGCCCGCCGGATCGTGAAGAGCTGCAGGTGGAGGTAGGCGAGGTCGCGCCGATAGGTGACCGGGGCCTGGTGCCAGGCCGCGACGTACGGCATGACGACGCCGAACAGCCCGTCCAGACGGCGGAGCACCTCGATGTAGAGCGGCGCGAACGCGGCCCGTTCCTCGGGCGACAGCGCGGGGATGTCGGGCACCTGACGGTGCGGGTAGACGTGCACCTCGAACGGATAACGCGCGGCGGCCGGGACGAAGGCCGTCCAGTGCTCGTTGGCGGCCACCACCCGGGGGCCCCTCCGCTCGGCGGCCAGGACGTCCGCGAACAGGTTGCCGCCCCGATGGCGGGCGGCGGCGTCCAGCATCTGCCGGGTACGCGGCGTGACGTACGGATAGGCGTAGATCTGCCCGTGGGGGTGCGGCAGCGTGATCCCGATCTCGGCGCCGCGGTTCTCGAAGTAGAAGACCTGCTCCACGCCGGGCAGCGAGGACAGCTCGGCCGTACGGTCGGCCCAGGCCTCGACGACCAGTTCGGCCTGCTCGTCGCTCAGCGAGCTGAACGACGCGTCGTGGTCGGAGGTGAAGCAGACGACCTCACAGCGCCCGATCCCCGGCCGTACCTCGCTGAGCCCGCCCACCTGCTCGTACGCTCCGGTGTTGAAGCTGAACGACGGAAAGCGGTTCTCGAACACCGCCACCTCGTACGGCGAGGGGATCTCCGAGCCGGGATGGCCCGGGCAGAGCGGGCACTCCTCGGCGGACGGCAGGTGGGTGCGCGTCTGGCGGTGCCGGGCGACGGCCACCCACTCGTCCATCAGGGGGTCGTAGCGCAGCTCGGAGGCGAGCGGGCGCGGCGGCAGGTCCCTTTTGTCGGTGGCGCTGTGGTCGGCGTCGTCACGCCGGTCGAAGTAGATCAGCTCACGGCCGTCGGCGAGATGGGTGATGGTGCGCTTCACAGAGCGGTCTCCAGCTTCACGGTGCGGTGTCCCGGGTCACGGGGGGCTTCCAGAGGTCCGGCGTCACAGTGCGGTCTCCAGCTCGGTCTCCCCGGACGGATCGGCGAGGAGGAGCTCGCCGGCGTGCTCCGACAGCGCGGCGCGCGCCTCCTCCGGCAGGCCGACGTCGCTCACGACCACACCGGCCTCGCCCAGGGCGGCGATCGTGCTGATGCCGATCGTCCCCCACTTGGTGTGGTCGGCCAGGACCACGAGCTGCTGGGCGGCCGCGATGAGGGCGCGGTCGGTCTCCGCCTCCAGCAGGTTGGGCGTGGTGTAACCGGCACGGACGCTCATGCCGTGCACGCCGAGCATGAGCGTGTCGACGTTCAGGGAGCGGACGGCCGCCACGGCCACCGGGCCGACCAGCGCGTCGGAGGGCGTACGCACGCCTCCCACCAGCACCACGGTCTGGTCGGGCCGTCCCGCCCGGTGGAAGACGTCGGCCACCTGGACGGAGTTGGTGATCACGGTAAGCTCGGGCACGTCCACCAGGTGGTGGGCCAGCGTCCAGGTCGTGGTCCCGGCCGACAGGGCGACGGAGCTGCCCGGCCGTACGAGCATGGCGGCCCGGCGGGCGATGGCCTCCTTCTCGGCCTGCTGCCGCACCGACTTGGCGGCGAAGCCCGGCTCCTCCGTCGAGCCGGTGCCGGTGGCGGTCGCCCCGCCGTGCACCTTGACGATCAGGCCGCGCTCCGCGAGGACCTCCAGGTCGCGGCGGATCGTCATGTCCGAGACCCCGAGGTCGCGTACGAGCTGCGCGACGCGCACCCCGCCGGTTCTGCGTACCCTCTCCAGGATCGCCTGCTGCCGTTGCTGGGCCAGCATCCACCACTCCTGTCAACAGATTCAAACAAATTATGCCTCACGTACGTGGAGACATGTTGAGTTGGGGTCGGGGTACTTGCCGCCGGCGGTCCGGGGGAGGACAGTGAGCGAAAGCCGTACTCGACGGAAGGCGGTCGTGATGGGCAGGCGCGCACGCAAGTCGAAGGCACGCAAGAAGAAGAAGGCCAACCACGGCAGGCGGCCCACAGGAAGGTAGGGCTCAGGGGTTCCTGCCCCAGGCGGCGAGCAGGTGAGTCTGCTGGTCGGCGCCGGCCGGAACGTCGCGCTCGTCCCCGATGACCCCCGCCTCGCGGTAGTCCTCCCGCGCCTTCTCGAACCATTCGGAGCAGGAGGCGACGAGTTCGGGGTCGAGCCGTTCCGGCCCGCCGATGGCACGTGCCAGATCCCAGGTGTGGATCAGCGCGTCCGCGAACAGCTCGGTGATGTACTCCTCGCCCGGCACGTCGCCGAAGGACAGGTGGGTCACGCTGGTCAGGGCGCCCTCGGCGTACACCGCCTGGACGGCGCCCTGCGCGGACGCCTCGAACGCCTTGAGCGGGTCGTCGCCGAGCACGTCGCCCTCGAAGGCGTCCCCCACCTCGGCGACCGTACGGCCGGACAGCAGTTCGGGGGCCCACAGGTTCTCGGCGACGACGTGGTTGACGAGCCCCCGGACGTCCCAGTCGACGCAGGGGGTCGGCAGCTCCCACTGCCCGCGGCGGACGAGATGGAGGCGGTCCCCGAAACCGTCCAGCGCCCTGCGGTACGCGTCACGGATGTCGATCATGTCCCCTCCTCGCCACGAACTCCCCATTCGAACGTAACTCTTCTCAACGATCAGTCATACACGCTCGCCGGGGAGGGAACGCCCGGGTCAAGGGACGTGCTGCTCGACCCAGACGATCTTTCCGTACGGCGTGGGCCGGGTGCCCCAGCGGTAGGCGAACCGCTTGATCAGCTGGAGACCGCGGCCGGTGTCCTCGTCGGGGGTGGCCGTGCGCGGGGCGGGAGTGGCGGGGGAGCCGTCGACGACCTCGACCACCAGCGTGCGGCCGCGCAGCAGGCGCAACTCGATCGGCGGCCAGCCGTGCTTGAGCGCGTTGGTGACCAGTTCGCTCACGATGAGCTGGGTGCTGTCCACCAGGCCGCCCAGCCCCCACCTCTGCAAGGTGCCGCGGACGAACCGGCGGGCGTGCGAGACGAACCGCGGGTCGGAGGGCAACGGGCAGGTCGCCACCTCGTCCGGGTCGAGATCGCGCACCCTGGCCACCATCAGGGCGATGTCGTCACGTTCGTGGCCCGACCGCTGGCTGCTGATGATCACGTCGCACATGTCCTCCAGGTCCTCGACAGGACCGGCGAGCAGGCGGCGCAGCCCCATGATCCCGGCGTCCAGGTCGCGCTCCCGGCTCTCCACGAGGCCGTCAGTGTAGAAGGCGAGCACGCTCCCGGCCGGCAGGACCAGCTCGCGCGACTCCAGCGGGTCGCTGCCGATGCCGAGAGGCAGGCCCGACGGCAGCTCGATGATCTCGGTCGACCGGTCGGGGTGCAGCAGGATCGGCGGCACGTGCCCGGCGCGGGCGAGCGCGCACGTGCGCGTCACCGGGTCGTAGACGGCGTAGATGCACGTCGCGATCTGGCTGGGGTCGAGGTCCTGGCTCATCAGGTTGAGCCGGAACAGCACCTCGTCGGGCGGCAGGTCGAGGCTCGCGAGCGTACGCGCGGCCGTGCGGAGCTGGCCCATGGTCGCCGCGGCCCTGGTCCCGTGGCCCATGACGTCGCCCACCACCAGGGCCGTACGGCATCCGGGCAGGGCGATCACGTCGTACCAGTCGCCCCCGACGCCCATCAGGTCGCTGGCCGGCAGGTAGCGCGAGGCGATGTCCATGCCGAGCGCCTGCGGCAGTTCGACGGGCAGCAGGCTGCTCTGCAGGGTGAGCGCGGTCCTGCGCTCCCTGGTATAGAGCCGCGCGTTGTCGATGCACAGGGCGGTGCGGGCGGCCAGGTCCTCGGCCACCACCACGTCCTGCTCCTCGAACGGCAGGCTGTCCGGGCGCCTTGTGAAGATCACGCAGCCGAGGACCCGTCCCCGCGCCCGCAGGGGGACCGCGAGGAACGAGGAGTCGGTCAGGAGCGAGGCGACCGCCTCCTCCCGGTCCAGGCTCGCGCCGATCAGCCGGGCGCTCTCCTTGTCGAGTGCCGGGTACATCAGCGGCTTGCCCCCGGCCATGCACTGGGCCTGCGGAAGGATCGCCGGATAGACCGTCGCCTCGCCGACGGGGAACGCCTTCACCCAGGAGTCCGGATCGGCGCCGGCCACGCCCAGGGCGACCCGGCGTACGAGGGTGGTCCCGTCCACCGGCCGGGAGGACAACTCGCCGTCCGCCATGAGGCGGTCCTGCACCATCACGGCCGCGGCGTCGGCGAAGCGGGGGACCGCCACATCGACGAGCTCCCGGCTCGTCTCGGATAAGTCGAGCGTGCTGCCGATCCGCCGGCTCGCCTCGTTCAGGAAAGCCAGCCGCTCGTGCGCGGACGCGGCGCTGCTGCGGCGCCACTGCGCCCGGTTGCCCGGGGCGGGGTCCTTGATAACGCAGTTCCGGTTCAACGAATTCTCCGGAGAGAGCGGATGGTGTTCCAGAATCGTATGGAGCTGATACCGCGCATTTCAGCCGTTTGACATGAGTGCTCCGGTCGGTATTACGGTGCGATGGCGCAGCCGTACCCGCCGGTCAAGGGACGAAACGGGTAACGGTGGGCATGCGTCGCATCAGACGGCCGGCAGGTGCGCGAGGGCCGCGTCGATCCGCTCCTGCGGGAGAGTGAAATCCTCCAGGCGGCCGGCGAGGCGGCTCTCGTAGGCGGGCAGGTCGAAGTGGCCGTGCCCGCACAGGGACATCACGATGACCTTCTCCTCGCCCGACTCGGCGCACCGCAGCGCCTCCGCGATCGTCGCGGCCACCGCGTGGGAGGGCTCGGGAGCCGGCACGATCCCCTCGGCCCTGGCGAAGCGGATCCCCGCGTCGAAGCACTCGGTCTGCGTGACGGCCACGGCCTCCACCAGGCCCAGCTCGTACACGTGCGAGAGCAGCGGCGACATGCCGTGGTAGCGCAGCCCGCCCGCGTGGATCGGGTCGGGCACGAACGTGTGCCCCAGCGTGTGCATCTTCATCAGCGGCGTGAACCCCGCCGTGTCGCCGAAGTCGTACGCGTAGGCGCCCCGGGTCAGGGACGGGCAGGCGGCGGGCTCGACGCTCCGCAACACCGGGTTCATCCGCCCCGCCAGCTTCTCGCGCAGGAACGGGAAGGCCAGCCCCGCGAAGTTGGAGCCGCCGCCGGTGCAGCCGATCACCACGTCCGGGGTCTCGCCGAGGGCGGCCAGCTGCTCCAGCGCCTCCTCGCCGATCACGGTCTGGTGCAGCAGGACGTGGTTGAGCACCGAGCCGAGGGCGTACCGCGTGTCGTCGTGCTGTCCGGCCACCTCGACCGCCTCGCTGATCGCGATGCCCAGCGACCCCGTGCAGTGGGGGTCCTCCGCCAGGATCCTGCTGCCCGCCGTGGTCACCGCCGACGGGCTCGCGTGCAGGGTCGCGCCGTAGACCTTCATCAGCGTGCGGCGGTACGGCTTCTGCTCGTACGACGCCCTGACCATCCAGACCTCGCAGGCCAGGCCGTATTGGGCGCACGCGAACGCCAGGGCGGAGCCCCACTGGCCCGCACCGGTCTCGGTGGTCAGCCTCCGCACGCCCTCCCGCGCGTTGTAGTACGCCTGGGGGACCGCCGTGTTGGGCTTGTGCGAGCCCGACGGGCTGCCGCCCTCGTACTTGTAGTAGATCCGTGCGGGCGTGCCGAGGACGCGCTCGAGGCGCCGGGCGCGGATGAGCGGCGTGGGCCGCCAGAGGCGGTAGACGTCGAGGACGCCGTCAGGGACCGGGACGAACCGCTCACCTGACACCTCCTGCTCGATCAGCGCCGCAGGGAAGAGCGGGGCGAGGTCGTCGGGGCCGACCGGTTGCAGCGTCGCCGGGTGGAGCACCGGCGGGGGAGGCGTGGGCAGATCAGGGACGACGTTGTACCAGTTCCGGGGGATCCGGGACTCGTCGAGAAGGACCCTGGTCGGCTCGCCCATATCTCCCAGTGTCCGCGCCGGGGGCCCATCGGGAAAGGGCGTCCGCCGATGTGGCCGGACCCGGTCAGACGGCTGCGTCAGGCGGTTCCCCCCGAGCGCCAGTAGACGTTGGCCTCCCGGGTGAGGAACCCCTCGTCCACCAGGTAGCGGCGTAGGGCGGCGTAGTCGTCGTGGAACGCCCGCAGCGCCACGTCGACCTCCTTCTCCGGGTAGCGCACGCCCACCTCGAACACCTGCGCGATGTAGTCGAGCACCATCAGCCGTTTGGCCCTCTTCGCCGGTATCGAGACGAGTCGCCCGTCGACCAGGAACGCGTCCATCGGGTCCGCCGGCGTCGAGGGGATCGTACGCAGCAGTTCGCGGAAGGTCTCGGGCCGAGCCCGCCAGCTGTCCTCGTCCCGTACGGCGAGGCCGCCCCTGGCCAGCCGGTCCAGTGCCTTGGCCACCGCTTCCTGGTCGAGCCCGGTGACCTTGTCGAGCGGCTCACCGGGACGCAGGACCAGCCCGGCGAGGACGCGGAGCGTGTCGTCCTGCCCGAGCAGCCCGAGCACGCGGGAGATGTGCTTGTCGATCACCTGTCCACGGTATTGGCTCGATGAGGACCGTAGGAAACCTGGAGGGCGACGTGACCGCTCAACTGGACCACACGATCGTGCACAGCAGCGACCGCTTCGAGTCCGCCCGCTTCCTGACCGGGCTGCTCGGCGAGCCCGAGCCCGGCGCGTTCGGGCCGTTCGCCACGGTCCGGGTCGGCAACGGGGTGACGATCGACTACGCCGACTCGATCGTCGACCGGGACCGGATCGTCATGCAGCACCTGGCGTTCCTCGTCTCGGAGGAGGAGTTCGACGACATCTGCGCCCGCATCGCCGAGCGGGGCCTGCCGTACTGGGGCGGTCCCGGCCACCAGGAGCCGCAGCAGATCAACCACCGTCACCACGGCCGCGGGGTGTACGTGGACGACCCCGACGGCCACGCCATCGAGTTCCTCACCCATCCGTACGTCGAGGAGGAGTGACTTTCAGCGGGCCTGCGCCCGGCCCCGGTCGAACACGGCGCGCCTGCGGGCGGCGAAGTCCTCGGGGCCGGCGATGGCGAGCCCGTCCCGGCCGGTCTCCAGTTCGGCCCGGAGGCCGTCTGCGCCGGTGCCGTCGCGCAGGAGGTCGTAGATCTCCCGGATCCTGCCCAGCGTCTCCGGCGTCGTCGTCGCGATGCTCTGCGCGAGCTCCACGGCCCGGGGCAGCAGCCGGTCGTGCGCGACGACCTCGTTCACCAGGCCGATGCGCAGCGCCAGGGGAGCGTCGACGAAATCCCCGGTGAACGTCATCTGCCGGGCCCAGGCCTGCCCGACGGCCTGGCTGAGCCGTGCCGTCATGCCCCAGGAGGGCACGATGCCGACACGGGTGTGGGTGTCGGCGAACCGCGCCCGATCGCTGGCGATCCTGAAGTCGCAGGCGAGCGCGAACTCCAGGCCGCCCGTCACCGCCACGCCGTTGACCGCCCCGATGACGGGCACCGGGAAGTTCCGCAGCGGGAGGATGGAGTCGGGATGGCCGATCTTCACCCCCGCTTCCAGCTCGCCGAGGTCCAGGCCGGCGCAGAAGGCGGGGTCGGCCCCGGTGAGGACCGTCGCGCGCAGGTCCGGCTCCTCCGCGAGCCGCTCGAGCGTGTCATGGAACTCTTCGAGCAGCGCCTTGGAGATCGCGTTGTACTTGCGCGGACGGTTCAGCGTCACGACCGCGACGGCCTCGGAGGGCCGGTCGACGAGGACCAGGTCGCCCATGATGCTCCTCAGGGTTCCGGGGGTACGGCGAGAACAGGTTATAGAAACGCGCCGGGCCGCTGCCGTACTGCTGACTGGCGGAGCGTGGTCACTCAGTCGGTCACCCAAGGGATGGACAAGGCCGCCTCCGACGATCGGAAGCGGCCTTCGTAGTGCTGAGCGCTGGTCGGGGCGACA
>NZ_BOOF01000053.1 GCF_016863095.1 Microbispora siamensis | reverse complement strand
CCCTTGTCCCGGCCGGCACTGTCAGCGCCGGTGTCCTGGCTCGCGTCCTGCCGCAGTCCACAGTCGTTGATCGGAAAGTGCTCGCGGGCGGCTGAGCCCTCGGACGACCACAACGGGGAACCGGAGGTCAACCGGTCCCACCAGCCGCCATCAGCATTATTCGAACGGCGAGGGCGGCCTGGATCGAAGTCAGAGAGATCCATCACACCCCCTCCAAGAGATTCGAAAACCTGTATTAATTATTTGGCCTCTCGGCAGCCAAAGCAACCGAGGGAGACGATTAGTTGGAGTTACAAGCAACGCCAGCGCATCTTGGGCGAATTACCAACCAGCGACGTTTCTGCGGGATTAGACCGGAAAGACGGCGAGCGCCGGCCACCGCTGAACCCCGTTCGACTTGTCACCGAAACCGGCAAGCGCCTTTACTTTGTAGATTCAGAGATGCCTTGTGCCCGACTTATCGGGAACGAATGGAATTCCCGCACCCATTGAGGCCAGGTGCGGGGCGCCCTCGACTTCGCGGTCGCCTGCTGGAGTGGACGCATGTTGAGCAAAGCGGAACCGAACGGACGTGGGCCGAGCCAACGCACCTGCCGCAGGGCGTGTGCCCGAAAGTGATCGCCGAGGGCCCCGCCCTTGGGGCCCTCAGCTCTCCGCGTCGCGGGGCCGTACGACCGCCACGGGGCAGTGCGCGCGGTGCAGTACGGCGTGACTGACCGAGCCGATCAGCGCGCCGCGCACGCCGCCCAGTCCACGGGACCCGACGACCACGAGGTCGGCGACGAGCGAGGCGTCGGCCAGCGCCGGGACCGGGTGGCCGCAGACCGCCGACTCGACGAGCGGGACATCCGGGTGCTTGTCGCGCCACGGCGCGAGCCGCAGCCGCGCCGCCCGGCACTCGTTGTCGAATATCTCCTCGAGTGCCGTTCCGTAGCCGACCGCGAAGGGCGAGAACATCGGCATCTCCCAGGCGTACACGGCGTGCACCCGCCCGTGCCGCGCCCGAGCCTCCTCGAAGGCGAATTCCAGGGCCGCCTCCGAGTGAGGCGACCCGTCGAAGCCGACGACGACCTCGTGATATTCGTCCCGGTGCGGTTTGCGCACCACCACGACCGGGACTTCCGCGTGACCGGCAAGGCCGAGGCCGACGGAGCCGAGGACCAGGCCGGAGAAGCCGCCCATCCCCCGGCTGCCGACCACGAGGGCGTCGGCGCCGGCAGACCCGGCGCGCAGGGTCTCGACGACCGTCCCCTCGGCGAGCTCCGTGGTCACCTCCAGGCCGGGGACGATCTCGCGGGCGCGGGAGGCGGCCGCCGCGAGCACACCCTCGCAGAACTCGCTGTAGGACTGGGCGAAGCCTTCCACGGCGTGGAACGGGTACTCGTGCGCCCACGGCTCCCGCACGTGGACGATCCTCAGGGAGGCCCCCCGGCGCCGCGCGTCGTCCGCCGCCCACTCCAGCGCCGCCGTCGCTGGCTTCGATCCGTCGACGGCGACGACGATCTGTCCGGCCATGTACTTCTCCTCCTGTGCTGAAGCGGTTCGCGGACGCGCGGGGGTTGGTGCTCTCGGCCACCATCGCACCGTGTCCGCTGCCCACGGCGCAGCAGACGAAAGTCCTCAAGCGGAGGGACTTCCGCCCGGCCGGCACCTGTACGACGGAACGGCTGCGGGACCTTCGGCCCTGCACGTGGCCCCGGCCCGGGGATGGGATGGAAGTCGCGGGCCACTTCCCCGATGGCAAAGCGGCGCCCCGCGACCTTAAGGGAGGCCGCGGGGCGCCCCGCGACCTTAGGGAGGCCGCCATGAACATGAAGGTGCAGGACGTCATGACCACGGAGGTCGCGTCCGTCCACGCCGGCACGCCGTTCAGGGACATCGCCGAAGTGCTGATCACCCACGCCGTGGGTGCCGTGCCCGTCGTGGACGGGGACGGCCGTGTGCTCGGCGTCGTGTCCGAGGCCGACCTGCTGCGCAAGGAGGAGTTCAGGGAGCAGTACTACCACGAGGGCTACCGGCCGCCGCTTCGCGCGCGGCTGCGCGCCCGCCTCGGCCAGGAGGGCGGCGCGCGGACCAAGGCGGCCGGGGGGACGGCCGCCGACCTGATGACCTCCCCCGCCGTCACGGTCACCGCAGGCACGACCACGGTCGCGGCGGCCCGCCTGATGGACGAGCACGGGGTCAAGCGGCTGCCCGTCGTGGACGCCGAGGGCCGGCTGCGGGGCATCGTCAGCCGCCACGACCTGCTCAAGACGTTCGTACGCGCCGACCGCGAGATCGAGCGCGAGGTACGCGTGGAGATCCTCGGCCGGAGCCTGTGGGCCGACACCTCCAAAGTGGGCGTCCACGTCCACCAGGGCGTGGTGACGCTCACCGGTGAGATGGACCGGCACAGCGCCGCGCGGGTGGCCGTACGGATGACGCGCCGGGTCAGCGGCGTCGTCGACGTCGTGGACGAACTGCGGTGGAAGGAGGACGACACACCCACGTGGAGCGGCGGATGAACGCGGCCCTCTCCCCGGCTCGACGACGCGGCGAGGCCCCTGCGGTCTATCGCCGATCAGGCCCTCGACAGCCTGATCACGTTCCAGGAGACCGGCGGCAGCACGATCCGGAGCGGATCGCTCCGATGGCTCGTGTTGGGGCGGGGCACCACCCGATCGGGGTCGTCGGCGGTGTTGCGGGCGTACATGTCCTCATCCGTGAGCGTGGTCGCCTCGGCGATCCGCACGGCGCCTCCACCTGCGCCCAGCGGCCCCGCGTCGAGCTCCAGCTCCAGCGGCTCGGCCGTCGACCTGTTCACCACGAACAGCGTCGTGTCCGCATCGTCCTGAGTGGCGACCGCGTGGAGCACGGGCACCTCGCCGAACTCGGCCGTCCCGTACGTCGGGCAGACCGGCTCGACCCGTACGACGTCGCCCTTGGCGTGCCGCGCCGCCTGCGCGAACGGGTGGAAGGTGGTCTGCCGCCAGGCCCGGCCGCCCGGCTCGGTCATGATGGGCGCGATCACGTTCACGAGCTGGGCCAGGCAGGCCGCCGCGACCCGGTCGCTGTGCCGCAGCAGCGTGATGAGCAGGCTGCCGAAGGCCACGGCGTCGGCGAGGTGGTAGTGGTCCTCCAGCAGCGGCGGCGCGACCGGCCAGTCCTGCCGGGGCGCCGCCGCCTGGACGCGGCTCATGTACCAGACGTTCCACTCGTCGAAGGAGACGGAGATCTTCTTGCGGGAGCCGAGCCTGGCCCCCACCTGGTCGGCCGTGGAGACGACCGTGGAGATGAAGTGCTCCATGTCGGTGGCGCAGGCCAGGAAACCGCCGAGGTCGCCGTCCTTCTCCTCGTAGTAGGCGTGGCAGGAGATGTGGTCGACCAGGTCGTAGGTCTCCTCGAGCACGGTCGCCTCCCAGGCGCCGAAGGTCGGCATCGAGGAGCCGGAGCTGCCGCAGGCCACCAGTTCGAGACCGGGGTCGACCATGCGCATGGCCCGGGCGGTCTCGGCGGCGAGCCTGCCGTACTCGCGGGCGGTCTTGTGCCCGATCTGCCAGGGGCCGTCCATCTCGTTGCCCAGGCACCACATGCGGATGTCGTGCGGCTCCTTGGCGCCGTTGGCGATCCGCAGGTCCGACAGCGCGGTGCCGGACGGGATGTTGCAGTATTCGAGCAGGTCCACGGCCTCCTGGACGCCGCGGGTGCCGAGGTTGACCGCCATCATCGGTTCCAGGCCGGCCAGGCGGCTCCACCGGACGAACTCGTCGAGCCCGATCTCGTTGGTCTCGGTGCTGTGCCAGGCGAGGTCGAGCCGGCGCGGGCGCCGCTCGCGCGGGCCGACGCCGTCCTCCCAGCGGTAGCCGGAGACGAAGTTGCCTCCGGGGTAGCGAACGGTGGTCACGCCGAGTTCACGGGTGAGCGCGAGCACGTCGCCGCGGAACCCTTCCTCGTCCACCGTGGGGTGGCCCGGCTCGTAGATGCCGGTGTAGACGCAGCGGCCGAGGTGCTCGACGAACGTGCCGAACGTGCGGCGCCGTACGGGGGCCACCCGGTGGGCGGGGTCGATGGTCAGCTGTGCCTGGAGCACGAGGGGATCTCCTTCACCGGGCGGCGGGTCTCGCGCGCCGATTGTTAGCGTTCGCATCGCCCGTGGTCAAGTTCTCGGCACCGGAAACTCGGCTGTTGACACACTGCTGTTACCGCTAACAGTTAGGATCGCTCCGATGACCGCCTGTCCGGCCGTTTCTTGATCTCCCGATGACCATGCCAATACGATGCCGCGCTGACGACACAGGCGATCTCGGGGGTTGGACGATGAGGATCACGACTGCTCTGTGTGCGGCGGGGGCCGTCCTCGCCACGGGCGCGACGGTGGGCGCCACGCCCGCCGCGGCGTCCGGCGTGAGCGCGCTGCCGCGCTGCCCGCTGGTGTTCGGGCACGGGGGTTACCCCGAGGGCGCCAACGGCTGGGCGAAGGACCAGATGCGCCAGCCCAACACCGTGCGAGGGCTCGACGACCAGAAGTCCTGGGGAGCCGACGGGGTCGAGGCCGACGTCCAGCTCACCAAGGAGGGGACCAAGGCCGTGATGTGGCACAACAGCACCACTCACGGGCTGACCGGCACGCAGCAGAAACTCACCGACATCTGGTGGACGTACGGCGCGGGCAACCTGGCCGGCCGCCGCATCACCCGGGGCCCATACCAGGGCGAGCGCGTCTACTCGCTGCGGCAGTGGCTGGACCACGCGCGCTCCCTGGGACTGGTCGCGCTCCTGGAGATCAAGCCCGAGACGAAGCCCGTCCTCACGAATCCCAAGTTCGCCGCGAAGGGGTGGAAGGAGATCTCCGACCCGATCAGGGAACGCCAGGGAAAGCAGCGGATCATGGTCTACTCCAACGACCCCTGGATCCAGGGCGAGCTGGCCAAGCGTCACCCCTCCCTGCTGAAAGGATCCGCCGGCCGGTGGACCGACAGCGTCCACTGGACCGAGCCGGCGCCCTCGTGGAAGGGCAACGTGTCCCAGTGGCAGGCCGTGCTCAACCAGTCCCCGGGCAGCGTCATGACGAACTACCCCAAGGAATACCGCGCCTGGCTGCGGGGCAAGTGCCGCTAGGGAATGTCCGACATCCCGCCGGGCATGCTCTCAGTCAAGTGAACCTCTCGGGGCGGGAGCGAGCATCGTGACTGGCGGCGTGACAAACGGCCGGGCGGGCCGGGTCCGGTGGGCGCCCGCCGTGCTGGCCGCGCTCGGCCTGCTGGCGGGCGCGTGCGGAACCGGCCCAGGGACCGGCGCAGGAAGCGGCGCAGGGACCGGCACAGGGACCGGCGCGGTGACCGTCCGGCCGAGCAGCCCGGCGGCCACCACCCCCACCCCCTCCGCGGGCTCTCTTGTGGCGGGCCGCTATCAGCCGCTGTGGCCGTTCGCCGACGAGGAACAGGTGCGGGACTGGCAGGAGAGCTACCGCTCGGGCGGCCACCAGCCCTGGCACCTGGACGCCGAACGGACCGCGCTCTCCTTCACCCAGGGCTTCCTGGGCTTCACCGATGTCGACCGGGTGGTCAAACGTACGGTGACCGGCGCGGACGCCCGCGTCTCCGTCGGGATCCGCGGTGAGGGCGGCGGACGGCCCGGCATCGCCGCCGTCATCCACCTGGTCAGGTTCGGCACCGGGCCGGACGCGCCGTGGGAGGTGGTGGGCACCGACGACACCACCTTCTCCCTCACCACCCCCCGGTACGGCGCCGTCGTGTCCTCTCCCGTCAAGGTGGGCGGCAGGATCACCGGAGTGGACGAGAGCATCCGGGTGCGGGTGCGCGCGACCGGGAGCGCCGGCCCCCTCGGCGAGCGCTGCTGCGTCTCGGCCGGAGGGGACGACGCCCCCTGGTCCGCCACCGTGACCTTCCGCGCGGCCCCGGGCCGGACGCTCACCCTCGTCGCCAGCACCGGCGGCCACGTGGCCGAGGTCGAGCGCTTCACCGTCACCGGCGTCCGGGTCGCAGGGTAGGTCTGCTTGGCCCGCCGCGCTGACCAGGCCGGACGCGGCAAGAGGCGCTGAATGCTCGTGCAGTGCGTCGACGACGGGCAGCAGCCTTAGCAGGAACTCGGCCAGCACGAAAACTATCGATGAAGTGGCGAAAGTAGGGCAAGGCCGTGCCGTACGACCGGCTCAGGGTTGGGTGCCGAGCCACTCCTTGAAGGTGGGCCCTGCGAGCTTGGCGTGCGGGCCGGGCAGGAATCCGCCGTTGGCGGCGGTCTCGGCATCGGGCATGCCCGAGCCGTCGACGCCTATGACCTTGATGCTTCGGCGGGCGCCGAGGAGTGCGGCCGCCTCCGCCATGATCTCCTTGCGGGGGCCGGCGATCTCGGGAATCGGTGTTCCTGGGACGGGTGCGCCGGGGTCGAGGGTAAGGTCGACCAGTTCCTCGGCCACGGTGCGGCAGGCCACGAGCTGGGTGGGCAGGGCCGGGATGTAGGCGACGTCGCCCTGCTGCCAGTCCAGGAGCTGGCCGACGAACTCGTGGAACTGCGCGGCCCGCAGGATGCGGACGGAGAGCGGGCCGGACAGAAGGAGCTCCTCGTGCACCTTCTTGGCGGCGAGGAAACCGGCGGTGGCCTTGTCGGCGCCGATGATGGACGCCATGGCGATCCGGGCGACCCCTGCCCTCTGACCGTACTCGTGCAGATTGCGGGCAGACGTGCGGAAGAACTCCGTCGCCGCCTCCTGCTCGGAGGAGTGCCACGAGGCGACGTCGATGATGACCTCGACCCCGGTGAGGGCCTCAGCGAGGCCCTCACCGGTGATGATGTCAACGCCGGTGGCTCGGGACATCGGCACGACCCGGTGCCCCCGCTCGGTCAGGACGTCGACGACGTGGCGGCCCAGCCGCCCGGTCGCTCCCGCTACCGCGAACGTGGTGATGCTCATGCTGGGTGCCTTTCTTACTCGCTGTAGTTCTGGCCGGGGGGCATACCGGGGATCGGCTTGGCGATGAGAGCGGCGGGGGTGAAGAAGCCGATGTGGGCGATCGCCATGATGAGCGACCACATCGCCTTGGCGTCGTGGAGCGCGGACGCCTTGGGGTACAGCTCATCGGGGACGCGCTCCCCGGACGGGTTCGGGGTGAGGACCGCCTCCACGAGCTCCAGCGCGACGCGTTCGGCATCGGTGAAGTAGGAGGCGTCCCGCCAGGTGGCCACGGCGGTGATGCGCTCTTCCGATTCCCCGATCCTGCGGAGGTTGCCGGTTTCGCGGATGGTGAAGTACGTGCTGCCGAGCATCTGCCCGGCGCGCAGCTGCAGCAGGTGGATGGTGGTCTGCGCGATCCCGCTGTTCCGGAGGGCCCTGTGCAGGCCTTCGCCGACTTCGGCCATCTCGGGGAGGAAGGGGAGGGGGTTGGGCATACGCGACCGCAGGTCCTCCTGCTTGGTCGTCGTGTCGGTCGTCATGGCTGTGGACATGGAGAGGTCTTCCCTTCTCACTCTCAACTCGTGATGGTGCGTGTCGTAGTGCCGTACGGATCGTTCGCGCGGCGTCCTGACGACCACGAGACGCCGGCGCCCCGATCCCTGTAACAGCGCGGCCATGTGACATAGGCCACCCACCGTGGGTGTTACGAAGCGGTGGTGGTCGGCGTCTTGTGCGTGTGGCAGGGCTGAAAGCGAACAGGCAGGAGCCGGGCATGAGCGAGCGCAGCAAACGAAGTGCGGACGCAGCCGAGCCGCTCGATCGTGCCAACCGCGTCGATTCCGTGGACTCTGCCACCGAGGCGTTCGTCGCCCATCGCAATCTGCTGTTCACCGTGGCCTACGAGATGCTCGGTTCGGCCGCCGACGCCGAGGACGTGCTGCAGGAGACCTGGCTGCGATGGGTGGACGTCGATCTGGACACCGTGCGGGAGGAGCGCGCCTTTCTGGTGCGGATCGTCACCCGGCAGGCGCTGGACCGGCTGCGTGCGCTCGGGCGGCGTAAGGAGGCCTACGTCGGGCCGTGGCTTCCCGAGCCGCTGCTGACCGCGCCCGACGTGGCCGAGGACGTCGAGCTCGCCGAGAGCGTCTCGATGGCGATGCTGCTGGTGCTGGAGACGCTTCAGCCGACCGAACGGGCGGTGTTCGTGCTGCGCGAGGTGTTCGGCCTGGACTACGACGAGATCGCCGAAGCCGTCGACAAGAGCCCGAACGCGGTACGCCAGATCGCCTACCGGGCGCGGGCACACGTCGCCGCGCGCCGACCACGCGGCATCGCCTCACCGGCCGAGGCCCGGGCCGCCCTCCAGGCCTTCCAGCAGGCGGTCGAAACCGGCGACCTGCAGAGCCTGCTCGACATCCTCGCGCCGGACGTCGTCGCCCTGAGCGACGGCGGCGGAGTCAGGCATGCCCTGCTGCGGCCCGTCGTGGGGATCGACAACGTGGCTCGCCTGCTGGCGGTCGGCTGGTGGAAACGCGACGCGGAAAGGTCGGTCGAGCTGGTTCAGATCAATGGCGGGCCCGGGCTGCTCGTGCGAGTCGACGGGAAGATCGACGGAGTGGTGGCGGTGCGCGTGGAGAACGGCTACGTCACCGGCGCCTACCACGTGCGCAATCCCGAGAAGTTGTCGCGTGTGGAGCGGGAAACCGCCGTGACCCGCTGAGCTCAGCCGGTCGAGCCCGTCTCGGCCCAGGGTGCGCAGCCGTTCGACGAGGCGGCCGTCGGCGACACTCCACCGGACCTACTTCGCGTGGACGACGACGCTGCCGTGGGCCGCGTCGCCCGCGCCGTTCTGGTAGATCACGTCGCCGGTCTTCTCGTCCCAGATCCGGACGGCGAAGCGGTCGACGCCGTCCCCGTCGCCGGTGTCGCCGTCGCGGGCGACGACCTCGAAGCCGTACCGCCCAGTGCCGCCGACAGTACCAGTGCCGCCGACCGTACCGGTGCCGCGGAAGCGGATCTCCCCGCCCGACACGACGAGCCAGTCGTACGCCGTGGACCGGAAGTTCAGGCGCCCGGCCTGGAACGAGAACGTCGTGCTCCCGATCGGAGCCGCGTAGTCCTTCCCGGCCGTGTTCTTCACGTACTTGGCCACGAACCCGAAGGCGGCCGTGCCGGTCAGCGCGGGGTTGGCGCGGTAGGCCCCCGCGGGCGAGTCGATCCAGCCGCCGCCGGTGACGAAGCCGGCGTCCCGGTCGTACACGACCACCGGACGGCCGGTCGCCGTGGTGGTCGCGCCGTCGTCGTCGGCGACGGTGACGACGGGCTCGTGGACGCCCGGCTTCGCATAGGTGTGCCGAGCCGTGCACGTCCCACCGGCGATCGCGCCGGACGAGGTGGTCCCGTCCTTCCAGTCCGCCGTGCAGGTGAGTTCGTCGTTCGCGCCCGGGTCGCCGACCGGCACCGAGAGGGTCACGCGCGTGCCTGCCTCGACCGGCCCGGCGGGCGTGACGACGTCCCCGGCCTCGGGGGCGGCGTTGGCGACGGTCACCTTCGCGGTGCCGCGGCTGCGGCCGGAGGTCAGCGTGACCGTGTAGGTCCCCTCGTCAGTGCAGGTGACGGCGGTCTCGGCGGCGCCGGGGTCAGAGAACGAACAGGTCGCGCCGGAGTCGACGCCCTCGCCGGGCGCGTAGCTCCACTTGGCCGCGCCGGTGGCCGACCCGGCCAGCCGGATCGGGGACCCCTCGGTGCCCGAGGCGTCCGGCCCGGCGTTCGCGACCGACACCGGGTCGACGCTCTCCAGCGTCGGCACGACCTTCTTGATCAGGCCGTTCTCGTCGAACTCCATCCGGTCGATCGTGGTCTCCCGGTGGGTGCCGTCGCCGCCGGGGATGGCGAAGCGGTGATAGGCGATGTACCAGTCGTCGGTGCCGGGCACCCGTACGACGGAGTGGTGGCCGGTGCCCTTGATCCCGAGGGACAGGTCCTTCTGCAGGATCACGCCCCGCTTGGTCCACGGGCCGAGCGGCGAGGCTCCCGTGGCGTACGCGACCTGGTAGTTCTCGTCGCGCGTGTCGTTCTCCGACCACATGAAGTAGTAGATCCCGCCGCGCTTGAAGACGAACGAGCCCTCGTTGTAGCCGCTCGGCTTGTACGTCTTCACCTTGGCGGGGTCGAACGACACCATGTCGTCGTTCAGCGGCACCTGGTAGGAGTTGCCGTTGCCCCAGTAGAGGTAGGCCCGGCCGTCGTCGTCGACGAACACGTCGGAGTCGATCATCTGGCCGCTGTAGGTCCCGGCCGCCACCAGCGGCTTGCCCAGGGCGTCCCTGAACGGCCCGGTCGGCGAGTCGGACACGGCGACGCCGAGGTGCTTGGCGGTGTTGCCGGTGGCCATGCCGCCGCTGAAGTAGAAGTAGTACCTGCCGTTCCGCTCGGCGATCGTCGGCGCCCAGGCGCTGTTGTCGGCCCAGGTCACGTCGGGGCCGAGGTCGAGGACGACGCCGTGGTCGGTCCAGTGGACCAGGTCCTTGGACGAGAACGCGTGGAACTGGGTGCCGCTCCAGCCGGCGAAGCCGTCGGTGGTCGGATACATGTAGAACGTGTCGCCGAACACCGTGATGTTCGGGTCGGCGTACAGGCCGGGGAGCACCGGGCTCTTCATCACCCGCGCCTCGACCGTCCACGTCCGCCGGGCGCCGTCGGAGCCGGTGACGGTGTAGGTGACCGGCTCGGACAGGTCGCGCGCGGTGCCGGAGGCCGGGCTGATGCTCGCCCCCGGGACCAGGGTGAACTCGGGCGCGAGCCGGGTGAGGTCGGTGCCCTCCTTCACCGGCAGGACGATCCTGCCGTTCGTGCCGTCCACGATCGCCGGGACCTTGAGCTCGGGCAGCGTGGCCGCGCCGACGGCCGCCGTGTTGCCGGAGACCTGGAGCACCTCGGTCGCCGACAGCGCGTGGTCGTAGATACGGAAGTCGTCCACCTCACCGGCGAAGTAGGGGTCGGCCGCGTAGAGCGACTTCCCGATGTATCCCGTGTAGTCCTTGCTCGCGTCGTACAGGTCCGCGGGCTTGACGGGCACGTCGGCCGCCCGTGCCACCTCGATGCCGTCGAGGTACATGACTGCCGTCCTGCTGTCGCCGTCGACGGTCACCGCCACGTGCTTCCAGGCGCCGCCCGGCAGGGCCGACCCCCCGGGCAGCTTCGACTCGGCCTGCCAGCCACCCGTCGTGATCGCCGAGTAGAGGATCTTGCCGCCGTTGTACGGCGAGGTGAACAGGTATTCGCCGCTGTCCGGGCCGAGGCCGAACAGCCACTGGTTCACCGTCGTCGAGGCGTTCCACTTCACGTACGTGGCCACCGTGACGCTGCCGCGGTCCTTCAGCACGCCGTTGGGGATCTTCACGTACGGCGCGGTCGTGGACGAGGACGACCCTCCGGCCATCGTGAACGAGCCGCCCGACACCCCCTGCCCGAAGGCGGGCGTCCGCTCGTAGCTGCCGTCGTTGCCGTGACCCGAGGCGTCGTGGACGACGCTCCCGCCCGTCTCGTCGAACGTGTACCGCAGCAGCAGGCCGGGCGGCTCCGCCGCCCCGGCCGCGTGTGCCGGGGTCGTGAGCGGGCCCGCCACCATGGACAGCGCGGCGACGGCCGCGAGGGCGAGGCGAGGGAGGCGTGGGAGGCGGGGTGGGGGGGTGGTGCCGCTGCGCATCGTCTCTCCCGGGCCGGCGACTCGGGACCACCGGCGTGGTTAACGCTAACATCAGGAGACCTACGCCGCCCCCGGCGGAGTCGGGGGCGGGTGAGCCGGTCTCGTGAGTGTCTGCCGCGGGGCGTTTGATCGTCAAGACCCCGCGCGCGGCCCGGGTGTCAGTGGCCCCGGCGGATCCACTCGTCGAGGTGCGGCGACTCCGCGCCGATGGTCGTGCTGTCGCCGTGGCCGGTGTGGACGACGGTCTCGGGCGGCAGGACCAGCAGGCGGTCGCGGATCGAGTCGATGATCAAGCCGAAGTCGGAGAACGAGCGGCCGGTGGCTCCAGGACCGCCCTGGAACAGGGTGTCGCCGGTGAACACGGCGCCGAGGCCGGGCGCGTGGAAGCAGCAGGCGCCGGGAGCGTGCCCCGGGGTGTGGAGCACTTCGAGGCGGGTTCCGGCGACCTCGATGACCTGGCCGTCGGACAGCGTGCCGCCGGGCTCGCGATCGGGGTGGGTGAGCCGCCAGACCGGCAGGTCGGCCGGGTGCAGCAGGACGGGCGCCCCGGTGGCCTCCGACAGTTCCGGCGCGACCCGCACGTGGTCGTCGTGGGCGTGGGTGGCGAGGATGGCCAGGACGCGCCGGCCCGCGACCACGTCCGTGATCGCCTTGACGTCGTGGGGAGCGTCGAACACCACGCACTCGGTGTCGTCGCCGAGCACCCACACGTTGTTGTCGACGTCGAAGGTCTGGCCGTCCAGGCTGAAGGTGCCCGACGTGACAGCATGGTCGATACGGGCACTCACTTGAAGATCACCACCGTGCGGAGCATGCACCCATTGTGCACGACCGGGATCACGGTCCCTGCTGCTGGTCCTCGGCGGTCCGCGAGGGCTTCGGCGGCAGCACCGGCTCAAGGCGGAACATCCCTGCCGACACCTCCTCGTGCCGGGGCGAGGCCCCCCGCCTGCCCGCGACCGCCACGAGCACGTCGGTCACGGTGACGAGACCCTGCAGGGCGCCGGAGGCCCCGATGACCGGGACGACGTCCACCGCCGACTCCAGCATGACGGCCGCCACGGCGGGGAGCGAGGCATCGGGCGGCACATGCGGGCACCTGCGCCCGGACAACAACTGCCGCACCTGGCTGCTCGACTGCTCCGCCGGTCCGCCCGACCAGTGGGCCGCGATGTCCTCTCGCGTGAGCACGCCGATGATGCGGGAATTCGCATCCACCACGGGCAGGTGATGCATCGACCCGCGGCGCATGAGTTCCCAGGCCATGAGCGGCGACTCGTCCGGCTTCACGGTCACGAGCACCCTGCTCATCACATCGGCGGCGGTCATGGCTTCTACGGTCATCGTTCCTCCCCGGGCCATCTCCATCCGACCACCGTGAGCGCGGCCGCCGCAGGGCCCAAAGACCCGACGGCCGGGGACCTCCGGCACCTGCCCGTACGACCCGGGCGACGATGGAATGACCGTGCAACGTCCAGGACGGCGACGGACGCGGGAGGTGGGCCATGCTGGCCGGCGAGGTCATGAGCAGCCCGGCGATCACGTTGCGCCGCGACGACTCCATGCGACGGGCGATCCGGACGCTGTACGACCACGGCATCACGGCCGCCCCCGTGCTCGGGGAGCACGGGGAGCTGGTCGGGATGGTCAGCGAGATCGACCTGCTGTGCGGCGCCTTCGCGCCGGGCGCCTCGCCGCCCCGCACCGTGGGAGACGTCATGTCCCGCCAGGTGAGCACGGTCGAGGACACCACCGACGCGCGGGTGCTGACGGACCTGATGATCGCCAAAAGGATCAAGAGCGTGCCCGTGCTGCGCGACGAGCGGGTCGTCGGCATGGTCAGCCGCCGCGACCTCATGGCGCTGCTGGCCAGGTCGGACGACGAGCTGCGCGAGGCCGTCCTGGCCGCCCTGCGCGAGCGCTACCCCTCCGAGACGTCCTGGGAGGTGACCGTCCGCGACGGCGAGATCGACGTGCTCGGCCCCGAGGGCCAGGGCCCCGGGCACGTGGCCGACCTGCTGGCGCGGACCGTCCCGGGCCTGCGGCCGGCCCGGCTCATCCGGTGACTCACCGCCGCGCCTCTCCCCGCACCACCGCCACGGGGCAGTGCGCGTGGGCGAGCACGGCGCGGCTCACCGAGCCGAGCACGGCCGCGGTGAAGGCGTTGCGGCCGTGGGAGCCGACGACGAGCAGGACGGCCCGGGACGACGCGCCGAGCAGCGCGGAGACCGGATGGGCGCGTACCATGTCCAGCTCGATCTTGACGTCGGCGTACCCGCCCTGCCACGGCCGCAGCTCGCCGCGCGCGTAGTCCTCCGCGGCCCGCCGCATCTCGTCCAGGTCCATGGCGATCGCGGGCCCGTACGGCACCGGCGGCTCCCAGGCGCAGACGATACGCACCCGGTGGCCGCGCAGCCGCGCCTCCTCGAACGCGTACGACAGGGCGGGCCCGGACGCCTCCGAGCAGTCGAACCCCACCGCGATCTCCGCCCCCGCCTCCGGGGGCGCCGGCCGTACGACGACGACCGGCACGGCCACGTGACCGGCGACCTGGTTGCCCACCGACCCGAGCAGCATGCCGGGGAAGCCGCCCGCGCCGTGGCTGCCCAGCACCACTTCGGCGGCGCGGGCGGCCTGGTCGCGCAGGACACGGCCCGGACGCCCCTCGACCAGCTCCGTCGTCACATCGAGGCCGGGCCGCCGGTGCCGGGCGACCCGCTCGGCGTGGTCGAGGATCTGCTGCCCGGAGGGTGCCAGCCTGCCGTAGCTGTCGGGGACCGGATAGCGCGGGGCGTCGTACGGCAGGCGCTCGGCGGCGTGGACCACCCGCAGGGGCAGGCCCCGCAGGCCGGCGTGGTCGGCCGCCCACTCCACCGCCCGGGTCGCCCCGGCGGACCCGTCGGTGCCGACGACGACCGGATCGACAGCGGGATCGACGACGGGATCGATGATGGAATCACTGATCGGCTCGGTCATTGCGCGATGCCTCCTCACGGCGTCTCACGCTGTCGACGGGGTCGGCGGGGTCGACGGCAGCGGGACGCTCCAGCACAGGCGGGTTCCCCCGGCGGCGCGGGCCTCGGCGGCGCACGAGCCACCCAGGCTCTCGGCGCGGTCACGCAGGTTGCGCAGGCCGCTGCGGCGTCCCCGCGCCGGGATGCCGACCCCGTCGTCCTCCACGAGCAGGGTCAGCCGGTCCTTGTCCAGGCACACGGTGACGGTGGCGCGGGTGGCGTGGGCGTGCCGCACCACGTTGGAGATCGCCTCCCGCGCCACGGCCAGCAGATGCTCCCGGACCGGTGCGGGCACGCGGGTGTCGAGCTGCCCGTCCATGCGCAGGGACGGCACGAAGCCGAGGGGCCCCCGCGCGCCCTCGACCAGCTCGACAAGCCGGGCACGCAGCCCGGGGGCGCCCGCCGGGGCCCGCAAAGCGAAGATCGTGGAGCGGATCTGCCGGATCGTGCCGTCGAGTTCGTCGATCGCGGTCCGCAGCCGCGCGGCCGCCTCCGGGTGCTCCACCAGCCGCGCGGCGCCCGTCAGCGTCATCGCGACCGCGAACAGCCGCTGGATGACCACGTCGTGCAGGTCCTTGGCGATGCGGTCGCGGTCCTCCAGCAGGCCGAGCCGCTCGGCGTCCCTGCGTGCCTCGTCCAGTTCGAGCGCGACGGCCGCGTGCCCGGCGAAGGAGTGCACCATGCACACCTCCGGCCGGCTGAACGGGACGCGGCCGGGCCGCCTGCCCAGCGACAGCACGCCGCGCACCGCCCCCGGGGCCCCCAGCGGCACGGCGCACACCGCTCCCGTCTCTCCGACCGCCGTGAGGAGGTCGGTGTCGCCCAGGTCGGTGACCACGCGGGGCTCCGCGTGGACGAACGCCTGCCCGGCCAGCGAGCCCTCGACGGGCAGCCGCCGCACCCGGGCCGAGCCGGGCACGCCGTCCGCGATCGCGACCCGCAGCGTCCGGCCGTCGTCCTCCGGCAGCAGGATCGCCACCACGTCGGCGCCGGCCATCTGCCGGGCGCGGCGGGCGATCAGCGTCAGCACCCGCGGGGTCTCGGCGCCGGACAGCAGGCTCCTCGTGATCTCCGCGGACGCCTGCAGCCAGGTCTCCCTGCGGCGGGTGTCCTCGTACAGGCGGGCGTTCTCGATCGCCACCCCGGCGGCGCTGGCGAGGGCCACGACGATCGCCTCGTCGTCCGCGTCGAACTCCCCTCCCCCGCGCTTCTCCGTCAGGTAGAGGTTGCCGAACAGCTCGCCCCGGACGCGTACGGGCACGCCGAGGAAGGCGGTCATCGGGGGGTGGCCGGGCGGGAAGCCGTACGACTCGGGGTGGTCGCGGATGCGAGCCAGCCGCAGCGGCCGGGGTTCCTTGATCAGCAGCCCGAGCAGGCCCAGGCCGTGGGGCCAGTGCTCGATGCCGGCGATCTCCTCCTCGCTCAGCCCCACGGGGATGAAGCGGGCGAGGGTGTCGTCCTCCCCGATCACGCCGAGCGCGCCGTATCGGGCGTCGACCAGCGCGGCGGCGGTCTCCACGATCCGGCGCAGCACGGTCTCCAGATCGAGGTCCCCGCCCACCGAGACGACCGCCTCCAGCAACGCGTGCACACGGTCACGCGTCGACAGGACCGCCTGCAACCTCGTGTGCAGCTCGGCCAGCAGCCCGTCCAGGTGCGTCTGCGGGATCATGGTCCGCTCCCCCGTCGGCCCCCACAGTTGGAGTGTCGCAAACCGGGGCACTCCGGGCTCCTGCTCTTTGCCAGGTCGCGACCGGCTTCTTACGGTCCGTATGCGCCCACCCACCGCCCGCCACGGACATACTCGGATAGAGCCGAATCGGACGCGGGGGTGCGCCATGAGTGAGCCGCGTGACGGTGTCATCCGGGTCGCCTGGCACGGAGCCGACCGGTTCGACGTCCGGATCGGACGCCACGTGATCCGCACCGACCAGCCCGCGGACGTCGGCGGGAGCGACACCGGCCCCACTCCGGCCGAGCTGTTCGTGGGCAGCGTGGCCGCGGGCGTCGCCTGCTGCGCGGAACGCTACCTGCGCCACCGTCAGCTGCCCGCCGGGGTGGGCGTGACCGCGCGGTACGGCCTGGGCGTCTGTCCGGGGCGGATCGACTCCATCGAGCTGTCGGTGGACGCCCCCGGCCTGCCCGCGGGCCTGCGCGCCTCACTCCTGTCGGTCCTGGAGCACTGCGCCGTCTGCGCCACGCTGCGGGTGCCGCCGCAGGTCACGTTCGAGGTCCGCCAGGCCGCTCAGGCCAGCCGGCCGACGCCGCCGAGGACGTAGCCGCCCTTGCTGTGCTCGACGAAGTCGCTGTCGTTGCGCCAGTCGGCCACGTCGACCAGCCCCGGCTCGACCAGCTCGAACCCGGTGAAGAACCGGGCGATGTGCTCCGGCGTGCGGTCGCGGAGCGCGGCCGTGGACTTCTCGTACACCGCCCGGGTCTCGGTGATCGTGTCCTCGCTCAGGCGGCCCTGGGTGCCGTGGGAGATGACGAGGTAGCTGCCGGGGGCCATGCGCTCGCGGAAGTAGGCCACGACCCGCTCGGCGTCGTCGTCGTCCACGAAGTGCAGCACCGCGACGAACAGCACGGCCACGGGCTTGCTGAAGTCGATCAGTTCCTTCGTGATCGGGCTTTCGACGATCTTGTCCGGGTCGCGCATGTCGGCCTGCACCACGCCCGTACGGCCGCTGCCGGTGAGCAGCGCCCGGCCGTGCGCGGCGACGATGGGGTCGTTGTCGACGTAGACGACGGTCGCCTCGGGATCGACCTCGTGGGCGACCTCGTGGACGTTGCCCTGCGTGGGGATACCGGTGCCGAGGTCGAGGAACTGCCGGATGCCCGCCTCGCTGAGGAAGCGGACGGCGCGGCCGAGGAACTCCCGGTTCTGCCTGATCACGAGGCGGCCGTCGGAGCCGACCAGCTCGAGCAGCTTCTCGGCGGCGGCCCTGTCCACCGCGAAGTTGTCCTTGCCGCCCAGCCACCAGTCGTAGATCCGCGCCACACTCGGCGTGGAGAAGTCGATGGCCTTCAGCGCTTCCTCGTCCCGGCCCACCCGCGATCCCCTTTTCTCACGTTCGCCGCCGATCTTAACGAACGTTGATCGATTTCGGGGGACCGGCCACGGCGGCCCGGTAGTCGCCGGCGATGCGGGCCGCGACCGCCAGCAGCGGATCGACCAGGCGGGGCAGTTCGCGCACCCGCCGCGAGGACACCACGATGCCGACGGCCGCGACGGGCCGGTCCCCGACCAGCACCGGCGCGGCGGCCGAGCAGGAGCCGAGCGTCATCTCCTCGTGGGTCGTGGCGTACCCCTGGGCGCGCACCTGGGCCAGCTCGCGGGCCAGCCGGCCCGGCTCGGTGATGGTGTGCGGGGTCGGCCGCTCCAGCGGACGGGACAGGTAGGACGTGACGAACCAGGCCGGCTCGAAGGCGAGCAGCGCCTTGCCGACGCCGGTCGGATGCATGGGCAGGCGCGAGCCGGTACGCGAGACGATCGGCACGGCCCGCTTGCCGTACACCTTGTCCACGTAGAGCACCTCGACCCCGTCGCGCACCGCCAGGTGGACGTTCTCGCCGGTGCCGCCGAACAGCTCCTGCAGCCAGGGGTGCGCGACCTCCTGCAGGGGGTCGGGGGCGAGCTGTCCCAGCTCCCACAGGCGGCGGCCGATCTGGTAGCGCCCGTCGGCGCCGCGGCGCAGGGCGCGCCACTCCTCCAGCTCTGCGACGAGCCGGTGGACGGTGCTGAGCGCCATGCCGGTCCGCCCGGCGATCTCCGTCAGCGTGAGCCGCGGATGATGGGCGTCGAAGGCGCCGAGGATGGCCAGTACCCGGGACGTCACGGAACGCCCCAGGTCGCGCGCGCCACCGGCCATGTGACTCCTTCTTCCACTCAGTAGAAGCAAAGCCTACGCGGGACGGCGGATGCTCCCGATGCTTGAGCCATGCGAACTCAGGTCGGGATCATCGGGGCCGGACCGGCCGGCCTGCTGCTCTCCCATCTGCTCCATCTGCGCGGGATCGAGTCCGTCGTGCTCGAACGCCGCAGCAGGGAGTACGTCGAGCGGCGGGTGCGGGCGGGGGTGCTCGAACAGGGCACGGTGGACACGCTCGTCGAGGCGGGCGTGGGCGAGCGGCTGAAGCGGGAGGGCCTGCCCCACCACGGCATCGAGCTGCGGTACGGCGGAGCGGGCCACCGGATCGCCTTCGAGCGGCTGGTGCCCGGCCGGTCCATCACCGTGTACGGCCAGCAGGAGGTGGTCAAGGACCTGATCGCCGCCCGGCTGGCGGCCGGGGGCGACGTCCGCTTCGAGGTGGACGACGTGGCCCTGCACGACATCGACACCGACCGGCCGTACCTCACTTTCGGGGGCGAGCGGCTGGACTGCGACGTGATCGCGGGGTGCGACGGCTTCCACGGCGTGTCCCGGGCGTCGATCCCCGAGGGCGTGCTGACCGAGTATCGCCGCGACTACCCCTTCGCCTGGCTCGGCATCCTCGCCAGGGTCAAGCCGTCGTCGGAAGAGCTGATCTACGCGCGAACCGAGCGCGGCTTCGCGCTGCACAGCATGCGCTCCCCGGAGATCAGCCGCTTCTACCTCCAGGTGGCGCCCGACGAGGACCTCGAAGCGTGGCCCGACGAGCGGATCTGGGCCGAGCTGCGGGCCCGGCTGGAGACCGTGCCCGGCTTCACCCTCGCGACCGGCGACATCGTCGAAAGAGGGATCACCCCGATGCGCGGCTTCGTGGCCGAGCCCATGCAGCACGGCCGGCTGTTCCTGGCCGGGGACGCGGCCCACATCGTGCCGCCGACCGGCGCGAAGGGGCTCAACCTGGCGGTGGCCGACGTGCGGGTGCTGACCGAGGCGCTGGCCCGCTTCTTCGCCGACGGCTCGACGGAGGCGCTGGACGGCTACTCGCGGGCCTGCCTGCCCCGGGTGTGGCGGGCGCAGCACTTCTCGTGGTGGATGACGACGCTGCTGCACACGTTCGAGTCCGACGACGCCTACGCCCGGCGGCTGCAGACCTCCTACCTCGACTACGTGACGTCCTCAGAGGCGGCCGGGACGACGCTGGCGGAGAACTACGTAGGCCTGCCCTACGAAGAGGAGACATCGTGACACACCCGCCCTACCTCTACCCTGACTACGCCAGCACGGTCCTGCGGGCGCCGTCCCGGCCGCCGCTGGAGATGAAGGAGGACCCGGAGGCGGCCGAGCTGACCGGCCCGGTCTTCGGCCGCGACGAGGTGGACCCGCTCGACGCCGACCTGACCGCGGGCCACGCGGGCGAGCCGCTCGGCGAGCGCATCATCGTCACCGGGCGGATCCTCGACGCGTCGGGCCGGCCGGTGCCGGACACGCTGGTGGAGATCTGGCAGGCCAACTCCGCCGGCCGGTACGCCCACCAGCGCGACCAGCATCCGGCGCCGCTCGACCCCAACTTCACGGGCGCCGGCCGGTGCCTGACCGACGACGAGGGCCGCTACCGATTCGTCACGATCAAGCCGGGGGCCTATCCCTGGCGCAACCACCCGAACGCCTGGCGGCCCGCGCACATCCACTTCTCGATCTTCGGTACGGCGTTCACCCAGCGCCTGGTGACGCAGATGTACTTCCCCGGCGACCCGCTGTTCGCCTTCGACCCGATCTTCCAGTCCATCCCCGACCCGGCCGCCCGCGAGCGGCTCGTCTCCACGTTCGACCTGGACATCACCGAGCCGGAGTGGGCGCTCGGCTACCGGTGGGACGTGGTGCTCGGCCGTACCCCGATGGAGGACGCGTGACCACCCCTTCGCAGACCGTCGGCCCGTTCTTCGGGTTCGCCCTGCCGTACGCGGGAGACTGGGAGCTCGTCCCCGAGGGCCATCCGGGGGCCGTGACGATCACCGGCCGGGTCCTCGACGGAGCCGGCGAGCCGGTGCCCGACGCCCTGCTGGAGCTCTGGACCGGGGAACCCGGCGATCGGGCCGCCCTGGGCCGCGGAGGCGCCGGTGTCTCCGGAGGCAGCGGTGTCTCCGGCTTCGGGCGGTGCGGCACCGCGCCCGACGGCTCCTACCGGTTCCGCCTCGCGCCGCCGTCCCGTCCGTACGCCGCGCTGCTGGTGTTCGCGCGGGGCCTGCTCAAGCCGGTGCGGACCCGTGTCTACCTCGCCGACGCGCCCGACCCCCTGCTCGACTCCCTCGACCCGGCCCGCCGCGCGACGTTGCTGGCCCGCCCGGAGGGGCACGACGTCTACCGGTTCGACGTACGGCTGCAGGGCGAGGAGGAGACGGTCTTCCTTGAGTTCTGACGCGGGTTCTGATCGCGGCCTGCTGTCCCCGGTGTGGGCGGGCACGGAGGTGGAGGCGGTCACGGCCGACGACGCCTGGCTGCGGGCGATGCTGGAGGCGGAGGTGTGCCTCGCGCGGGCGCAGGCCCGCCTCGGCGTCGTCCCTGAGCGGGCCGTCGCCGCGATCGCCGAGGCGGCCGGAGCGCTGTCGAGCGGGGAGGACCGCTACGACGCCGCCGATCTCGCCCGCCGTGCCAGGGACGCGGGCAACCCGGTCGTGCCGCTCGTCAAGGATCTGCGGGCCGCGGCCGGCGAGGCGGGGTCCTGGGTGCACCACGGCGCGACCAGCCAGGACATCCTCGACACGGCGGCGATGCTGGTCGCCGCGCGGGCCCGCGAGACGATCCTGCGCGACCTCGGCCGGGTGCTCGCCGCGCTGGCCCGGCTGGCCGGTGAGCACCGGGACACCCCGATGGCGGGCCGTACGCTCGGGCAGCAGGCCGTGCCCACCACGTTCGGGCTGAAGGCCGCCGGGTGGCTGGTCGGCTGCCGGGACGGGCGCGACCGCCTCGCGGCGGTGCGGCTGCCGGTCCAGCTCGGCGGCGCGGCCGGCACCATGGCCGGGTACGGCGAGCGGGCCCTCGACCTGCTGCCGCTGTTCGCGGCCGAGACCGGGCTGGCCGAGCCGGTGCTGCCCTGGCACACGCTGCGCACGCCCGTGACCGACCTGGCCTGCGCGCTCGCCGCCGTGACGGGCGCGCTGGGCAAGCTCGCCACCGACGTGATCCTGCTGGCGCAGAGCGAGGTGGGCGAGGTCGCCGAGCCCGCCGCGCCGGGCCGGGGCGGCTCGTCGGCGATGGCGCACAAGCGCAACCCGGTGCTCGCCACGATGATCAGATCGGCGGCGCTGCAGGCGCCCGCGCTCGCGCAGATCCTGCTCGCCTCACAAATGGCCGAGCACGAGCGGCCCGCGGGGAGCTGGCACGCCGAGTGGCAGCCGCTGCGCGAGTGCCTGCGCCTGGCCGGCGGCGCGGCCGAGACGGCCGCCGAGCTGGCCGAGGGGCTGGAGGTGTTCCCCGAGCGCATGCGGCACAATCTCGATCACCTGCTCGCCGTGCTGGCCGAACACGGGGAGGACCCCGGCGTCGGGTCCGCGTCCGTTCTCGTGGACCGGGCCCTGCAGCACCACCAGGGAAAGGCATCATGATCCTGCACCACCGATTCGACGGACCGCCGGACGCGCCGGTCGTCGTGCTGGGGCCCTCGCTGGGCACGACGCTCGACCTGTGGGAGCCGCAGCTTCCCGCGCTCACGCGCACCTGGCGGGTGCTCCGCTACGACCTGCCCGGCCACGGCGGGTCGCCGGCCGCATCCGGCTTCACGCGTGGTCCGACGGTGGACGACCTCGCCGCCGGGGTGCTGGCGCTGCTCGACCGTCACGCCGTGGGAACCGTGGCGTACGCGGGGGTGTCGCTGGGCGGGGCCGTCGGGACCACGCTGGCGCTGATCGCACCGGACCGGGTCGCGAGCCTGGTCCTGTGCTGCACCTCCGCCCGGTTCGGCACCGCGGAGAGCTGGCACGAACGCGCCGCGCTGGTCCGCGCCGAGGGCACGAAACCCCTGGCCGAGGCGACGAGGAGACGGTGGTTCACGGCGGGCTTCCCCGACGCCGAGCGCTACCTGGACATGCTCCGCGGCGCCGACCCCGAGGGGTACGCCGCGTGCTGCGAGGCCCTTGCGGTCTTCGACGTCCGTGACCGGCTCGGCGACGTCCGCGCGCCCGCGCTGGTGATCGCCGGAGCCGAGGACCCGGCGACCCCGCCCGAGCACGCCGAGGTCCTCGCCCGGGACATCCCGGAGGCCGAGTCGCTGGTCGTACCGGGGGCCGCCCACCTGGCCACCGCCGAACGCCCGGACGTCGTGAACGAGGCGATCAGGCGGCATCTGACCACCCGCTGGAGGACGGCATGAGCTACGAGGACGGCATGCGGGTGCGCCGCGAGGTGCTGGGCGACGCGCACGTGGACCGGGCGCAGGCGCGGACCACCGAGTTCACCGCGGACTTCCAGGACCTGATCACCCGGTATGCCTGGGGTGAGATCTGGACCCGGCCCGGGCTGGACCGACGCACCCGCAGCTGCATCACGCTCACCGCACTGGTGGCGCGCGGGCAGTTGGAGGAGCTGGCCATGCACGTGCGGGCCGCGCGGCGCAACGGGCTCACGACCGACGAGATCAAGGAGGTGCTGCTGCAGACCGCGATCTACTGCGGGGTGCCCGCGGCCAACGCCGCGTTCGCCGTCGCCCAGCGGGTGCTGGCGGAGAACCCGGGTGAGGATGCCGCATGACGTTCCTGGTGGTCGGCGAGAGCCTGGTCGACCTGATCGGCACGCCGGGATCGTGGACCTTCACCGCGGTGCCCGGCGGCAGCCCGCTCAACGTCGCGGTGGCGCTGGCCGCGCTTGGCCGCACGGTGCGGTTCGCCGGGGAGACCGGCGACGACTTCTTCGGCGGCCTGCTGCGCGACCACCTGACCCGCCACGGGATCGGGACCGGCGACCTCGCCCCGGCGGCGGCGACCGGCCTGGCCTTCGCCCGGGTCGGCGCGGACGGCTCGGCCTCCTACGACTTCCGCTTCGACTGGACCTTCTCGGCACCGGTCGCGCTCGACGGGGTGACCTGCCTGCACACCGGCTCCCTGGCCGTGCTCGCCGGGCCGGGCGCCGCGCACGTGCGGGAGGTGATGCGGGCCGCCGCCGAGGCGGGGATCACCGTGTCCTACGACCCGAACATCCGGCCGTCCCTCGTCGGCGACCGAGCACGCGCCCTGGCCCACGTCGAGGAGTGCGTACGGCTCGCGCGCCTGGTCAAGGTGAGCGCCGAGGACCTCGACTGGCTCTACCCGGGCGAGCCGTACATCGAGGTCGCCCGGCGGTGGGCACGGGCACATGAGCGGCTCGTGGTGGTCACCCGGGGCGGCGACGGCGCGACGGCCGTCCTGGGCGACGAGGTGATCTCTTGCCCGGCCCCGGCGGTCGAGGTCGTGGACACGGTCGGCGCGGGCGACACCTTCACCGCCGCCTGCCTCGACGCGCTCGACGGCGCTCCATTGAGCACGGAGCGCGTGGCGGAGGCGCTGCGGCGCGGCTGCGCCGCCGCCGCGATCGTCTGCACCCGCGCCGGCGCGGTCCCGCCGACCCGGGAGGAGGTGAAGATCTTCTCCCCGGGTACGGGTGCCTCACGAGCCGAGGAGGGACCTGAATGATCGAAATCATCCCTGTCGAGACCCCCTCCCTGGGCGACCGCAGCTACCTCGTCGCCGACGGGGAGGTCGCCTTCGTGGTGGACCCGCAGCGGGACATCGACCGGCTGCTCCGCCTGGCCGAGCGGCGCGGCGTCGAGATCCGCCACGTCTTCGAGACCCACGTGCACAACGACTACGTGACCGGCGGGCCCGCCCTCGCCTCGGCCACCGGCGCGGACTACCACGTCAACGCGGCCGACCCCGTGGCGTTCGACCGCAGCCCCGTCGAGGACGGGGACGTGGTCGAGGTCGGCCCGCGCACGCGTCTGCGCGCCGTCGCCACCCCCGGCCATACCTTCACCCACCTGTCGTACGTGCTGGAGTCCCCGGATCGGCCGCCCGCCGTCTTCACCGGGGGCTCGCTGCTGCTCGGCACGACCGGGCGGCCCGACCTGCTCGGCCCCGAGCACACCGGCACTCTGGTGCGCGCCCAGTACGCCTCGGCGCACCGGCTGGCCCGCGAACTCCCGGCCGAGACGGACGTCCTCCCCACCCACGGGTTCGGCAGCTTCTGCTCGGCCACCCAGTCGGAGGTCACCGAGTCGACGATCGGCCGGGAGCGGCGGGTCAACCCGGTGCTGACCCGGAGCGAGGACGAGTACGTGGAGTCGCTGCTGGCCGGGCTGGACGTCTACCCGGCGTACTACGCGCACATGGCGCCGCTCAACCAGGCTGGGCCGGACGCGCCCGACCTGTCCGCGCCGCGCCGCGCGGACGCCGCCGAACTGCACCGCCGCCTCCGGGCCGGCGAGTGGGTGGTGGACCTGCGGTCCCGTACGGCGTTCGCGGCGGGCCACCTGGCGGGAACGCTCAACTTCGGGCTGGACGGGAACCTCGCCGTCTACCTGGGCTGGCTGATTCCCTGGGGGACGCCGGTGACCCTGCTCGGGGAGACGCCCGGGGACATCGCGCGGGCCCAGCGCGAACTGGCGCGGATCGGCATCGACCGACCGGCCGCGGTCGCCACCGGAGGGCCCGCCGAGTGGACCGGCGACGACAAGCCCGCGTCCATGCCGACGGCGACGTTCGCCGACCTGGCCGCCGTGCGCCGCCACCGCCCGATCGTGGTCCTGGACGTGCGCCGCGACGTGGAGTGGCGCGAGTCGCACGTCCCCGGCGCGGTCCACATCCCGCTGCACGAACTGCCCGCGCGGCTGGACGAGGTGCCGGGCGGCGAGGTGTGGACGCACTGCGCGACGGGCTATCGCGCGTCCATCGCCGCCTCGATCCTGGCCGCGGCCGGGCGGGACGTGGTGGCCGTGCTCGACGAGTACGACTCCCGGGCCGCCGCCGCGTGATCTCTCAGCCGCCCTCAGCCGAGGGCGAGCACCGCGATGACCGTGCGGGCGGCCTGCCCGCCCTCCTCCTCGGCGATCGCCAGGGCGGTCGCGACGTCCAGGTCGTCCAGCAGCGCGCGCACCGCCGCCCGCTCGCCCGCCGCCGAGGCCGCGGGCCGCCCGGCGGCCGCATGCAGGCGCTCCAGGCGGGCCGCGGCCTCCTCCAGGCCGCCGGGACGGTAGTCCCAGTCGGCCGCCCACGGGTGGTCGAGCAGCAGCAGGCGCACCGCGCCGACGGGGTGGTGCCGCAGCAGGTCGGCGGTGAAGACGAGGTTGCCCGCCGACTTGGCCATCTTGGCGCCGTCCACGCGGACCACCCCCACGTGCAGCCAGGCGCGGGCGAACGGCCGCACCCCGGTCACCGCCTCGGCCATCGCGGCCTCGTACGCGTGGTGCGGGAAGCGCAGGTCGGCGCCGCCCGCGTGCAGGTCGAGGGCCGGCCCGTACGTCGTCAGCGCCATGGCGGCGCACTCGGCGTGCCAGCCCGGCCGCCCGTCGCCCCACTCGCTCGGCCAGCCCGGCTCCCCCTTCGCCGACGGCCGCCAGATCGCCACGTCCGCCGGGTCGTCCCTGCGCGGATCGCCCCCACCGGAAGCGGGATGGTCGCCGAACTCGGCCAGCAGGCGGGCCGCCTCCTCGGCGCCGATCCCGGCCCGCTCCCGCACGCCCGCGCCCCGGAAGTACACCGCGCCGTCCCGCTCGTACGCGTGGCCCAGCTCCAGCAGGGCGCGGGCGAGCGCCACGACCTGCGGCACATAGGTGTGCGCCCGCGGCTCGTACGTCACCGGGTGCACGTGCAACGCGGCCATGTCCCGGTCGAAGTAGAACTGCTGCACGGCGGCGAAGCTGTCGTACGGGCTGCCGGCCCGGCGGGCGGCCGAGGTGAGCACGTCGTCCACGTCGGTGACGTTGCGGCACACCTCGACGGGCACGCCGGCGTGCCGCAGCACCCGCGCCGCCACGTCGGCCCACACGAACGTCCTGGCATGACCGAGATGGGTCGTGTCGTAGGGCGTGATCCCGCACACGTACATCCGGGCGCGGCCCACCACGGGCAGCGGCCGCCGGCCGATCGTCAGCATGAAACCCCCTTTCATCCCGGGCGGAGGAACTCCCGCAGCCGGTCGAGTGGCCACGTGTTGATTACCCGGTCGGGCGTGAGCCAGCCGCGCTGCGCGGTGCCGACGCCGTACCGCATGACGTCGAGGTGCGGCACGGCGTGCGCGTCGCTGTCGATCGAGAACAGCACGCCCCGGTCGGCGGCCCGCCGGACGAGGCCCGAGGGCAGGTCGAGCCGGTCGGGGAAGGAGTCGATCTCCAGCGCCGTCCCGGTGCGGACGCAGGCGTCGAACACCCTCGGCCAGTCGGCGTCCACCGGCTCCCGCCTGCCGGCGACCCGCGCCGTCGGATGACCGATGATCTTCACGTACGGGTTCTCGCAGGCCCGGATCAGCCGCCGGGTCATCTCCTCGGGCGACTGGGTGAAGTGCGAGTGCACCGAGGCCACGCACAGGTCGAACCCGGCCAGGAACTCCGGCGGCCAGTCGACCTCGCCCTCCGGGTCGATGTTGAGCTCGCACCCGTGCAGCAGCGTCATGCCGGGGCGGGCGGCGCCGAGGCGGCGGAGCCGCTCGCGCTGGTCCAGCGCCTTCTCGTCGGTCATCCGCTGCATGTAGAGGTTGGGCGCGTGGTCGGTCACCGCGTAGTAGTCGTAGCCGCGCGCCGCGGCCGCCTCGACCATCTCCTCCAGCGGCGCGAGCCCGTCGGTCAGGTCGGTGTGCGTGTGCAGGTCGCCGCGGATGTCGGCCAGGGTCACCACCCTGGGCAGCCCCCCGCCCAGCGCGGCCTCGATCTCCCCGGTGTCCTCGCGCAGCGTCGGCTCGATCCAGGGCAGGCCGAGCATGCCGTACACCTCCGCCTCGTCCGCAGAAGTGATCTTCTCGCCGGTCGCCACGTCGAACACGCCGTACTCCGACAGCTTCAGCTTCCGGTGCACGGCGATCTCCCGGGTGCGGATGTTGTGCGCCTTGGATCCGGTGAAGTACTGCAGCGCCGCCCCCCAGGAGTCCCGCGGCACCACCCGCAGGTCGACCTGGAGCCCCGCGTCCGTGCGGACCGAGCTCTTCGTCTCGCCGTGCGCGATCACCTCGGTGACGTACGGCAGCGTGGTGAAGGCCGCCATCAGGGCGGCAGAGTCGTCGGCCGTGGCCAGGACGTCGACGTCGCCGATCGTGTCCTTCATCCGCCGCAGCGACCCGGCGTACGCGCACCGTTCGCAGCCCGGCACGGCCGACAGCGCGGAGACGACCTCCTCGGCGACCGCCATCGCGATCCCGATGTGCACCCGGCTGCCGGTCTTGCGCATCACCTCGATGCCGTGGAGCAGGTTCTCCTCGGTCTTCGCTCCGAACCCGTGCAGCCCCTCCAGGACCCCGGCGTGGATGGCGTCCTCCAGCTTCTCGATCGAGTCGACGCCCCGCTCGTGGTACAGGACCATGGCCTTCTTCGGCCCGAGCGTGGGAATCGTGGTCAGCAGGCGGACCCCGGCGGGGATCTTCGTCCGCAGCTCCTCCAGCTGGTGAATCGACCCGGTCCGCAGGTATTCGTCGATCTTCGCGGCGATCGACGCGCCGACGTTCGGGATCGCCCGCAGGGCCGCCACGTCCATATCGTCGATTTCCCGGCCGTACCCGCCGACCGACCGGGCCGCCTTCTCGTAGACCCTGACCTTGAACGCGTCGCCCCCGGTGATCGCGATCAGGTCGGCGTACTCCTGCAGCAGCCCGGCGACCTCCTCGTTGCAGCGTCTCATCGCAGGCACCCCCCACGTCAGGCTGCTGCGGCCTCGGAGACCTCTCCAGGTGCGGAGGTCCCGGCTCCGTGGGACCGAAGACCCGGGTGATTCGTACTGCCCGCGAGGTGACATCCCGCCCTGCCCGTCCCGGCCGGAAGCCGACGATAATGACGGCCATGGCAGAGGCGGCGGAGCGGACGTGGGCGGACGGGTGCGAGCCCGATGCCGCCCGGCCGGGCCGTTTCCGGCCGCGCCTGCCGTCGTGGCTTCCGGCCCGGCTGCTCGCGTCGGCGCTGGGGCTGACCGTCCTCCTGCTGCTGGCGCCGGCCGCCGCCGCGGCGTCGGCCGTGCCGGCCTGGCCCGCCTGGAGCCTGGTGGCCGCGGCGGGGGTCTCGTTCGCGGGAGCCGTGGTGACCGGCGCCCGCTCCGGCCCTGGCGTACGACCCCTGCCGGTGGCGTTCGTCGCGCTGCTCGCGGCGATCACGCTCACGGCGGCCCTGGTCTACAGAACGGACGGATGGCAGACGCTGTTCTCCCTGCTCGCCGTGGCCGTGGCGATCGTGCTCCCGGTCCGCGCGGCGCCCCCGCTCGTCGCCGTCACGGCCGCGCTCGCCGCGATCGTCCCCGTGGGCGGCAGGTCGTTCGGCGACGCCCTGTGGGGCACCGCCCTGACCACCCTGTTCGCCGGGATCACCACGTACGGCTTCCGCCGGATGGCCGAGGTGATCGAGGAACTCCGCCGGACCAGGGAGAAGCTGGCCGTCGCCGCCGTCTCGGCCGAGCGCCTGCGCTTCTCGCGCGACCTGCACGACCTGCTCGGGCACACGCTCTCGATGGTGGTCGTCAAGGCCGAGGCCGTACGCCGGCTCGCCCCGCGCGACACGGACGCAGCCGTGCGGCACGCCGCGGACATCGAGGCCATCGGGCGGCAGGCGCTGACCGAGGTGCGCGAGGCGGTCACGGGTTACCGGGACGCGAGCCTCGCCTTCGAACTCGACAGCGCCCGGGCGGCCCTGGCCACGGCCGGCGTCGACTGCGTGGTGAAGGAGTCGGGGCCCGCGCTGACGCGGGAGACCGACATGCTGCTGAGCTGGGTCGTCCGGGAGGGGATCACGAACGTCGTGCGGCACTCCGGCGCCCGGCGCTGCGTCATCACGCTGCGCCGCGACCGCGACCCGGTGCTGGTCGAGATCAGCGACGACGGCACAGGCGGTGCCGTCGGCGAGGAGGACGGCAGCGGCCTGCGCGGGCTGCGCGAGCGCCTGGCCGCCGCGGGCGGGCGGCTGACCGCCTCCCGCCTGCCGCGGGGGTTCGTCCTCACGGCCGAGATCCCGCACGCGGGCGTGGACGACGACGATCGGAAGGACGGCCTGTGACCCGCGTGCTGATCGCCGAGGACCAGACGATGATGCGCGACGCGCTCACCGTGCTGCTCGACCTGGAGGACGACTTCGAGGTCGTCGCGCAGGTCGCGTCGGCGGGCGAGGTCGTTCCCGCCGCACTGCGGGCCAGGCCCGACGTGGCCCTGCTCGACATCGAGATGCCCGGCGGCAGCGGGCTCGACGCGACCGCGGACCTGCGGGCCGCCCTCCCGGAGTGCGTGGTGGTCATCGTCACGACGTTCGGGCGGCCCGGTTACCTGCGCCGGGCGCTGGACGCGGGCGCGCGCGGCTTCGTGGTCAAGGACCGGCCCGTCGGCGAACTCGCACAGGCGATCAGGCGCGTGCTCGCGGGCGAGGTCGTGGTCGACCCCGCCCTGGCCACGGCCGCCCTGAGCGCCGGGCCGAACCCGCTGACGCCGCGCGAGCGCGAGGTGCTCGCCGCCGCCGCCGACGGCTCCACCGCCGCCGACATCTCCCGCCGCCTCTACCTGTCGGAGAGCACCGTACGCAACCACCTGTCGGCGTGCATCACCAAGACCGGCACCCGCAACCGCATGGAGGCCGTCCGGGTCGCCCGCCACAACGGCTGGCTGTGAACGGGCGGCCCGGACGCTCTCATGCCCGTCTGTTACGGCGTCACCGGCCTGCCGCCGAAGGTCACCACGAGGCGGCCGTCCGAGGCGTACGACCAGCCCAGGGCGCCGGTGTAGGAGGAGCACCGGGACCCGTTCGAACCCGACCAGAACTGGTTGGAGCTGTCGGCGTTGCCGACGATCTTGTCGTTTGACCCGCTGCCGCTACGGCACGAGGTGTTGTTCCGGAACACCGAGGTGCCGCCGTCGAACGAGAAGTTGCGCTGGGTGTTGTCGATGCCGACGTTGTCCGAGATCGACATCGTGCCGAGGTTGCGGTTGTAGGTGAACCCGTGCTTGCCGTTGTGGTAGGCGATATTGCGCCTGATGATGTGGTTGACCGGGATGTCCTCTCCGCCGAGCTTGTAGCCGTTGCGGTCGCCGTTGCCGGCCTGGCTGCCGTCCGTGAGGGTGCCGTTGTTGTACGACAGGGAGTCCTCGATGGTCACCGGGCCGATGGGACCGGTGTCCGTCTTGGTGTAGAGGTCCCAGCCGTCGTCGATGTTGTTGTGCGACACCGCGTAGCGGAAGACGTTGCCGGAGCCGACGGTGAGCTTCGCCGCGAACCCGTCGGCGTCCTCGCCGTCGGAGTCGGCGTTGTCGTGCGACTCCGCACTGAGGATGAGGTTGTTCGACGGCCACTGGTCGCGCGGAGTGTCGGAGGCGATCCGCGACAGTTGCAGCCCGGTGTCGCGGTTGAACCGCGTCACCGTGCGCTCGATGATGTTGTCGCTGCCGCCGACGAAGATCCCGTTGTCACCGGCGCGCTCGACGACGAGGCCGTAGACGTGCCAGTACGACCCGTTCACGGCGAGCCCGCGGTTGGCCGGGTCCTCGCTCTGCGCCGAGAAGTTCAGCACCGGAGTCTCTCCGGGGTAGGCGGACAGGGTCTTGCGTGCGCTCGCCGTGCCGTTGTTGCCCGGTGCGATGACGACCGTCTGCGAGAGGTTGTAGGTGCCGCCGCGCAGGTAGATCGTCCCGCCCGACGTGACGCGGGTGATCGCCGAGGTGAGAGTCGTCGGGTCCGACTGCGTCCCCGCCGCACCGTCCCTGCCGTTCGGCGCGACGTACAGCGCGCCCCCCGGCGGCGGAGTCGGTGAGGGAGTCGGTGAGGGCGTCGAGGACGGTGTCGGGGACGGCGTGGGGGTGCGCGTGGGCGTGGGGCTCGGCGTGGAGCCCGCGGGGTTGAGCGACCACTGCTTGCTGGTGACCGAGTCGCAGGAGTTCTGCTGCACGAGCGCCCCGGCGCTCGTGGAGCTGTCCTTGACGTTCAGGCACTTGCCACTGTTGACGTTGACGACGCGATACCTCGCGCCCGACTCGGTGAGCGTCCAGGCCTGGGAGGACGCGCCGCTGCAGCTCTGCAGCTCCACCGCCTTGCCGACCGAGGTGCCGGCGTCCCGCACCCCGGCGCACAGCCCGCCGCTCCCGGCCTTGAGGGTCACCCCGCCGCTCGTCGAGGCCAGGATCCAGACCTGGCCGGCGCTGCCGTCGCACGCCCGCTGGACGAGCTGGGTCCCCGCCGAGGCGCTCGGCGCGGCCAGGCACAGACCGCTGCCGCCGTTGACCACGGTGAAGGAACCCGACGACGGGGCCGCGGCCGCGGACGTCGCGCCGGCGACGCCTCCCGCCAGCGCGACGGCCGCCGCCGCCGTCAGGGCGAGCATGCTGCCCGCCCGTCTTCTTTCCAGACTCACGTTCGCTCCTCGTCTGCGAGACGATGTAGTTCACACATGTGAACGTCATACATGTTCGCGAACACCCTAAAGGTAGGAGCGGACCTCACAGGTGTCAACGGGCAACGTGAGGAGATTTCGCACGAGGAGTTGGCGGACGGCCCACCCGCTCCGGCACGTTGAAACTTTCACAGCTCCGGCCACGACGGCCGGTCGGGCCTCAGCGGGTGGAGAGATACTCCTCGCCGAGGGCGCGCAGGCGGGCGTGCGCGGAGCCGTACACGTCCGGGTCGCCCAGGTACGCCTTGGGCAGCTTGGCCACCATCGTGTAGTTGGTGTCGCAGACGTTGCCGACCGGGGCCTCGCCGCCCTGGCTGACGAGCTGGTAGGCGTCCAGCTCGTCGAGCCCGGTGAGGGAGGCCGTCCAGGTGACGAGGTCGTGCTGGCTGATCCGGTAGGCGTCCTCCAGCGGCCGGGCCGAACCGGTCGACATGATGTGGCGGTCGTCCTCGAGCCGCGGCCACGGGGTGGCGACGCCCTTGATCAGTTCGACGGCGACGACCGTGTTCATCGCCGCCTCGACGGCGGTGCCGCAGACCTCGCCGTGGCCCTGGCGGCAGTGGCCGTCGCCGATCGCGAACAGCGCGCCCGGCACGTTGACGCCCAGGTAGACGGTGACCCCGGCGCGCAGCTCGGGGGTGTCCATGTTGCCGCCGTGGGCGTCCGGGGTGATGGTCATCCGCGCCTCGGCGGCGGCCGGGGCGACGCCCACGGTCCCGTGCATCGGGTCGAGCGGCATCTCGACGGCGAAGTCGCCGCGCCGCGAGCGGTAGCGCACGGTCCGCCGTTCGGCGTCCACCTCGTACATCCACACGGCCTCCTCCAGCGGCGGCTGGAGCGTCGCGGTGGTGTGCGTGGAGGTCAGCGCGCCGAAGTGCGGGAACGTCGTGGAGACCGCCCAGTCGCGGGCCGGCTCGATGGAGACGAAGTGGAGGGCCAGGGTGTCGCCGGGCTCGGCCCCCTCGACGTGGAACGGCCCGGTGACCGGATTCAGATACGGGAACTCGCAGACCTGCGACGGCAGGTCTGCGGTGCCGCGCACCCGGCCGCCGAAGCAGTCCTCGGTGTACAGCTCCAGCACCGCGCCGGGGGCGACGGACTCGACGGCCGGGCGGCCGCCGAAGGTGTAGGACAGGTCGTCGGGACCGGGACGGTAGGACACGACGTTCACTCGTTGGCCTCCGGGGTGACGGCGGACAGGGTGGGGCGCCGGCCCATCAGGGAGGAGCCGACGAGGATCACGATGCCGATGGCCAGCCAGACGAATCCGAGCACCTGGGCGGCGACCTTGGCGTTGATCACGACATAGAGCAGGATCAAGAAGCCGATCGCGGGAGCCACGAGGTGCCGCCACCAGTCACGGCTGCGGTTGCGGACGACGTAGTGGACGACGACCGACACGTGCAGGGCGAGGAACGCGGTCATCGCGCCGAAGTTGACCAGCGAGCCGAGCAGCGTGATGCCGTCCTTGCGCGTGCTCATGAACAGACCGAGGACCAGCGACACCCCGGCCACCAGGAACGTGGCGTTGACCGGCACCTTGTGCTTGGGGTGCACCTTGCCGAGGAACTTCGGGAGCTGGCGGTCGCGGGCCATCGCGAACAGCAGGCGGGAGGTGGCCGCCTGGGCGACGAGGGAGTTGGCGAACCCCCAGGCCACGGCGGTGGCGACGGCCGTCAGCACGCTCAGCCAGTGGCCTCCGGCGTACTCGGCGGTGTCGTAGAACGCGGTGCCCCCGGGGTCACCGTTGGCGAGCAGGTCGGCGCGGTTGGGGGCGAGCAGCGCCGCCACCCAGGTCTGCACGACGAACAGCGCGCCGGCCAGGGCGAGGGCGAAGACCATCGAGCGGCCGAGCCGGCGGGTGCTCTCGCGGCTCTCCTCGGCGAGCATCGAGATGCCGTCGAACCCGAGGAACGACAGCACCGCCACCGACACGGCGCCGAACGCCAGCGGCCAGGAGAACGTCGAGGAGTCGAACAGCGGGCTGAGAGCGTTGCCGTGGCCCTTGCCCTGCGCGAGGGCGACGATCCCGACGACCAGGAAGATCGCCAGCACGATCAGCTCGGCGACCAGCATGATCTTGTTCATCCGGGCGGTCATCTCGATGCCGAGGTAGTTGACCACCGTGTTGAGCACGATGAAGGCGATCAGCCACACCCAGATCGGCACTCCGGGCACGAACGACGTCATGGCGGCGCTCGCCACGAGGTAGAGCAGCGCAGGCACCAGCACGTAGTCGAGCAGGATCACCCAGCCCGCCAGGAAACCGACCGGGGCGGCGATGCCCCGGCCCGCGTACGTGTAGACCGAGCCCGCCATCGGGAACGCGCGGGCCATCTGGGCGTACGACAGGGCGGTGAACGCCATCGCGACCATGCCGATCACGTAGGCGAGCGCCACCATCCCGCCGGACGACTGGAAGACGCTGCCGAAGATGCCGAACGGCGCGATCGGCACCATGAAGATCAGACCGTAGATGAGCAGGTCGGCGAAGCTCAGCGAGCGCCGCAGCTCCTGTTGGTAGCCGAAGCGCTCGACGCCGGGCGCCTCTGGTTGAGGGGAGGACATGGATCGGCTCCTTGAAGCACGGGTCCGTGAAGCACGGGGGCAGAGCCGTACGATAGGGGCAATCCTTGAAAACGAAAAGGTTTCTGTTGGAAGTTTTACGCTCGTCACACCGACGTGACGACCTCGAAGTCCAGCCCGTCGGCGCGCGCGACGTACACCCGCTGGCGCACCCGGCCCGCGGCCAGCGTGAGCGGGCCGCGCCCGGAGACGACCGTCGTGCCGTCGGCGACCGCCTCGACGGCCGGCACCGCCAGCGTGCCCGCGCGCCGCGCCAGGGCGGCCAGCATCAGCACGCCCTCGTAACAGCCGTGCCCGTGCCCGTTGAGCAGCGGCGCCTCGGGGCCGAACATCGCGGTGTAGCGCTCGGCCAGGCCGAGGTTGGCGTCGGTGGCGATGCCGCCGAAGTAGCCCATGGCGGCGTACAGGCCGCCGGTCGCGTCTCCGCCGGTCGCGAGCAGGCCGTGCTCCTCCAGCGCGCCGCACAGCCGCGCGCAGCCGAGACCGCTCGCGGCGAAGGCCCGGTTGAAGGCGATCAGGTCGCTGCCGATGAGAGTGAGCAGCACGGCGTCCGGCCGCACGGCGGCCAACTGCTCGAGCAGCAGGTCCATCGCGGTGGTCCCGGGCGGGACGAGACGCTCCCCCACCACCGTCGCGGACCGGGCCCGCAGGTGCCCGCGGGCCGAGGCGTGCACCAGGCGCGGCCAGACGTAGTCGTTGCCGAGCAGGAACCAGCGCCGGGCCCGCCGGCGCTCGACCAGCCAGTCGATCCCCGGCCCGACCTGCAGCGAGGCGGGCTCGCCGAGGTAGTAGACGCCCGGACGGCGGACGCCGCCCTCGTACGGCGGGGTGTAGACGAAGGGGGCCGAGCCGCCCAGCGCACGTTCGACCGCCACGCGCACGTCGCTGGCGTGGGTGCCGACCACCGCCTGCACGGCCCCGGAGCGCACCAGCCCCCGCACCTCAGCGGCGACCGCGGCCGGGCCGCGGCCCCCGTCCACGAGCACGAGTTCGACCGGCCTGCCCAGCACTCCCCCCGCGGCGTTGACCTCCCGGGCGGCGAGCACGGCGCAGTTGATCGCTCCCGGCCCGAGCAGGCCGAGCACGCCGGAGACCGGCACCACCAGCGCGACGCGGAGCGTGTCCGCGCGCAGCAGATGAGCCTCGAGAGGGTCGATGACGACTGTGACAGGATCGGCCACGTGCACGAGTATCCCCTGACCGAACAGGTGACCGGCCTCGGGTCGTCACTCGCCTACCTGCTGAGCAGGGCCGAGCGCAGCGTCAACCGCGGGCTGGCCGCCGCACTCGCCGCCGAGGACGTGACCGTCGAGCAGTGGCGCATCCTGCAGGCACTCGCGGACGGGCGCGGGCACTCGATGGGCGACCTGGCCGAGGCCGCGCTGATGCCCCACCCCACGCTGACCAAGGCGGTGGACCGCCTGGTGGAACGCGCGGTGGTCTACCGGGGGCACGACCCGGCCGACCGCCGCAAGGTCGCGGTCTTCCTCGCCGACCGGGGCCGCGACCTGCTCGCCCGCCTGGAGGCGGGCATCGCCGAGCACCAGCGGGCGATTCTCGCGGCGTACGGCCCGGCCCGCACCGAGCGGCTCATGCGCGACCTGGAGTCACTGCTGGCCTCCCTGGAGGCCTGACAGGCGTCGCGCTCGCAGGAACAACGCCGACGCGCGGCCGGTGAGTTCCGTCTTGCCCGGCCGCGTCCCGCGGCGTACGTTCGACTGTGTGACCGGAATCGTCATCCCGGTCACGGCCACGGCGGAGGGGGGCGCGGTGACGGACCTCGACTCCCGGCCGGCGGGCCCGGCCTCCCCCTGGCGCGAGCGCGAGCGGCGGGCCGAGCGCATCCTGGACGCCGCGGGCGAACTCCTGGTGGCCTGGGGCTACCCGCGCATCACGGTCGAGGACGTGGCCCGGCGGGCGGGCGTCGGCAAGGGTACCGTCTACCTGCACTTCAGCACGAAGGACCTGCTCTTCCTCGCGGTGCTGATACGGGCCGAGACCCGGATCATCGAGCGGTTCGCCGCCGGCGTCCGCGCCGACCCCTCCGCGGTCCTGCTCAGCAGCGTGGCCAGGTCGACGTACCTGTGGATGCACGAGGAGCCGATCTTCCGGGCGACGCTCCTCGGCGACGGCGACACCCTCGGCACGCTGAGCAGGAGCGCCGCCGAGAACCTGCCGGACCTGCTCGACGTGCGCGACCGCACGCTCCGGGCGCACGTCGAGGTGCTGCGCGAGCACGGTCTGGTCCGCACCGAGCAGTCCCCGGCCCTCCAGGTCCACGCGTACGAGTCGATCCTGACCGGCTTCGTCACGATCGAGCCTCTGTCGCCGTCCACCGTGCCCGCCCTGGCGGACAACGCGGACATGATCGCCCATGTCGTCCGCTCGGCCTTCGAGCTCCCGGGGCGGCCCGAGAGCGTCCGGGCGGCGGCGCCGCGAGTGAACGAGATCTACCAGCGCCTGCTGGACCGGCTGAATGAGGAGATCCACCGGCACAGACGCACCTGACACGTGGAGGTAGGCAATGAGCACTTCCAGCACGGCGGGACCCGTCAACCTGTTCGACGCGGACCTGGTGCGCGATCCGTTCGGGGGCTACTCGCACCTGCGGGAGCAGGCCCCGATGGTGCGCGGCTCCTTCCCCGGCCTGGACTCCCCGGTCTGGCTCGTCACGCGGTACGACGACGTCAAGACCGTGCTGGGCGACCGCCGGTTCGTCAACAACCCGGCCAACGTGCCGGGTGCGGACGTGCACAACATCCGCGAGCAGCTCATCGAGGCCCGCGGTATCCCCCGCGAGTACGCCGTGTACATCCTGGACAGCGTCCTCGACTCCGACGGCGACGACCACCTCCGGCTGCGCAGGCTGGTCTCGCGGGCCTTCACCGCCCGCCGGGTGGCGGAGCTGCGGCCCCGGGTCGAGGAGATCGCCGAGGACCTCCTCGACCGGCTGCCCGGCCACGCCGAGGACGGCGTCGCCGACCTGATCGAGCACTTCGCCTATCCCCTGCCGATCACCGTCATCTGCGAGCTGGTCGGCATCCCCGAGGAGGACCGGCCTCTGTGGCGGGAGTGGGGCAGGAGCCTGGTCTCGCTCGAACCGGGAGCGATGGCCGAGCCGCTGCGGCACATGGTGACCTACATCCGGGAGCTCATCGCCCGCCGCCGGTCCGAACCGGGCGGCGACCTGCTGACCGGTCTGATCCGCGCGCACGACGAGGACGGCGACCGGCTGACCGACACCGAGATGGTCACCATGGTCCTCACGCTCGTCCTCGCCGGGCACGAGACCACCGCCCACCTGATCGGCAACGGCACCGCCGCCCTGCTGACCCACCCGGACCAGCTCGCCGCGCTGCGGGCCGACCCGGGACTGCTGCCGCGCGCCGTGCACGAGCTGATGCGCTGGTGCGGGCCCGTCCAGGGCACCCGGATCCGGTACGCCGCCGAGGACGTCGAGATGGACGGCATGACCGTGCGCCGGGGCGAGCCGGTGATGGCGGTGCTGGTCTCCGCCAACTACGACCCCCGGCGCTTCGACGACCCCCACCGTCTGGACATCACCCGCGAGCCCGACGGGCACAAGGAGGTCCACGTCGGCTTCGGCCACGGCCTGCACTACTGCCTGGGCGCGGCGCTGGCCCGGCAGGAGGGCGAGGTCGCCTTCGGCGCGCTGCTGCGCCGCCATCCCCGGCTCGGACTGGCCGTGGCGCCCGAGGATCTCGACCGGCAGTTCCTCCCGTTCTCCTGGCGTCTCGCCCGCCTTCCCGTACGCCTGGGTGCGTAGTCTTCCTTCGTGAGCAGTGACAGGACCCTCCGGCCTCCCGTCCGGATCGCCGTCACGGGGCACCGGGACCTCGATCCCGAGACCCAGTCGCTCGTGGACGCGGAGGTCCGGAGGTTCCTGCGGGCGTACGCCCCCCACGTGGTCGGCATCTCGTGCCTCGCCCTCGGGGCGGACCAGATCTTCGCCGCCGCGGTCCTCGACCTCGGCGGCGTTCTGGAGGCCGTCGTGCCCGCCCGCGAGTACGGCGAGGGCGCCTTCCGCGCGTTGCTGGCCGAGGCGAGCGAGGTCCGCAGGCTGCCGTTCGAGCGCGCTTCACCCGAGGCGTACGCCGCCGCGAACGAACTGCTGATCGAGACGGCCGATCTGCTCGTCGCCGTGTGGGACGGGCTTCCGGCGCGGGGGTCGGGGGGGACGGCGGAAGCGGTCACGGCGGCGGCGCGCCGGCGAGTGCCTGTGCGCGTCATCTGGCCCTCGGGAGCGACGAGGGTTGACACGGTCTGAGGCATCGGCTCACCTCGAAAGGTGGAGGTGCTACCGGAGTCAGAGTTCCCCGCCCTGTACCGCGCCGCCGACCGCACCGCCGTCGCGAACCAGCGCAGGCTGCTGACAGCGACCTCCGTCCGCCTGTCGTCCCTGGTCACGGCCGCCGTCTGCGGATCGTTCAGTCTCGTCGTCGGACGGCTGGACCTGACGGCGACGATCGCCGCGGGGGCGATGGGGGTGGCCCTCGTCACCGAGGTCTACCTGCTGACCGCCCGCCCCGACCGGCGCTGGTACGAGGCGCGGGCCGCCGCGGAGTCCGCCAAGACGCTGGCGTGGCGCTACCTGGTGGGAGGCGAGCCGTTCGGCATCGGTACCCTCGCGGGCCACCACGCCGGAGGCGCCGGGGCGGACGCGGACGGCCACACGGCCGACGGGCTCCTGCTGCGCCGCTTCAGCGAGATCACCTCCGACCTGCAGACCATCGGCCCGGTCTCGGTATTCGACGGCGACTCGCAGGTCACCGAGGGCATGCGCGCGGTCAGGGCGCTGACTCTGGAGGAACGCCGACGCCACTACGTCACCGGCCGGCTCAACGAACAGCGCGCCTGGTACACCGCCAAGGCCCTCGACAACCAGCGCCGGGCCGCCAAATGGCTGCTCCTGGTGGCCGCGGCGGAGGCGCTGGGACTGGTCACCGCCGCCGTGAAGGCCGCACTGGGCGGAGACGGCCCGGACATCGACCTGCCCGGCATGCTGGGCGGAGTCGCGGCCGCGGGCGTGGCGTGGTTGCAGACGCGTCAGCACCAGCAGATCGCGAGCGCCTACGCCGTCGCCGCGCTGGAACTCGGGCACATCGTCGTCCGCGCGGACTGGCCGTCCACGGAAGCGGAATGGGCCCATTTCGTGGACGAGGCGGAAGAGGCGATAGCCCGTGAGCACATGCTCTGGTCGGCGTCCCATGCCTTGTCGAGCGATTAGTACATCAGTGGCAATTAGGGGATTTTTGGTACCGGCCAACCGAATCGGCCCGCAGTCCTGACCCTTAGGAAGGAGCGCCAGGCTGGCGGGTGCGGTAGCGTTAGCCGCCTACCGTCCCTTGCATCGTTATTCGATTGCACGTTCGCATTGGTGGAGCTAATGAACATTACCGATGAGAAGCAGTCCGAGGTCCCATCAAATGTGACGGACCTTCGAGACATTCCACTCTCCCATGTCTCCGACATCGACCGCGAGGGCATTATCCGGAGGGTCCTTCCGGAGACCCTGGTCGAACGCGTGCCCGTCGCGCGCTTCAACTCGTCGATCTGACCTTCCTCGCGGTGAATCGACCCTCGGTGCCGTTCCGGCAGTTCGTGCTCAAGGTGCACAGCCGGTGCGACCTGGCCTGCGACCACTGCTACGTGTACGAGCACGCCGACCAGTCATGGCGGAGCCGGCCTGCCGTCATGTCGGACGAGACCGCGGCGTGGGCCGTCACCCGCATCGCCGAGCATGTCAAAAGCCACGGGCTCGCCCAGGTGCACGTCGTGCTGCACGGTGGCGAGCCCCTGCTGGCCGGTCACGGCCGGCTCGGGCGCCTCATCGCCGAACTGCGCGGCGGCCTCGGTGGGCTGTGCGCGCTGGACCTGCGGGTCCACACCAACGGCGTGCTTCTCGACGAGCGCTTCCTCGACCTGTTCGAGGAACACGACGTCAGGGTCGGGGTCTCACTGGACGGCGACCGGGCGGCCAACGACCGGCACCGGCGCTACGCCGACGGCCGCAGCAGCTACGATCGCGTCATCCGGGCCGTGGAGCGGCTACGGCGCCGTCCTCAGCTGTACGCGGGGTTGCTGTGCACGATCGACGTCGCCAACGACCCCGGGGCCGTCTACCGGGCGCTCGCCGCCCTGGAGCCGCCGCGCGTCGATTTCCTGCTCCCGCATGCGACGTGGGACTCCCCTCCCTCGCGGCCGACTCCGACGGCCTACGCGGACTGGCTGATCGAGATCTTCGAAATCTGGTCGGCCGAGGGCCGTGTCGTGCCCGTGCGCATGTTCGAGTCGATCCTGCGCACCAGCCGCGGCGCCCCGAGCCTCACCGAGTCACTCGGACTCGAACCGGCCGACCTGGTCGTCATCGAGACCGACGGGACCTACGAGCAGGCCGACTCGCTCAAGGTCGCCTACGAGGGCGCGCCGGCCACGGGGCTCGAAGTCTTCCACCATGACCTCGACGCCGTCGCGCGGCACACCGGCGTGCTCGCCCGGCAGCAGGGCCTCGGCGGGCTGTGCGCGACCTGCCGGGCCTGTCCTGTGGTGGACAGTTGCGGCGGCGGCCTGTACGCGCACCGGTACCGGACCGGGTCGGGCTTCGCGAACCCCAGCGTCTACAGCGCCGACCTCTTCAAGCTCATCACGTACATCCGGCGGAGAACCGCCATGCCCACGCACTCGGTGCCCGCCGCCACCATGGACGCCCTTTCGGCGGGCTTCGGCGACCAGGAGGACGTCCGCTGCCTGGCCGCGGCGCAGCGCACGATGCGCCGGGCACTGCTTGCCGGCGTCAACGCACACGAGACCCCGACGGCGGGATGGGAGTTGCTCACCCGCCTGGACGACGAGCACCGCGACGCCGTCGACGCCGTGCTCGACCATCCGTACGTGCGGGAGTGGGCGGTGCGGTGCCTGCGCCAGGGCGGCGACGCGGGCTACCTCGCCAACATCGCCGGCGCCGCGGCCGTCCGGGCGGGCGCCGTCGCCGAAATCGCGATCACGGCGGTGGACGGCGTGTTCCACCTGCCCACCCTGGGAGCGTTCGAGGCGGGCTCGGCCACCACGGCCCGGCTGGTCGCCGAGGGAGGGCGATTCTCGCTCGAGGACCTGCCCGGCGCGGTCTGGCACCCTCTGCGACGGCTGACCGCGGAGGGCCTGTCCGTCGTGCTGGAGGACACCGATCCCCATCGGCGCTGCCACGGCCACCCGGTGGCCGGGCGGCTCACCGAGGAGGAGGCGGCCGCGTGGCAGCGCGTGTTCGCCGAGGCGTGGGCCCTCATCGAGTCGGACCACCCCGCGTACGCCTCCGGGCTGCGTGCCGGGCTGACCACGCTGGTGCCGCTCGACCCGCCCGCAGGGGGCGGCAGCGCCAGTTCGGCGGCCCGCAACGCGTTCGGGGCCGTGGCCGTCGCGCCTCCCGCCGATCCGGCCACCCTCGCGCTGCTGCTGGTCCACGAGTTCCAGCATGTGAAGCTGGGCGCTGTGCTCGACCTGGTCGACCTGTGCGATCCCACGCACACCGGGCTCTACTACGCGCCCTGGCGGCGGGAGAGCCCGCGGCCTCTCGAGGCACTGCTGCAGGGGGTGTACGCGCATCTGGCGGTCACGGACTTCTGGCGGGTGCGGCGGCACCGCTCCGAGGACGGCCCCGGCGAGGTGCAGTTCGCGCTGTGGCGGGAGCAGACGGCGCGGGCGATCGGCGACCTTGACGGCTCGGGAGGCCTCACGCCTCTGGGCGCGCGTTTCGTCTCCGGCATACGCCGGACGCTGGAGCCGTGGCTGGACGAGCCGGTCTCCGGGCAGGCGGCCGCGGCCGCGGCCGAGCTGGCGGAGCGCTACCGCGCGGAGTCCGCCGCCCTGCGGCGCTGACCCGCCGTCCCGGTATTTCCCGGCAGCGGCACTTTCCTGACATAGACCTCGTTCCTATAGTGAAATCCGGGAAGGAGGCGAATGGCGAATCCACACACGCCCGCTCAACCCCCAGGGCCGTACTTCTTCCTCAGTTACGCGCACGTTCCCCCGTACGATCCGGCGGACGGCGGCGATCCCAACCAATGGGTGGAGAAGCTGTTCAAGGTGCTCTGCGAGCACATCATGCACCTGACCAGAGTGCCCCCCGGCGCGGCCGGATATATGGACAGAGAATTACGCACCGGGGACAACTGGCCACAAATGCTCTCTGAGCGCCTTTCTAGTTGCCGGGTTTTCGTCCCCCTGTATTCGCCTCGATACTTCGAGAGCGAGCACTGCGGGAAGGAGTGGGCGGCCTTCCTGGAACGGGTTCCCGGGCACACCGGGCCCGCGGCGATCGTGCCCGCCATCTGGGCCCCGATGCGCACGATGACTCTCCCCCGGGCGGCCCAGGCGATCCAGTTCAACCACGCGGACCTCGGCACCCGCTACGCCGAGGAGGGCTTCTACGGAATCATGAAGCTCAGCAAGTACCGGAGCCAGTACCAGACGGCGACGCTGGGGCTCGCGCAGCGGATCATCGAGGTGGCCGAGACCTCGCCCATGCCGTACGGCAAGATCCGCGACTACACCACCGTGCCGAGCGCGTTCGCCGACCACACGCCGGAGCGGCCGGTGACCGTCACCGTCGTCGCCCCCGACCTGCGGCATCTTCCGGACGGCCGGGATCCCTACCACTACGGGCGCACCGCGTACGAGTGGGACCCGTACCGCAGCCGCAACGGCATGCGGCCCCTGGCCGACTGCGCCGCCGAGGTCGCCCGTTCCCGCGGCTTCCTCCCCGACGTGGGCACGCTGGAGGACCACGGCCGGACGCTGGAGGCCGAGGCGCCGAACGCGCCGGGTGTGATGCTGGTCGATCCCTGGGCGACCTCCCAGGCCGGCTGTCAGGAGGCGCTGCGCGGGGTGAACCGGCCGGGGCGGCAGTGGATCACCGTGATGGTGCCGTGGAACCGGGACGACCCGGAGACCGTGGAGCACGAGCCCCGGCTCAAGGGCTGCCTGAGGGAGGCGCTCGGGCACAAGCTGTCGGAGCCCGCGGCCGCACCCGAGGTGCCGAGCCTGGAGGCTTTCCGGAGTTTGCTGCCCGACGCGTTGCACAAGGCGACACAGCAGTACTTCAAGCACGCCCCCGCCTACCCGCCGGAGGGCGCGAGAGTCGACAGACCCAGGCTTATCGGGCCGGAGGAGTAGCGACATGAGCGAGGGCCGGATCGTCACCTTCTACTCGTACAAGGGCGGTACGGGGCGGACGATGGCGCTGGCGAACACGGCGTGGGTCCTCGCGAGCGCAGGCAAGCGCGTGCTCGTCGTCGACTGGGACCTGGAGTCGCCCGGCCTGCACAAGTTCTTCCGCCCCTTTCTCGACAGCGGGGTGGTGACCACCACCTCCGGAGTCATCGACCTCATCACCACCTATCAGTGGGCGGCGATGAAGCAGGCGGCGAGGCCACGCGACTGGCACCGGGAGTACGCCCGAGTCGAACCGCACGCCGTCTCCCTCGACTTCGACTTCCCCGGTGAGGGCACGCTCGACTTCCTCTCGGCGGGCCGGCAGAACCGCGACTACTCCTCGCTCGTCTCCGGGTTCGACTGGGACACCTTCTACGAGCGACAGGGCGGCGGGCAGTTCTTCGACGCGCTGCGCGACGACATGAAGGCCTGCTACGACTACACGCTCATCGACAGCCGCACCGGCCTGAGCGACATCGCGGAGATCTGCACCGTGCAGTTGCCCGATGTGCTCGTCGCCTGCTTCACCCTCTCGGACCAGGGCATCGAGGGCACCTCGTCGGTGGCACGGCACATCGACGACCGCTACGGAGACCGCAACATCCGCGTCCTGCCCGTGCCGATGCGCGTGGAGATGGGCGAGAAGGAGAAGTGCGACGCGGGCCGGAGCCTGGCCAAGCGGCGGTTCGACAAGTTCCCCCGCGGCATGAGTCAGGAGGAGGCCGACCAGTATTGGGGCGCGGTGGAGATTCCGTACACGCCCTTCTACGCCTTCGAGGAGATCCTGGCGACCTTCGGCGACGAGCCGAACCGGCCGACCTCGATGCTGGCCGCGTTCGAGCGCCTGACCGGTGTGATCACCGAAGGCGAGGTCACGTCCTTCCCGCAGATGGAGGAGTCGCTGCGGCTTCGCCACCTGGACGCGTTCACTCGCCGGCACCCCGCTCACCAGGCCGACGTGTACCTCAGCTACGCCTCCGAGGACCGGATGTGGGCCGACTGGATCGCCGCCCTGCTCGACCGGTACGGCTACCGGGTGAAGCTGCGCGGCGTCGACACCGACGAGGCGCTGGAGCTCGGCGGCGAGGGCCTGCGGACGGTCGTCGTACTCTCGGGCGCCTACATCCGCGCGTCCCGCGGGGAGGAGGTGTGGCAGCGGCTGACCGGCCCGGAGGCATCGGGCCGCGGCGAGGTCGTCCCGCTGCGCGTTTCGGAGTCGCGGTTCCCCTCACCGTTCGGCGACCGGGCGCTCGCCGACCTCACCAGGATCTCCGAGCACGCCGCGGCCGAGACCGTGCTGCGGGCTTTCGGCCGCGCCGAGGACGGGCCGGCGCTCGACACCGGAGGGCTCGGCGCCCGCTTCCCGGGCAGTGAGCCCGCCGTCTGGAACGTCCCAGCGCGCAACGCCGCCTTCACCGGGCGCGGGCTGGTGCTCGACCGGCTGCGCGACCAGCTCGTCGGCGGCAGTTCGGCGGTCGTGCTGCCGCAGGCGCTGTACGGCCTCGGCGGGGTCGGCAAGACCCAGGTGGCGCTGGAGTACGCCCACCGCTTCCGCGCCGACTACGACCTCGTCTGGTGGATCTCCTCGGAGGATCCCGAGCGGATCAACTCGGCCTTCGAGGAGCTGGCGCGGCAGCTGCGCATCCCGGTGGCCGACAACATCGCCGAGGTGGTCTCCGCTGTGCGCGAGGCGCTGCGCCTGGGCCGGCCGTACGGCCGCTGGCTTCTGATCTTCGACAACGCGGGGGATCCTGAGGACCTGCGGGACTTCTTTCCCGGCGGTTCGTCGGGGCACGTCATGATCACCTCGCGCAACCAGGCGTGGTCGACGGTGGCGGCCCCCCTTGAGGTCGACGTCTTCAGCCAGGAGGAGAGCCTGGAACACCTCGGCCGCCGGGTGCCGGGACTGGCCGCCGAGGACGCCCGCCGGGTGGCGGAGGCCCTGGGCAACCTGCCGCTCGCGGTCGAACAGGCCGCGGCCTGGCTCGCCGAAACCGGCCTCCCGGCGGCGACGCTGCTGGAGCAGCTCGACACCGAGGCGGCGCGCGTGCTCTCGTCTCTGAACCAGCCGGCGGACTACCCGCACCCCGTGGCCGTGACGTGGAACCTCTCCCTGACCCAGCTCCAGGAGAGCTCCCCCGCGTCGGTGCGGCTGCTCCAGCTGTGTGCCTTCTTCGCCCCCGAGCCCATCTCGATGCAGCTCCTCTACAGCGACGAGATGGTGGAGTCGCTGCTGCCGTACGACGACACGCTGCGCGAGAAGCTCGTGCTCGGCCGCGTCATCCAGGAGATCGGCAGGTTCGCCCTCGCGAAGGTGGACCAGGGCAACAACACGATCCAGGTGCACCGTCTGGTGCAGTCGGTGATCCGCAGCCAGATGCCGCAGGAGGAGCAGGAGAAGGCCTGCCACGCGGTGCACCGCATCCTCGTCGGCGCGCGCCCCCGCCAGGGCGACGTGGACGACCCGGAGAACTGGATCCGCTACGACCTGATCTGGCAGCATCTGCAGCCGTCCCGTGCCACGGAGTGCACCGAGGAGGAGACCCGGCAGCTCCTCACCGACCGCGTGCGATACCTGTGGAAACGCGGCGACTTCGACAGCGCCCTGGCCCTCGGCGAACGGCTCGCGAACTTCTGGGAGGAGGAGTTCGGGCAGCACGACAGGCAGCGCCTCCACCTGCTGTTCAACGTGGCCAACGTGAAACGTTCGCAGGGGAAGTACGAGGAGGCCAGGGACCTCGACATGTGGGTTCGCGAGCAGCAGCTCCAGGTGGTCGGGGACCGGCACCCGCACACGCTGCTGACGGCGGGCGGCCTCGCCGCCGACCTGCGGGGGCTCGGGGAGTACGAGAGCTCGCTGGAGATGGACCGGGTCACCTACCAGCGGTGGAAGACGCTGTTCGGTGAGGACCATCCGCGCACTCTCGCCTCCGCGAACAACCTGGCGCTGTGCTACCGGCTGGTCGGCGACGCCGTCAGCGCCCGCGACCTCGACCAGGACACCCTGCAGCGGCGGACCAGGGTGCTCGGGGTGAACCACCCCTACACGTTGTTCTCCGCCGCCCACCTCGCCCGCGACCTGCGCGAGATCGGCCTCTACCGGGAGTCGGTGGACCTGTTGCGCACCACCCTTCAGCACTACCGGGAGTCGCTCGGCGAGGCGTTCGTCGACACCCTCAGGGCGGCCAAGAGCTTGGCGGTGTCGCTCCGCAGAGCCGGCGAGCAGCAGGAGGCGTGGGAGCTGGCGAAGGAGACCGAAGAGCGGTACCGGCAGCGTTACGCGGGCACTCCCGACGCGCTGGCCGCGACCTTGGAGCTCGCCTGCTGTATGTCGGCGCTCGGCGACAAGGCCGGAGCCCACGAGCTGGCCGGCAGGATCGTGCACATCTACCGGCAGACCCTGGGCGACAACCACCCGGGCACTCTGATCGCGATGAACAACCTGGCGATCTACCTGCGCGGGTCCGGAGAGCTGGACCGTGCGACCGCCGTCGCCGTCGCGACCCACGACGGGCTGGGCGCCAACCTGGGCCCGGACCATCCGTTCACGCTCTCCGCGGCGATCAACCTGGCGAACTGCCTCGGAGAGGAGGGACGGCGCGACGAAGCCGAGCGGCTGGAACGGCGCACCCTGGAGGCCCTGCGGGCGAAGCTCGGCGACCTCCATCCGGACACGCTCGCGTGCGAGGCCAACCTCGCCGTGACGCTGTGGTCGGCGGGGCAGGTCGCGCAGGCCGAACGGATCAGGGACCGCCTGCTGCCCGTCCTCGGCAGGGTCCTCGGCGAATCCCATCCGACCCTGGGCCACCTGAAGGAGTGGCGGCGCATCAACAGGGACCTCGAACCCCAGCCGTTCTGATGTCAGGCCGCCGACAGCCAGGTGAGCACATCCGGCAGGACCTGGATCGCACCGAAATGGGCCGCGCCCTCCTGGATCACCACCCTCGCGCCGGGGATCCGCTGGCCCAGCCATCGGGAGTGGCCCACAGGGGAGAAGACGTCCGCTCCGCCGTGCCACAGCAGCGTCGGTACGGAGATGCTCTCCGGCTCGAAACCCCAGGGTGAGCTGAACGCGACCGCGTCGTCCACCCAGCCCGCCGCCGAGCGCCGTACGGCCTCGGCGAAGTTGTCGGCCAGCATGGTGCGGATCCCGATGTCCGCGATGACATGGCGGTCGGGCTCGGGCAGGTCGTCGTCGAGCGCCGGCACCAGCCGCGTCGGATCCTCCCTGATCCGCTCCACCGCCGGAGAGAGCAGGTCCATCATCGCGTGGTAGCCCGTCTGGGCCGCCGTGTACTCGGCGACGTTCGACTCCGTCATGCCGTGGAACCAGTCCAGTCCCTCGGCCCCGGGAGGTGCCAGCGGGACCAGCGCGGCCACCCGCGTGGTGCGGTCGGGCAGCAGCGCCGCGCAGGCCAGGGCATGCGGGCCGCCCCCGGAACGCCCGATAACGGCGAAGCAGCCGATCCCCAGCGCGTCGGCGATGGCCGCCACGTCCTCGGCGACGTCCGCCACCGTCCTGCCGATCCTGCGGTCGGACAGGCCGTATCCGGGCCGATCGTAGGTGATGAGCCTGACCCCGAGCCGGTACAGCACCGAGGCCCGCGGGCAGGGCCCCAGCCTGCTGCCGGGCGTGCCGTGCAGCAGGAACACCGGGGTCCCCTCCAGTTCACCTCTCTCCTCGACTGCGAGCGTCCGTCCGTCATGGGCATGCACGATCGTCGTCAAGGCGCCTCCCGTCTTTTACCGCGATTTTCCCCACTTAACGGTGTTTGTCATCGCAATCACCATGCGGCATCGGGAAATGCACGGGGCGGGTCGCCGCTCCGGGCAGGGCGTCGGGCGGTGGACCGCTCGACAGGTAGCATCAGGGGCGTGAAGTGACGACGTGGGTTTCCCGTCCGGTCGAGGCCGTTGGAGCGCTGCTCTGGCCTCGGTTTGGCCTGTCCTTCCACGTCTCACGAGAAACGGCATCTCCATGAACGACCAGGCGTTCCTCGACCACGTCGCCGACCGCCTCGCCGCCCTGCCGGGCGTACGGGCCGTCACCCTCGGCGGCTCCCGCGCGCAGGGCACCCACGCGCCCGGCAGCGACTGGGACTTCGCCCTTTACTACCGCGGCCCCTTCGACCCGGCCGGCCTGCGTGCCGTCGGCTGGGAGGGCGAGGTCTCCGAGATCGGAGGCTGGGGCGGCGGCGTCTTCAACGGCGGCGCGTGGCTGACCATCGACGGCCGCCGCGCCGACGTGCACTACCGCGACCTCGACGTCGTCGAGCACGAGCTCGCCGAGGCCGAGCGGGGCCGCTTCCACTGGGAGCCGCTGATGTTCCATCTCGCGGGCATTCCCAGCTATCTGGTGGTGGCCGAGCTGGCCGTCAACCGGGTCCTGCGCGGCGCACTGCCCCGGCCCGGCTACCCGGAGCCCCTGCGGAGGTCGGCCCCGCCGATGTGGCGGGACCGGGCGGCCATGACCCTCCAGTACGCCAGATCCGCCTACGCCGCGCGCGGTCTGGCCACCGAGGTCGCCGGCGCTCTCGCCACCGCCGCCATGCAGACGGCCCACGCGGTCCTCGCCGCCCGAGGGGAATGGGTCACCAACGAGAAGCGGCTGCTGCTGCGGGCCGGTCTGCGCGGCGTCGACGCGATCGTGGCGGCGCTGCGGCCGGATCCGCAGACCCTCACCCGCGCGATCGCCGAGGCGGAGGCCCTGTTCGCGGCGCCCGGGTGACGTGACGGCCTGCAGGCCGGCCAGGATCTCGCGTACGCGCTCGGTGGCCGGGGCCGTAGAGCGCGGTCAGGTCGCCGAGCGGGCTCGTCAGCGTCCGCCGGGCCTCGCCGCGGTGCCGTCAGTGCCGGTACGGCCGGCCGCCGCGGCGTACATCCGGGCCGGGCTCGGCGCGGGTGAGGTGAAGCCCGGGAGCGGCGCGGTCTCCGACAGGTACGGCATGAGCCGGTCGTGGACCTCCCGCGCGCTCGCCGGCCGGTCCTCGGGGTCCTTGGCCAGCATCGACAGCAGCAGCTCGTCCAGTGCGCCCGGCACGCCGGTCCGCCACCGGGCCGCAGGCGCGGCCGGGACGCTCACCTGCTGCCGCATCACGCTGAAGACGGTCGGGCCACCGAACAGCGTCCGGCCGGTCAGCAGTTCGTGCAGCACGCAGCCCAGCGCGTACAGGTCGCTGCGGGGAGTGGGCTCCTCCTGGCGCACCTGCTCGGGCGACATGTACGACTCGGTGCCGAGCACCTCGCCGGTGCGGGTCAGCTTCGTCAGCGCGGGATCGTGCATAACCGCGAGCCCGAAGTCGACCACCTGGACCGAGCCGTCCGTGCGCAGCATCAGGTTGGCCGGCTTGAGGTCGCGGTGCAGGATCCCCCTGGCGTGCGCGGCGTCGAGCACCGCGGCCACCTGCGCGCCGATCGACGCCACCCATCCGACGGGCAGAGGCCCGATCTCGGCCAGGACGTCGTCGAGCCCTGCCCCCTCCACGTACTCCATGACGATGAACTGCCGCCGTCCGCGCAGCGGGTCGTCATACGCCCCGATGTCGTGGACGGCGGGTGTGCCCGGGTGGGACAGCCTCGCCATGATCGTGGCCTCGTGGCGGAAACGGGCCTCCCACCTCTGGTCACGGACGTCGTCGGGGAACCTCACGAACTTGATGGCCACCCGGCGCCCGAGTCTCTCGTCGACGGCGCCCCAGACGTCGCCCATGCCGCCCCCGCCGGCGCGTGCCGGGTCGAGCGTGTACCTGCCGGCGATGAGGGTCACCGCGCCTCCCCGGGACTGTCAGATCATTCGAGTCGCAGGTGCCATCGAACAGGCCGCCGAAGCCGGCCGCAACCAGCCTCTCGCTCATCTCCCGCGCGGCCCCGGCGCTGATTCCCGACATTGTGATCACTTATCATGGTGAATCATGCTCCCCGGCCCGCACCAGCCACTCCACACCCGCAGGTCGGGACGAAAACGGTCGGGCAAGAGCGTGTTGTGGGCGCTCGTGCCTCTGCTCACCTGCGGGCTCGGCACGCCCTTCGTCATCGGCTTCGCAGCGGGCCGGCTGAGGAGACGGGGCCTCACCCTCGGCGCCGTCTGCTACTCCCTCGGGCTGATCGCCTTCATGGTCGTGGCCAACCTGCTGACGGGGGTGCCGAGCGACGACTGGCGGAACACCCTCACCGCCTACGTCTGGTTCGGCACGATGTGGGCGGGAGGCACGGTCCATGCCTTCCTGTTGCGCGGCAAAGTGTTCCCGCATGTCACCACACCGGCGCCGGCACCGTCCACGTACCCGCCGGCGTACGGCGCCCCGGCCCCGCCGCTGCCGCACTCCCCGGGATCGCCCTCCTTCGGGGCGCCCTCGTTCGGCATGCCTTCCTCCGGTCCGCAGCCGGCCCCCGGCCAGGCCTCGGCCATGGCCTGGGTGGGGCCGTACGCGCTGCTGACGAAGGTCGGCGAGGGCGGGCAGGGGACGGTCTACCTGGGCCAGGCGCCGGACGGGCAACAGGTGGCGGTCAAGATCCTGCACGTCAGGGTCGGGCCGGACTCGGGCGAGCGGGACGCCTTCGTCAGGGAGGCGCTGGCCGCCCGGCGCGTGCCGTCGTTCGCCACCGCCCGCGTCATCGACGTCGGCGTCCAGGGCGACCTGGCGTACATCGTGAGCGAGTACGTGCACGGCCCCTCTCTGGAGCGGCTCGTGCGGGAGCAGGGGCCGCGCGATCCCGACGGTCTCACCAGGCTGTCCATCTCGACGCTGGCGGCGCTGCGCGGAATCCACAACGCGGGCATCGTCCACCGGGACTTCAAGCCCGGCAACGTGCTGCTCGGAGCCGACGGGCCGCGCGTCATCGACTTCGGCGTCGCAAAGGCGATGGACCGGCTCACCACGAGCGCCGGGACGAAGGGGACGCCCGCCTTCATGTCGCCGGAGCAGGTGCTCGGGCAGCAGGTCGGCCCGGCCTCCGACGTGTTCAGCTGGGGCAGCACGATGTACTACGCCGCCACCGGCAGGCTGCCGTTCGACGGCCCCTCGGTCTTCGCGGTCTCCCAGCAGATCATGGAGCACTCGCCCGACCTGGGCCCCGTGCCCGCCGCCCTGCGGAGTCCGCTCGCCGCCGCCCTGCACAAAGAGCCACACGAACGTCCCACCGCCGCCGACCTGATGCTGGCCCTGTCCGGCTGATCGGGCGTCACTGGTCCCTTAGGCTGACGGGCCGGGGAGTCCCTGGCCGGCGATGAGCGGTTCGAGGGTCAGGCCCTCGTGCTCGCGCTGGATGGAGCGCATGCGCCACTGGTCGGTGAACACGGCGAGCAGGGCCTGGTCGCGGCTGCGGACCAGCACCTCCGCGCCGCGCTGGCGCCGCAGCACCTCCGCGGACTCGGCGTCGGTGCGGAGGGCGAGGGTGTACTCCAGCCGGTCGAGGACGATCTCCGCGCCGAACTCGGTGGCCAGGCGGTGCTGCACGACCTCGAACTGCATGGGGCCGACCGCCGCGAGCACGGGGGCCTGGTCGCCCCGCAGGTCGGAACGGAGCACCTGGATCACGCCCTCGCCGTCGAGCTGGTCGATGCCGCGGCGGAACTGCTTGGCCTTGGCCGTACTCCGGGACCGGGCCACGGCGAAGTGCTCGGGGGCGAAGCTGGGGATGGGCGGGAACTCCACCGGCTTCCCCTCGTAGAGCGTGTCCCCGGGCCGCAGCGCGGTGGCGTTCACCAGCCCGACGACGTCTCCCGGGTACGCCTCGTCGATGGTGGCGCGCTCCTGGCCGAAAACCGACTGGGCGTACTTCGTGGCGAAGGGACGGCCGGTGGCGGCGTGGGTGAGCACCATGCCACGCTCGAACCGGCCGGAGCAGACCCGGACGAACGCGATGCGGTCGCGGTGGGCGGGGTCCATGTTGGCCTGCACCTTGAACACCAGGCCGGCGAACGGAGCGTCCAGCGGCCGGACCGCGCCCTCGACGTCCGCCCGGGGCGCCGGGGCGGGGGCGAGGTCGACGAGCACGTCCAGCAGCCGGGCCACGCCGAAGTTGGACAGCGCCGCGCCGAACAGCACCGGCGTGGACTCGTGCGCCTCGAACGCCTTCTGGTCGTGCTCGGCGCCGATCGCGGCGAGCAGGTCGGCCTCCTCCTCCGCGCGGGCCCAGTCGGCCCCGAGCTCGGCGGCGGCCTGCTCGGGGGTCAACTCGGTCTCCAGCGCCTTCGTGGCGCCGCCGGGGGTGCGGATGTAGCGGACCGCGCGGCCCTCCAGCCGGTCGACCACGCCGTGGAAGTTCCCGGCGGCGCCGATCGGCCAGGTGACGGGCGTGGGACGCAGGCCGGTGCGCTCCTCGATCTCGTCGAGCAGTTCCAGCGGCTCCCGGCCCGGCCGGTCCCACTTGTTGACGAACGTGATGACCGGGATGCGGCGGTGGCGGCAGACCTCGAACAGCTTCATGGTCTGCGGCTCCATGCCCTTGGCCGCGTCGAGCAGCATGACCGCGCAGTCGACCGCGGCCAGAACCCGGTAGGTGTCCTCGGAGAAGTCCGCGTGGCCGGGGGTGTCCACCAGGTTGAACACGTGGCCGCGGTAGTCGAAGCGCAGCGCGGCCGAGGTGATGGAGATGCCGCGGGCCCGCTCCATCTCCATCCAGTCGGACGTCACGCCCCGCCGGCCCGCCTTGCCGTGCACGGCTCCCGCCTGGGTGATCGCCGAGGCGTGCAGGGCGAGCGCCTCGGTCATCGTGGACTTTCCGGCGTCCGGGTGACTGATCACCGCGAACGTGCGGCGGCGCGCCGCCTCACCCGTGACGGCGCTCATCGCCACATCACCCCGGCGGCGCGGGCGCGGGCGCGGGTCGTCGTGGTGCGGTCGTGCGTGCAGGCCATCCGGGCTCCCAAACAGCGGTGGACGGTTGAGGTTACCGCGCCGGGCGCCGCGCCCCGGAATCGGCGCCGCACGGCCCGAGACGGGCGTCGCGGAAGGTGGCACTCGCGATACCGGCATCGGCCGATTCTGGCCCTCCCCGCCGTGGCCGGAGAGGCTCTGGCCGGGACCCTCCACCACGACCAGGAGACGAAGCATGTCCTCTCTCGCAACGGAACCGGCCGGGACCGCCGTGCGGGGGCGTCGCCGCTGGCTCGCCCTCCCGGTGATCCTCGTCGGCACGTTCATGACGATCCTCGACTTCTTCATCGTGAACGTCGCCATCCCCTCGGCCCAGGCCGAGTTGCGTGCCACCGACGCGCAGATCCAGTTCGTGGTCGCCGGATACGGCATGGCGTACGCGTCGGGCCTGATCACGGGCGGCCGCCTCGGCGACCTGTACGGCAGGCGCAGGGTGTTCGCGATCGGCCTGGCGGGGTTCACCGTCGCGTCGGCGTTGTGCGGCCTGGCGACGGGCCCGGTGATGCTCCTGGGCGCCCGCGTCCTGCAGGGAGTCGCGGCGGCGCTGATGTTCCCGCAGGTCCTGTCCGTCATCACCGTCACCTACACGGGCGACGACCGGCCCAGGGCGTTCGCGGGGTACGGCGCCGCGCTCGGCCTGGCCACCGTCGGCGGGCAGGTCCTCGGCGGCCTGCTCATCGCGGCGGACGTGCTCGGCCTGGGCTGGCGCGCCTGCTTCCTGGTGAACCTGCCCGTCGGCGTGGTCACGCTGCTCCTGCTGCGCCTCGTGCCCGAGTCGCGCTCCGAGACCGCGCGGACCCTCGACCTGGCGGGTGTGGTCCTCGTCGTGCCGGCGCTGCTGCTCCTGCTGGTGCCGCTCGTGGAGGGCAGGCAGGAGGGATGGCCGGGCTGGACCTTCGCGTCGCTGGCGGCGAGCGCGGCGATGTTCGCCCTGTTCGCGGTCCAGCAGGTGCGCCTGTCGCGGGCCGGCGGCGCCCCGCTGGTGGAGCCGTCGTTGTTCCGGTCCCGGTCGTTCACGGCCGGCCTGGCCACCGTGCTCGCGGTCTACGGCGGCATGGCCTCGTTCATGCTCGTCATCGCGCTGTACGTGCAGGACGGGCTGGGCCGCTCCCCTCTCGGGGCCGGCCTGGTGTTCCTCCCTATGGGCGTGGCCTTCTTCGCCACCTCGGCGAACGCCGCGAGGTTCACCCGCCTGCTGGGCCGCCGTACGCTCACGGCCGGCGCGCTCCTCGTCGTCGCCGGGGAGGGCTGTCTCGCGCTGGTCACCCGGAACGCCGGCTCGGGGGTGAACCTCCCGCTGTACGAGGCGCTGATGGCCGTGGCCGGAGCGGGGATCGGCATGGTCGGCGCCCCGCTGCTGTCGCAGGCGCTGTCCGGCGTCGGCCCCGGCGACGCGGGTTCGGCCTCCGGCGTGCTGTCCACGGTCCAGCAGATGGCCGGGGCGCTCGGCGTGGCGGTGATCGGGATCGTCTTCTTCGGCGTCCTCGGCGGCGATCCCTCCCCCGCGACGTACGGCAGGGCGTTCGCGGCGAGCCTGGTCTGCCTCGGGGCGCTGGCCGCGGCCGCCGCGGTGCTCACCGTGCCGGACCGGTGGTGGGGCGGGCCGGGCTCTTCTGCCGGGCGGGCCGGTTCGCGATGATGGAGCGACGCGGGCGACCGGCGGGGGTGGGATGGGCGGCGAAACCGGGCACGACAACAGGCGCGAGCTGGCGCGGTTCCTGCGCGACCGGCGGGCCCGGGTGGCGCCGGAGGACATGGGCCTGCCGGTGGGCCCCCACCGGCGGACGAAGGGCCTGCGGCGCGAGGAGGTCGCGGTGCTCGCCGGCCTCAGCCCGACCTGGTACACCTACCTGGAGCAGGGCCGTGACATCAATCCCTCGCCCCAGGTGCTCGACAGCCTGGCCCGCGTGCTCGGTCTCAGCGAGGACGAGCGCCGCTACGTCCACCGGCTCGCGCGCACCCGGCCGGGCGCCGTGGACGAGCCGGTCATGGGCGACGACCTCGTCGTACGGCTGGTCGAGGCCGCCGGTCAGGGTCCCTGGCCCCTCTACGCGGGCAACCGGTACGGCGACGTCGTGGCGTGGAACCGGGCGGCCGCGGAGTGGTACACGGACTTCGGGCGGCTGCCGGACGCACGCAGGAACATGCTGTGGTGGCTGCTGACGGAACCCGAGGCGAGGCGACGGCTGCCCGGCTGGGCCGACGACGCCCTCGACGTCGTCGCCCGGCTGCGCACCGCCTACCCGCTGCTGGCGGGCGACGCGAGGATGAGCGCGCTGGTGGCCGGTCTGCGGGAGGCCAGCCCCGAGTTCCGTCGTTGGTGGGGCGAGCGGCACGTCCACGGCCCGCGGCTGCGGCCCCGCACGATCACGGCTCCCGGCCTCGGCACGCGGACCTTCCGGCTCGCCCTGGTCGACGTGGTCGACAGCCCGGGGCACTCGCTGGTGTTCCACCTGCCCGCGCCGGACGGCCGGGAGCCCGGGAGCCCGGACTAGAGACGCTCGATGACGGTCACGTTGGCCTGGCCGCCGCCCTCGCACATCGTCTGCAGGCCATACCGGCCGCCGGTGCGCTCGAGCTCGTGCAGCAGGGTGGTCATCAGCCGGGCGCCGGTCGCGCCGAGCGGGTGGCCGAGCGCGATCGCGCCGCCGTTGGGGTTGACCCGGGCGTGGTCCGCGCCGGTCTCCTTGAGCCAGGCCAGCACGACCGACGCGAACGCCTCGTTGATCTCGACGACGTCCATGTCGCCGATCGACATGCCGGTCTTCTTCAGCGCGTACGCCGTGGCGGGGATCGGCGCGGACAGCATCCGGATGGGGTCCTCGCCGCGGGCCGACAGGTGGTGGATCCGGGCCCGGGGCCGCAGGCCGTGCGCCTTCACCGCGGCCTCTGAGGCGATCAGCAGGGCGGCCGCGCCGTCGGAGATCTGCGAAGCGACGGCGGCGGTCAGCCGCCCGCCCTCCTCCAGGGTCTTCAGGCCCGCCATCTTCTCCGGCGAGGTGTCCCGGCGGGGGCCCTCGTCGGCGGTGACCCCCTCCAGAGGGGCGATCTCCCTGTCGAACCGGCCCTCGTCGATCGCCCGGATCGCCCGCTGGTGCGACTCGAAGGCGAACGCCTCCATGTCCTCGCGGGAGATGTCCCAGTCCCTGGCGATCATCTCGGCGCCCCGGAACTGCGACACGTCCTGCTTGCCGTACCTGGCCTGCCAGCCGCGCGAGCCGACGTACGGACCCTCGGTGAAGCCGAGGGAGTCGGCGGCGCCGCGCGAGGCGAAGGCGATCGGGATCTGCGACATGTTCTGCACACCGCCGGCCACGACGAGGTCGCTGGTGCCGGACATCACCGCCTGCGCGGCGAAGTGGACGGCCTGCTGGGAGGAGCCGCACTGCCGGTCGACGGTCACGCCCGGCACCTCCTCGGGCAGCCCGGCGGCCAGCCAGCAGGTGCGGGCGATGTCGCCGGCCTGCGGGCCCACCGTGTCCAGGCAGCCGAAGACCACGTCCTCCACCGCGGCCGGGTCCACGCCCGAGCGCTTCATGAGCTCGGTCAGCACGTGCGCGCCCAGGTCGGCGGGGTGGACGCCGGAAAGGCCTCCGCCGCGCCTGCCCACGGGGGTGCGCACCGCCTCGACGATGTATGCCTCCGCCATCGCACAACTCCTCAGGTTGTTGTCAGGATCCCTTCCAGGACCATCGCTATGTACTGCCGGGCGATCTCTTCGGCCGGCAGCGGGCCGTCACCGCGGTACCAGCTCGCGGCCAGCCACACGGTGTCGCGGATGAAGCGGTAGATGAGGCCGGTGTCGAGGTCGGCCCGGAAGACGCCGTCGGTGACGCCGCGGTCGAGCACCGACAGCCACATCTCGCGGAAGCGCCGCTGCGACTCCGTCAGGTAGGAGAAGCGCGGGTTCGTCGCGAGGTGCTTGGACTCGTTCTGGTAGATCACGACGGCCGGGCGGTGCCGGTGGATGGTGCGGAACGACTCCACGATCAGCGCCTCGAACGTCTCCCGCGCGCCGAGGCCGGAGCCGGTCACCTTGTCGTACGCCGCCCACATCTCGGTGAGGAAGGCCGACAGGATCTCGTCGACCATCGACTCCTTGGAGTCGAAGTGGTAGTAGAGGCTGCCGCCGAGCATGTCGGCGGCCTCCGCCACCTCGCGGACCGTCGTGGCCGCGTAGCCCCGTGACGCGAACACCTCGGCCGCGGTGGCCAGCAGCTCGGCCCGCCGCTCGGCGCGGGCGGCCGCGGTGCTCTCTGCGTCTCTGCGTCGTGGGCTCATGGGAAAGTCGACCTCTCAGGGGTGCTGGCTGGAGACCGAGACGACCTCTCCGGTCATGTAGGAGGAGTAGTCGCTCGCGAGGAAGACGATAACGTTGGCGACTTCCCATGGTTCCGCGTGGCGGCCGAAGGCCTCCTTCCTGGTCAGTTCGGCCAGCAGTTCCTCGGTCGTGACCTTCGCCAGGTGCGGGTGCATGGCCAGCGAGGGGGCGACGGCGTTGACCCGCACGCCGTACGGCGCCGCCTCGATCGCCGCGCACCTGGTCAGCGCCATGACGCCGGCCTTGGCCGCCGCGTAGTGCGCCTGGCCCTCCTGGGCCCGCCAGCCGATCACCGAGGCGTTGTTCACGATCACGCCCCGGCCCCGCGGCTGCATGCGCGTCAGCGCGGCGCGGGTGCAGCGCATGGTGCCGTTCAGCGTGACGTCGAGCACCCGGCTCCACTGCTCGTCGGTCATCTCGGCGAGCCTCGCCGTGCCGCCGAGACCGGCGTTGTTGACGACCACGTCGACGGGCCCGAACCGCTCCTCCGCGGCCGCGAACAGGTTCTGGACCTGCTCCTCCGAGGTGACGTCGCAGGGCACGGCGATCACCGCGTCCGCGCCGAACTCCTGCTCCAGGACGGCCAGGCTCTCGCCGAGCCGGCGCTCGTGGGCGTCGCTGACGACGACCCGCGCGCCCTCCTCCAGCATGCGCCGGGCGCAGGCGCCTCCGATGCCGGTGCCGGCCGCGGCGGTCACCACCGCCACCCGGTCGCGCAGCAGACCGTGACCGGTCACGTAGGTCGGCATGCCCACCCTCTCCTCACCGTACGACTCGTGATTTACTCTATCAAATAGTTGTTAGAAAGAATGCGAGGGTCGCATGACAGTGGTGCGTTACGAGCGCCGCGGGCCCGTGGCGGTGGTCACCATGAACCGCCCGGAGTACCGCAACGCGCAGAACTCGGCGATGACGTACGCCCTGGACGAGGCCTTCTACCGGGCGGCGGCCGACGACGAGGTCAAGGTGATCGTGCTGGCCGGCGAGGGCAGGCACTTCTCGGCCGGGCACGACATCGGCACGCCGGGCAGGGACGTCCACGTCTCGTTCGAGCGCAAGGCGGGCCTGTGGTGGGACCACGTCGGCAAGGAGGGCGCCGAGAGCCGCTTCGCCCGGGAGTCCGAGGTCTACCTGGGCATGTGCCGGCGGTGGCGTGAGATCCCCAAGCCGACGATCGCCATGGTGCAGGGCGCGTGCATCGCGGGCGGGCTCATGCTCGCCTGGGTCTGCGACCTGATCGTCGCCTCCGACGACGCGTTCTTCGCCGACCCCGTCGTACGCATGGGCATCCCCGGCGTGGAGTACTTCGCCCATCCCTGGGTCATGCCGCCCAGGATCGCCAAGGAGTTCCTGTTCACCGGCGACCGGATGCCGGCCAGGCGCGCGTACGAGGTGGGGATGGTCAACCGGGTCGTGCCGCGCGACGACCTGGAGACCGAGACGTTCGCACTGGCCGAGAAGATCGCCGCCATGCCGCGGATGGGCCTGGCGCTGACCAAGAAGGCGGTCAACCAGGCCGAGGACCTGCAGGGCATGCACACCGGGATGGACTCCGTCTTCGGCCTGCACCACCTCGCCCACGCCCACAACGCCGAGACCTCGGCCGACTCCCTGGCCGGGATGGACCCCAAGAGCATGAAGGCGGCCGCCGATGGATCTTGACCTCTCGCCGGTGGAGCCGTTCCGCGCCGAGGTGCGCGCCTGGCTCCGCGAGCACGTCCCCGCCGCTCCCCTGCCGTCCCTGGAGACCGAGGAGGGCTTCGCCGCCCACCGCGCCTGGGAGCGCGAGCTGCACGAAGCCCGCCTGTCGGTGGTGTCGTGGCCCGTGGAGTACGGCGGCAGGAACGCCTCCCCGCTGGAGTGGCTCGTCTTCGAGGAGGAGTACTACGCGGCCGGGGCGCCGGGACGGGTCAGCCAGAACGGCATCAACCTGCTCGCGCCCACCCTGTTCCAGCATGGGACGCCCGAGCAGCTCGCCCGCGTCCTGCCCTCGATGGCCTCCGGCGAGGTGATCTGGGCCCAGGCGTGGTCGGAGCCGGGCGCGGGCAGCGACCTCGCGTCCCTGCGCGCGACCGCGACCCGCACTGACGGCGGCTGGCTGCTCAACGGCCAGAAGACGTGGAGCTCGCGGGCCGCCTTCGCCGACTGGGGCTTCGGGCCGTTCCGCTCCGACCCGGAGGCCGAGCGGCACCGGGGGCTGACCTACCTCATGTTCCCGCTCGACGCCGAGGGGATCACCCGCAGGCCGATCGGCCGCATCGACGGCAAGCCGGCCTTCGCCGAGCTGTTCTTCGACGACGTGTTCGTCCCCGACCGCGACGTGATCGGCGAGCCGGGCGCCGGGTGGAAGGTCGCGATGAGCACCACGGGCAACGAGCGCGGGCTCACCCTGCGCAGCCCCGGCCGCTTCCTGGCCGCCGCCGACCGGCTCGTGGAGCTGTGGCGCGAGCACGGCGACCCCGCCGACACGGCGATGCGCGACCGGGTGGCCGACGCGTGGATCAAGGCACGCGCCTACCGGCTCAAGGGCTTCGAGACGATCTCCCGTACGGAGGACGTGGGCGCCGAGTCCAGCGTCAACAAGATCTTCTGGTCGGAGCTGGACGTGGCGCTGCACGAGACGGCCCTCGACCTGCTCGGCCCGGACGGCGAGCTGGCGGGCGAGTGGCTGGAGGGATACGTCTTCTCCCTGGCCGGCCCGATCTACGCCGGGACCAACGAGATCCAGCGCAACGTGATCGCCGAGCGCGTGCTCGGCCTGCCGAAGGCGGGAAGCCGATGAGATTCGTCCTCGACGCCGAGCAGCGGCTGTTCGGCGAGACCCTCGACAAGCTGCTCACCGAGGCGGCCGTGCCCGGCGTGGTCCGCGACTGGGCGGCCGGGCGGCGCGAGGGCGGCCTCGCGCTGTGGCGCACGCTGGCCGACGCCGGAGTGTTCGCCGTCACTGTGCCCGAGTCCGCCGGAGGGGCAGGGCCGCTGCCGGTCGAGCTGGTGACCGCGTTCCACGAGCTCGGCAGGCACGGCGTGCCCGGGCCGTACGCCGAGACCGTGGCCGCCGCCGTGCTGCTCGACCGGCTGGGCGAGGAGGCCCTGGCGAGCCGGTGGCTGCCGCCGATCGCCGAGGGCACGGCCGTGGTCACGCTCGCGCTGCCCCCGGCGGTGCCGTACGCGCTGGACGCGGACGCCGCCGACCTGGCGTTGCTGGTGGACGGCGAGCGGCTGTGCGCCGCCGTCCCCGGCGAGGCCCGCGCGTCCCTCGACCCCGCCCGGCGGCTGTTCCCCGTCACGCCGGGCGAGGTGCTCGCCGAAGGACCGCACGTGGCGGCGGCCGCCGCCGAGGCGTACGACATGGGCGTGCTCGCGTGCGCGGCGCAGCTCGTGGGGACCGGACGCCGCCTGCTGGAGGTGTCGGTGGACTACGCGAAGACCCGGCGGCAGTTCGGCCGGCCGATCGGCGAGTTCCAGGCGGTCAAGCACCACCTGGCCGACGCCCTGGTCGGGCTGGAGTACGCCCGCCCGCTGGTGCACGGGGCCGCCCTGGCGTACGGCACGCCGGACTTCACCCGCGACGTGTCCGCGGCCAAGGCCGCGGCGTCCGAGGCGGCGTACGCCGCGGCGAAGATCGCCCTGCAGGTGCACGGTGCGATCGCCTATACGGACGAGTACGACCCGAGCCTGCTGATCCGCAGGGCCCGCGCCCTGCACACGGCGTGGGGCTCGCCCTCGGACCACCGGGCGCGGGTGATCGGCTCACTGGCCGGCTGACGGCGATGCGGGGCCGCCGCCGGCCCCGTACCGCTCCAGCTCCCAGGGGTCGTGGGCGGTCGAGCCGCAGTCGAGGTGGTGGACCCTCATTCGGAGCCCTTCGGCCGGGCGGCGTCCGCGACCAGGCCGCCGATCCGTCGCGTGACCGAGTGGATGACGCCGGTGTCGCGACGCACGCGGGCGAGCAGGAGTGCTCCCTGCAGCGAGGACAGCACCAGGTCGGCGAGCGCCTCGGCGTCGTCCACGCCGTGCCCGCGCAGATAGTCGGCCAGGCCGCGCAGCCAGGAGGCGTACGCCGCGTCGCAGGCCGACCGGATGGGCTCGCTGTCGCCCGCGGCCTCCAGCGCGACCGTGGCCACCGGGCAGCCCTCATGGAACCCCGACTGCTCCAGGTTGTGGGCGAGCAGCTCGCCGATCCCGACGACGGCGTCGGCGGGACCGGGGGCGGCGGCCACGGCGGCGGCGATCCGCTCGCCGAGCTCGCCGCCCGCGATCGCCACCGCCTCGGCCGCCAGCTGCTCCTTGCCCTCGGGGAAGTGGAAGTAGAGCGAGCCCTTGGGCGCCCGGCTCTCCGCCAGCACCTGGTTGAGGCCGGTGGCGTTGTAGCCCTGCCGCTGGAAGAGCCCGGCGGCCGTGCGCAGAACGCGCTCGCGCGTGTCGTTCCTTCGCGTCATGCCGGTCAGACTAGACCGGTCTACATACTATCGGCAAGATTCCGGCCGAGGCCGCGCACGACCTCGGCGGCCTGGGTGACGATCGAGTCGATCAGCTCCTCACAGGTGGGCAGGTCGTCGATGAGCGCGACGACCTGACCTGACGCCATCACGCCGAGGTCCGGGCGGCCGTCCACCATCGCCGCCTTGAGCAGCATCGGCGTGTTGGCCGCCATCAGCACCTGCGACCAGCTCAGCTCCTTGCCGTGCTTCATGGCCAGGCCGTCGCGGATCATCGCGGGCCACGACATGCCGGAGATCCGCTTGAAGCGCGCGGCGTTGCGCACGGCCCGGACCAGGCCGGACACCTTGCCCGACCGCTCCAGCCCGTCCACCAGTTCGGTGCGCAGCACCCGGTGCGGCATGCCGTCCACCTGGCGGGTGACGACGGTCTCCGACATGCCGAGGTAGGTCCGCTTCACCGCGTCGGGCACGGAGCTGTCGCTGGTCAGCAGGAACCGGGTGCCCATCGCCACGCCCGCCGCGCCGTACGCCAGGGCGGCGGCCAGGCCGCGCCCGTCGAAGAAGCCGCCGGCGGCGATCACCGGGATGTCGACGGCGTCCACGACCTGGGGCAGCAGCAGCGTCGTGGCCACCGCGCCGGTGTGGCCGCCGCCCTCGCCGCCCTGCACGAGCACGGCGTCGGCGCCCCAGGCGGCGACCTTCTCCGCGTGCCGCCGGGCGCCGACGGACGGGATCACCACGATCCCGGCGTCCTTGAGCCTGGCGATCAGCTCCTGCCGCGGGGCCAGCGCGAACGAGGCCACCTTCACCCGGTGCTTGATGAGCAGGTCGACCCGCTCCCCCGCGTCGCCGGCGTCGGCGCGCAGGTTCACCCCGAACGGCGCGTCGGTGCGCGAGCGGACCTCCTCGATGGCGGCGGCGAGCTGCCCGACGGTCATCGTGGCCGAGGCGAGGATGCCGAGGCCGCCCGCGTTCGCCACCGCCGACACCAGCCGGGGGCCGGCCACCCAGCCCATGCCGGTCTGCACCACCGGGTGGCGCACGCCGGTCAGGCGTGTGAGCGGGGTGTCCAGCGCCGGCCCGATCACGCCTTCACCTCCCGGTCGCGCAGTCCCTTCGGGTCGAGCACCTCGCGGATGAGCCGCAGCTCCTCGTCCGTGGGCTGCCGGGTCTCCGGCACCTCGCCCTCGATGACCAGGTCGAACCCGGTGGCCGCCCGCACCTGCTCGACCTCGACGCCGGGATGCGCCGAGACCAGCCGCATCGAGCCGTCGGGGGTGCCGAAGTCGAACACGGCGAGGTCGGTGACCACCCGGCGCAGGTCGTGGAAGCGGGCGGCCCGCGGGCCCAGCTCGGCCGCGCGGTCGTGGCCCACGCCGCTGACCACGTCCACCTTCGGCACGAAGACGCGGGTGGACTGCTTGGGGATCCAGTAGCTGGTCGGGTTGCAGATCGTGTTGCCGGGGGCCCCGCGCACGCCGAGGAGCTGCGACTTCGGCCGAGCCCAGTCGCCGATCGCAGAGATGTTGGTGTTGCCGTGCCTGTCGATCTGCGAGGCGCCCATCATCACGTGCCTTCGGCCGTTCTGCACCAGCCACAGATGCTCGCGGAACGGCAGCCAGCCCTCGACCGCCCCGGCCGGCGCGCCGAACGGCACCGCCTCGGCGGTCAGCAGCGCGCCGCCGTCCGTGGTCAGCAGGCCGGGCTCGAACGTGAGCCGGGCCAGCCGGGCGCCCAGGATGGAGCAGGTGCCCATCGCCGCCGCCAGGATCTCGCCGTCGCCGCGCCACGCCTCCGCGCAGGCCACGACGCAGACCTCCGCCCGGGTCGCGCTCATCGCCCCTCCTCCTCACGCCACTGCTGCACGGCCTCCTGGTAGGCCGCCTCGTCGCCGGACAGGAACCGGTCCGCGAACGCCGCCCACGCCTCCGGGTCGGCCGCCGAGGCGGCGTAGTGCCGCTGGAACGCCTCGTCGCGGCCCTCACCGCAGTCGGTGAAATGGCCGCCGCCGGGGGTCTCGACCACGCCGGTCACGTGCATGCGGCTGACCAGCAGCGTCTGCGGCGGGCCGTCCAGCTCGCCCGGCCGCACCATCCGCTCGCAGGAGACGAAGCACCGCCCGGCCGCCTTGGCGAACAGGTCGTCCATGTACGGATCGGGGCCGAGGTAGCGGCCGTTGCCCCGGGTGTCGGCCACGTCCATGTGCACCAGCGCCACGTCCATCGTGAGCGCGGGCACCGCGACGAGTTCCTCCTGGTCCTCGTACGGCGAGCGGACCGTGCGCAGGCCGGGGTTCACCCGCATGACGTCCGAGCCGAGCCCGGCCCGCGTGGGCAGGAACGGCAGCCGGTGCGCCGCCGCGAGCAGGCCGAACATGAACATGCCCTCGTCGTACTCGGTGAACTCGACGGACCCGCGCTGCCGGGCCGCCCGGAAGTGCGGTTCGAGGGCGATCGAGTCGAGCGTCACGAACGGGGCGACGACCCGGCGCACCTTGCCCGCCGCGCAGAGCAGGCCCACGTCCGGCCCGCCGTACGACACGATCGTCAGGTCGGTCAGCGCGGACCGGTGGATGGCCCGCACCAGCGCCATCGGCTTGCGCCGGGAACCCCAGCCGCCGATGCCGATCGTCATGCCGCTCTCCAGCGAGCCGACGACCTCCTCGACCGACATGACGACGCCCATCACCGGCCTCCTTCCGCGACGAAGGCGTCCCGGTGCCGGTCGCCGGCGCCCATCAGGTTGAGCTCGAACGTGAAGCCCTGCTCGAACCGGTAGCTGCGCTTGACGTCGACCGGGTCGATGCCGTTGAGCGACTCCTTGGCCCGCCGGATGACGTACGGGTCCTTGGCGGCGATCTGGGCCGCCACCTCCAGTGCCGCGTCGCGCAGGCGCTCACGCGGCACGACCTCGAGCACCGAGCCGAACGCGTGCAACTCGGCGGCGGTGACGTTGCGGCACGTGTAGACCATCGCGCGCATCAGGTGCTGGGGCACCAGCCTGGCGAGGTGGGTGGCGGCGCCGAGCGCGCCCCGCTCCACCTCGGGCAGGCCGAAGTAGGCGTCGTCGGAGGCCACCACGATGTCGGCGTTGCCGGCCAGCCCCACCCCGCCGCCCAGGCAGAAGCCCTGCACGGCCGCGACCACGGGGACCTCGCACTCGTAGACCGCCGCGAACGCCTCGTAGCAGCCGCGGTTGGCGCCCACCAGCGCGTCGAACCCGCTGGTCGCCTGCATCTCCTTGATGTCCACGCCGGCGTTGAACCCGCGGCCCTCGGCCCGCAGCACCACGACGCGGGTCTCCGGGTCTCGCCCGGCCTGCCGTACGGCGTCGGCGAGCTCGAACCATCCGCGTACGGTCAGCGCGTTGACCGGCGGGGCGTCCACCACGACCTCGGCGACGCCCTCGCCGTGACGGCTGGTCGAGATTCCCATACGTCACCTTTCCATCTAACATTTGTTAGAAAATACGCTAGCAGAGCGGATCGCCCCAGGCGAGGCCGACCGAGCGAGGAGACCAGAGATGATCTGCAGGGACCGAGTCGTGATCGTGACCGGCGCGGGGCGCGGCCTCGGCCGGGCGCACGCGCTGGAGTTCGCTCGTCAGGGCGCGAAGGTCGTCGTCAACGACCTCGGCGTGAGCCTGTCCGGCGAGGGCGGGCCGGACACCGGATCAGGGGGTCCCGCCCAGGACGTCGTCGAGGAGATCCGCGCGCTGGGCGGCGAGGCGGTGGCCGACCGGTCCGACATCGCCACCGACGAGGGCGCGCGGCGGCTGGTGGCGACCGCGATCGACCACTTCGGCCGCCTCGACGTGCTGGTCAACAACGCCGGGTTCCTCCGCGACCGCATGCTGGTCAACCTGTCGGAGGAGGAGTGGGACGCGGTGATCCGCGTGCACCTGAAGGGCCACTTCCTGCCGCTCAAGCACGCCGGGCTGCACTGGCGAGCCGAGTCGAAGGCCGGCCGCCCGGTGGACGCGCGGGTGGTCAACACCTCCTCGGGCGCGGGCCTGCTCGGCAGCGTGGGGCAGGGCAACTACTCGGCGGCCAAGGCCGGCATCGTGGGCCTGACCCTCGTCGCGGCGGCCGAACTCGGCCGCTACGGCGTGACCGTCAACGCCATCGCCCCGGCCGCCCGTACGCGGATGACCGAGCAGGTCTTCGCCCAGACGATGGCCGCCCCGGAGGAGGGCGCGTTCGACACGATGGCCCCGGAGAACGTCTCCCCGCTGGTGGTCTGGCTCGGCTCGGCCGAGTCGAAGAACGTCAGCGGCCGGGTCTTCGAGGTGGAGGGCGGCCGGATCTGCGTCATGGAGGGTTTCCGGCACGGCCCGGTCGCCGACAAGGGCGCCCGCTGGGACCCCGTCGAGATCGGGCCGGAGGTGGCGAAACTACTCGGCCAGGCCGCCGGGCCGGAGCCCGTCTACGGCGCCTGATCCTCCCCCGCCGGCCCGCGACGGTACAGATGGCGTGTCGCGTCGCTCCCGTCGCGGGGTCCGATCTTCGCGAATGCGCTGTCGACGCGTGTCTTCACCGTCGTCTCACCGATGCTGTCTGCGGCGATCCGCACGTCGTCCATGCCCTTCGCGATTCAGATGCCGCCGAACATCCGGTCCCTGTCATCGGCCTGCGCGTGGAAGGCATGCAGTGCGGGGTTCAGGGACCGTTCCTCGTCGGCGAAGTGGGCGTTCATGACGGACTTGATCTCGTTGATCTTCCTGAGCAGCCGCTCGGGAGAGGACTGGGCCGAGTCGAGACATTCCTGGAAGTCGGCGAGAAGCCGCGCGAGCCGGCGGTGGTCGCGGGTGAGGCGTTCGATCACAGGCCTCAGCTCCGGCATCTGCCGCACCAGGGCAGGAAAGAAGCCGTCGTCCTCACTGCGGTGGTGGCTGCCCAGCGCGGCGCAGAAGGTGTAACAGTGGCTGCGCAGGTCGGGTTTGGACGCCTTGGCGTTCTTGCCGGAGAGGATGGACACCCTGGCCTGCTCCAATGCCTGCTCCAGTCGGTGATGGGCGTTCTGCAGTTCGAGGTCCCAGGCATGGACGCGGTCGCGCGGCACCGTGCGTTCCTCACTTTCTGTCGTGCTTCTCGGCACCGTCCGGGCAGCACGGGCCATGGCCGGCGTTTCAGACCGGTGAGTCATCCGAACCCTTCCGGGTCTTCTCGTCGACGAGCAGTTCGGGCAGCTGCGACACCAGCCGCCGATGCCAGGCGATCTCAGCGCGCAGCCGGCTGACGCGGTGCTCCATGGCGAGGGTTTCCGCCAGGGTCAGGTACCGCGCGACCGCCCGGGCATGGGCTTCGTACTCGGCGAGCATGGCTTCCAGGGACGCCACCCTCGCGTCGGTGATCGCGGGCAGGTCGTCAAGATGCTGCGGATCCAGCCGGGTGAGGACGAGGTCGAATGGATCGGGCTTGAGGACGATCTCGCGTAGCCCGCTCAGCCGCAGCGATGACAGCGCCTGCGCACCGGCGTCGGTGATCTGCCAGACCTTGCGTTCGGGATACGCGCCGACCTGCTCGGTTCTCACCCCTTCGATCAGCCCTTCCGCGGCCAGGCGCTTGATCGCCCCGTAGAGCCCGCCGACGGTGATGTCGGTCCACATGTCGAGGCGTTCCTCCTCGAACAGGAGGCGCAACTGGTGACCATGCATGGGGCCGCGCTCGGCCAGGGCACCGAGAATGAAGATCCGGATCGATGACACACGACTACTCTCGCGCGGGTAGTCCCTCCTGGCAACACTTATGGCAGAAGCGACAGCGGAGAGCTGCGAGGCCGCGGCCGAGCCTGTCTACGGCGCCTGATCCTCCCCGGCGAGCTGTTCGCCGAGGCCGGTGCGCCGGTAGCGCAACCGGCGGCCCTCCCGTTCGCCGGTCACCAGCCCGGCGTCCCTGAGCGTGGTCAGGTGGTGCGAGGCGGTCGCCGGGGCCAGCCGGAGGGCCCCGGCCACCTCCCCCGTGCTGGACGGCTCGGCCAGCAGGGCGAGCACGGCCGCGCGGGTCGGGCCGAGCAGGGCGGCCAGCGCCTCCGGCGGCTCGGCCGGCACGGGCCCGTCCCACAACCGGCCGTGGCCGCGCGGCGCGTACCACAGCGCACGCCCGGCCGGGGTGTCGGTCAGCGCGTAGACGTGCGGGCCGGTGAACCCGGTGGGCAGCAGGGTGAGCGGGTGCCCGTCCAGGCCGAACTCGCCGTCCTTGGCGTACGCCAGCCGCAGCGCCTCGCCGTCCCAGTCGAGCCTCGGGTGCAGGTCCGTCAGCAGCGCCCGCGGCCCGCGCTCGGCGGCGAGCAGCCCGCGGCGGGTCAGCTCGCCCTCCGCGAGCGCGCGCAGCCGCGGCCAGCTCGGCGCGATCGCCGATGCGAAGTAGCGCCGGACCTCCCGCACCGTCACGGCCAGCGCGCCCGCCGGGTCGGCCCGGAACCGCTCGACCTCCGGAGGCGCGCCGTGCCCGGCCCAGGCCCGCTCCACCTCGGACGCGACCTGGTCGAGCGGAGTGGCGGCGACCACCCGCAGCTCCTGCTCCAGGGTCGGGCGGGTGGCGGACGGCGCCGGGGTGAGGAAGTCCGGGACATAGCCGGTGGGGCCGGGGACCAGCGGGTGGAGTGTGGTCAGGCCGCGCAGCAGCGGCTCGGCCCGGGCCCGCCAGGACGCGGGGACCAGGCGCGCCGAGCGGGACCGCAGGGCGAGGCAACTGGCCACGACCTCCGCCATCGGGCTGTGCGCGAACCTGAGCCGCAGCAGGTCGGCGGAGGCGAACTCGATCCGGATCACCCGTCCATTCGAGCACGCTCGAACGGTTAACGGAGAGCACGCCCCGGTTCCTACGGTCGGCGCATGGAATACACCCGTTTGGGGCGGACCGGTCTGCTCGTCAGCCGGATCTGCCTCGGCACGATGAACTTCGGCTGGCAGATCGGCGAGGACGAGAGCCACGCGATCCTCGCCCGGGCGCACGAGGAGGGCGTCAACTTCGTCGACACCGCGAACATGTACGGCAGGGAGACCGGCGACGGACTGAGCGAGCGGTTCATCGGCCGCTGGTTCGAGAAGGCCGGCCACCGGGACCGGATCGTGCTGGCCACGAAGGTGTACGCCCCGATGACCGACTGGCCCAACGACGGCGGGCTGTCGGCACGTCACATCATCGCCGCCTGCGAGGCGTCGCTGCGCCGTCTGCGGACCGACCGGATCGACCTCTACCAGATGCACCACGTGCAGCGGGACACGCCGTGGGAGGAGATCTGGCAGGCGATGGAGACGCTGGTCGTCCAGGGCAAGGTGCGTTACGTCGGGTCGTCCAACTTCGCCGGCTGGCACCTCGCCCGCGCGCAGGCGGCGGCCGACCGGAGGAACTTCCTCGGCCTGGTCTCCGAGCAGTGCAAGTACAACCTCCTCACCCGGCACGTCGAGCTGGAGGTGCTGCCCGCGGCTGTCGAGCTGGGCATCGGGATCCTGCCCTACTCGCCGTTGCACTTCGGCGCGCTGTCCGGGGCGCTGCGCAAGCAGCGCGAGGGCGCGGCCGGCCGCAGCGTCCTGCACGCGCCCGAACGGGTCGAGCCACACCGGGCGGCCATCGAGGGTTACGAGAAGCTGTGCGCCGAGATCGGCGAGGAGCCCACCGCGGTCGCGCTCGCCTGGCTGCTGTCGCGGCCCGGGGTGACCGCCCCGGTCATCGGGCCGCGCTCCCCCGGGCAGCTCGACCTGCCGCTGACGGCGCTGCGCACCGAGCTGTCCGCCGAGACCCTGGCCCGGCTGGACGAGCTGTTCCCGCCCATCGGCAACGGCGGCCCCGGCCCCGAGGCCTGGGCCTGGTGAGGCTGTGCCTGTAGCTCCAACAAATCGCGCGGTGCGGTTGCTTCAGGCAAGGCAGCAGGAGAGAATTCATACATACTTTCGAATTCCTCCATGGAGGTGTGGTGGGCCTGCTCGACCATGACAGCGAATGGTGGGACCGTTGGACCGCCGGTTCGCCATTGTGGTCGTCCGAGGGCTCAGCCGCCCCCGACGAATACTCCGATGGCCCCTTTCCGATCGTTGAGCCCAAGATGCGGGGTTCCGAAGACCGAGGTGCGAGTGCCGGGTCTGGGGATGCCGGTCGGGACAGCCGGGAGAGGGG
>NZ_BOOF01000052.1 GCF_016863095.1 Microbispora siamensis | reverse complement strand
CGGCGGGTCCACCACCTGCGGGTGCACAGGGCCGCGAGCACGGCGCCCGCCGCGTTGAGGATCACGTCGTCCACGGAGCTCACCCGCCCGAGCCGCAGGCCCCACTGGAGGAGTTCGACGCCGAGCGAGGCGGTGGCCGCGACGGCGGCCACCGCGGGAAGCGAGGCGAAGCGCGCGGAGCGGACCGGGAGCATCGCGCCGAGCGCGGCGAAGACCAGGAGGTTGCCGCCGATCTGCACGACCGCCGCTCCCGGTGACAACCGCGCGACCTGGCCCGCCAGGTCCACCAGGGGGACGACGTGCACGCCCTCCTCCGTCCCCGGCGTGAGGATCATCCAGATCCAGGGGGCGGTCCCGGCCACCATGACCACGTCCGCGAGAGCCGTACGGAGGGGAGCGGGATGTCCCCGGCGGGTGCGGCGGCGGGTGAGGAGCAGGACGGCGAGAGCGGCCACGGGAACGGCGCAGACGGTCGCGACGACGACATGTCCCCAGGTGCTCCACGCCTCCCGCATCCGATCATGATGGCAGGCCGGGGGAGACGGTGACGGTCAGACGTCCAGGACGAGGGTGATCGGGCCGTCGTTGGTGAGGGTGACCTTCATGTCGGCGCCGAAGACGCCCGTCTCCACCCGCGCGCCGAGCGCCCTGAGCTCGGCCACCACGGCCTCCACGAGAGGCTCGGCCACCGGGCCCGGCGCGGCGGCCTGCCAGGTGGGCCTGCGGCCCCTGCGGGCGTCGCCGTACAGCGTGAACTGGCTGATCACCAGCAGCGGCGCGCCGATGTCGGAGCAGGACTTCTCGCCGTGCAGGATGCGCAGTCCCCACAGCTTGGCGGCGAGCCTGGCCGCCTCGGCCCGCCCGTCGGTGTGGGTGACGCCCACGAGCACGAGCAGGCCGGGCTCGTCGATGGCGCCGACGACCTGACCCTCCACCACAACGGACGCGGAGCTGACCCGCTGTACGACCGCACGCATGGCCCCGAATTCTGCCACGTCCGGGGGCTTCATAGACTGCCCGTCATGTCGGAGATGGTCGTCGAGGTCGTCCGGTCGGGGTTCGTCGAGTCGGTGCACCGCGCACGCGTGCACGTGATCGGGGCGGACGGCGCCCCGGTCCTGGTGCGCGGGGACACGTCGAGCCTGACGTCGCCGCGTTCGGCCATGAAGCCCCTGCAGGCGCTCGGCATGGTGCGGGCGGGCCTGCCGATCGAGAACGAACTGCTCGCGCTCGCCGCCGCGAGCCACAGCGGCGAGCCCTTCCACATCGACGGCGTACGGAAGATCCTCGCGGGCGCGGGGCTGGACGAGACCTTCCTGAAGTGTCCGGAGGACCTGCCCCTCGACCGGGAGGCCCGCCATCAGGTCCTGAGGGAGCACGGCGACGCCCGCCGGATCTTCATGAACTGCTCGGGCAAGCACTCGGCGATGCTCGCCACCTGCGTGGTCAACGGCTGGCCGGTCGACGACTACCGCAATCCCGGCCACCCGCTGCAGCGGGCCATCCGGGCCACCGTGGAGGAGCTGACCGGGGAGCGGGTCGCGGCGACCGGCGTGGACGGCTGCGGCGCCCCGCTGTTCTTCGTCTCCATGGCGGGGGTCGCCCGCGCCTTCCGTCAGCTCACGCTCGCCCCCGAGGGCACGCCGGAGCGGCGCGTCGCCGACGCGATGCGCGCGCACCCCGAGTGGACGAGCGGCACGACCCGGGCCGAGGCCCTGCTGATGCGGGCCGTGCCCGGGCTGCTGGTGAAGGCGGGCGCGGAGGCGTTCGACGCCTTCGCCGACGCCGAGGGCCGGGCCGGGGCCGTGAAGATCGTGGACGGCGGCGACCGGGCCCGCGTGCCGGTCACCGTCGCCGCTCTGCGCGCCGCCGGGATCGACGCCCCGGAGTTGGCCGGGCTGGCCACCGCCCCGCTGTTCGGCGGCGGGGTCCCGGTCGGCGAGGTCCGCGTCCGTCCCGCCTGACCGGCCGCGGGTCACCTCCACACGCGGTCGAGGAACGCGGCGATCAACGGGGCGATCTCGGGGAGCCGGTCCTCCAGGGCGAAGTGACCGGTGTCGAGGACGTGCAGTTCGGCGTCGGGCAGGTCGCGCAGGTAGGCGCGGGCCCCGGGCTCGGGGAAGAACATGTCGTCGCGGCCCCACGTGATCAGCGTCGGCGGCCGGTGCTCGCGTAGCCAGGCCTGCCACAGCGGGTAGCGGGCCACGTTGGTGTGGTAGTCGAAGGCCAGCGCCACCTGTGCCTCCTTGCGCCCCGGCAGGTCAAGGAAGTGCTGGTCGAGGGTCCATCCGTCCGGGGCCACCAGCCGGGGATCGGCGGTGCCGCCCTCGTACTGGCCGCGGGTCATCTCCAGCGTCAGCAGCGCCCGCACCTTGTCCTCGTCGCCCTCGACGTCCGGGCGCAGCGCGATGAAGGCGCGGGCGCCGTCCGAAAGGCCCTCCTCGTACGCGTTGCCGTTCTGTACGACGAGGCCGGCGATCCACTCGGGGTGCCGGGTCGCCAGCCGGAATCCCACCGGAGCGCCGAAGTCGAAGACGTACATGACGAACCGGGTCAGCCCGAGCCGTTCGACGAAGCCCTCCATCACCTCGGCGAGGGTGTCGAAGCTGTAGGTGAAGCCCGCGGGCGCCTCGGTGTGCCCGAAGCCGGGGTAGTCGGGCGCGATCAGCCGATATCGGGCTCCCAGCACGTCGATGAGCCGGCGGAACTGGTGGGACGCGGACGGGAATCCGTGCAGCAGCAGCATCACGGGAGCGTCGTCGCCGCCCTCCTCCGGCACCGACTCGCGGTAGAAGACCCGCACGTCCCCGACGTCGACGTGCCGGTGGAGCGTACGCGGATCCCGGCCGCACACCCCGGACGGCCCGGGCGACCTGGTCGCCACCGTCGAAGGGCTGCGCGTCTGGCTGGGCCTGCAGGCCGACCGGCTCGCCGGCGCGCTACCGGAGGGCGGGGAGGCGTCGCTGACGGACGACGACCTCGCCGCGGCGGTGACCGCGGTGCGCGAGGTGCGTGAACACGCGGCGGTCGCGATCGACCGAGTGCGCCGGGGCCTGCGGCCGCCCGGTGACACGCTTTCCGGCCTCAACAGGGCGCAGCGTGCGGCGCCCGCCGTCCGCGCGCTGGCCTGGGACGGCGTGGCCGTGACCGCCGTACCGCGCAGGGACGGCCCGCCGGGCGCCCGGCTGGCAGCGGTGCTCGCCGAGGCGGTCGCCGAGCTGCTGACCGACCCGGCGGTCACGACCGTGCGGGAGTGCGCGGCCGACGACTGCGTGATGCTGTTCCTGCCCGCCCATCCGCGCCGGCGCTGGTGCTCGGCGGCGCGGTGCGGCAACCGGGCCCGCGTCGCCCGGCACTATCGGCGTCACCGCGCCCCCGACTCGGCTCTATAGGGAGCGGAACTGGCGGGAGGTCGAGATCGCCCCGGAGGTGGTCATGACGAACGTCCGCATCGAGTCGGCGAACCTGGACAGGTCCCACTCGGCCGGGCCCTGATACCAGTACAGGTGGTCGGTCTGCCGCCCGTTGCCGTTGAACGCGCTGACCACCCGAGCCCACCGGTCCACGCTGTCGAAGATCACCGCGTACGGCAGGTAGCGGGAGAACAGTTCCACACGCTGGCCTGCGGGGACGTCGTCGACGTTCGCCCCGGCGAGGTACTCCCGGAACCCGAGCGTGTGCGCCAGCGCCGCGGCGCCCTTGGCGGTCTTGGCCGGCATGTACTGCGCGCCGAAGGCCAGCGCGGCCCCCGCGATGATCAGGGCGAGCCCCAGCAGGCCGTACGTCGTGAACCAGGCGAGCAGGACGGTGGCGACCACGCCGAGCGCGACGACGGCCAGGCCGAGAGTCGTCCAGCGCGACCGGGTGGAGTCGGGCCGCCGGGCGAACCAACCCTGCGCCACGACGTCCTGATACAACGCGTCGCGCACGGTGGCCAGGCGGGCGGCGAACGACCCCTGCAGCTCCGACAGCAGCACCCGGTCGCGGCCGTCGAAGATCGCGTCGTAGAGGGCGCGCTCGTACGGCAGCAGGTGGCCGACCGGGGCGCCGGGCAGCTTGACCAGGCACCAGTCGGGGGTGTCGTACGTCTGGCGCGGCTGCTCGTCGATCCGCAGGTAGTTGCGCACGGCGAGGTCCACGATGGTCGCGGTCACGTCGACCACGTCGGCCTGCTCGTCGAACAGCGTGCCGATCTGCCCGGGGCGCACGCCGTCCGGAGGAGTGAAGTGCCCGCCGCGATGGCCGCTGACCGGGGCCGACTCGCTGCCGACCACGCGGGCGTCACGCCCCCGCGTCCAGTAGAGCAGCCCCACGCCGCCCAGCAGCAGCACCAGCAGCGCCGCGAGGGATCCGCCGGTCACCGCGTTCAGCGTGAACGCGGTGGACAGCTCGAACCTGCGCTCCAGGATCGGCCGGGCCCCCGTCGCGCCCTTCGGGTAGCCGACGACGACCGTGAGCGTCTGGCCCTCCCCGAGGCTCTGCTGTTCGAACGTGGAGGTGGTGCCGGTCTCCTCGACCGAGGCGCTGGTGCAGGCGATGGCCGCGCTCAGCTCCCCGGCGAAGCAGGACAGGTTCTGCACCCGGCCCGGGCCGGTCACCGTGACGACCGCGTCCTGTACGGGGCCGGACACCGCGAACCACCGCAGTTCCTCGCCCGATGCCGTGGGCGTGACGGCGCCGGTCACGTCGTACTCCACCGTGCCCTTGAACGTCAGGGTCTCCCCGTCGTACGAGCCGCCCTTGACGTTGGAGATGCGGTAGACGCGGTCGTGGCCGTCGTCGTAGCGGGTCCGGGTGAGCGGCGTGCGCCGCACCGTCCCGCCGGCGGGGGCGACCGTCTCCTTCACATGGAGCACGCCGTTCTCGCGGAGCTCCATCGTCACCTCGTCCTTCGCCGGAGGCGCGGAAGCCGCGGTGACGGCGTGCGCGGGGGAGGCGGCGAGGACGGCGAGCAGTGCCGCCAGTCCGAGCCGGCGCGCGAGATCCACCATGAGCCGCAACCCTATCGGTCCCGGTGCTCCAACCGGGGATCGGATACGGGCCGCCGGACCGGTCAGGAATCGAGAAGCGTGGGGAACACCGACGGCCATAGCGTCATCGGCATGGAACTCACCCTTCACTACTGCTACATCACGGTCGACGACGGCGACGCGGCGCTCGCCTTCTACCGGGACGTGCTCGGCCTCGAACTGCGCAACGACGTCGGGTACGAGGGCGCCCGCTGGCTGACCATGGGCCCGGCGTCGCAGCCGGACGTCAACATCGTCCTCGAGACCGTCAACGCCGACCCGACCGCCTCCGAGGAGGACCGCGCGGCGCTGAGCGACCTGCTCGCGAAGGGCAGGCTGCGTGCCGTCGTCTTCGCCACCCCGGACTGCGACGCCACCTTCGAGAAGATCCGCGAGTCCGGCGCCGAGGTCCTGCAGGAGCCGATCGACCAGCCGTACGGCGTCCGCGACTGCGCCTTCCGCGACCCCGCGGGCAACATGATCCGCTTCCAGCAGCTCGGCAAGAGCTGACGCGGCGGCGCCGCCGGTGGCGGTGCCATGCGAGACGGGGCGTCCTCCCGCATGACCCGGGAGGGCGCCCCCTCCGTCGTGGTACGCCGGATGGGTAGGGTAACCGTCCATGGGACACACCCGGTTGTACCGGAACGGAACCCTGGAGGCGGAGGGCTTTCCGGTCGCGGACGTCTCCGAGCATGTCAAGGACCCGTCGGCGGTGGTGTGGTTCGACATGTGCGCCCCCACCGAGGAGGACCTCCACGCCATCAGCGAGGAGCTGGGACTGCACGCCCTGGCGGTGGAGGACGCGCTGCAGCACCGGCAGCGACCCAAGCTCGACGTCTACGACAGCCACATGTTCCTCAGCGTCTACGCGGCGGCCTTCGACAGCGGGTCCGGCCAGGTGCGGATCGCCCCCGCCGCCGCCTTCATCACGAAGAACGCGCTGGTCACCGTACGCCAGTCGGACGAATTCTCCATCGACGAGGTGGTCCGGCGCTGGGACGAGGGGGCGACCCTCGCCCGGCACGGCGTCGCGTTCCTGCTGCACGGCCTGCTCGACTACGTGGTGGACAGCCACTTCGACACCGTCGAGGCCATGGACGAGCAGGTCGAGGACCTGGAGGGGACGGTGTTCGGCGACCGGCCGGTCGGCCCGGAGGACCAGCGGCGCACGTTCGAGCTGCGCAAGAGCCTGGTCACGCTGCGCCGGATCGTGATGCCCATGCGGGAGGCCGTGAACACGCTCCTGCGCCGCAACGGCCTGAGCGGCGACGGCGAGATGACGCCGTACTTCCAGGACGTGTACGACCAGGTGCTGCGGGCCACGGAGTGGACGGAGTCGCTGCGCGACCTGGTCAGCAACATCCGCGAGACGCACCTGACCATGCAGAGCAACCGGATGAACCTCATCATGAAGCGGGTGACGAGCTGGGCCGCGATCATCGCGGTGCCCACCCTGATCACCGGCTTCTACGGCCAGAACATCCCGTTCCCCGGCTTCGGGCACTCGTTGGGCTTCTGGACGTCCACCGCGCTGATCGTCGTCGCCTCGGCCACGCTCTACCGGGTGTTCCGGGCCCGCGACTGGCTCTGACGGCGGATCACCACGGCCCGTACGGCCCCTGGTTGCCGCCGCCCCGGTAGCCGTTGACCGCGGGCTTCACGTCGGCGAGGTAGATGCCCGCCGCGATGACGGCGGCGATCGTGAAGATGTTGGGCAGCCCCATGCCCATGCCGAGGTAGTTGATCGCGGCGGCGAACGTGAACAGCGTCGCGAGGCCGAGGATGATCAACCAGAGTTGCTTGGTCTGCTTGCCGGCCGCGGGGAAGGCGCGTGCGGGGATCCGCAGCGCGTGCACCAGTGCCCAGCCGGACAACACGAAGGCCCCGACGGAAAGCAGCCAGAAGACGATGTCGAGGATGCCGTACAGCCCGAACATGGACTCTCCCACACGGTCACAGTCGCTGACGCCCCCAGACTAACGGGCGGCGCCGACACGTGGCGCAGGCGCCGAAGGCCGGTCTCCGCGGGCGGATGCCGAAAGTGCGGCGGCCCGCCTCCCCCGGAGGGAAGGCGGGCCGCCGCCGTGTCGATCGCGTGGGCCTGCGATCAGCCCTGGCTCGTGGCGCGGGCGCGACCGGTCCGCTTGGCGGTGGTCTCGGCGGCGATCGCCGGCTCGGCGGTCTCGGAGACCTCCGTCAGCTCCAGCGCGGCCTCGCCGCTCACCCGGCTGACGACCTTGCGGCCGCGGCTGGCCAGGTCGTCGTACAGCCGGTTGAAGCGGGCGGCGGCGGCGTCGGCGTAGCCCTTCGCCTTCTCCGGCAGCTCGCGCGCGACGATCTCCGCCTTGTCCTGCACGGTGGAGGCGTAGGCGCGGGCCTTCTCCACGGCGAAGTCGCCCGCGCCCGTGAGCGCGTAGAACGGTTTGGACTCCGTGATCTTCTTGGCCTGGGTCGTGATGGTCATGGGCTATCCTTCCTTCGAATCCGGTGTAATGCCGTCGCGCGGGAGAACCGGGTCGTCCCCGAGATGCTCAGCCGATTGCGGCGGCTGGGCGGTGTCGGCCCGGTTCTCCTTGCGGAACGACTCGTAGATGTCGATCAGCACCTGGCGTTGCCGCCCGGTGAGCGTGACGTCGGCCCGGATCGCGGCCAGCACGTCGCTGTGCGGTTCGCGGTCCTCGATGAGGCCGGCCTGGACGTAGAGCGCCTGGGCGGAGATGTGCAGACCCTTCGCGATCTGGTTCAGGATCTCCGCGCTCGGCTTGCGCAGGCCCCGTTCCACCTGGCTCAGGTAAGGGTTGGACACACCGGCCTGCGCGGCGAGCTGACGAAGCGAGATCTTCGCCTGCTGCCGCTGCTGGCGGATGTACTCACCGAGCGAGGCGACCTTGGGCAGTTCCATACCCCCAGTCTGCCTCGCACTGCTTGCAATTGCAAACTCGGCGGATAATTCCAGCTAGCACCAAAGGTTCAGCCAGGAAGCAGCCAAAGCAGCGGGGCGCTGGTGGCGAGCACCACCGATCCGGCCAGGATCAGGAAGCGGTGGGCGGCCGGAAGCGCGACCTCGGGCCGTACGAGCCGGTCGACCCGGGCCATCACGCTGGACGGCGCGGACACGCCGAGCGCGCCCTGCGGCGTGGGCAGCGCGGCCGAGGTGCCGAAGCGCAGCAGGGCGGTGGCCAGCCTGCGGGGGCAGCACCGCTGCCGGGCGCGGTCGTCGGCGGCCATCTCGACCAGCAACTCGACCGACGCCTGCGCGTCGCGGACCAGCTTCGACCACGGCAGCGCGCGGCGCAGCGCGGCGAACGGCAACAGCACCAGGTCGTGACGCTCGCGCACGTGGGCGGCCTCGTGCGCCAGCACGGCCTCCAACTCCGCGGACGACAGCAGGTGCAGCGTCCCGTCGCTGATGACGACCTGCGACTTGAGCCCCGGCAGGCAGTAGGCGGCGGCGCCGGGGAAGTCGACCACCCGGACGCCGGGCACGGCCGGCTCGTCCCTGGCGACCAGCGCGAGCAGGAGCCGGTGCCGGCGGCGGGCACGCAGCGTCTGCGCACCGGCCGCGAGGGGCAGGGCCACCAGCACCGCGAGCAGCGACAGGCCCGCGACCAGCGCGCCCAGCCGGAGATAGTCGTACGGCTGGCGCACGCCGAACTCCACGCTCAGCAGGAACTCCGCGAGCCCGTGCACGACGCCCTTGCGGTAGGGGTCGAGCGCGAAGGCGAGCAGGGCGCCTGTGGAGGCGAGCCCCCAGGTCAGCCCGAGCGACTGCCACAGCAGGATCGCCGTGCGCGGGGCGCGCCAGGTCCAGCGCGCGAACGTCAGCCGCCACGCGGCCACCGCGCAGATCGTCGCGAGCGTCGCTAAGACCGCCGCCGCGATCACTCTTCCTCCAGCTCCGTGAGGGCTTTCAGCAGGATCTCGGCCTCCGAGCCGGAGACCGCGCGGGCGAAGCGGGTCAGCGCCGCGTCGCGGTCGCCGGTGAGGTCCAGGGCTTCGAGCATCAGCTCGGCGACGTACGCGTCACGGCTCGCGGCGGGCTGGTAGCGCCAGGCGCGGCCGTCGCGGGTGCGGTTCAGGAAGCCCTTGCGGGCGAGCCGGTCGAGCACGGTCATCACGGTCGTCGGCGCGAGGTCGCGGTCCTCGATGAGGCGTCCTACCTCGCGGGCCGTGAGCGGGGTGTTCTCCGCCCAGAGGATGTCCATGATGCTGCGTTCAAGCTCTCCCAGTCCCTTCACGTCTTTCAGCCTACCCGGGGTAGTACTACGTCCTGTAGAGAGGTGGGAGGCATGAAAATCGTTCTGGTCGAAGGAGACATCACCGAGCAGCGGGTGGACGCGATCGTCAACGCGGCCAACTCCTCGCTCATGGGCGGCGGAGGGGTGGACGGCGCCATCCACCGGCGCGGCGGCCCCGAGATCCTCGAGGAGTGCCGGGCGCTGCGCGCCTCCCGGTACGGGAGGGGACTGCCGACCGGGCAGGCGGTCGCGACCACCGCGGGGCGCCTGCCCGCGCGATGGGTGATCCACACGGTCGGGCCCGTGTACTCGCGCAGCGAGGACCGATCCCATCTGCTCGCCTCCTGCTATCGGGAGTCGCTCGTCGTCGCCGACGCGCTGGGCGCCGGCACGGTGGCGTTCCCCGCGATCTCCACGGGGATCTACCGGTGGCCGGTCGAGGACGCCGCCCGCATCGCGATCACCGCGGTGCGGCAGGCCGCCCCCGTCGTGGTGGAAGAGGTGCGCTTCGTGCTGTTCAACACCGCAGCCTATGCGGTGTTCGAGTCGGCCCTACGGGACATCGGATAAGCGTTCGGCCAAAACTTTCACAGCCATTTGAGCATGTAGATCTCGTCGCGGTCGTCACCGGGGGCCACCCGGATCGAGCGGGGCACCCGGCCGACCTCCCGGTAGCCCACGCTCGCGTAGAAGCGGTCGACCCCGGTGCCGCCGCGGCAGGTGAGCTGCAGCGCCTCCAGGCCGAGCGACCTGGCGGCGTCGTCGGCGGCGAGCAGCAGCGCCCTGCCGTACCCCCTGCCCTGGTGCTTGGGGTGCACCATGACCCGCAGCAGCCACCGCCAGTGCGCCCGCAGGCCCGAGCCGTTGTCGCCCAGGATGAGCCAGGCGGCCACCGCGCCGTCGTCGCCGAACCCGACGAGGAGGCTGTCGGGGGCGCCGGTGCCGGCGGCCGGGCGGGTGCGGGCGAACGCCTTCTCGGCCGTCGGCCTGATGTCGTCCGGCGTCACGGGAGGCACGAAGCCCACCGCGCCGCCCGCGTTGGTCACCTCCGCCCAGCAGCTCAGGAGCTCCTCGAAGAGCTCGGGGGTCATCTCCGGGTCGAGGACGAAACGCATGGCCCGGACGTTATCAACCGCCCGGGGAGACGCTGCTCCAGGGCAGGGTGAGCTCGCCGAGCCGCCAGCGGCCGGTGCCGCCGGTCGGTGGGATCGCCTCCACCGGCCAGTCGCGCGTCAGCAGCTCGGCCGCCCTGATCCAGCGCTGCCGCGTGCCGTACGCGCCGAAGGAGGCGCAGGTCGCCCAGGCGCGGTCCCAGTCCGTCAGGAACGCGTGGATCCGCTCGCCCGGGACGTTGCGGTGGATCAGCGTCTTGGGCAGGCGTTCCGCCAGGTCGGAGGGGCGTTCGAAGCCGGTGAACCGGGCCGCGAAGGTGAGCGTGCGCGGTCCCTCCGCGCCGAGCGCCACCCAGGTCGCCCGGTGGCCGACCTCCGAGCAGGTGCCCTCGACGAGCACGCCCGAGGGGTGCAGGCCGGCCCGCAGCCGGTCCCAGTGCTCCCACGCCTCCGCCTCGCCGTACTGCCGCAGCACGTTGAAGGCGCGCACGATCATCGGCGGGCGGGGGACCGGCAGTTCGAAGCCGCCCCTGACGAACGACAGTCCCTCCCGCTCGTACGGCTTGGCCGCCGCGACCCGCTCGGGGGCGATCTCCACGCCCACCACCTCGACCGTGGGACAAACTCGGCGCAGCCGCGTGAACAGCTCGGTCGTCGTGGTGTGGGACGCGCCGTAGCCGAGGTCCACCACCAGCGGCGCGGCCCCCGCGCGCGCCGAGCGCAGCAGCGGGCCGTAGACGGCCGCGATCCAGCGGTCGCAGCGGCGCAGCCGGTTGTGCCCGGTGGTGCCGCGCGTGACCGTCCCCACGGGCCGGCCCGGGCGCACCGGCCTCATGTCCCCGCGCTCATCTACCCGTCGCGACCCGGTGCACCTTGTGCTGGGCGGCCTGCGCACGGGGCCGGACGACCAGCCTGTCGATGTTCACGTGCGACGGGCGGGTCACGGCGAAGGCGATCACGTCGGCCACGTCGTCCGCGCTCAGCGGGTCGGGGACGCCCTCGTACACCTTGGCGGCCCGCTCGGCGTCGCCGCGGAAGCGGGTCACGGCGAACTCCTCGGTCATCACCATGCCCGGCGCGATCTCGACGACCCGCACCGGGTCGCCGCACAGCTCCAGGCGGAGGGTCTCGGTCATCGAGGTCTGGGCGTGCTTGGCCGCGCAGTAGCCGCCGCCCCCCTCGTACGACACGAGACCGGCCGTCGAGGTGAGCATCACCAGCACGCCGTCCCCCGACGCGATGAGCTTCGGCAGCAGGGCCCTGGTCATGCGCAGGGACCCGAGCACGTTCACGTCGTACATCCGCTGCCAGTCGTCCACCCGGCCCTCGGCCACCGGCTCGAGCCCGAACGCGCCGCCCGCGTTGTTCACGAGGACGTCGCAGCGGTCCAGCGAGGCGGCCAGCGCGTCCACCGACGCCTGGTCGGTCACGTCCAGCGTCACCGGATGCACGCCGGGCACCTCGGCCGCGAGCTTGTCGAGCCGGTCGCGCCGCCGCGCCGCCGCCACGACCCGGTATCCCTCGGCGGCGAGCCGGCGGGCCGTCGCCTCGCCGATGCCGCTGCTCGCGCCGGTAACCACCGCGGTCCTGGTCCTCGCAGGATCGGTCACTGCGGGATCGGTCACTGCGGGATTGGTCATCGTCACCGCCATCGTCCTTCCACATCGCCCAGGCCGGCAGGCCACATCCTCTCAGGACCCCCGGTGCTCACCGATGTCGGGGAATCCGGTGATGATTTTGGTGGTTATAACGCTTTCGGAGGTGGTTCGGGTGTCGGTGTTACGGCGTCGGGTCAACCGCGTCGCGACCATCAGCGTGCACACATCCCCGCTGGACCAGCCGGGCACCGGGGACGCGGGCGGCATGAACGTCTACATCCTCGAGGTCGCCAAGCGTCTCGCGGCGCTGGGCATCGAGGTGGAGATCTTCACCCGTCGCACCGCCCGTGACCTGCCTCCGGTCGCCGAGCTGAGCCCGGGCGTGCTCGTGCGGCACGTCACCGCCGGGCCGTACGAGGAGCTCGACCGCGCCGACCTCCCCGGGCAGCTGTGCGGCTTCCTGTCCGGCGTGCTGCGCACCGAGGCGATGTACGACCCCGGCAGGTACGACGTCATCCACTCGCACTACTGGCTGTCGGGCCAGGTGGGCTGGCTGGCCAAGGAACGCTGGGGCGTGCCGCTCGTGCACACCATGCACACCATGGCCAAGGTGAAGAACGCGCTGCTCGCCGAGGGCGACAAGCCCGAGCCGGCGATGCGCGTGCTCGGCGAGGAGCAGGTCGTGGAGGTCGCCGACCGCCTGGTCGCCAACACCGCCGCCGAGGCCGAGGAGCTGATCAGCCTGTACGGCGCGCCGCGCGAGCGGGTGGCGGTCGTCAACCCGGGCGTGAACCTCGCCGTCTTCCAGCCCGCGTCCAAGGGCGCCGCGCGCCACCGCCTCGGCCTGCCGCAGGACGCCCACGTGCTGCTGTTCGTGGGCCGCATCCAGCCGCTCAAGGCGCCCGACGTGCTGCTCAGGGCCGCCGCCCGGATGCTCGTGGAGGACCCCTCGCTGCGGTCGCGGCTCGTCGTGGCCTGCGTGGGCGGGCCCAGCGGCAACGGTCTCGCCCATCCCTCCCTGCTCAGCGACCTCGCCGCCGAGCTGGGCATCACCGACGTCGTACGGCTCGCGCCGCCCGCGCCGCAGCCGGAGCTGGCCGACTGGTATCGGGCCGCCGACGTGACCGTCGTGCCCTCGTACAACGAGTCGTTCGGGCTGGTCGCGCTGGAGTCGCAGGCGTGCGGCACGCCGGTCGTCGCGGCGGCGGTCGGCGGCCTGCGCACGGCGGTCAAGGACGGCGTGTCCGGCGTGCTGGTGGCGGGACACGACCCGCACGACTGGGCGCGCGAGCTCGCCCTGCTGGCCCACCGCCCGGACCGGCTCGCCGAACTCGCCGCGGGCGCCGTACAGCACGCCACGGGCTTCGGCTGGTCGGCGACCGCCGCCCGGCTGGCCGACGTGTACGCCGGCGCCATGGCCCAGCTCCACCAGACCCCCATCGCGGTCAACTCATAGGAGTGTTGAAATAGGGCTGCCCGTCGCGAGCGGGGATGCAGGCGGATGCATCGCAAGGCGGAGGAGGAGCTCGTAGCCGGAGGCTACGGGCGACGACGACAACGCCGCGAGGCGCCGCCTGGGCCCCGCGCAGCAGGGCATGGCTTTTGAAACACGACTTAGGGTGGTCGGTATGAGACCGGATCTGGAAGCGGTCATCGCGTCGGCGCTGGAGTCCGCCGAGCTGTCCTATGAGCGGCCGAAGCCGGGCGCGTTCCTGGTCAGGCTGCCGGGCCAGCACAAGCTCGCCACGCTGACCTGGCTCGTCATCGGCGACCAGGCGCTCAACATCGAGGCGTTCTTCTGCCGGCAGCCCGACGAGAACCACGCCGAGTTCTACCGCTGGCTGCTCCACAAGAACGGCTCGATGTACGGCGTCCACTTCGCCGTCGACGCCACGGGCGACGTGCACCTGGTCGGCCGGCTGCCGCTGGACGCGGTGACCGAGGAGGAGATCGACCGGGTCCTCGGCTGCGTCCTCACCTACTCCGACGAGTCGTTCGACCGCGCCCTCGAACTGGGCTTCGCGACGTCCATCAGGCGCGAGTGGGAGTGGCGGGTCAAGCGCGGCGAGTCGCTGGCCAACCTCCGGGCCTTCGCCCGGGTGGTCGAGTCCTGACCAACGGGACGTCCGCCGCACGCCGATAGGATTGGCCGCATGGCGACTTTGGTGCTGCTGCGGCACGGCGAGAGCGAATGGAATGTCAAAGGCCTGTTCACCGGCTGGGTGGACGTCACACTCTCGCCGACCGGCGAGGAGGAGGCGCGGCGCGGCGGTCAGCTGCTCCTGGAGGCCGGCATCCGGCCCGACGTGGTGCACACCTCGGTGCTCACCCGGGCCATCAAGACCGCCAACATCGCGCTTGAGGCGGCCGACCTGCTGTGGCTGCCGGTCAAGCGCTCCTGGCGGCTGAACGAGCGCCACTACGGCGCGCTCCAGGGCAAGGACAAGGCCCAGACCCGCGCCGAGTTCGGCGACGAGCAGTTCATGCTGTGGCGCCGGTCCTACGACGTGCCGCCGCCGCCGATCGCCGACGACGACGAGTACTCCCAGCTCGGCGATGGCCGCTACTCCCTGCTGCCCTCGGAGCTGGTGCCGCGCACGGAGTGCCTCAAGGACGTCGTCGCGCGCATGCTTCCGTACTGGTACGACGAGATCGTCCCCGACCTGGCGGCCGGCCGCGACGTGCTGGTGGTGGCGCACGGCAACTCCCTGCGCGCGCTGGTCAAGCACCTGGAGGGCATCAGCGACACCGACATCGCGGGCCTGAACATCCCCACCGGCATTCCGCTGCGCTACGAGCTGGACGCCGACTTCCGCCCGGTCGGCAAGGGCGAGTACCTCGACCCCGAGGCCGCCAAGGCCGCCATCGAGGCCGTCGCCAACCAGGGCAAGAAGTAACCCTCGCACCTGTCCCGCAGGCCGCGCCTCTTATCAGGGGCGCGGCCTTCGGTCATTTGTAGGCGACGGGCTTCTTCGCGGTGCCGGGGAACACCATGACCAGGAGTTCGACGGCGCCGTCCGGGGGATCGGGCACCTGGGTCACGAGCGTGCGGCCGCGCAGGTGGACCCTGACGCGGTACGAGCCCGGGCCGCGGTCGGTCAGCCCCTTCAGCGTCGGTCCCTCGCCGCCGACCAGTTGCAGGGACCCGGACGGGCTCTCGTAGCCGACCTCGACCACCTCTTCCCAGCCCCTGGTCTCCAGGGGCGGGCGCCGGGTGTAGGACTCGACCGTCACGCAGGCGGAACCGGCCTCGTCGGCGGCCCAGATCGCCAGCGCGCCCCGGCCGCTTCCCACCAGGTCTTTGACCAGGTCCGGGGGATTGCCCTCGTAGCCGTCCTCCCAGCCCTCGATGGTCCAGAACTCGGTCCACATGGTGGCCCGGCGCTGCCGTACGGGCCTGATCTTCGGGCGGTGCCGGGGATGCGCCGCGCAGGCCCGCTCCTCCCGGGCGACGTACGCGTCCGACTCCGCCTGCCACCGCTCTTCCTCCGCCTGCTCCGCGCGGGTCACCGCGGGGCACAGGCTCGGCAGCGCGATGGCCAGGGACGCCTGCGGGGCCTCTTGGACGGCCCGCGCCCGGATGTCGCCCCCGTGCCGGGTCGCCAGCGCGCACAGGTGGCGCCCCTGATCCAGGACGGCCTCGTCGGAAACCTGGTTCCATTCCTCCAGGCCTGAGCCGTACCGGTGGTCGTACCGGACCGTGCAGAGGAAGCGCTTGTCCGCCTCGCTCAGCCCCTTGACCGTGCCGTCGCCGAATCCGGGACAGCCGAGCTCCCACTGCGCGTTCACCTTCCCGGGTGGGGCCGACGCCGCCGGGAGCAGGACGACCGCGGTCACCGCCAGGACGGCTGCCGTCGTACGGACGACCGGGCCCCGGCGCACGAACACGCGCCGGGGAGCGCGCACGGCGAGCAGGACGAGGACCGGCGGAAGGCAGTCGTAGAGCCCCCACCCGACCTGTGCGGAGAACAGCTCGGGCGGCCCCCACGCGTCCAGGCAGGCGGGGCCGAGCGCCGCGTCGAGGGTGGGGAGCAGGAAGCCGGGGAGGTTGAGGACGAGCAGCACGGCGGCGACGCAACGGCCGATGATCCTGCCCAGTCGGGCTCGCCCGCTCCGGAGGCTCAGATACCAGCCCGCGCAACCCAGGACGATCAGCGGTGCTCCGCCGTACGAGAAGAGGGGAAAGTCGGTGATCAGGTATGTCCGGGGAAAGACCCGATCATAGATGTCCCAGCCGAGGCAGGAGCCCCAGTACGTCGATATGTAGCTCCGGCTGCCGTAGTCGCCGGCCAGGATCGACACGATCCAGAAGTAGAGGGTAGGAGCCACCGCGGTCAGCGCGGCCGCCGCCCAGAGCACCCGTGATCGTCTCGGCACGAGAGCGAAGACTATTCGGCACGTGCGACAAATCCAGCGACGCGCGAGAACGCAGGAAGCCCCGGCCCCCCGAGGACCGGGGCTTCCGCGCCCCCGTGTGCCGTCGCGTCAGCCGGCGAGGGCGTCCGCGTCGCGCGTACCCGTGACGAGGTACACGACGTCGCGGGCGACGCGTACGGCGTGGTCGGCGTACCGCTCGTAGTAGCGGCCCGCCAGCGTGATGTCGATGGCGGCCTCGATGCCGTGCTCCCAGTCCTTCGAGAGCAGGACGCGGAACAGCCGGCGGTGACGACGGTCCATCGCGTCGTCGTCGTCCTCCAGCTCCTTCGCGAGATCGATGTCCCGGGAGGCGATGCAGCTGCCCGCCTTGGTGATCAGGTTCTCGGCGATGGCGCCCATCTCGACGAACGTGTCACGCAGCTCGGCCGGGATGGCGGACTCGGGATGGCGCATCCGGGCGAGCTTGGCGATGTGCTCGGCCAGATCGCCCATACGCTCCAGGTCGGCGGCCATCCGCAGGGCGGTGATGACGGTACGCAGGTCGACCGCCACCGGCTGCTGCGTGGCCATCAGCTCGAAGATCGAGGCCTCGAGCTCCTGATGCAGCCGGTCGACCTCCTCGTCCTGGGAGATGACGCTCTCCGCCAGCTGCAGGTCGGCGTCGAGCAGGGCGGTCGTCCCCCTCGACATGGCCGACCGCACCAGGCGGGTCATCTCCACCAGGCGGTCGGTCAGGGCCGCAAGCTCTTCGTGATAGGCGTCGCGCATGGCCGCCACGCTACGCGCGGATCTATGAACGAATCCCGACCGCCGGATGAACTTTTCCGGAAACAGGGCCGTCGTGCCAGGTCGGACAGGTGGAAGAACCAGAAATGCCGCCTAGGCTGCTGAATGTGAACGAGTTGCTGGCGAGCCTGGCGGCGATGGGCGGATTCGTCCTCGGCTCCTTCGTCATGCTCGCGATCCGACGGCAGACGGACAAGCCCCGCGCCCCGGAACCGGTGGACGACGGCCTGCCTCCGGGGGTGGCGTCGGTGCTCGCCGTGCTGCCCTCCTCGGCGGTCGTACTCGACCGCGAGGACCGGGTGCTGCGCGCCAGTTCGGCCGCGCGCGCCTTCGGCCTCGTACGCGGGGAGTCCCTCATGGCGGCCGAACTGCTCGCGCTGGCCAGGAAGGTCCGCAGGGACGGCGAGATCCGCGAGAGCGAGATAGAGACCGCCGGGCGCAAGTTCGGGCAGGAGTCCACGTCGTTCGCGGTGCGGGTGGCTCCGCTCGGCTCCCACGGACAGGTGCTCGTGCTCGCCGAGGACCAGACCGAGCGGCAGCGGGTCGAGGCGGTGCGCAGGGACTTCGTCGCGAACGTCAGCCACGAGCTCAAGACGCCGGTCGGCGCGCTGAGCCTGCTCGCCGAGACCGTGCAGGACGCGGCCGACGACCCCGAGGCCGTGAAGCGGTTCGCGGGCCGGATGCAGCACGAGGCCGCCCGCCTGACCTACCTGGTGCAGGACCTGATCACGCTGTCGCGGATCCAGGGTGGCGAGCCCATCCCGGCGCCCGCGCAGGTGCCCGTGGACGAGACCGTCCACGAGGCCATCGACCGGTGCAACACGAAGGCCTCGGCGAAGGACATCACGCTCGTCGCGGGCGGCACCGAGGGTCTCAAGGTCTGGGGCGACGAGGAGCTTCTCGTCACCGCGTTGCGCAACCTCATCGACAACGCCGTCGCCTACAGCCCCGAGCACACCCGCGTCGTGATCAGCGCCAGGCCGGCCGGGAACGCCGTCGAGGTGAGCGTGAGCGACCAGGGCATCGGCATCCCGGAAAGCGCCCAGGAGCGCATCTTCGAGCGGTTCTTCCGGGTCGACGCCGCCAGGTCCCGGGCCACCGGCGGCACCGGGCTCGGCCTCGCGATAGTCAAACACGTGGCCGTCGCCCACGGCGGCGAGGTCGCGGTGTGGAGCAAAGAGGGCTCCGGTTCGACCTTCACTCTTCGCCTTCCCGCGTTCGGCGGTCAGGCGGTCCCCGTACCAAGCACGACCATCCCCCAGGAGGCCGCTAAGTGACTCGGGTACTCGTCGTCGAGGACGAGGAGTCGTTCTCGGACGCCTTGTCGTACATGCTCAGGAAAGAGGGGTACGAGGTCGCGGTGGCGGCCACCGGCCCCGAGGCACTGGACGCGTTCGACCGCAACGGCGCCGACCTCGTTCTGCTCGACCTGATGCTCCCGGGCCTGCCCGGAACCGAGGTGTGCCGCTCGCTCAGGCAGCGGTCCAAGGTGCCGGTGATCATGCTGACCGCCAAGGACAGCGAGATCGACAAGGTCGTCGGCCTCGAGCTGGGCGCCGACGACTACGTGACCAAGCCGTTCTCGTCCCGCGAGCTGGTGGCGCGCATCCGCGCGGTGCTGCGCAGGCAGGGCGACGTCGAGGAGGTGGAGTCGGCCGTCCTGACCGGGGGACCGGTCCGCATGGACGTCGACCGGCACATCGTGGCCGTACGCGGCCAGCAGGTGCAGCTCCCGCTGAAGGAGTTCGAGCTGCTCGAGGTGCTGCTGCGCAACGCCGGGCGCGTGCTGACCCGCGGCCAGCTCATCGACCGGGTCTGGGGCGCCGACTACGTGGGCGACACCAAGACGCTCGACGTGCACGTGAAGCGGCTGCGGGCCAAGGTCGAGGCCGACCCGTCCAATCCCCGCTGCATCCTCACCGTGCGCGGCCTCGGTTACAAGTTCGACCCCGCCGACGACTGAGTCCGTACGGCCTCGTACGGCTCGCGCGGCCCGTACGCATGAAAGGAGCCCCTGTCCGGCCGGACAGGGGCTCCTGCATGTCTACGCGGCCCGCTACTGGGCGTTCGCGGCGGGCGACTCGGAGGCGGCGGCCCCGGTGGTCTCCGGGGTCGCGGTGTCCGACGGCGCCGGGCTCCCGGTGGCGAGCGGCGAGGCCGCGGGCGTGGCCGTCGGCGCGGGCGGCAGCGTCGCGAACTCGCGGCTGCGGGCGATGACCGGCACGGTGAGCGCGATGTCGCCGGCGTTCTTGAACTGGAGCGTGAGCTTGATGCTCTCCCCGCCGCGCAGCGCCGTCTTCAGGCCCTCGACCGTCACCCCCGTGGTCTTGGCGAGCGCGCCCGGCTGGAGGTCGATGGGGCTCTGCACCTTGACCTGGGTGGCCTTCTGCTCCTCGGGCACGGCGCCGGTGAGCTGGTCCGGGGTCCCCGTGCTGTTCAGGAGAGTCAGGTAGAGCGGCGCCGACCCGCCGACGGCGAGCTGCTGGCCGGAGTCCGGTCCGAGGATGAACGCCTGCGGGATCATGACGCCGTTCTTGCCGTAGGCCTTGCCGGGGCCGTCGCCGTCGTAGAGGACGCCCGCCTCGTTCGGGGCGTACGGCACATTGGTGTTGGCGTCGAAACCGGCGCCACACGCGGCCAGTGCAGGGATGGCGGCGGCGAGGAGCGCGGCAATGGCGATCGCCCTGCGACGGCTGCTGCTGGTCACGGTTCGAGGTCTCCTTGGTGCGCACGTGTATGGGCAGCAATCACCTTATCTGCGCCGGTCACCGGTCCGGCGTCGGCTCCCGGTCCGTGTGCCGCAGCAGTGCAGGTCACCTGCTATGTCCCATATGCCGATTCACAGAGTGAGTGGCTTGTCAAGCCCCAAAACGAGGCTTTGACCTGCAGTTATGTTCCTTTCACTGTTCCGGGAGGCGGTAACCGCGTGGTACCCTGGAGTACAGCGGAAGGGGTACTCGTCACATGACTTTCCAGGTCGGCGACACTGTCGTCTACCCCCACCATGGGGCTGCTCGGATCGAGGCCATCACGACCCGAACCATCAAGGGTGAGGAAAAGACCTACCTGGTGCTGAAGGTCGACAAGGGCGACCTGACCGTACAGGTACCAGCGGAAAATGCCGAGCTCGTCGGTGTGCGCGACGTCGTCGGCCAAGAAGGACTCGAGCGGGTGTTCGACGTGCTGCGCATGCCGCACACGGAGGAGCCCACCAACTGGTCCCGCCGCTACAAGGCGAACCTTGAGAAGCTGGCGTCGGGGGACGTCAACAAGGTGGCCGAGGTGGTGCGCGACCTGTGGCGGCGCGACAAGGAGCGCGGCCTGTCCGCCGGTGAGAAGCGCATGCTCGCCAAGGCACGCCAGATCCTCGTCAGCGAACTCGCGCTGGCCGAGAAGACCAACGAGGACAAGGCGGAGGCCCTGCTCGACGAGGTGCTCAACTCCTGAACATCACATCGCCAAGGGTGGGCGTCGGAGTCGACGTCCACCCTTTCGCATCCGGCAGGGAGCTCCACCTCGCCGGACTGTTCTGGCCTGGGGAGACCGGGCTGGCCGGTCACTCCGACGGCGACGCGGCGGCGCACGCCTGCTGTGACGCGCTGCTGTCGGCAGCCGGGCTCGGAGACGTGGGCGCGCTCTTCGGCACCTCCGATCCCCGCTGGGCGGGCGCCGCGGGCGTGACCCTCCTGGAGGAGGCGGCCCGCCAGGTGCGGGCGGCCGGATTCGAGATCGGCAACCTGGCCGTACAGATCATCGGGAACCGGCCGAAGGTCGCGCCTCGCCGCGCGGAGGCGGAGAAGGCCCTCGGGGCCGCCGCTGGGGCGCCGGTGAGCGTCAGCGCGACCACGACCGACGGCCTCGGGCTCACCGGTCGCGGCGAGGGCGTCGCGGCCATCGCGACCGCCCTGATCCTCCCGGCGGCGTGAATGTTCCGTTCCAATCGGACATGCCAACCGGAATGAGACTCGGAGCGTCTCACTAACACGTGGGCGGCGGCTCGAACCAAGGCGCGGAATCGAGCCGCCGCCCTCTTTTTTCTTTCATGGGGCGCATATTTCTCTTCCGTGGGGTATCCGACAGTCCGAGGATGAAAGGGTCACCCTCATCGGGAGGTCGATATGACAATCGAGTCCATTCTCGGCGCCATCGTCATCGGTGCGGTCATCGGCGCTCTGGGCCGCCTGTTCCTGCCCGGCCGGCAGCCGATCGGCTGGCTGCTGACGATCGTCGTCGGCATCGTCGCGGCGCTCATCGGTACCGCGATCGCCCAGGTCATGGGTGTCGACACGACGCCGGGCATCGACTGGATCGAACTCGTCATGCAGGTTGTACTGGCCGTCGTGGGTGTCGGCATCGTCGCCGGCATCAAGCGAGGGTCGCGGGTGTAAGGCACTCGCTCGGTAGGGCGGCCCCCGCCCTCACCCCATAGCGCGCAGGCCCGTCCGGCTCCCCAGCCGGGCGGGCCTGCGCGCTGTACGGCCCCGGCGCATCGAGCGCGTCTCGGGAGGCCCGAACCGTGTCGGGGGACGGCCGTGGGGCGCGCGGACTGACGAGGTTGCGGGGAACGGCCGTGGGGCCGCGGGCTCGGCGGCCTCACGGGCGGTCGCGCGGGTTGTCAGGCGGGCGGGCGGGGTGTGCTGCGCATCCGGCCGGACGGAGGCGCCATCGGCACCGTGCTCTCCTCGGCGTTGCCGGCGCCCTCCTCGGCGTGGCCGGCTTCCGGCGCGTCCTGGTGGCCGCCTTCGGTGGCGTACGGCTCGTGCCTTCCGTCCTGCTCGGCCGGGTCGGCGCAGTCCTGCGCGTGGGCGGGATCCGGCACGTCCCTGATCTGGCGGAGCGGCTGGGTGTCGACGCCCGACTCGTCCTCGGGCCGCTCAGGCTCGGCGTCGGCGGGCTCCTCCGGTTTGGGGCGGGGGTGGACGAGGACGTCGCCGGTGTGCGGCCGTACGAGGTCGCCCCAGCGCACGGGCCGGTTCCGGCGCGGCTGCTGCGCCGGACGGTCACCCGTTTGGGCGGGAGAAGGCGCCTCTGGGTCTACGGCGGGCTGTGCGGGCGTCTCGGCGGCGACGTGCTCCGCGTCGCGGGCGTGCTCGCCCGCGACCGTCTCGACGGGTGACTCTGTGACGGGTGACTCTGTGACGGGTGACTCTGTGACGGGTGGCTCTGCGGTGACGGGCGGGGTGCGGGGCGCCGCCGTCGGAGGCACGACCGGCAGGACCTCGGGCTCGGGTTCGGGCTCGGGCTCGTCCGGCTCCTGAGCCGGCGTCGTCTCCGACTCGGCCTCGGGGACGGATTCGGGGATCGCCTCGGGCGGCAGCCGTACGCCGTCCTCGTCGGTGTCGGGCGTGACGACGCGCGGTCCGGCCTCGTCCTCGGCCTGCGGAGGGATGACGGGCAGCGGCGGGGCGAACTCGGGTGGCGCGACGGTCTCGGAGACCGGGCTGACCGGCAGCGGGGGGACGTAGCCGGGAGGCGCCACGGCCTCGGGAACCGGCTGCAGAGGCGGCGCGCCGTGCTCCTCGGTGACGGCGTGCACGGGCGCGGGGCGTTCCTGCACGGCCACCGGATAGGGGGCGGTGACGGCGGCCCGGGGCTCGCGCACGCCGTCGAAGGGCACCAGGTCGTCGTCGGAGTCGTCGTCGCCGTCCAGATCGGCCCGATTGGTGCGCACGTGCTTCAGCAGGAGCAGCAGCAGCCACAGCCCGATGGCGAGCATCACCCAGGGCAACAGCGCGACGACGAGAGCGGAGGCGTCGGGGTCGAAGGAGACGCCGACGGCGGTCGCGGCGTTCGCTGCGGCGGCCGCCGCCAGGAGCAGGAGCAGGACGAAGCCCGCCTGTAACCGGACCAGGAACCGCGCACCCCGCAGCAACGGCACGCTGACCAGGGCGACGACCAGCAGGACGTCGAACGCCGCGGGATACAGGTAGGCGAGCCGTGGCTCGGCACGCCCGGAGACGGCCAGAGCCCGCAGGTCGTCGAAGGACAGCGCGCAGGCGACCCCCGCGAGCACCGCGAGGGCGGCGCCCGCGAGGCCGATGGCCAGGCGGCGCAGCACCAACGGGATTCCGGAGGGGGTGTTTCGGGACGGGCGGGAGGCCGTGCCTGCCGCGCCGGGGGGAGTCACGTCCATGGCGTTTCGAGCCTACAGAATCGGAGTGACGATCGATCGCAACCCCGTGATCACCCGTTTCGTGTCGGAACGGGGGACTCCGCCGGGAACCTCCGGCGCGGTCCCGGCCCGGCGACGCTGCGTGTCCGGCCCGGTCCAGCAGGAGTCAGGCGAAGGTCGCGCGGACCGCCGTACAGATCGTTACGCGTTTTGTTTAGGGTCATATCGGGACTTATGTGTCAGAAGTTTCCATGATCGACCACACCAAGCCGTTCACGGGCGCCCAAGTAGCCCTGTGCTGCGCCGTCAGGCGTTAGCCTTGCCTTCGTGAGCCTGCACCTCTACGACACCAGCACGCGTACGGTCCGTGAATTCGTACCGGTCGAGCCCGGCCGGGTCTCGATATATCTGTGTGGTGCGACCGTTCAGGCTCCGCCGCACATCGGGCACATCAGGTCCGGCGTGAACTTCGACGTGCTCCGCCGGTGGCTGATACGGCAGGGCTACGACGTGACCTTCTGCCGCAACGTCACCGATCTGGACGACAAGATCATCAGGGTCGCCGCCCAGGAGGGCGTTCCCTGGTTCGTCGTGTCCGAGCGCAACCAGCGCGCCTTCACCTGGGCATACGACCAGCTCGGCTGCCTGCCGCCGACCGTCGAGCCCCGCGCGATGGGCCACGTGCCGGAGATGATCGAGCTGATGCGGCGGCTGATCGACAAGGGGCACGCGTACGCGGCGGGCGGCGACGTCTACTTCGACGTGGTCTCCTACGCCGACCGGTACGGCTCGCTCTCCAACCAGAAGCTGGAGAACATGCGGGCGGCCGCGGACACCGACACCGACTCGCTCAAGCACGATCCGCGTGACTTCGCGCTGTGGAAGGGCGCCAAGCCCGGTGAGCCCACCTGGCCGACGCCGTGGGGCCGGGGCCGTCCCGGCTGGCACCTGGAGTGCTCCGCCATGGCGACCAAGTATCTCGGCGGCACCTTCGACATCCACGGCGGCGGAGTCGACCTGATCTTCCCGCACCACGAGAACGAGATCGCCCAGTCGCAGGCGGCGGGCGACGGTTTCGCGCGCTACTGGCTGCACAACGGGCTGCTGACGCTGGGCGGCGAGAAGATGAGCAAGTCGCTCGGCAACTCGCTGCTGATCCCGGAGATGCTGCGCAAGGTGCGCGCGGTCGAGCTGCGCTACTACCTGGTCGCGGCGCACTACCGCTCGGCGATCGACTACTCCGACGAGGCGCTCCAGGAGGCGGCGGCCGGATACCGCCGGATCGAGGGGTTCGTCACGCGGGCGGCCGAGGTGATCCACGACGTGGACGCCGCCGCGCCGCTGCCCCAGGCGTTCGTGGACGCCATGGACGACGACCTGAACGTCTCGCAGGCGCTCGCCGTGATCCACGAGGTCGTCCGCGAGGGCAACGTCGCGCTGGCCCAGGGCAACAAGGAGCAGGTCGCCCGGCTGCTCGCCGAGACGCAGAACATGCTCGACGTGCTCGGTCTCGACCCCAGGTCGGAGCAGTGGCGTACGACCGGCGACTCGGGGCTCCGTGAGGTCGTGGACGCGCTCGTGACCGTGGCGCTGGAGCAGCGGCAGGCCGCGCGTGCCCGCAAGGACTACGCGGCGGCCGACGCGATCCGCGACCAGCTCGCGGCGGCCGGGATCGTGGTGGAGGACACCCCGCAGGGCCCGCGATGGGAGCTGGCACAGTAGGCGTGGCCCTACGCTAGAGACCATGGCGGGAAGGGCTTCAGGGAAGCCGTCGAAGAAGCAGGGGCCGGCGAAGGGCTCGGGTGGCAAGGTCAGGCGCTCCCTGGAAGGCAAGGGAGCGACGCCGCCCGCGCACATGCGGCACTGGTACAAGGACAAGGCCCGAGCCGAGCGGATCGAGCGCGAGGCCCGGGGCGGCGGGGGTTCCTCCTCGCGTGCGCCGAGCCGTACACGCCGGGAGGACGCCCCGGAGGTCATCGGCGGCCGGAACCCCGTTGTCGAGGCGCTGCGCGCGGGGGTCCCCGCGAACGCGCTGTACGTGGCGCAGCGGGTCGACAACGACGATCGCGTCCGCGAGGCCATCAAGATCGCGGCTGACCGCGGCATCGCCCTGCTGGAGGTCAGCCGGGACAAGCTCGACCGGCTGACCGAGAGCACGGTTCACCAGGGCCTCGGCCTGCAGGTCCCGCCGTACGACTACGCGCACCCCGAGCAGCTCGTGGAGCGGGCCAGGGACGCCGCCGAAGTACCGTTGATCGTCGCCTTGGACGGCGTGACCGACCCGCGCAACCTCGGCGCCATCGCGCGCTCGGCGACCGCCTTCGGCGCGCACGGGCTGCTCGTTCCGTCCCGCCGTTCGGCGGGCGTCACCGCCGGCGCCTGGAAGACCTCGGCCGGCACCCTCGCGACCCTCCCCGTCGCCCGCGCGTCGAACCTCACCCAGACCCTCCAGGCGTACCGGGAGGAGGGCCTGTTCGTGGTCGGCCTCGACGGCACCGCCACAGTGGACATCGCCGACGTCGAACTCGCGACGGAACCGCTCGTCGTGGTCGTCGGCTCGGAGGGCAAGGGCCTGTCCCGCCTGGTCAGGGAGGCGTGCGACCAGATCGCCCGCATTCCCATGAACGCCGCGGCCGAGTCGCTGAACGCCGGCGTGGCCGCCGGGATCGCCCTCTACGAGGTCGCCCGCCACCGTCGCCGGTGATTTCACCGTGACGGTACGGCCCTCGGCCCACTAAACTCGTCTGGGTAGCAGGCCGCCTTAGCTCAATCGGCAGAGCATCTGTCTTGTAAACAGAAGGTCTGGGGTTCGATTCCCCAAGGCGGCTCCAGCTCAGAGGCCCCTTCCCATGATCGGGAAGGGGCCTCTGACGTCCGTACAGCAGTGCCGTACAGCAACGTGCTCTGCCTCAGGCGAGGGTAGAGGTGGTCGGGCCTTGCTTGACGACGTACAGCGCTACCAGCGCCGTGACCTGACTCATGATCTGGCTGATGTCGGTCGCCCGGAAGCCGATTAGAGCTAGACCGATCGCAAGGCCTGCCAGGATGAAAGCGGCTACCACGGCATGTGGTGGGGGAGGTACTGTCGGCACTGTGGGCTTCCTTCACGTAGGTGGTCCGAAAGCCCCGCCCGAGCTTCGACATGGATCTTTCGTAGGGACCCCGTGTCTTAGCCCGGGTGGGGCGTTACCGGAAGACTACGCGATTGCCCAGTGACATCACTGAAAGACAAAAACGTGCGTTTGTGGCTGTGACCTGCGGAAATGTACGGGTACTTAGTGCCGTAACGTTCCAGCTCATGTGCCTGACGGAGGAATCCATCAGTAGATGCGCTAAATTATTGAGGGGTAATTTCTAAGATCCTCTAACCGTGTAGGTCAAAGAGTGAACGCTGTTTGTTGTCAAAGCGTTATATTTGATTGGGCCTCTCCATCAAGGCTCTGACTCAGGCGGTCGAGGGCCTTGCGGGTAGCCGGCGACGGGATCTGTGTGTAGACGTTCATGGTCAGCGAGATCTGCGAGTGGCGCAGGATGCGCATCGCGACGCGAGGGTGAACGTCGAGTGCGGCCAGGAGCGAGGCGCAGGTGTGCCGGGTGTCGTGAACGCGGATCCTAGGGACCTCAGCCCCGGCGCAGTGGAGGTCGAACGAGCGGTTGAAGTTCCGCGGTTCGATCGGCGTGCCAAATTTCGTGGTGAAGACGAGGTCCGAGTCCTTCCACTTCGCGCCGGCCTCTTTCCGCGCATCCTCCTGTACTCGTTGCCGGTGCTTCAGGGCGGAGACGCAGAGACCGATGAGAGGAAGGGAGTTCTCGGAGTCCTCCGTCTTCGTGGTGTCACGGTGCAGCAGCTGACCGCTGACCCGAGTGAGCTGGTGATTGATCCACAGCTCGGAGCTCTCGAAATCGACGCTGTCCCAGACCAGCCCCAGCACCTCGCCACGTCGCAGGCCGAGGCCAAGGATGAGCACGTACGCGGCGTAGAGCGGATCGTCCTTGCCCCTCACGTATTCCAGGAACCGCCGTGCCTCATCGACGCTCCAGATCGCGTGACGCTTCCTACGCTTGCTCTTGGTCTTCGCCTTCGTCGGGAGTGTGGCCAGCGCTGCGACATTCTTCGAGATCAGTTCTTCGCGTACGGCATTGCCCAGCGCGGCACGTAGAACGCTGCGGATGCCGGTGATCGTGCTTCGAGACGGGTAGCTCTCGCAGCACTGCCCCTTGGAACAGCACCGCCGCTTGGACTCCGGCCGTTTGTGATCTTTCTTCTGATCACAGCAGGTGCAGAGCGTCGTCAGGCTGTTAAGCCACGTCTGTACGTCGCGGACGGTGAGCTTGTCGAGCCGCTTCTTCCCGAGGCCGGGGATGATGTAAAGCCGTACGAGCGGCTCATACGCGACGTAGGTCGTCGGCTCACGGTTGGGCTTCACGACTTCGGCGAGCCACTGGGCCAGGTACGCGGCCACGGTGGGGTGCTTCGTCGGCACCGGCCCCTTGCTCGCCAGCTCGTGGAGCTTGAGCCACTTCTCGTGGGTCTCCTCACGGGTCTTGCCGTACGCCCACTTACGGGTTCGCTTGCCCTCCGGCGTGGTGACCCAGACATAGCCCGCCCACCCGTCCTTGTACGGGAAGACGGAGCCCTCGCCGTTTGCGCGCTTGCCCATCAGGCCGCCTCCTCGCAGAGACGGGACACGTAGGCGTCGAGCGCGGCGGCCGGAATGCGCCGACAGCGGACGTTCACGACCACCGACGGCAACTCGCCCGAGCGGAGGAGGCAGTAGAGCGTCCACCGGCTGACCTTGAGCACGGCCATCGCCTCAGGCACGGTCAGCAGTTCAGAGGTCACGAGGACCTCCGGAGCCGTGGAGCTGCGCACAGTCCAGTGCGGCGACGAGGGCGTCACCCGGGGAATAGCCCTTTCCGGCGTACTCCCATTCGCTGATCACGAGGACGGTGTCCTCGTCGAGGAGGGGCAGGCGCCCGTGAGTGATCTCTTCGGTGTGAACGAAGCGTTCTCTCTCCGCCCGGATCTCGCGGAGGGTGGTGGAGTAGCGGCGGGATCGGGTGGAGAAGTGGCCGCGGAAGCCGAGCATGTGCGCCCACTGGGTCAGCCGTAGGTCGGCCAGCTCCTCGAAGGCACCCAGACGGAGGCATTCGGCAATGAGCCGCCGCGCGTGGTCCCGAACAGGCAGAGCGGCCAGGTCCTCGCCGGGGACGATGCGCCGGTCGATGGTACCGACGCATTCGGCGGCCTTGGTCGCATACTTGGCGACGTAGCCCGCAACGGCCTGGTCGGTCAACTCACCGTCGAGAGTGATCGGGCGGACGTCGAGTTGCTGGCCCCAGCGCAGGACACCAGCGGGCTCGCCCTCGAACGTGGGGATCTTGGCGATGACCACGGAGGCGGCGTGCCGTACGGCTTGGCCGAGGAGGTCGAGCGTGGCCCAGGCCGGGGGCGGGGAGATGGGTCCGGCCGGACCGTCGAGCCGGATGACGGCGTGGAGGTGGACGACGCCGCGCCGCTGATATTCGGCGACCTTGGCGAAGGAGACGACGAGTTGGTCACGCATGTCGCGCAGGGTCAGGCCGCCGAGCTTGGCCAGGTGCCGGCGCAGGGCGTCGGCGAAGCGCTTCCACAGCAGCGGCGCGACCGCGTTGAACAGCACCGAGCCGGTGTAGTCGTAGCAGTCGGGGCACAGCGGCTCGCCGAGGCAGTCATTGTCGGTCCCGTGCCGGGCGGTGCAGGACAGGACGCGCCCGTGCGGACAGGTCTCGGCGTCGCGGCGGGGGTGGCAGGGCAGGACGCTCCCGTTGTGCTGCCTGCGGGTGTGGACCGGGCCGAACGACGGCGCGGTGAGGGTGACGAACAGGCACGGGTGCGCGGTCACCGATGCGGGGACGCCTTTGCCGCCGACGAGGCCGGCGCGGATGAGGTGGTAGGTGTCGGCCCGGTAGGTCTCCGCGCAGGCCGGGCAGCGGGAGGCGCGGCGGGTCTTGCATGGGACCCGGAGGACGCCGTTCGGTTCGAGGTGGGTGCTGTAGCGGTGCAGCAGGGTCCCGGTGGCCCTGTCCCAGTGTTCGACCTTGCCGCGCAGGTGGATCGGCTGCCGGCAGCCGCCCGTACGGCGGATCTGGGAGGCGAAGCGGGAGCAGTCAGGGTTGTTGAGTCGGGCGATGGCGCCGCGGATGGCGTGCGCGTTGGCGGATGTTACGGGCAAGATGGAGACCTCCTTTCACTCGTATGGGTGGAGGGATGGCCCCCGACCTGGCAGGCGTCTTGGCGGATGTACGGCCAGGCCGGGGGCGCTGACGGATCAGCAGAAGCCGAGCCCGTCACAGTGGCGACAGGTCTCGCCGTAGGAGTCCACGCCGCCTCCACCGCAGTGGCAGCACTGCCACCGCCGCGGCATGATCGGCGCGGGAGTCGCGGGCAGAGCCTGCTCGCTGTCGGGCATGAGGCGTCACCTCCTTTCGTCGTCAGGCGGCCTGCGCCGCGTTCTGGTCGGGGACGGGGTCGGGGTGGATGCAGCCCTCGTAGCTCATGTGCGCCTCGTACTCGGCGCGACGGGCCGCCAGGATGGCCACGGCCTTGTACTCCACCGGTCCGAAGCGGACCGAAGCGCCGTAGTGGCCGAACTCCTGGCTGATCGGAGCGCCGAGCAGTTCGGCGATGCGGTCGACCTCGGCGCACATCTCGGCATCCGTGGCGCGGTGCGGGAAGTACAGCACGTTGACCGAGTACGGGACGGGGACGGCCGGGTTGGCCTCCAGGAAGTCGGCCAAGGCGCGGAGCCCGGCGATGAGGGCGGCCCGATGATCGTCGTTGGTCATGTGGTGATCTCCTTTCATGCGATGGGTTCGGATGCGCTGCGCAGGGCGCGCAACAGGTCGGAGGCGAGCTGGTTGGACACGCCCAGGCGGGCGCGCAGCACGTCGCGAGTGATCGGCTTGCCGTGCTTGGCCTGGTGTTCGTCAGCGACGCGGCGGGCGTAGTCGACCAGCGCCGGGGACGGTCCCGGCTCACCGTCCTGCCCGTCCTGAACGGCGGGGACGAGCGCCGGAGCGGGGGACGACGAGGACGGGACGGCATCGACGGTCAGGACGGGCGCGGACTGAGCGGGACGCGGGGCCGCGGCGCGGCGTTCGAGCATCGAGACGGCAATGAGGAACGCCCCGGCAGGGGTGGCGGCCGTCAGCCAGCCCCACATGGTCGGTTCGGCTTGATGCAGATTGGCGGCCAGGGACAACACGATCCCGCCGGCCAGAACGAGCGTCGGCCAGGACACGAGGCCGGTCCGTTGGCGTCCGGTCTTCTTGTCACGCTGCCGTTCACGGGCGGCCATGACACAGGTGAGGTCGACGCAGACGGCCACGGCCCACGACATCCAGCCGGTCTGTCCGTGGTCGGTGGCGGTGTCGCGGATGTGGGTGAACGATCCGGCACCCGCGATGGCGGCCAGGACGAGAACCGGCCCGGTGTCGAGCAGCCATGAGGCAAGGCGTCGCATCGTTACCCCCTTTCTCGGTCAGGCGGACAGCAGGTCGGACAGGGCGGCCTCATCAAAGCCGGTGGCGCGGCCGGGCTGGGCGATCTCGGCCCACGCGGGTGTGAGCCGGGACCAGTGCCGGGCGGTGTGTTCTGCGGTCTGCTCGGAGACGTGGAAGGAGCGGGCGCGGTACCACTGGCCGTCTTGATGGGCGACGATCGCGACACCGGGGGTCTCGGCGGGGATCGCGCGGGCGGAGACCAGGGCGGCCGGGTCGAGGTCGCCGAGGGTCATGGTGGCGGTCTCCGGGTCGTTGACCCGGTGGCAGATCCGCCCGGAGCACTGGGCGCGCAGGGCGGTGACGCCGGGGCCGAGGTCGGAGCCGATCCGTTGGCCGGACAGGAAGAGGTAGATGCCGAACGCCCGCCCGAGCTGGGCGATGCGCAACAGTGCGGTCGAGGTGTGGGCGATCTCGTCTTTCTCGGACTTGTCGGCCATCAGGTACAGCTCGGCCAGCTCGTCGACCAGCACCACGACCGGGAGTGGCCGCACGCCGGGCGGGAGTTGCCAGATGTTGCGGGCGCCGGCCGTACGGCATAGCCCCATCCGGTCGGCCATCACGGCCATCAGGTCATCCAGCAGGGTCACGCTCTCGGTCCGCGTGGTTGCCAGGGCCGACAGCCGGGGCGCGTACGGGGTGAACTCGACTCCGCCTTTGAGGTCGATGCCGACCAGGGCGACCGGTTGCGGAGCGAGTCCGACGAACAGGGCGTTGGCGAGGTTGGACTTACCGGATTGGGTGGCCCCCGCGTTGATCCAGTGCGGCACCGTACGGAAGTCGATCGTCCACAGCCCGCCGGTCTCCAGCCGCCCCACGTGCACGGTGAGGAGCTCACCCGAGGCCGGGATGTGGTCGAGCCGGACGAGCGGGTCCCGCACCGTGGCGGCCAGGACGACTCGGCCGGGCCGAGGGGAGGAGACCCGTACAGCATGCACACCCCAGGAGTGCGCGAGCCGTTCGGCGGCTTGAGCGTAGTCGGCGGGAATCTGCCCTTCGAGGGTGTGGACGGTGACGCGCCAACCGTGCCGAGTCGGCAGTGGTAGCCACATGAACGGTTTGGTGTCGACCGCGACCCGCTGGAAGCGCCGCCGTACCTTCACGAGCCCGGTCGAGGCGATCGCGCCGGGGACCGCGGTGAACCACCAGCGTTGCCGCTTCTTGGTCAGCCCGCAGCCGAGGGCCACCTTCCGCCAGGTCGCCCGGACGGTGACCGCGACGAGGGGGAAGCCGACGATCAACCAGAAGGAGCGGAAGTGGTAGCGGTGCCAGGCCCACAGGCCGACCGCCGAAGCGGCCAGGCCCGCGAGCAGCATCAGCAGGGCATCACGCACGGGCGGTCACCCCCGCCGGGACGATCGAGGCGGCCCGGTAGCTGATGCCCCAGCGGGCCTCGCCGCCCCGGGACATCTCCCAGACGTAGCCGACCAGGCCGACCGGGGTGACGTCCTGCCCGGCGCTCACTTGGGGCTCGCCGGAGGTGCCGACCTTGACGAGTTCGATCCGGCCGAACTCGTCCTCCACCGACAGGACGATCTCGTAGACGGTGTTGCCGTTCTTGTCGGTCTTGATCTCGCCGGTGTCCTGGTTGAGGACACGCGGGCGGGGTGCGCGGACGCAGACGAACTGGAGCTTGGTCACGTCGACCGGGATCGGAATGGTGCGCATCTTGTGGACCTCCTTAGTCTCGTGGCTAACATAGTTAACTAGGTTGGCCTGGTTGTCAATGTCTTCTCGGTTGGCTTGGTCACCGTGGCGTGGTGTGATACTTGTGGCCCTACGTCAGGAGAGGCATGGTCAAGAAGACGGGACGGCCTGGTTACCTCCAGATCGCCGATGATCTGCGCGAGCAGATCCGCGGCGGATCCCTGCCGCCCGGCTCCCCGTTGCCGTCGACCACCCAGCTCGCCGCCCGGTATGACGCCTCGCTCAGCGTCGTGAAACTCGCGGTCGGGATCTTGCGGACCGAGGGCCTGGTCATCGGCCAGCAGGGCAAGGGCGTGTTCGTCCGCGAAGACGTCCCGGGCACCGACCCGGGGCCGGCGGGCGACTTGGCGAGCGAGGTCATCGCGCTACGCACCGCCGTACAGGACTTGTCGGAACGCCTGGCACGGGTCGAAGAGACCTTGTCTCAGCGATCCGAGAGTTAGGACCACCGTCCCGGACCGTTAAGCCGGTGACGTGTCGAGCGAGCCGCGCGGACGCATCCCCGGAGGCGACCCCACCGCGCATGGCCTTGTCCTCCCGCCGGATGCCGACCAGGACCGTCACGTAGCCGACGGCCACGACCGCGGCCAAGGTCAGGGCAATGATCAGAGGCAGTGCGCTCACGACCAGATCACCCCCAGGGCTGTGGCGCCGAGCGGGCCGCGCGGGGGACGGCGGGTGATGGTGCGACGCCGAGCGGCTCTGCGGCCGGCGACCTGACGGCGTGCCCACCGGTCACGAGCGATGCACTTGGAGCAGCGGGTCTGCCCCTCCTCCAGCAGCGCCCCGCACTCGCAGCCGGGCACCTCCTCCGGAGGGGTGATCGTGGTGTCTGTCATTGGTCGTTCTCCTTTCGTCGCAGGTAGTGGTGCGTTGTGACACCGAGAGTGCGACGGAAGGGCAGGACGAGATCACTACACGACGGGACATGTTCAAGACGTCCCGTCTACGATTGCCACGTCCCTGGACGTCCTGACGCGGCAGGTGAGATGGCCAACGAGCGACTACGCGCGGCCCTTCTGGAACGCGGGGTGAGCATCAGCGAGCTGGCGACCGCGATCCAGGTGGACCCCAAGACCGTCGAACGCTGGATCACCAAAGGCCGCGCACCGTACCGAAAACACCGGTATGCCGTCGCCGCTCACCTTGGGATGGACGAGAGTTACCTGTGGCCCGAGGCCCTGACCCGGGAACAGGTGGCCTCAGCGTCCGAGAGCGAGATCATCACCGTCTATCCGCACCGCTGGGCCGTCCCCCGGGACGCCTGGGGACGTCTGTTCGCGTCCGCCACGCAGGAAATCGGAGTCCTCGTCTACAGCGGCCTGTTCCTCGCCGACGATGCCGGAATCGTCCGCATGCTCGGCGAGAAGGCCGCCGCCGGAGTGAGGGTACGCATCCTGCTCGGCGACCCCAACAGCCTCGAAGTCGCCCAGCGCGGCGCGGACGAAGGCATTGACGACGGCATGGCCGCCAAGATCCGCAATGTCCTCGTGCTCTACCGGCCCATCCGCGGCCTGGAAGGGGTGGAGATCCGTCTTCATCGGACGGTGCTGTACAACTCCATCTACCGCGGCGACGATCAGCTTCTCGTCAACACTCACGTGTACGGCGTGCCCGCCGGCAACGCCCCCGTTCTGCACCTGCGCAAGGTGTTAGGCGGGGACATGGTCACCACCTATGTCGACAGTTTCGAACGGGTGTGGGAGCAGGCCACGCCGGTAGAGTCGTGATCGTGGCCCGCCGCATCGACTACTACGACGACCCTGACGCTCCAAAGCCGAACAGCCTCGTCCCGTCCGTCAACGTCGTCGTCACCAACGACGCCGGGGACATCCTGATGATCCGCCGCAGTGACAACGGTAACTGGGCCGTCCCCGGTGGTGCCATCGACCTCGGCGAATCCCTTCCCCAGGCCGCCGTACGCGAGACCCTCGAAGAGACCGGCATCGTCTGTGAGATCACCGGCCTCGTCGGCACCTACACCGACCCCCGCCACGTGATTCTCTACACCTCGAACGGCGAGGCCCGGCAGGAGTTCTCCATCGTCCTCACCGCCCGCGCCATCAGCGGCGAACCGACCCCGAGCAGCGAGTCAACCGAGGTCCGATGGGTGCCACGCGCCGAGGTGGCGACGCTGCCGATGGACCGCTCAATGGCCCTGCGGATCGGTCACTACCTCACCAGCACCGCCCTGCCTCACGTCGGTTAGCGCCGCCTCCACCGCCCGAACCGCGGCAAGGATGCAGGGTGTCGAAGTGGTGATCGAGCGGCTGACGAGGTGATCGGGACCGTAACGGGAATGGATCTCGGCGAGCCGCTCGTGTACGTCGAGGTGCCGGCCGTCGGGACCGGTGGTCATGTCGCAGTAGGTCAGCGCGTCGGCCAGCTCTCGCCGCTCCGGGGCGAACTCCTTGGTCAAGGCGTCGTATAGGTCGCGTTCGGTGGCCTCGTTGACCGCGCAGGAGTGATGGGCGACCAGACGGCATAGTCGCTCGTCGGCGCCCGCCACATCGCGTAGGTAGCGGGCGCCGTCGAGGGGGTGAAATCCGGTGTCGACCAGCTCCGGGGAGTAGCCGATGTCGTGAAGGTAGGCGGCGGCGGTCAGCGTGTCGGCCTCGTCGCCGAGGATCGGGGCCAGCGACACGGCCCGAGCCGCCACCCCCTGGGTATGTGCCCAGCGCCGGGGCAGCGGCTCGGCTAGGAGTTCTTCGGCCAGATCACGCGCCCAGGCAGCTTGCTCCACGAGATAGACGATAGGCGCACCCGCCTCTATGCGACCTAGGGCACCAACCTAGACGTCCTAGGACGTCCTACTCCTCGGAGCGGACGAACCGGCCCTTGCCCTGCCGGGACACGATCAGCCCTTCGCGCTCCAGCTCCGCGAACGCCTGCCGTACCGTGTTGCGCGATGCCTCGTAGAGCCACCGGAGTTCCGCTTCGCTGGGCAGCAGGTCCCCGGGGCCGAGGTCGCCCCGCTCGATCCGCCCACGCAACTGCCGCGCGATGAGCTGATACCGGTAGGAGGCATCGACGGGAGCGTCACCGCCTTGCACAAGCCGCCCTTTCGAGGGGACAGTCACGATCAAGCCCTCTGCCTCCAAGGCCCGCAACGCGCGACGCACTGTGTTGCGGGCAACGCGAAACTCCGCCGTCAGAGCGATCTCCGAGGGCAGCGCTCGCCCCGCCGGATAGACACCCGTCGCGATCCGCTCGCGCAGCCGCTCGGCCAGCTTGCCAGAGACTCGTTGCCCGGTCAGCCACGCCTTGCGCCGTTCAGGAGCGGTGTGCATCGAGAATCTTTGTCAGGTCGATACCGAGCTCTCCCTGTTCGCCGTCGCGCCAGCCCTCGCGCGCCGCCTTTTCGATTCGGTCGGCCGCCGGCCCCAGCTTCAGGCATGAGACCCGTTCGTCGTGCTGGTCGCCCCAGTAGAACCACAGGAACGCCAGGTGGACATAGACCCGGCGGGGCCGTAGCCGACTGTCGGTCGCGTCCAAGGCGGGCCGGTTCTTCTCATCCACGATCAGGACCGCCGTGATCCCGCGCTCCTCCAGCTCATCCCGCAGCTCAGTCAAGAGCTGTTCCTGATACTCGCGCTGCCGCTTCTGGATCGGCCGCAGTTGCTCCATGCCCTGACACGCTCCTTTCGGCTTGGCGGTGGGCGCGTTCATCACGCCCATACCGAACGAGCTTCCGTCGAGGCGGGGGAACCTCTACACCGCGACTAAGGGACGTCTAGGGACGTCTCGTGTTAACGTCGCAGGCAGAGCCGCCGCCCCAGGAGGTACACCCCCATGAGCGACACCCTGCGCCACGCCCTTGCCCGGGCCAGACTCGAAACCATCGACGTCGCCGCCGCCCTCGAAGTGGACCCCAAGACGGTCGACCGCTGGCTCAAAGGCCGCATCCCCTACCCCCGCCACCGCTGGGCACTCGCCGACATGCTCCAACTCGACGAAGGCGACCTGTGGCCCGACGTCGCCCAACCGCGGCGAACCATTTCCCACGAAGTGAAAGCCGTCTATCCCCACCGCTGGGCCGTACCGCAGAACATCTGGCGGCGGCTCTTCCAAGGCGCAAGTCACGAGATCGACATCCTGACCTACAGCAGCCTGTTCCTCGCCGAAGACACCGGCATGATCCGCCTGCTCGCTAGCAGAGCCAAGGTAGGCGTGAAGATCCGCATCCTTCTCGGCGACCCCCAGAGCCCCGAGGTAGCCGCACGAGGAGCCGAAGAAGGCATCGGAGCCGACGTCATGGCAGCCCGAATACGCAACGCCCTCATGCTGTACCGACCGCTCCACGAGATCGACGGCGTGGAGATCCGACTCCACCGCACGACGCTCTACAACTCCATCTACCGGGCCGACAGCGAACTTCTCGTAAACGTCCACGCCTACGGCACCGCAGCGGCCCAAGCTCCCGTGCTGTACCTCACGGCCACCAAGGACGGAGACAGCACAGCCATCTACCTCAGAAGCCTGGAGCGGGTCTGGGCCGCAGCCGAACCGCTCCGCTGATGAGCCATCTGCACGGCCGAAAGCAACTTTTCTTCTCGCTATCAAGGGCGGTCCGCCTCCGGCGGCCCGCCGCGCGCCGGGCGATCGTCGGCCGCGCTGCGGCTCTCCGGCCGGTCGCGGCCGCGCCGCCCACGCGCGCATTGCCGTATAGGGAGGACAAGCTCGTGCGATCGATGGTGCCGACCTGGCGTAGCGAAGCTACAGAATCCCCTAGGCTGCCGGGACGGACACATTACCCTCGCCTCCAAGGACACTGCATGTCTGCTCCTTCCCTCCCAACCAGCCCTACGGTCGTCCCTGTCGGGTCCGTCCCGGAGGGGCAGGTGACGGACTTCCTCACCGGCAAGTTGGTCAGGGACACGCCCGAGGAATACGTCCGACAGAACATCGAGAAGGCTCTCGTCAGGCAGTACAAGTACCCGGCGAAGGACTGTGAACCCGAGTTCGCAATTAAGATGGGCTCTGCGCGGAAGCGCGTGGATATTGTGGTCTTCGAGCCTGGCTCAGAGCACACCCAAGCCAACGCCTTCCTGCTGGTTGAGACAAAGAAAGCCGACGTCAAGCCGACGCATAAGACGGAAGGTGTCGGGCAGCTTCAGTCGTATATGGCCTCCTGTCTTAACGTCAAGTACGGGATGTGGACGAACGGCGACGATCGATTTTGTTACGCCAAGCGTCCCGACGGTAAGGGCGGCTGGGTCTTCGACGAAATCATTGATATCCCCGCATTTGGGCAGACTGAGGAGGACGCTCAGCGACCTAAGCGGCGTGACCTAAAGGTTGCAACCGCCGATAATCTTCTATTCGCTTTCCGGCGCTGTCACAACTATATCGCAGCTCACGAGGGTAAGCAGAAGACGGATGCCTTCTGGGAGTTACTCAAGCTGATCTTTACAAAGATTGAAGACGAGCGATCCCGTACTCTTAGCTTTTATGCAACCCCCAGCGAGCGGGAGAATGCGACCGTCGCGACGGCGGCGAAGAGACGCATCCAGAAGCTATTCACGGACAAGGTCGTCAAAAAATACCCGACAATCTTTGATGCTCGGGATCTTGAGATCGACCTTAGTCCGTCCGTTGTCGCCTATGTGGTGACCGAACTGCAGGGGTACTCGCTCCTTGCCTCGCCGGTCGACGTCAAGGGCGTCGCGTACGAGGAAATTGTGGGCTCGAATCTTCGTGGAGATCGCGGTGAGTTCTTCACTCCTCGGAACGCCTGCCGCATGGCTGTAACGATGATTGACCCGCAACCTAACGAAAGAATTCTCGACCCTTCATGTGGTACTGGTGGCTTCCTTATCACTGCGATGAATCACGCCCTAAACCACATTGAGCGGACTGAACGCGCAGAATGGAAGGACCCTTCTAACGGGACCGATGCCGAGCGAGAGGAATTATTCCGCCGTCGTCAGGATTTCCTGTCGCAGTGCATCTTTGGAATCGACCTGAACCCGGCACTGGTGCGTGCCGCGAAGATGAACATGGTCATGAATAATGACGGCTCTGGCGGACTGTGGCAGGCGAACACTCTGGAGAACCCGCACGCATGGCGCTCGGAACTTCGCAAGGCCATTCCACTGGGATCTATCGACGTGATCGTGTCCAACCCGCCATTTGGCACCAAGCTGCCCGTCGACGACCCGGATACTCTGTCACAGTATGATCTCGCTGCTGTCTGGGACCAGGATGAGAACGGCGACTGGGTGATCAGGCGGGACCGCCACGGCAACCCCGTGCTCCAGAAGTCGCAGCCGCCAGAGATCCTGTTCATCGAGCGAGCCCTCCAACTGCTTAAGCCGGGCACTGGACGTATGGCGATGGTCATCCCGAATGGCATTCTCAACAACCCGGGCTTGGCCTACGTCCGCCACTGGCTCCTTCGGCGCGCGCAGATCCTCGCGGTAGTGGACATGCACCGAGACCTGTTCCAGCCCAAGAACGACACGCAGACGTCCATGGTCCTGATGCGCAGACTCAGCGCAGACCAGGTCGCCCAAGCGGAGACTACTGGTCTCGACTACCCGCTGTTCATGGCCGTCGCGGAGAAGGTCGGCCATGACAAGCGAGGGAATGTGATCTACCGTCGCACGGCCGACGGCGAAGACGCGCTGGTCAGCCGTACAGAGACAGTCGTCGAGATCGACCAGACGACTGGTGCTGAGATTCTGCGCGACGTCACAGTGACCGAGCGCCAGATTGATGACGAGTTGCCCGAGGTCGCAATCGCATACCTGCATTGGCTGAGTGAGCAACGATGATCGTCACTTCAACGAAAGCCGGGGAGCTGCTCGCAAGCGGCCGGCTGGATGCCAAGTACCACACGGCACCAGCCATGATGATCCGAGGCGCTCTCGCGGGCCTTGCCGATGTCGAGTTAAGGATGCTGGGCGATTATGCCAGTGTTCGGGCGCCGGGACGGTTCAAGCGCACCTACGCTGCTGCCGGCGAAGAGTTCATCTCCTACCTTCGACCATACGACGTGTTTGATTACCTTCCGTTTGAGGCAGACAGACTCTCTCGCGCTCGCACAGAAAACCTTGATGATTACCTGATCAAGGCAGGCGATCTGCTTCAGAGCTGCTCTGGCCGGAACCTCGGGCCGCTGACCATCGCTGATGATCACCTCGCCAAATTTGCTCTCTCGCACGACATGATTCGTCTGTCGATCGACGACCACGTCGACCGGTTTTACACACTCGCGTTCCTGCGGACCTCTACCGGCCAGCATCTGCTCCGAGGCGACCTGAGCGGATCGGTTATCGATCACATCACCGTGGAGCAAGTGGCTGCGATTTCCGTTCCGTTCATACGACCGGTGCAGCGTGAAGTATCTAATCTCATGCGAAACGCCACGGAGCTTCGAGAGCGTGCCAGGATCCGGCTCGACCAGGTCACACGGGACTTTGCAGCCACTCTGCCAAAGCCTCCGGTTAGAGAACGGCGCGCTGCGGGGTGGACACACAATGCTGCAGGACTCAACGGGCGTCTAGACGCTGCGTTTCATGACCCCGCTGTAGCCGACATCCGCGCTGCTCTCAAAGACGCTGGTGGGGTTCGCGTCAGGGACGTTGCGGAGTCATTCATCCCTGGCCGCTACAGGCGATATTACGTCGATGCCGACCACGGACGGCCGATCGTCTCAGGCCGCCAATTACTGCAGTCGCTTCCGATCAATCTCAAGTATATTGCCGCGCGGTCCTTTGACTACTCTGCTTATGAGTTGACTGAGGGCATGATTGCGTTTGGCGCGGAGGGCCGCGCAGAGGAGCGGATTGCTCAACCAGCTTTTATTGCTTCAGACAGGGCTGGGTGGTTGGCCAACAACCATGTAATGCGGGTGCAGCCTAATCCTGGCGTCAATCCTGGTTGGCTATATCTCGCCTTCGCTGTCCCTCAGGTGCAGATCCAAGTCAAAGCGTGTTCTGCTGGTTCTGTTGTGGACGCGGTGAGCCCGTCGGACCTCGGCGAAGTAATCCTTCCTCCGATGGACAATACGCTGGGCGATGCCGCAACCGAGTGCTGGAAGGATTTTGCAAAGGCTAGCGAGGCAGAGAGCCGAGCAATCGAGATGATTGAAGCAGAGATCGCCATTGCGACCCCAAAGATCTGATCAGTCAGGGAGGGCTTGGGGGGCGATCTTGCGCAAGCGGGTGCCGCTTCTCCGTACCGAGCACGGCTTAGGCCAAGCAATCGAGCGTCGCCACTTCTTCGTAGTTTAGCTGTCTTGAATCTCTGGGCTGTCCCGGATCTCCTGGGCGATGTCAACCAGGGAGCCTTTGCCGGGAACATGCCAATACAAGGTGCCCTGGATCTGCTGGTCGTTTCCCATCGCCTCTCGACGCATCTTGCGCACTAGCGTAGAAGGCGCGTACGCCTCGCCGTCCGCATGCCAAATAAGAGGCTTGTTCTTGTTGTTTTGCCACGTGGCCCTAGCCCTGTTTGAATCTTCTTCTAGCCATCTAGGCAATTGCCGACGCTCAGGAGCAGTAACCGGGCGGAATTCCAAGCTTTCTCCATCCGGTATCAGGCCGGCATCGACGATCCTCCACACTGCACGTGGCGCAGAGGTTGCAGAAATGCCTGTCTCCTGATGCAGCAGTGGTAGAGAACCGCTAGGGGGTTCGTCGCCGCTGAGGACGCGCTCATACAGCGCATTCGCGACAAGTTCAACGCGATCGGGGCTACGCACAGTCGTACTTATGTGGCTATTCACCCCGTAGGCGCCGTCGATAACTATCACCAGCCATCCCAGGGCCTTCCTGACGCGCTCTCGAACCTCAGCGAGTCTCACCTCCCAGGCGGCGGATGCATCTGCGTCATCAGCGTCAATATCGCTTGTGTCCATGGTCCGAAAGAGGACATGAGTGAGAAGGAGATCGCCATAGGCCGCAACACTTGCAGCACGACCAGCAAGGTGCTCCTGTTCCTCGGCGAGAGCTTTGCGTACGCGTCGTAGGAGTTGAACGCATCGCCATACCCGGTGAGCGGTAAGCTTCTCAGTGAACAGCGAGCGGTAGTATTGGTTCTTCCAGAGCGCCGAGGCATTGCCCTTTGCAATTGCTGTGAATTCTGTAGATTTCACAGCAGCCAGCGCGAGGGCAGCCTCGGTCATCGTGCAGCCTTCGGCTTCTGGCGGGTCAGACTCGCCACGCTTGATCACGTAGTTTAGCCCTAACGATAGGGCAAACTCATGACGCAGATCAGCCTGTTCGGGCCGACGAGATCGGAAGTCTCGCTCTTCGGTTGGATTCTGGGTATTCGCTGCGACAGTGATCCGGTCTCCGAAATCTTCGGGAGAATCCTCCAGTGAGATGATTCGAATTAGGAGCCGGCCGGCTGCCGCCTTTCCTGGCTTCTGCTGCACTGCCCGATAGATGGCGCTCACAGTCTGTGCGCCATTGATTACACTTGCGCCCTCAAGTCGGAATCCTGCCAGCCGTCCTGCAACGGGGGAGCCCCTACCGTGCTTGCGTATCCGATCACAAATGAGAGTGATGCCGTTACTCAGGTACCAGAAGTACTCAGGCTCTCTGATTAAAGTAGTCCTGATTTTTTCATTAACATCACTAAGATCAAGGGCATCTCGAATGTTGCGAGCAGTGAGGTGTCGCCCATACTTCCCGTACCAATCCGCAACTTCTCCGGCTGATATGGTGCCGTAATAGGCGAGAAATGGCTCAGTTATTTTACCTGCACCGTCAAGTTGAACATCCAGATTGACCTTACGTTCGGCGTGGTCTCCTAGAATCTCTCGGTTCAAATCGCGCAGGTTCAGGATCTTGTAGTCGACCAGATCGTCATCAAGATTGTGCTTGTCTACTTCTTCTTCTAGCAGGGCCCTGGTGTTGGGGTGCAGATCACTTCCGGTGACCAGTGCCAGCACTAGGGTCACTTTAGGAGAAGGGCTATTGAGTGCAGCATCAATTTCCGCTGCATGTCGATCAATCTTGCTGCCGAATCGGGAGAAGTCCAAATCGAGCAGGTAGTCGAGGCCGCGCATGACAGCGGAGACGTCTGCTTCGCCGAAGCCCGCTTCCCCTTTGTCATTCCACTTGGCCTGTACAAGCGTGATGTGTTGACGATCTCCGCGCTGCTCAACTGCAACGGCATCAATCCCACGGTCCGTGGTGCCATCGATGACTGCTCGGGCGGCATCCTCGTCCGAGGCCGCCGTCTCCAGTTTCACCGCCAGCGCAGCCACCGCCCGGCTCAGGAAGCACTGTTCCTCGTCAGGTCTCCCTGCCCAATCCGACATGTCAATCAGGGGCCGGAACCGCAGCTTGAGTTGCCGCTTGAGGTTGCGGATTTGAACCGGGTACGCCACTTCACTCACCCCACATGATCGATGGCGCGGTTGCCGTCTGTCCTCTCCAGGGCAGGACCGACAGTCATCGCACCACCCTGAATGTAGTAGATCCCCCTATGATCTTGGCTGTCTTCTTTTGGGATATGTGCGATGTGATCAAACAGCTACGGTGTCCTGCGGGGCCTGCCGCAGCTCACGACCCACGCGCCAAGGCACCGATCTCTGAAGTGGCTGTTGGATGGGCTGCCGCGCGGCTTCCGGTCCTCGGGCCTGGCGGCCCTGCGGTCCGGGTCCACTTGGCATCGGAACACGAGGGCCGGCCATCGGACGTGGTTGCTGTACAGCAACGCGTACAGCAACGGCACCTCACGCAGTCTCATCCCACCGGTCTGGATCTGCCGCCCGAGCAGCTTCGCTCGTCACCTACGAGGCTTCTGCCCTTCCCTTGTAAACAGAAGGTCTGGGGTTCGATTCCCCAAGGCGGCTCTCGTACGACAGGCCCCTGAACAGCAGTTTCGCTGTCAGGGGCCTTGTGCTTTCGCGGCTCATCCGGTCGCTTCGGTGTCGTTGGGAGCCACCCTGGGAGCCACCCGCTTCCGTTGCCCCAGCAGAGCGCCGGAAATGGCCTCCGTCGCCGCCCGCCGGTCACCCTCCATGAGATGCCCGTAGACGTCTTTGGTGATCGCGACGCTGGCGTGCCCGAGGACTTCGGAGACCACGTGCAAGGGGGTCCCCTGGGCGAGCATGATCGAGGCACCGGAGTGGCGGAGTTCGTGCGGGTGCCAGTGGCCCAGGCCCGCGCTCTTGGTCAGTCGCGAGAAGACGTGAGAGAAGTTGTCCGGATCGGACGGACGGCCCGACGAGGTGGGGAAGATCAGGCCGTGTTCCCGCCATGCGTCGCCGGCCTTCAGCCGCGCGGCGTTGTGCTTGGCTCGGTGCGCCTTGAGCGCGTCGACCAGTTCGGAGGTCAGCGCCAGTGTCCGGCGTGACTTCGGAGTCTTGACCTCGCTGATCACGATCTTCGTCCTGGTCTCGGCATTCGCGTCCCGGTTCTTGAGCCGCTTCACGGCATGAGTGATCCGGAGTCTCTTCGCCTCGGGATCGAACGCGTCCCACATCAACCCCAGGGCTTCCCCGCGCCGCAGTCCGAAGACGAGCGAGAGAAGGACCACCAGGCCGAGGTGATGTTCGGCGACCGCGTCGAGGAGCGTGTGCGCCTGATCGATTGTGAGCGTCCGCCCCTCTGACTGCCGAATACGAGGAGGCAGCGAGAGCGCCGCGACGTTCCGCACGATCAGACCCTCGCGCTCTGCCTGGCTCAGCGCCTTCCGGAGTACGGCCCGCATGTTGCGGATGCTGTTGCCCTTGTAGCCCCGTTCCCGCTTGGTCTGCCACAGCGCGTCCACCTGGGCGACCGTGAGGCCGGTGAGCTTGTGCCGTCCGAGAGTGGGCTTGAGGTGCAGTCGGACGGTGTCCTCGTAGTCGTCCAAGGTCGAGTCCGCGATGTGTCCGGGCAAGGTGGCCAACCAGCGATCGAGGAAGGCCCCCAAAGTGATTTTGTCGTCGGGCACCGGGAGGCCCTTGTCCAGACCTTCGCGGATTTTGCGGATCTTCTCGGCGACCTCGGCTCGTGTCTTGCCCGACACCTTCTTCCGGATGCGCTTGCCGTCCGGTCCGTAGCCGAGCGAGATCGCCCCGCGCCACCGGTCGCCATCCTTATAGATCGAGTCCTCGTTCTGACCGCGCTTCTTGGTCACGCCGCTTGCTCCTGTTCGAGATTGGCGACGAACTCGGCGAGAGCCGTCGCGGGAATCCTGCGAAGGCCATCGATGCGGACAGAGCGGAGAGATCCGCATCGGATCAGTGCGTAGACCTTGGTCCGGCCGACGCCGAGGAGCTTTGCCGCCTCCTCTGGCCGGAGGAGTAGGGGAGAGAGATCACCTGTCATGCAGCCTCCTCTCTGATTGCCGAAAGATCTTGGCCGTCTCCGAGTGCCTGGAGTTGGTTCATGTGGTTGCGCCAGCGCTGGCGTTCATGGACCGAGCGGAGCAAGCGCACGCCGATCGGAGCTAGTTCGGGATCACCGGGCTTGACCGGTCGCCAGATGTAGCGGTGGGGATCGACCGGCTTGTCAGGCAGGCCGAGGGCTTCCAGGACCCAGGTACGCCGGTCCTGCTTGTGCTCCGTGAGGGTCTTGTTCGACCACTTCCGCGAGACGAGCACGCGGCGGCCCGCGTAGCCGAGGTGATCGGGCTTGTGGGCCTTGCCCTTGCACCGGCCCGGAGCCATACCGGGCTTGGCGCCCTTGGGCTGGATCCCGTAGCGGAGCCAGTTCGGGCAGGTCGGCGCGCACGGCTCGAAACGCAGCGCCTCCAGCAGTCGTTCCGCATGTGCCTTCCGGCGAGCATCGTCCGTGCCGAGGGCGTCGCCGAGGGATTTGGTCAGGTACTTGGACAGGTATTGGATGAGCTGGTCGGCATCCGGGGTTCCGGCGAGGACGCTTTGTATGTCGAGCTGGTCGCCGAAGCGGAGCACGTGCAGGGGTTCGGCCTCGTTGTCCTGGTCGAGCTTGTCGAGGGCCTGTTCCCAGGTCGGCAGGGCTTCCCCGGTGGTCGGGTCGAGGTAGCCGGCCCCGTCCTCCCACACGGGCAGGTGGTCACCCTCGAATCGCACGTCATCGGTCGAGGGCCACCACACCTGGTGATACGTGGCGGCGATGATCTGCCGCAGCTCCGCACGCGGGAGCGTGCCGCGGATCGCCATATGCAGATGCGGCGCGAGCCGCTTTTGCGGTTCGACGGTGGCGAAGTACTGCACGTCATAGCCCGCCACTCGTCGGAGGTTCTGCACGAAGCGATCGACGAGCTTGGAGAAGTGCAGGGCGTCGCGGGCCGCCCGCGCGTAGTCGTAGCGGTCCGGGTAGAGGGGCGCGCCCTCCAGCACGCGGCCATAGGAGGGCAGGGTGAGGGTGACGAACATGGACGGCCGGTAGGTCTTGCCGTCCGAGCCGGTGAAGGTCCGCCCGAGGGTGGTCTTGGTCATCTGCCGCTTGGGCAGGTCCGGGGCGTCCTGCCGCCGCTTCGTGGACCGCGAGCGCTTGCCGGAGGTGCGGCCGAGGACGTTGCCGCGCATGCCCGCACGGTTGATCTCCTCGTCCAGGTCCTCGATGGCGGCGTCCAGGTCGGTGGTGTCGCCGCCGGCCTTTTCGACCTCGTCCCGCCAGGCTTGGGCGTCGGCCCGTAGCTCGACGAGGTGACGCTGGTACTCGTCCGCGTTGTCGGGCAGGTTCACGGGTTCGTGGTCGAGGTGCCAGCCCTCCCGGCACTGCGCCCTACGGAGTTGCCGGTTGCGCTTGGCGCACGGTGGGCACTTGCTCTCCAGCGTGGCCCCGCAGGGCACGTCGATGACCTCAACCTGTCCGGTGAGGATGTCCTGCCGCCGAAGCGGTACCGGGCGGATGCACACGCCGTACTGTTTGGCGATCTCTTCCACGACCTCACGGGCGAGGGGCTGTGCCATCCGTACGGCGCGGGGTGTGGAGCGGTCGTGCGGGTCGGTCACCAGTCACCCCCGCACCTGTCGAGGGCGTCGACCAGGTCGAGGCCGTCAACGATGACGGTGGCTTTCTGGCCGCATTCGTGGCACTCGACGATGCCGCGCACCGGGTCGAGCCACAGCACATCGAGCGCGCCGCAGCCCGAGCAGCGCAGGCCGTCGAGGATGTGAGCCAGACGCATCATCGGCCCACCCCCGCGAACTCGGCGACCATCGCGGAGATGTCGGCGTCGGAGACGTACGCGGCCCGCACGCGGACCGGGTCGGGTGAGGTCTCCAGCCGGACGTAGCCGACGCCCGCACCCAGCTCGGGGACCGGTGAGATGTGGTCGGCCAGTGCGCCCCGGTCCCGTGCGCCGTCGCCGAGGACCATGTCCACCTGTTCCGACTCGTCCAGCCGGAGTGCGATCTTGTCGGGGAACAGGTTGCGGATGTTCATGACCTCCTTGCGCGGGTCCTGAAGCGCGGCCATGACGCCGACGCCGACCGCCCGCCCCTGCGTGGTCAAGGTGGCGAGCGCCGCCGTGATCCGCTGACGGAGTTGCTTATCCGGTTGGTAGGCGGTCAGGAACGCCACCTCGTCCACGAGCACCAGGACGAACGGGTCAGCAGGCGTAGGCGTGTGGGAGCGCTGAAGGCCGGCGAACCGGTCGGCCCGCTCCTGCATCACCGAGACCGCCTCGTCGAGCAGGTCGGCGCACTCCTTCGGATCGGCCGCGTACCGGGAGCCGAACAGTGCCCGGCCGAAGGACAGCTCCATCCGCTTGGGATCGAGCGCCCAGACCTGCACCAGGCCCGCCCGCATCGCCGGGAGAAGCCCGCGGATCGTCCCCCACAGATAGGAGCCCTTACCGGCCCCAGTCGCGCCCGCGATCAGGACATGCGTGCCGTGAACCTTGAGCCGCAGCGGTGAGCCGTCCTCGCACCTGCCGATCTCGACCGGCCCCACCGAGGCGACCTCAGGGATGGGGACGGCGGGCAGGGGTTCGGCGAGGGGGTCGCGCCGGGGGAAGGTGAGCACGAGCCGCCCGGCCCGCGCGACGGCCACCCGGCAGGAGGGTGCGCCGAAGCCGTGGGCCAGGTGCTCGATGCGGTCGGCCCAGTCGGTGACGGCCTGGCCGTTGAGCATCTTCACGCTGACGCGGTCGGCCCAGCCGTCGCACTCCACTCGGACCAGGCGGGGCAGGTAGTCGCGTCCTCGGATGTGCCGCCCGAGGCCGGAGACGACCATCACGGGTTGCCAGTGCCGCCGGTACACGGCGACAAGCCGCCACCAGGCCAGCAGCGGCCAGCCGACCAGACGCAGGAACGAGGCCCGATCCAGCAGCACCCACGACAGGCCCGCCGAGGGCAGGAAAGCGGCCATCACCAGGGCCAGGCGCCAGCCGTACAGGGTCCAGATGACCCCGAGGCCGACGGGTACGGCCACCGCGACGGGATGCCGCACGACGAGGCGGACCAGGCCCGCGACGAGGCGGGACAGCCAGATCACGATGGTGACGATGGCGGGGGTTTGCATGACGGCCGGGCGGAAGACCACGGCGGTGTCTGGGGTGGTGGAGACGAGGTTACGTGCCTCGTCGCCAGGCAGTTTTCGGAACATTAGACTTCGTGTCCTCTCGTGATTTCGCAGTCAGGGAGAGTTGAGGGGCCGCCGGAAGTTGCCGCTTCCTGCGGCCCCGCTTGCATGTCAGGCCGCCGTCTCGCCGACGACGGGGAGGGCGAGCTGGTCGGAGTCGGCCGACTGGTTGGCGTGCATGCGTTCGCAGTCGGCCAGATACCGGGCGGCGGCGTCGAAGACGCGCCGGGCGGTCTCCACGTCGTTCGCGGTGGCCGGTCCGGCTCCGGTCGTGGAGATCGAGACGTACGCCTCGTCGGACTCCAGGACCAGGTACGGCCGCCCCGACTCCAGCTTCCGGACGTCGGCGCGAAGGCCGGGGGTGTAGAACCCGACGTTCACCCGTGGCCGCTCGTCGGAGGTGATGGAGATGGTGAGGTAGGTGTAGGCATCCGGCGTCATCGGACCGCCACCCCCTCACCGTCCGGGAGGCCGTGGAACATCCGCTCCACCGACCGGGCGAACGAGGCGGCCTCGCGTGCCAGGCAGCGGGCGAACTCCAGGTCATCGACGGTGATCCGGTCTCCGGCGGAGGTGGTGACGAGCACCTGGACGCCGCCGAAGACCAGCCCGAGGACGGGCGATCGCTGCGGGTAGGGGTGGTTGGCCGCCGATGCGCCCGGCCCGGTCTTGAGGTTGATTGTGCTGACCGGCGGCACCGTCCTTCGCCCCGTCATGCCGCGTCCTTCGCCTGAGCAGCGGCCCGGCCGCCACTGGAGCGGGGAGCGCGCATCTCCCGCACGCGGATCGAGTAGGCCAGCCGGCCCGCCTGGTTGACGTACGGCGTGACGCTGACCCCGTCGAACTCCACGGGCGTGAACGGCAGGCCCGCCATGGGGGCCGGCGGCACCGGCTGAACGGGGGCCAGGATCTTGACGGCCACCGTCTTCTGCGCGGGCTTCAGGGTCGGGTCGGCGTCCATCACGGCGACCTGCCAGACGAGTTCCCCCGTCTGCTTGTCCCGCGCCTGGACGAACCGGCCGTTGGTCGATGCGTCAAAGTCCTTGACCTGCTCGACCTCCCCGACGACGTAGCAGCCGTGCGGGAAGACCATGTCGAAGGTCACTGGGATGGGTCCTTGTAGTGCCATGAGACATCTCCCTTCTCTCTCCCTCTCGACAACTCGTATTGTCAAGCTGATTTGAGAGTGCCCACCTTCTCCGCACTCGACAAGTCGAGTTGCCGAGAATCTTGACGTGTTGCCTGCGTACGCTCTGCGACATGACCGCAAATGACCCGAAGCGGGCGGAATTTCGTGGGCTCACGTGGGTGGACACCTTGGGTGGCCCGCACATCCTCGTGCCGCAGTCAGCACTCCCGTACTGGCACGGGGCGCCGATGGACTCTTCCGAGGACGAAGGCGACTACGGCCGCGCCTGCTCCGTGCAGTCGTACATCGGGCCGATTCAGGTTGGTCCGGCCGAAGCCTTGGTCATATCCGAGCCATGGCTCACGACGTTCCTCGCCGAGCGAAAGGCCCTCATCCGCTGGGTTGGGGCGAACTCAGAGCAAGAACTGGTGGACGTGGCTACGGAGGTCATGGACGCAGAATCAGTACCAGAAGACGAGGAGGTGACGTATACCGTCGAGGAGCCGCTGGTTCTCTTCGATTCCGTTTATGGGCATGACGACGTCGCGCCAGAAAATCGTCTCGTCATCGACCTCGCCCCAGGTCGGTACACGGTACGCGCCGCCTACGTGGAGCATCCCAGGGCGTCTCTGATCCTCGTTCGGTTCACATGAGGCGAGCGCCAGCGCGTCAAAGGGAGTAGGCGTCTTCCAGTTCGTGAAGGTCGCCGGGGAGGACCAGGTCCACGATGAGGGCGGGTCGGCCGCCGCCGTTGTAGACGCTGGCCAGCACGCCGAGGACGGGCGCGGTCTTACGAAGCTCCAGGAGTTTGGCTTCTTCCGCCGAGGGGTGCCGTGCGCTGAGCCGTTCCGCGACGTGTTCGAGCTTGAGGCCCTTGGTGTGCTGGAGATGCTGCCGGATGCCGGCGGTGAGCGGTTCGGACTGGCCCAGGCCGGTACCTTCGGCCAGCTCCACCGGGCACCAGATGGTGACGAGGTCAACCGGCCGGTCGGCATCGCGGAACAGGACGCGCCGCATCATAACGGGCGACTTCTCGGGGACGCCGAGGAGCTTGGCGACGCTTGCAGGGGCCGGATGCGCCCCGACGCTAACCGGGGAGCCATTCTCGTCGGCTTCCGCACGGTCGAGTACAGCCCGGCCGGGCCGGGAGGCTTCCTCAGCCGCGGCCGGCGGCGTGGCTTTCACGAACGAGCCCTTGCCATGCTCCCGCTCGATCACGCCGCGCAACTGGAGGACCTGCAGAGCGCGGACGACCGTGGGCCGGCTGACGTGAAACTCGTTGATAAGTTGCGTCTCCGACGGCAGGAGCGAGCCCGGAGGATAAGTGCCGTCCGCGATGCGTCGCCGGATGGCCTGGACGATCTGCGCGTACTTCGGCGGAGCGTACTCTTCGGACGACATGACGACTTCCCTACAACTCGACTTGTCGTCAGCTTAGCTATCCGTCCTGATTCTGTCTGCCCCGTGGAAAGCAGAAGGCGCGACGGCGCGGGAGTTTCCTCACTGCCCTGAGGACTCGACCACGCCGCCGCGCCCGTTCACCCGCACCTGACCGGCCAGCATCGCCGCCCAGGTGAGCCATGCTTCCCGCAGCGGCCACCGGTGCGTCTCGACGATCACCGGCGCACGCTCGTCCTGGATCGTCTTCCTGATGAAGGCGACCCCGCCCGACTGGATCAGCTCGAAGAAGATCGCCAAACAGTCACACGTCCAGGCCAAAACGAGCTCTCGACTGGTGGGCATGGGCGCGAACCATACGAGTGCTTCGGCATCCGCCTGGGGGCGCGGCAGGTGAGGACTCAGATGCCGGGCGGTCATGCGCCGCCGTCCTCGATGAACCGGGAGTAGGCGTGCGTGCGGCGCAACTCCTCCCGCAGCAGCGCCACCCGCCGGGCGGTGGTCACGATGTCGTGCGCCGGGGCGAAGGCGAACACGAGTCGGCCGCTGGCCGAGCGCCGCCCTGTCGACCAGCGGAACCACCGGCCGTTGGTCCACACGAGCAGGTCAACCCAGACCGACAGGAACGCCACGCCGTGCCCGGCATGAACGTCAGTGGCGATGCCGTGCCCGATGGACAACTCGGCGGACAGCAGCCCGGCCGCCCGCTCAGCGGTCAGCGGCACCTCGGGCGGCAGCGAAGGAGAGGCGATCTGGTCGAGCCAGCGGGTAGCCATCGGCCTCACTCCTCCGGCACCGTGCCGGAGCCCTGGCAGCCCAGGCACTCGACCGTGACCCGCTCACCCGCCACGGTCTCGCCAGCCCCCTCTTCGGCCGCGACGACACCGCGCCGGGGACTGGCGTATTTCCAGCCCCGCCCTCCGCACAACCCACACTGACCAGCCATGATCCAACAATTGCCCGGCGGCCTGTCGCGTCTCGACCGCGTGGATGTCCCGCCTGGGCGCATCGTGTCTCGCTTCGTCTCGTCTTTGTCTCCCCGTGATCCGCATCCCTGGTTAACCTGGGCCTACAAGGGCTCCCCAACCCGAGGGCGCGGATGATGACCGAGCAACCGATCATGCTGAAGTCGCTCCTACGCCAGCGCCACTGGCAGACCTACAGCACCTTCTGCCGGGAGTACGACAAGGCCGCCAAGAAGGTGGACCCCGCCCTCGCGGGCAGGTGGCCCAGCCGCGCCCAGCTCCACCGCTGGCTGTCCGGCGAACTCAAGGGCCTGCCCTACGCCGACCACTGCCGGGTCCTGGAGGCGATGTTCCCCGGCCTGACCGCGCACCAGTTGTTCTCCGCCGAAACCGCAGCGGCAGCGGCCGTACCGGCACCGAGGAGCACCCAAGACAACACCACCCCCGCGCCCGACCCGTGCGAGGACGCCCGCTTCGCCGACGTGACCGCCGTCTTCAGCAGCCGGTCCGCCTACAGCGCCGCCTACCCGCCCGCGTCCCTGTTCGACGACGCCAAGGAGATCAACGCCTGCGGCCTATCGCTCAATGTGATCTGCCAGAGCTACCCCGACCACCAGCTCACCCGCCTACTGGACAACGGCACCCGGATCCGCTGCCTGTTCCTGGACCCCAAGGGCGAGGCCATCAAGGCCCGCGAGCGCGAAGAGCACTACACCGACGGCACCCTCCAGACGTTGACGGCCCTCAACATCAGCATGCTCACCCGGCTCCGCGACCGACTCGACCCCGAGGCCGCCGAACGACTGGAGATCCACGTCTACGACGAGACGATCCGCTTCAACATCCTGATCGTGGACGGCTCGACCTGCGTCGTACAGCCCTACCTCCCGGCCGCCCGCGGAGTCGACTCACCTACGCTCGTCATCACCGACAACACCGCCGCCGACGGGCTGTTTCCCGTCTTCGACCAGGTCTTCACCTCTATGTGGGAGCGGAGCAAACCCGTATGACCCTTGACGCCCGCGCGCTACTGCCCATAGCTGAGCAGGCCGTCACCATCGCCAGCCAAATCATCACCACCAAGCTCCCCGGCCTTGTCACCGCCAAAGGCGACCGCGACATGGTCACCGAAGTGGACTACGCCGCCGAGCACGCCGTACGCGACTTCCTATCCCGAGAAACCCCAGAGATCGGGTTCCTCGGCGAGGAGGAAGGCATCACCAATGCCGGCGACGGCCTCATGTGGGCACTCGACCCACTCGACGGCACCGCCAACTTCACCCACGGCATCCCCCTGTGCGGCACCTCGCTTGGCCTGATCGACCACGACCGCTCCATCCTCGGCGTGATCGACCTCCCCTTCCTCGCCACCCGCTACGCCGCAGCCGAGACGACCGGAGCCACCGCCAACGGCCACCCCATCAGCGCCAGCACCACCGACGCCCTGGAGGCCGCCATCGTCTCCGTCGGCGACTACGCCGTAGGCAAGGGCGCCGAGGACAAGAACCGCGTCCGCCTCCCGCTCAACTACCAACTCGCCACCCGCGTGCAGCGCGTCCGCATGTTCGGCTCAGCCGCAGTCGATCTCGCATGGGTCGCCGAAGGCAAAACCGACGCCTGCATCATGCTGTCCAACAACCCCTGGGACACCGCCGCAGGCGTACTCATCGCCCGCGAAGCCGGAGCCATCGTCACCGACATCGACGGCACACCGCACACAATGAAGGCCCGAGCTACTATCGCCGCAGCCCCCAAAATCCTCGCCGACCTCGTCGAACTGGCCGTCGGAGCCGAGAAGGCCGCGGACCGCAGCCAGCTACAGTAACGATTGCCTTAGCTCAGTAGCACCGCGCGCAATGCTGTTCATTGCCTTCAGGAGGACGCGCTTTCCGAGTCCATCCTCGCAAATACGCCCAAACCGGCGATAAGTACGCCGATCAGCGCCACGAAGGGGCCTACTGAGATGTGATCTAGCGTGGTGAGGATCGGAAGACATGTGAGCAGGAGGAGTGCCTTCCAGATGGGCCTCCAATTAAACCACCAAGCCACATAAAGAACAAGCGCCAAACAAAATTGAAAAACACCCCAAAATCCATCATAAATTGCCGAGCGCCCTCCAATCGGGAGTAAGCAGGATGCGCCAATCAAGACAACCCCAGAAGCGAGCATGGAGTCGCCGCGACGTCCCAGAATGAAGATATCTATCAATCCGCAGCCTATGATGGCAGCCATTGCCAACGCCCAAGCTGGGGAGTAGTTTTCTCCAATGACCCCATTGACAGTGAAACTCAGGATGCGCCCTAATTCAAATATCCCCAACGAGGAAAGAACGCATGCGGCCAATGAGATCCCAATGCGAGCCACTCTGGTATAGCCACGCCTTGGCGCGTGAAGCACTTCTCTAACACCCTTTAGATCGGGCGAAATACCGGCCCTTTTGATTTGCAGCCAATCCCAGAGGGCGGCGACCAGGGAAATTCCAGCGAGAAAGCATACCGCCAGCGCTAGGGGGCGGTCTTCACGAAAGCAAAAATTGTTATCAATGTCACAGTCATAGCCCCTTGGCCACTCGTGATAACTGTAAACAGCTGAGAGAATAGCGATTATCGAGAGAAGAGCCTGACATGCGCTTGCTCGCAAGTCGGCCCAGCCTTCCCCGCCTTTCTGGCGGCCCTCTATTGGTATGGCAGACAGTGCTCTAGTCGCAGCGCGCGAACGGTGATCGTCCTCAGTAGCAACGTTGTTCCATGGCTGCGATGATGCACTGATCTTTTCATCAGCACCAGTGAGCATACCTCTACTGATTGCAATCCTCCCGCTACCTTCCACCTTACGTACAGGTCTTGCATCGATGCGCCCCGCTCTGGCCTCGGTATAGTCCGCAAGCTGGTCAAGATATATCAAGTCATTAACACCCTCCGAACTCAAGACTCTAATGCCTTCTACTAATGCAGCGGTGTATTCGCTAGGGCGGCCGAATTCTACCGCGTCGTCCGCAAGCTCAATCGCGCCTACCGCCGCCAGCACATATCTACCCTCACCTCGGAATTGAGCAAGAGCATTATCGATTACCTCTCCCTTCTTGACGTAATCAAAAGCCCCAGCATGGCAGCAATCTAGAATCACGATTATTGCGCCCGCTTTGCATCTTGCAGCCATAGTTGCGATCTGCTTACTGGGTGCAGCAGTAGAGTGGAGAAGAGCTGTCTGTGTATCCCTGCAGCAAAGATAGAGGGAATCCGTATCGAATTTTCCATGTCCACTGAAGTAGAACAGCAATACATCATCTGATTTGGCCGCAGAGAAGAATTTATTGACTTCTCTGAGCATCTCGTGCGAGTCGACCTCGAACAGGCAGTTCGCATTCTCCTCAGCAAAAAGGCCTATCTGGCGATCGACCAAAGTGCTCCACATGAGCGGACCGTCCTTGCGCGGTCCCACGAGCGGCTTCAAGGCAGCTGTATCTGCCGGATAAGATGAGTTGCACACTAGGAGCGCTTTATACAAGTATCTCCCCTATGCTTGGAATCTCGGCTAGAATGATACGCTCAGCCGAGTCGCAGGAGGTAGCTTTGCCCGAATCGTTAGAAATCAGAGTAGAGACGTCCATGCGAGGCATACGGGCAAGCCATATATCACACCAAACCGCCCAATATGAACTTCTTCAGCTCATTGAAGGCATTCGGGGCATATCGGTCGCCATGGAGTCACATGTCACGGAGAGTAAGAAAGGATCCATAGATCAACTGGTCGTCGAACTGCCCGCCGTAGCGGCTATCAGTGGCGCTCTTGCTCGCATTCTGCGGCTCTGGCTACAACGCGATCGGGATCGCGAGATCAGCGCCGAGATAAGGCTCCCGCACTCAGATCCCGTCATCGTCAAGGCAAGCGGCGAGGGAGTCTCGCTAGATGCTCTTCAGAAGGCTATCGATACCGCAGTTACTCAGCTGCAGAAGCCAAAAGATGAGTGAGGAGAAGCTATGCCGAATGCCGTTGAGGGCTATGCTATTTCCTGCCGAATTGCTCTTATAGTAATCAAGGCGGCGGCGCGACGCGCCGCCGCTACACGGCCCGCGCTCGCCTGCCGTCCGGGCATGCGGCCTGGGGGCCGGTCCCGGACGGCAGCGGCTTGGCCGGCCACACTCGCGCGACGATTCCCTATGCACTCATCAGCAGAAGCGCACGCCCCAACCCTTACGAGTTCCTCGGACAGCCAACCATCGCAAGTCCGTCCGGTGTCAATCCCCTAGCCAACGATTCACACTCTAAGGCACTCGGGTGATCGAGACCTGAAGAAGCGTCAGCATTCTTGCTCAGGTTCGCTTTAATCGTATCAATGACAGCTCTTGCGGTGGCAACATTTTCCGATGAAAAGCAGGACTCTTCAGCCACAACGTAGTAGGCAGCGGCAAGAGAATCGACGCCACCCCCGCTGCTCTTGGCCTTCTCGATAAGACCAACCGCTGTCCTTTCGACTTGTCCACAATGCGCTTGCGGGCGCCCTCCCTCACTGCTGCTCTGCTGACAAAAGAAATAGATCACTCCAAGAACCGCTATCGCACCTAGCGCACATAGAGAAATCACCGCGAAAACTATCCAGGAACGACGGACGGGAACCTGAGACGGTTGCACGGTCGACTCCTTGGCATGCGTGCGGCGATCGGCGATCAACTTGTGGATTCTGCCACAAATCTACCTTACGTGTCGGTCTCTCTGATAACACCTCTGCATTGCTCTCATCACCTGCACCGTCCGTCCTGCTGAAGAAAGCTGCCCGGCGCCGAACCAGGGGTTCCTATTGCTCTCCACCACCCCTTACGATCGCCCTGCTGCGGCTGAGCGCCACACGGGGTTGGGGGCGATCGCCGGTCCAAGGCTTCGTTCCTCAGCCCCGGCCCACCGGAGACCGGGTGTCTGTCCTTGTTTATCTGACTGAGTGATTCGCTGAGTATCGAGACACCGTCGCCGTGCCGGTGCCCCGATGCGTTGCCGAAAGACTCACCGCGCAGAGACGCGGCGTACTTCCCGACGGACCAACTCCTCCGAGTACGGGCCGGTCGAGGTAGGGGCGCCGATCAGGTTTTGGGAGCCACCTTGGGAGCCACCCAAACGGACGATCATGAACTGGGTCGAACGAGTCCGAACGACGGGCTGGCCATCGAGCAGTACGGCGAACGACCCTGAACGGCCATGGAGATCGTTTGGGGACCTTGTAAACAGAAGGTCTGGGGTTCGATTCCCCAAGGCGGCTCGCAGGTCAGAGCCCTATTCCGGAGTCATCCGGATAGGGCTCTGACGTTGTTTGCGACATTTTTGCGCCAAAAATCTTCGCGGGCCGTCCGGCGGTACGGCTCAAGCATCGCGTCCAGGAGCGGCACCGGTGAGTGCGGGCACAGTGCCGCGCGCTCCCGAAGCGACGCCTTCCACAGCTCCTGCAGCCCGGCGCGGAGTGCCTCCCGGGCCTGAGGCGAGACGTGCTTGTAGACGCCGCGGATGTCCCGGATCTTGTGGCCCATCCGCTCGACCTTCAAGGCCTCGCTGAGGTCGAGGTCGTCCATCCACACCTGATGGCCATGCCGTAGGCCGTGTGGAGTGAGGTCCTCGAGCACCGGGGTCCAGGAGGCGAGGTGTACCACCTCCGGGCTGTACACGCGGATACCGCGGCCGCGCGGGATCACGAACGGCACCCCGGGCTCGGCCATCGGCCACGGCGGGACCGGCAGGCCCGGCCATCCGCCGGCGAGGTCGACCAGGACCGGCTTGGCCGGCCGCGGCCGCTTCCCCTCCCCGCCGAGGTCGTCCGGACCGGATCCGCCGGACGAACGCTCCGTGCGGGAAGGGAGGTCAGCGATGTTGTGTCGCTGTCACAGTGAGAACGAGCGCGGCCCTGAGCGGAAGCTTCGGACGGCACTCGTAGCGCTCCGGCTGATCCTCTGGATCATCTGGATCGTGGTCGACTCTCACCGCACCTCGTAAAGGGGTGGTCGGGCCTCCTACCGGCTCCGGGCGTCACCTTGGGCAGGTAGGAGGCCCTTCCACTTCCAGAAGATTAGTCCTGAGAGGTACACATCCGAGCGACTTTCATGTTCGGACTTGCAATTCGGTGGCACCTCCTTCCACCGCTGTGGGAAGTCACTCAACCAGCGGATCCGTTCCGGGGGCATTGACCGGGCGGTGCCTGCGGTATAGGGCACGTGCTGTTGCCCGCCGTCTGCCAGCGAGCGGCCGGTCGAGACGGCGGACCTTGTGATCCCAGTCGACAAGTACGAGCTGGTGTACGGCGTGCCCGTGCGGACGGGGACGGCGGAGTAGCGCGGACGGCGCTTGGTGGATCCGATCGTGATCCCGGGCGACCGCGCCGTCCTGGACTATGAGATCCGGCTGTAGGAGCCCCGGTAGGCCATCCACGCTCGTCCCGCCGCAGCGGCGGCAGCTCGCGAGGCCCGAATGTGCTCGGGCCCATACCGGGCAACGAACTCCCGGAACAGGCTCCACACGGCCGCCAGACCGGTCACCGCCTCGAAGGGGGCGGCGTTCCACACGGGGATCCGGGCGGCGAGGTCCTCGGCCTGCTCTGGGGTGTGCCCCGCGAGGATCAGACGGGGGATCAGCAGGGCGATCTCGACCCACGCCGCGCCATGGCAGGCCAGGCCCCAGTCGATGACGTGCATCCGGCCAGGTGCGGTGAGCAGGTTCCCCTCGTGCAGATCCGCGTGGAGCAGCGTGTCCCCGGCCAACGCCTCCAGGCGCAGGCCGCGGCGCGCCGCCGCGTACTCGTCCAAGAGCGGCAGGTCGGCCGGTGGGTCGGCGAGCAGCCGGTCAGCCCGGCCCAGCAGGAACGCGACGTTGTCCGCCACGGGCGGCACCTGGGCGCCGGGATTCGGCGTCAGCGTTTCGCCGAGGACCTGCACTGTCTCGATGAGCGCCGGCACATCCGGCGACCTCGGTGAGAGATCGACCGGGCGGGTGGTCTCGATGTGCTGGAACACCAGCACCAGCCACCCGGCGCGGTGCCCGCCCCACAGCATGCGCGGGGAGGGCACCGCCGAAGGCAGTACCGGGTTAACGTGCTGTTCCCGTTGGTAGAGCGGCGCGGACGGCGCACCCTCCGGGAGGGCCTTGACGAACAGGTCCCCACCGAGGGTATGCAGCCGTACGGAGGCGCTGGCCGTGAGGCCGCCCGGCATGCAGGTCACGTGCTCGATCGGGCCGAACCGGTCGGCGATCGTCGTCCTTACCTCGCCGGGAAGCTGCTCCCAGTCCATGCTCCGCACTGTACGCCGCTCTCCTCGCCGATCGGTTAGTTGCTGGTGCTGTCGGTGCAGCCTTCGTGGCACTGGCTGCACTTACCGGTTCCTGAGCCGCTGCAGTCCGCGGCGTCTTTCCACAGCTCCTCGAGCACGGGCAGGCCCAGCTCCCGAATCACGGCCACGGTGCGCCGGATGGTGGCCGGGCCGGACACGCGCACGGCGGCCGGGTCATCGTCGGGCACGTGGTGGATGAAGTGCCCGGCGAGGCGGTCGCAGAACTGCGCGTACTGCACGGTGTAGAGGATGAAGGTGTGCCACCCGATGTCCACCTTCGGCGACGGCGACAGCGGCTCGTCGGGCCGGGCCGCGCACGCCGCGAGGAACGCGAGCGCTTGGTCCACGATCTGCTCGGCCTGGTCGGCGTGCTCGGGGTGCTCGGCAGCGATGCGCCGGGTGAGCCGGTCGAACAGCCGGGCAGGGAGGAGCGCCCGCGGGTGGGTGACCGGGGCGTCGAGCGTGATGGTCATGATGACCTCCACTGTGAGGGATGGATGGGTGGTACCGGCCTCGTGACGCTGCCGCGCCGGCCACGCCACGAGGCCGGGGCTCATGGGTGAGACGGCACCTGTGCCGGGGGACTCACGAAGCTCGGCTGCCAGCCGTCGCCGAGCAGCTGCGCGTACCGCTGGGCGTACCAGACCGCGAGCTGCTGCCGACCGAGCGGCGTGGTGGTCTCCGACGTGACCTCGCCGCCCACCGTGATGGTCTCCAGCGCCCGGTTGGCGTTGGCGAAGATGACGAGCACCATCTGCTTGCCGTCTTCACCAGTCTTGGTGAAGCAGTGATGTGCGGTCTCCTCGGGGACGCGCTGCCGGGGGACGGCGCCGAGCGCAAGGCGGCGCACGCCGGGCAGAGCCAGGGCGAGATGGAAGAAGACGCTCACCGGCCCGCCCCCTGCGCGGCCGGCGGTTCGACGGCGGCCGCCGTCAGGTCAGGACGCGGGATCGAAGTAGTCGAGTCATTACGCACAGTTCGTAGGCTGCGCCCGGCCCGGACAGACGAGGGGGAGGATTCCTCCCCCCATCTCGGGGGTGAGGAATCCTCCCCCAATTACGGCCGGGCCCAGACCCGGCTCAGGCTGCCTCCGGAAGCCGCAGCTTCCGCGCGAGCGCGCGGGCGTCGTCCCGCACGGCCGGGGTGGAGCCGGTCATCATCTGCAGCACCGCCGACCTAGTGAACAGGTTGTATCGGCTGGTGTCGGGGCTGATCTCGTACGCCTGCCGCAGCAGGGACATCGCGGCGATCGGTTCTTTGCGCAGGTGGTAGGCGCGGGCCGCCTCGATGACGTGGAAACTCGACCGGGTGAGTGACGGGACGGCATGGTGCAGGTCCAGCCGGTTGACGTGCCGGGTGGCCTCGTAGGAGTGCGTCAGGTCGTTGTAGATCGTCACCGCATACGCGTCGACCATCCCGCGGCCGAACAGCAGCCACGGGTGGTGCCCGGCGAGGGAGTCGGCGGCCCGGCTCGCCTCGTCCCAGTGCCGTTCGGCGTCGCCCTGGCGGCCGGTCCGCGCGTACGACAGGGCCATGGCGAGCTGTAGCAGTCCGAACAGCGCCCGGTCGGTCTCGCTGCGCTCGGGGGACAGCAGGGCGGACGCCTGGTGCGCCAGCTCGATGCGGCCCTCGGCCTGCTCTCCGGCGTCCCGGTAGACGTGGTTGACGTACCAGGCGGCGGCGATGGCGTGGGGCGAGTCGGCGTCCTGCGCGGCGTGCATCGCCCGATCGCCGGTCAGGTAGATCATCTCGGGCATCGGCTGGAAGGACAGGTAGAGCTGGGCCAGGTGGTAGACCTGCGCGAGCGCGGTCAGGGACAGCCGCCGGTCTCGGCCCTCGTGGAGCTTTGCCGCACGCCTGGCGTCCTCCAGCAGGCGGGGGAGGATCACGGCGATGGCGTCCCGCTGATGGGCGGAGCCGTGCCACACCTGCCAGGCCTGGGCGACGTTCGCGGCCAGCTCGACGGCGGGCACCGGCTCACGGTCGCGGTTGATGATGGGGTAGGTGGCCAGGAGGCGGGCGATCTCGGCGGCCTTGTCGTGGCGCACCTTCGTGTACGTGGTCTCGGACAGTTTCTGCAGGCCAGTCAGGTCGCCGAGGCCGACGCCCAGTAGTTCGGCCATGCGGATGAGCATGCGCAGGCCGGGCATTCCGATACCTCCGGTCTCGATGGCCTTGGCCCAGGCGCCGGATTTGCCGCATAACTCGCCGAAGACGGGGCGGCTCATGCCGGCGGCTTCGCGGTACTTGCGCACTCGTTCGCCGAATGTGGCTGTCGTGCTAGGTTCGTGCATAGGCCCTGCACCTCCTGAGTGACTCGACACCCCTCAGGCTGGATGCAGGGCTTACACGTGTCCAGGGGAGTGGCGAATCTCGCTGAACGCCCGGGCGGCCGTGTGACCCAGAGGGGCCGCCCCGCCGAAGCGGAGCGGTCCAACCCTGGCACGGGTCTACCCATGAAGGCGCCCGGTCCCGGGGCGAGGTTTACTCGCCGAGCGAGTCCACCTGGACACGGCACACCCCGTACGGATTGTCCGTCTCCGCTTCCCCCACGACCTTCCCGTCCACCTTGACCTGGCACGTCACGCTGCCGTCGGCGCCGGGGTTTTGCACGAACAGAGTGACCAAACCGAGGTCTCCCGTCACGTGGAGGGTCTTCGAGTAGGGCAGTGGCACGTCGACGTCTTGACCGGTCTTGGGCCCTGCGCCGTAGGTCGCGTGGCTTGCCTTGTCCACGCCGCCGGCGCCTTCCGCCTCGAACACGACCGTGTGACCGGCCGCGGGCGTGGGGGAGGTGGCTGGCTGGGTTATGGTGAGGCGGGTCCGCCCATCTTGCGCGGGTTCGCTGGGGCCGGAGCAGGCCGCGCCTCCGGCAACCATCAGCAGGGCTGTGGCCGCCCTTGAGGCAACCAACGCGCGCGCCAGCCTCATTCGCCGTACTTCTTCGCCCAGAGCACGACCAAGGTGTCGGTCGGCACCTTCGTGCCCGCTGCGGGTTCCTGCCTTGTCACCACCCAGTTCCGGTCGAACACCTGTAGGCGGTGTTGCCCGGTGTCGTCCTGGTCGTCGAGGACGTAGAACCCGGCGGCTTGCATGGTGTCCTGCGCGGCCTGGAGGTTCATCCCGACGACGTCGGGGAGGACCGCCTTCCCCGCTGCGGGCGGTTTGGCGGCCTGCTTGGCGGCCTGCTCGGTTGGTCGCTCTGCCGGCTGCTCCGTGGGCTGCTCGGCCGGTGCCTGCGTGGCCGCCTTGGTCGGCTCGTCGGCGACCGGCTGCTCTGTCCGCTCCTCGGTGGGCTCCTCGCTCGGCTCGGTCGGTGTGGTCTCTGCGGTGGTCGGGATCGTGAGCGAGGGCGCCGGGTGGAGTGCGGTCCGCTGCGGTGTCGTCGGCGGTTTGACCACAGCTCCGATCAGGACCAAGACGAAGAAGCCGACACCGAGGCCGACCCACAGCACGGGGTTTTGCTTCCGCCGGGGCGGCGGGGGAGGGGGCGGCGGCTGGTACTGATAGCCGTAGCCCGGCGGCCCGGGCGGCTGCGGCGGGTAGGGGGGCTGGCCCGGCGGTGGGCCGTAGGGCGGTTGGCCGGGTGGTCCTTGCTGGTACGCCATCGTCGGGACTCCGGGGTGGTTGAAGTCGGGCGTGTTCGTGGACGGATGGCGCCCTCCGTCGGGTTACGTCGTTCATTCGTCGAGACGTGATCGTTAGCCTGCGATGAGGGGTGGCGGGGACCGCCTCCCGGTGGCATCAGCGGCGCACGGGGGGCAGCCCGACATCCTGCCGACGGCCGATCGCTGCCGCCCCGCCCTTCATCCCGCTTACCTTGATCCCCGCTGGTGAGCGATGTCCATCTGAGCGTGCAGTACCTGCGCGAGCTCGTGGGCGTCGCCTCTGAAGAACGAGGCCCCGAGCCCGGCAGCCCTCTCCTCGTCCGACAACGGTCGGACCCTCGTCGCCATGCAGCCGTTCCTAACCGGAACAATGCGCCACGCCGGGTACATCTGGCGCAGCAGCTGGAGCAACTCGCTCGCCGGCTCGACTGAGCCTTTTCCAACCTGATGATGCAGGTCGGTAGCGGTAGGCGTAGGCGCGGGGCGGGCGGGATAAGAAGACGCTTCCGGTCCGCTGCCTCATCACACCGTGGCCCCGTCTGGCCGAGCTGATCAGGCGCCGCGCACCTGATCCCGTCGATGAAGGTCCGCGGGTCAGCCTTCTCCCTGGGCCGGCCCGTCCGGCATCGTCACCGCTGGTCGCTGGCTTCCGTTCGTACGATGGGCAGATCTCTGCATGGCGCCAGGAACCTCTCGAGATACCAGCCGAGATCGACGAACTCCGGCATGTGGGCGATGGTGCGGTAATCCAGCAGGGGGATCAGGGAGACCGACGTCCTTTCCTCGTGGAACAGCACGTTTGCGAAGGTCTCCCCGTCGGGCAGCCTGGTGGTTATGCCTACCGCCTCCCCAGCGTCATAGGAGGTGCGCATGTCGCGCTTCGCCTCAGCCAGGCCGTCCAGCGGCAGGATCTTCCAGTCGTAGTCGGTCATATACCAGATGGCGTCTTCTTCGCGGAGCAATCCCCAACCCATCCGGGCGAGCCGATCGAGGACTTCCATGAAATCGATGTCGTGTTTGAACTCTAGGCCGATGGTGACGTCGCGGCTCAAATCTCTTCGTTCCGGATCGATGGAAGGGAGCGCTCCTGGCGAGCGATCTCGCGGCGGATCGCTGAGCTTTCCGGCCGGACGGCGCAGGTCAATAGCGGTAGACGCTGGGGTAGGTCGGCGTTGATGTCTCTCCAACCTGATCGTGTAGGTCGTCCCGGGTTCGTGCAGGAGCGGGTTGGCGTGAGAAGAGGCTCCCGGTAAGACAGCAGTCGACCAAGATCCGATGCCCCAACCGGGAGCCTCGTTGCTGTCTTACCGTGCCTCGATTCCACTGTCCAACCACACCCTGACCCGTCTGGCCGAACTCATCCGCAGGCAGCGTGCCGAACGCCGCTCCCGGTGGCGGCGGTTGGACCCGGCTCAGCAAGCGCTGCTGGTCCTGGCGCACCTACGCAACGGCGACACCTACGCACGTCTGGCTGCGGCTTCGCTATCGGCACCACCACGGCCTGGCGCTACATCCGCGAAGGCGTCGACCTGCTGGCCGCGCTGGCCGACGACGTGCACGCCGCCGTCGAGCGCGCATCCAGGCTGGCCTACACCATCCTGGACGGCACCCTCATTCCCATCGACCGCCTCGCCGACGAGCGACCGTACTACAGCGGCAAACACAAACAACATGGGATGAACGTGCAACTGCTGGCCGATCCCGTGGGCCGTCTGGTGTGGGCTTCACCTGCGCTGCCGGGCGCCGTCCATGACCTGACCGCCGCTCGGACGGTCGGCCTGATCGATGCCATGACTGGCGTGGGAGTCAAGACCTTCGCGGACAAGGGCTATCAAGGAGCGAGCGGAACGATCCGCACGCCGTTCAAGCGGCATCGCCATCGTCCCTGGTTGTCTCGCGGACAGCGGGACGTGAACCGCTCACATGCCCGTATCCGAGCCATCGGTGAGCGTGCCGTCGCGACTTTGAAGTCCTGGAGGGTGCTGACCGAGCTGCGCTGTTGCCCACATCGTGCGACCGCGCTCGTGCAGGCAATCTTCGTCCTGCAGCTCATCGAGGAGGGCCGTTACTCAGGATGAAAAGGGCTCACTGTGTCGGCGATGACCTCAGGCGCTGGGGAACTTGTGGATGGAGCATCGTGCCGTCCGGAATCGTAGGTAAGGGTCCTGGGTGGCAGTGCTGAAGGGGGCACGACGGCGGTACCCCATGCCCAGGGAATGCTCGCCGCCGTGCCCGTCTCCGTCCGCCCGCTGAGCGCGGGCGGAAGTCTGAATTTGCGGGGGTATAGAGGGACACCCTGATATGCCCTGGCCCGCCAGAGCATGCTTGGTCATGATCCACTACGGGTCGGGCCCATGATCAGGGAAGACCAGTGGTTCGAGCCGGACCGAACCATCTGGGAGCAGGTCTATTGAGGAGCTCCGGGCGCGCATCGACGCGGGCACCTACAAGGAGCGCTACCCGATCCCGAGCATTAAGCGGTTGGCCGAGGAGTTCGGGGTGGCAGAAGGCACTGTCCGAAAAGTCCTCGCCCTGCTCACGCAAGAGAACAGGATCCGGCCGATCTCCGGGAAGGGCACCTTCGTACGCCGTCGTGAGGAATGGGCCGACAACGCTCCATGACCCCATGACGCGCATACGCCTCCCGTAATCACTCTCTGACCGTCATACTCATGTCCGTCAAGCGAAAGAGCAAGAGTTAAGTTCATATTGGCAAATTCGTATGAGTAGATACGTCCGGGTGTGTCCGGAAAGCCTTAGGCGAGGGGGAGCGTCTCTGTGACATACAGCCCCACCGTGCGCCGCCGAACCCTCTCGGCGAAGCTCCGGCACTATCGGGAACAGATCCGACTCGATGCCACTAAGGTCGCACGACAACTCGGATGGGACCCATCCAAGGTCTCGCGGATGGAACGCGGCGCCTGGAAGCGGCCCAACCCTCGGGACGTCGTCGACCTTCTCGATCTCTACGGCGTGACCGAGCCGGCGGAACGCGCCGCCATGGTCCAGCTCGCCAACGAGTCCCGCCACCGCGGCTGGTGGGCTGAGTACTCCGACGTGTTCCGGACCGCCCTACCGGACTTCGAAGCCGGCGCGAGCCTCATCCATACCTACGAGATGATCCTCATCCCCGGCCTCCTGCAAACCCCCGACTATGCCGCCGCCATCTTTCGCGGAGGGTGCGTTCTGGAGGAGGCCGCAGTCAAGCGCCGAGTCGACGCGCGCATGGCACGGCAGGAGATCCTCCAGAGAGCTGACCCACCCACGTTCCGGGCGGTCATCGACGAGGCGGCACTCCGCAAGAACGTCGGAGGCCCGGCCGTTATGCGCGCACAGCTGCTGCGTCTTGCGGAGCTGGCGGCCCAGCCGCACATCACGATCCAGGTCCTCCCGGACGCGGCCGGCGCGCACGCCGCGATGCTCGGAGCCTTCATGTTGATGTGGTTCCCTGGCGAGGATGAAGCGCCGCTCGTCTTCCTTGAGACCGCCACCGCGGCTGTGTACCTGGAGAAGCCTGAAGAGGTGCAGTGCTACTCGCATCTGTACGAGCAGGTAGTCGCCAGTGCCGCATCCGTGGAGGACTCTGTGACGTATCTGGAGGAGATGGCGCACCAACTCAACGACGAGTAGGCGAGGCGAATGGTGGCATCGACGATCGAGCTCAACTGGCGGAAGAGCGCACGCAGCGGTAACGGAGACAACTGCGTCGAGGTGGCCGACCTCCCCGGCGGGGGAGCGGCAGTGCGCGACTCCAAGAACCCGGACGGGCCGAAGCTGTTCTTCACCGCAGGCGAGTGGCAGGCGTTCCTCGGCGGTGTGAAGGACGGGGAATTCGGCTGATTCCTACCAGCACAATGGCCCTCGGCGAAGAGGCCGCCGAGGGCCGTTCGCGTTGCGACGCATCTGCGACAGACCTGCGCCAAGCGCGTGCAACACAGAGCCACAGGTGAACAGAGGCGACAACCGCTGAACTGCGGAAACTCCGTTTCCCCTTGTGTCTTGAGCGTCGGTAAGTGCCTTGTAAACAGAAGGTCTGGGGTTCGATTCCCCAAGGCGGCTCTCGTACGACAGGCCCCTGAACAGCGGTTTCGCTGTCAGGGGCCTTGTGCTTGTCTGCATAATCTTGACCGAGCCGGGCGCGACGACGTGAACCGAGACGCCGGCTGTGAAAGCCGCCGTCACGGACGAGTGAGCCACGCCTGAGAAGCGGGTAACGCGGGACCATGCCCCATGCTGCCCGGGATGACAGCAAGAGGCGCATCGGTAAGCGGGTTACGCCAGCTCAGAGGGCGTACCGGGGCGGCGTGACGGGCCTCTCAAAAGGACCTCCTCGCTCGGACCCCGTCGCCCGGCCAAACCGGTCAGGAGTACGCGGCGACCATGCCGATCACGATCAGTATCAGGGACAGGGCGGTGACCGCCGATCCCGCGATTACGGCGGTCTTGCGCCCCCGCCTGGCTCTGAAGACGTACAGCACGACGTAGGGCAGGAAGGCCAGCGCGCCGAGGCCGGTGGCAGGGAGCGTCATGGCCCGCAGGACGCCCTTCGTGCCGGACGGTAGCGCCTGATCCCCATCAGGGGTGAGCTGGGCCCGCGTCACGTCCCCCACTTCTGAGTCGGGCGATGCGGCCACCATGACCGCGTCTCCACCGCCGTCGGGGACGAACCTGCCCCTGCAGTCATACCGTCCCTGGCCGAGGGAGACGCAGGAGACGACGGTGAGGGTGCCAGAAGTGCCGATCTTCCCGGTCGCGAGCCGGAAATCCGGCACCGCGGTCACGAACGGCAGCACGCCGAGCGCGAGCCAGCAGATCAGGAGGATGCCCATACCGATCTTTCCCGGCATGCGGCGACCCGGGGCCACGGTCGTGGTGAGCGCCTCAACAGCGTCGATCAGGTCCATCGGGCCAGCATGGTTTCGCTGACTTGGGGCTGACCTGTAACAGGCTTGCCAACCCGAGACGGCCTGACCGTCCGACCCGCCACACCTGTGCCTCGAGAGCCGGCAGCTCCTTGGCGGCAACGTCCGCCACCAACCGTTGAGCAGCTCAACGTCCGCCTCTTGCAGTCTCGTCCGGTCTTGGTCAGCACCGGGTTAGGTTGGTCGGGTGGGAACCTATAAGGATCTACCGGCGGAGCTGGTGACCGAGCGGCTGCGGTTGCGGCGGTGGGTGCCGTCGGATGCCGAGGAGTACCGCGGGTTATGGCTTGAGCGGGATCCACGAGCGGTACGGCGGATCGACGCCGAGGGACGCCCGACGCTCGAGGACATGCGCGGCTGGCTCCTCAAGAATCCGCTGATGGCGGATCCGGGGCTGGGGCTGCTGCCGATCGAGCTGCGAGACACCGGTGAGTTCATCGGGTACTGCGGATTGACTGTCGGCCAGGGGTCTTTCGACGAACCTGAGATCGCGTACGAGCTGGCACAACGAGCTCACGGCCATGGTTACGCGACAGAAGCCGCCCGTGCGGTCATCGAAGCCGCGACGCGAACAGGACGTCGACGACTCTGGGCGACCGTGCGGGAGTGGAACGCACCCTCGTTCCGCGTCCTTGAGAAGCTCGATTTCCACCGAAGCGACCGCATCACCGAGGACGCCGAACGCGGCAACACGATCTGGATGACGCGCGTACTCGATCCGAGGTAGAGGCGTGAGCACCGGCCGCGATCCACTCCCCCGAAGGGCACCCCATTAGGTGATCTCGCAACCGCCACTCGCTTCCTCGAAGTCCCCGTAGCAACAGGGCACTCGGGGTACCTCGCCCGCTCGCCGACCTTACGATGCACCACCGGAGCCGTACGCTGCCTGGATGGACGCGGTCGCAATGCTCGGGTGGCTCTTGGAACACGACGTCAACGCTCTGGTTTGGGTCGACGCCGAGCGCGCTGGCATCCGGCCGTGGACGTTTCACGCAAGTGGTGGAGGTCAGAGCCATACGGGATCTCCACCGACGAATCTCCGCCGACGGCGGCCTTCTCACCCATGATCATCGCTTTCTCGTCGAGGCTCAGGCACCCGCGTTACGCCCTGTTGGTAGCCGTATTCGGGGCGGACCTGTGCGCAGCGATCAATCCAATGACCATGACCAGTCCGTACACGAGGAACGGCCAGCCGTACGGCCGACGGGGCGCCCACCCGTCAAAGGTGATCAGCACGCCGGTCAAGGTGACGACCACCGTCAGCGCCCAGCCAACGACCTGGCCCGCCGAACGGGTACGCCGCCGCCTCAGCAGGAGCATCAGGGCGATGGCCATGACGATCCCCGGCCAGGCCATCAGGACGTAATCCCAGGCGTAGTTGTAGTTCCAGCCGTAGGTCGGGTCATCGTGCCTCTGTCCGACGATTGCGTCTTTCAGCGTCCCGTACAGAGAAGTCCCGACAAGGGAGAGCGGAAAGGCCATCAGGACCATGGTCAGCACTCCGTACATGGCATCGCCGAGATAACCCTCTTCGGTCATCCATGTAAGCGTGAGTACGGCCGCCGCGTAGGCGCATACGGTCAACGCCACCGGTAGGCCTGATACGGATTTGGAATCGGTCACTTCGCGATTGTGGCCATGCGCCGCGGGAAACCGGGGCGAATATGCCAATCACGATCTTGGTGAATCGCGGCGACGCCGTCGTGCGGGAGTCGTGAAAGTCGCGGCGGCCGTGATCCCCGCCTTGTCGGACTGGTTACGGGCCGGCGTCATGGTTGAGGCCGCAGCAGGGTGACCGTTCTGGTTCCGATCTTGAAAGTCGCGCATGTGCGCAGGCGGTCGGCGCGCGGTGCCTTGCGCCCGCGGACCGCCACCGCGATCACCGCGTTTTCGCTGAGCACCGTACCCAGGGTGTTGAGCATGCCTACGGCCCCGTCGGCGCCGTTGGGCCCGTGCCAGGACGTCTGCTCGCCATACGGCACGTCCGTGACCACCACGTCCGGCCGGCGTCCGCCGAGGACCTGGCGGAGCCGGTCGGCGTCGAACACGTCAGCCTGATGCACGGCGTGCGGCAGGTCACCGCCGTCGCTGCTCAGCCCGGTTGCGATCCGGTGTGCGGCCTCGGCCGCAGCCGTGTAGGACGCGCGGCCCCAGCGCTCGGCCTGCTCGGTGAGATGGGCGGCACGAGCAGCCAGCCCGGTTCGCGTCAGCAGGCCCAGATTCCGTTCCGCGATCCCGACGGCGGCCGGATCGATGTCCGAGGCCAGCACGGCCGAGATCCGGGTCCGATGCAGCAGCCCGATCACGGTCAGCAGGTAGCCGCTGCCGCAGCACGGATCCCACACCGTGGCGAGTTCACCGCCCCGTAGTTCCATCGCGCGCTGGAACATCTCGCTGGCCAGACGGACCGGGAAGGCGGGGAACCCCGGAGCCGAGTGCAGCACCGCGCCGCTAGCCAGATCGGCATAGTCGCCCCGGACGGTCGCGTGCCGGTAGGTCACGACGCGGGGCCGTTCTCGTGACGCCTCACCAGCCGGCTACCCACACCGCCGGCTGCGTCCACCCCGACGGATCGTCCGGCGACAACCCGGTTTCGCTGCCACGGCAGTTCGCTGGCGGCGTCGCCGGCCTCGCGCTGGACCGCCTCCACCTGGGCGAACCCGGCTGCGACGAACTGGTCGACGCCGAGGATTGTCACGTTTTGGGACGATATCAGCGTCGTCCACCGGTTTTATGGAGCTTCTTGCGCGGCGTCCCCCAGGACACTCAGCGGTCGCGGCGACGCCGGATTCTGCCACTCACTCCACCGAACAGTGCGAGGCCCTTGATCACGACCACCGGCGCCGACGGGTCGACGTCCGGGCTGTTGTGCACGTCGAAGCCGCCGAAGACGCCGACCCCCTGGCAACGCACCTCGACCCCCTCCGGCAGGATGATCTCGGCACCGCCGAAGATCGCATTGACCGTGATCTCGACCTCTTTCGCCTCGAACTCGGCCTCGGTCAGGTCGAACCGCACGCCGCCGAAGACGGCCAGCGCCTTGGTCTGCCGCCGTACCCGCCAGCGGCCCTTGCGGTCGCTGCCGCTGAAGATGGCGATGATGTTGTCGGGCTCGGGGCTCGCGCTCGACGCGTAGGAGACCGGGCTCGCGTTCGGCGTGTAGGACGCCGCGCTCGCGGCCGGACGGTGCCGCTCGACCTGGAGGTCGTGGGTGAGGACCTCGAGCTCTCCCACGGTCTTGGCCTGGTAGAGGCTGTCCAGGCGCTCGGAGTACTCCTCGTGGCTCAGCTGACCCGTGCTCAGGGCTTCCCCGAGCATGGCCGCGACCTGGTCCCTGTTGCTGTCCGAGGCGCGCAGGTGAGACGTCGGGGAGTCCCGACGCTGCGGGGGATTTTCCATGCTGGTCACGATAGTTCTCATTCGACCCGACAGGGAGTTCGCTCCGCTTCGAAATGTTCTTGTAGCCGGCCGTCGAGGAACCGCGCCGGTTGCCCGTTGGCGCGGGTGGCCCACAGGTGCAGACGCAGACCGGCGCGCCTCGGGGCCAGTAGGAACACAGGTGATTCCGCCGATTACCCGGCCGGGCGGAGCGGGTGACACTGTGCCTCCCCGACATTCGTCCCACGGAGGTAACCCGTGCGCGTACCCGTCCGGTCCCCCCGGCGGCGGATCACCGCCGTGGCGCTGGGGGCGGCGCTCGCCGCCGCCCTCCTCGGCGCCCCGCCGGCCGCCCAGGCCGCGGCAGCGAGCCCCACCGTCAGCGTCCCGCCCGCCGGCGACCACGGCTTCCCGTTCCTCGCCGCGGCGGAGGACCTCGGCTCGTTCGGCTTCACGGAGAGCGAGTACTTCATCGAGGGCACCGCCACCTCCTACGCCAAGTCCGGCATCTGGACCTCCGACGGCCGGTGGAACGTCCGGGCGTCCGGCCGCGCCGCGTACAAGACCCGGCTCCTGGTCCGCAGGCCCGCCGACCCGGCGAGGTTCAACGGCACGGTCGTGGTCGAGTGGCTCAACGTCAGCGGCCAGATCGATCTGTCCCCGGACTACTGGTTCGAACGCGACGAACTGCTGCGCAAGGGCTACGCGTGGGTCGGCGTCTCGGCGCAGGATGTCGGCGTCAACGGCGGCCTCGGCGAGATCCGCGGGCTCAAGGGCTGGGACCCGGCGCGGTACGGCAGCCTCGTCCACCCCGGCGACGCCTACGCGTACGACATCTTCTCCCAGGCGGGGCAGGCGCTGCGCACCCCGAACGGGCCGGACCCGCTCGGCGGCCTGCACGTCACGACGCTGCTCGCGGACGGCGAGTCGCAGTCGGCCGGCTTCATGACGACGTACGTCAACGCCGTCCAGCCCGTGTCGAAGGTGTACGACGGCTTCATGATCCACAGCAACGGCGCGGTCGGCTCACCGATCAGCGGCAACCTGCTCGACGTGTTGACGATGCCGAACCCGAGCAGGATCCGTACGGACCTGCCGGTGCCGACGTTCGTCGTGCTCACCGAGACCGACGTCCCGACGGCGTTCGTGGCCCGGCAGCCGGACACCGACCGGGTGGTGCACTGGGAGCTGGCCGGTACGGCGCACGGTGACCAGTGGGCGTACGACCTCGGTGACCCGACGGTGCAGAAGTCGGCGGGCTCCGCAGCGCCCCAGGCGGACTGCGCCGCCGGGTCGGCGCCGTTCAACGACGGGCCCGGCCACTACTCCATGAACGCCGCGCTGCGTCACCTGGCCGCCTGGGCGAGGGGCGGACCCCGGCCGCCGAGCGGGGCCGCGCTGCACCCCGAGTTGCGCGACCCGGGCACGGGCCTGGCCGTGGGCGGCATCCGGCTCCCCGACGTGGCGGTGCCGACCCGCACGCTCACGGGGGAGCGGGACACCAGTGGCAGCGGCATCTTCTGCGGCCTCTACGGCGCCCGGGACCCGTGGAACGGCGACGCCGACCCGTGGGACCGCCACGACGTGGGCGACCCGTCCGATCCGTCCCTGCCGCGTACGGCCGAGCCGGTGCTCAGCCGGCTCTACCCGACGCACGCCGACTACGTGAGCAAGGTGCGGGCGGCCGCGCAGGCGTCGGTGAACGCCGGATATCTCCTCCCGGAGGACGCGACCACGATCGTCACCGCCGCCGAGAACTCCGGCATCGGCGGCTGACGCGGCCACCGAGGCGAAGGCTGCCTCCCGCGACGACGAAGGCCCCTTCCTGTGT
>NZ_BOOF01000051.1 GCF_016863095.1 Microbispora siamensis | reverse complement strand
CCGGGCGACGGTCAGACGGCCGCTCGGCGGAGGCGGCGTAGGCCGGTCACGGCCAGATCCCGGATGCCGCGGCCTCGTATGCGCAGGCCTCGTACGCGCAGGTCTCGCATGCCCAGGGCTGCCGCGGCGCAGGCCACCGGGACGGCGGGCAGCATGTAGCGGTGGTCGAAGTCGAGCGCGGCGATCGGGCCGAGGAACAGGTACACGGCCGCCGCCCACGGCAGCAGCGCCGCCCGCCGCCGGCCGATCGCGCCGATCCCGCCGATCAGCAGGGCCATGCCGAACAGAGGGCCGTGCAGGAGGCCGGGGTAGCTGTAGAAACCGAGGAACGACGCGTACGGCTCGACCGACGACATGCCGCGGATGGCGGGGTCGTACTCGCCGCGCACGGTCTCGATGAGCGGGAAGGAGGGCAGCGGCCAGGAGCCGACGGGGAACGACAGCGCCGGGGACACGCGCGCCGGGTGCCGCACAGGGGTGACCGCGAAGGCGAGCGAGGCATCGTGCGCGACCTCGCGCAGGTAGTCGAGCGGCTGCGCCGCGATGGCGCGCAGCGCGAACGAGCGGGCCAGGTCGTTGTGGGAGAAGCGGTCGCCGGGCAGCAGGTTGAGCGAGGCGCCCGGCGCCCACACGTACTCGGACGCGGCGTCCACAACGGTGCCGTTCGGGCACAGCTTCGCCTCGTCGGCCGGCGGCCTGACGACCGAGCAGTCGGCGAACGTCATCGTCCGCGCCCACAGTGCCACCCCGTCGGAGCCGCTGAGCGCGAAACGCCCGTGGTGGGCCTGATACCAGCCCGCGTAGGCGGCCAGCGGCAGCACCCCCGCAAGGGCAAGCGCGGCCACCTGGCGCACCCCCGCCCGGCGTACGACCAGGTACAGCAGGACCAGGCCGAGCAGCGGCACGGCGGCGGTCCGGGTGAGCCCGGCCAGCGCGAGCAGCACCCCCGCGACGGCGGCCGCCCGTACGGACGGCTTGGCCCGCCACATGACGACGGTCAGGGCGGCGACGACGAAGAAGATCAGCTGGGTGTCGGAGAGCACGGCGTGCTCAAGGCGGACGAACGCCGGGTCGAACAGCACGGGCAGCGTGGCCAGGGTGGCGCCCCACGCGGGCAGCCGGTGGCGGCGCAGCAACGCGTAGACCATCACAGCGATGCCCAGGCCCATGGCGTGCTGCACGCCGGCCACCAGTTCGACGCTGTGGAACGGCCACAAAAGCCGCAGGAAGAAGGAGTACCCGGCGGGGTGGAACCCGCCGCCCGGCTTCAGGTGGACGGCCGTGTCGAGATAGGTGAACGAGTCGTACCAGTAGAGCTGCGCCGTGCCGTACGCCAGCATGACGAGCACGCGCAGGGCCGCCGCCACGGCGAGCACGGCCGCGAACAGGCCGTGTCCCCTGGTCAGCACGCGTTTCGCGCGGGCGCGCCCGAGCGGCGCTGTCCGTAGGGCGGGTGTCGAGGTGAGCATGGACGATCCCCCGGGTCCGGGCCGGGGCGGCTCCCCGGCGGCGCCCGGACACTTCAGCGAAAGATCGATAAACTCCCCGTCACCTGATTCGGTTACGTCCTGGTTATGCCGCTCCTGGCAGCCTGGGACGGTTTCGACGGGTGAAGGGGGCTTCGATGCGGGTGCTGGTCGCGGAAGACGAGCGGATGCTCGCCGACTCGATCGCCGAGGGCCTGCGGGAGGAGGCGCTCGCGGTGGACGTCGCCTACGACGGCGACGGGGCGCTGGAGCGGGTGCGCGTCCACGACTACGACGTGCTGATCCTCGACCGGGACCTGCCGGGGACGCACGGCGACGACGTGTGCCGGGCGCTGGTGGCCGAGGCCGCGCAGGTCCGCGTGCTCATGCTGACCGCCGCGGCCGACGTGCGCTCGCGGGTGGAGGGACTGTCGCTGGGCGCCGACGACTACCTGCCCAAGCCGTTCGCGTTCGAGGAGCTGGTGGCCCGGGTGCACGCGCTCGGCCGCCGGGTACGGCCGGCCGACCCGCCGATCCTGGAGCGGGCGGGCATCCGGCTCGACTGGGCGCACCGGCAGGCCTACCGCGACGGGCGATACGTGCCGCTCGCCCGCAAGGAGTTCGGGGTGCTGGCCGAACTGCTGCGCGCGGACGGCGCGGTGGTCTCCAGCGAGACGCTGCTGGAGAAGGTGTGGGACGAGCACATCGACCCGTTCACCAACACCGTGCGCACGACGATGATGAAGCTGCGCCGCAAGATCGGCGATCCGCCGGTCATCGAGACCGTGACGGGAGCGGGGTATCGCATCCCATGACGAAGAACCTGCGGCTGCGGTTCGCGCTCGCCTGCGGGGGTGTCTTCGTCCTCGCCGGAGCCGTCCTGATCGGGGTCGTCGCCTTCGTCGTACGGCAGAGCCTGGAGCCCCGCGACGGGCTGCGGCAGCCCCAGTGGATCCGCGTCGCCGGAACCGTCTACTCACCCTGGCACTACGAGTACTCCGTGGCTCAGGAGCGGGCCGAGCAGGTGAGGCGCGTCTATCAGGCCGACGCGGTCAAGAACGTGCTCGTCGGGGGCGGGATCGCGCTCGTTCCCGTGGGCGGGCTGGCGGCGCTGCTGGGCTGGCGCGCGGCCGGATGGACGCTGCGGCCGATGCGCTCGGTGACGGCGAGCGCCAGGCGAATCGCGCAGAGCCACGACCTGACCGAGCGCATCGCGCACGACGGCCCGGACGACGAGGTCAAGGAGCTGGCCGACATCGTGGACACCGTGCTCGGCCGCCTCGCCCGCTCGTTCGACGGCCAGCGGCGCTTCGTCGCCAACGCCTCGCACGAGCTGCGCACGCCGCTGACCATCAACCGCACGCTGGTGGACGTCGCGGTCCGCCGCGCCGACGCGAGCGAGGACGTCAAGCGGCTCGGCGAGTCGCTGCTGCTGGTCAACACCCGGCACGAACGCCTGATCGACGGCCTGCTCACCCTGGCCGAGGGCGAGCAGAAGGTGCTCGACCGGCGGCCCTTCGACCTGACCGATGTGGCCGAGCACGTGCTCGACACCGCGGCCGAGGAGGCGGAGGCGGCCCAGGTGACCGTGCACCGGCTGCTCGACCCCGCGCCGACGGCGGGCGAGCCGGTGCTGGTGGAGCGGCTGGTGCAGAACCTCGTGGAGAACGCGATCCGGCACAACCACCCCGGCGGCGAGGTGTGGGTGTCCACGCGGCGGCGGGCCGACCGGGTGGAGCTCGTCGTGGCCAACACCGGCCTGCCCGTGCCGCCGTACGAGATCGAGACGATCTTCGAGCCGTTCCGGCGGCTGCACGGCGACCGGCTGCGCTCCGAGCGCGGCAGCGGCCTCGGGCTGTCGATCGTGCGCGCCATCGCCGACGCCCATGACGGCGTGGTCACCGCCACCCCGCGTGAGGAGGGCGGCCTGACCCTCGCCGTCGAGCTGCCCTACGAAGGCCGCTGAGCCGCATCGACCACGAAGGACTCCAGCCGGTGCAGCAGGGCGGCCATCTCGCCCTCGGGCAGGCGGGTGGTGTCGGCGCTCAACTCCACGCCGAGCGTGCCCTTCCAGCGCATCAGGGCCACACAGAAGTGGCAGCTGCGCTGGTCCGTGCCGGGGAGCCACTCCAGCTCGGACTCCCCGTCCGCGCTGCCGTCGCCGCCCGGATCCTCGCCGGGGCGCAGGTCGTTGAAGCAGCACGACGGGAACACGGAGACGCCCCGGTCGGCGCTCACTCGGTCGATCATCGCGTCGAAGGCCAGCGTGTCGAAGCGCGCGCGCCGGTAGGACGCGAGAACCGCCGGATAGGCGCTGACGAGGGTCTCGGCAAGGCCTCCGCACGGGCCCAGGGTGAACAGTCCCAGCTGGTTCAGGCTGGTGACCAGGTCTCGGGTCCTATCGTCGAAGCGGTTGTGCACGATCGGAGTGATCGCGCACACCTCGTGCCCGGTCAGCTCGCGCAGTTGCATGGCGACCGCCACCAGCAGGACCGTGGCGGTGCTGACGCCGGCACGGCGGGCGAGCACATGTGCGGCGTGGTTGAGCCGGGGCGACGACAACACGGCCCGCGCGTACCTCGGCGTCGCGCCCGCCGCGACCGCTTCCGGGAACATGGCGGACGGCACGGTCCGCAGAAGCGCCTCCCACTGCGCGATCGCCCGGTCAGAACGGGCCGACGCGGCCTTCTCCTCCCGCACCAGGTCGAGCAACTGCGACGACGGCGGCCGCGCGATCGCTCCGCGGAGCAGCAGCATCCGCAGGTCGCGCACCACGACGTCGGCCGCGCGCCAGTCCGCGACGACGTGACTGATCACGAGCGCCACGTGGGTGACGGCGCCGTCGCACACCACGAATCCGGCGCGCAGCGGCTGCTCGCCGTCGCCGAAGGACCGCCCGGCCAGGCGGGCGACGAGTGCCGCCGCGGCGTCGTCCGCGTCACCGCGTGCCGTCTCGACCATCTCGATCGGCAGAGTGCCGGCCGCCGCGACCTCCTGGTACGGCCCGGTCGCGCCCAGCCGTACCAGGGATCGCAGGCCGTCGTGCCTGCCCACCACCTCGGCCAGGGCCGCCGCCACGACCCCGGGGCGACGCGGGCCGCCCGCGCGGGGGACGGCGAGCACCCGGGGCACGTTGAAGTAGTGGGCGCTGTCCGGCCCCACCCGGTGGATGGCCTCCCAGATGGCCCGCTGTCCCCATCCGAGCTCCGTTCTACCGGAACGGTTGGCGGCAAAATCCACCAAAAGCCGCATGGCTCTCCTTCGCGGAACATGGTGCTGCGGGCGGGCGTGGGAACGCTCCCACGAAGGCTAGGTTTCGCCTCTGGGCCGGTCAATATCTTCTATCGCCGTTCGCCGCGGCCCAATGTGACCCGGCGGTGGCGACAGGCGATTCCCGCACGTGGCGGATACCGCCGGGCAGCGCTCCATCCCGGTGTTTGACAACCTGGAAACTTCCGCGTCCGATGCGGCCGCATCCGGTCCGACCGTATCCAGACAATGAGGACGGCGATTTACGCGGGCGGCCGAACCGCCAGCGCGGCCTTGTCGATCTTTCCGGTCGCGTTGCGCGGCAGGCCGTCCACGAGGACGACCTCGCGCGGCACCTTGAAGTTGGCCAGCCGTTCCCGGCAGTAGGCCGTCACCACCTCCGGGGTGACCGCCGCGCCGGGGCGGGGCACGACGTAGGCCCGGCCGACCTCGCCCATGCGGGCGTCCGGCACCCCGATCACCACGGCCTCGGCGACGCCCTCATGGGCGGCGAGCACCTGCTCGATCTCGGCCGGGTACACGTTGAAGCCGCCGACCACGAACATGTCCTTCGACCGGCCGGTGATGGCGAGGTAGCCCCGCTCGTCGAGCCGGCCGCGGTCGCCGGTCACCAGCCAGCCGTCCACGATCGCCGCCGCGGTCGCCGCGTCGTCGTCCAGGTAGCCCACCATCACGTTGTGCCCGCGCACCAGGATCTCGCCGTCCTGGCCCGCCGGCACCGGCGCGCCGTCCGGGCCGGTGACCTTCACCTCCACGCCCTCGATCGGACGGCCGGAGGTGGTGGCGACGGTCACGTCGTCGTCCTCCAGCGAGCACGCCGTGACCGTGCCGCACGATTCGGTCAGCCCGTACGCGGTGACGACCTGGGGGAACAGCTCGGCCCGCAGGCGGCGTACGAGCGCCACCGGGACGACCGAGGCGCCGGTGACCGCGAGCCGCAGCGACGACAGGTCGTAGCGGGAGCGGCCGGGCGCGTCGAGCATGGAGACGTAGACGGTCGGCGGGCCGGGCAGCACGGTGATCTTCTCGGTCTCGATCAGCCGCATCGTCTCGTCCGGCTCGAACACCGGCTGGAGCACCATCGTGGCGGCCCTGAGCAGGCAGGCGAACACCCCGGCCTTGTAGCCGAAGGTGTGGAACATCGGGTTGACGATCAGGTAGCGGTCGCCCCGGCGCAGCCCGGTCCGCGCGCTCCACGCGAGGTAGGTGCGGACGTTCTGCCGGTGGGTGCACATCGCGCCCTTGGACCTGCCGGTGGTGCCGGAGGTGAACAGGATGTCGGCCACGTCGTCGGGGCGCACCGCCGCGGCGCGTTCCCGGGCCGCCTCGTCCGGCGCCGCCGCACCGGCCGCCAGGAAGTCCGCCCAGGTGGTGGCGCCCGGCCTGGGGTCCTCGTCGTAGGTGACGACCGTGGTGAGCGCGGGCAGGCCCTCGACGCCGGAGGCGGCGACCCCGAGCATGGCGAGGTAGCCGTTGCCGAGGAAGCCGTCCTCGGTGAACAGTACGCGGGCGCGGCTGCGCGCCAGCAGCCAGCGGGCCTCCTCGCCCTTGTATCGGGTGTTGATCGGCACCACGACGGCGCCGGCGCAGAGCGCGCCGAGGGCGGTGACGATCCACCGCGTGCTGTTGGGAGCCCAGATCGCCACCCGCTCCCCCGGCTCCACGCCGAGCGCGAGGAAGCCGCGGGCCGCCTCGCGCACCCGGGCGTACAGCTCCGCGTAGGTGAGGCGGGACGCGCCGTCCACCACCGCCTCCGTGCCCGGGAACTCCCGGGCCGCCTGCTCCAGCACTCCCGGGATCGTCAGCACCTCGTTCTCGGTCATGACCGTCATGGTGGGCCGTCCCGTCCCGGCCCGTCAGGCGTGGTCCCGCTGGCCGGTACCTCTCCCCCACCGGCGGGCGGGCGGCCGTACCCTCCCTGGGTCATCCGAGAGTCGGGAGGAACTGGTGAACGTGACGATGGATTTCGGCGGCCGGGCGGTGCTGGTCACGGGAGGGACCAAGGGCATCGGCTTCGTGATCGCCGAGGCGTTCCTCGCCGCGGGCGCCGGGGTTGTGGTGTGCGGGCGGAACGAACCGGACGAGCTGCCCTCGGCGGGCGGCCGGATCGCGCGCTTCGTCGCCGCCGACATCCGCGACCCCGCGGAGGCGGCCCGGCTGGTGGAGCAGACCGTGGATCACCTGGGCCGGCTTGACGTGCTGGTCAACAACGCCGGAGGATCGCCGAACGCGGACGCGGCGACGGTCTCGCCGCGGTTCGTCGAGCGGATCGTGGACCTCAACCTGCTCGCGCCGTTCTACGTGGCCCAACCGGCCAACCTCGTCATGCGCGAGCAGAACACCGGGGGGTCGATCGTCAACATCGGCAGCGTCTCCGGCGTGGACCCGCAGCCGGGCACCGCGGCGTACTCGGCGGCCAAGGCCGGGCTGCTCATGCTCACCAAGGCGCTGGCGCTGGAATGGTCGCCGAAGGTGCGGGTCAACCACATCACCACCGGCCTGATCAGGACCGAGGCCGCCGCCTCCCTGTACGGCGAGGACGGCGGCGCGGCCCTGTCGGAGGTCATCCCGATGCGCCGGATGGCGGTGCCGCAGGACGTGGCGAACGCCTGCCTCTTCCTGGCGAGCGACCTCGCCTCCTACCTCACCGGGGCGGACGTCCCGGTGCACGGCGGAGGCGAGGTCCCGGCCCGCTACCTGGTGACGCGCGGCTGAGCCTCGCGGAAGACGGCACGCCCGCCCGTCAGCACGGGCGTGCCGTTCACCGCCACCTCGAAGACCACACCGCCCTCCTCGTCCCACGTACGCAGGTCGAGGCGGTCGCCGGGGAAGACCGGGGCGGCAAACCTGCCCGCCAGCTCGGCCAGGGCGGCCGGGTGCGCCCCCACGGCGTCGGCCAGAGGCAGCGTCACCGCCGCCAGCGTGCACAGACCGTGCATGAACGGCCTGGGCATCCCGGCCGCCTTCGCCGCCTCCGGGTCGATGTGCATGTGGTGCCGGTCGCCGAGCAGACGGTAGAGCGCGGCCTGGTTGGGCGAGGTGTCCAGCCGGATCTGACGCGCGGGCGGCGTCTCGGGCCGCTTCGGGGCCGAAGGCCCCCGCTCGCCGCCGAACCCGCCACGCCCCGGCGCGAACAGCGACCAGGTGGCGAGGAAGAACTCGCAGTCCACCTCGACCTCGAAGACCGCGGCGCCGCCCTTGTCCCAGACGCGGGCGACGCGGGCCTTCATGGTCAGCTCGCCCACGGGCGGCAGCGGCGTGCGGACCACCAGCCGCTGGGAGCCGTGCACGGCCGTCCGGGTGTCGAACGCGCCGAGCGAGCCGAGCGCGTCCGGCGCCCACTGGGCCTTGGTCAGCGCGAACGTCGGCAGCACCCGCAGCCGTTCCTCGAAGACGAGGTCGAGGTCGGTGGCCGAGGCGCCGACGGCGAGCGCGTAGAGGATCGCCTCCCGCTCGTCGTAGGCAACCGTGCGCTCGCCGAGGTCGCGGCCGGCCCACTCGCCGGCGTTCACCGGTCGGCTCCGAGCACAAGCCCGCTGGTGGGCACCCCGGTGCCCGCCGTCACGATCACGTTGCGCACTCCTTCCGGCTGGTTGACGCTGGTGCCCCGCACCAGGCGGACCGCCTCGGCGATGCCGTTCATGCCGTGCAGGTACGCCTCGCCGAGCTGGCCGCCGTGGGTGTTGAACGGCAGCCGCCCGCCGAGCTCCAGGTTGCCCTCGGCGACGAAGTCCTTGGCCTCGCCGGGGGCGCAGAAGCCCAGCTCCTCCAGTTGCGGCAGCACCAGCGGCGTGAAGTGGTCGTACAGGATCGCCGCGTCCATGTCGGCGGGGCCGAGGCCGCTCTGCGCGTACAGCTGCCGCCCGACCAGTCCCATTTCGGGGATGCCGGTGATGCGGGGACGGTAGTAGCTCGTCATCATGTGCTGGTCGTCGCCCGAGCCCTGGGCCGCGCCGAGAATGAGGGCGGGCGGGTGCGGCAGGTCGCGCGCCCGCTCCGCCGAGACCACGACGAGCGCCTGGCCGCCGTCGGTCTCCTGGCAGCAGTCCAGCAGGTGGAGCGGCTCGGCGATCCAGCGCGACGCCTGGTGGTCCTCCAGCGTGATGGGCCGCTGGTAGAACCAGGCCGCCGGGTTGTTCGCGGCGTGCCTGCGGTCCACCACGGCCACCCGGCCGAAGTCCTCGCTGGTCGCGCCGTACTCGTGCATGTAGCGGCGGGCGAACATGGCCACCCACTGGGCGGGCGTCGACAGGCCGAACGGGTTGAGCCACGCGTACGCCGCGCTGTCCGCCCCCGTCTCGACCGGCCGGTCCGCCTGGCCGAGGCCGTAGCGCACGCCGGACCGCTCGTTGAACGCCCGGTAGCAGACGACGACGTCGGCGACGCCGGTCGCGACGGCCAGCGCCGCCTGCTGGACGGTGCCGCAGGCCGCGCCGCCGCCGTGCGGGACGCGCGAGAAGAACGTCAGGTCGCCCATGCCGGTGTTGCGGGCGACGTGGATCTCGGCGTTGGTGTCGGCGGTGAACGTCACCATCCCGTCCACGTCGGACGGCTTCAGGCCGGCGTCGGCGATGGCCGCGAGCACGGCCTCGCAGGCGAGCCGGAGCTCGCTGCGGCCGGAGTCCTTGGAGAACTCGGTCGCGCCGATGCCGGCGATGGCTGCGGCACCCGAGAGACTGCTCATATCGCACCCTTCGCTGGGAGCCGTACGGCGACGGTGCCGGTGACGTGGGCGCCCAGGCCGTTCTCGCCGCGTACGGCGATCTCGACACGGCGGTCCTCGTCGTGCTTGGCGGTGACCGTGCCGCTCAGCGTCATCGTGTCGCCGGGGTAGTTGGGCACGCCGAGCCTGATCCTGATCGCCTTGACGACGGCGGCCGGGCCGGCCCACTCGGTGACGTACCGGTCGACCAGGCCGTTGGTGGTGAGGATGTTCATGAAGATGTCCTTGGACCCGCGCTCGACCGCGAGGCCGGGGTCGTGGTGGACGTCCTGGTAGTCGCGGCTGGCGATCGCGGTCGCCACGATGAGCGTGCGGGTCAGCGGGATCGGCAGCGGGGGCAGCTCCTCCCCCACCGCCACCTCCTCGTACGTCCGCCCGTTCATGACGCGATCCTTCCGGCGGCGATGACGGCGCCGAGCTTGGCGAGGTCGGCGCTCGGCCCGCCGAGCGTGCCGGAGATCTGCCTGGCCCACAGGAAGTGCCGGTGGACCGGATAGTCGACGTCGACGCCGATGCCGCCGTGGACGTGCTGCACCCGGTGCGCCACGGTCAGCCCGGCGTCCCCGGCCCACCATTTGGCGACGAGCACGGCCGCCGCGGCGTCCTCGCCTTCCTGCAGCGAGGTGACCGCCTGCCACAGGCACACGCGCATCGCGTCGACGTCGATGTAGCAGTCGGCGAGCTGGTGCTGCACGGCCTGGAAGGTGCCGAGCGGACGGCCGAACTGCCTGCGCTCCGACAGATACGTCACGGCGTGCCGGATCGCTCCCTGGGCGACGCCGAGTTGCACGGCCGCCAGCGCGACCGCCGCCCGTTCGATCGTCCACCCGACCGCGCCGTCCCCCGGCGTGCCGACCGCCCGCGCCGGGGCGTCGTCCAGCGTGAGGGTGCCGGCGAGGTCGTGCGTCGTGGTCTCCTCGGCCTGCCAGGAGACGCCCTCCGCGTCCGAGGCCACCAGGAACAGGCCCGACGCTCCCTCCGCCGCCGCCGAGACCAGCACGTGGGCCGCGCCGAACGGCGAGGGGACCACCGCCTTGACGCCGGTCAGCCGCCAGATGTCGCCATCCGGGCGGGCCGCGCAGCGCGGCTCGGCCGGGTCGGCCGGGCCGAACTCCTCCAGCGCCACGGTGAGCCGGGACGAGCCGTCCGCCGCTCCGGGGAGCAGGCTCTCGCGCTGCTCGCGGGTGCCGTGCGCGGCGACCGCGAGCGCGCCGACGGCCGCGGGCCACAGCGGCACCGGGGCGACGTGGCGGCCCTGCTCCTCGAGCAGCACGCACAGCGCGCCCAGGCCGAGCCCGGCGCCGCCCGCCTCCTCCGGCAGCGCGATGCCGAGCAGGCCGGCCTTGCCCAGCTCCGCCCACAGCTCCTCGTCCAGGCGGTCCGGCGAGCCCTCCACCTCGCATACGCGCTCGGTCGTGGCGCGGTCGGCGAAGATCTGGTTCGCCAGGGCACGCACCGCGTCGAGCTCTTCGTCCAGCGTGAAGTCCATCAGTCGTTCTCCTGCGGGCGGAACACCGGAAGTGACAGGTCGGGATCGGCGTCCAGCCAGTCGAGGACGACGGGCATGCCGATCTCGACCTCTCCGGGTTCCACGCCGACCAGGTTGGTGATGAGCCGCGTGCCCTCGTCGAGCTCCACGACCGCGACGATCAGGGGATACTCGAACGCCGGGTGGCGGGGGTGGTGGGCGACCACGAAGCTGTAGACCTGCCCGCGGCCCGACGCCTCGGCGGTGTCCCACTCGAACGAGCCGCAGTGCGGGCAGCACGGGCCGGGCGGGTGGCGCAGCGTCCCGCACCCGGCGCAGCGCTGGATCACCAGCCGGTGCTCACGCGCCGCCTCGAACCAGAACGCGTTGTCCCGATTGATCGCCGGCCGCGGCCGCAAGGCCTTCGGGGCCTGGTTTTCGGGCCGGAACCGGAGCAGGCGCCAGCGCTGCACGGCGACGACCTCGCCGTCCTGGTCGGTGTAGGTGCGGACCGTGGTGACGAACCGCCCCACGCCCAGCGCGGTGCTCTTCTCCGGGGAGATCGACTCCACGACCTCCCGGACGCTCACGCGGTCGCCCACCACCAGTTCCCGGTGGAACTCGAACTCCGAATCGGTCGCCACCACCGAGGTGAAGCCGTCCTTCTCGAGCAGCGCGTTCAGCTCCTCGGCCCCGGTGCCGCCCGTCCCGGGAGCCGGGGCGTACCCCCGCATCGTCCACGCCTGCGTCATCGACGCGGGCGCGACGATCCCGGGACGGCCGGTCGCGCGCGCGGCGTCGTCGTGCAGGTAAACGGGGTTGCGGTCGCCCATCGCCTCGGCCCAGTGCCGGATCATGGGCACGTTCACCGGGTCGGGTCCCTCCCGCGGCGGGACGATCTCCCGCCCGGCGAAGTCCTCGTATGCGGTCATCAGCGGCCCGCCCTGGGGAGGCCGAGGCCCTGGGTGGCGACCATGTCCCGCAGGACCTCGTTCACGCCGCCGCCGAAGGTGTTGACGATGCCCTGCCGCGACAGCTGCTCGATCTGCCCGGCGAGCACGGCGCCGGGCGACTCGGGGCGGACCCGCGCGCCCGCGCCGATGATCCCCGACAGCGTGCGCTGCACGTCGATGTGGGTCTCGGTGCCGTACACCTTGGCCGCCCCGGCGTCCGCGCCCGACAGCGCGTCACGCGCGACCGCGTCGGTCATCTTCCAGTTCATCAGCCGCATCGCCTCCAGCCGGGCGTACGCGCGGGCGAGGTCCCGCCGCACCCACGCCAGCTCCATCGCGCCGTTGTCCCGCGCCCAGGCGGCGACCTGCTCCCAGAGCTGGATCATCCGGCCGCCGAGCGCGGCCAGGCCGATGCGCTCGTGGTTGAGCTGGTGGGTGATGAGCCGCCAGCCGCCGTTCACCTCGCCGACGACCGCGTCGACCGGCACCCGTACGCCGCTGTAGTACGTGGCCGTCACGACCATCCCGCCCACGGCCTGGATGGGGCTCCAGGAGAAGCCGGGCGCGTCCGTCGGCACGATCAGGATCGAGATGCCCTTGTGCTTGGGCGCGCCGGGGTCCGTGCGGCAGGCCAGCCACACGTAGTCGGCGGTGTTGGCGCCGCTGGTGAAGATCTTGCTGCCGTCGATCACCCACTCGTCGCCGTCCTTGACCGCCCGGGTGGTGAGGGAGGCGAGGTCGGTGCCCGCGCCGGGCTCGGTGTAACCGATCGCGAAGACCACGTCGCCGGACAGGATGCCGGGCAGATACCGCTTCTTCTGCTCCGGCGACCCGTGGCTCATCAGCGTCGGGCCGACCGTGTTGACGGTGACGAACGGGAACGGCAGCCCGGCCCGCTGGACCTCGTCGAAGAACACGTACTGCTCCTCGACCGACCGGCCCTGCCCGCCGTACTCGACCGGCCAGCCGATGCCGAGCCAGCCGTCGGCGCCGAGGCGCCGCACGACCTCGCGGAACCGGGGGCCGCCGACGCCCTCCTCACCGACGCGGCGCCGCTCGTCCTCGGGCAGCAGGCCCGCGAAGTACTCCCTCAGCTCCCGGCGTAGCCGCCGCTGCTCCGGGCTTTCACGCAGATCCATGTCCCCGCTCTCCTTCACGCCTGGCCGAGGAAGCGCAGGCGCCCGTTGGCGGCGAACTCCTCGCGCAGCGCGGCCTTGTCCTGTCCGGTCATGAGGGCGTACTCGGGCGCGCCCCGGCCCGCCCATCGGTAGACGGAATCGCCGGTCCGCCAGCCCTCCATCTGCATCTCCTTCTTGCGCAGCTTGTTCGACCCGGTGGCCGGCAGCGCGTGGGAGACCCGCACGTAGCGCGGGGCCCCCTTGGTGCCGAGGTCCTCCTGCGCGGCCAGGAACTCCGGCAGGCCGAGGTCCTCGAACGACGTGCCCTCGGGGATCTCGAGCGCGGCCATGACCTGGTCGCCGGAGCGCGGGTCGGGCACGCCGAACACGGCCGCCGCGACGATCAGCGGGTGCCGGCGCAGCACGCGCTCGGTCAGCAGCGCGGAGATGTTCTCGCCGTCCACCCGGATCCAGTCGCCCGACCGGCCCGCGAAGTAGATGTAGCCGTCCTCGTCGATGTAGCCGAGGTCGCCGGTCCAGTACCAGCCGTGCCGGACCCGCTCGGCGTCGGCCGCCTCGTTCTTGTAGTAGCCCTCGAACCTCGCCGCGCCGTCGACGTCCACGATCTCGCCGATGGCCTCCTCGGCGTTGGTCACCCGGCCGTGCGCGTCGAGCACGGCGCGCGGGCAGGTCTGCCGGGTCTCGGGGTTGACCACCCGTACGCCGGGGCGCGCGGGGCGGCCGAGCGCGGAGGCCGGGCCTTCCGGCGCGAGCGTGATCATGCCGGCGCCCTCGCTCGACCCGTAGCTCTCGATGAGCCGGCAGCCGAACCTGCGCAGGAACTCCGCCTGGTCCTCCGGCGACGCCTCGGTGCCGAAGGCGTGGTCGAGCGTGTTGTCGGCGTCGTCGGGCCGCTCTGGCTGGGCCAGGACGTACGCGATGGCCTTGCCGACGTAGGTGAAGAACGTGACGCCGTAGAAGCGGACGTCGGGCAGGAACCCGGAGGCGGAGAACTTCGGCACGAGGACGACCGTCGCCCCTGCGGTCAGCGACGGCGCCCACAGCGCCATCAGCGCGTTGCCGTGGAAGAGCGGCATGCAGCAATAGCTGACGTCGTGCCGCCGCACGTCGTACTTCTCGCAGTTGGCGTAGCCCAGCCCGGTCAGCCGGCCCTGGGAGCAGATGGCGGCCTTGGACGCGCCGGTGGTGCCCGAGGTGAACAGCAGCAGCATCCGCGTCTTCGGCGTGATCTCCGGGTCGCGGACCGGCTCGCAGGCGTGCGCGGCGACCGTGTCCGGATAGTCGGCGGCGTCCACCAGCAGGAAGCGGTCGCGCGGCACGCCGATGTCGAGACCGTCCAGCAGCTTCAGGCCCGCCTCGTCGGTGACGACAAGCTGCAGGTCGGTGTGGCTGACCTCCTGCTCCAGGTAGGCGCCGCGACGGGTGCTGTTGATCCCGACGATCGTCGCGCCGCTCAGCGCCGCGGCGCCGAGCCAGAAGATGTACTCGGGGGTGTTGTCGAGCAACACCCCGATGTGGAAGGGGCCCTCCACACGGAGCGCCCGGGCCAGCGCCGCGCGGGCGGCGCTCTCCCGCACCACCTCGTCCCAGGTCCAGGTGCGCTCGCGGGTCCGCAGGCCGGGGTGGTCGTCGCCCAGGCGTTCGAGCAGCAGGTCGGCGATGGTCTCCCGGCGCACCGCTACCCCTTCTGCCGTACGGCGATCGGGCCGGTCAGCACGCAGTGGGTGCCGCCGTAGATCGCGGTCATGCACTTGTTGCAGTGGATGCACAGCGACCTGACGCTGTTGTCGGCCTGGATGCGGTTGACGAGGTCGGGCTCGCGCAGCAGCGCCCGGGCCATCGCGACGAACTGGAATCCCTCGGCCATCGCCTGGTCCATGACCTGCTTGTTGGTGATCCCGCCCAGCAGGATGAGCGGCATCTTCAGCGCGGCGCGGAACTGCCGGGCGTCGTCGAGCAGGTAGGCGTCCCTGTAGGGGTAGGCGCGCAGGAAGTGCTTGCCGACGAGCTGGACGCCGAGCTTCACCGGCTGCTTCATGACTCCGGCGAACTCGCGCAGCGGGGCGTCGCCCTTGAACAGGTACATGGGGTTGAGCAGCGAGCTGCCCGCGGTGAGCTCCAGCGCGTCGAGCGAGCCGTCCTCCTCCAGCCACTGCGCGACCTTGATCGACTCGTCCAGCCAGAAGCCGCCGGGCACGCCGTCGTCCATGTTGAGCTTGGCCGTGATCGCGATCCGGTCGCCGACCGCGTCGCGCACCGCGCGGGCGATGTCCCGCGACAGGCGGGCCCGGTTCTCCAGGCTGCCGCCGTACTCGTCCTTGCGGTGGTTGACCCGCGGGCTGAGGAACGAGCTGGCGAGGTAGTTGTGCCCGAGGTGGATCTCGACGGCGTCGAAGCCCGCCTCGATCGCCATCTTCCCCGCGTGGGCGTGGGCGGCGACGATCCGCCGCAGGTCGTCGCGGGTCGCGGCCTTGGTGAAGCTCGTCGTGGTGGCGTGGAAGTGCCGGGTGGGGCCGAGCGAGGGCAGCTTGTTCGACTTGGGGTTGGCGACCGGTCCGGCGTGGCCGATCTGCGCGGCGACGGCGGCGCCCTCGGCGTGCACGGCCTCGGTGAGTCTGCGCAGGCCCGGCAGCGCCTCGGGGGTCCACTGGATCTGGCGCGCGTCCGTGCGCCCCTCGGGGGCGACCGCACAGTAGGCCACGGTGGTCATGCCGACGCCGCCACGGGCGTGCCGTACGTGGAACTCGATGAGCTCGTCGGTGACGAGGCTCTTACGGCTCAGCCCTTCGTACGTGGCCGCCTTGATGATGCGGTTGCGCAGGGTCACCGGCCCCAGCTTCGCCGGGGCGAGCACGTCCGGAGCCGTCCGGGGCGCTTCCTGAGTCAATGGGGGATCCTCCACTCCGGTCTTCAAGCTGTCCAGACGTTAGTCAGCGGGACCCGCCGGCGATCCGGCGAATCCCGCTGACCGGGAGAAATCCGGCTGTCAGGCCCCTCGTCCCTCAAGGGCGGCGGCGATCCGGTCCGCCTGCGCCTCGCTCTCCAGGAGCTGGCGCAGCAGCCACAGCCGCAGCACGCCCGCCACCGCGGCGGCGAGGTACAGCGCGGCGCCGAGCACGGTCACCGCGGCGCACGCCGTCGCGAGGATCTGGAAGGAGCCGATGTCCCTCAGGTCGTCCTGGGTGAGCGAGTTGTTGTACGCGACGAGCCCGCCCACGACGCCGGCCACCATCAGCAGCACGCCGAGGACGCGTATCCTCCCGTCGTGCCTGGACCCGTCGGTCTTCAGCTTCATCCGCGCCACGTCAGACGTGAACCGCTCGCGTCGTTCCTCGGTCAGCATCGGTCAGCCTCCTAGGTAGCTGCTTGAGAGTTGGTCCTCGATGTCGCCGGGGCGGCCGGACGCGACGACGCGTCCGTGCAGCATCAGGGCGGCGGTGTCGGCGATGGGCAGCACGACGCGGGCGAACTGCTCGGCCACCAGGACCGACAGCCCCTCCGCCACGAGCTGCGCCACGGTGTCGTACATCTGGGTCACGATCATGGGAGCGAGCCCCATGGACAGCTCGTCGAGCAGCAGGATCGCCGGGTCGGTGCCCAGCGCCCGCGACAGCGCGAGCATCTGCTGCTGGCCGCCCGACAGCGAGCCCGCGAGCTGGTGGCGGCGCTCGCCGAGGATCGGGAAGCGGCTGTAGGCGGCCTCCTCCAGGTCCGCCAGGCGTGCCCCGGTGCCGGTGGCCGCCCACAGGTTCTCCCGCACGGTCAGGTTGGGGAACACGCCCCTGCCCTCGGGGATCGAGCAGACGCCGAGCCGCGCGGCGTCCTGGGCGGTCATGCCGTTGACCCGCCGTCCGGCCAGCCGCAGCTCGCCGCCGGTCAGCGGCAGGAGTCCGGCGCAGACCTTCATCGTGGTGGACTTGCCGCCGCCGTTCGGGCCGAGCAGGGCCACCACCGACCCCGGGTGGACCTTGAGGTCCACCCCGTGCAGCACCTGGATCGGCCCGTACGCCGCGCGGGCGCCGGCGAGTTCCAGCAGCGGCACCTGCTCGTTCATCCGGTGACCTCCTCGCTACCGATGTAGGCCGCGACGACCTCGGGCGACTCCTGGATCTCCTTGGGCGTGCCCGAGGCGATGAGCCTGCCGTGGTCGAGCACGTGGATCGTCGTGCACAGCCGCATGACCAGCGGCAGGTCGTGCTCGACCAGGCAGATCGCCAGTCCCTCCGCGGCGAGGCCGGTCAGCAGGCCGGCGAACGCCTCGGTCTCCCGCTCGGTCTGGCCCGAGGCGGGCTCGTCCAGCAGGAGCACGCGCGGCTCGGTCATCAGCGCCCTGGCGACCTCCACCACCCTGGCGCGGCCTGTCGGGATGGCCGAGACCTCGAGATCGGCGATGTCCTCCAGGCCGGTGCGCGCCAGGACGCGGTCGGTCTCCTTCTCGACGTCCACCTTGCGTCCGGTGGCGCGCAGGACGTCGCCGGCGACCCTGACGTTGTCGCGCACCGACAGCGACAGGAACAGCTCCAGCCGCTGGAAGGTGCGGGCCAGGCCCAGGCGGGCCCGCCTGGCCGGGGCGAGGCGGGTGATGTCGGCGCCGTCGAGCAGCACCCGCCCGGCGGCCGGCCGCTGCAGGCCGGTGACCGTGTTGAACAGCGTCGTCTTGCCGGCGCCGTTCGGGCCGATCAGGCCGGTGATCCGCCCGGCCTCGACGCCGATGCCGACCCCGTCGACCGCGGTGTTGCCGCCGAACCGCACCGTGACATCGCGTGTCTCAAGCAGCGGCATGGACGCTCGCCTCCTTCCCCGCCGTACGCTCCCGGACGGGCAGACCGAGCTCCCGGTCGAGCCGTTCGCGCAGTTCGTCGGTGTACGGCTCGTCAAGCCCGGCCAGCTCCAGCGGGGTCGCCCGTACGGGCGCCTCCGCCCGCATCCGGCCCGCGACGGGCAACGCCATGGCCAGGCACACGGTCAGGATGGCGAACCACCAGTTGCCGACGACCCCGGTCAGCGCCAGGACGTACAGCACGGCCTCGACGGCGGCGGCCCCGGCCAGCAGCCCCTTGGCGCCGCGCAGCGTGCGGTAGCCCTCGACGATCTTGTGAACGTTGCCGCTGGGGTTCTCGCCGACGCCCATGCCGATGAGAGCGGTGGCGACCACGAGGAGCTGGCCGATCGTCTTGTAGATCGTCTCCATCGAGGGGTGCACGACGGCGAGGTCGTTGAACGTGGCCACCATGATCGTGAATCCGACCCCGGCCATCAGCCCGCCGAACAACGCGCCGCTGATGTAGCCGATGCCGCCGACGACCGTGAGCATGACCAGCGCCAGGCTCGCCATGATCGAGAAGTTGTCGCCGGCGACCGAGCCGCCGGCGCTCGCCATCAGCACCCCGCCGAGGCCCGCGATGGCCGCCGAGAGCATGAACACGCCGAACTTCAGCTTCACCAGGTTCTGGCCGAGCATGGCGGTCGCCGCCGGGCTGTCCTTCATCGCCGCCAGGCGCCTGCCGTACCCGCCGGCGCGCAGCGCGGCCAGGCCGACCGCGATCAGCGCGAACAGCACGGTCGCGGTCATCAGGAACGTGCGCGGGTCGCGCAGGTCGAGCGGGCCCACCCGGAGCGGCGGCACGATCAGCGTGCCGTTGGGGAAGATCGAGAACGTCACGCCGAAGACCGTGTGCTCGACGGTGTCGCGCAGCACCATGTTCGACAGGAACACGCCGAACGCCATCGTGGCGAGCGCCAGGTAGAGTCCGCGCAGCCGCAGCGCCGGCAGCGCCACCAGACCGCCCACGACCGCGGTGACGAGGACGGCGAGCAGCACGCCCCACAGCGTCAGCCGGGAGGCCAGGCCGCTGCCGGTGACGCCGAAGTGGAACGCGATGATCGTGCCGACCGCGCCGAACGACAGCGGGGCGAGGTTGATCTCCCCGGCGTACCCGGTGAGCAGGGTGAGGGAGAGCGCGATGATCGCGAACGTCATCCCGAGCGCGAACGTCGTGATCGACCCGTCGTCCATGAGCAGCGCGAGCAGGAAGACCGCGGCCACGAGCGCGACACCCCACACGGCGGCGGACCGCGGCGTGGGCGGCCGGTACCGCTCGCGGGTGCGCACCGCCGCCACCCGCAGCCGGTCCTGCGGCAGCACGATGAGCACCACGAACAAGATGATCATCGGCAGCGAGACCCGGAGGTTGCCGGTCCACGTCCACTCGGTCGGGAAGAACGCCATGACGTACGTCGCCGCCATGCCGAGCACCATCGCGCCGGCGAAGGTGCGCGGGATGCTGCGCAGCCGCCCGAACATGGCCGCCGCGAACGCGTCGATGACCAGCAGCGTGAGCTGGTTGGCCTCCAGCGCGCCGCCGCCGATCGGGGTGACCAGGATGCCGGCCAGCACGGCGAGGGTCGAGCCCATCGCCCACGACAGCATGGCGATCCTGTCGGGGTCGTGGCCGCCCAGCCGCAGCAGGTCCGGGTCGTCCACGGCGCCCCGCATGACCACCCCGACGCGGGTGCGGGTGAACAGCAGCCGCAGCCCGATCGCCACCGCCACGGCGACCACGAGGCAGATGAGCTCGTGGACGCGGACGACGACGCCGCCGAACTCGATCTTCGCGCCGGCCCCGAAGAACATCTCCATGATCCGGGCGTCTTCCGGGTGCCAGATCCACTGGGACAGGTAGACCATCCCGAGCAGGATGGCGACGGTCACGACGATCTTGGTCACGTCCGCCGTCTCGCGCAGCCCCTTCATGATCAGCGTGTGGAGCAGGGCCCCCATGGCGGGCCCGGCCACGCCCACCACGACGATGAGCGACAGCCAGGCCGGCCAGCCCCAGCCGTACGTGAACTGCCAGTACAGGAACGTGCCCAGCATCGCCTGGGCGCCGTGGGCGAAGTTGAAGATTCCCGAGGTGGTGTAGGTGAGGACCAGCCCGGACGCGGCGATGGCGTAGACCGCGCCGAGGACCAGCCCGAGGATCGTGAAGGTCAGAAACGTCGTCATGCGAGGCCTTAGCTCGAAACGGCTGCTCTGGACGGCGAGGACGGCGGCGGGCCGGCGGACCGGCCCGCCGCCGGGGCGATCAAACCTGCGGCTTGATCACGTCGGAGGTGAGGAAGGTGGTCGCGATGCGGTCCTCGTTGAGCTTGGTGCCCCAGGTCGACGGGTCCGTCTTGAGCAGGTTGCTCTTGTCACACGCGAACTCGCCGATGGCGGCCGGGGCGACCTGCTTGTACGTCGAGCCGGTGAGCTTGACCAGCAGGGTGCAGTCGGACGGCATGTTGGCACCCGGGTCGGTCGGGGCGTGCAGCCCGCCGCCGGTCCACTCGTGGATCTGCGACAGCTTGTTCACCATGCACTGGCGGGTGAGGTCGGCGCCGCAGTCCTTGGCCGCGGTGGCCCACAGCAGGAACGCGGAGGTCGCCTGCATGCCGAGCAGCGCGGTCTTGCCGCCCTCGGCGTTGACCAGGTCGAGGTACTTCTTCACCGCCGGCACCTTGTCGGCGTTCTCGAACGGCTGGAAGATCAGGCCGGCGTGGATGTTGTCGCCCTGGCCGCTGGTGTTCCACTTCGCGACGGCGTCGCTGTACCAGGTGGCCTCGAACACCAGCGTCGGGTGAGCGTCCACGCGGTCCAGCGACTCGAGCAGGCTGAAGGCGGCGGGGTCCGGCGACTTGGACGTCCACAGCGCCTTGACGCCGCACGACTTGAACTTCTCCGCGAACGGCACGTAGCTCGGGTCGCCCTCGGCGTTGAGCTGGACGCCGCAGTCCTTCGGCGTGATGCCGATCTCCTTCATGGCGGACTTGATCTTGTTGCTGCCCGTCATCACGGCAGGCGAGTTGGACATGATCAGGTCCACGTCCGAGGCGAACTCGGGGAAGGTCTTCGCGGCCAGCTTCAGCGGGGCGGCGTTGTAGTAGTCGACCGGGTACGGCACGGCCTCGAACTTCATCGGGCCCATCGCGGCGTTCGGCCCGACGGTGTAGCCCGCGACCACCGGCAGCTTGCAGGCGACGCGGTACTGCTCGGCGGCGTCGTCCATCGCGAAGCCCTCGCCGACGAGCATGAAGTCCTGCTTGCACGCCTTCTGCATGACGGTGGCCGCCTGCATGTAGGCCGCGTCGTACTGGTGGCCCACGATCTGGCGGCCGTTGATGCCGCCCTGCTTGTTGCACCACTTGATCATGGTGCTCACCGCGTCGCCCATCTCCTTGGACAGGCCGGGGGCCTTGGTGAAACCGCGGTCGTCGCCGTAGCCGATGGTGATCGCCGTGTCGGTGACGCCCTGGTCGGTGGCGCCCTTGGCGTCACCCGGTCCGCAGGGCGACGCCAGGGTGCCGAACGTCTCCTGACCGCCTGGAGCGGCGGACGACTGCGCGTCGCCGCCACTCGCCGGGACCGCCGCCGAGCCGCCGCGCTCGCCGGCGCAGCCCGCCAGCATCGCCATGGCCATCACGGGGGCCAGGGCACCGGCCGCCACGCGGCCGATCGCCTTGCCGTTCATCCGGTGGTTCTCCTTTCACTGACCGCCAGACGGCGGCAGGTGGTGCGGGGGGTGCGGCGGCTCAGCCGAAGAAGGCCTGCCCGCCGTCGAGGGGCACGGTCGCGCCGGTCAGGTAGCGCAGATCCGGGCCCACGAGCGCGACCACGGCGCGGCCGATGTCCTGCTCGCAGTCGCCGATGTAGCCGAGGGGGATGGTCGTGCGGAACGCCTCCGCCTCTTCGGGGAAGGCCTCCGTCCACCGCTTCAGCCCCGGAGACAGGGCGTGCGGGGCGATGTTGTTGGCACGGATGCCGTCGGGTCCCCACTCGGCGGCCGCCGTACGCGTGAGCGAGCGCAGCGCCTGCTTCGCGGCGGCGTACGCGCCGTACGTGGTCGGGTCCCAGCGGACCATGGCCGAGGTGACGAGGTTGACGATGCTGCCGCCGCCGCGCGCCTTCATGTGGGGGTGGCAGGCCTTCATGAACGCGAACGCGGCGAACGGGCCGCTGCGGAAGCCCTTCTGGAAGTCGGCGTCGCTCATCGACAGCAGCGGGCCGTACGCGCCGGTGTAGGCGTTGTTGACGAGGATGTCCACTCCGCCGAACCGGGTCACGACGGCCTCGACCACCGCGGGGATCGCGTCGATCTCGGTCACCTCGCACTGGAACGGCTCCGCCGTCCCGCCCCGCTCGCGGACCAGCTCGCAGGTCGTCTCCAGCTTCGCCGCCGTACGGCCGAGCACCGCGACGGCGGCGCCTTCCGAGGCGAGGGCGAGCGCGATGCCCTGGCCGACGCCCTGGCCCGCTCCCGTAACAATCGCGACTTTTCCGTCCAGGCTTCCCATACGTCTTCCGTCCGCCGTGTGTTGGGCCGAAATAGTGGTGTGACGCGGCACACCGAAAGCGAGCAGTCTCGCTCAATGGGAACAGGCTGCCTGCCGGGGTGACGGCGTCGCGGGGCCGTCCCGGTCACCGGGAGGGTCGCCTCCGCGCAGGCCGGCGCGGGGTTGGCTGGGCACCGGTGCAACATCTGGCAGGCCGGTGCCCGCACGGGAACACGGCGGAAGACGGCTGTGAGTGCCGGCTCCTCGGCTATCGCGCGACGATCACCGCGTCGGCGATGAAGGCCGCCGCGGTGACCGACCGCGGCGGCAGATCATGGAAGGGTTCGTCCGGGGACCGTTTTCTGCGGCCGGACACTCAGTCCGAGACGGGCCCGCCGAGCCGGAGGCTCTTGAATTCGGTCGCCTGGGCGGCGATCGCCTTCTCCGTGGGGAGGCGTTCCATCGACGACGCCCCGAAGAAGCCCGCGATCCCGTTCGTGTGGTCGAGGACGAACTGGGCGTCCTCCGGTTCGGCGATGGGGCCGCCGTGGCAGAGCACGATGACGTCGGGGTTCACCGCGACGGCGGCGTCGCGCATCTCCTGCACCGCGGCGGCCGCCTCTTCGAGGGTGAGGGCGGTCTCCGCGCCGATGCTGCCGCTCGTGGTCAGCCCGACGTGGGGCACCAGGACGTCGGCTCCGGCCTCGGCCATCGCCGCGGCCTGCTCGGCGTCGAAGACGTAGGGGGCGGTGAGCAGGTCACGCCGGTGCGCTTCCCTGATCATGTCCACCTCGAGCCGGTAGCCCATCCCGGTCTCCTCGAGGTTCTGCCGGAACCTGCCGTCGTACAGGCCGACGGTGGGGAAGTTCTGCACACCGGCAAAGCCCATCGCCTTGAGCTGGTCGAGGAAGGGGCCCATGAGACGGAAGGGGTCGGTGCCGCAGACCCCGGCCAGCACGGGGGTGTCGCGCACGACCGGGAGGACTTCCCTGGCCATGTCGACGACGATCGCGTTGGCGTCGCCGTACGGAAGCAGCCCGGCGAGCGACCCCCGGCCGGCCATGCGGTAGCGGCCCGAGTTGTAGATGATCAGCAGGTCGACGCCGCCGGCCTCGGCGGCCTTGGCCGACAGGCCGGTGCCGGCGCCCGCTCCGATGATGGGCCGGCCGGCCTCGACGGTGGCGCGCAGGCGTTCGAGAGCGGTCTCGCGGTTCATCTCATCCTCCGGTTCGGCGTGCGCTGATGAGGCGGTGCAAGGCTTCGGCCGCGGCCCGGCCGAAGCCCGGATCGTTGATGGCGGCGTCCACGTCGTGGACGGGGACGCCGGTGTCCTTCAGGCCGTCCCGGAGCGCGGCGAAGCAGGCGGCGTCGGCGTCGGGGTCGGCGAAGGGCCCTCCTTCGACGTCGATCCCGGAGACGCCCTTCAACGGCAGGTAGACCTCCACCGGCCCGGTGGCGCGGCTGAGCTTGCCGCCGATCCTGGCCCCCAGCTCGGCCATCTCCTCGCGGGTCGTCCGCATGAGGGTGACCGTGGGGTTGTGCACCAGGAACTTCCGGTCCGCGAACTTCTCCGGGACGGTGTCCCGGGGGCCGAAGTTGACCATGTCGAGAGCGCCGACGCTCACCACCTGCGGGATGCCGGCCCGTCCCGCCGCCTCCAGCCGGTGGGGGCCTGCGGTGAGGACCCCGCCGACGAGGTCGTCGGCGAGTTCGGTGGTGGTCAGGTCGAGGACGCCGTCGAGCATGCCGGAGGCGGCGAGGGCCTCCATCGCCCGCCCGCCGGAACCGGTGGCGTGGAAGACCAGCACCTCGTATCCGGCGCTCGTCAGGTAGTCACGGGCCTCGTCGACGGCGGGCGTGGTGAGGCCGAACATCGTGGCGGCGACGAGCTTCCGCTCGTCGCCGGCGGTCTCCTGCCGGACCTGGGCGTACCGCTGGGCCATCCCGGCCGCCGCGGCGGCGGCGTTGCCGAGAACCGCGCGCGAGAGCCGGTTGATGCCGGAGATGTCCACGACGGAGTACATGAGGGTGACGTCGACGTCCCCGACGTAGGGGCCCACGTCACCCGAGGCCATGGTCGAGACGAGCAGCTTGGGCACGCCGACGGGCAGGGCCTGGAGCGCACGCGCGGCGACGGACGAGCCGCTGGAGCCGCCGATCGCGAGCAGGCCGTCGAGGCGTCCCTCGTCGAACAGCCGCCGGACGATCACGGCGGCGCCGGTCGCCATCGCGTCCATCGCGGCGCCGCGGTCGCGGGCGTCGCGGAGCCGGTCGAGCTCGGTGCCGGCCGCCCGCGCCACCTCGTCCGCGCCGATGTCGGCGAGTTCCGCCCCGTGGGCGAAGGTGCCCACGTTGATCAGGAGCACGTCGCAGCCGGCGTCGCGCAGCCGGTCGCGGACCCAGCGATACTCCTCGGTCTTGGTGTCCAGCGTCCCCAGCAGCACCACCGTCGCCACCGCGACCTCCCTGTCGTCATCGGCCTGCGCGTACGGACGAGGATGTCGGGCCGTCACCGGATCGGCCAGGCCAATCACGCAGAATTGGTCCATGGCACGTGCGGAACATGTCGACAGCGCCGCGTTGGCCCGCTTGATCGGGGGGTGGCGGGCTGCGGACGTGCCGCTGCCGCACGCGCTCGCCGACGCGCTCGCCGAGCTGATCGCCGGGAACGTGCTGGTCGACGGGGCCGCGCTGCCGCCGCAGCGCGCGCTGGCCGCCGCGCTGGGGGTGTCCCGCGGGACCGTCGCCGAGGCGTACGCGGAGCTGACCGCGCGGGGACGGCTGACGTCCCGGCAGGGGTCGGGGTCGCGCATCCGGCGCGGCCGGAGCGCGGGAGGCGATCACCTCGTCGAGGGACGGCTGGCGTCCTTCGGCCGCACCCGCCGCCCCGTGGAGCTGGACCTCTCCAGCGGCGCCCTGCCCGCCCTGTCGCTGGTGCGGGACGTCGTCTCGGCGGTCGACCTGCGCGAGCTCGACGTCTACCTCGCGGACGACGGCTACTACGCGGCGGGGCTGCCCCGGCTTCGCGCGATCGTGGCCGAGCAGTACACCACGCAGGGGCTGCCGACCGGGCCGGAGCAGATCCTCGTCACCTCCGGCTCCCAGCAGGCGGTCTGGCTGTGCGCGTCGTCCCTGGTCGCGCCGGGAGACGAGGTCCTGGTCGAGGAGCCGAGCTACCGAGGCGCGATCGAGGCGTTTCGTACGGCCGGGGCGCGGCTGACGGGGGTGCCCGTACGGCGGGACGGCCTCGATCTCGACCACCTCGAACGGGTCGCGCATCGGGCCGCCCTCCTCTACTGCCAGCCCGCGGCGCACAACCCCACCGGGATCAGCTGGCCGGCGGCGAGCAGGGAGCGGCTCAGCGAGATCGTCGGCAGGCACGACGTGCTGACGATCGAGGATCGATCCTGCGCCGACCTCGTCCTCGACGACCGCGGGGTCCGGCCCCCGCTGCCCGATCCGGCGAAAGGCGGCTCGGTGATCCGGATCGGCACCGCGTCCAAGCTGCTCTGGGGTGGGCTGCGGGTCGGGTGGATCCGCGCCGAGCGGCCGATGATCGTGCGGTTGACGCAGGCCAAGGCGGCACTGGACCTGGCCGCTCCGGTGATCGACCAGATGGTGACCGCCGAGCTCCTGGCGCAGGCGGATCGGGCCCGGCAGGAGCGCACAGCCCGCCTGCGCGCCCACCTCGCCGAGGCGGCGGCGGTCCTGGCGCAGCGGCGCCCGGCGTGGCGGTGGACGCCGCCGCACGGCGGCACGGCGCTGTGGATCGACACCGGAACCGATGCCGTCGCCCTGGCCGAACGCGCACGGAGGAGGGGCGTGCTGGTCACGGCCGGCCCGGCCTTCTCCCCCTCGAACGCGCAGCGTTCCCGGCTGCGGCTGCCGTTCTGGCGGCCCGTGGACCAGTTCGCGCACGCGGTCGAGCTGCTGGAATGACGCGCTGCTCTCCGGTGGCGGGCCGCTACTGCGCCGTGCCGAGCCCCGGCATGACCATCGGCCGTCCCGGTGACCGGGAGTGCCGGCGTCCCGCGTCCGGCCTTTGCCGACAATTTCGGCCACGGACGGACTCCGGCTCGCGGCGCATCCCGGTATGAAGGGGAACTGATAGGCATGTCGACAGATCCGAGGCTCGCGGCGGCGGCGGTGATGGCCGGGCTCACCGGTCCCGGCGGGGCGTTCGAACTCGCCGAGGAGGAGGTCCTCGGCGCGCGCATGACGGTCTTCAAAAACCGGCGTCGCAACCTCGGAGAGGTGCTCGCCGCCTCGGCCGCGTACGGCGACCGCGACTACATCGTGACGGCGGACGAGCGGCTGAGCTTCGCCGAGCACGCGCGCCAGGTGGCCGCGCTCGCCGCCGCGCTGCGGGAGGAGCACGGTGTGCGCCCCGGCGACCGCGTCGCGATCAACGCGGCCAACCACCCGGGCTGGATCGTCTCGTTCTGGGCGTCGGTGGCCGCCGGCGCCATCGCGGTCGCGTACAACGCGTGGTGGTCACGCGGGGAGGTCGAGTACGCCCTCGGTCACACCGAGCCGAAGGTGCTGGTCGCGGATGCCAAGCGGGCCGCGCTCGCCCCCAAGGGGACGACGGTCCTGACGATCGAGGAGGACCTCCCCCGGCTGATCGAGCGGTACGCGGGCGCTCCGCTGGCCCCGCACGCCGCCGCCGAGGACGACCCAGCGGTGATCATCTACACCAGCGGCACCTCGGGCCGTCCCAAGGGCGCGGTCCACACGCACCGCAACCTCACCTCGGTGGTCGAATACCACCGGATGAACGACGCGCTGGCCCAGGCGTTCGGCGACCCGATGGACCCGGCGGACCGGCGCTACCTGCTGGCGCTGCCGCTGTTCCACATCGCGAGCCTGCACAATCTCGCGGTACCCCGCCTCGCGACCGGCAGCGCCGTCGTGATGCACCTGGGCGCCTTCGACGTGGACCGCGTGCTGCGGCTCATCGAGCGGGAGCGGGTCACCAACTGGGGCGCGGTGCCGACGATGGCCAACCGCCTGATCGAGCACGGCGACCTGTCGGGCTACGACCTGTCCTCGCTGACCGCCTTCGCGCTGGCCTCGGCGCCGTCCTCCCCCGCGTTCAAGCAGCGGCTGCGCGAGGCGTTCCCGGTCGCCCGGCAGTCCCTGGTGGACAGCTACGGCCTGACCGAGTCGTCCACCGCGATCGCCGTCGCCACCCCGGCCGACCTGGAGGAGGCCCCGGGGACGCTGGGCCGCCCGATCACCGCCGTTCGCCTGGAGATCCGCGACCCCGAGGGCAAGCCGCTGCCGGAGGGCGAGGAGGGCGAGGTCTGCGTCCGCAGCCCGTACAACATGCTGGGCTACTGGCGGGACCCGCAGGCGACCGCGCAGGCCGTACGGGAGGACCGGTGGCTGCACACCGGCGACATCGGGGTGATCGAGAACGGGCGGCTGCGCCTCAGCACCCGCCGCTCCGACCTGATCATCCGGGGCGGGGAGAACGTCTACCCCGCCGAGATCGAGAACGTGCTGGCCGAGCACCCGGCGGTGGTGGAGTGCGTCGTGCTCGGCGCCCCGCACCCCGACCTCGGCCAGGAGGTCGTCGCCGTGGTCGTCACGGCGGCCGGGCAGGACGTGGGCGAGGACGACCTGCGGGCGCACCTGCGCGACCGGCTCGCGTACTTCAAGGTGCCGTCGCGGTGGCGGATCACGACCGAGGCGCTGCCGCGCAACGCCACCGGCAAGGTGATCCGCCAGGAGGTCAAGCGCGGACTCGGCATCGCCGACTCCTGAGGCGTGGATCCGGTGCCGGGGGGTAGCGCGGGTAGGCGGATCCGATCACGCCGGACAGCCGGAAGCCGGGGGGACGCCCATGACACGTGTGAGCGAGAGCCGGACCGCGAATGTGACCGGCCCGGCCGCGGGTCATCCGTCCGTGTCGATGGCGCTGGGGGCGCTGTTCGTGTCGGCTTCGGCGGTGCTCATCCACCTGTCGGGCGCCTCACCCGGGACCGCCTCGTTCTACCGCTGCCTGCTGGCCCTTCCCGCGCTGGTTCCGCTCGCGCTGCTGGAACGCCGTCGCGAGGGCGCGGTGGCGGCGCGCCGGCGGGCCGTCACCCTCGCCGCGGGCGCCCTGTTCGCCGGCGACATGCTGCTGTGGACGGCGGCGATCGCCGAGGTCGGCGCCGGGCTGTCCACCGTGCTCGTCAACGTCCAGGTGGTGATGGTGCCGCTGCTCGCCCTGCTGGTGGACCGCGAGCCGCCGCCCCGCCGCTTCTTCGTGTCCCTGCCCTTCCTCCTGCTCGGCGTGGTCCTGGCGAGCGGGGTGGCCGAGGGCGGCGCCGGCGGGAGCCGGCCGCTGCTCGGGACCGTCCACGCCGTGCTGGCGGCCGTGTGCTATTCGGGCTTCCTGTTCCTGCTCCGGCGGGAGGGCCGGCGCGGGCAGGCGGTGCAGTCCTACCTGTGGGTGACCGTCGCCGCCGCCGTCACCTCGCTGGCCGCGGGCGCCCTCTGGCAGGGCGTCGACCTGGCTCCCGGCTGGGCGGCCGTCGGCTGGCTGGCCCTCGTCGCGATCTTCGGACAGGTGCTCGGCTGGCTCCTCGTCGCCGTCGCCGCGCCCCGTCTCGCCAGCCATGTCGGGGCGATCCTGCTGCTGCTCACGCCCGTCGGAGCCCTTGTCCTCGGCTGGGCCGTCCTCGGCGAGCACCCCTCCCCCCTCCAACTGGCGGGCTGCGCCGTGATCCTCGCGAGCGGCACCCTCGTCACCACCCGTTCGGCCCCAGACTCCTGAGCAGGGTGATCCGGCCCGGCGGTACGCCCTCGCACCGCCGGGCCGGACTGCTCACTGAATGGTGAACCGCTGGGCGGCGGTGCCGTTGCAGTCGTAGATCTGCAGGCGGGTGCCGTTCCCGGTGGCGCCGCCGGGGGCGTCGATGCACCGGCCGGACTGCGGGTTCTGGATCGACCCGTTGGACAGCCGCACCCAGTTCTGCGCGCCGGTGTTGTTGCAGTCGTACAGCTGCAACGGGGTGCCGTTGGCGGTACCGCCCGACTGCACGTCGAGGCAGCGGCCGAGGGTGCGCACCGTCTGCCCGCTCCAGGTCCAGAACTGGTCCTTCGCGTACGACTGGCAGTCCCACAGTTGCACCGGCGCGCCGTTGCCGCCCGTGTCGTCGCCCGCGACGTCGACGCACTTGCCGCCCGGGCCGATGATCGGCCGGCCGGAGGCCGTGCCACCGGTGCCGAAGCTCCCGATCGTCATCCCCGCCGACGACGGGTTGGGCTGGTCGATCGTCGGGGCGAACCCGCCGACGTCGTCGTAGGAGAAGCCGTAGGCCAGGTTGTTCAGCGAGTTGGCGTGGATCGTCCTGCTGAACAGGTTCGACGCGGACTGCCCGTAGAACTTCGTCGCGTCCGTCGTCGGCTGGGTGTCGTACATGACCCGGCCGGCCGTCGACAGCGTCGCGCGGTTGAGCGCGGCGCACACCCGCGCGCCGACCGCGAGGATGGCCGCCTGGTCGGGCTGGTTCTGCGGTTGCATGCCGCCGGAGCACGCGAAGACGTCGCTCGTGGCCGGTTTCGTGAGCGTGCCGATGACGGTGCCGGACGCGTTCCTGAACGTCCAGTTCGTGCCGCTGGTGGTGCCGGTGAAGGTGCCCAGCGATGTCTGCACGGTCAACGGGTGCGTGGCGTAGTAGGACCACACCCCGCTCACGTAGGAGTCGAGGTAGGTCGAGGGGAACTGGCCCTTGGCGATGGCGTGCGCGGGCGCGAGCACGCGCAGCGGGAGGCCGTCGGAGGCCCGCGTCGTCGTCAGGCCCGACCACGGCGACCCCAGCCCGGCGAACGCGTCGAGGATGCCGGCGCGGTTGCCGGGGATGCCCTGCGTCTGGGTGTTGCCGGAGGCGTCGGTGACGCTGACCGTCATCGGGATGCTGAACATGTCGACCGTGGTCGAGTTGATGAAGATGCCCGTGCCGCCGTTGCTCGTCCGCGCGAACTCCGTCCAGTCGTAGAGGATGGCGGCGTTGGGGTCGCTGTCGACCCAGGGCGCCGGCTCGACCAGCCCGTTCGTGGTCAGGAAGAACCGCAGCTTCGCGCCCATCGACAGGTAGACGCGGCCGCCGGACAGGTTCGGCGCCAGCGTGACGGTCGTGCTGGCGCCGTTGCCCGGTCCGGGGATCGAGATGTCGGGCGCCGGGACGGGCCCGTTGGGGATCGACGAGGGGAAGCTCCACGGGCGCCACGTCCCCGAGGCGTCCACGTATCCCTGCTGGCCGGTGGCCGCGTTGCGGGCGACGACGTAGACGTACGTCGCGTCGCCCCGGCCGGAGTTGTTGGTGATCTTGAAGGGCAACTGCGCGACGGCGGCGTTCGCCGCCTGCTGCCCGGCGGCGAGGACGACCGCCTGGGCCAGCAACACGACGGCGAGCAGAGCCGCCGCCATCGCCGGATCGACACGTGCATCTCTCGGCTCCTCTGGGGGGTGCGGAGGCAAGCTGTGAGAGCGCTCTCAGTAAAGTAACTTTACTGTTAACAGATCGCTCGTCAAGACCCGTCAACGACGCCACTCACGTGAAGAGCCGAAACTCGGCCTGGCGTGAGAGCGTTTCCCCAGACGGCCGGATCAGCGGGGCCGGTCGAGCTGCTTGTCGATGAACAGGCCCTCGGCGCTGACGCACACCTGCCCGCCCGCGGTGATCGTCCCGGTGGTGTAGATCTTCCGCCCGTCCACGGAGGTCTGCCGGCCGGTCACGGTCAGCCGCTCGAACAGCGGGGTGGGCCGGTGGTAGCGCAGGGTCAGCGTGCCCGTCATCCCGGACACACCGGCCCAGGCGTTCGCGACGCCCAGCGTGTGGTCGAGCAGCAGTGCCGACACTCCGCCGTGCACGCACCCCGGAGGCCCCTGGTAGGGCATGCCCAGCACGACCTCGCCCTCGATGGACCCGTCGTCCCTGCCGTACAGGTGCAGCGGCGGGGCGATCGCGTTCTCCGGCCCGGTCACGGGGTCGTGCCGGGTCACGCCCTCCCCCCGCCACATGTCGACCATGCGCTCGCGCACCGTGGGTGCGTGCGCCTCGAGGTGGTCGGCCACGGCGTTCAGCTGCTCGGCGACCTGGGTCATCTCGACCGCCGACAGGTCGCCCGAGTGCAGCAGCGCGTCGATCACCCGGCGGGCCGCGGCGACCGCGGCGTCCACGCCCTCGTTGTTCGGGGCCGCCGTCAGCTCCGTACGGTCGGTCCGCGTCTCCGTCATGAAATCTCCGCTGTCGCGTGGGTGAGCACGGCGGCGTCGCCACGCTCCGGGCAGGTGGACCGGAACACCAGCCGGTCGCCCTCGCGCCACACGGTGGTCCGGATCGTCTCGCCGGGGAACAGCACCCCGGCGAAGCGCACCGACAGCCCGGTCAGCCTGGTCACGTCACCGCCGAGGACGCCGTCCACCAGCGCCTTGGCCACTATGCCGTACGACGCGAGGCCGTGCAGGATCGGGTGGTCGAAGCCGGCCGCCCGCGCGAAGGCGGGGTCGGCGTGCAGCGGGTTGAGGTCGCCGTTGAGCCGGTAGAGCAGGGCCTGCCCGGGGGTGGTCGGCGAGTCGAGCACGTGGTCGGGCTCGCGGTCCGGCTCCGTCCACGGGGTCTCCGGGCCCGGCTCGCCGCCGAAACCGCCCTCGCCGCGCGCCCAGATCCGCATGGTCGTGGTCCACAGCGGGTCTCCCGAGGAATCGGCCGCCGCCTGCTCCATCTCGATCACGGCGGCCTTGCCCTTGTCCCAGATGTTCGCGACCCGGGAGGACACGACGGCCTCGCCGGCCGCGGGCAGCGGCCGGTGCACGGTGAGCGCCTGCCCGGCGTGCAGGATCCTGCGCAGGTCGATGTCGATGCCGGGCATGCTCATCGCGGTCGGCGGGCGCTCACCCGCCGAGATGCCCTGGCCGGCGACCATGGCGAAGGTGGGCAGCACGCGCAGGCCGCGCTCGTAGGTGTAGGACAGCTCGGGGTCGGCGCCCGCGTCCCTCCCTGCGCCCAGGCTGAGGTGGTAGAGCAGCACGTCGCGGCTGGTCCAGGAGATCTCTCGGGTGGCCGGCGGCGCACCCAGGGCCTCGTCGAGGTCGATCGGCATGCTCCTCAGTCCTCCGCGTCGTCGTACAGGGCGCGCTCGACGAACGTCCTGCCGGTCATGCCCTGACCTCGGGGTCGCGTGGCAGCCCGAGCAGGCGTTCTCCGATGATGTTGAGCTGCACGTCGGTGGTGCCCCCGGCGATCGACATGCAGCGGGAGCTGAGGAAGCGCAGCGCGGGGTCGGACCGCCGGCCCATCCCCTCTCCGGTCAGGGACTCCGGGCCGATCCAGTCCATCGCGGTCTCCCAGACCTCCTGGACGTGCTCGACGCCGATCAGCTTGGCCACGCTGGACTCCGCGCCGGGCTGCTGCCCGGTCAGCGACCGCAGCGTGGTCCGCAGGGCGAACAGTGCGCCGGACTGGGCGTCGCAGAGGATGCCGCCGAGCCGGGTCAGCCGCTCGTCGTCCATCTCGTCCGGCCGTTCCGCGGCGATGTGCAGCAGCGCCTCGCCGCCGCTCCCGAGCGAGGAGTCGTGCGACAGCGAGACCCGCTCGTTGGCCAGAGTCGTGCGGGCCAGCTTCCAGCCGTCCCCCGGCTGCGCGACGAGCATCTCGTCGGGGATGAACACGTCGTCGAGGAACACCTCGTTGAACAGCGCCTCGCCGGTCAGCTCGCGCAGCGGCCGGATGTCGATGCCGGGGCTGGACATGTCGAGCAGGAAGTACGACAGGCCCTTGTGCTTGGGCGCCTCCGGGTCGGTGCGGGCCAGCAGGATGCCCCACTGCGCCTGCCGGGCCATCGACGTCCAGACCTTCTGGCCGTTGATCTTCCAGCCGCCCTCGACCTTCTCGGCCCGGGTGGTCAGGGCGGCGAGGTCGGAGCCCGCTCCCGGCTCGCTGAACAGCTGGCACCACACCAGGTCGCCGCGCAGCGTCTGCGGCAGGAACCGCCCCTGCTGCTCGGGGCTGCCGTGCGCGATCAGGGTCGGCACCACCCAGGCGCCGATGACCATGTCGGCCGCGCGCAGCCCGGCGGACCGCATCTCCTCGGCGATCACGAGCTGGGTGACCGCGCCGGCGCCCTTCCCCCAGGGCTCGGGCAGGTGCGGCGCGGTGTATCCGTGCTCGGCCAGGTACGTCAGCCGGTCGCGGCCGTCGAGGTCGAGGGCCGGCCGCAGCTCGGCGCGCACCTCGGCGCGGATGCGCTCGGCCTCCGGCGGCAGCTCGACGCCGAGCTCGCGGCGCACGCCGTCCAGCGTGAGCCGGGCCACCCTTCGGCGCCACCACGCGACCGAGCCGAGCGTGATGCGCAGCGTCTGCGCCCGGCGCAGGTAAAGGCCGGCGTCGTGCTCCCAGGTGAAGCCGATGCCGCCGAGCGTCTGGATGCAGTCCTTGGCGACGGAGAAGGCCGCCTCCACGCTGGTCGCCCCGGCGACCGCCGCGGCCAGGGTCGCCTCCCCGGCAGAGGCGCCGGTGTCGTCGAGAGCCCGCGCCGCGTCCCAGGCACACACCCGGGCCTGCTCGGCCCGGGTCAGCATCCGCGCGCAGCGGTGCTTGACGCCCTGGAACTGGCCGATCGGGCGGCCGAACTGGTGGCGCACCTTCGCGTACTCCGCGGCGGTGGCGGTGGCCCAGTCGGCCAGGCCGGACGCCTCCGCCGCGAACAGCGTGGCGGCCAGGTCGAGCACGGCGCCGTCGGCGAGGCCGGGCAACGCCTCGGCCGCCACACCGTCGGCGCGCACCCGCGAGAGCCGCCTGGTCAGATCATGGCTGGGCAGGTCCTCGGTCTCCACCGCCTCGCGCGGCAGCACGACCCAGGTCGTGCCGGTCCCGTCGGCGGCGGGCAGCACGAACAGGTCGGCGACGTGGCCGCCGATGACCGGCTCCGAGACCCCGGTGACCACGGCCTCACCGTCGGCGCCCCGGGTGAGGGTCAGCCCGCCGGGCCGGAGGCCGACCGCGGCGGTCTTCTCCCCGCCGGCCAGCGCCGGCAGGTGGGCGGTGTGCCCGGCGCGGGCCAGCACGGCGCCCGCGAGCACCGTGGGCAGGAACGGCCCGGGGACCATCGCCCGGCCCAGCTCCTCCACCACGACGGCGAGTTCGAGCAGCCCTGAGCCCGCTCCGCCGGCCTCCTCGGGCAGGTGCAGCCCGAGCAGCCCCTGCTCGGCCAGCAGCGGCCAGAACTTCGGCAGCTCCTCGTGCTCGGCGTCAACCGCCTGCCGCACCACGGCCGGCGTCACGTGCCGGGCCGCGAAGGCGCGTACGGCGTCGCGCAGGTCGCGCTGCTCGTCGGTCAGTCCGATCGACATGCTTCCTCAGATCCGTTCGATGATGGTGGCCGTGGCGTGGGCGCCGCCCGCGCACATGGTGACGAGGGCGGTCGAGCCGCCGGTGCGCTCCAGCTCGTGTACGGCCTGGGTGATCAGGCGGGAGCCCGTGGAGCCCACGGCGTGGCCGAGCGCGATCGCGCCGCCGTTCACGTTGACCTTGTCCATGTCGGGGTCGAGCTCCCGCGCCCAGGAGAGCACGACCGAGGCGAACGCCTCGTTGATCTCGACGAGGTCGACGTCGGACAGCTTCATGCCCGCCTTCTTCAGCACGTGCCGGGTCGCGTCGATCGGGCCGTCGAGGTGGTAGTAGGGGTCGGAGCCGACCATGCCGGAGGCGACGATGCGCGCACGCGGGCGCAGGCCGAGATCGCGCGCCCGGCCGGCGCTCATCAGCAGCACGCCGGCCGCGCCGTCGCTGATCTGCGAGGAGTTGCCCGCGGTGTGGATGCCCTCCGGCATCACCGGCTGCAGCCTCCCCAGGGCCTCCATGCTGGTGTCGCGCAGCCCCTGGTCCCTGGTGACGACGGCGGTCTCCCCCGTCGGGCCCTCGGGTCCCATCACGGGCGCCTCGACCGCGAGGACCTGTCCCTCGAACCTGTTCTCCACCCACGCGCGTGCCGCGCGCTGCTGGGAGCGCAGGCCGAACGCGTCGGCGTCCTCGCGCGTGATGCCGCGCCGCCGCGCGATCCGCTCGGCCGCGGTGAACTGGTCGGGCATGTCCAGCGACCAGGACGGCGGGAACGGGCTGCCCGCCTCCGGGGTGACCGCCGCGCCGAGGAAGACCCGGCTCATCGCCTCGACGCCGCAGCCGATGCCGACGTCGATCGCGCCGGCCGCGATCAGCCCGGCCACCAGGTGGACGGCCTGCTGGCCGGACCCGCAGGCGCAGTCGATCGACGTGCAGGCCGTGCCGTACGGCAGGCCGGCGTGCAGCCACGCCTGCCGGGTGACGTTGTTGGCCTGCTCCCCCGCCTGGGTGACGCAGCCGCCGATCACCTGCTCGACCGCGTCGGGGGCCAGGCCGCTGCGCTCGATCAGGCCCCGCTGCACGGCACCGAGCAGCTCGGCCGGGTGCAGCCCGGACAGGGCTCCGTAACGCTTGCCGACCGGTGTGCGCACCGCGTCGACGATGACGGCCCCAGTGACGGTCTCAGCCATCGTTCCTCCTGGTTTGCGTTGAAAGCACGGACTTGGCCCACCGGTACACCGGCCGCGAGCAGGTGGTTCGCCAGAGCGTTCGCCCGGGCGTCGAGCTCCGCGAAGCTCAGCCGCCGGGCGTCGCAGACCAGCGCGAGGCGTCCGGGGACCGCCGCGGCGACGGCCTCGAACAGGGATGCCACGTTCAGCGCCATGGAAGGAGGCTAGAAATCATTTCTGTTCCGGGCAACGGCCCAGTCCCGCTCAGTGGTGCCGCCGATCGCTTTCCGCACAGCATGGAGCCCATCCTTGTGCCGCTGGGTGGGATGCCCACGATCGCGGACATCTCGACGAGTCAAAACTAGAATACATACTAGTTTTTGGCACGATCACCGATTGAGCAGGAGCGCGCAGATGAGCTCGAACACGAGCCTGGAGAACAGGACCGCCGTCGTCACCGGCGCGGGAGCGGGCCTGGGCCGCAGCGAGGCCCTCGCCCTCGCGGAACGCGGCGCGAACGTCGTCGTCAACGACGTCGGCCCGGCGGCCGAGGACGTCGCGGCCGAGATCAGGGCGCTCGGCCGCGAGGCCGTCGCGGTGACGGGCGACATCGGCGACTGGTCCATCGGCGACCGCCTCGTCCGGACGGCCGTGGACACCTTCGGCGGTCTCGACATCGTGGTGAACAACGCCGGCGTGCTGCGCGACAAGATGCTGTTCAACCTGACCGAGTCCGACTGGGACGACGTCATCCGCGTCCACCTCAAGGGACACGCCGCGCTGTCGCGCGCCGCCGCGGTCCACTGGCGGGCGGCGAGCAAGGCCGCCGGCGGCCCGGTCTACGGCCGTGTGATCAACACCTCCTCCGAGGCGTTCCTGTTCGGATCGGCCGGTCAGCCGAACTACTCCGCCGCCAAGGCCGGCATCGTCGCGCTGACCCTGTCGACCGCCCAGGGCCTGTCGCGGTACGGCGTGCGGGCCAACGCGATCTGCCCCCGGGCCCGTACGGGCATGACGGCCAACGTGTTCGGCGACGGCGGCGAGGTGGGCGGGCTGGACACCCTCGCCCCCGAGCGGGTGGCCACGTTCGTCGCCTACCTCGCCTCCCCCGCGTCGGAGGAGATCAGCGGCCAGGTGTTCGTGGTGTACGGCGACATGGTGGCCCTCATGGCGGCCCCGACCGTGGAGCGCAAGTTCACCGCCGCCGACGGCGTGTTCTCGGTGGAGGAGCTGGACGCGCAGGTCACTCCGCACTTCCACGGGCGGGACCCGTACCGGACCTACGCGGCCTACTCGGTGGCGCAGCTCGATACGACCGGTGTGCAGAACGTCGCGCGCGCGAAGTGAGAACGCGGGGCCGCGCGCCGTCGCCCGCTCAGACGGGAGTCGGCGTGCGGGACCGAACCGGCCATACGGCCGTACGGACTGAACCGGCGACGGCCGCGGCGAGAACGGGCAGGCCGGCGACCAGGGCGGCGATCGACGGCCACGGTGTCGCGAAGCCCACTCGGGGCGCCGGCTCCCACCCGGACGAGGTCGTGACCGGCCACGCCAGGAGCAGGCCGATGAGGCATCCGGCGGCCACACCCACGGCCGTGCCGATGAAGGCGGCCAGCCCCGCACGGCACGCGGCGGACCACCGCGGCCGTGCGGCCGAGCCGGCCCCGCGCGGTACGTGCCGCGACCGGGCGCCGGGGATCCCACCGGCCGCGACCAGCGCGCCTCCGAGTGCGACGACGACCGCCACCGCGACGACGATCCGCCAGCCGGACGGAGGCTGGTACCCCCGTTCGACGTATGTCTGCGCCACGCCGCCGAGCCGCCGGTCCAGCCGCTGCCGCTCGATCTCCGAGGTGCCGTGTACGGAGGGGTCGACGATCAGTTCGTCGGGCTCGAGGTCCTCGCCGAGGTCCCGGAAGACCTGCGCCGGAAGGAAGACCTCCTTCGTCGAAGGGTCGGCGGGCCTGGCGACGACCGCGGGGATCTGCTTGACCATCGGTGCCGTGGCATCCCCGCCCGAGGAGTCGTACCGGATCGTGACGGAGCGGACCTCGACGTCGTCGGCCGTGACCACCACGGCCGTGTTCTCCTCGTAGGGTGTCGACGGGTCTCCGGTGAGATAGCGGAGCAGCGCGCCGTCGCCGATGACGCCCGACGTGACGACGCCGTATCGCTCCGGCAGATCCACGTTCCCGGCGTGCAGGCTGTAGGGCCGGATCTCACGTTGGCGAAAGCTCTGGACGACGGGAACGCCCGGCAGTACGCGCTGGATGGCCGCGAGTGCGGCCGGTGCGTCCGCCGCGGAGAAATATCGCACGAGGAGGGCCCCGGGCCGGGCCTGGGGTGCGTAGTCGGCTCTGTTCTGTTCCGTCGCGGCGGCCGCCACGATGACCACCGTGACCGCGAGGGCCGTGGCGAGCATCATCGTCACGATCGCGGGCACAGTCCGGGCACGATCACGCGCGAGGTCACAGGCCGCGAGACGAACCGGCGGCAGCGGCCGGACGGAGCATCGCGCGGCGACCCCCAGCAGCAATGTGAGGAAGGGGCCCAGGCCGAGGAGGACCAGGGCGCCGCCCGTCATGGCCACCAGCAGTGTCATGGCCGACCCGAAGTCGTCGTAGTGCCCGTCCTCGTGAGTGGACCACGCGGCCAGTGCCATGATCAGGCAGCCGCTCACGAGGAGAGCCGATCCCCAGATCAGGGGACGCCGGCGTACGAGCGCACCGGGGACGGACGGGACCGACCGCGCCGCGAGCACCACCGCGCCGAGCCCGAATCCCGCGAAAAGGAACGTGAGGATCTCCGCAGCCACGGCTGCAGCCTATGAAGCGGCCGACGCGGGCGCCAGGAGCCGAACGGCGATGACCGCGGAGAGCTGCGCGCCCTCGGGTCGCGCGCCGGCCGTCAGTACGCGTCGGGGCCGCGCAGGGTTGCCTCGGCGCCGCCGTCCACGAAGATGATCTGCCCGGCCATGTGGGAGTTCTCCGGGCTCACCAGCCAGCGCAGCGCGTCGGCCACGACCCCGGGCTCGGCGTAGCCGTTCAGCGGCATGGGCACCGCCCGGTCCATGATCTTCCGCATCGTCTCGTCCTCGAACAGGGGCGCCGACATCGGGGTCAGCACGACGCCCGGCGCCACCGCGTTGAGCGGGATGCCGCATCCGGCCCACTCCGGCGACACGGCCCGTGCGCGCAGCCAGCGGACCAGCGCGGACTTCGAGGCGGGGTAGAGCAGCCGGCCCTCGCCGCGCTCGACCGCTTCCCCGGCCAGGGCGACCGCCCGTGGCTCGTCGCCGTCGAGGCAGGCGCGGACCACCTCGGGGTCGGCGGGCTGGGTGGCGGAGATCGAGGCGACCGCGGCGGCGCGGGGCCGCTCCGCCCGGGCGAGCGCCGGGCGCAGCCCTTCCAGGATCGCGGTCACGCCGAAGAAGTTGACGGTGATCGTGCTCACGGTCACCCCTGAGACGCCGGCGCAGGCCACCACGCCGTCCAGCGCGCCGTCCGCCCTGTCGAGCACCGACTCCACCGCGAGCGCCCGCCCGTCCGGCGTGGACAGGTCGGCGCACACGTCGGCGTCCTTGAGGTCGACGCCGATCACCTCGTCGCCGCCTGCCCGCAGCGAGGCCGCGAGTGCCCTGCCGATGCCCGAGGCCGACCCGGTCACCGCGATCTTCCGTGTCACGTCGTCGCTCCTTGTCGAAGGGGGGCGTCAGGTTCCGGAGCCGCCGTCGACCCGGAGGTTCGCACCCGTGAGGTATCCGCCGTCCGAGGAGGCGGCGAACGCGATCGCCGCCGCGATCTGCTCGGGGGCGCCGCTGCCGAGCAGCGAGCGGATCCGCCCGAAGTAGCGCAGGTCCGCACCCTCGGGAAACTCGATGTCGCGCGTCAGCGGGGTCGTCACCGTGCCCGGGGAGATCGGCACCACCCGGATGCCGCGCCCCACCACCTCGGCGGCGAGGCTCAGCGAGAAGGCCAGCACCGCCCCCTTCGACGCGGCGTACGCCGTCATGTACGGGTTGCCCTGGGTGGCCGCGATCGACGCCACGTTCACGATGACCCCGGTCCGGTCGGGCAGGTGACGCAGCGCCTCCCGGCAGAACAGCGCGGTGCCGACGAGGTTGACCGAGAACAACAGGGTGAGGTCGGCCACGGTCAGCGACTCGATCGGCGTCGTCCGCTGGATCCCGGCCACGTTGACCAGCACGTCGATGCGGCCGAGCGCGGCGGCCGCCGCGTCCACAGCCGCGACCACGGCCCGCTCGTCCGTCACGTCGGCCACGTGCGGGACGTACGCGCCCCGCACCAGCCGGCCCGTTTCCGCGAGGCCCCGCTCGTCGCGGTCCACGCCGAAGACGTGCGCGCCCTCGGCGGCGAGCCGGACCGCGGTGGCCCGCCCGATCCCCGAGGCGGCGCCCGTGAGCAGGACCTTCACGCCCTCGAAACGGTTCATGGCGCCGCACGCTACCGACGGGCGGGCGGGACGGCGGAGGCCGTCCCGGTCAGCGGGAGGCGGCGTTGGAGCGGGGCGCGAGCAGCAGCCGGCAGGCGATGCGGATGTCGCTCTCGGTGTCGGGGACCGAGGCCCGGCCGTTCAGGCTCGACTGCAGCACGCCATACCAGCACTGCATGAGCAGCCGGATCAGCGTGACGTCCATGACGGTCGGCTCCTGGATGCCGAGCGTCCGCAGGACGATCTGCCGGAACGTCATGTCGATCCGGCCGGCGTCGGCCACCGCGGCGGCGTTGGCGGAGTTCGCCGACTGCAGCATCGCGGTGGCGAGCGCGGGGCGGCGCAGCAACTGCCTGCTGGCCAGCACGAGCACGTCGGCGACGGCGTCCTCAGGCGCGGTGCCCGGCTTCGGCTGCGGGACGCTCTCGTCGAACCGGTCGATCTGCTCGGCCATCACGGCGGTGAACAGGTGGGTCTTCGAGGGGAAGTACCGGTACAGCGTGGCGATCGCCACCCCGGCCTCCTTGGCCACCTCGTGCATCTGGACGCGCTCGAGGCCCTTCTCGGCGCCCATGCGCGCGGCGGCCCGCAGGATCCGCAGGTGCCGGGCGCGCTGCTCCGGCGAGTTTGGCTCCGCCGGCGCCCTGACCTCGGCGATCCTCGGCACGTCTCCCCCTGACCTTTCGTGTTTCGCAACGACGATACACAGCCGTACGGGCCCACCTGCCACTGGTCCATACCACTCAGTGGGATGAGCCGGCCTGGCGCGCCTCCTGCTGCGCTTGCCTGTACGCCACCACTGTCAGGGACGACGAGAGGACGGGCATGGCGGCGCAGGCCTGGGACGACGAGTACGACGTGGTGGTGGCCGGTTCCGGCGCGGGAGCCATGACCGGCGCGCTGACCGCCGCGGCGAGCGGGCTGCGCACGGTGGTGCTGGAGAAGACGGCGCTGCTCGGCGGCACGTCCGCCTACTCCGGGGCGGCCGTCTGGCTGCCCGGCACCCAGGTGCAGCGCCGCGCCGGGATCGGCGACTCGGCGGAGTCGGCCCGCGCCTACCTCGTCGCGCTGCTGGGCGAGGCGGAGGCCGACCGGCGGGAGGCGTTCCTCGCGACCGCGCCCGAGGTGGCCGAGTTCCTGGAGCGCGACCCGGCGATCGAGTTCGAGTGGCGGGCCTTTCCCGACTACTTCCCCGCGCCGGGGCGGCTGGACGCGGGCCGCTCGTTCGTGCCGCTCGATCTGCCGGCCGAGCGGCTCGGCGACCTCGCCGCCCTGGTCCGGCCGCCCGTGGACCGCGACCGCGCGGGCCTGGGCCACGCCGAGGGGCCGCTGTCGGCCGGGCGGGCGCTGATCGGCCGGCTGCTGCTCGCCCTCACGAACACCGGGAACGGCACCGTACGCACCGGCACCGCGCTCACCCGGCTCGTCGTCGAGGACGGCCGGGTGACCGGCGTGGAGGCCGCGACCGCCGACGGCGGAACCGTACGGCTGCGCGCCGCGAGGGGCGTCCTGCTGGCCGCCGGCGGATTCGAGGGCGACGCCGCGATGCGCGCGGAGCACGGCGTCCCGGGGACCGCCGAGTGGTCGATGGCCCCGGCGGGTGCGAACACCGGCGACCCGATCAGGGCCGCCGCCGCGATCGGCGCGGCCACCGGTCTCATGGACGAGGCGTGGTGGTGCCCGGGCGTGGCGCTGCCGGACGGCCGGGCCGCCTTCACGCTGGGCTTCCGCGGCGGGCTCATGGTCGACGCGTCGGGCCGCAGGTTCGCCAACGAGTCGCTGCCCTACGACCGGATGGGCCGCGAGATGACGGCGGCGCCCGGCCGCGTGCCGGCCCATCTGATCTTCGACTCCCGCTCCGGCGGGCGGCTCCCGGCGATCTCGCTGCCGGGCCGCCCGACCGAGGAGCACCTCGAGGCCGGCACCTGGGTGCGCGCCGAGAGCCTGCCCGAGCTGGCGGAACTGATCGGCGTGCCGGGCGATGCGCTCACCGGCACCGTCGAGCGGTTCAACGGCTTCGCCGAGACCGGCGTGGACGAGGACTTCCACCGCGGCGAGGACCCCTACGACCTGTTCTTCGCGGGCAGGCCGGAGGACCGGCCGAACCCGTGCCTGGTGCCGGTGGACACCCCGCCCTACTACGCCGCGCGGGTGGTGCTCAGCGATCTCGGCACCAAGGGCGGCCTGCGCACCGACCCCGACGGACGGGTGCTCGACGGGGACGGACGGCCGATTCCCGGCCTGTACGCCGCGGGCAACACCAGCGCCTCGTTCTCCGGGCGCCGCTACCCCGGCCCCGGCGTCCCGATCGGTTCGGCCATGGTCTTCGCCTACCGGGCCGTCAGGGACATGGCACGTTGAAAGGAACGCTGATGCCACTCCCCCGATCACGCCTCACGGCGCTCTCCCTGGCCGTCCTGATCGCCGCGGCGATCATGGCACCCGCCACGGCCGACGCCCGTCCCGTACCTCCAGGGGAGCGGGGCACGCTGCTGTCCGCCCGTCCGCTGACCGGCGCGGCGGGGCTGCCGAGCGCGGCCCGCAACTGGTACGTCACCTACGTCTCCGAGGGCGCCTCGGGCAGGCCCGTCACCGTGTCGGGTGTGGTCTCGGTGCCGGCGTCGCCCCCGCCGCCCGGCGGCTGGCCGGTGATCAGCTGGGCGCACGGCACGACCGGTACGGCCGACGTGTGCGCGCCCTCGGCCGACACCGCAGGCGGGCCCGCGCACGGCTACCTGGCCTCGGTGAACCCCACGCTGGACGCCTGGGTGGCGCACGGTTTCGCCGTCGTGCGCACCGACTACGAGGGGCTCGGCACCCCGGGCGGGCATCCGTACCTGAACGGGCGGAGCGCGGCGGACAGCGTGATCGACATGGTGCGCGCGGCGCGCCGCGTGGACCCGCACATCGGACGGGACTGGTTCGCCGCGGGCCACAGCCAGGGCGGGCACGCCGCGCTGTTCAGCGCCGCCGCCACCGGCGAGCGCGGGGACGTGCGGCTGCGCGGCGCGATCGCGATCGCCCCCGGCGGCTGGGGCTACTCCCAGACCGTGGCCTACCTCCGGGCGATGCCGGGGGCGAAGGACGCGCTGGCCTTCCTGCCCACGATCCTGTTCGGCGCGGCGGCGGCCGATCCGGCGATCACGCCGGAGGAACTGGTCACCGACGAGGTGCAGCCGCTGCTCGACGCGGCGCGTACGGGATGCATGGACCAGGTGCGGGCGGTCGCCGCGGACACGACTGTGAGCAGCGTGTTCCGCCCCGGTGCAGACACCGCGACCCTGACCGGCTATCTGCGGGCGCAGGAGCCGGTCGGGCTGAAGGTCCGGGTGCCCACCCTGGTCGCCCAGGGCACGGCCGACGTCCTGGTGCCGAAGCAGACGACCGACCTCATGGTCGCCGACCTGTGCGCGGGCGCGGCGAAGGTCACGTACCGCACTTATGCCGGTGCCGACCACCGCGGCTCGGTGCCGGCCTCGTTCGACGACGCGCTGGCGTTCGCGCGGACGATTCTCGCCGGGGGAACACCCGCGTCCACCTGCTGACGGCGGTGAGAAGGGGCCCGGACGCGGTGCGTCCGGGCCCCTTTCGCCGTCCGTCAGATCAGGTTGTCCTCGACGGCCAGGCCGAACTCGCCCTTGCCGTACATCGCGAGGGCCCGCTCGACGTCGTTGGCCACGTGGACGCTGCCCGCGTGGGCGTCGCGCCAGGCCCGCTCGATCGGGTTGCCCCGGCTGAGGGAGTTGCCCCCGGCGGTCTTGAACAGGATGTCGATCGCCTCCAGCGCGCGCTCGGTGGCGCGCACCTGGTCCCTGCGCACCCGCAGCCGCAGCTCCACCGGGATCGTCTCGCCCCGCACCGCGTGCTCGTACATCTCCCGCACGTTGCGGTCGGTCTGCAGGATCGCCGCGTCGATCTCCGACGCCGCCCGGGCGACGGCGACCTGCGCGAACTGGTCCTCGGCGAACCGGCCGCCGCCGAGGCTGAGCCGTACGCGGTCGCGCATCGCGGTCACGTACGACCGGTAGCAGCCGACGGCCATCCCGATGACCGGGGCGGTGATCGTGGTGGTGAACACGGTGCCGAACGGGATGCGGTAGAGCGGGCCGGTGTTCACCTTCTGGCCGGGGCCGCGAAGCTGCGCCATCTCGTAGTTGCGCATCACGCGGTGGGCGGGCACGAAGGCGTCCTCGACGATGATGTCGTTGCTGCCCGTGCCGCGCAGCCCGATGACGTCCCACACGTCCGCGATCAGGTAGTCGGAGCGGGGCACCAGCACGGTCATGAAGTCCACCGGCTTGCCCTGGTCGCCGAGGACGAGGCCGCCGACCATCGCCCACGACGCGTGCTCGCAGCCGGAGGAGAACCGCCACCGGCCGGACAGCCGGTAGCCGCCCTCGGTCGGGACGAGCCGCCCGACCGGCGCGTACGACGAGGAGATCAGCGCGTCCGGGTCGCTCCCCCACACCTCGTCCTGGGCGGCCTCGTCGAACAGGGCGAGCTGCCAGGGGTGCACGCCGAGCACGGCGACGGTCCAGCCGGTGGACCCGCACACCGCCGAGATCTCCCTGACCACCTCGTAGAAGCTCACCGGGTCGCTTTCCACGCCGCCGTACCTCTTGGGCTGCAGCATCCGGAAGACCCCGGCCTGGACCAGCTCCCTGATCGACTCCGCCGGGACCCGCCGGTCCTCGTCGGTGGACCGGGCCCGTTCGGCGATCTTCGGCAGCAGCGCCCGAACCGCGTCCAGGACCTCGTTGCTCATCTGGGAGTCCTCCGTGTCACGCTCGTCGGTCAGATGCCGTCCATGATGGTGCGTGGAGCCGATGACCGCATGTCAGGACACTCCCGGCCAATGGGACTCGCCGTCCGGCGGGCCGCCACAGCTCCTACGTTGGCGGACTGAGAGAACGTGCGTCCTGAAGGGTCGGATCAAGGTGACTGCAGTAGAAGCCGGGAACGACGACATCCGCAGAATCGAGGCGGAGGCGGTGCCCACCCGGTTCGCCCGGGGCTGGCACTGCCTGGGCCTGTCGGAGAAGTTCAAGGACGGCAAGCCGCACACGGTCAACGCCTTCGGCCAGAAGCTCGTGGTCTTCCAGAGCGGCGACGGCAGGATCAACGTGCTCGACGCCTACTGCCGGCACATGGGCGGGGACCTGTCGCAGGGCACGATCAAGGGCGACGAGATCGCCTGTCCGTTCCACGACTGGCGCTGGGGCGGCGACGGCCGCTGCAAGAAGATCCCCTACTCGCGCCGCGTCCCGCTGCGCGCCCGCACCGCGGCCTGGACCACCATGGACCAGGACGGCCTGTTGTTCGTGTGGAACGACCCGGAGGGCAACCCGCCGCCGCCGGAGGTCACGATCCCCCGGATCGAGGGCGCGACGCGGGACGACTGGACCGACTGGGTCTGGACCGAGACCATCGTGAACACCAACTGCCGCGAGGTCGTGGACAACGTCGTCGACATGGCGCACTTCTTCTACGTCCACTACTCGTTCCCGACGTACTTCAAGAACATCTTCGAGGGCCACGTCGCCACGCAGATCATGAAGGGCACCGGCCGCCAGGACACCCGCCCGCCCGCGAAGGACGGCGAGCCGAGGCTGCTCGGCAACGACTCGGTGGCGTCGTACCACGGGCCGTCCTTCATGATCGACGATCTGACGTACCACTACGACACCATGGACATCAACTCGGTCCTGATCAACGCGCACTACCCGATCGACGCGAACTCGTTCGTGCTGCACTCGGGGATCATCGTGCAGCGCACCGACAAGCTCTCCGGGCCCGCGGCCGACGAGATGGCCAGGAAGATGAGCTCCTTCATCCTCAAGGGCTTCGACCAGGACGTGCAGATCTGGAAGAACAAGGCCCGCATCGACAACCCGCTGCTGTGCGAGGAGGACGGGCCGGTCTACCAGCTGCGCCGCTGGTACGAGCAGTTCTACGTGGACGTCGCCGACGTCAGGCCGGAGATGGTGGAGCGCTTCGAGTTCGAGCTCGACACCGCCCGCCCGGTCGAGGCGTGGAAGAAGGAGGTCGAGGAGAACCTCGCCCGCAAGGCCGCGGAGCTTTCGGCGAGCACGGGCCGGCCCGCATGACGATCCGCCCCGACAACCGGCTGCTCGACGCGCCCATGCAGCCGGTGACCTGCAGGCGGTGCGGCGCCGGGGTCGAGGTGCGCAAGGCGAGCTGGCACCAGACCAGCGTCCAGTGGAACGCCGACGCGGCCGGCACCTGCCAGGAGCGCCGCGCCGCCGGGCCCGGAGTCTTCCCCGGCTGCGCGGCGCTGCGGGACTCCATCGTCCAGGCCGCGCTCGACGGCGAGATCGCCGTACCGGAGGAATCGTGATCGACAAGGACGTGTACGGCCCCTGGGCCGTCGTCGCGGGCGGATCCGAAGGAGTGGGCGCGTCGTTCGCCCATCGGCTCGCCGACGCCGGGTTCGACCTCGTGCTCATCGCCCGCAAGCCCGGGCCGCTGGCCGAGACGGCCGAGCAGGTCAGGGCCAAGGGCGTCGAGGTGCGCACGCTGGAGCTCGACCTGACCGACCCGGGCGCGGTCAAGGCCGTCCGCTCGGTGACCGACGACGTCGAGGTGGGCCTGCTGATCTTCAACGCGGGCGCCAACAGCTACGGCCACGAGTTCGTGACCGGCGACCTCGACCGGGTGCGCGGGGTCGTCGACCTCAACATCACCGCCCAGCTCGCGCTCACCCATCACTTCGGCGCGCTGATGCGGGAACGCCGCCGCGGCGGCATCATCCTGGTCGGCTCGCTCGCCGGATACATGGGCCAGGCGCAGATCAGCGTCTACTCGGCGGTCAAGGCGTTCAGCCGCGTCTTCGCGGAGGGACTGTGGCTGGAGCTGGGCGAGCACGGCGTGCACGTGCTCGAACTCGTCCTCGGCGTCACCCGCACTCCGGCGATGGAGCGGGCCGGGCTCCGGATGGACCTGCCCGGTCTCAACGTGGCCGAGCCCGACGACGTGGCGCGCGAGGGCCTGGAGCACCTCGCCGACGGCCCGGTCTGGATCGCGGGCGGCAACGAGGAGACGGCCCGCAAGCGGAGCGGCTTCCCCCGGGCCGAGATGGTCCGCAGGGCCCACGAGGCGACGAAGCGGATGATCCCCCCGCCCAGCTCCTGAACGCGCTCGCCACCACGACAGGCGGTCACCCCTCCCGGGTGGCCGCCTGTCGTCTTCATACCTTCAGCCGGGCGGCGATGCCGTCGAGGACGCTGTCCAGCCCCAGCTCGAACTGCCAGTCGTCGTCGTCCTTCCTGACGCCGCCGCGGATGTAGCGCTCGAACGCCGGATAGCGGCCCGACTCCAGCAGCCACCTCATCCGCGACGAGTAGAGGGTGCGCAGGTCGTCCATCTTCTCCGCGCCCTCCTTGCGCATCAGCCTGACCATCCTGATCCTGGCGGTGGTCGCCCCGGTGACGAACGCGCCGACCGTGCCGATGACCGTCATCGCCGTGTCGGGGTCGAGGCCGAGGCCGTCCAGCGACGCGAGCAGCCGGTCGGTGCGCGCGACGAAGTTGGGGGTCAGCGGCCCGGTCTGGGCCGTGGTCTCCACCAGCCAGGGATGGCGCAGGATGAGGGCGCGCAGCCGCAGGGCGGACACGCGCAGGACCTCCCGCCAGTCACGGCCCTCCACGGCCCGCGCCTCCTCGGCGTAGACCGCGTCCACCATCAGCTCGATCACGTCGTCCTTGCCGCGCACGTAGCGGTAGAGGCCCATGGTGGCGACGCCCAGCCGCTCGGCCAGTCGGCGCATGGAGACCGCGTCGAGCCCTTCGGCGTCCGCGATCTCCACGGCCGCCGCGGCGATCTGCGCGTGGGTCAGCGCCGCGCGGGGAGGCCGGGCGGGGCGCTCCATCCGCTGCCAGATGGACTCGTGGGCGCCGTCCCCAGTGTCGTCGGCAGTGTCGTCCGCTTTCTTCCCGGCCATCGTCGTGCTCCTCCCGGTTCGATGTGTACATCGTACTCGGACTTGTACACCGTACGCATCGGCGCGTACGGTGTACTCGTTGCGTACGCCGTACACACCTCGTGGAGGAACCATGCCCGGAGAACCCCGGCTCAATGTGGCGATGATCATCGGCAGCGTCCGGGACGGGAGGGTGGCCCCCCTCGTCGCGAACTGGTTCGCCGGTCAGGCGGAGCGGCGCGACGACCTCGCGCTCGACGTGATCGACCTGGCCGAGACCCGGCTCCCCGACGGGCTGCGCGGGCACTTCGGCGGCGAGCGGCCGGAGGAGGTCGTCGGGCTGCGGCCCCGGGTGGAGGCCGCGGACGCCTTCGTCGTCGTGACCCCCGAGTACAACCGCAGCTTCCCCGCCGCGCTCAAACTGATGATCGACAGCTACCACCGGGAGTGGGCGGCCAAGCCCGTCGGGTTCGTCTGCTACGGCGGCATGTCCAGCGGCCTGCGGGCCGTCGAGCAGCTCCGGCTGGTCTTCGCCGAGCTGCACGCCGTGACGATCCGCGACTCCGTCGCCTTCCAGAGCCCCTGGACGCTGTTCGACGCGGAGGGGAACTGGCCGAAGGACCCCGCTGGCCCGGAGGGCGCCGCCAAGGTCATGCTCGACGAGCTCGTGTGGTTCGGGCGGGCCCTGCGCGACGCGCGCGCGGCCCGGCCGTACGGGGGCTGAGATGGGCTCCCTGCTCCGCTCCGGCCTGCGTCCCCGTCGCGGCGTCGTCGCCCTGATCGCCGTGCTCCAGATCGCGCAGGCGCTCGCCGCCCTCCTGCTGCCCACGTTCAACGCCACGCTCATCGACGACGGCGTGCTGCGCGGCGACACCGGGCTGATCGTGCGTCTCGGCGGTGTCATGGTGGCCGGGACGCTGGCACAGGTCCTGTGCTCGGCCGTGGTGGGCGTCCTCGCCGCCAGGACCGCCGCCGCCCTCGGTCACGAGCTGCGCGCCGCCGTCTACGCGAAGGTCCAGGAGTTCTCCTCCCGGGAGGTGGGCCGCTTCGGGGTGCCATCCCTGATCACCCGCACGGTCGGCGACGTGCAGCAGGTGCAGACGCTGGTCTTCATGGGGCTGACCGGCCTGGCCGCCACGCCCATGATCTTCCTCGGCGGGGTGGTCATGGCGCTGCGGCAGGACCTGCGCCTGTCCACGCTGCTGCTGGTCGCGCTGCCGGCGCTGTCGGCCGTCCTGTGGGCGATCCTGCACCGGCTCACCCCGCTGTCGCAGGCGACGCAGCGCGGCGTCGACAAGGTCAACCGGCTGGTGCGCGAGCAGATCGCCGGGGTCCGGGTCGTCCGGGCGTTCGCCGCCGAGGACCGCGAACACGCCAGGTTCGCCGAGGCCAACGGCGCCCTACAGGACTCCGCCGTACGCGCGGCGCGGCTGACGGCCGTCATGTATCCCGCCGGCATGCTGATCGGCAACCTCTGCGGCGTGGCGGTCGTCTGGTTCGGCGGGCACCTCGTCGACGACGGCGTCACCCAGGTGGGCTCGCTGGTGGCGTTCCTGAACTACCTGGCCGTGATCCTGGGGTCCGCCCTGCTCGCGACCTTCACCGTCCTGGCAGCGCCGCGCGCCCGGGTCTCCGCCCTCCGGGTGCGCGAGGTGCTGGAGACCGGGACCGAACCGATGGAGCCGCCGACCGGCACCGATCGGGCCTGGCGGGGCCGGATCTGGAAGGGCGAGGTGGAGGTCCACGACGCGCACGTGCGCTACCCGGGGGCCGAAGAGCCGGTGCTGCGGGGCGTGAACCTCCTCGTCCGCCCCGGCGAGACCGTCGCGGTCGTCGGCTCCACCGGCTCGGGCAAGACGACCCTGCTGAACCTCGTGGCCCGGCTGCTCGACCCGACCGGCGGGCGGGTGCTCCTCGACGGCACGGACGTCGCGTCGCTGCCCCCGGAGGAGCCGGCCGGCGTCGTCGGGCTGGTGCCGCAGCGGCCGTACCTGTTCTCCGGGACCATCGCCGGCAACCTCAGGTACGGCAGGCCCGAGGCGACCGACGCCGAGCTGTGGCACGCGCTGGAGACCGCGCAGGCGCGCGACTTCGTGGAGGCGCTGCCGGAGGGCCTGGAGACGCCGCTCGGCCAGGGGGGCGCGTCGCTGTCCGGCGGCCAGCGGCAGCGCCTGACCGTGGCGCGGGCCCTGGTCGCCCGTCCCCGGGTGCTGCTGCTCGACGACCCGTTCTCCGCCCTCGACCCGCTCACCGAGCGGGCGCTCGCCGACGCGCTGGCGCGGGAGACCCGCGACGTCGCCGTCGTCCTGGTCGCCCAGCGGATCTCCTCGATCCGGCACGCCGACCGCGTGGTGGTGCTCGACGAGGGCCGCGTCGCCGGGTCCGGCACCCAGGAGGAGCTGATGACCTCGTGCCCCGCCTACCGCGAGATCGTGTTCTCCCAGACAGGCCAGGAGGTGGCCGCATGACAGCCCGGAAGCGAGGCGCCGTCCGGCGTCTGCTGGAGACCGCCCGCCCCGAACTCCCGCTCGCCGTGGCCGCCCTGGCCTGCGCGGCCGGGTCCGTGGCCCTGACCGTGGCCGTCCCCCGGCTGCTGGGCGCGGCCACCGACCTGGTGCTGTCGGCCGTGTCCGGGCACCACCGGGTGGACTTCGCCGCGACCGGCCGGGTCCTGCTGGGCGCCCTCGCCTGTTACCTGGCCGCGTTCCTCCTCTCCTTCGTCCAGCAGCGGACGACCGCGACCATCGCGCAGCGGCTGGTCTTCCGGCTGCGGGAGCGGACCCAGGCCAAGCTCGCGCGGCTGCCGCTGGCCTACTTCGACGGGCGGCAGCGGGGCGACGTGCTCTCCCGCGCCACCAACGACGTCGACAACGTCGGCCAGACACTGCAGCAGGTGCTCAGCGTGGCGGTCACCGCGCTGCTCACGCTCGTCGGCGTGCTGGTGATGATGGTGTGGACCTCGCCGCTGCTCGCCCTGGTCTCGGTGGTCATGGTGCCGCTGTCCGTCGTGGCGGCCAGGGCGGTCGGCAGGCGGGCCCAGCCGAGGTTCGCCGAGCAGTTCGCGGCCACGGGCCGGCTCAACGCCCACATCGAGGAGACCTACACCGGGCACGCCCTGGTCAGGGTCTTCGGCCGGCGGCGCCAGGCCGTACGGGAGTTCGGCGAGCGCAACGACGCGGTGTTCCGCGCGGGGTTCCGGGCACAACTGCTGTCCAGCCTGATCGGCCCGTCGATGTCGCTCGTCATGAACCTCAACTACGTGCTCGTCGCGGTCATCGGCGGCCTGCGGGTGGCGGCCGGCGCGCTGTCGGTCGGCGACGTGCAGGCGTTCATCCAGTACTGCCTGCAGTTCGGGCAGCCGGTGAACCAGGTCACGTCGATGTCCACCCTCCTGCAGTCGGTGCTCGCCTCGGCCGGGCGGATCTTCGAGCTGCTCGACGAGGACGAGGAGGAGCCCGTCGCCGATCCCGTCCACCTTCCGGCCACGACCACCGGGCGGGTGACGTTCGAGAACGTCTCGTTCCGGTACGCGCCGGATCGTCCCCTGATCGAGGACCTTTCTCTGGTCGCGGAGCCGGGGCAGACCGTCGCGATCGTCGGCCCGACCGGCGCGGGCAAGACCACGCTGATCAACCTGCTCATGCGCTTCTACGACGTCACGGGCGGGCGGATCACGGTGGACGGGGTGGACATCGCCCGGGTGCCCCGGCAGGAGCTGCGCGCCAGGATCGGCATGGTGCTCCAGGACACCTGGCTGCGGCACGGCACGATCGCCGACAACATCGCGTACGGCGCCGGCGACGTGCCGCGCGAGCGGATCGTCGAGGTGGCCAGGGCGACCGGCGTCGACCACCTCGTGCGCACGCTGCCCGACGGGTACGACACGGTGGTCGACGACGACGGCGAGGGGCTCAGCGCGGGCGAGCGCCAGCTCGTCACCATCGCCCGCGCGTTCCTGGCCGATCCCCCGATCCTGGTGCTCGACGAGGCCACCAGCGCCCTCGACACCCGCACCGAGGTGCTGGTGCAGCGGGCCATGACCTCGCTGCGGGCCGGGCGCACCGGTTTCGTCATCGCGCACCGGCTGTCGACCATTCGGAACGCCGACCTGATCCTCGTGATGGACGAGGGGCGGATCGTCGAGCAGGGTACACACGACGAGCTCCTGGCGGCGGAAGGCGCCTACGCCCGCCTGTACCGTTCCCAACTCACCGGGGCCCAGCTCACGGGGGCCCAGCCCGCGGCGCCGGCCACCGTCACCTGGTACGACCGGACATGACCGGCGTGCCCTGCATGTCCGGGGCCGGGACGGCGGTCAGCTGTGCGAGCCGCCGTCCACGCGGACCTCGACGCCGTTGAGGTAGGCGCCGTCGGCCGAGGCCGCGTACGCGATGGTCCCGGCGATGTCCTCGGGGCGGCCGGGCCTGCCCCAGAGGGGATAGGTGCGCGCGTACCACGACGTGTCGACGCCGGCGAACGTCTCCCTTTTGGCGGTCAGCGGCGTGGCGACCCCGCCGGGCGAGACCGGGACGACGCGGATCCGCCGCGACGCGAGCTCGGCGGCGAGGCTGATCGAGAACGACAGCAGCGCGCCCTTGGAGGCGGCGTATCCGGTCATCCACGGGTGCGCCTTCGTCGCCGCCGTCGAGGTGACGTTCACGATGACCCCGGTGTCGTCCGGGATGTGCGGCAGCACCTCCCGGCAGAGCGTGACAGGGGCGAACACGTTGACCGCGAAGATGGTCCGGTAGTCGTCGAGCCCCACCGACTCCAGCGGGGTGACCCGTAGCACTCCGGCGACGTTGGCCAGCACGTCCACCCGGCCGAGGCGGGCGACGGCCGCGGCGGCGGCCGACACCACCGCCGTCTCCTCCGCCAGGTCCGCCCGGTGGGGGATGAACCGGTCCGTCCCCGCCAGCTTCCCGGTCTCCGCGAGCCCGTCCTCGTCCCGGTCCACCGCGAACACCGTGGCGCCCTCGGCCAGCAGCCGTACGGCGGTGGCCCGCCCGATGCCCGACGCCGCCCCGGTGAGCAGCACGTTCTTGCCGTCGAACCGGTTCATCACGCCTCCTTGGCGACCGCGCGGCCGGCGCGGCGGCCGAAGAAGGTGCCGTCGCCGAGAGAGGTGCCGCTGACGTATCCCTCGCCGTGGATGCCGGAGGAGGCGCGTCCCGCGGCGTACAGGCCGGGGATCGGCCGCCCGGACTGGTTCAGCACCTCGCCGTCCACGGTCGTGCACAGGCCGCCGAGCGTGAAGCCGGCGGCGCCGGTCCCCTTGCCCGCGCTGTCGCGGTCGCCCATGCCGAATCCCAGCCGCGGATCGGCGGCGGCGAACGGCCCCTTCAGCGGGCGCAGCCACTTGGGGTCCTTGTGGAAGTAGGGGTCCTCGCCGCGCTCGGCGTGCCGGTTGTACACCGCGACGGTGTCCTCCAGCGCGCCCTGCGGCATGCTGAGCGACTCCTCCAGCTCGGCGAGGGTCTCGGCCACGAAGACCGGGCGCACGCCCCACAGGTCCCGCGCGGGGATGTCCTCGTAGCCCTCCTCGTCGATGATCGCCCAGTACGGCGCGGGCTGGTGCCGTACGGCGGCGACGCTGAACAGGCCGGGATAGACGTCCTCGTTGATGAAGCGCCGGCCGAGCCCGTTCACGAGCATGCCGCGCACCAGCATCGCGGGCAGCGCGGTCATCGCGATCTCGACCTCGCCCATGCGGCGGGTGGCCGCCCCGAGCGCGGTGGCCATGCGGATGCCGCCGCCGTCGTCCAGGCCGTCGCTGACCTTGCCGTGCCCGAGCAGCACCGGAGCGTGGTCGGCGAGCATCTCCTCGTTGTCGACGAACCCGCCGGTGGTCAGCACCACTCCCCTGCGGGCGCGGTAGGTCACCTCCTCGCCGTACCGGCGGGCCACGACCCCGGTGACCCGGCCGTCGCCTCCGACCACCAGGTTGGTGGCGCGGGTGTCCGCGTGGCAGGCGGCTCCGGCCGCCCGCGCCGCCTCCACCAGCCTGTCCATCAGCAGCCGGCCGCCCCAGCTCTCGACTGCCGGGCGGTGGCCGCGCGGCACCGGCCGCGCGACGGTGTTGTACGGCCAGGCGTTCTCCCCGAGCCACATCAGGCCGTCGGTCGTCGGGGGCATCCAGCTCGGCGCGTCGAAGAACGACTCGTTGAACGGCACGCCCCTGGCCCGGAACCACTCGAAGTGCTCGACGCTGCCCTCGCAGTACAGCCGCAGCTTCTCCTCGTCGGCGTGCGGGCCGAGCGCCGCCGTGAGGTAGGCGAACATGGTGCCCGGGTCGTCCTCGAAGCCGCAGGCCCGCTGGATCGCGGTGCCGCCGCCGAGATACAGCTCGCCGCCGGACATCGCGGACGAGCCGCCCGGTCCGCCCGCGCGCTCCAGCACCAGCACGTCCGCGCCCGCCGCGGCGGCCTCGTACGCGGCGGCCGCGCCGGCGCAGCCGAAACCGACGACGAGCACGTCGCACTCGTGGTCGAACGCGGCGACGGAGGCCGCGGGTACGGGCTCGACCGACGGCCGGGGAGTCATCGGCGGCTCACTCACTTCTTCGGCACGAAGGTGGCCAGCGGCTCGGAGCCCGACCAGTCGTGGCCCCAGTAGCTGTCGGCGGTGATCTCCTCGGCCGTGTAGTACGTCTCGTCGACGAGCATGCCCTCGGTGCCGTACTCGATGTCCCAGCCGCCGGGGGCGCGGACGTAGAAGGAGACCATCTTGTCGTTGGTGTGCCGGCCGAGGGTGGAGGAGATGGAGAAGCCCGACCTGCGCACCCGGTCGAGCGCGATGCCCACGGCGTCCAGGCTGTCCACCTCGACCATCAGGTGCACCAGGCCGGGGTCGCCGGCGTACCCGGCGGGGCAGACCGCGAGGCTGTGGTGGCGCTGGTTGACGCCCATGAAACGCACCCGGCGGTACGGCGGCTTCCCGCCGCCCATCTTGATGGCCCCCCGGGGCAGGAAGCCGAGCACCTCGGTGTAGAAGGAGACGGTCTCGTCCATCGCGGTGGTGGGCACCACGACGTGGCCCATCCCCTGCGCGCCGGTCACGAAGCGCTGGCCCAGGCCGGTCACGACCGGGCTGTGGTCGAGCACGGGGCCGAAGAAGACCTCGACGGGAACGCCCGCGGGGTCGGTGAAGGCGATGACCGCCTCGGCGTCGCGCTCGGCGGACTCCTCCTCCGAGAGCACCTTCACCGGCGTGCCGGACGCCTCGACGGCCCTGCCGACGGCGGCGAGCGCGAACTGGTCGCGCACCTCCCAGCCGACCGCGAGCACCCGGTCGGTGTCGCCGGGCAGCACGGCGAGGCGTGCGCGGCGCTCGTCCATGCGCAGGTACAGACCGTCCGGGTCCGGTCCGGACCCCTCGGCGAAGCCGAGCCCGTCGATGAGGAGTTCGCGCCAGCGCCCGATGTCACGCGTCTGGACCTTGAGGTAGCCGAGTCCTCGGATCTGCGTCACTTGTGCTCAATCCAATCTGCCGGTCGGGGGGCCGAGCGTCGCTCCCCACCGTGACAGACCCCGCGCCCGGCCGCCCCCGCCCTCCCGCTGAGTGAGAGTCCCCGGCGGGCCCGCTGCCGTACGGGGCTTCGACCCCGCCTCCGACCTCGGCCTGACGACCTGACCGGCCCGTCCCACTGATCGGAAGCGGCCCGGCTCGCGGCGGCGGGGACGGCTAACCTCTCGCGTTTCCGGCGATGGAAGGGCGGGCACATGGGCGACGGGCGGCTGGCCGGGCGGACGGCCATCATCACGGGCGCGGGCGACGGGATCGGCAGGGGCGTGGCCCGCCGCTTCGCCGCCGAGGGCGCGAAGGTGCTGGTGGCGGAGATCGACGAGGAGACCGGCACGCGGACCGCCCGGGAACTGGCCGCCGAGTTCGGCGCCGACGCCAGGTTCGTCCGCACCGACGTCACCGACCGGGCCCAGGTCGAGGCGATGGTCGAGGCCGCCGCCGAGGCGTGGGGGCGGATCGACATCCTGGTCAACAACGCCTGGGGCAGCGTAGGGCCGATGGGCCGGGTGGAGAACAAGACCGACGAGCAGCTCGACCGCGGCTTCGCCATGGGCTACTACGGCCCGTTCTGGGCGATGCGTGCCGCGTTCCCGCACATGAAGCGGCAGGGCTGGGGCCGGGTCGTCAACATGTGCTCCCTGAACGGCGTCAACGCCCACATGGGCACGCTGGAGTACAACTCCGCCAAGGAGGCGCTGCGCACGCTCACCCGTACGGCGGCCCGGGAGTGGGCGCCGACCGGCGTGGTGGTGAACGCGGTCTGCCCGGGCGCGAAGAGCGCGGCCTTCGCCCGCAGGATGGCCGAGAACCCCGAGCTCGAGGCGGCGGCCGGCCGGTCGAACCCGATGGGCCGGATGGGCGATCCCGAGCTGGACATCGCTCCGGTCGTGCTGTTCCTGGCCGGCGAGGACGCCCGCTACCTGACCGGCAACACGCTGTTCGTGGACGGCGGCGCGCACATCAACGGCGTGGCGTGGGCGCCCGACCTCGACGCCTCCTGAAGCCCGCGGGCGCGCCCGCTCCGCACCGGTGGGCGGTGGCGGAGCGGGCGCGCCGGCGTCAGCGGGCCTCGTGGCGCCGCTGGCAGGCGATGCAGTAACGGGCCATGGGCCGGATCTTCAGCCGGCCGAACGGGATGACCGCGGTGCAGTCGGCGCACCGGCCGTAACTCCCCTCCTCGATCCGCTCCAGCGCCTTGCGCAGCTCGGCGACCGCCCGCTCGGTGGCGGCGACGTCGGCGAGCAGGGCGAGCCTGGCGGTGTCATCGTTGCCGCCGTCGACGGCGGCCCGCAAGTCGCGCAGCTGCACCTCACGCCACTGGAGCTGCTCCTCCAGGTCGGCGCGCATCGCCTGCGTCTGCGGCTCGCTGATCGCGGTGAACTCGTCACTGGTGGTCATCGTCGACGTCCTTTCGTCCGATGGCAGAGGTGCCGGAAGTGCCGGAGGTGCGGTGCTCGACCGTGGACAGCAGGCAGGCCAGCCCTCTGACGGTCGCGTTGGCGGGATCGGCCGCGGGGCTGACGGTGATCCGCAGCTCCGCGCAGAGCTTGCGGGCCAGCTCGGGGTCGCGGGCGCCGCCGCCCGTGATCAGCAGGCCCTGCTGCCGGGCGGTGGCCCGCAGCGCGGCGGGAACGCGCGCGATCAGGTCGGCGACCATCGCCACGACCCGTTCCCGCGCGTACGGCGGGCAGCCGGTGCCCTCGGCCGGGTCGCCCGCGGCGACCTGTACGGCGCCCGCGTCGGCGATCTCGCCGGCCCGGATGACGACGGCCTCGGCGATCCCCGCCCCCGCGTCGAGCAGGAGCCGGGGCCTCGGGTCGGCGATGTCCACGCCGCAGCCGACCGCCGCGGCGAGCGGCTCCTCGACGATCCTCACCCGGCAGCGGGCGGCGCTGCTGACCGCCGCGTACGCCGCCCGCCGGTCCAGCCGGGAGGCCGCGACGGGCACGCCGAGCAGGACGAGATCGAGGGACGGGTGCCGCTCGGTCACGGCGTCGCCCAGCGCCGTGCGGACCAGCCGGGCGCAGGCCGGCATGTCGGCGACCATGCCGTGCCGCACGGGCCACTGGCGGGCCGTCCCCGGACCGCCGCACGCCGAGGGCCTTTCCTTGATCGCCGTGCTGCCGGACAGCAGCAGCCGGGTCCGCGCGGTGCCGAGGTCGAGGGCCAGAGCCGCTCCCCCGCCCCTCCTCCCGTTGACACCGGTCACGCCGGTCATGACCGTCATGCCGACAACCGGGTCTCGCCGGCGCAGGAGGCGCACTGCTGCACGTGGGGCGCGAGCCGGAGCCGGTCGAGCGGCAGGAACGCCTCGCATCGGGTGCAGGTGCCGTAGAGGCCCCGGTCCATCCGCTCCAGTGCCGCCTCGATCGCGGCGACGTCGAGACGCGCCTGCCGTACGCGCACGGCGGACGGACGGGTCCGGGCCAGCTCGGCCCGGGCGGCGTGGAGCCGCTCCTCGAGCAGCATGCGCAGCTCGGACAGCTGCGCGGTGTACCGCCGGCACTCCTCCATGAGGAGGCGCGGCGACCTGATCTCTGCCATAAGCGGCATCACTCCAGGTGAGGGATGAGGTTGGCGCGCGAGCACGCGCGCCATCGACGCACCGGTGCTGGTGCGCGAGACGAGTACGCGGGCGGACCCGCGTGATGGTGGTCAAGGGCTCGGAAGGCGACCCCGCGGAGCCGGAACACGGGACGACCGCCCGCCCGGGCGGCCGAGGCGGGACGGCGGGGTGCGGGTGCGCGAAAACGGGCACCGGGTCACCGGTCGCGTCGCCGGTCGCCTGACGCGCCGGGCCGGTGCGGCCGGGGACGGGTCAGGCGTGCGACGACGAGGACCGGGACGGTGCCGCGGTTCCGGCGCGCCCCGAGCGAGCTCGTGTCACAGGGCCTGTGGTGGGCTGCGCGAGCCGGCGGTGCGGTGCCCGGTCTGTTGTGGACTGAGGACGATGTCCTCGTGGTGCCGGGCTTGCACCGATGCGGAGACGGGAGCCGCCGGTGCGGCCGCCGCGGTGCGCGGCCGGAACGGGAACGGCAGATGCTCGGGACCGGCGGCGCCCGTGGGCAGGGTCGCCGACTGCGGCGTCCACGCCCCCGGCGTCCACACCTCGGCGGCGGCCTGCGGCGCGCGCTGGGCGGGATCTCCGCCATACCAGGCGGGCGTGGATGCGACCAGCGCGAGGGCAAGCATCAGCAGGCCCACCACCAACGTGAAGGCGGTGGACCCGCACGTGCCACGTCGTGAGGTCGCCATGAGACCGACCATAACCCACCTTCGCGAAACGGTCATCTGCGTTTCCCGCTGCCCGTTTCTCCCGATCGGTCCGCGCCCGATTTCCGCCATTCGCTGTGTGTACCCGTTCTCCGAAACCATTCCCGTCCGCCCGGGTGCGTTCTCCGTTCCCCCCCGGATGCCGTTCCCACCGGCACGGGATGCGGCACCCGGGCGCGGAACTCGCTACGGTGGCCGGAAGACCGGGTCTCGTGAGAGAGGGCCGAGCCGTGCGGAAGGGAGGGAAGGCTCGTGCGACGCAGGCTGACCGCCGCGCTGCTGCTCCTGCTGCACGCGATCTTCCTGACCGCCGGCGGGGTTCCCGCGTCCGCGTCCGTGTCCGCGTCCGTGTCCGCGTGGGAGACGCCGCACCGCGCGGCGGGCCTCCAAACAGTGGGCCACCAAACAGCGGGCCACCACACCGCAAGCGCCCGGATCACCGACACGCGGATGTGCCCTCCGGCGCACGCCACGCGGCCGGCCCAGGGCGACCCGCCCCGGGTCCAGGCGGGCGCGAGCGGTCCCGGCGTGTCCGGCGGGCCGGTCGTGCTGCCCAACCCGGCGACGCCGCGCGGCGGCACCCGGGTCACCCGGGCCGGGCCGCACCGCGACGGCCTGCCCGCACAGTGCCCGCGCCGGGCCGCCTCGGCGCGCGCTCCTCCCTCCACCGCGTACTGAGACCTTTCCCGCTCGTACGCCTGTGGAGGCTTCATGTCCCGTGCGCCCCTGTGGCGCGCGGTGGCGGCGCTCGCCGTCATCGCGACCTCACTGCTGCTCGCCCTCACCATGGCCCCGCGTCTCGGTCTCGACCTGCGCGGCGGCACCCAGCTCGTCTTCGAGACGAAGGACTCTTCCACGGTCAAGGCGGACGCCGACGCCACCGACCGTGCCCTCGACGTGCTCCGGCGCAGGGCGGACGCCCTCGGAGTCGTCGACCCCACCCTGGTCCGCTCCGGCGAAAGGCGGATCATCGTCGAACTGCCCGGTGTGCTCGACCCGCGCGAGGCCGCCGCGGTCATCGGCAAGACCGCTCAGCTCAACTTCCATCCGGTGCTCGGTCCCGCCGAGGACGGCGACAAGGACGCGGTCGCCGACGAGAGCGGCCAGAAGCTGAAGCTCGGCCCGGTCGCCCTCAGCGGGGCCGGCGTCACCGACGCCGCCGCGCGCAGCGACCCCCAGATGGGGCCCGGCTGGTTCGTCACGATCGACTTCAAGGAGCCCGGCCCCTGGCGGGAGCTGACCGGGAAGGCGGCCTGCGCGCCGGTCGGCGACCACAAGCGCCGCGTCGCCATCGTCCTCGACAACGCGATCATCTCCTCACCGCAGGTGGCCGACTCGGTGGCCTGCGACGCGGGGATCTCCGGCGGCACCACGCAGATCACCGGGTCGTTCACGCCGCAGGAGGCGCAGAACCTCGCGGTGCTGATCAAGGGCGGCTCGCTCCCGGTGCCGCTGGACCTGGTCGAGCAGCGGACGGTCGGCCCGACCCTCGGCGCCGACGCCATCGCGGCGAGCGCCAAGGCCGGCGTCGTCGGGGTGATCCTGACCGCGGTGTTCATCGGCGTCGTCTACCGGCTGGTGGGCGTGCTGGCCGCGGTCGCGCTCGCCTGCTACGGCCTGATCTCGTACGCCGGGCTCGTGGCCATGGGAGCAACGCTCACGCTGCCCGGCCTGGCCGGGTTCGTACTCGCGATCGGCATGGCGGTGGACGCCAACGTGCTGGTCTTCGAACGGGCCAGGGAGGAGTACGGCGCGGCGCCCCGCCGCGGCCTCAAGGCGGCCCTCGACCGGGGCTTCAAGAACGCCTGGAGCGCGATCGCCGACTCCAACATCACCACCCTGCTCGCCGCGGGGCTGCTGTTCTGGCTCGCCTCCGGGCCGGTGAAGGGCTTCGGCGTGACGCTGGCCATCGGCGTGCTCGCCTCGCTGGTCTCGGCGATGCTGATCACCCGGGTGCTCGTCGCCGCCCTGATCGGCAGGATCGGCCCCCGGGCCTCCGGCATCGGCTCGATCGGCCGGGTCAGGACCTGGCTGACCCGGCGCGACCCGGACCTGATGCGCGGCAGGCGGCTGTGGCTCGCCGTCGCGGCCGGGCTGCTCGTGCTGGCGGGGGCGGGGCTGGTCACCCGTGGGCTGAACTACGGCGTCGAGTTCACCGGCGGCCGGATCGTCGAGTTCGGCACGAGCAGGCCGGTCGACGTCGCCACGGCGAGACAGGCGGTGGCGGACGCCGGGTTCCCCTCGGCCGTCGTGCAGCAGTCGGACGACGCGATCTCGGTGCGCACCGGGCAGATCGGCGCCGACGACGTGGTCCGCATGGAGGAGGCGCTCGACCGGCGCGTGGGCGAGGTCACCAAGCAGCGTGACGAGCTCATCGGGCCGAGCCTCGGCGAGGAGTTGCGCCGCAACGCGCTCATCGCGCTCGCCGTCGCGCTCGCCGCGCAGCTCGTCTACCTGGCGTTCCGGTTCCGGTGGACGTTCGGCACGGCGGCCGTGGCGGCGCTGTTCGTGGACGCGGCCGTCGTCGTCGGAGCGTTCGCCTGGATGGGCAAGCCGATCGACGGGGTGTTCCTGGCCGCGATGCTCACGATCATCGGCTATTCGGTCAACGACAAGGTCGTGCTGTTCGACCGGGTACGCGAGCTGTGGCCGGTGCGGCGCGGCGAACCGTTCGGCCGCGTGGTGAACACCGCGATCCTGCAGACCGTGCCGCGCACCGTCAACACCGGGCTGGGGGCGCTGTTCATCCTGGCGGCGCTGGCGGTGTTCGGCGGCGACTCACTGCGCGACTTCGCCATCGCCCTGCTGATCGGCATCATCGTGGGGACGCTGTCGTCGTCGTTCGTGGCCGGGCCGGCGGCGATCGCGCTGGAGAGGCGCACCACGCAGCCGCCACCGGCTCCCGCCGCCCCGCGTGCCAGGCCCGTACGGCGCGACGGCTCCGGCGCGGTGGTCTGACGTGATCTGATCGGCCGGGCCAGGCCCCGGGGCGGGGTGTCCCGCCCCGGGGCCCGTACGGCTACGGACGGCCGAGCGCGCGCAACTGGAGGGGCGTCAGCGCGGAGACGTTCTGGTCGATGGGCGAGTCGGTGTACTGATGGATCGCCCAGGACTTCCAGTCGGCGGGCGGCGTGATGTCGCCCGGGGCCTTGCTGTAGTGGGCCACCCACAGCGGGTACTGGCCGAGGCCGTGGCCGTACTCGTTGGCGAAGTTCCAGCCGCTGTAGAACATCGGCCTGGTCCCGGTCTTGGCCGTCACGTACTCCAGCCAGGTCTTGGCCCACTGGTTGACGTGCTCGACGGACTCGCCGTCGCTGGTCTCCAGGTCGAGCACCAGGATGTCGCCGGGCTTGCTCGGCTGCGCGTTCACCACCTCGAGGAAGTGGTCGGCCTCGGCGATGGGGTCGTTGGAGGGATGGCCGTAGTGGTAGACGCCGCGGACGATGCCCTTCTTCTCCAACTCCCGCCAGTGGCGGGGGAAGGACGAGTCGGTCCACGAGGTCCCCTCGGTGGCCTTGATGAAGCCGAACTGCGCGCGGCTGTTCATCCAGTCGTGGTCGGCCTCGTAGCCGGAGACGTCCTGGCCGTACGTGTGCGGGTTCGCGTAGGCAGGGGCGGGCAGGACGACGGCCGCCGTGACGGTGGCCGTGGCGGCCGACATCGCGAAGGTCGCCGCCGCGAGGGCGGAGCGCAGGCGCCGGCGGGAGGGCCGGCTCCCGAGGGAGAGCCGATGGCTGGACATGTGGGGTTGACTCCTTGCTTCCATGCCGCCTACCGGGTTAGCTGACGGGTTCGGGCAGGAAGTGCCCTACGGGCGCATCTGGGGGGCCTGCGCGCCGATTCACCCCGAAGAGAGTGGGTCCCCGGCTCCGCATGACGCGGATTCGGCGGCCGCGCGGTCATCGCGCGGTCCGGGCAACGACACGGCAAGGGTTACGACGGCGGAAGTCGGTCGGTTACCCATTCCGTGTGCCCTAAAGGTACACACACCACCAGAATGGTGTAAACAGGACAAAACACGTCTTTACCTGGCTCGACACCGGCCCGGGCCGCCCTGCCGGACACGCAGGGGCCGCGATTACCAACGATCAGTGTTCACCGCGTCACCTTCTGTGAAAGAGTCCCTCTCCGGAGGGATTCGACGAGTGACTTCGGTAGGGCGGGTGGGGTGAGAGGTATCCCTCGTCACGTCGCCTGTGTCATGGACGGGAACGGCCAGTGGGCCGCGCAGCGGTCGCTGCCCCGCACCGCGGGGCATCGGGCGGCCGAGGCCGCCGTGATCGACGTCATCGAGGCGGCCCACACGGCCGGCGTCGAGTGGCTGAGCCTCTACGCCTTCTCCACCGAGAACTGGCGGCGGCCGGCCGCCGAGGTCGACGTCCTGCTGCGGCTGGTGCGGCGCGCCATCCGGAAACACGCCCTGGCACTGCACACACGCGGGATCCGCTGCCGGTTCCTCGGGGTCACCGATCCGCGGATCCCGCCCGCGCTGGCCAGGGACATCGCCGACCTGATGGCGCTGACCCGCGACAACCGGCGGATGACGTTGACGGTGGCGTTCGATCACGGCGGCCGCCGTGACATCGTCGAGGCCGCCCGGTCGCTGATCCGCGACGGGGTGCCGCCCGAGCAGGTCACCGAGGAGAGTTTCGCCCGCCGGCTGCCCCACCCCGATATGCCGGAGGTGGACCTGGTCATCCGCACCTCCGGAGAACAGCGGATCTCCAACTTCATGCTCTGGCAGGTGGCGTACGCCGAATGGGTCTTTCCCCCTGTGCTGTGGCCCGACTTCCGGGCCGAGCACTTCTGGGAATGCCTGGAGGTCTACCGACGGCGCGACCGCCGGTTCGGCGGCGTACAGGCGCCGGCTCCTACAGGAAAGGGATGTCGATGAGCGACGCAGCAGCAGCCGGAACCGACGCCGATCCGCTCGGCCCTGGATCGATGCTCTACCGGTTGACCCGGCAGGCACGCTGGGGGCTGGTGGCGACCCGGGCCATCGTCCTGGAGGCGGCGCACCCGCAGATCGGCGCCGCACTGATCACCAACTCGACCTTCGTCGCGCACCCCTGGCGGCGGCTGCGCAACACCGTGCTCAGCTCACAGCGGATGGTCGACCCCGACGCGCGGGTCCGGCAGCGGGAGGCGGCCCGGCTCAACCGCCTGCACGCCCGCATCACCGGCACCGACGCCGAGGGCCGCCCGTTCAACGCCGCGGATTCCGAAGCGCGTGCCTGGGTGGTGGCGACGCTCTTCGAGTCCACGGTCACGATGTGCCGGCTGAGCGGCGAGTCCGTCGACGGCCCCACCTTGGACCGGCTGTACGCCGAGTTCCAGGCGTTCCTCGCCCTGATGGACCCCTACGGGGGCAAGCTTCCGCCCACGGTGCGGAAGTTCTGGCGCTACTACGCGTCCGTGGTCGAGGAGCGGCTGGAGAACACCGAAGCGGTCCACATCGTCCTCGACCGCCTGTTCGCGCAGGTGCCCGCTCCCCCGCTGCTCCGCGACCGGCCGGCCGTGTGGGCGGCGGGCAGGGCGCTTGCCAGTCCCGCGGCCACCGCGGTCATCGTGGCGTCGCTGCCCGAGTCGCTCCGCGCGCGCCTGGGGCTCGCCGAGTTGCCGGGCACGCGCACGCTGATGCACGCCGCCTACCTGTCCACCCGGCTCGCGACCCGGGTTCTGCCGGAGGCGTGGACGCGGCTCGACACGGTCATGACCGTGCTCGACCCCGCGTACGCCCCGCAGCGGAACGGCGGCGCGCCGGCCGGGCTGCCCCTGCTGGACGGGCTGCCTGTGCTGGACGGGCTCCGCCGGGGCGCGGCGAAGGCGGGGGCGCTCCTGCGCCTGCTCACGCCCGATCCGGAGACGGCGGCCGACGGCGACTCGGCGCTGCGCTCCGCCTCGCGGTTCTTCTCCGAGGTCCTGGACCAGACCGGCGACGGCCACCTCGACTGGCCCGACCTCGCCGCGATGGCCCGGGAGATCGCCACCCGTCTCGACCTGGACGCCCAGGACGAGGACCGCCTGTTCGCCGCCTTCGCCGACTGGTGGCGCGAGCTGCAGAAAGAGCTGGACACCGACGGCGACGGACGCATCACCGGCCACGAGTACGCCGCGGCCGCCGCCGCCATGGCGGGCTCCGCCCTCATCAGGATCGCCGAGGTCCTGTTCGACGTCACCGACACGGACGACGACCAGGTCATCGACGCGCGGGAGTACCAGGCTCTCTTCCGCACGGCGTTCGACCACGACCCGGGCGGCGGCGACGCCGGCGAGCGGCTGACCCGGGGCGAGTTCGTCCGCCGGTTCCTGGGCTTCATGGCGGGCCGCCGGCACTCCGGCGGCTACGACCGGATGTTCGCCCAGGCCTGACGGCCTCGCCCGGTGCTAGATCATCGAGCGCATCGGCCCGTGCGGCGGCTCGATGCCGAGCTGCGTCAGCGCGGAGACGTGGAAGACCGAGCCGGGCACGTGGATCGCGTGGGCCAGCCCGACGTGGGCGTCCCGCCAGAAGCGCTGGATCGGGTTGTCCACGCGCATCGCGTTGCCGCCCGACCGCGCCACGATCTCGTCCATCGCCCGCACCGCGCGCCAGGCCGCCTGGACCTGGGTGCGGCGGCCCACGGCCCGCTCGTCGAAGGTCACCTCGCGGCCGGAGGCCACGATGTCGTACATCCGCGAGGCGTTGTCGAGCAGAGCCGCCCGCGCCGCCGCGATCTCGGCCGCCGCCTCGCTGATCGCGTACAGGACGTACGGGTCGTCCTTGATCCTGGTGCCGGTGATCTGCACGCGGCCCTTCTGGTACGCCATGTGCTGCGCGAGCGCGCCCTCGGCGATCCCGATGACCGAGGCGGTGATGCCGAGCGGGAACGCCGCGGAGAACGGCAGGTGGTAGAGCGGGTTGGTCAGCCCCGCCTCCCTGGCCTGGCTGCCGTCCACGACCTTGTTGTACGGAATGACGCGGTAGTCGGGAACGAACGCGTCCTTGACGATGATGTCCTTGCTGCCGGTGCCGCGCAGACCGACGACGTTCCAGGAGTCCTCGACGATCTCATAGTCGGACCGGGGCAGGATGAGGTGCAGCGAGGTCGGCGGCTGGGCCATCTTGCCTTCGGCGTCGCCGAGCATGCCGCCGAGGAAGATCCAGTCGCAGTGGTCGGTGCCCGAGGAGAACTGCCAGCGGCCGTTGAAGATGTAGCCCCCGTCGACCGGCCGGGCGATGCCCATCGGCGCGTACGGCGAGGCGATCCAGGTGTCCTGGTTCTCGCCCCAGATCTCCTGCTGGACGCGGGGGTCGGCGAACGCCATCTCCCAGGGGTGCACGCCCACGACGCCCGCGACCCAGCCGGTCGATCCGTCGAGGCTGGCCAGCTTCATGATTGTCTCGGCGTAGTCGCGCGGGTGGAACTCGAAGCCGCCGTGGGTCTTCGGCTGGAGCATCCGGATGACGCCCGCCTCCCGCAGCACCTTGGCCGCCTGGTCGTCCAGCCGGCACAGCGCCTCGTTGGAGGGGCCGAGCGCGCTGATCTCGTCGGCCCGCTGTGTGATCGCTTCGAGTACCGGGTTGGCCATGGCTTTTCTCACTTCTTCGCCGCGAGGGCGACTGCGATTTCGATGAGCTGGTCTTCCTGTCCGCCGATGAGCTTGCGGCGGCCGGCCTCCATGAGGATCTCGGCGCCGGACACGCCGTACTTCCTCGCCTGACGGTCGGCGTGCTTGAGGAAGCTGGAGTAGACGCCCGCGTAGCCCATGGTCAGGGTCAGCCGGTCGAGCAGGCACTCGCCGTCCATGATCGGGCGGACCACGTCCTCCGCAGCGTCGATGATCTTGAGGGTGTCGATGCCGGTGCGGATGCCGAGCTTGTCGCTGACGGCGGCGAAGGCCTCCAGCGGCGTGTTGCCGGCACCGGCGCCGAACCGCCGCACCGACCCGTCGATCTGCTTCGCCCCTGCCCGTACGGCGAGGATCGAGTTGGCCACCCCGAGCCCCAGGTTCTCGTGGCCGTGGAAGCCGACCTGGGCGTCGTCCCCCAGCTCGGCCACGAGCGCGGCGATCCGGTCGCTCGTCTGCTCCATGATCAGCGCCCCGGCCGAGTCGACGACGTACACGCACTGGCAGCCGGCGTCGGCCATGATCCGGGCCTGCTCGGCCAGGACCTCCGGCGGCCGGCTGTGCGACATCATCAGGAACCCGACCGTCTCCAGGCCGAGCTCCCTGGCCAGGCCGAAGTGCTGGATCGAGACGTCGGCCTCGGTGCAGTGGGTGGCGATCCTGCAGATGCTCGCGCCGTTGTCGGCGGCCTCGCGGATGTCGTCCTTGACGCCGACGCCGGGCAGCATCAGGAACGCGATCTTCGCGCGCTTGGCCGTGGCCACCGCCGCCTTGATCAGCTCCTGCTCTGGGGTGTGGCTGAATCCGTAGTTGAACGACGAGCCGCCGAGGCCGTCGCCGTGCGTCACCTCGATGACCGGCACGCCCGCGTCGTCCAGCGCGGCCACGATCGACCGCACGTGCTCGACGGTGAACTGGTGCTGCTTGGCGTGCGAGCCGTCCCGCAGACACGAGTCGGTGACCCTGATGTCGAGGTCGGCGCTGTAGGGCATGGTCGATCTCCTTATGCGTGGATGCGCTGCGCGAAGCCCTCGCCGACCTTGGTGGCGGCGGCCGTCATGATGTCGAGGTTGCCGGAGTAGGGCGGCAGGAAGTCGCCCGCGCCCTCGACCTCGACGAACACGGCGACGCGGGCGAGCCCGCCGCTGACCGCCGTCGGGTCGTCGAACTGTGGCTCATGGAATTGGGGCTCGGTCCGCAGCCGGTATCCGGGCACGTAGGAGGCGACCTCGGCGGCGACCTGCTTGATCGAGGCCGCGACGGCGTCCCGGTCGGCGTCGACGGGGATCGAGCAGAAGATCGTGTCCTGCATGAGCATCGGCGGCTCGGCCGGGTTGAGGATGATGATGGCCTTGCCCTTCGCGGCGCCGCCGATCGTCTCGATGCCGCGCGCGGTCGTCTTGGTGAACTCGTCGATGTTGGCGCGGGTGCCGGGACCGGCCGACGGAGAGGCCACGCTGGCCACGATCTCCGCGTACGCGACCTCGGTGACCCGCGAGACAGCGTGGACGATCGGGATCGTCGCCTGGCCGCCGCAGGTGATCAGGCTGACGTTGGGGGCGTCGAGGTGGGCGCCGAGGTTGACGGCGGGCACCACCGCGGGCCCGAGCGCTGCCGGGGTCAGGTCGACCGCCTGGATGCCCAGCTCGCGGTATTTCGGCGCGTTCTCCCTGTGCACGTACGCCGAGGTCGCCTCGAAGACGATGTCGGGCCGCTCGTCCTGCGCCAGGAGCCAGTCCACGCCCTCGGCCGAGGTGATCAGCCCCCGGTCGGCGGCCCGCTTCAGCCCGGAGCTGTCGGGGTCGACGCCGATCATCCAGCGCGGCTCGATGTGCTCTGAGCGCAGCAGCTTGTACATCAGGTCGGTCCCGATGTTGCCCGAGCCGACGATCGCGGCGGTCGCTCTGGTCATGGAAGTCCTCTTATCCGGATTATTCGAAGCGAGCGGACACGGAGCCGAGCCCGGCGAACTCGGCGCGGAAGACGTCGCCGGGGCGCACGTCCACGGCCCTGGTGCAGGACCCGGGGAGGATGACGTGCCCGGCCTCGAGCTTGACCCCGAACGAGGCGACCTTCCTGGCCAGCCAGGCCACGGCGGTGGTGGGATTCCCGAGCACCGCGCTGGTGTTACCCCTGGTGATCTCGGTGCTGTCACCGGCGTACAGCACGGCCTCGATGTCGGCCAGATCGAGGCCCTTCGGGCTCACCCGGGCGTCGCCGAGGATCACCCCGGCCGAGGACGCGTTGTCGGCGATCGTGTCGGCCAGGCGGATTCGCCAGTCCCTGATGCGGCTGTCGATCAGCTCGATGCTCGGCACGACGTACTCGGTCGCGGCGAGCACGTCCTCCTCGGTGCAGCCCTCGCCGGGCAGGCTCGCCCCGAGCACGTAGCCGATCTCCACCTCGATCCGGGGGTAGCAGTAGCGTCCCGCCTCGATCGGCTCGTCCTGCGACAGCACCATCTCGTCGAGCAGGTGGCCGTAGTCGGGCTCGTCCACGCCCATCATGCGCTGCATCACCGGGGAGGACAGCCCCACCTTGTGCCCGTACACGCGGGCTCCGGCCGCCAGACGCCTACGGATGTTCGCGAGCTGGATCTCGTAGGCGTCCACCACGTCGATGTCCGGGTAGGTCTCGGTCAGCGGCTCGATCGGCGCCCGGTCCCGCTCGGCCGCCCGCAGCCGCCCGGCCGCGTCCGCCCGCAGCGCCTCGTCCAGCATCGGGGTCCTCCCTCGTGTCCTACTGATGGTCAAAGGGTCGCGTCATGACCGCCGCCCCGCCCGCCGGTCTCCCGCTGAGTGGGAGCGGTGGGGCGCTGCGCGAGGTCAGCCGTCGTAGGTGACCTTGAGCCGGTCGCTCAGCGGGATGGCCTGGCAGGCCAGGATCAGGCCGTCGGCGAGGTCCTGCCGGTCGAGCACCGTGTTGTGCTCCAGCTCGACCTCGCCCTCCAGCAGCACGCAGGCGCACGCGCTGCACGACCCCTCGCGGCAGGAGTACGGCGCGTCCAGACCGGCCTGCAGCAGCACGTCGAGCAGCTTGTTGCCTTTCGGCCAGGCCAGGGTCCGCGTCTCGCCGTCGAGTTCGACCTCGACCGTGCTCGCCGGGCCCGCCGAGTCGAGCACCACCCCGCTCTCCGCGAACGGGTCGGTGGTCAGCGACTCGAACTTCTCGACGTGGACGCGCTCGGGCGGCGTGCCGTGCCGGGTCAGGACGTCCACGGCCAGGTCCATGAACGGCCCGGGGCCGCACACGAACGCCTCCAGCCCGGCGTACGGCCGGGTCAGACCGGCCAGGCCGGCCGCGGTCGGCAGGCCCTGCACCGACTCCAGCCAGTGGATCACCGTCAGCCGGTCGCCGTGCTCGGCGGCCAGCGCGACCAGCTCGTCGCGGAAGATCACCGAGCTCTCGTCCCGGTTGGCGTAGACGAGCACGACCGAGCCGGTCCCGCCGCGCAGGCACGACTTGAGTATCGACATCACCGGCGTGACGCCGCTGCCGCCCGCGAGCAGCAGCAGGTCCTCGTCGAGCGAGGCGGGGGTGAACAGCCCCGAGGGCCGCAGCACCTCCAGCACGTCGCCCTCCGCGACGTTGTCGCAGATCCAGTTGGACCCGTAGCCGCCCGGGGTGCGCTTCACCGTCACCTTGAGCTTGTCGTCGCACACCGGTGAACTGCTGAGCGAGTAGCAGCGCGCCGCGCCCTCGGGCCGCGTGGTGGGCACCCGGATCGTCAGGAACTGCCCGGGTTTGTAGGTGAGCCTGGCCGCGTCTCCCCCGGCGGGTTCCAGCACGAGCGAGTGGGCGTCGGCGGTTTCGCGGATCACCTCCACCACCCGCACCCTGAGCGGTCCCGGCTGCGTCGTCCCTTCCGCAGTCGCCTCTCCCGCAGTCGTCTCTGCCACTGCGGTCACGTCCTGGCCGTGCTCGTCGTACGCGCCCGCAGGGCCGCGTGCCGTGCGGCGATGTAGCCGAAGACGATGGACGGGCCGATCGTGGCCCCCGGGCCTGCGTACTCGTTGCCCATCACCGACGCCGAGGTGTTGCCCGTGGCGTACAGGCCCTCGATGGGCGCGCCGTCGGCCCGCAGCACCCGGCTGTGCTCGTCGCACACCAGGCCGCCCTTGGTGCCGAGGTCGCCGACCTCGAGCCGGAAGGCGTAGTACGGCGCCTTGTCGATCACGTCGATGTTGGGGTTCTTCAGCGTGGGGTCGCCGTAGTAGCGGTCGTAGGCGCTGTCGCCGCGGCCGAAGTCCAGGTCCTTGCCTGTGCGGGCGAAGCCGTTGAAGCGCGAGACGGTCTCGGCCAGCGCGTCCGCCGGGACGCCGATCTTCTCCGCCAGTTCGGCGATCGTGGCGGCCCGGAACGCGATGCCCTGGTCGTAGAACGACTGGGGAATCGGCATGCCCGGCAGGATCTGGGCGAACGGATAACGCGCCCGCGCCTTGGCGTCCATCACGAACCAGGCCGGGACGTGGCCGCCGGCGAGCTGCTCGTGCACGAAGTTCACGTACGGCGCGGACTCGTTGGTGAACCGCCGCCCGTCCCGCGACACGATGACCGACGGCGGGATGCACCGCTCGGACACGAGCGGGATCGTCGCCCCCGCCGGATGCCGCACGGCCGGCATCCACCAGGCGTCGTCCATCAGGTCGAGGGCGGCGCCGACACGCTCGCCGGCCAGGATGCCGTCGCCGGTGTTCTCCCTGGCGCCCATGCCGAAGTCGGGCTTGGCGCCCTCCGGCAGATATCTCTCACGCAACTGCGGGTTGTGGTCGAAGCCGCCGGTCGCCAGCAGCACGCCGTACCGGCCGCGGACGCGGATCGTCCTGCCCTCGCGCTGGGCCACGATGCCGGTCACCACCCCGTTGTCGTCGGTGACGAGGTCCGTCATCGGGGTCTTCAGCCAGAGCGGGACGCCCGCGTCCTTGAGCGCCATCCGCAGCCGCGCGACCAGCGCGCGCCCGCCGGTGGCCATATGGCGGCGGCGTATCACGTTGGACGACACCCGCCAGGCCGCGACGACCGAGGCCCAGCGGCCGCGCCAGGTGCGCTTGACCATGGCCAGGTCGTGGTAGTCCTTCGCGGTGATCCACAGGCCGAGCGGGCCCTTCATGCTGTTCGGCCGCTGGTACTTCTCGTCCTCGCCGAGCTTGCGGGTGTCGAACGGCAGGGCCTCGATCGACCGGCCGAGCGGCCGGCCGCCCTCGTACTCCGGGTGGTAGTCGGCGTATCCCTTCACCCAGAAGAACCTCATCCACTTGCTCTTCTCGAGAAGTTCCATCGCCGCCGGGCCGTTGTCGACGTACGCGTCGAGCCGGGCGGCGGGGACGCGGCCCTCGGTCAGCAGGTCGAGGTAGCGGCGGATCGACTCGCGGCTGTCGTCGTGCCCCCTGGCCCGCAGGGTGGGGTTGTTGGGGATCCAGATTCCGCCGCCGGAGATGCCGGTGCTTCCGCCGAACTTGGAACCCTTCTCGACCACGACGCACGACAGACCGCTGTCGTGCGCGGTCAGCGCGGCGGCCATGCCTCCGCCGCCGCTGCCGACGATGACGAGGTCGAACTCCTCATCCCAGCCGGTCACCGCTCGTCCTTCCTGGTGAGGAAGGCCAGCACGACGCTCTCCCACGCGGCTTTCTGCTCGATCATGACCCAGTGGCCGCAGTTGGGGAACACGTGGACCTCGACCTCGGGGATCGTCCGCATCGGCAGGAGCGCCATGTCGACTGGGCTGACCCGGTCGTCGCGGCCCCAGGTGATCAGCGTCCTGGCCTTCAGCTTGTGCAGCATCGCCCAGTAGGGCGGGGCGTCCGACTTCGCGGCGGCCTTCTGACCGGCGGCGAAGGCGGCCTTGCCGTACATCCGCCGCGCGGCGGCGAGCGTCTCCGGCTCGGTGGCCAGCGCCCAGCGCTCCTCGATCAGCTCCTCGGTGACGAGGGCCGGGTCGTACACCATTGAGTGCAGCCACTGGATGAGCCGCTCGCGGGTGGGCTCCTCGGTGAACTCCATCAGGAGCTTGATGCCCTCACCCGGCGATGGGCTGAAGATGTTGCGGCCGATCCCGCCGATGGTCACGAGGCGGCGGATCCGGTCGGGGTGGGCGAGCGCCACCTGGGTGCCCACGATCCCGCCCATCGAGTTCCCGATCACGTCGACCTGCTGGAGCCCGAGGCCGTCGAGGAAGCGGATCACGGCGCCGTTCGCGGCCGCCATCGGATGCTGGTCGGTCGGGTCGCTGACCCCGAATCCGGGGAACTCCAGCACCAGGCAGCGGAAATGCTCGGCGAACGTCGCCAGGTTGCCGCGATAGTTACGCCAGCCGGTCACCCCGGGCCCCGATCCGTGCAGAAGCAGCAGCGGCGGGCCCTGTCCGGCCTCGTGGTAGCGCAGCACGCCCTGGTCGGTCGCGAGTTCCCGCAGGGTCGACTCGTAGGTCAGCTCCGTCATCGTCCGTCCCGAATCGCAGGAGTGTCGGATTCCGTGACGCTAACTGGACAGATGCCGCGAACAGGGTGATCATCCCGATGAGCGAGACCGGGGCGGGCGGGCCCGGTGACCTGCTCGGACCGTGACGCCGCCCGTACGCGGCTTCCATTGACCGGGATCCCCGTGCGATCCGCCCGAGAGGGGGTTTGTAAGTTCGTTACCTGAGGCACCGACACGCACGCGAGGTGAGTCCATGACCGCTGCACCCGCCGACCCCGAGTTCACCGAGGTGGCGCCGCCGACGCCGGCCGAGTTCCGGCGCGCGCTGGGCATGTTCGCGACCGGCGTGACCGTGGTCACGGGCCTCGACGACGGCGAACCGGTGGGCTTCGCCTGCCAGTCGTTCGCGTCGGTGTCCCTCGAACCGCCGCTGATCCTGTTCTGCGCCGACCACAAGGGCCGCGCCTGGCCGCGGATCAGGAAGTCGGGCCGCTTCTGCGTGAACGTCCTCGGTGAGGACCAGGTCGACATCTGCGGCCGGTTCGGCTCCAGCAAGGGAGCCAAGTTCGCGGGACTTGACTGGGACCTGTCGCGATGGGGCACCCCGGCGCTGCGGCAGGTGCTGCTGCGCGTCCACGGCGAGGTGCGCGACGTGCACGTCGCCGGCGACCACGACGTGATCATCGGCCACGTCCGCGAACTCGAACCCGTCGACATCGAGCAGCGCCCGATGCTGTTCTTCCGCGGCCGGTTCGGAGTGGACCAGGACGACCAGGCCGCCGCCCTCGGCCCCAACCTGTGGGGCTGGGGCGACCACTGGGGCTGAGATCTCTTCGGGCGGATCATCACTCCCGCCGCGGCCCGATCAAGCTGTCCTAGGGTGCGGGCATGCATCGGAGCCGCGTCTACGCCATCCTGATCGACTCCCCTGAGGGCGAGGCCGCCGAGGCCGCGGCCTTCTGGTCAGCCGCACTCGGCGTCCCCACCCGGACCGACCCTCAGGAGCCGCAGTTCGTCTCGTTGCACGAGGCGATTCCGGGACTCACCGTCGCCGTACAGGCGATCGACGGCGCACCCCGATACCACCTGGACATCGAGACCGATGACGTCGAGGCCGAGACCGCACGACTGACCGCTCTCGGCGCCACACAGGTGGCGCGTTGGCTGGATTGCCACGTGCTGCGCGTACCCGGCGGCCAGCTGGTCTGCGTCCTCCCCGTGGCGAGCGACCCGGATGCCTTCGCCGCAACCGCCAGGACCTGGCCCTGACCTCGTCCTCGCCTCCCACCTGTAACTCCAGCTAATCGCGCCGTCCGGTTGCTCGACGACGTGCAGTGCCGGGAAAATTAATACAGGTTTTCGAATCATCGAGGGGATGTGATGGATCTGTTCGACCGTGATCCTGATCGCCCCCGTCGTTCGAATAATGCCGACGGCGGCTGGTGGGATCAGCTGACGGCCGATTCCCCACTGTGGTCGTCCGAAGGTTCGCTCGCCCACGAGCATTTTCCGATCCTCGGCGACGCTGCCGGCAGCACCGACCACAGCATCGGCAGCGGCACCGACAGCGTGCTCACGGGCGGTGAGGACACCGG
>NZ_BOOF01000050.1 GCF_016863095.1 Microbispora siamensis | reverse complement strand
CCTGCCGGCGACTTGGCCCGGGTAAGCTCCAACGCACCCGGCCGGTGACCTATTCCCGCAGGTCATCTACAGGATGGAAGTTCCGTGCGAATCGAACGGCGTGCGGCCCGGCTTCATTCCCGTCACGACTCACCCGCGCGGGCAAGGGTAGGGGCCGGGGCGTGCTAGGACTGATCCACCTTGCACAGCCTTTCCACAAGGAGAAGGGGTAGGAACGGGACGTGACTCGACAGGGGTTCCCTCGTGCCCTGATCGTGCTGGTCTGTGCCGCGGCCGCAGTGATCACCCTCGCCGGCATCCAGGCGGTGGGCTCGATCGTCGGCCCGGTCGTCCTGGCGCTGACTCTCGTCATCGCCGTCTCCCCGATACGTGGCTGGCTGGCCCGCCACAAGTCTCCGGTGTGGCTGCAGGTGGCCGTTCCCCTCGCCGTGGTGCTGCTGGTCCTGCTCGGCATGGTCGCGGTGCTCAGCCTCGCCGCCGCGCAGCTCGCCATCCTTGCTCCCACGTACGCGGACCAGTTCAACGCGATGGTGGCCGACCTCCAGCACTGGGCGGCGGGCCTCGGCTATGGGAGTGAACAGCTCAACAAGGCACTGTCGTCGCTCGATTTCGGGAAATTGATCGGCGTCGCGCAGAGCGTGTTGAGCAGCCTTCTGGGAGTGCTGTCGAGCCTGTTCCTGATCGTCGTACTGCTGCTGGCAATGAGCCTCGACGCCCCGGTGTTCGCCCGGATCGTGGACGCCGCCTCGGCCGAACGGCCCGCCCTCGCCCGTGCGCTCAAGAGTTTCACGTACAGGACCCGCCGCTACCTGATCGTCTCGACCGTCTTCGGCCTCATCTGCTCGGTCCTGGACGTCATCGCGTTGTACGTGCTTGGCGTGCCGCTCCCGCTGCTGTGGGGGGTGCTCGCTCTCATCACGAACTACATCCCGAACATCGGGTTCATCCTGGGCCTCATCCCGCCGGCGCTGCTCGGCCTGCTGGAAGGCGGGCCCAAGACGATGCTGCTGGTGATCGTGGCGTACATCGCGATCAACGTGGTGATCCAGTCGTTCATCCAGCCGAAGTTCCTGGGTGACGCCGTGGGGCTGTCCACCACGGCCACGTTCCTGTCGCTGATCGTCTGGGCGTGGGTGCTCGGTCCGCTCGGCGCGCTGCTGGCGATCCCGCTGAGCCTGCTCGTCCGTGCCCTGCTCGTCGACAGCGATCCGGACGGCGCCTGGGCCGCCGCGCTCATCTCCGGCCGGTTACCCGAACGCTCCCCGGCATCCCACCCCGAACAGCCCGACCCGCAGCCCGAACAGCCCAAATCCGGGTAAGGCCGTCCAGCCGCGCCCGGCTCTATCCGCACGACACGGAGCGTCTGCGGGGTGCGCCGCGGTGCTCCGGCTTAGGGTCTGATCATGCGGCGATGGGACAACGACGAGCGTCTCACCGGGATCGCGGACGCCTCGGCGATGGAGCCACAGGTGTCCGCCCTGCTCGACGCGATGGCACGAGACGGTTGGGTGGCGGAGGAACCCGAGGTGCATCTGCTTCCCCACCTGCGCCGCGCGTGCGGGTCGGAGTGGCTGCTGACCGGTGAGCGCCTGCTCGACGACGGTGTGTACGAGGTGACGGTGTCGCTTGCCGGAGACAGGGAGGGCGTCCACGTGCTCCGCGACGTGATCCGGCTGCTGTCGGCGATCGCCGAGACCGTCTTCTTCGTACGGCAGGCCGCGCCGGGCGTGTTCGAGTGCGTGACCGGAATGCTCGACGGCGACCCGCCCGGCTTCAAGAGCCACGGCCACATGGTCCGTCTCATCGTGACCTGAGACCGGCGGGACCCCCGCCTCAGGCGGCGGGGACGGTCTTCTTCTCCCCCGGGACCGGCGTCGGTATGGTCGCCGCGTGCCTGCGGCGCCACGGGATGGCCGCGATCAGCACCGGGAGGAGCACCAGCGAGCTGATCGCCCAGGGCGCGTGCAGCTCGCCCCACTTCGGCCCGCTGAACTGGGTGAGCACGATGTATCCGACCGCGGCCCACAGCGTGCTGCCGAGGATCGCCGGCCAGGCCCAGCGGGTGGGCCGGGCGACCAGGAACGGCATGAACCACAGCAGATACTGCGCGCCGAGGCGCGGCGTGAAGACCATGAAGGACAGCAGGATGGCGATCGTGACGTCGACCGGGTCGGCCTTGCGCCACCAGACGAGGCAGGCGACGATCGCGGCGTAGATCATGTACTGGCCGATCCTGGCCGGGATCGGGTCGAGGTTCCAGTTGCCGCCGCTGACCAGCGCGGTCCAGCCCCAGTCGCCCGTGATCGGACGGACGTCGCTGGGCCGCAGCCCGATGGTGTTGAGCACCTCGGGCAGTTGCCGCCACTCCGTCCAGCCGCCGATCGGGAGCGTCAGCAGGAAGAACATCGGCGAGACGCCGGTCGCGACCAGCGATACCAGGCGGCTGCGCAGCCCGGGCAGGAACATCAGCAGGGCCGGCACGAGGATCACCGGCCAGCTCTTCGCGCAGAGCGCGAGCCCCATGAGCAGCCCCGCCCACACGGCCCGGCCCGTCGCCGCGCGGTCCTCCGGCGACGGGTGGACGATGCGCCGCACGATCTGTCCCGGCGAGATCCAGGGCAGCGGCAGGTCACGGTTCGCGAGCCGCAGGCGGGCCCACGGCAGCGGCTCGGGCCGCCGCCAGTCGCCCGGGCCGCGTGCCACGACGTACGCCGCGACTCCGAAGACCAGGGAGACCGGCTCGACCTGGCCGTGCACGGAGGCGACGAGGATGGCGAGGGGGTTGCAGGCGTACTGGAAGGCGCGCAGCTTCTCGGTCCGCGCCCCGGCCAGCTTGCCGACCAGCGGGATCAGCACGACGTCGGCGACGACGGTGACGATGCGGCCGGCGTACTCCCACGGGATGCCCAGCCACAGCAGCAGGCCGTACATGTAGGGGATCGTCGGGAGGAAGTGCCATCCGCCGTTGCTCTCGAGCACCGGGTCGCGGTGGTCGAGGATCGCCACGCCGGCCGGCTGGAAGCTGTTGACGTAGTCGACCGGCTGCCACTGGGTGTCCCTGGCCGACAGAACCATGATCAGCACGCGTACGGCGATGCCGAGCGTGAGCGTGACGGCCAGGGACGGCCGCCAGCCCTTCCATTGGGCGACGAGCGCGAGCACGACGCCGGCGACGAGGACGATGCTGGTGGGGATCGCGTATTCCATGACGATGCCAAGCCTGCCTGACGAATGGCAAAACAGGCGACTCGATCCCTGATTCGGCGACCCGGCCATCGCAATCCGTCACGATTCGGGGTATTGTGACCACGCAGCGTTACATCCAGGAGACTTCGATGAAAATTCGCCTGTGGATCACCCTGGCCGTGGCCGTGATCGTCGGGATGCTGATCGGCCTGCTCGCCCCCACGCACGGGGGCGACCGGCGCGGCGGGTAGGGGGGTCGTCCCCGCCGGCCGGCCGCCTGCTCATGGGCGCCCGACTCGGATAGGCGCGCTCACGCCTCTCGCGGCGGCGAGGGATCCGGTCCGGCGGGCCGTGCCCGGATCCCTCTCACCGTCGGTACGAGGCGGGTCAGAAGCCCGCGGTGATCCTGGTGAAGTCCCAGTCGTTCTGCGCGATGCCGCTGCAGTTCGACACCACGCCGCCGCCCGGGCAGCCGCGGTCGCGGTTCACCGCCCAGAAGGCGAGCCGGCCCAGGCCATGCGAGTTGGCCCAGTCGCGGATCTGGGTCCAGGTGGCCACGGAGGTGAGCTCCTGCTGGTCGGACAGGCCGTTCATGCCCGAGATGCCCATGTGGGCGTACGCCTGGGCGTCGGTCCAGCCCCACGCCGTCTTCAGCGCGTTCTTCAGGCCCTCGGCCGCGTTGACGGTGTTCTGGTACATGTTGGCGCCGCCGCCGAAGTCGAACGGCATGATCGTGTAGTTGTCGATGTTCACGCCCAGCGCCTTCGACTGGTTGATCAGCCGCGTGCCGTAGTAGGTCGGGCCGGTCGTGCTGGTGCCGAAGGTGACGACGACCTTGACGTTCGGGTTGTTCTGCTTGACGATCTTCAGCCCGCCGAGGATGCGGTCCTGGACGGCCTCGTTCTCGAACTCGTCGGTGTTCTCGATGTCGAAGTCGACCGCGGCCGGGTTGTAGGCGTTGATGACCTGCTGGACGGCCGAGGCGAAGGCGGACGAGCTGGAGCAGTTGGGGCCGAGCTTGTTGCCCTGCCAGCCGCCGAAGGAGATCTGGACGTTGCCGCCCGCGGCCTTGATCTGCGAGATCGCGGTGGCGTCGACGCTGCCGGACAGCGGGCGGGAGCCGTCCCACGCCGGGGTGCAGCCGCCGCCGGAGAGCATGAAGGCCATCGTGAACTGCTTGACCCCGGTGGCGTTCATGACCGTGGCCGGGTTCGGCGGGTTGCCCCAGCCCTCGTACAGGTACGGCGCGCCGGGCAGCTTGCCGCCGCCGCTGGTGCAGCCCGTGGTGGTGCCGGTCACCGAACCGCTCGCCGCGGACTCGCCGTTCGAGTTGTACGCCTTGACCGTGTACGTGTGGGTGGTGCAGGTGCCGAGGCCGGAGATCGTGGCGCTGGTGCCGCTGACGGTCGCCTTGACCGAGGTGCCCTCGTAGACGCGGTAGCCGGTCACCGTGCCGCTCGACGCGGACCACGACAGCGAGATCGACGAGTTCGTGGTGCCGGTGACGGCCGGGTTGCCCGGCTTGCCCGGCGCGCCGGCCGGAGGCGTCGGCGACGGGCTCGGGGACGGGTTGCCCCCGCCGCTGACCTGCTTCCAGAGGGCCGGAACGTTCGGCGGTTCCCAGCCGGTCAGGGACGTGTGCGCCTGGATGCACTCGTAGTCGACGCCGTTGTAGGTCACCCGGGCGCCGATGGCGTACCAGGTGTTCGGGGCCCATGCCGGGTAGGCCAGCATGACCACGCTGTTCGGGGCCGCCGAGGCGGACGCGGTCGTTCCCGCGATCAGTCCGGCGACGGCCAGGAGGAGGGAGGCGAGCAGGGCGACCAATGCCCTGGCGCGCCGGCCCGTACCGAAGCGAAGCTGCATTCTTCCTCGCAAAGGTGGGTGGGGGGTGGGTGGGGGGATCACTTCAGGGCGTCGAGATACGCCCTGTGGGAGCGGGAGAATTCGGAGCCCGTGTACTTGTCCCAGTTGACGGACCAGGCCATCAGGCCGCGCAGGCCGGGGAAGACACCATGCGGCCGGTAGGAACCGCAGCCCGTCCCCTTCGCCAGGCAGCCGAAGGCGCTCTGCACCTCGGCGGTGCTCGTGTAGCCGTTGCCGGCGTACGGCGCGGCCGGCAGGCCGATCGCGACCTGGTCGGGACGCAGCGGCGGGAAGGTCGCGCCGCCGGCCACGGGGAAGCCGGTGAGCAGCATGTCGGTCATGGCGACGTGGAAGTCGGCCACGCCCATCGTGTGGTACTGGTTGTCGAGGCCCATGATCGGCCCGGAGTTGTAGTCCTGGACGTGCAGCAGGGTGAGGTCGTCACGCAGCGCGTGGATCACGGGCAGGTACGCCCCGGAGCGGGCGTCGGCCGTGCCGTTCTGGCCCGGGCCGTAGAACTGGTAGCCGAGCTGGACGAAGAACGTCTCGGGGGCCATCGTGAGCGTGAACTTCGCGCCGTACCTGGCCTTGAGCGTCTTGATCGCGGAGATGAGGTTCACGACCACCGGGGTGGTCGGGTTGCGGAAGTCGGTGTCGCCGGGGTTCAGCGACAGCGAGTGGCCCTCGAAGTCGATGTCGAGGCCGTCCAGGCCGTACCTGTCGATGATCGCGGCGACGGACTGGACGAACTTGTCGCGGGCGGCGGTGGTGGTGAGCTGGACGATCCCGTTCTGGCCGCCGATCGAGATCAGCACCTTCTTGCCGGCCGCCTGCTTGGCGCGGATGGCCGCGACGAAGTCGGCGTCGCTCTCGACGTTCGGGCATTCCGTCACCGGACAGCGGGTGAACCGGATGTCGCCCGAGGTGGGCGAGGTCGGCTCGCCGAAGGCCAGGTCGATGACGTCCCACGCGTCGGGGACGTCGGCCATCCGGACGTAGCCGGAGCCGTTGGCGAACGAGGCGTGCAGGTAGCCGACCATCAGCCGCTTCCCGCCCGGCGGCGGCGGGCTCGGCGAGGTCGACGGTGAGGGCGAGGGTGATGGCGACGGCGACGGGGATGCCGACGGGCTCGCCGAGGGTGAGGGGGACGGGGAGGGCGAGGGCGAGGGTGGGGTGCCCGGGCCGTCGAGGACGACGTCGTCGGCGTAGTAGGCGCCCTGGCCGTACCAGCCGTTGACGTAGATCGTCACACTCGTCGTGGACGACCCAGTGGTGAACGACGTGGACAACTGCGACCATGACGACCCCGGCGATCCCCACGTCTGGGCGTTCACCCCGGTGCCCGTCGCGCCGAGGAACACGTAGTTCCCCTGCACCCACGCCGACAACGCGTACGTCGTGGACGGCTTGACGCTGATCGTCTGCTGGCACCGGGCGTAGTCGCCGCCGGCCGGAGTCGCCGACAACGCCTTCGACCCGCCGTGCACCGGACTCGACACCACCTGCGCAGAGGACGCGCACGTCCACCCCGACAGGCCCGACTCGAACCCCGGATTCGCCGCGATGTTGGCGGCACGGGCCGGGCCGGTGAACGTCGCCGTGAGCAGGCCGGCGAAGGCGAGGGACGCCGCCGCGCCCAGGCCGATGAGCTTCTTCATGTGCCTCATCCCGTGTACGAAGCGAAGATCTTGGAGAACTCGTAGGGCGACTGGGGGATGTTGGTGCAGGAGTAGAGCGCCCCGGTGCAGGCGTTGCGGTCGCGGGTCATCTCCCAGAAGGCCAGCAGGCCGAGGTGCCTGTCCTTGGCGAAGGCCACGAGCTGGCGGGCGTCGTCCTGGTTGTAGATCCGGCCGTCGTCGTTCTGGCCGAGCATCGGCGTGACCCCGACCATCCGCCACACCTGGGCGTCGGACAGGCTGGGATACAGGCTCTTGAGCTGCGCGAAGGTGCTGTTGGCCGCCTGGACCGCCGCGTCGCCGTAGTCGACGGACTGGTAGTAGTCCATGGCCATGACGTTGACGGCGTCGAGCCTGACTCCGGCGTCGCGGGCGGACCGGACCACGTTGAGGCCGTCGGCGGTCAGGCCGTTCGGCAGCACGGGCAGCGTGAGGGAGATCTTCAGGTCGGGGTGGGCCTGCTGCAGCCGGGCGAGCGCCTGCGACCGGCGGGCGATGGAGGCGGGCTCGGCCGCCGCCGATCCCTCGATGTCGAGGTCGATGTACTTCAGGTCGTAGGCGGTGACGACGGCGTCATACTCGGCGACCAGCGCGTTCACGTCCGTGCACGCCTGGGCGAGCTCGATGCCGGTCGCGCCGCCGAAGGACACCTTGACGTCCCCGCCGCCGGCCCTGATCGCGTCGATCTGGTCCTTCGCCCACTTCTGCCGCGGGTCGTACGCGTTGAACCACATCGCCTTGCAGCCCGACGCGGTGACGAACGCGAGGGTGAAGCTCTTCAGGCCGGAGGCCGAGGCCATCGCGCTCAGGCTCGGCGTCGGCCAGGCGCCCATGTCCACGTACGGCGCGGTGCGCAGGGCCCCTGGCACGGGCGGGGGCGGGCTGGGAGACGCGCTCGGGGACGGGCTCGGAGACGTGCTGGGGGACGCGCTCGGTGAGGGGGACGGCGAGGTCGTGACACCGTCGCACGAGCCGCCGTTCAGGCGGCAGTTCGCCGGCTTGCCGGGGCCGCTGTTCACCCAGCCGAACGTCGTGGAGGCGCCGGGAGCCAGGCCGCCGTTGTACTCACGATTCTTGAAGGTGTAGTGGTCGCCGGAACGCGTCATCAGCGCGTCCCAGTAGGACCCGACCGTCGAGCCCGCGGGCAGGTCGAACTCGACCGTCCAGCCGGAGGTCGCGGCGGTCCCGGTGTTGGTGAGGGTGTAGCGGCCCTGGTAGCCGGAGCCCCAGTCGGAGTCGGCGGAGAAGACGGCCTTGACCGTGGCGGCCTCGGCGGGCAGCGCGACGAGAGCGAGCGCGAGTGCGGCGATCGCGGCGAGCGCACGCCAGACGTACCTGGTTTGCATGGACACAACCTCTGTGGGGGGTGAACGGGGAGGTCATGGGAATCCGTACGGCCGGCGCCTGACGGAGGCGGCCGATCGGAACAGCACCGGCCGTACGGCACTCAAGGGCGTCTGGTGACGGGACGCGAGAGGAAGACGCTAGGGGTGATGAAGGGCCATAGTCGGCTCCCGGTCGTTCTTTTAGGAAAGTTTCCTAAGAGTTGTACGGATCGTAGCTTCGCGGTCGCTGGTTCACAAGACCCAATTCGACAGCGTTCCTAACGAACCTTGTCAGCGCTGGTAGGCACGCGGGACCGGGTTATGCGCACGTTAAGGGCCGGCTGCTCGCCCGTTAAGGCGGGCACGGTTGAGGCGAGCACGGGGGCCCGGGCTCAGCGCAGGACCGCGCCTTCGCGGACGGCGTGCCGGCCGTCGCGCTGCACGTTGACGAAGTCGACGAGGCCGACCAGCTTCTCCAGGTCGAACCCGGCGTCCATGCGATCGGCGTCGGCGGGAATGTAGACCGTGAGCAGGTAGTGGCGGCCGGTGGCCGCGCCGAGCGCGTCGAGTTGCGCGCGGAACTCGGCCAGCAGGGCCGTCAGGTTCCGCCTGTCGTCGACGCCGGTGTGGTTGCCCAGGTGGCCCTCGCCGCCGGGCCACTCCCAGTCGACGTCGATGCCGTCGAAGACGCCCGCCGCGCTCCCCGGACCACCCCTGCCCTCGGCGCCCGGCAGGTCGCCCCTGATGTACGCGTCGAGACACGACTTGACGAACCTCTGCCGGGTGGCGGCGGTGCGCGCGACGTCGGAGAAGTACTTGGAGTAGGTCCAGCCGCCGATCGAGATCAGCGCCTTGAGGCCGGGGTGGCGGGCCTTGAGCTTCTTCAGCTGGTTGAAGTTGCCGGCGAGCGGGGCGTCCGGAGGGTCGGCCACGCCGTCCAGCGACTCGGCGGCCGTGAAACCGCGCTGGTAGTCGGCCCAGGCGTCGCCCGCGCCGTCGCCCTGGTCGGGGTCGTTCGGGTCGGGCGCGGGCGGCCGGGTGACCCCGGTGAGACAGGTCAGCGAGCCGGGGTCGATGTTCGCGAAGGCGTAGAGGACGTGGGTCAGCCTGGCCGCCAGCCCGCTCGTGTCGAGGTCGCGCACGGTGGACGTGGCGCCGTACGCGCCGCGCTGCGGAACGTACCCGACCCTGATGTGGCCCGGCGAGGGGGACGGCGACGGGGTGACGGTCACGGTGACCGTCACCTCAGGCACGGGAGCGGCCGCGGCGGCCTGCGCCGGCACGACCCGCGCGGGAGCCCCTGCCTGGGCCGACACGGCCCGCGCGGGAGCGACTGCCTGTGCCGGTGCGGCCTGTGCGGGAGCGGCTGCCTGCGCGGGAGCAGCGGTTTGTGCGGGAGCGGCGGCCCGCGCCGGTGCGGCGGCCGCCCTGGGCACCACGACGCGTGACCTGGCCTGCGCCTGGCCGAGAACCGTGATGCCGGTCTCGGTGGCGCGGGCCGGGCCGTACCAGGCGACGAACAGCGAGGACAGCACGGCGCTCAGGACCACGACGGTGAAGGCGCCCCGCATGATCGCTCCCATGGTGGGCTCCGAACAAGGACGAGCCTCCGCGACGGGACGCGGAGGGGGGAAAGTAATGCCGCGGGAGCGTAGTGGCGGCGCCGCCGGGCGGACAAGGAGCGCTGTCTTAAGCCCGGATTATGCGCGGCTCATGTCGCAGGCGGGCACGTTCCAGCGGCGCCACCTGCGGTTATCCATGATGCCCCGCTTCTTTGCAAGTTTCACCCCCATCGGCGTTCGGCGACCCTGCCAGTCCATGCCAGTTTCGTGCCAGCTTCGTGCCAGCGCGGGCGGCGACCGTCGGACCATGACGTACGCGATTGAGGCCCACGGCCTCGTGAAGAGATACGGCGACAAGGCCGCGCTGGCCGGGATCGACCTCGCCGCGCCGCCGGGCTCGGTGCTCGGCGTGCTCGGACCCAACGGCGCGGGCAAGACCACCGCGGTCCGCATCCTCGCCACGCTCGTCTCCCCGGACGGCGGCCGGGCGGCGGTCGGCGGGCACGACGTGGTGAAGGCGCCGGCCGAGGTGCGGAAGCTGATCGGGCTGACCGGCCAGTACGCGTCGGTGGACGAGAAGCTGACCGGGCGGCAGAACCTGGTGATGATCGGGCGGCTGCTCGGCATGGGCCGTACCGAGGCCCGGGGCAGGGCGGCGGCGCTGCTCGCGGAGTTCGGACTGGAGGACGCCGCCGACCGGGCGGCGGGGTCCTACTCGGGCGGCATGCGGCGGCGGCTCGACCTGGCCGTCAGCCTGGTCGGCCGGCCGTCGATCGTCTTCATGGACGAGCCGACGACCGGCCTCGACCCGCGCGCCAGGGCGGACCTGTGGCGGATCGTGCGCGAGCAGGTGGCGGGCGGGGCGACCGTGCTGCTCACGACGCAGTACCTGGAGGAGGCCGACCAGCTCGCCGACGAGATCGTGCTGATCGACCACGGCCTCGTGGCGGCGAGGGGCACGCCACGCGAACTGAAGGCCAGGGCGGGCGACCGGAGGCTGGAGATACGGCCCGAGCACGACACGGAGAAGGCGGAGCTGATCCTCGCCGAGGTCACCGGGTTGACCCCGCACCGCGGGGAGAACGGGCTGCTCAGCGTGCCGCTGCTGGACTCGGCGGTGAGCCCGGCCGTGTTCCGGCGGCTGGAGGAGGCCGGTGTCGCGCTCTCCGAGCACGCCGTCCGCAGGCCCACGCTCGACGAGGCGTTCCTCGCTCTCACCGACACCACGACCTCGGGGAGGACGCGATGACCGCGATCCCGTCCGCGGGCGGGCGCCGGGGCGCGCTCGCGCAGGGCATGACCCTCGCCTGGCGGAGCCTGGTGCCGCTGAGGAACGAGCCCGGCCGGCTCGTCCAGTTCCTGCTTCAGCCGATCTTCATGGTCGTGGTCTTCGTCCTGATGTTCGGGGCCATGTCCGGCGACCCCGAGCACGCCGCGCGTTACCTGATGCCCGGCGTGCTCACGCAGGTGGCTCTCATCTCGACGAACACCACGGGCATGAACCTCGCCGAGGACATCGTGAACGGCGTGTTCGACCGGTTCCGGAGCATGCCGATCGCCCGCTCCGCCCCGCTCGTCGGGCGGGTGACCGCGGACGCGCTGACGACGGCGGTGACCATCCTGGTGGCCCTGCTCGCCGGGATCGCGGCCGGGTTCCGGATCACGGCCGCGCCCCTGGACGCGCTGGCCGGCCTCGCCCTCCTGCTGCTGTTCACGCTGGCGCTGAGCTGGGTGTCGGCCTGGCTCGGGCTGAAGGCCAAGTCGGTCGCCTCGATGCAGGGCACGGCGACCGCCGTCCTGCTGCCGCTGACGTTCGGCAGCAGCGCGTTCATCCCGCCGGACAACCTGCCGGGCGTGCTGCGTTGGTGGTCGTCGGTGAACCCGGTCTCGCACCTGGCCGACGCCGTCCGCGCCCTGCTCACCGGCGCTCCCGTGGGAACGCATGTCTGGATCACGCTGGCGTGTGCCGCCGCCGTCACCGCGTGCTTCGTCCCGCTCGCCGTACGCGCCTACACCCGGAGGATCCGGTGATGCCGGAGCGGCCGGAAGACCATTTCATCCCGGATCGAGCCGGGCGCGGCGTGCCAGTTGCAGAGGCGCGTAGCCTCCCGGCAGCGCGCGGATCACGATCAGCGCACCGTCCTACCTGCTGCTTCCGGTGGCGGGCAGGCCGAGATCCTCGCGCGGTGCCGTACGGCCGCGCTCGTAGGCGGCGTGGAAGTCCGGGCCCGCCGCCCCGCGCGCCGACTCCAGCGCCTCGGCGGCCCCGGCGTCCGCCCGCCAGCCCAGGTGGGCGGCGTCGGCCGCGCCGAAGAGCACCGCGGAACGCTTCGCGTCGCCCCCGGCCAGGGCGATCATGGCCAGCCCGGCCAGCACGGTCGCGAGGACAGGTAGGTCGGGAGTGGCGCCGAGGGCGCGCAGCGCCTCGTGATGACGCGCGAGCGCGCCGTCGAGGTCGCCCTTGGCCAGCAGCGCCCTGCCGTATTCGGCGTACGCCGTTCCGAGTTGCTGCGGGATGGCGGGGTGGGCCTCCAGCACGGCCAGGGCCTCCTCGTGCGCCGCCACCGCGCCGTCGAGGTCTCCCCTGCTCCGGGCCACCTTCGCCTCGCCCACGCTCACCTGCACCAGCGCGTACGGCGAGACCCCGGCGGACACGTGGGAGCGGGCGGCCGCCACGTCCGCCGCCGCGCCCTCGGCGTCGCCCGACCGAAGGCGCAGCTCGGCCAGGCGGGTCAGCGTGGAGATCGTGTCGTCCGCGCTGACCCATCCTTCGGTCAGTCCGGCGATCTCGTCGATCAGGTCCGCCGTCGGCGCGCCTCTGCGGGCGCGGAGCGTGGCCAGCGTGAGAAGGGCCTCGCTGAGCCCCCAGCGCTCCCCCAGCGCACGGAACCTGCGCACCGCCTCCTCGACGTCGCGTTCGCTGTCGCCCGGCAGGCCGAGCGACCCGCCCCTGATCATCAGCGCCGAGCCGGCCAGCCAGGGATCGTCCGAGGCGGCGTACGCGTCGAGCATCTCGGCCGCCTCCTCCCTGCGTCCGGCCATCGCCGTCACGACCGCCCGCAGGATCGGCAGCATCGGGTGCACCGGGCCCTCGCGCCGGGCCGCCTCGACGAGGTCGCCGAGCTCCCGGCGGATCTCCTCCAGCCGGCCGGGCTCCATCCAGATCGTGCCGAGCCGGGTGACCGTGACCGCGAACCTGCACCCGGCGTAGGCGCGCACCAGCCCGGCGGGCGGGCCCTCGGGGACGAGTTCGAGCACCTGCCCGGCCCAGACGGCCGCCTGACCGCGGTGCCCGCGCAGCCACCAATACCAGCTCAGCGTGCCGCACAGGCGCAGCGCGGTCTCCGCCTCCCGGGAGTCGACGGCCCAGCGCAGGGCGGCGTTCAGGTTGTCCTGCTCGGCGGTCAGCCTGGCCATCCATTCCAGCTGCCCGGCTCCGCGCAGGCGCGGCTCGGCCTCCTCGGCGAGCCGCAGGAAGTGCGCCGCGTGCCGGCGCCGGTAGCGGTCGAGCTCACCGTTGCCCGTCAGCCGCTGGAGCGCGTACGCGCGGATCGTCTCCAGCATCCGGAACCGGCCGTCGCCCGGCGTCTCCAGCAGGGACTTGTCGACCAGGGACGGCAGCACCGCCACCACGTCGAGCCCGTCGTCCCCGCAGACCAGCTCCGCGTCGTCCAGTGCGGCGCCGCCGGCGAACACCGCGAGCCGTTCCGCCAGCGTCCTCTCCTCGGGCGTGAGCAGGTCCCAGCTCCACTCGACGACCGCGCTCAGCGTCCGGTGCCGCGGCAGGGCCGTACGGCTCCCGCCGGTCAGCAGGCGGAACCGGTCGCCGAGGCGGGCCGCGAGCCGCTCCGGGCCGAGCGCCCTGATCCGCGCCGCGGCCAGTTCGATGGCCAGCGGCATCCCGTCGAGGCGGCGGCAGATCGTGATGACGTGCGGGGTCGTGTGCTCGTCGAGGGCGAAGCCGGGGCTCACCGCGCGGGCGCGGTCCAGCAGGAGGCGTACGGCGGGATACTCACCCGCCTCGCCGGGGGTGACGCCCTCCGGGGGCAGGCCGAGGGGCGGGATCGGGGCGAGCGTCTCCCCCGGCACGCCGAGCGGCTCGCGGCTGGTCGCCAGCACGCGCACCCCCGGGCAGCGGCGCAGCACGAGCTCGGCCAGGCCCGCCGCGGCGTCGATCACGTGCTCGCAGTTGTCGAGGATGAGCAGCAGCTCGCGCCCGGCGAGGGAGGCGACCAGGCGCTCGGCCGGGTCCGGCGGGTCGCGCCGCCAGTCCCCGCCCACGCGCGGCTCGGCGTCGGCGCCCAGCGCTTCGAGCACGGACCGCACGACGTCCGCGGGATCCGTCAGGGGAGCCAGCTCGGCCAGCCACGCGCCCTCGCCGTATCCGCTCTCCCCGTACCCGCTCTCGCCCTGCCCGCCCGCTTCGGAGCCGCCCTCCCCGGCGGTGCCGTTGCCTGCGGCGCGCAGGGCGGTCTCGACCGCCAGGCGTGTCTTGCCCGCCCCACCCGGCCCGACGATCGTGACCAGCCGGGAGTCGCGCAGCAGGGCCGACAGGCGCGTGACCTCCTCCTCGCGGCCCACGAAGGTCGTCGGAGGCGCCCACACCCTGCCCGCGCGCCGTCCTGTGCGCCGTCCTGTGCGGCCGGCGGTGCCCCCGACGCTGCCACTGGCGGTGTGCTCGGCGCCCTTCGATTGCCGGGGAGGCGCCGCAGGGACCTGCCTGCGGAGCACGTCGAGATGGGCGGCCCGCAGTTCAGGACCCGGATCGACGCCGAGTTCGTCCGCGAGCGCCCGCCGGACCCGCTCGTACAGGGCCAGCGCCGCCGCCTGCCTGCCCGACCGTGCGAGCGCGCGCATCGCCAGGGCGGACAGCCGCTCGCGCAGCGGATGGGCGGCCACCTCGGCAGACAGGTCCACCTCACGGCCGAGCGCGAGATACGCGGCGGCGCGGGCCTCGACCACGGCCAGCCGCCGCTCCTCCAGCCGGGTCGCCGCGGCCGCCAGGTAGGGCACCGCGCGCAGGTCGGCCAGGGCGGGACCCCGCCACAACGCCAGCGCCTCGTCCAGCACCGCGCACGCCTCGTCCAGGTCAGCATCGGGGGCTTCGGCGTCCGGCGCCTTCCCGGTCGCGTACGGCAGGGTCAGTGCGGTGAACACGTGGGCGTCGACCTGCGCCGGCTCGACGCCGAGCACGTACCCGCCGTCGCGCCACAGCACCGCACCGGACCGCCCGAGCGCCGCGCGCAGGCGTTTCACCAGCGTCTGCAGGGCGTTCGCGGCGTTGGCCGGTGGGCCGTCCTCCCACAGCGCGTCCACGAGCCTGTCGGCCGGGACGAGGCGACCCGGCTGCAGGGCCAGCACGGCCAGCAGCGCGCGCACGCGCGCGCCCGCGACGGCGACCGGAGCCCCGTCGTCGTCGAGGACCTCGAGCGCGCCGAGGAGACGAACCCGCACGCCGGTCAATCCTGCCAGGCCTCCGGAGGCCCGCGACGCCCGGCCGCCGCGCGTTCGCCGCACGGTCGCTCAGATGGCGCCGACCAGGGTGACGACGCCCGCCCCCACCAAGGCGAACGCCCACATCCTGTCGAGGTTGAACCAGGCCCGGCGCAGGACGGCGACGCCGAGGAACTCGTACACCACGACGGCGACGACGGTCGCCGTGAGGAACATCGCGAGCGTGTGCACCCCGGCGACGAGCATCCCGCCGGACATCATGTGGCCGTGGTGACTCGCCGGCATGCGGGTCAGCACGGGCAGCAGCATCAGGCCCGCGCCGTGCACCGACGACATCAGGAACGACCAGGCGGCGAGTTGCGGCAGCGACAGCCGCATGCCCACCCAGCGGAAGTGCCGCCGGGCGAGCAGGTGCCACAGGCCGAACCCGACGAGCACGACGCCCGCCCCGATCGCGAGCGCCGTGGCCGTCACGAGCGACCCGGTCGCCGACACGGCGGCCACCACGAGGGCCACCGACGCGAGGTGGCCCAGCGCGATGACCGGCAGGGACTGCAGCAGCAGGTCGCGGCTGCGCTCCTGCAACCCCCGGGCGACGGCGAACAGCCAGCCCATCGCGGGGTTGATCCCGTGAAAGGTGCCGAGCAGGATGACGGCGGTCAGCGTCACGGGTAGCAGTAGGAGTCGGAGGAGGCGTCGCCGCCCTGGAGGCGGGTCTGGTGCGGGCGCAGGCCGCGGAAGTCGTCGCCGTGCGGGAAGAACCGCTCGTCCAGCGTGAACGAGTCGGCGTCGATCTTCGCCATCCAGGCGCCCACGCCGTCGGGGTAGAACTGGTCGTCCCAGGCTCCGTACAGCGAGTTGGTGACGTAGACCCGGCGGCCGTCGCGGCTCACCTCGACCATCTGCGGCCCGCCGGCGAGCCGCTCGTCCGGCGCGGCCGGGTGCGCCTGCCGCCGCACGATGCCGCCGAGGCGGACCGAGCCGATCTCGACCGGCTTGAACGGGTCGGACACGTCGTACTGCTTGAGCTCGCCGGTGCCCCAGCACGACACGTACAGGCGCTGGTCGTCCACCGACAGGTCGATGTCGGTCACCAGCGGCGGCACCGCGCCGAACGGCTTGAGCACGTCGGGCAGGTCGTCGGGCGAGGCGGGCTCGGCCGGGATGGTGATCACCTTCTGCGCCGCCCAGCGGGAGCCGTCCCCGTGCCTGTCATCTCTGTGCCACAGCCACACGGACGCCGACAGGTCCTCGACGCTGACGACGACCCCGGCGAAGCCGTACGTCTTGGTCGGGTCGTGGGCGGGACGCAGCTCCAGCGCCATCTGGTGCTGGTCGCCGAGGTCCACCTCCTGGACGTGCTTACGCTTGCGCAGGTCCCAGAAGTGCAGCTTGTGGCCGTACTTGCGGCCGAGCAGCAGCTCCCCGACGACGCCGTCCTCGATCATGGAGGGCGTGCCCCACTCGGAGGTGATCAGCACGTCGTGGTTGATGTGCCACCAGAAGTCGTAGGCCAGGTACTGCGGGCCGCGGTCCACCTCCCACCGGCCGAGCACGTCGAACGAGTTGTGGTCGAGGATCGCGATCCCGCCCGGCCCGTCGTCGCCGTAGCCGCCGAGCGCGCTGACGTAAAGGCCCTCCGGGCCGCAGTGCACGGTGTGCGGGCGGGAGTAGCCGGCCCGCTTGCCCAGCTCCTCGGCCTCGATGACCTTCACGAGCTCCGGGCTGACCCGGTCCTTGGTGTCGTACACGTAGATCCGCGACGACCGCAGGCCGGGGACGATCAGGTAGCGCCGCTCGACGTGCGGGTGCGGCGCGTAGGGGCACAGCGCGCTGCTGCAGGCGTTCCAGCCGAAGTGGTGCAGCTCGTCCCCCGTGTACGGCAGGTCGGTCCAGCCGACCACGGTCCCGTACGACGGGGAGCCGGGGTCGGTGTCGAGCACGGCGAGCGCGTCGGGCCGCTGGGCCGACCGGTCGAAGGCGGCCACGTAGGCCAGCTTCTCCGGCGGCGCCTCCGCGGCGTCCCTTGGCGAGGGATAGAAGGTGGGGTCAGGCTTCCACAACGTCATGCACCCCAGGATTCTCCTGCGTTCCCTACCAAGTCAATAGGAATCTACTGACTGTGACCGGCGCCTGGATAGGGCTATAACAGGACATGCGGTTTCTTGACGGGAGCGGGCATGTTCTTCGGCATCACCAACATCTGGACCTACATCGCGGGATCGTTCCTGATCATCCTGCTGCCCGGGCCGAACTCGCTGTTCGTGCTCTCCACCGCCGCCCAGCGCGGCGTGCGGCAGGGCTACCGGGCGGCGGCCGGGGTCTTCGCCGGCGACTCGGTCCTCATGTTCCTGTCGGCCGCGGGGGTCGCGTCGCTGCTGAAGTCCACGCCCGTCCTGTTCTCGATCGTGAAGTACTCGGGCGCGATCTATCTGGCGTGGATCGGCTTCGGCATGCTCCGCGGCGCCTGGCGCTCCCTGCGGGCCTCCCGTGACGGGGTCCCGGCCCAGGTCACGGAGGCGGCCCAGGCCGCGGAGGAGGTCCCCGCGCCGGTGGGCAACCCGTTCCGCAAGGCGTTCACGATCAGCCTGCTCAACCCCAAGGCCATCTTGTTCTTCGTGGCGTTCTTCGTGCAGTTCGTGGATCCGTCGTACGGCGCGCCGGCGCTGTCGTTCCTGATCCTCGCGCTGATCGTGCAGGTCTTCAGCGTGACCTACCTGAGCACACTGATCTTCGGCGGCACGTTCCTCGCGAGCCACTTCCGGCGCCGCCGCAAGCTGGCCGCCGGGCTCACCACGGGGGTCGGCGCACTCTTCCTCGGCTTCGGCGCCAAGCTGGCCACCGCGACGCTGAGCTGACACTCACCCGCCGCCGGACGTGCTCACCCGCCGGCGGCCGTGCTCACTCGCCGTGCAGGTCGGCGAGGGCGTTCTCGAAGGCGTCCATCGCCCGCTGGATCCGGTCAAGCCCGGCCGACGGCAGCCAGGCCATGACACGGGCGACACCGGCCTTCTCGCACTGTTCCAGCGCGCCGGGGTCGGCCGGCGCGGACAGCATCACGACCTCGACGTGCCTGCCCTCCTCTTCGGCCCGCCGGAACAACTCGGGGACGCGCTCCAGGATCCCGGGGCCGTAGTTGGGCAGCCACGCGTCGCCGTAGGCGAGCACGCGGTCGAACACGCGCGGCCCGACGCCGCCCACCAGGATCGGCGGGTACGGCTTCTGTGCCGGTTTGGGCCACGACCAGATCGGGTCGAAGGACACGAAGTCACCGTGGAACTCGGCCTCGTCACGGGTCCAGATCTCCTGCATCGCCCGGAGGCGCTCCCGCAGCACGGCGAAGCGGCGGGCCGGATCGACGCCGTGGTGGCGCAGTTCCTCGCGGTTCCATCCGGCGCCGACGCCGAACTCGAACCGTCCGCCGGTCAGGTTGTCCACGCTGGCCACCGTCTTGGCCAGGCCGATGGGCTCGTGCTCGGGCACCAGGCAGATGCCCGTCCCCACGCGCAGCCGGGTCGTCGCCGCGCCCGCGGCCATCGAGGCGATGAACGGGTCGTAGCTGTGCCAGTAGCGCCGGGGCAGTTCGCCTCCCCACTCGTCCTTCGGCGTCTGGCCGCCGGACGGCACCGGGATGTGCGTGTGCTCGGTGAACAGCAGCGCCGTGTGGCCGCGCTGCTCGACGAGCCGGGCCAAGGCATCAGGACGAACCGCATCATCCGTTGCGAAGTAGCCGAAACCTGAGTCCATGCCGTCAACGTAACCCGCGTTCACCGCCCGCCGGGGAAAGCGCCCAGCGGCCCCCGGTAAAGCGCTGATCAGGGGTTTTCCATCCGGCAGGACGCCCGCGAGAGGTATGCCGTACCGTTATGGAACGCGGGGGCGGTTCGTGCATTCGGCCCCCGCAAGACTGGCGGTCAGGTACGGTAAGCCACCGACGAAGCCGCCCAACCCGGGCGTTTCCATCCGCTATGTCCGGGTAGGCGCGTTGCCCAACTACAGCGTCGGTCTCCCCCACCGGCCCGTTGGAGTCACCATGAACCACACGCCCTTCGCATTGCCACGGCTCACCGCGCTGATCAAGCAGGCGGTGCCCCGGCTCCTCGAAGGCGTGGTGGCTCCCCTCGTGGTCTTCTACGCGGCCCTCGCGGTGCTCGGGCTGCGCGGCGCGTTGATGGCCGCGGTGGCATGGGTCTACCTGGGCGTCCTGTGGCGGCTCATCCGGCGTCAGCCCGTGCCGGGAACGATGATCATGGCGACGATCGCGATCACCTTCCGCACCGTGATCGGGTTGTGGACCGGCAGCCCCGTCCTCTACTTCATCCAGCCGGAGCTCGGCACGATCTGCATCAGCCTGGTTCTCCTGGCCTCGGTGCGGATGCGCCGCCCGCTGGTCCAGCGGCTCACCCTCGACTACATCCACCTGCCGTCGTTCGTGCTGCGGCACGAGCGCGTCCGCACCTTCTTCGCCCGGATCACCCTGCTGTGGGCGTTCGTCCTCCTGGTCAACTCGGCCATGAGCATCTGGCTGCTGCTGCACGAGTCGATCGGCGACTATCTGATCATCCGCACCGCCGCCGTCGCCGTCGTCACCGGCCTGGCCTTCGTCGCGTCCATCTGGGCGTTCCGCCGGGTCCTGCGGCGGCTGCACACCGAGGTCCCGGCGATCACCCGTTAGCCCTCCAGCCGGTGCGTGCGCACCGCCTCGTCGCCGCGGGTGTGCCAGGCGTCGAACGCGAAGGCCGCGACCTTCCATCCCTCGGCCTGCCGTACGAGCCGGAGCCGGTAGACGCCCCACACCTCGAACATGCCGCCGCCGAGCGCGGCGTCGAGCAGGTTGTAGGAGTACCCCTTGGTGGTCACGTGCGCCTCGGCGCCGTCCACCGTCACGGCGAAGTTGCTCACGGTGTGGAAGCTCTGCTTGCGGGCGTGCAGGCCGGTGCGCCACCCGTCCACGAGGGCGTCGGCGCTGATCCGGGCGGGCTCCCCGCCGTTGAGGCTGGTGAAGTCGGCGTCCACCTCGTCGTCGAACAGCTCCCGGCACACCGGCCAGTTCTTGGCGTCCACGGTGTCGAAGACGGCCGTGACGACGTCCACGATCTCGGCCCGGTCCACCAGAGCGGCGATCTCATCCATGCGCCCCATCCTGCCCTACGTGATCTGTGATAGGCACGCTTGTCATGGGTACCGCACTGGTCACCGGCGCCTCACGAGGTCTGGGCGCCGTCATCGCCGAACGGCTCGCCGCGGACGGCTGGCACGTCGCCGTCAACTACGCCAACGACACGGCCGGGGCCTCCGCCGTCGTCGACCGCATCACCGCCGCCGGCGGCTCGGCCCGCCTGGCCCGGTTCGACGTCACCGACGAGGAGTCCGTACGGGAGGGCGTGGCCGCGATCGGGCACGTCGAGGTGGTCGTCAACAACGCCACCGGCCCCCAGCCGCTGATGCCGGTGGAGAAGCAGACCTGGGAGGACCACCTCGGCCAGCTCCGCTTCTTCGTCAAGGCCCCGCTGCTGATCCTGCAGGCCGTGCTGCCCGGCATGCGCGAGGCCGGCTCCGGCCGGATCGTGAACGTGGGCAGCGAGGTCGCGGATCTCGGCAACCCGGAGTTCGGGCACTACGTCGCCGCCAAGGCCGCGATGCACGGGCTCACCCGGTCGTGGGCCCGGGAGCTGGGGCCGTACGGGATCACGGTGAACACCGTCGAGCCGGGCTGGATCCCCGTGGAGCGGCACGCGGACGTCCCGCCGGAGGACTACACCGGCTACCTGCGCGACGTCCCGCTGGGACACATGGGCGTGCCGGCGGACGTGGCCGAGACGGTGGCGTTCCTCGCCTCCCCCGGGGCCCGGTTCGTGACCGGCCAGCGGCTCGCCGTCAACGGCGGCAAGACGATGAGTTGACGCGCTGAACGTAAAGAATCATGTGATTCGCGAGCAGTTTCGGCAAAAAATCGGTTAATGTCCGTTCATGTCCGGCGCATATTTTCCCCGAATCCAGACCGTCACGGGCGCCGTCCCCGTCGCAGAGATCGACGGGCCGGTGCTGCCGTACGAGCACCTGCGCACCGACACCCGCTGGGGGATCGGCGTGGACTCCGATCCCCATCGGTGGCTGGACGAGGAACGATACGTGCTGGCCGAGGTCAAGAACCTCGGCAGGGAGCAGGCGCTGGGCCTCGTCGTGGAGCACAGCTGCATCGGGATGGCCCGCGACCCCGCGGCGCTCGCCCGGATCTCGATGGCCGCGCGGGTCCCGATCGTGGCCGCCACCGGCTTCGCCGCGCAGCCGTTCGCGGGTGAGGCCGTCACGCGGTACGGCGTGGAGGACCTGACCGCCGACCTGCTGCACGAGATCGGCGCCGGACTCGACGGGACGGGCGCGCGGCCGGGCGTCATCGTCGCCGCCGCATGGGACGAGACGCCCACCCCCGCCGAGGAGCGGGCCGTCACCGCCGCCGCCCGCGCCTCGCTGCGTACCGACCTCCCGGTGGCGACGGGCGGCCTGGAACTGCTGGAACTCCTGCTCTCGCAGAACGTCCCCGCCCGGCGGCTCAGCGCCCGCACCGGCGACCCGCTGGCCCAGCGCAAGATCGCCGAGACCGGCGCGTACGTGAGCGTGGACGACGCCGAGGACGTCCTCACCCTCCTCGAGGGCGGGCACGCCGAGCGCGTCCTGCTCAGCAGCGGCGTACGCCTGCGGGAGCACCTGGCCGGCTATGGCGGGCAGGGGTACGGCCGGCTGTTCTCGTCGGTCCTTCCGGCCCTGCGGGAGGCCGGCGTGGACGACGACACCCTGCGTCTCATCACCCACGAGAACCCGCTCCGCTGGCTCACCGCCTGACGTCACCGCCCGGATCCCGACCGCCATATCCCGCGGCGCCGCGGGCAGAGGCGTGGTCATGTTCGCCGGATTCGAACTCAGCTACGTCGAGGTCGGAAATGCGCGGCTCCGGGTGCGGTACGGAGGCGAGGGACCGGCGGTGCTGCTGGTCCACGGGCACCCCCGGACGCACACCACATGGCACCTGGTCGCGCCCGCTCTCGCCGCCGCCGGATACACCGTCGTCTGCCCCGACCTGCGGGGCTACGGCCGGTCCACGGCGCCTCCCGACGAGCCCGACCATTCCCAGGCCGGCAAGCGCGCCATGGCCGGCGACCTGATCGCGTTGATGCGGGAAGTCGGCCACGAGCGGTTCCACGCCGTGGGCCACGACCGCGGCGGCTATGTCGTCCAGCGCCTCGCCCTGGACCATCCGCATGCCGTGGACCACGTCGTCATCCTCGGCGATGTGCCGATCGGTGAGGCACTTGCCCGCTGCGACGCCAGGTTCGCCCACGCCTGGTATCACTGGTTCTTCATGGGCCAGCCCGCGCCGCTGCCCGAGCGGTTGATCGCCGCCGACCCGGACGCCTGGTACACGCTCGATCCGGATCTGATGGGCCGGGAGAACCACGCGGACGTGGCCGAGGCGGTGGCCGACCCCCGGGTGCGGCACGCGATGTGCGAGGACTACCGTGCCGGGCTAGGCGTGGACCGCGCCGCCGACGACGCCGACCGGGCAGCCGGCCGCCGGATCACCAGCCCCCTGCTGGTCCTGTGGGGAGCCAAGGACGACGTGGCTGAACTGTACGACCACGACGTTCTGGGCGTGTGGCGACCGTGGGCCACCGACCTGTCCGGTCACGCCCTCGACACCGGCCATCACATGATGGAGGAGGCACCCGATCTCCTCACCGAGGCCCTGCTGGACTTCCTCCCCCGCCCGTGATCCCGGCGTACGGCCCGGTCTGGAGTCGAACCCGCTCCGCCGGCTCACCGCCTGACGCCTCCACGGGAATGGCACGATGTACGGCTGTGGTGACGATCGCCGACTGCCGACGCGTCCAGACCGGCTGGTTCCTGCTCCAGGCCCGGGCCCTGGGCGGCGAGGTGTGGACGGACGGCCCGCTGACCTGGATCGACGGGCCGGACGGCCAGAACCTCATGTTCCCGAGGGAGATGACGACCGCGGCCGTCGTCCGCGGCGTCGAGCGGGCCCGTGACCGGGGACGGCCCATCGTGGGCGCCTGGCTCGATCCGGCCGTCGACCCGGCGCCGCTGGCGGAGGCGGGCTTCGAGCGCGGGTGGGCGCCCTGGTGGATGACGGCCGACCTGTCCCGGCCGATCGGCCGCCCGGCCCCCGGGGTCGAGCTGCAGGAGGACACCGCCGACTACCGGGAGACCGATCCCACCTACCGCGAGCTGCTGGCGCTGACCCGGCTGCGGCCGGCCCGCGCGTGGTACGCCGCCGCCTACACCCGCTCCCGCCGGTTCGCGGGCCGGGCCTGGTCGTTCCTCGACGGCGACCTGGCCGGGATCTTCGATATGGAGGTCTGGGAGCCCTTCCGGCGGCGCGGGTTCGGCACCGGCCTGCTGCACGCGGTGTGCGAGGCCGCCCGCGCCGCCGGGGCGCGGCACGCCGTGCTGAACGCGACCCCCGAGGGCGAGCGGCTCTACAGCGCGTGCGGCTTCACCCGCGTCGGCGACGACATCACCTGGTGGCTCCACCTGAGCGACTGAGAGCCCTGCGGGCCATCGACGTGCTGGTGGCTACCTGCGAGCGAAAGGCGCGGCGATTTCGCGAACGGCCTGGGCGGCACCCCAGTTGTCGTCGCCGTGGGCGATGATGCTCAGCAACTCCCGCAGGTGAAACAGCGGCATGCGGTCGTGCCAACCGTCAGCCAGCGGAGTGATCTCTGTGTATGCGGCGAAGAAGCGGTCCGACGCAGGCGGACGCGGTGAGCACCACAGCATGCTCAGGTCGGCCTCGGCCCAGCTGTAGGAAACGGCCGGATCAAGCAGGATCGGCGCGCCTGATTGATCACTGGCGATGTTCCCGCACCACAGATCGCCATGAGTCAGCACCGGCGGTTGGGGCGGCACCAACTCGGGAAGGGCGGCGCACAGGTGCTCCAGCGCCCGGCGATCCTCGCGGTCGAACGCCGCCTCGACCAAGGGTTCGGGCAGCCAGCGCAGGATGCGGCGCTGGGCGAAGAAGGAGTATCCGTCGTCGTCCCAGGTGTTGTCCTGTCGCATGCGGCCCAGCCAGCCGTCCCGGTGCCATCCGAAACGGTCGCCGATCGTGGTTGTGTGCATTGTGGAAAGTACGCGGGCCAGGTCCTCCCAGAACCGCTCCTCATTGTCCCGGCGAGGCTCGAGCGGCTGAAGCACGAGAAGGTTCGGTGTCACCGCCAGCACGTCCGGGGTGACGGCGCCGCCGAGTTCACGGAGCGCCCGCAGGCCTTCGGCCTCGACTTCGAAGACGTCCGAACCGGACCCGGACAGCGTCTTGGCGAAAACCTGTGAACCGTCGCTCATAGTGGCGATGCCCGCCATGGCCACCACACCGCCGGTGGCCACCCGTACGGACTGCGCGGCGAATCCCGCGTCGTGAAGCCGGCGGAGGAGAAGATCCATATGTCGACGTTACGAAGACGACTCCTGGCGCTTCAAGCAGCCAGGAGATGAGCAGTGCGGGATGTGCGACGACGGGGCCGTGCCCGGCCCCGCCGTCGGCACCGCTACGGCGCCACTAGGAGTCGAAACCGACGCCGAAGGCGTCGAGGGTGCGCAGCCAGGCGTTGCGGCGGCCCTCGTGCTCGTCGGCCCGGGCGATGGCCCAGCGGGTGAGCTGGATGACGCCCGACCGCACCGGCTCGGGCGGGAAGGGCACCGGCTTCTGCCGCACCATGCGCAGGTCCGTACGCTCGGTCACCCGGCCCTGCAGCAGGTCGAGCATCACGTTGGCCCCGAACCGGGTGGCGCCCACGCCGAGGCCGGTGTATCCGGCGGCGTAGGCGAGGCGCGAGCCGTACGCGGTGCCGAAGAAGGCGCTGAACCGGCTGCAGGTGTCGATGACGCCGCCCCACCTGTGCGTGAAGCGCAGGCCGTGGAGCTGCGGGAACGTCTCGAAGAAGTGCGTGGCGAGCTTCTCGAAGGTGGCGTCGCGCTGGTCGTACTCCGGTTTGACCAGGCCGCCGTTGTGATAGACGGCGTCGTAGCCGCCCCACAGGATCCGGTTGTCGTCGGTCAGCCGGTAGTAGTGGAACCGGTTGGCCGAGTCGCCGATGCCCTGGCGGTTGCGCCAGCCGATCTCCGCCAGCAGGTCGTCCGGCACCGGCTCGGTCATCAGCGCGTAGTCGTACACCGGCACGAGGAAGTGCCTGAGCCGGCGCAGCAGCGGCGGGAAGGCGCCGGTGCCGAGCGCCACCCGCCCGGCCCTGACCCGCCCCTTCGGCGTCTCCAGTTCGAGCGCGACGCCGTCGTCGTGCAGGGAGCGCACCGGCGTGTGCTCGAAGACGCGCACGCCGAGCCGCACGCAGACGTCGCGCAGCCCCCACGCCAGCCGCGCGGGATCGACCATGGCGACGCCTTCGCGGTCCCACACGCCGCCGAGGTACGTCGGGGAGTCCACCTCGGCGCGCACCTGCTCGCGGTCGAGCCGCTCCAGCCGCACGCCGAGCGAGGCCGCCCCGCTCACCTCCTCGTCGAGCCCGGCGAGCTGCCACTCCTCGGTGGCCACCCGCAGTTCGCCGGTCCGCTCGAAGGAGCACTCGACGCCATACCGGGTGAGGGTCTGCTCGATCTCGTCGAGGTTCTCCCGGCCGAGCCGTTCCAGCGTCTCGATCTCCGCGGGCCAGCGGTCCTGCCCGTTGCCGAGCCCGTGGGTCAGGCTCGCCGCGCAGAACCCGCCGTTGCGGCCGGAGGCGGCCCACCCGACCGCGCGGCCCTCCAGGAGGACCACGTCGAGCGAGGGGTCGCGCTCCTTGGCCATCAGGGCGGTCCACAGGCCGGTGAAGCCGCCGCCGACCACCGCCAGGTCCGCCGTGACGTCTCCCCTCAGCGGGGGCAGCGGCTCGGGCGCGATCGGCCGGTCCAGCCAGTACGGTTTGCGCTCCGCGTCAGCGAGAGCTTTCTGCGGACTCACACATTTCACTTCCCCTCGAGATCACGGGGGATCTCACAGGTTCTTACAGGGTCCTACATCAGTTCCGGCGCCGGGCCACGAGGCCGTTGACCACGGCGATCAGCACGCCGACCGCGAAGATCAGCGTTCCCATGACGTTGACCTGGGGCGGGATGCCCACGCGGGTGGCTCCCCAGATCCACAGTGGGAACGTCACCGTCCCGCCCGCGTTGAAGTTGGTGATCACGAAGTCGTCGATGGACAGGGCGAACGCCAGCATCGAGCCGGCCAGCACACCCGGGAAGATCATCGGAAGGGTGACCAGGCGGAACGTGGTCCAGGTGCCGGCTCCGAGGTCCCTGGCGGCCTCCTCGAGCGAGCGGTCCAGCGTCATCACCCGGGCCCGCACGGTCACGGCCACGAACGAGATCGAGAACATGACGTGCGAGATCACGATCGTCCAGAAGCCCAGCGGCACGGCGAGGGTGACGAACAGCGAAAGCAGCGACGCGCCCATGACGATCTCGGCGCAGGAGATGGCCGCGAACATGACGACGTTCATCGTCGCCGACCCGCGGAAGCGGTAGCGGCCGAGCGCCAGGCCGATGAGCGAGCCGAGCACACCCGCGATGATCATCGTCAGCACGGCGATGAGCAGCGAGTTCACCAGCGCCTGGGTGAGGTCGCCGATCTCGAACAGCTTGCCGTACCACTTGAGCGTGAAGCCCTGCCAGGCGGTGTTGTAACGGCCGTGCGTGTCGTTGAACCCGAACAGGATCATGACCGCGATCGGCACGACCAGCCAGGCGATCACCAGCCAGGTGTAGATCTGGAGGCCGCGCCCCCTCAGCAGACCCTGCCTCATCGGGCCGCCACCTCCAGCACGTCCTCGGTGCCCAGCGCCCTGGCGTAGGCGAAGATGCCGACGAGCAGCAGCGCCATCAGCGTGAACGACAGCGCCGAGGCCGTCGGGTAGTCCTGTGTGACCAGATACTGGTTCTGGATGACGTTGCCGATCATCGTGGTGTTCGTGCCGCCGAGCACGGACGCGTTGACGTAGTCCGACGTCGCCGGCACGAACGTCATCAGCACGCCGGCGAAGACGCCGGGCAGCGACAGCGGGAGCACCACGCGCAGGAACGTCTGGAACCGGCTCGCGTAAAGGTCCTGAGCCGCCTCCAGGACGCGCGGGTCGATCCGCTCCAGCGCCACGTACATCGGCAGCACCATGAACGGCAGGAAGTTGTACGCGAGGCCGGCGATCACGGCGAACGGCGTGGCGAGGACGCGGAAGCCGTCCGGCAGCAGCCCGATGTCCTTGAGCGGGCCGAGCAGGATGCCGTTGTCCGACAGCAGGAACTGCCAGGAGATCGTCCGCAGCACGAACGACACCAGGAACGGCAGCAGCATGAGGAACAGGTAGACCGACTTGCGGTTGCCGCCCTTGAACGCGATCCAGTACGCGACCGGAAAGCCGAGGATGATCTGCAGCAGGGTCGCGGCCAGGCCGTAGAGCAGCGACCGGATGATCTGGTCGTGGTAGTTCGCCAGGCCGTCGGCGTATGAGTGCCAGTTGAAGGTGAAGGCGTAGCCGTCCTCGACGCTGCCCGACTGCAGCGACAGGGACAGCATGACGATCATCGGGATCACGAAGAAGATCGCGAGCCAGAGACCGCCCGGGAAGATCAGCGCGTACGGCGTGAGCGCCGCCCTGAGCCTGCTCATGACGTGGTGATGGGCTGGAAGATGCTCTCGAACTTCTTGTGATCCTCGCTGTTGGCGAAGGTCACGTAGGTCCGCAGCTTGGCGTAGTCGTCGTCGCTCGGGAACACCAGCGGGCTGTCGGCGATCATCTGCAGGGTCTTCTTGTCGGCTCCGGACGCCTTGGCCGCGTCGGCGAGGATGGCGTCCTTGGCGGACGGGACCGGGGTGACGTAGTTGATGTACTCCGCCAGGCTTCCCGCGATGGCGGGCTCGTAGAAGAAGTCGATCAGCGTGATCGCGTCGACCGGGTTGGCGGCGGTCTTCGGGATCATGAAGTTGTCGGTCCAGATCGTGGCGCCCTCCTGCGGGATCACGAACTTCAGGTCCGTGCCGTCGGAGAGGTTCTTCTGGAAGATGTCGCCGGACCACGCCTGGCAGATCCAGATGTCGCCCTTGGCCAGCGGGTCGATGTACGACTGGTCGTAATATTTCCGGACGATGCCCGAGTCGCGCTGCTCGGTGAGCTTCGCCGCCGCCTTCTCCCAGTCGGCCGGGGTGGACTTGTCCGGGTCGATGCCGAGCGCGAACATCGCGAAGTTCGCGATCTCCTGCGAGTCGGCCATCATGCCGACCTTGCCCTTGTACTTCGGGTCCCACAGGGCCGAGTAGCTCGTCGGCGGCGTGTCGATGTACTTCGGGTTGTACGCGATGCCGGTCATGCCGGACGCCCACGGGACGGTGTAGACGTTGCCCGGGTCGAACGCCTCCTGGGTGTACCGCGCCCCGACGTTCTTGGTGAAGTTCGGCAGCCGGTCGTGGTCGAGCGGCACCAGGTAGCCGAGCTTGATGAGCTGGGTGAGCTGGACGCTGTTGGTGAAGACCATCAGGTCGTAGTCGATCGACTGCCCGGCGGCCAGCTGCGGCTGGATCTTCGCGTACCAGCCCGCGGTCTCCTGGATGACCTCCTTGTAGGTCACCGTGATCCCCGTGCGCTTGGTGAACTCCTTGAGTTCGGGCTTCTTGGGGTCCATGTAGAGCGGCCAGTTGGCGAAGTCGACGTGGCCGTTCTTCGCCTTGCCCGACCAGTACTTCTCCACCTCGGACTGCACCTGGGCGGAGGAAGTGGGCCGGGCCTTGCCCTTGCCCTGCACGCCGCAGGCCGCGAGGGCGAGCCCGGCGGCCGACAGGCCCGCGAGCCGGAAGGCGTCGCGCCTGCCGAGCCGGCGCTGGGTCATGCCGCGGAGGAGGGCGGGATCCTGCCTGAATGGGTCGTTCATAGGGGTTCGTGCTCCGGATTCGCTGTACCGGGGGTTCGGGAATTCGTCGCGGGGATGCGTCGCGAGGGTGCGACGGGAGGAGCTGACGCGGGGATTTACCGCAGCGCGTAGGAGTGCCAGGGCTGCCAGGAGAGCCAGACGGTGTCGCCTCGCTCGGCGGTGATCGTGCTGTCGTGGGCGTTCTGCTCGAAGACCGTGATCTCGGCGCCGTCGCCGAGCACCACGACGTAGCTGTTGTAGGTGCCGAGGTAGACGACCTCGGCCACCGTCCCCCGCACCACGCTGAGGTCGCCTTCCGGCTGCTCCTTGGCGATCTTGATCTTCTCCGGCCGGACCGTGAGGTCGACCGTGGCGCCGGTCGAGAGCGCGCCGTCGGCGGGGACGAGGATCCGGTCGCTCGCGCCGAGCGCGAGCACGGCCGTGTCGCCGGCGACCTGCTGGACGGTGCCGCTCAGCAGGTTGGATGTGCCGATGAACCCGGCCACGAACTTGCTGGCAGGGCGCTCGTAGATCTCGCGGGGTTCGGCGAGCTGCTCCACGAGGCCGTCGTTCATGACCGCGATGCGGTCGCTCATCGTCAGCGCCTCGCTCTGGTCGTGCGTCACGTAGACGAACGTGATGCCGACCTCGCGCTGGATGCGCTTGAGCTCGATCTGCATGGCCTGGCGGAGCTTGAGGTCGAGCGCGCCGAGCGGCTCGTCGAGCAGGAGCGCGCGGGGCCGGTTGACCAGGGCGCGGGCGAGCGCGACGCGCTGCTGCTGGCCTCCCGACATCTCCTTCGGCCGGCGCTTCTCGCGGCCGGTCAGGTCGACGACCTCCAGGATCTCGCCGACGCGGCGCTTGATCTCCGCGTCGGGGACCTTCTTGCGCTTGAGCCCGAACGCGACGTTGTCCCAGACGTTCATGTGCGGGAACAGCGCGTAGGACTGGAACACCATGTTGATGTCACGCTTGTTCGGGGGGACGTTCGTGACGTCCTCCCCGTGGAGCCTGACGACCCCCTGTGTGGGGTCCTCGAACCCGGCGATCATTCGCATGCTGGTGGTCTTGCCGCAGCCTGAGGGGCCGAGGAGGGAGAAGAACTCCCCCTCCGCGATGGCGAGGCTCACGCCCTTGACCGCCCGTACGACCTCGCCGTGCGAGACGTACTCCTTGACCACGTTGTCGAGTTCGATGGCGGGCACGTCTCCTGATACGGGGGCAGCCGAGACGGCTGCCCCCGGGCCCGCCTGGATCTCTGTCATTCCAGGCTTATCCCTCTTTTTCGATAGGTGTCCGGCCGGAGCCGGACGTACCTATTCGCCGATGTAGTGCATGACGTGCTTGACGCGGGTGTAGTCGTGCAGGCCGAAGACGGACAGGTCCTTGCCGTAGCCCGAGTGCTTGAAGCCGCCGTGCGGCATCTCGGACACGAACGGGATGTGGGTGTTGACCCAGACCACGCCGAAGTCGAGCCGCTTGGACATCCGCATCGCGCGGCCGTGGTCGGAGGTCCACACCGAGCCGGACAGGCCGTAGCGGACCCCGTTGGCCTTGGCCAGCGCGTCGGCCTCGTCCGTGAACGTCTGGATGGTCATGACGGGACCGAAGATCTCGTCCTGCACCATCTCGTCGTCCTGCTTCAGCCCGTCCACGACGGTCGGGGCGAAGAAGAAGCCCTTGTCGCCGACGCGGGCGCCGCCGGTGAGGACCTTCGCGTGCTCGGGGAGCCGCTGGAAGAAGCCCTCGACCCGGGCGAGCTGGTTGGCGTTGTTCAGCGGCCCGAAGTAGGCGTCCTCGACGTCGAGGCCGCCCAGCTTGGTGGCGGCGGCGGCCTCGGCCAGTGCCGCGGCGAACTCGTCGTGGATGCTCTCCTGCACGAGCACGCGGCAGGCGGCGGTGCAGTCCTGGCCGGCGTTGTAGAGGCCCGCCCCGGCGATCGCCTCGGCGACGGCCTTGATGTCCTTGACGTCCTCGAAGACCACGACCGGAGCCTTGCCGCCCAGCTCCAGGTGGACGCGCTTGAGGTCCTCGGCGGCGGTCCTGGCGACCGACATGCCCGCGCCGACCGAGCCGGTGATCGCGACCATGCTCGCGGCCGGGTGGCCGACGACCAGCGAGCCGGTCTCCCGGTCGCCGGTCACGACGTTGAAGACGCCGGCCGGAAGGACGTCGCCGAGGATCTCGGCCAGCTTCAGCGTGGAGACCGGGGTGGTGTCGGACGGCTTGAGCACGATCGTGTTGCCGGCCGCGAGAGCGGGGGCGATCTTCCACACCGCCATCATCATCGGGTAGTTCCACGGCGTGACCTGGCCGATGACGCCGATCGGCTCGTGCCGGATCACCGACGTGTGGTCGGCGAGGAACTCCCCGGCGGTGGGGCCCTCAAGGGTGCGGGCCGCACCGGCGAAGAACCGGAAGTGGTCGGCGGCGACCGGGGTCTCGTCCTCGGCCATGCGGGCGCGGGGCTTGCCGGTGTTGCGGCACTCGGCCTCGTTGATCTCGTCGGCGCGGGCCTCGATCGCGTCGGCGACCTTCAGCAGCAGCGCCGCGCGCTCGCCCGGCGTCGTCTGGCCCCACGTCTCGAAGGCGGCCGTTGCGGCGGCGTACGCGGCGTCGACGTCCTCCTGACCCGACACCGGTGCCTGGGCGTATACCTCCCCCGTCGTAGGGTCTACGACGTCGGAGAAACGGCCGCTCGCGGCGTCGACGAACTTCCCGTTCACGAAGTTCTGGAGACGGGTGGTCACCGTTGACCTCCTGGTGGTGGCTGAGTTGTCGCGACTCTGGCAGAGGAAAGAGCCTACGACAAGGGATTTCGTCGCTAAGATACCAAATTGCTACGAAATCGCTTGACGTGAGCGACGGAGCTGACAACATGTCAGACCACGATCGCAACATGTCAAAAACGGTGCTGTAACACCAGGTCGCTACGGCGGCCGAAGCCCGCCAAGAGAGGACACCCCCCGAGGATGACGACTCCGCCAAAGGCTCGCGCGGCTGCCGCGAAGGGTGGGCCGGTCGTGCTCGACGAGATCTCCAAGCAGATCATCGAGCAGCTTCAGATGGACGGGCGAAAGCCGTACGCCGCCATCGGCAAGGCGGTGGGGCTGTCGGAGGCCGCGGTGCGCCAGCGCGTGCAGCGCCTGCTCGACCTCGGCGTCATGCAGATCGTCGCCGTCACCGACCCGCTCACCCTGGGCTTCCCCCGCCAGGCCATGATCGGCATCAAGTGCGAGGGCGACCTGGAGCAGGTCGCCGACGAACTGTCGCAGATCCCCGAGATCGACTACGTGGTGCTCACGGCCGGCTCGGTCGACATCATGGTCGAGGTGGTCTGCGAGGGCGACACCCACCTGCTGGAGATCCTGGGGAAGATCCGGGCGATCTCCAGCGTGCGCGCGACCGAGACGTTCGTCTACCTCAAGCTGCACAAGCAGACCTACTCCTGGGGCACGCACTGACGCCGGCGTCCGGGACGGCCGTCATCACGGCCAGCAGGAGCACGTCCCGGTAGCCGAGCGTCCGGCTCCACCCGGAGGGTGAAGTCCGGCGGCGTCGTCAGCACCCGTGCCAGGTCCCCGGTGACCGCGAGCCTGCTGGGCGTGAATCCGCAGCGCCGCAGGCGGCGCAGCCAGGTGGCGGTGGGCTCCAGGGAGCGCGACCGCCGCAGGAAGACGTCGCGGCCATCGGCTCCGGCGCAAGCGGCGCTCAAGTGGCTGATAAGTGGGCGGGCGTACCACAGGAGCGCGGCACCCGCGCGAGCAGAGGGGCGGGTCTGACTCCTGGGAGCGTGCTCGATGAGCAGACGCATGATCTTTTCCATCACTGCCGGCCTCGCGCTCGCGGGGACGATCGTCGTCGCAGCACCGGCGCACGCCGCCACCGGCTGCGCGATCACGCCGTACGGGCTGATCGGCGCACGGTGGGCGGAGCTGGGCGGCGCGAACGGCACGCTGGGCTGTCCGACGACGCAGGAGACCGACGTCTACATGAACGGCGTCGGCTGGGCCGGGCGCAGGCAGTCGTTCGTGCGCGGGCAGATGGCCTGGTCTCCCAAGAACGGCTCCAAGCTCGTGGTGGCCGCCTACTCCACGAACGGATACGCCTACTTCGATTGGAAGTCGACCGACCGCTTCTGGGACAAGTTCCTCGTCCGCTGGACCAGCGCCGCGGATCCCAACGGGGGGCAGGAGGACTTCATCGGCGGCAACCGCGGCAAGGCGTGGACCCGCCTGCGGACCAACAGCGGCTACCGCTGGAATGTCAAGGGATGCGACACCGGCGTATTCGGTTCGAGATGCCAGCCTTACTGGACGATCTCGGTCACCGGCTGAGCCTCGGACCGGTGTCAGCCGATGCGGGCGACGGCGCGTACGGGGGACCCGTCGGCGGCGTGGAGACGCAGCGGCAGCAGGGAGACCTCGATCGGACGGCCGGCGGCCTGGGCCTCCAGGAGCGGGCCGAGACCGCGCAGGTTCTCCGCGATGACGGCGTGCGCGCCGCACAACACGCGATGCGCGGGCAGATCGGCGGGAGCCGGAGTGGGGTCGACGCTGAGCGTGTCGACGCCCACGGTCCGCACGCCCGCCGCGACGATCCGGCGGGCGGTCTCCGATTCCATATACGGGTGGGCCAGATAGCCGGGCGTGCCCCAGTGCTCGTCCCAGCCCGTCGCGACCAGCAGAACGGTCCCCGGGCCCAGCCGCCCGGCCACCGCGGCGAGCATCGCGGGGGTGATCGGCGCGCGCGGGGGCAGGCCCCGGGCGTCGAGGACCGCCGCCGGGCCGAGGAACCGCTCCAGCGGCAGGGCGTCGAGCGTGGGCAGCGCGTCGTCGATGTGGTAGGGCGCGTCCACGTGCGTGCCGGACTGCGACCCGAGGTGCAGGCCGAGGACGTTCACGCCCTCGGCCGCCACCGTCAGGGCGGGAGCGATCTCCACCTCCGGGTCTCCGGGGTAGACGGGCATGCCGCTCACGACGGGCACCGACAGGTCGACGATCATCGCTTCTCCTGGCTTCTCCTGTGCTTCTCCGGGCCTTTCCGGACGCGAGCGGGCCGATCAGATCGTAGGCCACGAAGAGAGTCGGCCCCGGTCTGTCGAGGCCCCGGTCTCTCGAGAACAGTTCAGCGCGTGCGCGAGATCGCGTACAGATCCGTCCGCCGGTCGCGGTGGACGTCGTTGCGCGGGCCGGTGGCCTTGTCCCTGGCCGTGGCCAGATCGCAGTCGGCCACCAGCACGGCGGGCCCGTCCCTGAGCACGGGCCCCGCCAGCGGATAACCGTCCGGACCGATGACCGAGGTGCCGCACACCCAGCCCACCCCCCGCTCGGCGGCGCAGCGGTCGGCCACGGCGACGAACATCCGGTTGGCGGCCGCGGCCACCTGGGCATAGGCGACCAGCACCGGCCGCTCCCCCGCCGGGACGGGCGAGACGGGCCAGTTGGTGGAGACGGCCAGCAGGTCGGCCCCGGCCAGGCCCACCGCCCGCACCCACTCGGGGAACTCCAGGTCGTAGCAGACCATCATGCCGATCCGGCCGAGCGCGGTGTCCACCACGGGAGCGGCGGCGTCGCCGGGCGCGAACACGTCCTGCTCGTCGTGCCACAGGTGGGCCTTGCGGTAGACGGCCCTGGTCCCGGTGGGGTCGACCATGACCTGGCTGTTGCGCACGAGGCCGTCCGCCAGCTCGCAGAACCCGCCCACGATGACCAGGTCGTGGTCCTTGGCCAGCCGTCCCCACTCCGTGACGGTCGGGCCTTCGGCCGACTCGGCCAGACCCCTGGCCTCCTCGGCGCCGGTGAAGACGTATCCGCTGTTGACCAGTTCGGGCAGCACGACCAGGCGGGCCCCGGCCGCGGCGGCCTCGGCGACGGCCTGCGCGGCGGCGGCCCGGTTCGCCTCCGGCTCGCCCACCCGCAGCGGAAGCTGCGCCACGGCGACCCGCGTCACGGCCGCACCGCTCTACTGACCACGACGATCGCACTCATGCGTTCCTCCAAGTGAGGGGAGATCGCTCGAGTGTGCCCTGACCCCCTGAATCAGGACAACTAGCGCTATCACGGCAAATACGCTGGCCGTCGTGGACGCGCACAACACCGTGGAGGACCTGCTGCGCTCCCCCGCGCTGCAACTGAAGGTGCTGGCGGGGGAGCGCGGCCTCGGCAGATCGGTCTCCTGGGCCCATGTGAGCGAGCTGGAGGACCCCACACCCTGGCTTCTCGGGGCCGAGGTGATCATGACGACCGGCATCGGGGTGCCCAAGAGCGCGGCCGCCCAGCGCGCGTACCTGGAGCGGCTCGACGACGCGGGGGTGGCCGCGCTCGCGCTCAGCGCGGGGCTGCACGTCCCCCCGCTGCGCCGGGCCTTCCTCGACGCCGCCGAGGAGCGGGGGTTCCCCGTGCTCGAGGTGCCGCTGGCCGTGCCGTTCATCGCGATCGCGCAGGAGGTCGCGGCGGCCGTGCAGGAGGACGCCCGCCAGCGGCTGGGGGCGCAGCTCCAGGTGTTCGGCGCGCTGCGCTGGCTCGCCTCCGAGGGGCTGGACACGGCCGGGCTGTTCCGGCGGCTCGAACGGCTGTCGGGCTACGAGATCTACCTGAGCACGCCGCAGGGCCGCCCGCTGCTGCCGGGCGTGCCGGCGCCCCCGCCGTCCGTACGGCTGCCCGCCTCGGCGGACGCCCCGCCGACGATCCCCGGCGGGTTCGCGCTCCCGGTGCCCGCGCCCGGCGGGCCGGCCGGGTTCCTGGTCGCCTTCGAGCGGGAGGGCGCCCGTCCTGCCGGGCTCGCCGTGGTCCAGCACATCGCGACCGTCGCCGCCCTGCGGGTGGCGATGGTGCGCAGCGAGCGCGAGACGCTGCGCCGCCAGGGCGCGGAGACGCTGGCCGAGCTGCTGCAGGACGTGCTCGACCCGGAGACCGCCCGGCGCAGGCTCGACCTGATGGGCCTGCCGCCCGAGCGCGACGTCGTGCTGCTCGTGGTGCGCGACGCCGCCGACGACGCCGTCGTCCAGGCCCTCGGCGAGCACCCGCACCTCATGCTCCGCCGCCACCGGGACCTGTACGTGCTGACGGCGGCGGCCGTCGCCACCGCGGAACTGGAGGCGGTGCCCGGCATCGCGGCCGGCGTCAGCCGTCCCCTGCCGCCCGGATCGTCGCTGCGCGTCGCCCAGCGTGAGGCGCTGTGGGCGGCCTCCCGCGCCGCCGAGGCGGGCAGGCCGCTGGTCGGCTACGGCGAGGACACCACGGGCCGGTGGCTGCCCGACGACGTGGGCGTGCTGGCCGCCCTGGTCGAGCACGTGCTCGGCGACGTCCTGCGATACGACGCCGAACACGGATCGGACCTGATCGCGTCGGTACGGACGTGGATGGAGCGCGACCGCCGCGTCGACGACGCCGCGCGGGCGCTGCACGTCCACCCCAACACGCTGTCGTACCGGCTGCGCCGCTTCGGCGCGCTGACCGGGCGCGACCTGTCGGCGACCGGCGACTTCGCCGAGGTGTGGCTGGCCATCCGCGCGGCCTCCCAACTCGGCGGCCTGTGAACGGCGGGGATCAGCGGATGCCGACGTAGAAGCGCGTCTGGTCGCTGCGGTGGAGGGCGTAGTAGGCCTCGAACCTGGTGTTGTCCTCCAGCCAGGCGACCGACTCGATGCCGAGCAGGGGCGTCGAGGTGGACACCTCCAGCAGGGCCGCGTCCTCCCGGTTGGGGAAGACCGCCTCGATCCAGCGGTCGGCCGCCGCGGGCTCGATGCCGTACCGGCGGCGCAGCACGTCGTACAGCGACTGGTTCTCCAGGATGGCGCGTTCGAGCCCGGGGACGAGCCGGGCGGGCAGGGCGGTGTCGACGAGCAGCCACGGCTGGCCGTCGACCCGGCGGAGCCTGCGCAGCCGGACGACCTGCTCCCCCAGCGGTATCCGCAGGAGCGCGGCCTCCCGCTCGTCGGCCTCGCCGAGCGCCTGCCGGACGGTCTGCGTGGTCACTCGACGCCCCGATTCCCGCAGGTCGTCGGCGGACCCGGACATCGAGCCGACGAACCTCAGCTCGGTCTTGCGGGGTGCGACGAAGGCCCCCTTGCCCTTTACCTTGTAGATCAAGCGCTGCTGGACCAGCTCGCGCAGCGCCTCCCTGACTACCGTGCGGGAGACCCCGAACAGGTCGCTCAGCTCGGCCTCGGACGGCAGCGGCTGGTCGGGCCCCCGCACGCCGCTCTCGATCTCCGCGCGCAACGCCCGCATGAGCTGCATCCACAGCGGCTCCGCCCCGTCGCGGCTGAGAGGCGGATAGGTCATCGTCACGGGAACCTCCTCGGCGGCACCGCAGCAGAATGCCCCACTCGAACCTGTAACTACAAGTGGGCCCGGCCGTAACCAAGATTATCGTCGGCCGCGGGCTGAAGTGACCGAAAACAGGCTCTTGACACGCCCGTAACGCCCGCTTAGTTTGCTTGTCACTACAGGCCTGTAATGACAGGCCGATCGGGCGAAGCCTTCACGCCGACTCTCCCCCCTCGCGAACCCGCTCTGTCTGGAGACACCATGCACATGCGCCCCACACGCCGGCCCTGGCGCGCCGCCTCCGCCGCGGCGATCTCCGCTCTCGCCGTACTGGCCGCGGGCTGCGGCTCCGGCGGCTCCGGTAGTGCCACCGCGGACGCCGCCGGCGGGTCCGCGGGCGGCGGCGGCAAGCCCTTCATCGCGCTGAGCAACGGCTTCATCGGCAACGGCTGGCGCCAGACGATGATCGCCAAGTTCGAGGCCGCCGCCGAGCAGGCCAAGACCGACGGGCTGATCGGCAAGTACAAGGTCGTGAACGCGCCGGGCGAGAACTCGGCGACCGAGCAGGTCGCCCAGATCAAGAGCCTGCTGCTGCAGAAGCCCGACGCGCTGCTCATCGACCCCGCCTCGCCGACCGCGCTGCAGCCGGTGATCCAGCAGGCCTGTACGGCCGGCGTCAAGGTCGTGGTCTTCGACTCCGCCATCGACGCGCCCTGCGCCCACGTGCTGCAGAACAGCTTCGTCGACTGGGCGACGTACGCCGCCAAGCCGCTGCTGGAGGGCATCGGCGGCAAGGGCTCGGTCATCGTGAGCCGAGGCGTGGTCGGCTCCCAGCCCGAGGCCGAGATGCTCGACACCACCAAGAAGATCCTCGCGGACTACCCCGGGGTGAAGACCGTGGCGACGGTCACCGGCATGTGCGACGGCGCCACCGCGCAGAAGGCCGTGCTCGGCGTGCTGTCCAGCGTGCCGAAGGTGGACGGCGTCATCGGCTGCGGCGACGGCTACGGCGTGGCCCAGGCCTTCGCCACGGCGGGCAAGCCCGTGCCGGCGGTCGACTTCGAGACCAACGGCCGCGCGCTGAGCTACTGGCGGGACAACAAGATCGACAACGGCTCCGTCGCGGTCATGTCCGACCCCGGCCAGTCGGTCGCCGCCCTCTGGGAGGCCCTGGACCTGCTCGGCGGCAAGGACGTGCCCAAGCAGATGACCTTCCCGATCGTCCTGATCGAGCAGAAGGACCGCGACGCCTGGGCCTCGGTGCTCAAGCCCGACGAGTACGCCGCCTGGCCGTGGACCCAGGAGCTGTTCCGGCAGCAGGTCGAGGCCGTCAAGACCGGCGGCAAGCCGGTCCAGCCGCCGATCCCGTCGGCCGTGGGCTGACCCGGCTGCACATCGACCACGGCACGGAGGAGACGGAGGAGACCGGGCATGCACGTCGACAATCTCCCGGCCGGCGGCACGGCGCCACCGGAGACGGACACCGGACCGGCCGCCCGGCCGCCCGTCGTCACCGCCAGGGGCGTGACCAAGGCGTACGGGCGCACCCGGGCCCTGACGGGCGTGGACCTGGAGGTCCGCGCGGGCGAGGTGCTCGGGCTGGTCGGTCACAACGGCGCGGGCAAGAGCACGCTCATGCGCGTGCTCGCCGGGCTTGAGGCCTGCGACACGGGCACGGTCCTCGTGCACGGGAGCAGGGCGTCCGCCGAGGACTTCCGGTCGGTGCGGATGGCCTACCAGGAGACGTCGCTGTGCCCCGACCTCACCGTGGCGGAGAACATGTGGGTGTCCTCGCGGCACTGCCTGCCCCGCCTGGGGTGGCGGCGGGCGGCGAGCGACGCGGTGCGCCGCCGCCTCGACGAGATGTTCCCCGGCCACGGCGTCTCCCCGCGCGACCGGGTGGAGGACCTGTCGCTCGCCCGACGCCAGATGGTGGAGATCGCCCGGGCCTGCCTGGTGGACCGGCTCGACCTGCTGATCCTCGACGAGCCCACCGAGTCGCTCGGCCCGGACGCCGCCCGGTCGCTGTACGCCTACGTGCGCAGGCTGACCGAGACCGGCACCGCCGTGCTGCTCATCTCGCACCGCATCCGCGAGGTCCTCTCGGTGGCCGACCGGGTGGCCGTGCTGCGCGACGGCGCGGTCACCGCCGAACGGCCCGCCGCGGGGCTCGGCGAGCCGGACGTCCTGGAGCTGATGGGAGCCCACGTCGCCACTCCGGCGGCGACCGGCACACGGGCGGCCGCAGGCGGGGCCGCCGCGCGAGAGACGGTGGCCGAGCTGCGCGGCGCCACCGGCCCCGGCCTCCGCGAGGTCACCCTGCGGGTCGGCAGGGGCGAGGTCGTGGGCCTCGCCGGGCTGGCCGGCCAGGGCCAGCAGGAGGTGCTCGAACGCCTGTGGCGGCCCGTCCGGCGCGACACCACGGTGAAGGTGACGCGGGCGTACGTCCCGGGCGACCGGCAGCGCTCGGGCGTCCTGCCCCTGTGGAGCGTGGGCGACAACCTCATCGTGACCGCGCTGCGCGGCATCGCCCGCCGGGGGCTGCGCCGTCCGGCCGAGGAGCGCGCGGTCGTCGGCGACTGGGTGAAGCGCCTGGCCATCAGGGGCGGCGCGGAGGCCGGGATCACCGAGCTGAGCGGCGGCAACCAGCAGAAGGTCATCGTCGCCCGCGCGTTCGCCTCCCCCGCCGGGCTCGTGCTGCTCGACGACCCGTTCCGCGGCGTGGACGTGCACACCAAGACCGATCTGTACCGCCTCATCAGGGAGGAGGCGGCGAAGGGCCGGAGCATCGTCTGGTACTCCAGCGAGAACGCCGAGATGGCCCACTGCGACCGCGTCTACGTCTTCCGGGCCGGCCGGATCGTGGCCGAACTGACCGGCGAGGAGATCTCCGAGGAACGCATCATCGCCGTCTCCTTCAACGAGGACGGAGGAAACGACTGATGGCCCAGCTTCTCGCCCCGGCGCTGCCCGACCGCGCGCGGATGCGCCGTTCGGCCCCTGCCGCGGTCAGCGCCGTCGCCCTGATCGCGATGATCGGCGTCTGCTCGTCGCTCCAGCCGGGCGTGCTGACCGTGGAGGGCCTCACGCTGGTCCTGTCCGCGACCGTGCCGCTGGTGATCGCCGCGCAGGCCCAGATGACGCTCATGGCCGTCGGCGACATCGACCTCGGGATCGGCAACTTCGTCGGCCTGGTCACGGTGGTCTCCGCGACCCTGCTGGTGTCGTCCCCCCTCGTCGGCGCGCTCGTCCTGGCCGGGCTGGTCGCGGCGTACGCCGTGCTCGGCCTGCTCATCCACCTGCGCGAGGTGCCGGCACTGATCGCGACCCTCGGCGCCTCGTTCGTCTGGCTCGGGCTCGGCCTGTTCCTGCTGCCGACGCCGGGCGGCACGACGCCCGGGTGGCTGGCGTCGTTCGGCGCGTGGCAGCCCGCGGGCTTCCCGGCGCCGCTGCTGCCGATCCTGGTCGTCGCGCTGCTGGTCTACCTGCTCACCGCGCGCAGCGCCGCAGGCGTGCGGATGCGGGGGCTGGGCAGCAACCCGGTCGCGCTGCGGCGGGCCGGTCTGCGACCGCTCACCTCCCGCGTCATCGCCTACGCGACGGCGGGCGCGCTCGGCGTGCTGTCCGGCCTCGTCCTGGCCTCCCAGACCGGCGGCGGAGACGTGTCGTCGGCCTCCAGCTACACGCTCATGACCGTGGCCGCGGTGATCCTCGGCGGCGGCTCCTTCTCCGGCGGCAACGCCGTGCCGTGGGGCGCCGCGATCGGCGGGGTGACGCTGGGGCTGGTCAGCGTGGTTCTCAGCCTGCTCGACGTGCGGTCCGACATGCAGTCGGCCGTGCAAGGCGTGATCGTCCTGGCCGTGCTCGCCGGCCGCGTCGTCGTGGGGAAGGTGCTGCGATGAACATCCGCGTGACCGGTTCACGTCGCTGGAGCGGCCCCTGGAACGGCGCCCCCTGGATTTGGGGCTTCGCCGCCGCCGCGCTCGTGTGGCTGGTGATCCTGGCCATCTCGGGCCAGGGCGGCGGGCAGACCGTCTCCCTCGCTTTGTCGCTCGCGCCGTACCTCGTCATCGTCGGGCTCGGGCAGATGCTGGTCATCACCGCGGGCCCCGGCAACATCGACGTGTCGGTGGGATCGGTCATCTCGCTCGCCGGGTTCGTCTCGGTGGCGGCGGCCTCCGCGACCGGCTCGGCGGCCGTGGGGATCCTCGCGGGGATCGGCGTCGGCGTCCTCGTCGCGGCGGTCAGCGCCGTGGCCATCCTCGGCCTGTCCGTCCCCCCGATCATCGCCACCCTGGCCGCGGGGCTCGTCGCCTCGTCGATCACGCTGTCGATGGCCAACGGCTTCACCGCCGTGCCCGACCCCGGCCTGCGCTCGGCGCTCAACCTGCGCCCGGCCGGCGTGCCGCTCCTCGCGCTGGCGATCGCGGTGCTGACCGTGCTCGTCGTCGCGCTGCTGCGCCGTACGGTCTACGGCCGGTCGCTGATCGCGGTGGGCCAGAGCCGCCGGGCCGCCGAGCGGGCCGGCATCCCGGTCGCCCGGATCATCGGGTCGACGTACCTGCTGAGCGGCGCGCTGGCCGGGCTGACCGGCGCGCTGCTCGCCGCCTACATCGCGCCCTCGGCCGATCTCGGCACCCGCTACCTGCTCGACTCCGTGGCCGTCGTGGTCATCGGCGGAACGCTCATCTCCGGCGGCCGCGCGGTCCCGGTGGGCGTGTGGGGCGCGGCCCTCTTCTTCATCCTGCTCGACGGACTGGTCAACCTCGTCGGCTGGAGCACCGCGGCGCAGAACCTGCTCAAGGGCGGCCTGGTGCTCTTCGTCCTCTTCCTCGCCGGCGGGGGCGACCGTACCGCATCTCTGTTCAGACGGCGATCGCGCACCGCGACCGCCACCACCACTAGCACAGGAGACGACACTGATGGCTGACACCGACGGCCTGCTCGACGCCCGCGACTTCGGGACGTCCGCCGGGCCCGCGGCGAGCGGCTTCCACGTCAAGGGCGCGCACGGGCAGGACTGGGGCCTTCGCAACCGCCTGTCGCGCATCTTCCGGCCGGACACCGGGCGCACGGTCATGCTGGCGTTCGACCACGGCTACTTCGTCGGCCCGATGGCCGGCCTGGAGCGCCTCGACACCCGGATCGCGCCGCTCGTCCCGGACGCCGACGCGATCATGATGACCCGCGGCGCGCTGCGCACCAGCATCCCCGCGACCACCGACGCCGGCATCGTGCTGCGCGCCAGCGGCGGCCCGAGCATCCTGCGGGAGCTGTCCGACGAGCACATCGCGCTGGACATGGAGGACGCGCTGCGCCTCAACGCCGCGGCCGTGGCCATCCAGGTGTTCGTCGGCGGCGAGCACGAGTCGCGGTCGGTCGCCAACCTGGCCGCGCTCGTGGACGCCGGCCAGCGGCACGGCGTCGCCGTGCTCGGCGTCACCGCGGTCGGCAAGGACATGGTCCGCGACGCCCGCTACTTCCGCCTCGCCACCCGGATCAGCGCCGAGATGGGCGCCCACATCGTCAAGACGTACTACGTCGAGGAGGGCTTCGAGACCGTCACCGCGAGCTGCCCGGTGCCGATCATCGTCGCGGGCGGCAAGAAGCTGCCCGAGATCGACGCCCTGACGATGGCCTACCGGTCGATCCAGGAGGGCGCCGCCGGCGTCGACATGGGCCGCAACATCTTCCAGAGCGACAGCCCCGCCGGCATGCTCGCCGCGGTCCGCGCGGTCGTGCACGACGGGCTCAAGCCCGAGGAGGCGTACGAGATCTACAAGGAGAAGGCGGCCGGCGCAGCCTAGTCCAGTTCTTCTCCGGCGCGGGTCCGCCGCCCGCGGACCCGCGCCCGTCACCCTCCGGGAGCCTCCCATGTCGCATCACGTCCCCTCCGGTGAGAACGACGCCGTCGACCTCGCCGTCATCGGAGCCGGTATCAACGGGCTCGCCATCGCCCGGGACGCCGCCGCCCGCGGCCTGCGCGTCGTCGTCGTCGACCGCGCCGACGTGGGCTCGGGCACGTCGAGCACCTCCAGCCGGCTGATCCACGGCGGCCTCAAGTACCTCGAGCGCTACGACTTCACGCTCGTGCACGAATCCATCCGGGAGCGGCACCTGCTGTTCCGCACCGCTCCCCACCTCATCCGCGACTACCCGATGCTGATCCCCTTCTACGAGGGGTACACCCGGCCGGGAGCGCTGATCCGGCTCGGCCTGCTGGCGTTCGACATGATGGCCCTGGGCCGGGGACGCGGGCTCAGCCGGGGCGTGCCGCTCCGCACGGTGGCCCGCCGGTGGCCCACGCTGTCGCGCGAGGGCCTGCGCGGGGCGGCGCTGTTCCACGACGCGCAGGTGCCGTGGGCGGAGCGGCTCTGCGTCGAACTGCTCCTCGACGCCCGCCACCTGGGCGCGCGCGTCCTCACCTACACCTCCGTCACCGGCCTGATCGTCGACGGCGACCGGGTCGCCGGCCTCCGCACGGAGGACGTACGGACCGGGGAACGCGGGGAGATCCGGGCCGCCGTCACCGTCAACGCCGCCGGGCCGTGGATCGACCGGATCCTCGACGGGCAGATCGAGAGCCGGCGGCTCAACGGCGGCACCAAGGGCAGCCACGTCGTCCTCGACCCGTTCCCCGGAGCGCCCGACACCTGCATCTTCTTCGAGGCGGCGGCCGACGGCCGGCCCATCTTCGTCTTCCCCTGGCAGGGCCGTTACGTGCTCGGCAGCACCGACCTCACCTATGAGGGCGACCTGGACGAGGTCGTCGCCAGCGACGCCGAGATCGACTACCTGCTCGCCGAGACAAACCGGATCTTCCCGCAGGCGCGGTTGACCCCTGACGACGTGCTCTGGAGCGTCGCCGGGATCCGGCCCCTGCCGTACACGACCGGGGTGTCGGACAACGCCAAGATCAGCCGTGGGCACACCGTGCTCAACCACGCGCCCGCCTACCATGGCCTGCTGACGGTCATCGGCGGCAAGCTCACGACCCACCGGGCGCTCGCGGAGGACGTGACCGACGAGGCGCTGCGCGTGCTCGGCAGGCGGCCCCGCCCGTGCGTCACCCGCACCCGGCCGTTCCCCGGCGCGGACACCTCGGACTGGCCGGAGTTCGTGCGCGACTTCCTGCGCGAGTCGCCGCTGGACGGCGCGTCCTCCCGCCGGCTGCTGCAGCTGTACGGCGTGCGCGCCCGCCGGGTGCTCGACCTCGCCGCCGGGGACCCCTCGCTCGCCGAGGTCGTCGACAAGGAGACCGGCGCCCTGGCCGCCGAGGTCGTCATGGCCGTGCGCGAGGAGGGCGCGGTCACGCTGGCCGACGTCATGCTGCGGCGTATCCTTGTCGGGCTCAACGGCGACATGGGCCTTTCCAGCGCCGCGACCTGCGCGGACGTCGCCGTACGACACCTCGGCTGGGACGAGGGGCGGGCCCGCGCCGAGGTGGCCGCCTACGAGAACGAGCTGCGGCGGCACCGTCCCCGGGCGCTGGCCGCGGCGGCGAGCCGGGGCAACGACGGGAGGACGGCATGACGAACCTGGCCACGTGTTACATCGGGGTCGACGTCGGCCTGACCGCGTCGAAGGCCGCGGCGTTCGACGCGGAGGGACGCGAGGTGGGCGTGGTGCACGCCCGCACCCCGCGGACCAGCGTGACCGCCCACCGGCACGACGTGGACATGACCGGGCTGGCCGACACCGTCGTGTCGCTGCTCGGCGACCTCGCGGGCAAACTCGCGGCCGACGGCTACACGCCGGCCGGCATCGGCGTGGCCGCCCACGGCAACGGGCTCTATCCGGTCGACGCGTCGCTGCGGCCGGTCGGGCCGGCCATCGCATCGTCGGACAGCCGGGCCCAGCACATCGTGGACGCGATCGAGCCGGAGGCGGCCCGCCGCCTGGCCGCCGAGACCGGCTCCATCCCGTGGGCGGCCCAGCCGTCGGTGCTCCTGCGCTGGCTGCACGACGCCGAGCCCGAGGCGTACGCCGCGACCCGGTGGGCGCTGTCGTGCAAGGACTGGGTGACCTCGCAGCTCACCGGCGTGCCCAGCGCCGACTACAGCGACGCGAGCGCGTTCGGCATGGTGGCACTGGACACCCGTCAGTACACCCCGACGGCGCTCGAACTGGTGGGGCTTCCGGCCAGTGACCTCGACCGCTTCCCGCCGCTGCGCGAGTCCGGGCAGGTCGTGGCCGGGCTCAGCGCGCGGGTCGCGGAGCTGACCGGGCTGCCGGAGGGACTGCCCGTGATCGCGGGCTGCATGGACTGCGTGGCCGCCACGCTGGGCGCGGGCGGCCGGGCGCAGGGCGACGTGACGATCATCGTGGGCACCTGGGCCATCAACGGCGTCGTCGTCCCCGCCGCCACTCCCGCGCCCGAGGTCACGCTCAGCGCGCTGATGCCGGACTCGGGGACGATGCTCGCCATGGAGGTCGCCCCCACGTCGGCCGCCAACCTCGACTGGCTGAGCACCGCGTCGGTGCCGCACCGGGCGACCGCCGGGGTCCCGGCGGCGGACCTGCTGGCCGAGGCGGCGACGGTGGCGCCGGGCGCGGACGGGCTGCTGTTCCTGCCGTTCGTCAACGGCGCCCCCGAGCATCCCGCGGCCTCAGGGACCTTCCTCGGCATCTCCGCCGTACATCGTCGCGGGCATCTCACCCGTGCGGTCATCGAGGGGGTCGCCCAGTATCACCGGGTGCAACTCGACCGGGTCCTGGCCAGCGGTGCCGACGTGGGCGACCGCCCCTGGCGGCTGGCCGGGGGCGGCGCGCGGTCGGAGGTGTGGGCGCAGATCTTCGCCGACGTGCTCGGCCGTCCCGTCCGCCGTCAGCTCACCAGCGAACTCGGCGCACGCGGGGTCGCCTCGCTGCTGCCCGCCGCGCTCGGGCACAGCGACGTGCCGTGGTCGGTCAGCGATACCGACGACCTGTGCGTCCGCCCCGGTCCCGCCCGCGAGGCGTACGTCCGGCAGGCGGAGGTGTTCGACCGATGCCTGGCCGGGATGTCCGCCGCGTGGTCGGAGGTCGAGCGGTACCGCACGGCGGGGTTCGAACCGGCGCCCGCGTCGGACGGCCGCTGACAGGTTTTCGCCGACACCGTGCGGCGGCACCGGTGCCTCGGTGCCGTCGCGGGGGTCGCGGCCGGTGCCGTCGCGGGCGGCCGTCTCGCCGCCGCCCGCGACCCGCGCCGGTCAGAGCTTCGGCTTGGCCGCCTTGTACAGCCACGCGTCGAACAGGTCGTCCAGGTTCTGGCCGGACAGCCGTTCCGCCAAGGCGATGAGATCCTTGGTGGTGACGGTGGAGTGCCGGTTCTCCTTCGTCCACGTGCGCAGCAGCGTGAAGAACGTCTCGTCGCCGATCTTCTTGCGCAGCGCGTGCACGGTCATGGCGCCGCGGAGGTAGATCGCGTTCCAGTCGAACATGCCGGTGCGGCCCGGGTCGCCGGTCTTGAGCTTCCAGAAGGCGCTGCCCGCCTTGTGCTTGTAGTGCTCGGCGAAGGTCTTCTCGGCGGAGGGTCCGCCGTGCTGCTCCTGGTACAGCCACTCGGCGTACGACGCGAAGCCCTCGTTCAGCCAGATGTCCTTCCAGCTGCGCAGGCCGACGCTGTCGCCGAACCACTGGTGGGCCAGTTCGTGCACGATCGTCGGCTCGTCCGACATGCCCGTGTCGTACACCGGCCTGCCCTGCGTCTCCAGCGCGTAGTAGACGCCGAGCCGGTCGGCGATGCCGCCGGTCGAGGAGAACGGGTAGTCGCCGAAGATCTTCGACTCCCACCTGATCGCCTTGGCGGTGGTGCCGTGCAGGCGCTTGAACTCCTTGGCCAGGGACGGATCGTACGCCGTGATGTTGGGCATGCCGTCGACGACGCCCTGGGTGACCTTGAACTTCCCGATCGCGACCATGGCGAGGTACGACGCCATGGGCCGGCGCATCTCCCACTTCGAGGTCCTGTAGCCGTCGCGCGGGCCGGCCACGCCGGAGTTCCCCGGCTCGCCGTTGGCCAGGACCGTCAGCCCCTCGGGCACGGTGACCTCGAAGGTGTAGGTGGCCTTGTCCCGCGGGTTGTCGTTGACCGGAAACCAGCTACGCGCTCCGTCCGGCTCGGCCAGCACGACGGCGCCGTCCTTGGTATTGATCCAGCCGGTGACGCCGAGCGCCTTGTCCTTGATCGCCTTCGGCCGGCCGGCGTAGGACACCTCGACGGTGAACGTCTTCCCTGACGGCAGCCCGTGCCGGGGCGTGACGACGAGTTCCTGGCCCTTCCGGGCGTACGAGGCCCGTTCGCCGTTCACGAGCACCTTGCCGATCTTCGGCCCGGAGAAGTCGAGGTCGAACCGGGACAGGTTCTTCTTCGCCGTCGCCGTGATCGTCGTCGTGGCGCTGAGGTGCCGGGTCTTCGGCGTGAACCGCAGCCGGATCGTGTAGTGGCCGACGTCGTATCCGCCGTTGCCCGCGTGGGGGAAGTACGGGTCGCCGAGACCGGCCGAGCCGGGGACGAAGTCGCCGGAGCCCGTGCTCGCCTGGGCCGCCGGCACGGTCTGAAGGGGGACGGCCAATGTGAGACCGGCGGCGACGAGCGCCGCCAAGGGGGATGGTCTGCGCAGCATGATCCCTATCGTGGTGCATTGCTCCACGAAAATTGCAATTTATTACCTTTACGAATCGCCTCAGGGGCAGCGCTCCAGCACGCTCGCCATCTCCGCCAGGAAACCGTCCACCTCGTGGATCGCGTAGCCGGGCCGGAACACGACGGTCGCGAACGTGGCCTTCCTGACCTGCTCCGGCGTCAACGGCTCGGCCGCCGTCCCGCGCAGCGTCGCCACCACCCGGTCGAGGAACGCGTCGACCTCCTCCTCGCGGTAGCCCATCCCGAGCCGCCCGGGACGGAAGGCCACGCGCTCCACCCGGGCCGCCTGCGTCTCCAGCCAGGACGGCGTGCCCGGCTCCGGAGGGGGCGTGCCGGTCTTCTCCACACGGCCGGTGGCCTGCGCGGGGGCCGCTTGCGGACGCGCGCGCTCCTCGGCCCGCGTACGGCGGGACGGTGCCGCCGGGGCCCGGGCGGCGACGGGCCGGGGCTCGTGGGCAACGGGCTCTGTGGTGACGGGCTCTGTGGTGACGGGTTCTTTGACAACGGAGTCCGAGACGGCGGGCGGCGGCGGAACGGCCGGTACGGCGGCGTCCCGACCGGCTCTGGCCTCGACCGCGACGATGAACGCGTCGAGCGCGAAGTCCACCGCCGTCTCGTTGTAACCCCCGAGCTTGACGGCGAACTTCGCGTTCCTGATCTCGTCGGCGGTCACCGGTGGCCCGTCGAGCGGGCCGAGCCCGAGCGTCCGCTCGATCCTGCGCACGAAGTCGTCGACCTGTTCGGGGTCATAGCCCAGGCGCACCGCCATGACGCGGGGAAAGCGGTTCACACCACACCTCCCTGCCCGTTGCTGACGCCCGTCCATTTTGACGGGAGTCCCAACAGAAAGGCGAGACCCAAAGATCGCCCGATGTACGTACACCGGGAGGAACATCCCGATAGGCTCGGAAAACTATGCGGATCGCCAGCCTCTCCTTCCGGTACGGACGGCGAGACCCCTGGGTCCTGTCCGACGCCGGTCTGGTCCTCGATCCGGGAGACGTGGTCGAGGTCACCGGGCCCAACGGCACCGGCAAGTCGACCCTCCTGCGACTGGTCGCCGGGCTGCTGAGGCCCGTACGCGGAAGCGTCCAGGACCGTCCCCGGGTCGTCGGGTACGCCCCCGAGCGGTTCCCCGCCGACCAGCCGTTCACCGTGGCGTCCTACCTGCGGCACATGGCGGCGGTCCGGAGGGTGAGCTCGGAGTCGATCGGCCGGTGGAGCGAGCGGCTCGGCATGGACCACCTGCTCGGGCAGCGCCTGCCCGATCTGTCCAAGGGCAGCGCGCACAAGGTGGGCCTCGCGCAGGCGCTGCTCGCCGAGCCGGGGCTGCTCGTGCTCGACGAGCCCTTCGCCGGTCTCGACGCCGCCACCCGCGCCGAACTCCCCAGGATCATCGGGGAGATCAGCGCGCGCGGCGGGATCGTGGTGGTGAGCGACCACCAGGGTGATCTGCGCGCCTTCCCCGGCCTGCGCCGCTGCGAGGTCCGCGACCGGGCCGTACGCGAACTCGAGCCGGTCGAGGAGGTCGGTGAGACGGCCCTGACCGTGCTGGAGGTGGCGGTGGCCGCGTCGAGGGCGTCGGACCTGGCCGACCGCCTGCGCGCCGAGGGCTGCACGGTGCATATCAAGGGGCACACCAAGGGGCACATCACGGGCGGCGTCGCCCGGGAGGCCGCCGGATGACAGCCGTGATCGCGCTGGCGAGGTTCCGCCTCACCGGATATGTCGCCTCACACCGGGCACTGCAACCGCTGATCGCGCTGCTGGCACTGCTGGCGGTCCTCTACGCCGGCGCCGTGCCCGCCGGTCAGGAGATCGGGGCCACCGCGGACTCGGCCGCCATGCTCGTGCCGGTGCTCGCCTGGGCCGCGCGCGGCCTGCTCGACACCGAGCCCGACGAGCAGCGCAGCGTCGCCCTGTCCGCGCTGGGGCCGAGGGAGCTGGTGAGCGGCCTCCTCGCGGCGTTCGCGTCGCTGCTCGCGCTGGCCGCGATCGCCGAGGCCGCGTTGCTCTTCCGCCTCGCGGCCTCCCCCACCCTCACCGTGCTCCTGACCGGGGTGTGGCTGCATCTGCTGTCCGCGGCGGCGGGGCTCGCGCTCGGGGCGCTGACGAGCCGCCCGATCCTGCCCTCCCCCGCGGTCTCCACGATCGCCCTGATCCTCGGCTACCTGTCGATGCTGATGATCAGCATGGCCGGGGCCCGCTGGCTCACCGTGCCGGTCATGGCCTGGATGCGGGACGCCCACCACGGTGTGCTGCTGTCCGGGCTGCCCCTGCTCACGGTGCAGTCCCTGCTGTGGCCCGCGATCGGCCTGGCGGCCTACGTGTGGCTGCGCCGCACGCGACCCTGACTCACTGCTGGGGCGCGGCCGCGAGCTGCCCGCACGCCCCGTCGATCTCCCGCCCCCGGGTGTCCCGTACGGTCACGGCGACGCCGTGGGACTCCAGGCGGCGTACGAACGCCCGCTCGTCCTCCGGACGGGAGGCGGTCCACTTCGAACCGGGCGTGGGGTTGAGCGGGATCAGGTTGACGTGCACGAGCTTGCCCTTGAGCAGGCGGCCGAGCAGGTCGGCCCGCCACTCCTGGTCGTTGATGTCCTTGATCAGCGCGTACTCGATGGACACGCGTCGCTTGGTCTTCGCCGCGTAGTTCCAGGCCGCGTCGAGCACCTCGGCGACCTTCCACCTGGTGTTGATCGGCACGAGCGTGTCCCTGAGCTCGTCGTCCGGCGCGTGCAGGGACACGGCGAGCGTCACCGGCAGGCCCTCGTCGGCGAGCTTGCCGATCGCCGGCACCAGGCCGACCGTCGAGACCGTGACGCCGCGCGCCGAGATGCCGAGGCCCTCCGGCGCGGGGTCGACCAGGCGGCGTACGGCGCCGATGACGGCCTTGTAGTTGGCCATCGGCTCGCCCATGCCCATGAAGACCACGTTGGTCACCCGGCCGGGGCCGCCCGGGACCTCACCGCGCGCGAGCGCCCGCGCACCCGCGACGACCTGCTCGACGATCTCGGCCGTGGACATGTTGCGAGTGAGCCCGGCCTGGCCGGTCGCGCAGAACGGGCAGTTCATGCCGCATCCGGCCTGGGAGGAGACGCACATGGTGACGCGGTCGGGGTAACGCATCAGGACCGACTCGACCAGCGAACCGTCGAACAGCTTCCACAGCGTCTTGCGCGTCATGCCGCCGTCACAGGTGATCTCGCGTACGGACGTCAGCAGCGGGGGCATGAGCTGCTCGACCAGCCGCTCGCGCAGCGCGCCCGGCAGGTCGGTCATCTGCTCGGGAGAACCGGTCAGCCGGGTGAAGTAGTGGCGGGAGAGCTGGTCGGCGCGGAACGGCTTCTCCCCCAGCTCCGCCACCGCGTCCCTGCGCTCCGCCATGGTCAGGTCGGCGAGGTGGCGCTGCGGCTTGGCCCGGCGGGGCGCCACGAAGGTCAGCTGCCCGGTCTTCGGCTGCTCGCTCACGCAAAACCCTTTCCATCATCCGCGGCCGTGGTCTTAACGACCGGCGCGCGCGGCTTTACATTCTGTCTGGCGGTCGAATCCCGGAGGCGTACGAGAGGTGAGGTGTGGACACCACTGTCGTGCTCACCAGCACCAACCCCTACGGGAGCCGCACACTGACGATCGAAGCAGACCGGACCTCCTCCGTAGCTTACCTTCGTGACGCGAAGGGGATCGTCCACGGAGCGGTCTGGCTGGCCAACCACGTCCCCGCGCCCGCCGAGGCCGATCCCGGCCGGGCCGGCGCCGGGCTGCCGCCGCTGATGCCCGAGGCGCACACCGCGCATCCCTCCGGCCGGCCGCCCCTGGACGCGGAGTCGCTGTCGGTGCTGTGGTTCGAGGAGGGCGACGGCGTCGCCCTGTACGAGAACGACACGCTCCTGGCGGTCATTCCGGCGTGGGCCGACATGGAGCGCGGCCTGCCCGGGTACGCGCGGGACGCCGTCGGGGAGTCGCCGTTCGCCTGGCCGCTCGGCGAGGCGCTGGAGGGCCTGTCCCCCCGGGTGGCCAAGGCCCGCGCGTACTGGCAGTGGCGGCAGGCGGAGGGCAGCTGGGCCACCTACCAGCAGTTCGTGCTGGGCCACCTCGACGGCAGGCTGGGGCCGCCCGGCCGTTACTGGGACGTCGGCGGCGACCGGTTCCCCCTGGTGGGCGTCAGCGAGCGCCCGCCCACGTTCACGCGGGACTACACGGTGCTGTCCACGGTCGGCATAAGCTGCCAGCGGATGCCCGCCGCGGAGATGTACGACACGGCGTGCCGGGTGGAACTCGCGCTGGCGACCAGGCAGGATCCGAGGATCGCCGCACGGCTGTTCGCCTGGCTCGGGCAGTATCCGTGGCGGTCGGTGACGTGGCTGGGGCACGGGCACACGGCCCGCTGGTTCCAGAACCCGGTCACGTTCCCGTTGGACGGCGGGCACCAGGGGGTGCTCATGCTGATGGACCCGCCCGGACTACCGGACATGTCGGGATTCGTGTTTGGCGGCGACGCCGTACGGTGGCTGTGGTTGCTCCCGCTCACCGAATCCGAACTCCGCCTCGTGGCCGATCAGGGCCATCGGGCGATCAGCGAGCGACTGGCGATGACCAGCCGGATCTGAGGCGTGCCGAAACTCGGCGTGGTTGGTCAGGCGACCGGGACCAGGATCGTGAGCAGCAGCCACACGGGGACGAGCGTGAACAGCAGCGAGTCGAGGCGGTCCATGGCCCCGCCGTGTCCCGGCAGCAGCGTGCCCATGTCCTTGATGCCGATGTCACGCTTGATCACCGACTCGACGAGGTCGCCGAGCGTCGCGCACACGACTCCGGCCAGGCCGACGACGGCGCCTTCCCAGTACTCGCCCTGCAGCAGGAAGTGGACCAGTAACGCGCCGCCCACGACGCAGGCGAGGGTGGACCCCGCGAAGCCCTCCCAGGTCTTCTTCGGGCTGATGAGCGGCGACATCCGGTGCCTGCCGAAGAAGATCCCGGCGAAATATCCCCCGATGTCGCTGCACACGGTGACCGCGATGAAGACGATCACGCGGTCCGGCCCGTCCTCGGGAGCCAGCAGCAACGGCACGAACCCCGCGAGCAGCGCCGGGTAGACGGCGACGAACACCGCTGCGGTCGCGTCCTTGACGAAGCCTTCCGCGCCCTGGAACATGCGCCAGGCCAGCAGCACCATCACGGTCACGGCGAACGCGCCGACCAGGAACGTCGTGCCGCCCCAGTAGGGCCCGAGCGTCATGGCCGCCATGCCGGCCAGCAGGGGCGGCAGCGGCACCCGGATGCCGAACCCGCCGAACGCCTTGACGATCTCGTGGATCCCGACGCCGATGGCCACGAGGACGACGACGAGGAAGGCGACCTTGACAAAGTAGAGCGAGCCGATGACCACCGCGCCAAGCGCGACGCCGACGCCCACCGCTGCCGGGAGGTTGCGGCCGGTACGACCCGAAGGCTTCTTGGCGGCGTCACCGGACGTGCCGCCCGGGGCGCCGTTGTCCGCCGGGTCCGCGAGGCCGTTCGGCGTGGCGGCGCGACCGGCGCCGGAATCGGTGACGCCGTTCTGCACGGCGCCGGCGCCCGCGCCGGCACCGGCGAGGCCGCTCGATGCGGAAGCCTGGCCGGCACCAGGACCGGCACCGGTGCGGCCACCCGCCTCGGGACCGTGTCCGGCACCGGAGGGGCCCGCAGCGCCCCCCGCCGGGTTCCGGTCGCCTGCGGCAGCAGTTCCGTCCACAGCGTCCCACTCTCTATATACGCGTGATCCTTGTGCCGCCCCGCCCTTCGCGGTGCGGCACAAGGATCACGGTCGTGCCGTACGGCCCACGTGCGGGGCCGCGACGTCAGACCTCGAGCAGCTCGGCTTCCTTGTGCTTCAGCAGCTCGTCGATCTTCGCGACGTGCTTCTGGGTGAGGTCGTCGAGCTCCTTGACCGCACGATGGACCTCGTCCTCGCCGGCCTCGCCGTCCTTGACGAGCTTGTCGAGGATCTCCTTGGCGTGCCGGCGGATGTTCCGTACGGACACCCGGCCGTGCTCCGCCTTGTTGCGGGCGACCTTGATGTACTCCTTGCGGCGCTCCTCCGACAGCTCGGGGAACACCACGCGGATCACAGTGCCGTCGTTGCTCGGGTTGACGCCGAGGTCGCTGTCGCGGATGGCCCTCTCGACCGCGTTCAGCGAGCCCTTGTCGTACGGCTGCACGAGCACCATGCGCGCCTCGGGGACGTGGAACGACGCGAGCTGCTGGATCGGCGTCGGCGACCCGTAGTAGTCAACATTGATCTTGTTGAACATCGAGGGCGTCACACGGCCGGTGCGGATGCTCGCGAAGTCGTCCTTGGCGACCGTCACCGCCTTGTCCATCTTCTCCTCGGCCTCGAGGAGGGTTTCGTCGATCACTGCGGCTCCCTACTTCCCTGCCGGACTCACCAGCGTGCCGATCTTCTCACCACGGACCGCCCGGAGGATGTTGCCCTCGCCCATGAGATCGAAGACCACGATGGGCAGGCCGTTGTCCATGCACAGGCTGATCGCGGTGGCATCCATGACCCCGAGGCCCCGCGTCAGCACCTCACCGTAATCAAGCTGGTCGAACCGGACCGCGTCGGGGTTCTTGCGCGGGTCCGAGTCGTACACGCCGTCGACCTGGGTGCCCTTGAGCAACGCCTCGGCGCCGATCTCCAGCGCGCGCTGCGCCGCACAGGTGTCGGTCGAGAAGAACGGCGAGCCGAGCCCGGCGCCGAAGATGACCACGCGGCCCTTCTCCAGGTGACGGATCGCGCGGCGCGGCAGGAAGGGCTCGGCCACCTGCTGCATCGTGATCGCGGTCTGCACGCGAGTGTCGATGCCGCGCTTCTCCAGGAAGTCCTGCAGCGCGAGACAGTTGATGACGGTCCCGAGCATGCCCATGTAGTCGGCCCGGGCGCGGTCCATGCCGCCCTGCGACAGGGCGGCGCCGCGGAACATGTTGCCGCCGCCGACGACGACCGCCACCTGCACGCCCTCCCGGACCGCTTCGGCGACCGAGTCCGCGAGCTGGGCGACGACGCGCGGGTCGATCCCGAGGGACTCACCGCCCGCGAACGCCTCACCCGACAGCTTCAGCATCACCCGCTTCCAGCGCAGCGGCCCGTCGTACGACGAAGCCGCCGGCGTGGCGGGTCTGGTGTTCTCCTGCACGGCGGCGGCCTCCTCGGATGTCAGCGCGGGTCGAAAAGCTCCTGGCAGTAAGCCTAAGCCTGGCCGACCTTGTAGCGGGTGAAGGCCAGGACCTTGACGCCGGCCTCGTCCGCGACCTTCGCGATCGTCTTCTTGTTGTCCTTCACGAACGCCTGCTCCAGCAGGGTGAAGTCCTTGTACCAGCCGTTGACCCGGCCGTCGACGATCTTCGGGATGGCGGCCTCGGGCTTGCCCTCCTCGCGGGTCATCTGCTCGAACAGCGACCGCTCCTTCTCGATGACCTCGGCGGGCACCTCGGCGGGGCTGAGGTACTTCGGCGCCATCGCGGCGGTGTGCTGGGCGATGTCCTTGGCGACCTCGGCGTTCGGCGTGTCGAGCTGCACGAGCACGCCCACGGCCGGCGGGAGCTGCGGGTCGGTCTTGTGCATGTAGGAGGTGATGAAGCCACCCTCCAGCAGCGCGAACCGGCGGATCTCGATCTTCTCGCCGAGCGCCGCGTTGGCCTCGTCGAGCAGCTCCTTGACGGTCTTGCCGCTGAGCTCGGACTCGAGCAGCGTCGGCACGTCGGCGGGCTTGGTCGCGACGATGTGCGCGACGATGTCGGCGGCGAGCTCCTGGAAGCGCTCGTTCTTGGCGACGAAGTCGGTCTCGCAGTTGAGCTCAAGCAGCGCCGCGAGGGAGTCGCCCTCGTGCTTGACGGCGACCAGGCCGTTCGACGCGGTGCGGGCCTCGCGCTTGCCGACGTCCTTGGCGCCCTTCAGACGCAGGATGTCGACGGCCTTGTCGAAGTCGCCCTCGGACTCCTCGAGCGCCTTCTTGCAGTCCATCATGCCGGCGGCGGTCAGCTCGCGAAGCCGCTTGACGTCGGCCATGTTTACGGAAGCCATTGTCCAATTTCCTCTTCGGGACCCGGATGCGAATCGTCTGGGGGGTGGGCGCCCGTGCCGGGCGCCCACCCGATGAAGCCCTCAGTGCGGCGGACGTCGCCCTACCGCACCGGAACCAGGTCGTTCCCTGGGAGATCCCCGCCGTCGCGGCCGGCCTGAGGCGTCGCGGCCGGCGGGAACCTGTGGTCGTTCGTCAGGCCTGCTCGCCCTGCGCGGGCTGCTCGTCGGCGGCCGGAGCCTCGGCGGTCTCGGCGGCCGGAGCCTCCGCGGCCGGGGCGGCCTCGGCGGCCTCGCCGCCCTCGAGGAGCTCGCGCTCCCACTCGGCCAGCGGCTCGGCGGCGGCGACGCCCGCGGGCTTCTCGTCACCGCGGCCGGCGCCCGCACGGGTCATGAGGCCGTCGGCGACGGCGTCGGCGATCACGCGAGTGAGGAGGCTGACGGCGCGGATGGCGTCGTCGTTGCCCGGGATCGGGTAGTCGACCTCGTCCGGGTCGCAGTTGGTGTCCAGGATCGCGACGACCGGGATGCCGAGCTTCTTGGCCTCGTTGATCGCGATGTGCTCCTTCTTGGTGTCCACGACCCAGACCGCGCTCGGGACGCGGGCCATGTCACGGATACCGCCGAGGGTGCGCTCCAGCTTCTCCTTCTCGCGGCGGCGCATCAGGAGCTCCTTCTTGGTGAGCCCGGAGCCGGCCACGTTGTCGAAGTCGAGCTCCTCGAGCTCCTTCAGCCGCTGGAGCCTCTTGTGCACGGTGGAGAAGTTGGTGAGCATGCCGCCCAGCCAGCGCTGGTTCACGTACGGCATGCCGACGCGCGACGCCTGCTCGACGATCGACTCCTGCGCCTGCTTCTTCGTGCCGATGAACATGATGGTGCCGCCGTGCGCGACGGTCTCCTTCACGAAGTCGTAGGCACGGTCGATGAACGACAGCGACTTCTGCAGGTCGATGATGTAGATGCCGTTGCGCTCGGTGAAGATGAAGCGCTTCATCTTCGGGTTCCACCGGCGGGTCTGGTGGCCGAAGTGGACGCCGCTCTCCAGCAGCTGCCGCATGGTGACGACAGGGGCCATGGTGATGGTCCTCCATGGTCGTGTGCCCTCGGGCACGGTCTCGGTTGGTCACGCGGGCGTCTTGCCCGCGCCCTGACGCCCCGGGCCGCTTTCACCGGACGCGGTCCGGACCGAGAAGGCGGCTCGTGAGTGGGCGTGCGAATTCGGCCCGCCTAGCAGGCCGTCGAACAGTCTACCCGGATCCGCCCCTTCAGTTGACCCTTGCCGGATCAGCACGCCCCCGCACCGCCGACACGCCCCGACGCGCGGCCGGCGGGCGCGCACGGCATGCACCCACCGGCGAAGCCGATCATTCGCCCGCGAAATGTCGCCGCCGTCCTCTAGCCTCCCGACCAATTGATCAAGCCGGTCTTAACTGGAGAAGGCGGGACATGACCTACCTTGAGCTGTCCGAGGACGGCGGCGGAGCGCACAAGTTCTACGAGACCGTCGTCTCCGGAACGCGGGTGACCATCACGTACGGGCGCATCGGCGAGGCGGGGCAGACCAAGGTCACCGACTTCCCCACCGAGGACAAGGCGCGGGCCGCGGCGGCCAAGAAGATCAACGAGAAGCTGCGCAAGGGCTACGCCCCGGCGGTCCGGGGCGTGCGCCAGCGCAGGCCGGTCACCCGCAGGACCATCGTGAGCACCCGCTCCACCGCCCGCCAGGCGCCGGTCCTGTGGCGCTTCGACAGCGGCGCCTCCGCCTTCGGCATCTTCGTGGACGAGGAGCGCTGCTGGGTCGGCAACCAGCGCGGCGACGTGTACACGATCACCCACTCCGGCACCGTGACCGGCCGTTTCCGCCTGCCGGACGGCGTCAAGTGCATCGTGGCCGACGACTTCTGGATCTACGCGGGCTGCGACGACGGCAAGGTGTACGACCTGAGCGGCAAGGTGCCCAGGGTCGCCTACGAGATCGCCGCCGACGTCGACATCTACTGGCTGGACATCCACGACGGCGTCCTCGGCGTCTCCGACCGGGCCGGGCGGATCACCACGATCGACTACGAGGACGAGTTCCAGTGGGCGCGTACGAGCCAGGGAGACTACGCCTGGATGGTGCGGTGCGACGAGGACGCGATCTACCACGGCCACTCCGGTGGCGTGGCCCGCTACGACGCCTCCGGCGGCGCCCTCGTCTGGCACACCTCCGCCGCCGACCAGGTGCTGTTCGGCTGGCAGGAGGAGGACGCCGTCTACGCCGCGACCGCTCGCCGTACCGTCCACCGGCTGGCCAAGAGCGACGGCCAGATCGAGGCCGTCTACCGGTGCGACGGTCCCGTCTACTCCTGCGCCACCTCGCCGGAGGGCCGTTACGTCTTCGCGGGCGACAGCCACTCGTCGGTGTACTGCTTCGCCGCGTCCGGAGAGCGGCTGTGGAAGCTCGGCACCGGGTGCGGATCGGCCTTCTCCATGCAGTTCCTCGACGACCGCCTCTACATCGTCACCACTGACGGGTCGTTGGCCTGCATCGACGCGAGCGAGGCCGCGATCGCCGCCGCCCGTGAGGGTTCGGTGCCCGAGCCCCTCGACGTGAAGGCCGCCGCCTCGCTTCCTGTGGTGGAGCCGTCGGTCGTGCTGGAGACCGTCAGCCACGCCGGCGACGGAGTGGTCGTGGAGTGCGTGCGCGAAGGTGAGCGGTTGCGCGTCCGCGTGACCAGCCCGGGTTACGAGGCGTGGAACGTGCAGTTCCCCAAGGACATCCGCGAGCCCGGCGCCCGCTACCTGGTCGAGGGCGTGCGGCCCGCCGGCCGGGGCGGCTTCTACCGGACCTACGGCGAGATCAGGCGGCTGCTGTAGGCGCCACGTGGCCGCGATCGTCCCGTCAGCGGCCTTCCACGCGCCTGCCGGGCCTCTTGAACGCCTGTCCGGACCGGCCCCGGCGGAGCGGCCGCCCCCCGCGGGCCGTCGATGTGCTCCGGAGGGCCGCCGTCGCTCTTCCCTCATCGAGCCTCACCCCCGTGACCGTCGCCCTTCCCCGGCGGGCCCGCCGGGCGGCCGCCGCTGTTCCCCATGCCTTAGGCCGTCGACCGTCAGGAGGTTGGAGCCCACCATGCCGCGGGGTGCTCCCCCTGGCGGGGCGGCGGGCTCGTCCAGTGCGGGCGGGCCCCGTCGATGGCGCCGGGTGGCGTCACGTAGGTGAGCGTGCCGAAAGGGCTGTCCATCGTCGCCAGCAGATCCTCCACCCGGGGCTGCCGCATCCCCGCCATGTCGATCCTGCCGAGATCGTCGAGCCACGCCGCGGTCCTCGCCAACGACACCTCGACGTGCCAGGAGCCGCCCTCGGCCGCCCGCCGGAGCAGCGCGGCGACCGCGCCGAACGCGGCCAGGTGGCCGGCGCCATGGTCGAGAGCCTGCGCGGGCAGCGGACTCGGCCGCCGGCCGTCGCCGTTCTCGTGGGCGATCCCGCATGCCATCTGGACGAGGCTGTCGAACCCCCTCCTCGAGGCCCACCGTCCGCGCGTGCCGTACGCGGAGATGTCGACGCAGACGATGCCGGGCCGCAGGGCGGCGAGATCGTCCGGCCCGAAGCCCCTGGCCCGCAGGGCCCCGGGCCGGTAGGCCTGGATGACCACGTCGGCCTGACGGACCAACTCCCGCAGCTTGTCCGCCTCGGAACGCAGGTCGATGTGGCACGACCGCTTGCCGAACGCCGTCTCCACCACGAGCCCCGGCACCTCGGGCAGGTGCGCAGCGCCCACACGCAGCACGTCCGCGCCGTACGCCGCGAGCGCCCGCGCGGCCACCGGCCCGGCGATCACGCGGGTCAGGTCGAGCACCCGCACGCCGCCGAGCGGCCGCTCCGGCCCTGCCGGGAGCCCGTCGCCGCTCGCCTGGCCGCCCCCATCGGGCAACCGGGACACGCCGACGAGAGGGAGGTCGGCCAGCGCCCGCGCTTGGGGGTGCGCGAGCCACTCGGCCCTGCTCCGCATCGCCGCCGCACAGCCGCCCTCGCGGATCACGGCCTCCTCGATTTCCACCGCCGTACGGTCGGCGCACGCCCTGCCGACGTCCTCTCTGCAGGGCGCGGCTCTGCCCGAGCCGGGCGGCAGCCCGAGAGCGCGCAGGGCGGCATCACGGTGGTGGTCGAAATTGCAGTGCAACCGGACCCAGCCGTCCGAGGTGCCGTAGTCCCCAGACAACGGGGCCCAGCCGTCCACGGCCTTCCCGTCGGCGCGGAAATGCCTTTCACTCTGGAAGGCCACGGCGGCGTGACGGACATCGATCGTGACGTCCGGATCGCCGTGCGCGCCGCGAGACGGTTGCCGGCCGCCGGGCCCTTCCGCGCCGTTCTCCCCGGTACGGGCGGCGTACGCCGCGACGGCGGCGGTCAGGGCGCCGGCCGAGGCCGCGGCCATCGTGCCGAGGGGGAAGACGGACGGCAGGACGGGGTCCTCGCCGGTGACCCGGACCTCGGGCAGGGCGACCCCGACGCCCGCGCCCAGTTCCCTGATCAGTTTCGCGGTCACTGCCGACTCCTCACTGCCGACTCTTCACTGCCGATGCCCTGCGGCGCCCGATGCCCGGCGGCGTGCTCCGTAAGGGCAGAGCCCGTCACCCGCCTCCCGGAAGCGGGGCAAGTATCCATGCCGGTCGCAGTCTGCCCGCGGTCACCCTCTCGTTTCCGCTCCTGGGCCACGCTGTGGACGACGAGAGCGTTCTCACCAGGCCGACCTGCGATTTCCTCCGCCCGTCCACAGCGGCCGATTCGCGGGATGGGCTTTTCCACAGAAAGAGGTTCGGTGGCACGGGGCGGGGGCCGCTTGGGCGATTGTCTGCGCCGGAGGTGGTCCCATGGCGGCGAAGGATCGGCTGGGCAGACAGGGTGAACAACTCGCCGTGACCTTTCTGACGGCGAAGGGCATGCACATACTCGACCGCAACTGGCGCTGCGCGGAGGGCGAGGTCGACATCGTCGCCCGCGACGGCGACGCGCTGGTGATCGTGGAGGTGAAGACCCGCTCCGGGCGCAGCCACGGCACCGCATTCGAGGCGGTGACCGGTGAGAAACTGCTGCGCCTGCGGACGCTGGCAGTCAGGTGGCTGTCCATGCACACGGAGCGTTTCGACACGATACGGGTCGACGTGATCGCGATCGAGCGGTTCGCCGGCGACTTCTCACTCAGGCACGAACGCGGGGTGGTCTGAGATGCCCGTCGCCCGGACCCACTGCGTGGGCCTTGTGGGCGTCACCGGACGCCTCGTGGAGGTCGAGGCCGATGTCGGCCCCGGCATCGCCGGAACGCATTTCATCGGGCTTCTCGACACCGCGATCAGTGAAGCCCGGGGCCGCGTGAGGTCCGCACTGATCAACAGCAGGTTCGCCTGGCCCGACGCACGGGTCACCGTGAGCCTGTTCCCGGCCACGTTGCCCAAGCGAGGTTCGATCTTCGACCTGGCCATCGCGATCGCGGTGCTCGGCGCGGCCGGCGCCGTGCCCGCGCAGCGGATCGCGGCGCCGATGTTCCTCGGCGAGCTCGGCCTCGACGGGCGGGTCCGGCCGATCAGAGGCGTGCTGCCGGCCGCGCTCGCCGCCGCGGCGGCGGGGGTGCGCACGGTCGTGGTGCCCGCGCTCAACGCCGCCGAGGCCGCTCTCGTGCCCGATCTCACCGTGGTCCCCGTCGCCACTCTCGGCGAACTGGTGGGGTGGCTGCGCTCGGGCGACCTGCACCGGCTTCCGGTGGTGGCGGACGCCGCTTCGCTCTCGCAGGACGAGGAGCACATCGGCCACGCCGACCACGTCCAGCACACCGAGCAGGCTGGCCGCGTCGAGCACATCGGGCACGTCGGGCACGTCGGGCAGGCCGAGCACGGGTCGCATCCCACAGGACCGGAGGGCGGCGGCCGGAGCATGCCGGGGCCGGACCTGTGCGACGTGGCCGGGCAGCCGATGGGCCGCAAAGCGTTGGAGGTGTGCGCGGCCGGTGGGCACAACCTCTGGATGCTGGGCCCGCCGGGGAGCGGCAAGACCATGCTCGCCGAGCGCCTGCCGACCCTCCTGCCGCCGCTCGACCAGGAGAAGGCCCTGGAGGTGTCGGCCATCCACTCGGTGGCGGGAACGCTGCCGCCGGGGCGTCCGCTGCTCACCAGGCCGCCCTTCATGGCTCCGCATCACAGCGCCACGATGGCGGCCGTCGTGGGCGGTGGGAGCGGAGGCGTCGTGCGGCCCGGAGCGGTGTCGCTCGCGCACCGAGGCGTGCTCTTCCTCGACGAGGCGCCGGAGTTCGCGACGACCGTGCTCGACTCCCTGCGGCAACCCCTCGAGTCGGGAACGGTGACCATCGCACGGGCTGTCGGCGCGGTCACGTTCCCCGCCCGGTTCATGCTGGTCCTGGCGGCCAATCCGTGTCCGTGCGGCCTGCAGGGGACGGTCGGGCACCCCTGCAAGTGCACCCCCGCGGGCCGGCGCCGCTATCTCGATCGGCTCTCCGGACCGCTGCTGGACCGCGTCGACGTGAAGGTGAAGATCGGCCGGGCCACCCGCGCCGAGTTGCTCGCGGACCGGCACTTCGTGGAAACGAGCGCGACCGTGGCCGAGCGAGTGAGGCTGGCTCGCGAGCGGGCCTCCAGACGGTTGGCCGGCACCCCCTGGCGTACCAACGCGGAGGTGTCCTCATCCGCGTTGCACCGTGACTTCCGCCTGCCCGACGCCGCGATGGCCCCGCTCCATCGCGGTCTCGACGTGGGCACGCTCAGCGCACGCGGCCTGGATCGCGTGCTTCGCGTCTCTTGGACGCTCGCGGATCTCGCGGGCAAGGACCGTCCGGGCCAGACCGAGACGTCGGCGGCCCTCGCACTGTGGCTCGGAGTGGATTGATGGAAGCGACTGAGTTCTTCACCGCCGGCGCCGCGTCGTCCGGCGAGGCCATCTCGCAGGCAGCGGGCGCCTCCCGTCTGGCCGGGGACATCGCCGGTGCGGCCGGGGACGCCGGCGGTGCGACCGGGGACGCGGCCGGCGCGGCCGGTCCCGGGAGGGCGGAACGACTGGCCCGCGTGGCGATCATGCGGATGGCCGAAGCAGGCGACGCGGTGATGGGCCGGTTGATCGCCCGCTATGGTCCCGTGGGCGCGATGGAGCAGGCGAAACGCGGCGTGCTCGACCCTGACTTCGCACGTGATGAGAAAGACCGCGCCGAGGCTTCCAGGCGCCACCTGGATCTCGGCCGGCATGCGGCCGCGTGGGCGGCCCGCTACACGGACCCGGCAGGCGACCTGGCGCAAGGCACGCAACGCGGGGCGCGGCTCGTCGTTCCGGGTGACGTCGAATGGCCCACCCAACTCGACGACCTCGGGGACGCACGGCCGTTCGGGCTGTGGGTGGACGGACGGGCGAACCTGCGGTTCTCCTGCCTGCGCTCGGTCTCCGTCGTCGGGGCCAGGGCCGCGACCGCGTACGGCACGACCGTGGCGGCCGAGTTCGCCATGAGTCTCGGCGGGCGCGGGTGGACGGTGATCAGCGGTGGCGCCTACGGGATCGACGGGGCCGCCCACCGGGGCGCGCTGGCCTCCGGAACGCCGACGGTCGTCGTGCTCGCCTGTGGGACGGATGTCTGTTATCCCAGCGCGCACGAGGACCTGTTCCGTGCCGTGCGGCAGCAGGGCGTAGTGATCAGCGAGTGGCCGCCCGGCGCACACCCCACCCGGCTGCGCTTCCTGATCCGCAACCGGGTGATCGCCGCCCTGTCCCGGGGAACCGTTGTCGTGCAGGCGGCCGCGCGCAGCGGTGCGCTCAACACGGCCACTCACGCCTGGGGCCTGAACCGGCAGCTGATGGCCGTGCCAGGTCCCATCACCACTGAGGTCTCCACGGGCTGCCATGTCCTGATCCGTCAGGGCAAGGCCGTCTGCGTTACTTCGGCGGAGGAGATCATCGAGTTGGTCGGCTCCATCGGTGACGACCTGGCACCGGAGCAACGCGGGCCCGTGCGGCCTCGCGACGGGCTGAACGACGAGACCAGACGTGTGCTCGAAGCGATCCCCGCACGCGGTGCCACGGGTCCCGCCGCGATCGCCGTCGCCGCCGGTGTGGACATCGGGACAGCCCTCGCCTGCCTCGGCGGCCTGGCAGCCGCGGGGTTCGTCGAGAACGTGGATCGAGGGTGGCGGCTGCGCCCTGCCGCGCGCGAGTGAACGCGGGCGCGCGTCATTGCATTGGCCGTTGGCTGAGGCGACGCCGAGCTCGGCCTCCCTGGCCCGGGCGCCACCACCGCGCGGGCGCCACCACCACCCGGGCGCCACCACCGCACGGGCGCCACCACCGCGCCCGCCCCCCTCGCGCCCGCCACCTCGTCGCGGGTGCCACCATGCGCCGGTGCAGCCCGCGCCGATACGGCCGTGCGTTCCGGAATGAGACCGGTGGATAGCATGCGGATCGTGGCCGTGTCTCCTTCCCCCTCCTCCTTTCGGGCTCGCCGGGACGGGTACGCTCAGCGCGCATCGGACGCCGTCAAAGGGGCAGTGACACGGCGCGATGGGGCACAACCGGTCCGCGTCGTCGTGTGACCGCGACTACGGAGGTCACGGGCTGCGGCTCGCCCGCGGGGCGGTGCGGGTCGCACCCGCATCGAGCCGGAAGCGAGGGGAAAGGACGACGTCGTGGCAGCGGACGAAGGGCAAGGACTCGGGGACTTCGACGCCGTGCTGGAGCAGTTCGAGCGGCATCTACGTCTCGAACGGGACCTGTCACCGCACACGCTGAGGGCGTATCTCGGGGACGTCTCCTCGCTGTTCGCGCATATGAGGGCCGCCGGGCACGACGACGTGTCCGCTCTTGACGTCACCATCCTGCGCGACTGGCTGGGGGACCAGCATCAGGCCGGACGATCGAGGGCGACGCTGGCCCGCCGTTCCGCCTGCGCCCGAGTCTTCACCGCCTTCTGTCACCGGCGGGGATGGCTGGCGAGTGACCCCGGGTTGCTCCTCGGCACGGCGAAGGCCGAACGCCGACTGCCGAAGGTACTCGACCAGACCGAGGCCGAGGCCGTCCTGTCCACACAGGGGCCGGGCGACGCCAGGGACCTGCGTGATCGGGCGATGCTGGAGCTGCTGTATGCCACCGGCATGCGGGTGAGCGAGTTGTGCGGCCTCGACGTGGACGACGTGGACCGGGACCGCCGGACGGTCCGCGTGCTGGGCAAGGGGCGCAAGGAGCGGACTGTTCCCTTCGGGCTGCCCGCCCTGCACGCCCTGGACGCATGGTGTGTGCAGGGCAGGCCTCGGTGGATTCGCGAGGGAAGCGGCCCCGCGCTCTTCCTCGGCGTCCGAGGAGGCCGGATCGACCAGGGCACCGTCCGGCGTGTCGTGCACGCCCGTCTGGCGCAGGTCGAGGGAACCCCCGACATGGGCCCGCACGGGCTGCGCCACACCGCCGCCACCCACCTGCTCGAAGGCGGGGCCGACCTGCGATCCGTGCAGGAGATGCTCGGGCACGCCTCCCTGGCCACCACACAGATCTACACGCATGTGTCCATCGAGCGGCTGCGGGCCGCCTACCGCCAGGCCCATCCCCGCGCCTGAGCACCGCGCAGCACCAAGCACCGCACCCAAACATCACGCACCGTGCTTGAGGAGCGCTCTTGAGGACTGCGGACGCGCACGTCAGCCGACTCCCGAAACAGCGGCCCGGCCGTCATGAGCCTCTCGGTCGTCATGACGCCTGGCGGGCCCCACTGACGGGCCAGCGGGGTAGAAGGCGGACCTGCCCCCAGCCGAACAGGAGGAGCGGGTCCAGGTAGAGACGTCCGCGCAAGAGCCCCCAGTGCAGGCAGGAGGCGGTGCAGTGACCGGCGGCGTCCTCCTGGACGACGCCGATGACCTGACCGGCCGAGACGACGTCACCGGGCCGGACCAGGGCACGGACCGGCAGGTATGTGGTGCGCAGGCCATCGGGGTGCGAGATCGTCACGACCCCCCGGCCTGCGACCCGCTCCGCCAGGCCGACGAGTCCCGGTCCTGCGGCCAGGACCTTCTCTCCGGGCCGCGCGGCCAGGTCGACGCCCCGGTGACCGGCCAGCCACCGCTGTGGGGGCGGATCGAAGCGCCTTGTCGGGCGTGCGGGCCCGGCGAGCGGCCACCGCCAGCCGGATGCCTTCCCATGCGGCCCCATCGGGGCCTGCACAACTGGCGCGACCGGCGCGACCGGCGCAGGCGCAACCGGCCCCACTGGCCCAACAGACCCAACCGGCCCCAACGGCTGCGCGGGCCCACGAGAGCGCGCCCCCGCCGGCACGGCGTCCTCAGTCCGGTTCGGCTCGGCCGGCGCTCCGCCTGCCGACCCGATGGACCGGGCCGGCCCGACCGTCCTGGCACCCGCAGGCCGAGGCGCCCGCACCGGCGATGCGTCCGCGGACCGGGACGCCAAGCCCCGCACAGCCCCCGGTCCCCTCGCCGTCGTGGCCGCGTACGGCTCGACGGGACCTGTGGCGGCCACGGGCCGGACGGCACCGGATGGCCGGGCGAGGGCAGCGGTCAGCAGGACCAGTACGAGCACGTACGCGACGAGACGCATGCCACGACGATGCGCCCCTAAGGCTCGCGCCGAGCGGCCGAACGCCGTTCTGGGGACAGCCGGCGCACGATCAGCTCGAGAAGCCCTCCTTGGGCATCTCGAGGTCGGGCTTGGCCAGTTCCTCGATGTTGACGTCCTTGAAGGTCACGACCCGCACGTTCTTCACGAAGCGGGCCGGGCGATACATGTCCCAGACCCAGGCGTCCTGCATCTTCACGTCGAAGAAGACATCGCCGTTCTCGGCGGTGCGGACGTCGAGATCGACGGAATTGGTGAGATAGAAGCGCCGCTCGGTCTCGACCACGTAGGTGAACAGGCCGACCACGTCGCGGTACTCCCGGTAGAGCTGCAGCTCCATCTCGGTCTCATACTTTTCGAGATCTTCCGCGCTCATCCCGGTCCTCCTCTTCCGCTCCCCGTCGGGATCCCACTGTCGAGGCCGACCCGTTCAGACGACACCGGTCCCAACCTCATTCTCGCGCATGTCCTCATCCTGCCCCGTCCACAGGCCCCCGGCCGGGATCCTTGCCCCACGAGTCACCCTGGCCACCGTCACGAACGAGAACCGATGGTGGGGGCTCGGCCCGTGCCGGGCCAGGGCCCGCCGATGGCCAGGGGTCACGTAGCCCTTGTGCAGGGCGAAACCGTACTGCGGGTAGGCCTCGTCGAGGCCGTGCATCAGCCGGTCCCTCGTCACCTTCGCCACGATCGAGGCCGCCGCCACGCACGCGGCGACCTGGTCGCCCTTCCACACGGCCAGCGACGGCGCGGGCAGCCCGGCCACCGGGAAGCCGTCCACGAGGACGTAACCGGGGACGAGCCCCAGCCCGGCGACGGCCCGCCGCATCCCCGCGACGTTGCACTTGTGCAGGCCGCGCGAGTCGATCTCCTCGGGAGGGATCACGACCACGCTCACGGCCCGGGCGGTCGCCATGATCCGCTCGTAGAGGCGCTCGCGCACGGCCTCGGTCAGGAGCTTGGAATCACTCAGCCCGTCGATGTCCCGCCCCAGCACCACCGCGGCGACGACCAGCGGCCCGGCGCAGGCGCCGCGACCGGCCTCGTCCACCCCGGCGACCGGCGTGAACCCCCGCCGGGCCAGGGCCCGCTCGTAGCCGTAGAGTCCGGAGTCCCGTCGTACGACACTCGGGCGCGGGCGATAGGCAGTTGTCATGACGACAAGCAGATTACGCCCCATTCGGGACCGGCGATACGGCCGGAACCACCGCCGACGGCAAAGCCGCAGGTGAGATCAGCGTACGGCGGAGAAAGTGCCGGGCCGGGAGAGGAACGAGATCCGGTTCAGCGGCCAGTAGCGCAGGAACGCCCGTCCGATGACGTCGTCCTCGGAGATCGTGCCCAGGTGCCCGTCTTCGATGTTGTAGCGCGAGTCCGCCGAGTCGTTCCGGTGGTCGCCCATCAGCCACAACCGCCCCTGCGGGACCTTGACGTCGAACTCGACGCTGGAGGGCTTGGCCCCCGGGTAGAGGTACTTGCCCTCCTCGTCCAGCGGCGTGCCGTTCACCGTGATGCGGCGCTTGGCGTCGCAGCACTTCACGTGGTCGCCGCCGACGCCGATCACCCGCTTGATCGTGTCCTCGCCGTCCCAGCCCTTGAAGACCACGATGTCGCCGCGCTCCACCGGCCCGAGCTTGTACGCCAGCTTGTTGACCACCACGTAGTCGTCGACCAGCAGCGTGTTCTGCATCGACTCGGACGGGATGTAGAACGACTGCAGCAGGAAGGTGTGGACCAGCAGGGCGACGACGACCCCGCCGAGCGAGTACATGAGGATCTCCAGCAGGCCGGAGCCCTTCTTCTTCGCGGGCCGGTCCTGCTTCCCGTCGCCGGCCGGCTCGTCCTCACCCGCGGCCGGCGGTTCCGCCGGTTCCCGCGGAACGCCGTCCGCGGACCCGACCGGCCCGGCGGCGCCTAAGCGACTCTCGTCGGACTCCCCCACGGCTGCCTCCTCCGGCTCTGTCACGTCCTATCGTCGCCTCACCAGTCGCCGGCGCAGGGCCACCAGCGGCACGGCCCCCGCGAAGCCCGCGACGAACGGCGCGGCCCCGAGGGCGGCCTGGAGCGCCGGCTGCGCGAACGTATCCGGAATCGGCAGGATCTTGGCTCGGTTGAACGGCCAGACGATGACGAACGCGCGGCCGATCACCTTGTCGGCGGGAATGGTGCCGCCGCCCGGATCACCCATGTGCAGGCGGGAGTCCCAGGACACCGAACGGTGGTCACCCATCACCCACAGGCGGTCCGGCGGGACGGTGACCTCGAAATCGCGACCGGACGGCTCGTCGCCGGGATACAGGTACGACTTCTCGTTCAGCGGTACGCCGTTCACCGTGACCCGGCCCTGCTCGTCGCAGCACTTGACTTTGTCGCCCGGCACGCCGATGACCCGCTTGATGTAGTCCTTCTCCCCCGGCACGACCCCGAACGCGGTGCCGAGCCAGCGCAGCCCGGCCGCGATGGGGTTGGACGGCTCCTCGAGCTTCACCTCGGGATCCCAGGAGTCCACGCCGGAGAACACGACGATGTCGCCGCGCTCGATGTCGCGTACGTGGTAGACCAGCTTGTTCACCAGCACCCGGTCGTTGATGAGAAGCGTGTTCTCCATCGACTCCGACGGGATGTAGAACGCCTGGACCACGAAAGACTTGATCAGCAGAGCCAGGGCGAGGGCGACCACGATCAGGACGGGCAACTCCCGCCAGAACGAGCCTTTCTTCTTCCCGTCCTCGGCGTTCTGCTTGACGTCTTCGGCGACCACGTCCACCCCGTCCTCGGCTGGGCGGCGCGTGCCCGGCCCCTGTCCCTCGCTAGCCATCGGTGCTGAGCCTAGATGATGTCCACGACGGCGAGCGCCGGGGACACCGCATCACCGGCAAAAAGAAAGTGGCCCGCGCCTGAGGCACGGACCACGATCTTCAAAGCCTTACTTGCCGGCCGGCTGCGCCTCGCGCTTCTCGCGGATGCGGGCGGCCTTTCCGCGCAGGTCGCGCATGTAGTACAGCTTGGCCCGGCGGACGTCGCCGCGGGTCACCACGTTGATCTTCTCGATCACGGGGCTGTGAACCGGGAAGGTGCGCTCGACGCCGACGCCGTAGCTGACCTTGCGGACCGTGAACGTCTCACGGATGCCACCGCCCTGGCGGCGCAGGACGAAGCCCTTGAACACCTGGATGCGGGACCGGTTGCCCTCGACGACGCGGACGTGGACCTCCAGCGTGTCACCCGGGCGGAAAGCCGGTACGTCGCTGCGAAGGGCAGCCTTCTCGATCTCTCGAATCTGCGTGTGCATGGCGGCGGTTCCTCATTGACATGGGCACACGGAGGTCCACCCGGCCGGCCCGAGGGCGCGGCGACGAGGGGGACACGCGTGCTTGGCTTGATACGTCTTGTCTGCCACGTCCAGGCCGGGGACACCCGGCCATGCCGAAGTAGGCAGCAGCGATTCAGTCTGCCATATCTTCCGGCGCTGCGCGAAACGCGGTGCGAGACGCGGCGGTGGAACGGCACTCTTCGGGACGTTCCCCGGCACGCTCCTCAGGCCGTTCCTCGGGCCGTTCCTCACGGCCCTCCTGGCGGCACTCGTGACGGCGCTCCCCGAACTCCTCGATGACGCGCCGGTCGTGCTTGTCGAGACCGTCCCGGTCGAGCCGGGCGACCAGTTCCGGCCTCCTGGCCAGCGTACGGCGCAGCGCCTCGTCGCGCCGCCAGCGGGCGATCCTGCCGTGATGGCCCGACAGCAGGACCTCCGGCACCTCGTGCCCCCGCCACACGGGCGGCTTGGTGTAAACGGGGCCTTCCAGCAGGTTGGCCATGGCCCCGGGCGCGAAGGAGTCGTCGGCGACGGAGCGCGCGTTGCCGAGAACCCCCGGCAGCAGCCTCCCCACGGCCTCGACCATCACCAGGACGGCCGCCTCTCCCCCGGCTAAGACGTAGTCGCCGATGCTCACCTCGTCGGCGCGCAGACGCTCGCCGTACTCGGCGACGACGCGGGAGTCGATGCCCTCGTACCGCGCCGGGGCGAACAGCAGCCACGGCTCCTCGGCGTACTCCAGCGCCACTTCCTGGGTGAACGGCCGGCCGCTCGGCGTGGGGACGATCAGCCGGGGCAGCGCGTCCTCCCCGGAGGCGGCGCGCCCGTCCTCGATCACCGCGTCGACGGCCTCGCCCCAGACCTCCGGCTTCATCACCATGCCGGGGCCCCCGCCGTACGGCGTGTCGTCCACGGTCTTGTGGACGTCGTGCGTCCAGTCGCGGAGCTGGTGGAGGTGGATGTCGAGGATGCCGCGCTCGCGGGCCTTGCCCATGAGAGAGACGTCGAGCGGGGCGAAGTACTCGGGGAAGATCGAGATGATGTCGACGCGCATCTGCGGCCCCTACTCCGCCTCTGGGGCGTCGAGCAGTCCGGGCGGGGCGTCGACGACGAGAATCCCCTTGCCGAGGTCGATCTCGGGCACGAGCGCCTTGACGAACGGGACGTACGCCTCGTCGCGGGCGGGACGGGCCACCACGAGCAGGTCCTGTCCGTGGTGGAGGACGTCGCTGACCTCGCCGACCGTCTCCCCCTCGGTGGTGACCACCGTCAGGCCGATCAGTTCGTGGTCGTGGAACTCGTCGGGGTCGTCGATCGGCGGCAGGTCCGCCGAGTCCACGACGAGCAGCGTGCCGCGCAGCGCCTCCGCGGCGTCCCTGCCCTCCACGCCGGCCAGGGTCAGCAGCAGGATCCCCTTGTGCCACCGGGCCCGTTCCACCGTCAGCGGACCGGCAGACGCCGGGTCGGTGGCCAGCGTCGCACCCGGGGCGAAGCGCAGATCGGGCTCGTCGGTGCGCACCTCGACCGTGACCTCGCCCCGCACACCGTGCGGGCGGCCGATCCTGCCCACGACTAGCTGCACTTGTCGCCTACCTCCGCTACCGCTTCCAAAGCCTCAACGCTTCAACGCGAGCCGCCAGGAAGAGACCCGTCGGAGCCGAAAACACGCCGGGGGACCCCGGTGCGGGGTCCCCCGGACACGTCGTTCGGCTCAGCGCGCCTCTTCCAGGTCGACCAGGTCGATCCGCACGTACTTACCGTTCGACAACGCGTTGACGACGGTGCGCAACGCCTTCGCCGTACGGCCGCCGCGGCCGATGACCTTGCCGAGGTCGTCGGGGTGCACCCGGACCTCGAGAACACGCCCGGTGCGGATGCGCCGTGCGCGGACCCGGACGTCGTCCGGATGCTCGACGATGCCCTTGACCAGGTGTTCGAGGGCCTCCTCGAGCACCTCAGGCCTCGCCTTCCGGCTTCTCCTCCGCGGCCGGGGCCTCGGCGGTCTCTTCGGCCTTCACGGTCTTCTTGGCCTTCTTCGGCGTGGTGGCGGCGGCGCCGGTGTCACCCGACAGCGACTCCTTGGCCGCGGCCTCGTACGCCGCGTGCCGGTCGGGCTTGGGCTCCGCGACCTGGAGCGGCGTGGCGGGGGCGGGCTCGCCCTTGAACTTCTGCCAGTCGCCGGTCAGCTTGAAGATCTTCAGGACCGGGTCGGTCGGCTGCGCGCCGACGCCCAGCCAGTACTGCACCCGCTCGGAGTTCACCTCGATGCGCGAGGGGTTCTCCTTCGGGTGGTACAGGCCGATCTCCTCGATGGCACGGCCGTCCCGCTTGCTCCGGGCGTCGGCGACGACGATGCGGTACTGCGGGTTGCGGATCATGCCGAGCCGCTTGAGCTTGATCTTGACTGCCACGGGTGTGGTCTCTCCTGCATTAGAGCGTGGGTGAGCGGTGTCTCATCGAGTGGGGCACGACGGGAGCCCGCCCGAGGGACAGGCGCGACCGGCGGGGGTGAGAGGGCACCCGCCTGGTCACGATGTTCCAGCCTGACATTCTGCCAGATGATTCCCCATGCTCCGCAAAGGACGGGTCCGCCGCCGCCCTGATTTCGGCACGGATGCTCCCATGACCCCGGAACGGGCGTGCGAACTGATCGCGCGGGTAGGCCGTCCAACCTGTTATGCGAGTTGCGAACAAGACCCTCACGGCCGGAGCGGCGGCCCTCGCCCTGCTGGCCGCAGGCTGCGGCACGAGCGCCACGACCTCCGCGGCCGCCGCTCCCCCGGCCAGGACGACGACCCCGCACACGACGACTCCGTACACGGCGACGGCCCCGCCCGCCGTGGACACGGGACGGGCCACCGCCGCGGGCGCGGCGTCCGTCCGGTACGGCGCCGCGGCGCGAACCACGGCCACACGAAGCACGGGCGCCGCCCCCGAGCGGTGCCGTACGACCGGGTTGCGGGCCCGCGTGGGACGACAGGACGCGGGGGCGGGCAACCGCTACGCGCCGCTCGTGCTGACCAACACCTCGGCCAAGACCTGCTGGGTGTACGGCTTCGTCGGGCTCGTCCTCATCGACGGCCACGGCGACGTGCTGCGTACGCGCACCCGGCGCGAGAGCGTCACCCCGCACCGGGTCACGCTGCGCCCCGGGGCGAGCGCCCACGCCCGGCTCCACTGGACCGTGGTGCCGAGCGGGCACGAGACCCGGTGCCCCGCCTCGGCCCGGCTGATGATCATTCCGCCGGACGAGGTCGCGCACCTGGAGGTTCCGTTCAGCGCGACGGTGTGCGACGACGGCAGGATCGACGCCACACCGATGGCCCCAGGCGCGAGCCTTTGACACACAGCGCGAGCCTCTGACCTGTCCGCCCTATCCGCCGCCCGTCGAGAAGAGAACCGGCGGGCGGGCGGGAGTCCGGGCCGTCAGTTCTGGCCGGGCAGCTTCAGCTTCGACGGGTCGAAGCCGGGCGGCAGCTCCAGGCCGGGGGGCAACTGGCCGCCGCCGAGGTTGCCGAGCAGGCCCTTGGGCAGCTTCGGGGCGTCGGGCGACGCGTTCGCGCCGGCCTTGCCGAGGGCGGCCTTGCGCGGGTCGCCGCTGACACGACGGCCCTTCTTGGGCTTCTGCGCCTTCTGCTTGCGCCCGCCGGGCATGCCCGGGATGCCCATGCCCTGGGTCATCCGCTTCATCATCTTCTGCGCCTCGAAGAAGCGGACCACCAGGTTGTTCACCTCGGTGACCGTGACGCCCGACCCCTTGGCGATGCGCGCCCGGCGCGAGCCGTTGATGATCTTGGGGTCCTGGCGCTCGCCGGGCGTCATGGAGCGGATGATCGCCGCGATGCGGTCCAGGTCGCGGTCGTCGACCTGGTTGAGCTGCTCGCGCATCTGCCCCATGCCCGGCATCATGCCGAGCAGGTTCTTGATGGGCCCCATGCGGCGCACCATCATCATCTGCTCGAGGAAGTCCTCCAGCGTGAAGCCGTCCCCGGAGACGAGCTTGCCCGCCATCTTGGCGGCCTCCTGCTCGTCGAACGTCTTCTGCGCCTGCTCGATCAGGGTGAGGATGTCACCCATGTCGAGGATCCGGCCCGCCATGCGGTCGGGGTGGAAGGCATCGAAGTCCTCGAGCTTCTCACCGGTGCTGGCGAACATGATCGGACGGCCGGTGACGTGCCGCACCGACAGGGCGGCGCCGCCTCGGGCGTCGCCGTCGAGCTTGGTCAGCACCACGCCGTCGAAGCCGACGCCGTCCATGAACGCCCGAGCCGTGCTCACCGCGTCCTGGCCGATCATGGCGTCGAGCACGAACAGGACCTCGTCGGGGGTGACCGCGTCGCGGATGTCGGCGGCCTGCTTCATCAGCTCCTGGTCGATGCCGAGGCGGCCGGCGGTGTCGACGATGACCACGTCGTGCTGCTGACGGCGCGCGTGGTCCACCGACTGCCGGGCCACCGCGACCGGGTCGCCCACACCGTTGCCCGGCTCGGGGGCGTACACCGCCACCCCGGCCCGCTCGGCCATGACGGCGAGCTGCTGCACCGCGTTGGGCCGCTGCAGGTCGCAGGCGACGAGCAGCGGGGCGTGCCCCTGCTCGCGCAGCCACTTGGCGAGCTTGCCCGCCAGGGTCGTCTTACCGGAGCCCTGGAGACCGGCCAGCATGATCACGGTCGGCGGGGTCTTGGCGTAGCGCAGCCGCCGCGTCTCGCCGCCCAGCACCTCGATGAGCTCGTCGTTGACGATCTTCACGACCTGCTGCGCGGGATTGAGCGCCTGGGAGACCTCGGCGCCGCGGGCCCGCTCCTTGACCCGGGCCACGAAGTCCTTCACGACCGGCAGCGCGACGTCCGCCTCGAGCAGCGCGATGCGGATCTCGCGGCAGGTCGCGTCGATGTCGGCGTCGGAAAGCCTGCCTTTGGACCGAAGGGAGGAGAAGACCGAAGTCAGCCGGTCGGAAAGCGTCTCGAACACGTGTTTGGCCAGCCTCGAAGCGAGTGGACGGGTCGGTGAATCATCAGTCTCCCCAGACTATCCGCCCGCACGCCCTTCACGCCCGTGCCGCCGGGGCGAGATCGCCGGTCCGGCCCGTTCCCTGCTCTCAACGGACCGCGCCCACGTGGGACGTCAGCGCGTGTTCGACGAGGGTGATCAGGGTGCTCTTGACCGATTCACGGTCACGGGCGTCGGTGCGGACGATCGGGACCCGGGGCGACAACGTCAGGGCCTCACGCAGTTCGTCCTCCCCATGGGTGTACTCCCCGTCGAAGCCGTTGACGCCGACGACGAAGGGCAGGCGCGCCTCCTCGAAGTAGTCCACCGCGGGGAAACTGTCGGCAAGCCGCCGGGTGTCGACCAGCACCACCGCGCCGATCGCCCCCCGCACCAGGTCATCCCACATGAACCAGAACCGATGCTGACCCGGCGTACCGAACAGATACAGAATCAGATCG
>NZ_BOOF01000049.1 GCF_016863095.1 Microbispora siamensis | reverse complement strand
GGGACGTCCTTGCGCCCGGCCTGGCGAGCCGCCTCAACCCGGCCCTTCCATTTCTCGTTCCCGAGCAGCCAGTCGAAGGACTCGGTCTGCAGGGCGAGAAGGTCGGGTACTTCGAGCGGCTCCTCGATGCGTGCGAACGACACGGTTCGGGGACCGGCGGGTACGGCGGAGGCGTTGCGCGAGGCTGCCAACAGATGTCCTTCCGAGGGCTCGCGGACTGACTACACGCACGCCAGACGACCAGGACTAAGAGTTACTCAGAGAGACGGTCGTCAAAGGGCAGCGCAAAGGGGCAGTGTAGCCGATCGGCATACACCTGTCCACTCCGCTATCGCTCTGCGCTCCACGTTGGTGGCAGCATCACCCGTCAGCGCCGAAACGTCAAGCCCGAGAGCCGACATTTCGCCTAACCGACAGGGGTCACGCTGGGTTTTTCCGCTCTCGGGACCGAGCGAGCGCCGGGGATCCAGTCCCTACCCGGGACCGGAGACGGGTAACGCTCAGTCACGCGAACGGCCCAACGCTGACCGTCGGTCGACGCCGCCGTGCCCTGAATACCCAGCCGCAGGCACGGTCTAAACGTCTTCTTTACTAACAATTTAGCCACGGGCTCAGGGGACGGGCGTGTCACCCAGGAGCGTGGACAGCCGGGAGGCCCGCCAGCCGTCGCCCTGCGTCACCATGACCAGGCGCGCCCTTCCCTGGCTGACCTGCTGCTTCGGCTCCTCCTGACCCGGGCTCGACCGCGTCGTGACCATGTTCACGAACAGCAGCACCCGGACCTCTTCCGGCGTCGCCGACTCCACGCCGGCGGCGGCCACGACCGCGTGCTGGACCGTCCGCCGCTCGCGCGCCTGCGGGCCGAGCGTCGCCGCGAGCGTCCGGTAGTGCTCCGCCAGCTGCCCGGTGGCGTGCGCGCCCGCCCTCAGCATGTCCCGCTCGATCGTACGGTAGTCGTACGACAACATGTCCGGCGCGTAGGACCGGGCGGCCGAGAGGGCCTCCCCTGACGCCCTCTCGGCGGCCTGGAGGCGGCGCAGGTCGAGCAGCAGCCACACGGCGGCGACGGCCAGCCCGGCCGCCACGAGGACCGTCAGCGCCCGCAGCAGGCGCCTCACTGCACCAGCTCCGCCCGCGAGACCAGCCACAGGCCCGAGGCCTTCGTGACGTCCATGCGCCACCGGAAGAAGCGCTCCTCCGGATGGGCCTTCCTGCCGTCCTCCCAGTGGATCACCGCGTCGCCGACGATCAGCACCTGTGCCGTACGGCGGTCGCCGTCGAGGGAGGCGAGGGCGGAGGCCCGCAGGACTCCCGTCTGGACGGCCTTGTTCTTCAGCGTGGCGGCCTTCAGAGCCGCCTGCCCGGCGGCGTACTGCGCCCGCTCCGGGCCCGTGGAGGTCGCCAGCGCGCGTTTGATGTCGTCGTCGATGCGGCGGTGGTCGATCGACATGAGGCTCACGGCGTGCGCCGCGGCGGCCCGTACGGCCATCTCACGGTCCTCCGCGGCCGCGAGGGCATCGTTACGGGCCCGGGCGAGTTGCTGAACCGCAAGGGCCAGCACGGCCACGAGGAGGACGAGCCCGACGGTCAGCGCGCGCCGCATCCCCGCACCTCCTGAGCACCCGGTCGTCGTCTCGGCCCGTTCACGTCGCGCGGATCCTATTCCGCACGATAGATCAACGGGCCCACCCTGCCCATAGGGTCTGGATTCCGTACGGCTTCCGGGCACGCGAAAGGGGCGGTCCCATCCGGCACCTGGATGGACCCGCCCCTTCGGTGAAGCGTGTTACGAGACCGTCTTACTTGACGGTGACGGTGGCGCCGGCGCCCTCGAGGGCGGCCTTCGCCTTCTCGGCCTGCTCCTTGTTGACCTTGCCGTCGAAGACCGGCTTCGGAGCGCCGTCCACGAGGTCCTTGGCCTCCTTGAGGCCCAGGCTCGTCAGGGCCCGGATCTCCTTGATGACCTGGATCTTCTTGTCGCCGGCGGCCTCGAGGATGACGTCGAACTCGTCCTGCTCCTCGGCCTCCTCGGCGGCGGCACCGGCGCCACCGGCGGCCGGGGCGGCGGCGACGGCGACCGGAGCGGCGGCCTTGACGTCGAAGGTCTCCTCGAAGACCTTCACGAACTCGGACAGCTCAAGGAGGGTCATCTCCTTGAAGGTCTCGAGCAGCTCGTCGGTGCTGAGCTTCGCCATGATGTGTTCCTCCAGTGGATCTAGCAAAAAACGTGTAAAGGGACCGCGGTGCGCGCTTCCCCCGTCCGCTGCGCGGACCTACTCGCCGGCCTCTTCGCGCTTGGCGCGCAGAGCCTCGGCCAGTCGAGCCATCGTGGTGGGCAGCGCGGCGAAGGTGGCGGCAGCCTGGGACTGCTTGGCCTTCAGTGCGCCGGCCAGCTTCGCGAGGAGCACCTCGCGGGACTCAAGGTCGGCAAGCTTCGTGATCTCGTCGGGGGTCATCGACTTGCCGTCGACGACGCCGCCCTTGATCACCAGGAGGGGGTTGGCCTTGGCGAAGTCACGCAGACCCTTGGCCGCCTCCACGACGTCGCCCTTGACGAACGCGATGGCGGTCGGGCCCTGGAACAGGTCGTCCAGGGCGGTGATCCCGGCGTTGTTGGCCGCGATCTTGGTAAGCGTGTTCTTCGCCACGGCGAACTTCGCATTCCCACCGAGAGAGACGCGCAGCTGCTTGAGCTGAGCGACGGTGAGACCGCGGTATTCGGTCAGAACGGCGGCGCTGGATCCCTCGAACTCACTCTTGAGCTCGGCGATCGCGACGCTCTTCTCCGCCTTCGCCATGGGCCTCCTTCCAGATGTGCCGCCGGCGAAGGCCCTCAGAAAACAGACAAGCCCCGGCGCAGGCGCACGGGGCTTGGACGGACGTCGAACGTCCTCAAGCTTCTCCACACCTACGCGGGCCGTCCACTCACGTGGATCCTTCGGTCACCGGGCTGTACGCCCGGCGACGACCGGCGGTCTTCGGCAGGAGACAGACTACGTTGTCAACCGGCAGGACGCCAAATCAGCTTCCGGTGCCGGACGGCTGGTGCAGCGTCTGCGGCAGCTCGCCGACCTGGTCGGCGGCCGGCGCCTTGATCGAGACCGGCTCGTTGAACGACTTGAACATCGCCGTGGCCTTGAACGTGCCGGCGTCCGGCTTGCCACCGTTCAGCTCGACCTTGCGCGGCAGGCCCTGGGCGTCGATCCAGGCGTCGAACTTGACGTCCTTGGCGTTCGCGAGCTCGCCCTGCAGACGGCCACGCTGGTCCTCGGGCAGCTGCTTGACCGCCTCGTCCACCGGGAACGAGCCCGAGTAGTGGGTCGTGTCCACCCCGCCGACCTGCTCGCTGCCGACCGACTTGACGTCCTTGGACGCCGTGAGCAGGGCGACGCTCGTCTTCAGGTCGAACTGCTGGGCCTGGGCGAGGTACTGGTCGACGTTCACGCCGGCCTGCGAGCCGAGCTGCTTCAGGTCGAGCCTGATCCACGGCTTGGTGGCGCCCACCAGGGTCTTGAGCATGTCGAGCTTCACGTACGCCACGTCGCCCTGGACGATCACCCGCACGCCGCCGGGCACGTTCTGCCCGTTGAACGCCACCTGGCTGAGGTTGATGTCGGAGGCGATCTGCGGGGTCTTCTGGTAGAGCATCGTGCCCTGCACGACCCCACCCTGACCGCCCTTGGCGTCGGTCACGTTCAGCACGAGGTCCGCGGCATAGGTGTTGACGTCGTCGGCCTTCTTCGCGGTCTGCTGGATGACCTCGGCCGCCGAGAGCTGCGCGTTCTGGAGAGACGGAGTCGCGGTCGTCCCGCATCCCGCGACCGTGATCGCGGCCACCGCCCCCGCGGCCACCAGTAGTCGTCGCATTGTGTCCATCCCTTCGTGTCCCCCTTTTACCTGCCCTTGACCCTATGCGCCTAACGCCACGAGCGCGTTCGAGCCGGGCAAACCGCCATCAGCCCTACACAATCCCTGCACAATCACGGTAGTTTGATCGAAGATAGTTAGTCTTCGTACTATCTGACATCGAGGACGAACGCTCCTCCCCGGCCTGATCGACGCGCACACCCACGTCTCCGACGGCATGCTCGCCCAGGCGCTGGCCTTCGGGGTGACGACGGAGCTCGACATGTTCTGCCTGCCGTCCAACCTCGCCAGGCAGCGGAGGCTCGCCGCCGAACGGGACGACGTGGCCGACCTGCGCAGCGCCGGCGTCCTGGCGACCGCACCGAACGGCCACCCCAGCCAGATCATGACCGCCGAGGCCGCGGCCGTCGCCCACCTCGGCGACGCCGTGGGCCCCTTCGACACGATCGCCGACGCCGGGCAGGCGAAGGCGTTCGTCGAGGCCCGGCTGGCGGAGGGCATCGACTACCTGAAAATCGTCGTGGACGACGGCTCGGCGGCGGGGCTCGACCTGCCGGCCCTCGGCCCGGATGTCGTCGCCGCGCTCGTCGAGGCCGGGCACGCGGCGGGCCTGGCGGCCATCGCCCACGTGGCGACCGTGCGAGACGCCGCCGTCGCCATCGAGGCGGGAGTCGACGGCCTGGCGCACGTCGTCCACGACGCCCGACCCGGCGATCCCGCCGTCGAGAAGCTGGCGGCGCAGGCCGCCGCCAACGGGGTGTTCGTGGTCAGCACGCTGAGCTACATCGAGGTGATCACCGGCGGGACGGGCGGGGCGGAACTCGTCCGGGACGAGCGGGTCGCCTCAAGGCTGCCCGACCACGCGCGGCCGGCCGTCCGCGACGACCCCGGCGCCGTGCCCGTGCACCCCCAGGGCGTGCTGAACGCCGCGCACGCTGCCCTGGCCCTGCACCGCGCGGGCGTGCCCCTGCTGGCGGGCACGGACGCGAACTTCTTCACCCCGCTGCACGGCGCGAGCATGCATCGCGAACTGCCGCTCCTCACCGAGGCCGGTCTCACGCCCGAGGAGGCGCTGGCGGCGGCCACCAGCGTCCCCGCACGGCACTTCGGGCTCCATGACCGGGGGCGGATCGCACCGGGCATGCGCGCCGACCTGCTGCTGGTGGACGGCGACCCGACCCGCGACATCACCGCCACCCGCGCGATCGCGGGTGTCTGGCGCCGCGGCGTCCGGCAGAGCAGGACCTGAGTACGGCCTACGTGAGGGCGGTCAGGAGGTCGCGCAGCAACCGGTCGAGCGTGGCGGCGTCCTGCGGGGCCAGTCCCGAAGAGAGCCGGGCGAGGTTCGCCGCGTGGTCGGTCATCGTCGCGTCGATGACCTCGCGCCCCTTCTCCGACAGGGCGATCTTGAAGCTGCGCCGGTCGGCCGGGTCGAGACTGCGCTCGACCAGCCCGGCGGCCTCCAGCCGGTCGAGCCGGCTGGTCATGCCGGCGCGCGACATCATCACCATGTCCGACAGCTCGGACGGAATCAGCGTGTACGGCGGGCCGGAACGGCGCAGCGCGGCCAGCACGTCGAAGTCCCCAGGGCGCAGGCCGTGCCGGTTGAGGACCTCCTCGACCCTTCCCTCGACCACCCGGGTGACCTGCGCGATGCGACCGAAGATCCCCATGGCCGACAGGTCCAGGTCGGGCCGCTCGCGCCGCCACTGGCCGAGGATGTGATCGACGGAATCCCTGCGCTCTTCGGTCACGCGCCGAGTGTATTCGCCGTCTGATCATCGGTAGACGTACGAAAGCCATCGGAAGACGCACGGAAGCCTCGCGATCCGTCCAAGACACGCGGAAGCCCCCGCCCGGAGAGGGCGGGGGCTTCCGTCGTCTTATCGGCCGGGGCGACGGCTCAGGCGTCGATCTCGGCGGTCATCGCCCGCGTCACGTTCGGGTCGACCGGGATGCCCGGGCCCATGGACGTGGTGAAGGTGACCTTCTTGAGGTAACGGCCCTTGGCCGCCGACGGCTTGAGACGCAGCACCTCGTCCAGCGCCGCGGCGTAGTTCTCCACGAGCTGACGGTCGTCGAAGGACGCCTTGCCGATGATGAAGTGCAGGTTCGCGTGCCGGTCGACCCGGAACTCGATCTTTCCGCCCTTGATGTCGCTGACGGCCTTGGCCACGTCGGGCGTGACGGTGCCGGTCTTCGGGTTCGGCATGAGGCCGCGGGGGCCGAGCACGCGGCCCAGACGGCCGACCTTGCCCATCATGTCCGGGGTGGCGACGACCGCGTCGAAGTCGAGACGGCCCTTGGACACCTCGTCGATCAGCTCGTCGGAGCCGACGATGTCGGCGCCCGCCGCGCGGGCCTCCTCGGCACGGTCACCGGTCGCGAAGACCAGGACCCGGGCGGTCTTGCCGGTGCCGTGCGGGAGGTTGACGGTGCCGCGGACCATCTGGTCGGCCTTGCGCGGGTCGACGCCCAGCCGCAGGGCGACCTCGACGGTCGCGTCGAACTTCGTGGTGGCGGTCTTCTTGGCCAGCCGCACACCGTCGAGCGGGGCGTACAGCGCCGTACGGTCGACCTCGGCCGCCGCGTTCTTCCAGTTCTTGCTGCGCTTCACTTCGTACTCCTCGTGGAGATCGTGGTCCGGGCCAGCGCTTCGGCCCTCCCACTCAGCTCAGTCGCCTCGCGTCGCTCTAGCGAGGCCGTACCCCTTACGGGGTCAGTCGGCGATGGTGATGCCCATGGAACGGGCGGTGCCGGCGATGATCTTCTCGGCGGCCTCGACGTCGTTCGCGTTGAGGTCCTGCATCTTGGTCTCGGCGATCTGGCGAAGCTGCTCGCGGGTCAGCTTGCCCACCTTGTCCTTGTGCGGGTTCGCGCTGCCCTTCTGCAGACCGGCGGCCTTCTTGATCAGCTCGGGCGCCGGCGGCGTCTTCGTGATGAAGGTGAAGGTGCGGTCTTCGAAGATGGTGATCTCAACGGGGATGATGTTGCCCCGCTGGGCCTCCGTCGCCGCGTTGTACTGCTTGACGAAGTCCATGATGTTGACGCCGTGCGGACCGAGCGCGGTACCGACCGGCGGCGCGGGGGTGGCCTGTCCAGCGGGAAGCTGGACCTTCACCAGTGCCGCGACTTTCTTCTTTGGAGGCATTTGTCCTTCTCCGGGTCCTTTGTCCTACAAAAGCCTCAGGCACGCCGAAGCAGGGCGTGCGTGAGGACGGCTATCGAGTCTACGCGAGGCGGTCAGATCTTCGAGACCTGGTTGAACGACAGCTCGACCGGGGTCTCTCGACCGAAGATCGAGACGAGGACCTTGAGCTTCTGCGACTCGGCGCTGATCTCGCTGACCGTGGCCGGCAGCGTGGCGAACGGCCCGTCCATGACCGTGACGGACTCGCCGACCTCGAAGTCGACGGTCGCGGTGGTCGTCTTGGTCGCGGCCTTCTTGACTTCCTCGGAAGGCTCCGGGGCGAGCAGCTTGGCGACCTCGTCGAGGTTCAGCGGGCTCGGCTTGTTGGACAGGCCGACGAAGCCGGTCACACCGGGCGTGTTGCGCACCGCGGCCCAGGACTCGTCGGTCAGGTCCATCCGGACCAGGACGTAACCGGGAAGCACGCGCTCCTTGATCGGAGTCTTCTTGCCGCCCTTGAACTCCGTGATCGTGTGGGTCGGCACCTCGACCTGGAAGATGTAGTCCTCCATGTTGAGGGACCCGATACGGCTCTCGATGTTCTGCTTCACGCGGTTCTCGTAACCGGCGTACGAGTGGATGACGTACCACTCGCCGAACTGGCCGCGAAGCTGACGCTTGAACTCCTCGACCGGGTCGACATCCGGGAGGACGTCACCGTCCTCGTCGACCTGCGCGGCGGCCTCGGCCGAGTCTTCGCCGCCGTCACCGCCGTCTGAGTCGGCGACCGTGGTCTCCTCGGTCTCCTCGACCTCTGCTACGGCCTCGTCCTGCTCGGTGCCCCACTCGTCATGCTCGTCATGGGAGCGGTCGGCCGGCATCGGGGACTCGGACACGGGACTCTTCCTTCTTCGCTTGGTGTCTTGACGTGCTGTGACGTCTCGGGCGGGATCAGGATCCGCCGAAGAGCCAGAGCACTGCCTTACCCAGCAGCGTATCGATCCCGAACACGAGCCCAACCATGATCACAACGAAGACCAGGACAACTACGGTGTACGAGATCAGGTCATTGCGCCGGGGCCAGATGACCTTGCGCAGCTCGGCGACGACCTGCCGGTAGAACAGAGCGGGCGAGGTGCGCTTTGCCTTCTTCTCACTGGTCGGCTTGCCTGGCTTGCCAGCGGTCTCACCGCGGGTGTCGATCGCCACAGTCCTCACCTGATCCGTCGTGTCCGTCGCAGTTGCGGCGCGCTTTCACGCCATTGTTGCGCGGACCGCACTCCGCAGGGCACGAGGGACTCGAACCCCCAACCGCCGGTTTTGGAGACCGGTGCGCTACCAATTGCGCTAGTGCCCTAAGCCGTGCACCACCATACCCGAGAAACGCACTGAAGCGTCCGTCGCGCCGTTCACGTGGCCCACTAGTCGGTGAAGTGTACGCGGGATTCACCACTCCGTCGAACCACATGGTCGCCGCACCGCCCGGAGGCGGCCCGGGTGCCGTTCGTGTGTGGTCTAAAGCTACCGTGCGAACCCGTCCGCATCCTGGATATGGAGACGAAACCGCGTGGCGCGTCTGGAACGATGGAGGCATGACCCGACCTCGCATCTCCGCACGTATATCCGCGATCTCCGAGTCCGCGACTCTGGCCGTGGACGCCAAGGCCAAGGCGATGAAGGCGGCCGGTCGCCCGGTCATCGGCTTCGGCGCCGGCGAGCCCGACTTCCCCACGCCCGATTACATCGTCGAGGCGGCCGTCGAGGCGTGCCGGAACCCCAGGTTCCACAAGTACACGCCGGCCGGGGGCCTGCCCGAGCTCAAGCAGGCGATCGCCGAAAAGACGCTGCGCGACAGCGGGTTCCAGGTCGAGGCCGCCCAGGTCCTGGTGACGAACGGCGGCAAGCAGGCGGTCTACGAGGCGTTCGCCACGCTGCTCGACCCCGGTGACGAGGTCCTGGTCGTGGCGCCCTACTGGACGACGTACCCGGAGGCGATCAAGCTCGCGGGCGGCGTCCAGGTCGACGTGGTCACCGACGAGACGACCGGCTACCTGGCCTCGGTCGAGCAGCTCGAGGAGAAGCTGACCGACCGCACCAAGGTGCTGCTGTTCGTCTCGCCGTCCAACCCGACGGGGGCCGTCTACTCCCCCGCCCAGGTCGAGGAGATCGGCCGCTGGGCGCTGGACAAGGGCCTGTGGGTCGTGACCGACGAGATCTACGAGCACCTGGTCTACGGCGAGGCGAAGTTCTCCAGCATCGCCACCGCCGTGCCCGAGCTGCGCGACCGGGTCGTCGTGCTGAACGGCGTGGCCAAGACGTACGCGATGACCGGCTGGCGGGTGGGCTGGCTGATCGGCCCGTCCGACGTGGTCAAGGCGGCGACGAACCTGCAGTCCCACGCCACCTCCAACGTCTCCAACGTCGCCCAGGCCGCCGCGCTCGCCGCCGTCTCCGGCGACCTGTCGGCCGTCGCCCAGATGCGCGCGGCGTTCGACCGGCGCCGCCAGACCATGGTCCGGATGCTCAACGAGATCCCCGGCGTGGTCTGCCCCGAGCCGTTCGGCGCGTTCTACGCGTACCCGTCGGTCAAGGCGCTGCTGGGCAAGGAGATCCGCGGCAAGCGCCCGCAGACCTCGGCCGAGCTGGCCGAGCTCATCCTGGAGGAGGCCGAGGTCGCGCTGGTGCCCGGCGAGGCGTTCGGCACCCCGGGCTACTTCCGCCTGTCGTACGCGCTCGGCGACGACGACCTGGTCGAGGGCGTCAGCCGGGTGGCCAAGCTCCTGGCCGAGGCGCACTGAAAACCAAGGCGCGAAACGCGCTGAGTGTCGTCGAGGGGCCCGGGCGCAGGAGTGCGCCCGGGCCCCTCGCATGCATGCCCGGACTCTTTCGACCGTCGTTCAGGGCACCCGCAGGCTCCGGACCAGGTGTGCCAGATCGTCCATGGCCCGCGCCGAGTCGGCCGGGTCGGCGACAACGGTCGCCGCGAGGGCGAGGCCGACCTCGGGATGCCACAGGAAGGTCCGGCCGGACAGCGGACCGGCCTTCACCTCGATGTGCTCCGGACGGCCGCCGAACCCCTGCGGGAGGTAGCCGACCTCGACGCCTCCGACCTCGGCGAGCGCCTTGCCCGTGGAGATCTGATGCCGGGGACGAGCGCGACGTAGGCGGGCACCGCTCCGGCCGCGACCAAGACCGCGGCGACGACGGCGACCAGTCGCAGGCGCGTGCGGCGCACGCGGTCCGAGCGCCACACGACCCGATGACCAGATCCGGCGCGATCGCCATACCGACCGTCTCGTCCGCCATGGCCCGGCGCAGCGCGCTCTCAAGCTCTGACATCGTCGATCACATCCGCGCCCAGCAGCCGGCGCAGCCGTACGAGGGCTTTGGCGGTCTGGCTCTTGACGGTGCCCACCGAGCACCCGAGCACCTTCGCGGTCTGCGCCTCTGTCATGTCCTCCCAGAACCGGAGGACGACCGCGGCCCGCTGACGCGGGGGCAGGGCCCGCAGGCCGTCCATGAGCACCTGACGCAACTCGACGTCGGCGCGCGGCGCAGGCGTCTCCGGCGGCGAATGGGTCGGGATGATCCGCGGAAGGTTGCCCTTTGTTCATCCCGCTTCCCAGAGGTAAGAGATCGGTACGGATGTGAGCCGATCCCCGAAGGGCAGCGGCGTGTCCGCGAAGCTCACCACGTAACCGTGCACGAACGCGTCGCCGAGCCGGTCGCGCATCGCGGCGAGATGGCGGAAACTCCCCGCGTCCACGGTCAGGCCCGACTTGACCTCCAGAGCCACGACGCGCCCGTCGGGTGTCTCGAGGATGACGTCGATCTCCTTGCTGTTGTCGCGGAAATGCAGCAGCTCCGCCCGTGTCTTCGACCAGCTCAGCTGTTTGCGCAGCTCGTTGACCACGAAGGTCTCCGTCAGCGGGCCCCTGCGGCGGTCCTCCGGCTTCAGCAGGGCCTCGGCGTCCGCGCCGAGCAGATGGCTCGCCAGGCCGGTATCGGTCAGGTGGACCTTCGAGCGGCGCTTCGCGCGGGTGGCGTGGCTGCCCGCCCATGCCGGCACTTCCCTGATGAGATTGGTCATCCGGAGGAACCCGATGTAGTCCTCCGTCGTGTGCCTGGCGAGCCCGAAATCGGCGTTGATCTGGGAGACGACGAGCTCGTTGGCGGTTCGCGCGGCCAGGATCGCCAGAAGACGAGGTAGCTCTGACGCGCGCCTGGCCCCCGTGAGGTCGGCCACGTCTCGCTGCGTGATCGTTTGAATGAGGCTGTCGAACCACAGCCCGCGATCCTCCGCATCCAGATTGACCGCTTCGGGGTACCCGCCGGCGCATAGGAGCTCCAAATAATCGCGCGGCCCGAACCTGGACACCGTCCCTTCGCGCAGGCTCCCGGGATCCTTGAAGGCGATGTCGACAAATCCGTCCGGCGTTCCGTGCAGTTCTCCTTGCGAGAAGGGCCATAGGTCGAGGAGCACGGCCCGCCCCGCGAGAGACTCCGAAAGGCCCGGGACCGTGAGGAAGTCGGCAGAACCAGTCAGTAGGTACTGCCCCGGCTCGGAGTCACGGTCCACGTGCAACTTGATCGCCCGTACGAGGGCGTCGCCGCCGAACTGGATCTCATCGATGGCCCTCGGCGGTGTTCCGTATTGGGCGAACCCCACAGGATCGACGAGGGCGGCGGCCAGGGTCCTGCTGTCGTCCAGGCTGCGGAAGGTGCCGGGATTGTCTGCCAGGATCTGGCGTACCAACGTGGTCTTCCCGCACTGGCGCGGGCCCGTGACGATCACAACGCGGAAGGCTCTGAGCGCGCGCTCCGTCCGCCCCCTGAGCCGTCTGCCGACCTGCTCCATCCCGTATCGCCCCCATGTATTGCCAACTTTGCAACGCAGCTACTGCCAATAAAAGCACGCACCTGCTGCCAACTACGTGCGGTCGCTGATGACAAAAACGCTGCGCCCAAGGATGATCCACTGCGGGGAGCCGGTACGGCCGGGGCCTCCGGGCCCGGAAGCGGGCGCGGAGGCGTGGGGACGGACCGGTGTCACTTGTTCAGGGCGACTCCGGCGGCGATCTTCTCGAGCTCCTTGTCGGTCGCGGCCTCGCCGAGCTTGGCCGCGTAGTCAGGGCTGATCATGACCTCGACCCCGACGCCGGGGGCGAGCGTCCACACGATCGTCCGGGTGCCACCGTCGTTGATCTGGTCGCCGCCCTCCGACAGGCTCACCAGGTACGCCTTCCTGCCGCCGGCCTCGATCGGCTTGGCGCCCTGCCCGGCGTAGCCCTGCATGCGCTTGGCCAGCACGCTCGCGGCGTCCTTCCGATAGACGATCATCTGGACGCTGTACATGCCGGGTTCCAGCCCGGGCTCCACCCAGCTCGTGGTGTAGCTCCGCTTGCCGAATCCGTCCTTGCCGGACCACTTGCCCCATTCGAGCCCCTCGGGCAGGTAGCCGACGTGCACGCCGCCGAGCGTCCGGCCGTCCCCCAGGTCGCCGAGGTCCTGGGGCATCCGCGGGTCCTCGGGGCCCGCCGAGGTGGTGGGGGCCGGGGCGGCCGTCGTGGCGATCGTGATCGTGACCGCCGCCCCTGCGGGAGCGGCCGTCCCGGGCTGCGGCATCTGGGCGAAGACCGTCCCCGCCGGGGCCTCGTCGGTGACGACCTTCGTGACTCTCACCGTGTAGCCGGCCTCCTTCAGGAGGGCGTTGACCTCCGCGGCGCTCTTGCCGACCACATCGGGGACGACCCCTCCCGGCACGGCGACCGTGTCGCCGGAGCCGGGCGCGGACGCGGACGCGGCCGGGGCCCCCGAGCCGGTGGCGCCGGTCCCGGCGAGGCTGCCGACGGCCGGGACGGTGTCGGGCCGGGCGGTCAGCGCCACGGGAACGCCCACGGCGACCGCCGCGGTGAGCACGGCCGCGCCCGCCGTACGAAACCTGACGACGTGGCGGCGGTTGCGCCGCCGGACGGCCTGGCCCAGCGACGGCGGCGCGTGCACGCCGGCGACCTGAGCGGCCATGGCTTCCCTCAGCGCCTCTTCGACGTTCATGCGGACGCTCCTTCCAGGTTCTCCATGCGTGCGCGCACGCGTGCCAGGCCTCGGGCGGCCTGGCTCTTGACGGTGCCGACCGAGCAGCCGAGCAGCGCCGCGGTCTCGGCCTCCGACAGGTCCTCCCAGTAGCGCAGGACCAGTACGGCCCGCATCCGGGCCGGCAGCTTCCTGAGTTCGGTGACGAGCACGTCCCGCAGGCCGAGGTCGGGCGACTCCACGGGCGTCTCCGGCGGCTGGGCGAAGGTGATCTCCTGGAGCACCTTGCGCCGCCTGGCCTTGCTGATCGCGCCGTTCACCACGACCCGGCGCGCGTACGCCTCGGGGTTGTCGTGCCGGATGCGCGGCCAGTGCCGGTAGACCTTCTCCAGCGCGTTCTGGACCATGTCCTCGGCGTCGGACGCCGAGGCCCCGCAGACCAGGATCGCGGTGCGCAGGAGGGCGGTGCTGCGCGCGGCCAGGAACTCGTCGAAGGCCGCCTCGTCTTCTTCGGTCATGAGCTCCCCTTTCGTCCCTCCCCAACGCGCCAACCCGGCGACGGGTTGAGAGCGGCATGCGGCAACATATGGAGATGGCACGTCCACTAGACACGCTCCCCAAAGCACATCTGCACCTGCACTTCACCGGCTCGATGCGGCATTCGACGCTGATCGAGCTCGCCCGGGAGCAGGGCGTCCACCTTCCCGACGCGCTGGTGGAGGACTGGCCGCCGAAACTGCGGGCGACCGACGAGCGCGGCTGGTTCAGGTTCCAGCGGCTGTACGACATCGCGCGGTCGGTGCTGCGCCGGCCCGAGGACGTCTACCGGCTGGTGCGCGAGGCCGCCGAGGACGAGGCCCGGGAGGGGTCGCGCTGGCTGGAGATCCAGGTCGACCCGTCCGGGTACGCCCAGCGTTTCGGCGGGCTGACCGAGACCCTCGAACTCGTCCTCGACGCGACGGACAAGGCGGCCAGGGAGGCCGGGATCGGCATGGCGGTGATCGTGGCCGCCAACCGCACCCGGCACACGCTCGACGCCAGGACGCTGGCCCGCCTGGCGGCGCACTACGAGGGTAAGGGTGTGGTGGGTTTCGGCCTGTCGAACGACGAGCGGCGCGGCCGGGCCAGGGACTTCGAGCACGCCTTCCGCATCGCCAAGCGCGCGGGGCTGCTCGCGGTGCCGCACGGCGGCGAGCTGCTGGGCGCGGCGAGCGTCGCCGAGTGCCTCGACGACCTGGGCGCCGACCGGATCGGTCACGGGGTGCGCGCGGCCGAGTCGGCCCGCCTGATGGAGCGGCTGGCCGACCGGCAGATCACCTGCGAGGTGTGCCCGCTGTCCAACGTGGGCCTCGGGGTGGCGGAGCGCCCCGAGGACGTGCCACTGCGCCGGCTGTTCGAGGCCGGGGTGCCGATCGCCCTCGGCGCCGACGACCCGCTGCTGTTCGGCGCCCGGCTGCTGCCGCAGTACGAGCTCGCGAGGGACGTCTACGGCTTCTCCGACGCGGAGATCGCCGAACTCGCCCGGCAGTCGATCCGGTCGTCGACGGCGCCCGACGCGGTCAAGAAGGAGTTGCTGAGCGAGATCGACGCCTGGCTCGCCTCCCCCGAGTGAGTCTGCGGTTCATCGGACCGAGGAGGCGATCCGCACCGCCTCGGCGCGGTCCGGTCCCTCCAGCCGCAGCCCGACCAGCCTGTGCTGCCAGATCAGCGTCGGCCCGGCCACGCGCTCCTCGCGCGGCGCGCCGCCGCCCGACGGGACGTACGACACCCCGTGGGGCTGCTGTATCCACCAGCCGCCGACGGCGCCCACCTGCTCCGGGAACGGTTCTCCGAGTTCCTTGCGCCAGACGACGCCCAGCGTGCCGTCGAACTCGTCGAGCCGGACGCCCGGCCACAGGAGTGTCACCACCCGGCCACCGTCGGCGAGGCGGACGTCGGCCGGCTCGCCGAGCGCGGACGGCACGGCGACGGGGAAGCGGGCGGTCCGCCGCGCTTCCTCCAGCGTCACCCGGCGCTCGCCGGGCAACGGGCTCGGCACTCCCGTGGGCAGCGGCCCGGCCCCGTCGACGTGGATCTCGACGCCCGCGAAGCGCAGCACCGACACGACCGCGGCCCGGCCCTGCGGGGTGGCCCCGAGCAGCACGGCCATCAGCACCGCCACCGCCGCTGCCGCCACGCGCGGCGACGGCCGCCATGTCCTGTGTTCCCGATGTTGCCGAGTTCGGCCGTCCCCGAGGCGGGCGCGTACGGCACGCGCCACGTCGGCGGGAGGCGGCGCGGGGGGCACGGCCAGGTCGGCGCCGAGGGCCCGCAGCCGCGACTCAAGGTCCTCCGGTGCGATCGCGTCGTCATCCGAGGTGCTCACGGCCCACCTCCTCCCGCAGGCGCCGCAGGGCCCGGAAGGTCCGCGACTTCACCGTGCCGAGCCGTACGCCGAGCACCTCGGCCGTCTCCGCCTCGGACAACTGCAGGAAATACCGGCAGACCACGGCTTCGCGTTCCCGTTCGGGCAGCGCGCGTACGGCCTCCAGCAGGCGGCTCCTGCCGTCGGCGTCCACGGCCACGCCCTCCGGGTCCTCCGGTCCGTACGGCTCCCGCTCGCGGCCCAGCCGTACGGCGAGGTCGGAGCGGCGGCCGCGCGACCGGGTGAGGTCGTGGGTCTCGTTGGCCACGATGCGCAGCAGCCAGGGGCGGAAGGCCGAGCCCCGGCGGAAGCTTCCGAGGTGGCGGAACGCCTTGACGAACGCCTCCTGGACGACGTCCTCCGCCTCGTCGGCCGCACCGAGCAGACTCGCCGTACGGTGGGCGAGCGCGCTGTATCGGGTGACCAGCACCTCGTAGGCGTCAAGGTCACCGGCCAGGGCGCGGGTCACTGCCTCGTCGTCGTCCATCAGGGGCAATCGGGGGGCGTCGGGACGGAGGTGAAGCCTACGATCAGGCGGGCATCACGTCCACAGCGCTGTCCGAAGAGCAGTGCCGCGCGAAGCCCCTATTGGCGGCCCCTCCGGCGAAGCGGACACCCGCCGATGAGGCGGGCACTACACTTTCCACGACCGTCAGCGTGCAGATCGAGGATCCTATGTCTGGGTATGACCGAGTAGTCCAGCCGGCGGCCGGGGACGAGGCTCTGGAGAACCACCTCGGCGGCGACGAGGCCAAGAACTACCGGCAGTACGAGTTCGACATGGTCGCGCCGCACGTCGGTCGGTCGCTCCTGGAGATCGGCTCGGGGCTCGGGCACTTCGCCGAGCAGTTCCTGCCGCGCCTGGACAGGCTCGTGGTGAGCGACTTCGATCCCTACTGCGTGGAGCAACTGCGCAGGAGGTTCGCCGACCGCGACGACGTGTCGGTGCTCCAGTTCGGCCTGCCGACCGAGATCCCCCTGGCCGACCCGGTCGACACCGTCGTGATGATGAACGTCCTCGAGCACATCGAGGAGGACGCCGAGGCACTGCGGTCGCTGGCCAGGGTGACCGTCCCCGGTGGCCGGATCGTCATCTGGGTGCCCGGCTACATGCAGCTCTACGGGGACTTCGACCGCAAGGTGGGGCACGTCACCCGCTACACCCCCGCCACGCTGCGCAAGACGGTCACCGACGCCGGCCTCGACGTCCAGGTGCTCAAGCCGATCAACTTCCTCGGCGGCATCGCCTGGTGGGCGGCGGTGCGGCGGGGCGGCGTGGGCTACCCCGACCCCCGGCTCGTCAAGATCTACGACCGCACCGTCGTGCCGATGACCCGGCTCATCGAGCGGTTCGTCCGCCCGCCGTTCGGCCAGACCGTGTTCTGCGTGGCCCGCGTCCCGCGCTGACGCGCGAGGGCCGCGCGGAGCGGCCCGGAGACCCGAATTGTGCGACAAATGCCTCCTACCTGCACAATGGGTCCCCCATGAGTGAAACCAGGATCCTCGTCGTCGAGGACGAGCCAAACATCCGGGACATCGTGGAAGTCGCCCTCAGGTTCCACGGCTTCCGGGTGACGGCCGTGGGCACGGGAGCCGCGGCGCTCGGCGAGGTGCTGAGGAACCAGCCCGACCTGGTCGTCCTCGACGTCATGCTGCCCGACATCGACGGCTTCGAGGTGTGCCGGCGGATCCGGGCCGACGGCGTGCACCCTCCCGTGATCTTCCTCACCGCCCGCGACGCGGTCGCCGACACCGTGCGCGGGCTGACCCTCGGCGGGGACGACTACGTCACCAAACCCTTCTCCGTCGAGGCGCTGGTCGCGCGGATCCGCGCCGTGCTGCGCCGTACGACCGTGCCGGAGGCGGCCGATCGGGCGCACGGGCCGATCCTCCGGGTCGCCGACCTGGAGCTCGACGAGGCGCGCTGGGAGGTGCGGCGCGGCGGCGTCCCCGTGGACCTGTCGCCGACCGAGTTCCGCCTCCTGGCCTTCCTGATGGCCAACGCCGGTCTGGTGCTCACCAAGCGGCGCCTGCTCGAGGAGGTCTGGGGCTACGGCGGGAGTTCGCAGGTGCTGGAGACCTACATCTCCTACCTGCGCCGCAAGCTCGACCCGCTCGGCCCGCCGCTGATCCACACCCAGCGCGGCATCGGATACTCGTTGCGCCCGCCCCAGGACATGTGACGGGCCCGTGATGTCGCTCAGGACGCGCCTGCTCGCCGGGCTGCTCGGGGTGAGCGCGGTCCTGCTCGTCGTGTTCTCCCTCGTCAGCGTCGTCGTCCTGCGCGGGCACCTGCGTACGCGGCTGGAGGGGCAGGTGGTGGCGGCGACCGTCACGGCGGCGCGCCGGGTGGTCGAGGGGGACCCGCTCGACCAGGCCCTGACGGGCTCCACCTACGCCGTCGCCGTCTACAACCTGTCGGCCGGACACGCGCGTCTGGTCGGCGGCGACGCCGACGAGGCCGGGGCCGTCCCCAGCCTGGCCGAGGCGCTGGGCAAGGACAGGCTGCTGGCGTACGCCGCGCAGGGCCGCACCTTCGACCTCGACCCGAGCGGCGGGCACGACCTGCTCGCGGCCGCGGCCCTGTCGCCGAGCGGCCTGCGGCTGACGGTCATCGCGGTGCCCCTGGACGCGGTCGACGATCCGGTGCGCCACCTCCTGATCAGCGAACTGGCGACCGGCGGGGTGTTGATTCTGCTGCTGGCCGCGGGCGGCCGGCTGCTGATCGCCGGCGGCCTGGCGCCACTCGGCAAGATGGCGCGGACCGCGCACCTCGTGGCCGAGGGCGGCGACCTGTCGGCCCGGATGCCCGAGGGGCCGTCGGAGGTCGGCAGGCTCGGCGCCGCGATCAACCTCATGCTCGACCGGATCGCCGACGCCTTCCGCGACCGCCAGGCGTCGGAGGACCGCGTGCGGCGCTTCGCCGCCGACGCCTCCCACGAGTTGCGCACCCCGCTGTCGACCATCTCCGGGTACGCGGAGCTGTACCGGGCCGGGGCGATCCCGTCCGAGGACATGCCCAAGATCATGGGACGGATCGAGGCCGAGGCCAACCGCATGGGCCGCCTGGTGGGCGAGATGCTGGAACTCGCCCGGCTCGACCGGGGCGCCGCCCTCGCGCTCGACGAGACCGACCTGGCCGAGATGGCCCGTGAGGTGGCCGCCGACTCGGCCGCTCTCGACCCCGCCCATCCCGTGACGGTGGAGGCGCCGGCGTCCCTGGTCGCGACCGTGGACGAGGCCAGGGTCCGCCAGGTGCTCGTCAACCTGCTCGGCAACGTGCGGGAGCACACGCCCGAGGGCACCCGGGCCACCGTACGGCTGCTGCGCGCCCCGCAGTCGGTGACGATCGAGGTGCGCGACACCGGGCCGGGGATGAGCCCGGAGCAGGCCGAACGCGCCTTCGACCGCTTCCAGCGCGGAGAGGACCACCTGTCCGGCGGAGCGGGGCTCGGCCTGTCGATCGTGAAGGCCATCGTGGAGGCGCACGGCGGCCGGTGCCGGATCGTCTCCTCCCCCGGCGAAGGGACGGCCGTACACATCGCGCTCCCTGCGATGCAAGAGGCTACTGGCGGGTAGTTAACGAGCACAGCTCGTTTCACCGCCGAGGAGGTCGACGATGACGACCGATTACGCCAAGGCCAGGGAGGTGGCCGAGCAGGCGCGCGAGACGGAGTGGACCCGCCCGAGCTTCGGCAAGCAGCTCTTCCTCGGGGACTTCCGGCTGGACCTCGTGCACCCCGCCCCCCGCCTCACCGAGGAGGAGATCAAGAAGGGCGACGACTTCCTGCGCGCCCTGCGGGCGTTCCTGCAGGAGAAGGTCGATCCCGCGCTCATCGAGCGCACCGCCGTGATTCCGGACGAGGTGATCAAGGGCCTGGCGGCGATCGGGGCGTTCGGCATGACCACCGAGGAGGAGTACGGCGGGCTGGGTCTGAGCCACCTGTACTACTGCCGGGCGCTGGAACTCGTCACGTCGTGCTCCCCCGCGCTCAGCGCGCTGCTGTCGGCCCATCAGTCCATCGGGGTTCCGCAGCCGCTGCGGCTGTTCGGCACCCCCGAGCAGAAGCGCCGCTTCCTGCCCCGCTGCGCCCGGGGCGAGATCTCCGCCTTCCTGCTGACCGAGCCGGACGTCGGCTCCGACCCCGCCCGGCTGTCCACGACCGCCGTCCGCGACGGCGACGCGTACGTGATCAACGGCGTCAAGCTGTGGACGACCAACGGCGTGGTGGCCGACCTGCTGGTCGTGATGGCCAGGACCGGCGCCAAGATCTCGGCCTTCGTGGTCGAGGCCGACTCCCCCGGCATCACCGTCGAGCACCGCAACCAGTTCATGGGCCTGCGCGGCATCGAGAACGGCGTCACCCGCTTCCACCAGGTGCGCGTCCCGGTGGAGAACCTGATCGGCCGCGAGGGCCAGGGCCTGAAGATCGCTTTGACCACGCTGAACACCGGGCGCCTCTCCCTGCCGGCCACCTGCGTCGGCGCGGCGAAGTGGGCGACGAAGATCGCCCGCGAGTGGGGACGCGAACGGGTCCAGTGGGGCCGGCCGGTCGGCCAGCACGAGGCCATCGCCCGCAAGGTCGCCTTCATCGCCGCCACCGCGTACGCGCTGGAGTCCGTTGTGGACCTCGCCAGCCGGATGGCCGACGACGAACGCAACGACATCCGCATCGAGGCCGCGCTCGCCAAGCTGTACGGCACGGAGATGGCCTGGCGGCTGATGGACGAGCTGGTGCAGATGAGAGGCGGACGCGGCTACGAGACCGCCGAGTCGCTGCACGCCCGCGGCGAACGAGGCGTGCCCGTCGAGCAGATGCTGCGCGACCTGCGGATCAACCGGATCTTCGAAGGCTCGACCGAGATCATGCACCTGCTCATCGCCCGCGAGGCGGTGGACGCGCACCTGTCGGTCGCGGGCGAGCTCGTCGATCCGAAGGCCGGCCTGCGGGCCAAGGGGCGGGCGGCCACCCGCGCCGGCGCCTTCTACGCCAGATGGCTGCCGAGCCTGGTGACCGGGCCCGGCCAGGTGCCCACGTCGTACGCCGAGTTCGGCCCGCTGGCGCAGCACCTGCGCTACGTCGAGCGGACGAGCCGCAAGCTCGCCAGGTCGACGTTCTACGGCATGTCCCGCTGGCAGGCACGACTGGAGCACAAGCAGGGCTTCCTGTCGCGCATCGTGGACATCGGCGCCGAGCTGTTCGCCATCACCGCGGTCTGCGTGCGCGCCCAGGAGGACTCGGCCGAGTTCGGGCGCAAGCCGTACGAGCTGGCGGACACCTTCTGCCACCAGGCCCGGCAGCGGGCCGAGGCGCTGTTCGACCGGCTGTGGGACAACACCGACGCCAGGGACGTACGGCTGGCCCGGCGGGTGCTCGACGGGCGCTACACGTTCCTGGAGGAGGGCATCGTCGATCCGTCGCTGGAGGGCCCGTGGATCGCCCCCCAGCGCACCGGGCCGTCGATGTTCGAGGACGTCCACCGGCGCATCGGCTGAACGCCACGGCCCCGCCCTCGTTCCCGGGCGGGGCCCTGCCGTGAGGCCGTCAGGCTCACACGTCGTAGCACCACATCCAGCCGTGGCCCGAGATGTAGCAGCGGTACCAGCCGTCACCGGGCTGCATCGCGTGCGCCGGCCCGGACAGGACGCCGAAGGTGGTGACGGCGACAGCCGTGGTGGCGAGGACGGCGGCGGCGCGCTTGATGGACTTCACGGGAATCTCCTGTGCAACGAACGTCTCTCTTGCGGGTTCGAGTAGACATCCCGCCGCTTGTGAATATCTGGGGGCCGACTTGCACCTCAGTTGCACGATTCGGGCGCTTCAGCATGCTTCGGCACGCTTCGGCAGGAGAAAAACCCTTTGTCCGGGGACGCGGCGCCTTGTTAGGGTGACCGGCATGTGGATTCTGTACGGCGACCGCTGATCAGCCCTCTGAGCCGCTGATCCGCTCAGCTTTCCGGCCCTGTCCATCCGACGCGGCAGCTGAGTGACGGCACCTCGGTGCCGCGTTCCCGACGTACAAGGAGATCCCGTATGCGTACTCGCGCGTCCAGCAAGGGCGGCAAGCAGCAGAACCCGCGCACGCCGCAGCCCCAGCGTTCCTTCCCACCGCCGCGTCAGATCCCGGCCCCGCCCATGCGGCCGGTACGGCAGCCGCGGCGGCTGCCGAGAGCCAAGTAAGCCGCTTCGCAACGAAAAGGGCATCCCGGGTGAGCCGGGGTGCCCTTTCGGCGTCCACGCCTGCCATCCTGTCAGTTCCAGGCGGTGACGAGACCGCAGCTCAGACCGAGAGGAGCACCGCCGGATCGATGGCGAGTTCGACCGGGGCACGCACCTCCATCAGGTCCCCGGCGAAGACACGCTCGACCCGCCGGTAGACACCATGACCCGGCACCAGCGTCCAGACCGTGATGTTCGGCTTGGGCTCCAGGTCCACCACCCAATACTGGGGGATCCTCGCTTTGGCGTATTCGCTGGGCTTCTCGTACCTATCGGTACGCTCACTGGCGCTCTCCCGGGAGACGACCTCGACCACGAGAAGCAGGTCCACCCCCTGATATGCCCGCTCGTCTCGCTCGACCGCGCGCCGGGCGGCCTTGCCGTCCACGACCGCGACATCGGGCACGCGTATCCCGGTTGACGTGAACACGTCGACGGGGCCGTTCACGTAGAGATCGGCATCGGCATGCGCGACCGCCGCTTCCAGCCGGGACCGCAGATTCCGGACCGCGTGGTCGTGACGAATGCCGGGCCAGGGGGACTTGACGATCCATCCGTCGACGAGCTCGTACCGAGCGTCCCTGGGCATGCGATCGAGGTCGGCGATCGCGTACGGACCGTGGTGATAGGAGTGCTCCCGGTCGTCATAAGAGACGCTCATCCCGCCTCCTTCGCCCCGGATTCCCACGCGACACGACTCAGCGTAACCCGGCGGGCCCACGAGGACCGGGCCTCGGCACCGTACGACGCCGGCCACGCAGAAAGGGCACCCCGGGAGTGGTCCGGGGTGCCCTTTCGGGTGGAACGGTCAGAGACGCTCGATGATCGTGACGTTGGCCTGGCCGCCACCCTCACACATCGTCTGCAGGCCGTACCGCCCGCCGGTGCGCTCGAGCTCGTGCAGGAGCTTGGTCATGAGGATCGCGCCGGTGCCGCCCAGCGGGTGCCCCAGCGCGATCGCGCCGCCGTTGGGGTTGGTCCGCGCCGGGTCGGCCCCGATCTCCTTGAGCCAGGCCAGCGGCACCGGGGCGAACGCCTCGTTGATCTCGATGACGTCGATGTCCCCGATCGAGAGCCCCGCCTTGGCCAGCGCCTTCCGGGTGGCCGGGATCGGCGCCGTGAGCATGTAGACCGGGTCGTCGCCGGTCAGCGCGAGCGTGACGATGCGGGCGCGCGGGACCAGGCCGTGGTCGCGCACCGCCTGCTCCGAGGCGATGAGCAGCGCGCCGGAGCCGTCGGAGATCTGCGAGGAGGTGGCCGCGGTGATCCGGCCGCCCTCGCGCAGGGTCTTCAGCTCGGCCATCTTCTCCAGTGTGGTGTCCGGCCGGGGACCCTCGTCGTCGGTCACGCCGTTGACCGGGGCGATCTGGTCCTTGAAGTGGCCGTTCGCGATCGCCTTCGCGGCCCGCTGGTGGCTCTCGTAGGCGTAACGCTCCAGCTCGTCACGCTCCAGGCCCCACTTCTCGCACATCAGCTCCGCGCCGCGGAACTGGGAGATCTCCTGCTTGCCGTACCGCTCGACCCACTTGTCGCCGAACGGGAACGGCATGCCCTTCTCCAGCGCCGCCGAGATGCTCGACCCCATCGGGACGATCGACATCGACTCGACGCCGGCCGCCACGACCAGGTCCTGCGTGCCCGACAGCACGCCCTGCGCGGCGAAGTGGATGGCCTGCTGCGACGAGCCGCACTGCCGGTCGATCGTGACTCCGGCCACGGTCTCCGGGAGGCCCGCGCTGAGCCACGCGTTGCGCGCGATGTCCATGGACTGCGGGCCGAACTGCATGACGCAGCCCATGATCACGTCGTCCACGGCGGCGGGGTCGACGCCGGTGCGCTCGACGAGCGCGGAGAGAGTGTGGGCGGCCAGGTCGACCGGGTGGACCGTGGAGAGCCCGCCCTTCTTCTTGCCGACCGGCGTGCGGACCGCCCCGACGATGTACGCCTCTGCCACAGTGCCTCCATAGGAAACCGAGCAATGTTCGGTTAGTGAGAGGTTACATCAGAACTTTCGTCGGGGGAGGCGACGGTATGGGCATGGGTGACGGGCAGGGCTCAGGCATAACCTCCGGGAAGCGCGTCGGCAGGCTCGACCAGCTGGAAACCCCGGCTGTCTGCAGCGATTCCCCGCAGCCCGTTCGCGAGCGTCACCGCGATGGCCGCTCGCCCCACCAGTTCCACCCGCTTGTCGTCCTCACGCACCATGTCCCCATCCACGATGCCGGCGGCGATGAGGGGGTCCTCGGGGGCGCCCTCCGTGTGCGAGCCGGTGTCCGGCGCGCTCGCGGTCGCGTCCGTGCTCGTCACGTCTTCCGCCGGGCCGTCGGCCGCATCTCCGGGGGCCGTGCCGGGAAGCCCCGCGTCCTCCCGCGCCTCCTCCGAACGCGCGATCGGGGAGACCCGGGCGATCGCGATCTCCGTGAGGTACGGCCAGCGGGTCTGGGCGGCGGGCGGCATGCGATGCCCCTCTTCGACCGTGACCAGCAGGTCGGCGCCCGCGTAGACGTCGGCCACCCGGCCACGGCGTACGGGGACGTGGACGACGCCGTCGACGAGTTCCCCTTCGGGCCACTGTTCGGTGTCCACGGCCTCGACCGGGCCCAGTAGCCCGCGCAGGATCGGCAGGATCTCCTCGGGCTCCGGCACGGCCGGCAGGTAGACCAGCGGGTCTCCGCCGTCCTCCGCCGGATCGAGCGGCTCGCCCTGGCAGAGTGACCAGCCGCCCAGGCGGTACGCGATGCCCTCGGCCAGGCTCTTGTCGAAGAAGTCCACCGGCAGCGGGCCCTCGGCGGCGATCCGGCACGCCCAGAGCCTGTCCTCGTCGGGCACCCCCAGCTTGGCGAGGACGTCTCCGGTCAGTTCGACGGGCGACTGGATGCGCGACCCGCCCGCGAGGATGTCGTCGCCGTCGGTCCTCGCCTCGGGATCGGCGAGTTGCGCGACCGCCAGCAGTGTCTTCGGATCCGGCCGGGCGGGCAGCAGCGCCGTGGGGCCCGTGCGCAGCCGACCGGGCAACAGGAGTTTCGAGAACCAGCCCACAGGCCCTCCTCATGATCGGTCGAAGAGACCATAACCCCCACGGCCGCCAGCCACGAGCCCTTCCGGCGAGACGCCCCGGACTCAGGACCTGGTTTTCGCCAGACGCGTTCCGGTCATCGTGGCGTAGACGATGACATTGTCGAAGTAGTGACCGGTCGAATAGTTGTATTTGCCGCCGCAGGTGATCAGCCTGAGCTCGGCGTTGTCGGCGTGCCCGTACACCCGGTTGGTGGGGAACGTCTGCTTGTTCGCCTGCTCGATACCGCCCACGGTGAAGATGGCCACGGTCCCGTCGAGGCGGTACACCTCGATCTTGTCTCCGTACGCCAGTTCGTGCAGGCGGGTGAAGACGGCGCTGCGGTTGGTCGTGTCCTTGTGGCCGAGCATGACCGCCGGGCCCGCCTCACCCGCCGTCGGGCCCCCGCGATACCAGCCGACCAGGTTCGGATTGCTGATCGGGGGCGTCTGGATCGCGCCGGAGCGGTCGAGACCGACCGACCTGATCGGGGCGTTCACGCCGATCTTGGGAATGACCAGGCGCTTGGGCGTGGACGGCTGCATCGCCGGAGCCGCCGGAATGTTCGGAACCGGCGGAGGCGCGTCGGCGACCGCCTGCGTCAGCGGCTGCCCGGCGCCGCCCGGTCCCACGGAGGGGGCGAGCCCGTTCTGCGGCGCCGCGAGCTTGAGCGTCTGACGGGTCGGCGTGGCGTACTCGTCGGGGTTGTTCACCATGATCACTACGCCCACGACCACGATGACCAGGCCCAGGATGGCCGCCGTGATCAGCACCCGCCGGATGGCCGCCGCGCTGTCACCGGGAGGTTTCTCCTCCGGCGGCTGCGGCGGGGGCACCGGCTGCACGGGCTGCATCTGGGGCAGCATGACCGGCTGGAAGACCGGCTGGCCGTAAACCGGCTGCGGGTAGCCCTGCCCGCCCGGCCCGAGAGGCATGCCGTACGGCTGGCCCGGCGGGTACTGTCCAGGTGGCGGGGTGGTCATGGCTTCGTCCTACTGCCTCACCGGGCGGCGCCGGGCCCGGAGCACGAGTCCGCCGGCCCCCGCCGCCAGCATGAGCGCCGTACCGGTGAGGACGAAGAGGCGGGCGTCTGGGCCCGCGTCGCCTCCACCACCGGTGGCCGCGCCGCCCCCGGGCGTGTTCTCGACCTGTGCGGCCTTGGTCTTCTTCGTCTTCTTCGGCGTGGGCGACGCGAAGACCGTCTCGTACACCGTCCGGGTGTTATGCGGCGTGGGCGAGGCGCTCGCGGAAGCGCTGGCGCTGGGGCTCGCACTCGCGCTCGCGCTCGGGGACGCCGAGGCGTTCGTCACCGGAATCGTCGCCACCGCGGGCGCCGTGTTGGCACCCGTCGCCGCGACCACGCAGTTGTAGAGCAGGGTGGGCGTCGTGGTCGTGCCCGTGCCGGCGGGCGCGACCATGCTGATCTTGAAGTCCTTCGCCGTCAGCACGACGGAGGTGGCCCCGGCCGACGGCGTGACGGTCAGCGTCGCCACGGGGAGCGGCGGCATCGACGCCTGGGCCGCGACCGCCGAGGTCAACGCCGCGCCGGTCGGCGACGGCGTGGACACGCCCGCGGTCATACCGGCCGGCAGCGCCGACGCCGACACGCTGGGCTGCAACTCGATCGCCGCGCCACTCGCGATCTGCACCGGCGCGGGGAACTCCGAGGTCGTCAGCGGCTGGATGCTCAGGGACGCGGTGTACTGGGTGCCGGTCACCGTCGAGGTGCTCGCGGTGAGCGTCACCGTGAAATCGTGCGTGACGGCGGTGCCTCCCGCGCCCGGAGTGCAGGTGTATGTCACGGTTTTCGTGTCGGCATGCGCACCGAGCGCGCCCAGGCCCAGGAGAAGGCCCGCGCTGACCACTCCGGCCGCGGCGGCCCTTCCTGCGACACGGCCCCGCGCCTTTGACTTCAGCACTGACTTCTCTCCACTTCGATGCTCGCAGTCAACAGGCGTACCAGCATTCCAGCATACGGTCACAGTCAGGTAGAGATCTTACGGACAAAAACCCCAAGACCGCCTCCGGTTGCTCAAACTTTCTCGCGTTCTCGGCATGTCCGCGTCAGCCGGACGCTAGCGCCTGCCGTACGAACCGGCGTTCGGGCCGAAGCGGCGCAGCAGCAGCCCTCCGGCCGCTGCCGCGGCCATCAGCGCCAGGCCGGTGAACACGACGAGCCGGGCGTCCGGGCCCGCGTCGCCCCCGGCCCCGGTCTGCGCACCGCCGACCGGCGTCGTCTTGATCTGCTTGGTCGCCGTACGGGGGACCGCCGCGGTGGCGGTCGCCGTGACCGTCCTGGTCCTGGTCGGGGTCGGGCTCGTCGACGCCGTAGCGCTGGGAGTGGGCGAGCTGCTCGCGTCGTCGTCGTCGCTGCCGGTCGGGCTCGGCGAGGGAGAGGGCGACGCGGACGCTGAGGGGGACGGCGAGGCGGACGAGGAGGCGGCGACGGTGAGCGCGAGCGACGCCCGGGTCGCGGAGTCCGGCAGCGTGCACGTGTAGAGCGCCTGCCCCGTGCCGGTCGTGTCCCCGGCCGGCCGCAGCTTCAGCGTGAAGTTCCCGGCCGCGACTCCGACCGTGCCCTCCGCCGTCGGGGTCAGCGTGACGAGCAGTTCGGGGATCGGCGTCAGCGTGGCCGACGGCGAGAGGGAGACCGGAACCGCCGTGGACGCGGACGGGCTCAGCGTGACGGCCGAAGGAGTCTCCTCCTGCGTGCCGGTCGTCGTGTCGTCCGTGGCCGAGCCCGACTCGTCGCTGGACGGCGTCGCGCTGGGAGAGGGCGTCGCACTCGGGGACGGCGTCGCGGAGGTGTCCGTCGCCACCTGAGACTCCGTGTCGCCGGCGTCACCCGCGTCTTCCGGAGACGGGGAGGCCGACGGGGACGGGGTGGCGGACGCGGAAGGCGACGCCGACGGTGAGGGCGTGGGGGTCGGCGATGCGCTGGGAGTGGCGGACTCGCTCACGACGGGAGCGCCGGTCACCTCCATCAGGCCCTCGGCGATCACGACGTCGTTCGCCGCGATGCCCGTCGCCGGTGCGACCATCGCACTCTGGCCGTCCGACGTCGCGGCGGGGGCGATCCGCCAGGTCACGGTCGCCGCGCTGCTCACCACCGGGTTGTCGGGCGCGACCAGGGTCACGTTCACGGGGTAGGTCGCGGCGGCGCCGCCCGCGGGAGTGCAGGAGTACGACACGGTCCTGGTTTCGGTCGCCGCGAGCACCGGCCACGTCATCAGGGCCAGTGCGGCCGTCGCTCCCGCCGCCGATCGGGCCGCGATGCGACGCCGGGCACTCCTCCGCCGGGCACTGGGGTCGGGCACGACGTCTCTCCTGCCACCACAGTCACGTACACGTAGCGAACAGTCTCCCAGGAGTTGACCATCCACATAACCGGCGGGTGCCTTATGTCAGGAAATTCTCAGGGAACCTTCATCGCCCTCCCACGGTAGGGAGGGTGGAGGTGTTGACATGAGACGACTGCTCGTGGCGCTCGCGGCGATGGCGGCGATTCTCGCACCGGCCCTGCCCGCTCACGCGCGGGCCGGATTCTGGGCCGTGACCGAACTCGACCCGCTCCCTGCCGAGGTGCGACCCGATGTCTCCTACACGGTGGGCTTCTGGGTGCTCCAGCACGGCACCCATCCGTACGAGGGCCCCGGCGGGCTCGAACCGGTCGGCCTGCGCCTGACCGGGGAGGACGGCACGGCCCTGACGTTCGACGGGACGCCGTTGCCGGAGCCCGCCCACTACGCGACGTCGATCAAGGTGCCGGCCGGACGGTGGCGGGTGCAGGGCTTGCAGGGCATGTTCGCGCCGTACGAGATCGGCACGCTCACGGTGCCGGGCGGGCTGAAGGCGGCTCCGCCGCAGTTCCCGGTGCCCGCCGGCACCGAGGTGATGGATTACTGGGGTCCGGTGAAGCCGCCGGGGTTCCCCTGGAAGGCTGCGGCCGTCATCCCCAACCGCCTTCCTGCCGCGACGCCCGCCGCGTCCGCGCAGCCGGCCCGGACCACCAAGCCGGACCGCGCCACCCAGCCGGCCGAGGTCTCTGCGGCCGGCGGTGACTCCTCGCCGTGGCGTCAGCCGTACGCGCTGGTGGCCGTCGCGGTCGCGGCGGTGGCGGGCACGCTCCTGGTCCAGCGCGCGGCCCGGACGGCCGTACGGCGCAGGCCGCACGATCCGCCCGAGCGCGAGGCGCGGGAGGGCGAAGAGGTGATCAGCAGGGGCTGATCACCTCGCGATCACTTGCCCTTGGTCTCCGTCAGCGTCGCGTAGACGATGATGTTGTCGGTGTAGTGGTGCTGCTTGGCGTTGTAGACCCCACCACAGGTGATCAGCCGCAGCGAGGACGTGATCGTGTTGCTGTAGACCCGCTTCGTCGGGAACGTCGACTTGCTGACCTGCTCGATCCCGTCCACCGTGAAGATCGCCATCTTGCCGTCCGCGCGGAGAACGGCGATCTTGTTGCCGCGCTTCAGCTCGCGCAGGCGGCTGAAGACGGCGGCGCCCTTGCGGGTGTTCACGTGCCCGAGGATGATCGCCGGCCCCTGGTCGCCGGGGGCCGGTCCGAAGCGATACCAGCCGGTGAGGTTCGGCTTGCTCAGCGGGGGCGTCTGGATGGCGCCGGTCTTGTCCACGCCCACCGAGCCCACCGTGGCCTTCACCCCGATCGCCGGAATGCTGATCTTGAGCGGCCTGCCGGTGACCTTCTTGGTCGTCGTCTTCTTGGCGGTCGATGACGAGGACGAGGACGACGACGAAAGCGGCGTCTGGGATGACGATGCCGCGCTCGTGAGGGTCAGCGGGGCGATCGGCTTGATCGCGGGAAGCGGCGGCGGCGCGGTCGGGTCCGCCGCCGTGAGCGGCACACCCGGCCCGCCCGGCCCCACAGTGGGCGGCAGGAAGGCCACGTTGCCCGCGTCCTGGACGTTCACCGCGCCCGGAACCGGCCCGCTCTCCTCCGGGTCCGAGGGGCTCAGCACGGCGAGCATCCCGGCCATCACGGCCGCGATGCCGCCGAAGGACCCCGCCACGAGCAGGGTCGCGAGGACCGGCTGGGGCAGCGGCTTACGCGTCTTCTTGGCGTCGGTGCCTGCGCCGCCCTGCTCGGGAGCGCCACCGTCAGGAGTGTCGTGCATCGTCATCCTTCTCAGCTCCGCTCGCCCGAGTGCGCCGCCCTGCGCCGGAGCATTGCCACACCGCTGAGCATTCCGATCATCAACAGCGCGCCACCCGAGCCGATCAGCAGCATGCCCGAGGACGACACACGCTCCGGAGCCTCACCGGTCTGCGCGCCGCCCTGTGGCGTGATCGCCACCTGCGCCACGGTCGGCGTCGCGGTCAGCGTCACCGTCTTCGTCGCCGTCGGCGAAGGACTGCCCTGCGTGACCACCGCCACCACGTAGTTCTGCGTCGGCGCCAGGTTCGGGCTCCTGCTCGCCGAAGGCGACGGCGACGGCGACGGCGACTGACCGCCGCTCGGCGACTGGGAAGGCGTGGGGGTGGGAGTGGGGGACGCACTCGGCGAGACGCTTCCCGAAGGGCTGGCCGAGCTGTCGGGCGACGCGGACGTGTCCGGCGAGCTGTCCGGCGACGGGCTGGCCGGGTTGTCGCCACCGCCGATCGTCACCTCAATACCGACCGGTGCGCTGATGAGCGTGCACTCGGCGCGGTACTCCTGCGGCGGGTTGACCAGCTCCCGAGTGACCACGCGGAACGCGTCGAGCTGGCCCCACTTGGCGTCCTCGACGTTCTTGATCGTGATCGTGTGCTCGCCGTACTTAAGACCGCGGAACTTCCACAGGGTCTGCCCGCCCTTGTTGGCGTCGTTCACCGGGGTGCCGTCGTCGTTCGTCGAGGGATCGATCCGCGGCGGAGTACCGGGCTGACCGTCGACTTCGATGTCGATCGGCCCCGCGCGCCGGTCCCGCTGCGCAACGTAGTCCACTCCCGTGCCGGTGAACACGAAGGACGCCGAGGCGCCGCCCACCGTGGTCCGGTGCAGGTCCAAGTGGTAGTCGTTGTCCCCGCTCGGCTGCCCTTCGAGGTTCTCCCAGCCGCCGCTGTAGGTGATCGCCGGGTCGTCGTCGTTGACCATGACCTCGGAGGCGGGGGGACGGAAGTCGACGAACAGCCTGCCGGGCTTGACCGTGAGGGTTCCCTCTCGATCGGTGTACGCGAAGTCGGCGATGCCATCGGGAAGATTGAGCGGCGTGCCCTTGATCATCGCGCCCGGCTGGTCCACGGACCCCTTGGGCTGAAGCTGCCCGATCCAGCTGCCGGTGAGGTTGACCCGCCCGGTCACCTCGATCCTGCCACCGTTGGGCAGCCGCGCGGGCGCTCCGAAGCGCGTCGCGTCCTTGTAGTTCAGCTTCCACGCCACGTTGAGCGGATCGCCGACGTTCAGCGTGGTGGGAACGGTGAGCTTCGTCCGAAGATAGACGGTGCCCGAACCCGAGGTGGCGATGCCCTGTTGGCAGGCGTAATCGACGACGAGGTCGGCGGTATTGGCCTGTGCCGTCATCGACGGCACGACGACGATTGCCGTACCGGCCAGGCCGAGGGCCAAGGCGGCCATGGTCCTAGGAAGACCAGCTTTCCACCGAATCACCGCATACTCCGATCACAGGTCCGCCCTGGCGGGCCTATAGCAAACCGAAGGTAGATCTTAGGGGTAACCGAAGCGGTCAAAGGGGCCGTTATCGCGATGGTTTCGGAGTTGTGACCCTCCGTACGACTTGAAGCCGATCGACCGGGGGACAACCAGAATCGTATTCTGGTGCGGCCAACAGACCCTGAGCCGGAAGGCGTACCCGATGCGGCGAGACCTCTTCGACGAGGAGCACGACCTCTTCCGCGAGACCGTCCGTGAGTTCATGGCCCGTGAGGTCGTCCCCCACCACGCGCAGTGGGAGAAGGACGGCATCGTCCCCCGCGACGTGTGGAAGAAGGCGGGCGAGCTGGGCATGTTCGGCTTCTCCGTGCCGGAGGAGTACGGCGGCTCGGGGATCAGCGACTTCCGTTACAACATGGTGATCGTCGAGGAGATTATCCGCGTCGGCGCCACCGGCCTGGGATTCGGCCTGCACAACGACATCATGGCGCCGTACATGGTCGATCTGACCAACGACGAGCAGAAGCAGCGCTGGCTGCCCGGCTTCGCGTCCGGTGAGCTGATCACGGCCATCGGGATGACCGAGCCGGGGGCCGGCAGCGACCTGCAGGGCATCCGCACCACCGCCGTCCGCGAGGGCGACCACTACGTGGTGAACGGCCAGAAGACCTTCATCACCAACGGCATCAACTCCGACCTCGTCGTGGTCGTGACCAAGACCGACCCCTCGGCGGGCGCGCGCGGCACCTCGCTGCTGGTGGTGGAGCGCGGCATGGAGGGCTTCACCCGCGGCCGGAACCTGGAGAAGGTCGGCATGCACGCGCAGGACACCGCCGAGCTGTTCTTCGAGAACGTCCGGGTGCCGGTGGCCAACCTGCTGGGCGGCGAGGAGGGCCAGGGCTTCTTCCAGCTCATGAACAACCTGCCGCAGGAGCGGCTGTCGATCGCGGTGGCGGCCGTGGCCGCGGCGGAGACGGTGCTGGAGGAGACGATCGAGTACTGCCGCAACCGTACGGCCTTCGGCCGCAGCATCGGCAAGTTCCAGAACACCCGGTTCCTGCTGGCCGAACTGGCCACGGAGGTGGAGATCGCCCGCCACTACGTGGACAAGTGCGTGCGAGCGCTCAACGCCAAGGAGCTCACGGCGGTGGACGCGGCCAAGGCCAAGTGGTGGACGACCGAGCTGCAGAACAAGGTCATCGACCGGTGCGTCCAGCTTCACGGCGGTTACGGGTACATGCTGGAGTATCCGGTGGCCAAGGCCTGGCTGGACAGCCGCGTACAGACGATCTACGGCGGCACGACCGAGATCATGAAGGAGATCATCGGCCGGTCCTTCGGCTTCTAGAGCAACAGATCAGCTGTGCTGCTGTCCCCAGATCAGCAGCATGGCCACCACGAACACGACCATCACGCCTCCGTAGGCCATCGGGCTCAGCCGGAAGAACCGGCGCACCTTGTTCAGCAGCCACGCGAACAGGAACGCCAGGAAGACCAGAAGGATGAGTCCGGTGTCCACAGGGATCAGTATGCGTGGGTTTCCCCGCCCCCGCGCGCCCGTCGGCACAAGCGGCACGGAGAGACTCAGCGCGGGTCTTCGCCGCCTTCGCGGGCGCTGCCTTCGAGAATCACCCGCGCGACCAGTTCCGGGTCGTCGCTCATCGGCACGTGGCCGCAGCCCCGCAGCAGCAGCGCCCGCTGCCCAGCCCACCGCGCCGCCCGTACGGCCTGCCGGCGCGGCAGCAGCCGGTCGCGGTCGCCCCAGGCGATGGTGACCGGCACCTGGGGCGGCGCGGGCGGCGCGACCCACGCCAGCGAGTCCAGCGTCTCCTCGAACCCCACGCACTCGCGCATCGCCACGGCCGCCGCGAGCACGGCCTCGCGGGACAGTCGCTCCGGACGGGCCACGAACAGCCCCAAGGCCAGCGCCTTCCCCTCGTCCGTTCCGGCCGCGAGCGTGGGCAGCCCGTCCGCCCGCACCGCCAGCCGCAGCAGGCGCAGCGCGGCCCGCGCGTACGCGTACTCGGGCCGGGACCAGAATCCGGCGGGAGACAGCGCGACGGCCGTACGGACGTCGGCGGAGGACGCCAGGTCGAGCGCGATGTAGCCGCCCAGCGAGTTGCCCGCGACGTGCGGCCGGCTCAGGCCGAGCCCGGTCCAGAACTCCCGCACCGCCCGCCCCAGCGTCTCCACGTTGTACGGCGTGCCGTACGGCAGCGGCGGGGACTCGCCGAAGCCGGGCAGGTCCACCGCGATGACGTCGTGCCGCTCGGCGAGCAGGTCGAGGACCGGCAGCCAGCCGTGCCGGTGGTGACCGATGCCGTGGAGGAGGACCAGCGGCGGGCCGCTGCCGCGGCGGTCGTGGGCGAGCTCCATGCGTCCGAGTCAAGCACCCGGGACGGCCGGAAAGAAGCGCGCAGCGCGTGGTGTCCGCTCCCCGACCGTCGAGGCGGATCCGGTGCGTGCTCGTCCGCGCGGGCTGCAATCATGTTCCGTCGCAACGACCGAAGACGAAATGAACCGATAAATGACCATCACCAAGCCGGAGGAGCACACCGGCCTCGCCGACCCGCCGGAGCCGGACGTGAAAGCCGGCGTCGTCGACCTGCTGGAACGCAGCGGATCAGTCGTGGTGCCCATCGGCATAGCCCTGTACGCGCTGCTCTATCTCGGCATCCAGCAGGTGTACGGCATCTTCAACATCAGTCCGGAGCAGGCGGGCATCGACCAGGCCACCATGTTCGGCCGCCTGGTGGGAACGCTGATCCTGCTCATCATCGGGGGCGCGCTGGTCGCGGGCATCGTCGTGGCGGCCGTCTGGCTGCTCGACAAGGCCACCCTCGGCCATCTGTTCCGCCTGGCCCAGGCCGTACGTGTGCGCCCGTGGGCCGCCGCGACCGCCGGCGCGCTGTGGTGCGGGGCGAGCTACTGGGGCTTCCTCGGCTACCTCGGGCTGGGCGAGGGCGCGTCGCTGGCCGGCATCGTGATCACCGCGGTGGTGATCGGCGCCCTGGCCTTCCTCGTGCCGTTCCGGCTGCTGCGGCGGCGGCCGGCCGGCCGCGCCGGCATGAAGATCGTGGTGGCCGCGTTCACCGGCATCGGGCTGGGCTTCGCGCTGATGGGGCAGATGGAGAGCGACGCGCTCGCCGTCGCCGAGAAGGGCAGGCCCGCCAGCATGCTCCTGTCGATGGTGGGCTTCCAGGACCAGTGGGTGGTGCTCAACGACCGCGAAAGCGGCAAGGTGCTGCGCGGCGGCGTGCAGGTGCTGCTGCTCGGCGAACGCGAGGGCGCGTACGCGTTGTACGACTGCGCGCACCAGGAGACCTTCCGCATCTCCATGGAAGCGACCGTGCTGCGGCAGGTGACGCTCGAACCCGACCGGCCGAGCGGCTACAGCTGTTTGAAGCAGAAGAACTGACCGTGACACGCCCCCGCGCCGGGGGGCGCGTCACGACCTAACGACCGCCGATGGGGATCTCGAACCAGACCGCCTTGCCCTCGCGGGTCGGGCGGGAGCCCCAGCGTCGCGCGAGCTGGTCGACGAGGTAGAGGCCACGGCCGCCCTCGTCGTTCTCCCCCGCGCTGCGGATGCGGGGCAGGCGGAGGTCCTGGTCGAAGACCTCGACCCAGACGGACTCCGCGCCCCTGCGCAGCCGCAGGGTGAACTCCTTGTCGCCCGCGATCTCCTCTTCGAAGCCCGGCACGTCCCACGACTCGTCGAACGGCAGCGGCGGACCGTCGAGCACGAGCTCGCGGCGCGGCACGCTGGCGCTGGCGGCGTGCAGGACCACGTTGGTCACGACCTCGGAGACGAGCAGGCAGGCCAGCTCCGCGCGTTCCTCGGGCACCTGCCATCCGGCGAACGCCTCGGACGCCATCCGCCGCGCCTCGCTCACCATGATCGGCTGGGCCGGGAACGTACGCTCCTGGGACTGCAGCTCCGTGCCCGCCGAGCGGACGACGAGGATGGCCATGTCGTCGTCGATCTCGCCGGGGACGGCCACAGTGGCCAGGTCGGCGATGCGCTCGACGGACTCCCCCGACGCCTTGGCCAGCTTCTCACGCAGGACGTCGAGCGCCTCGTCGTCATCGGGGACGCCTGTGGCGGAGTCGCGCGGCGGCCTGCGGTCGACCAGGCCGTCGGTGTAGAGGAGCAGGGTCGCGCCGGGCGGCAGCTCCCTCGTCTCCTCCTTGTAGACCAGGTCGGCGTGCATGCCCTTGGCCCGCACCCCGAGCGGCTGGCCGACCTCGGTGATGTCCAGGTCCCTGACCTCGCCGTCCACGATCAGCAGCGGCGGGGCGTGCCCGGCGTTGGCGAACGACAGCTGCCTCGACCACGCGTCGTACACCATGTACTGGCAGGTGACGATCGGCGGGTTGGTGATGTCGGCGCCGAAGTCGTCGTGTTCCGGCGCGGCGACGATCCTGGTCCACTCGTCGAGGCGGGCGAGGATGTCGGCGGGCGGTTTGTCGTCCTGGGCGAAGGCCCGCAACGCGGCCCTGAGCTGGCCCATGACCGCCGCCGCCTTGGCCCCCCGGCCCTCGACGTCGCCGATCACGATGCCGACGCGGCCGGCCGACAGCGGGATCACGTCGTACCAGTCGCCGCCCACCTGGGTCTGGATGCCCTGGCCGTGCGACGCGAGCGGGGCGGCCGGGTAGTAGCGGACCGCGATCTCCAGGCCGTCGAGCGAGGGCAGCGGCTGACGCGGGAGCAGGTGCTTCTGGAACGACTCGGCGGTGTGCCGCTCCTCCTCGAACAGCAGCGCGTTGTCGACGGCGAGCGCGACGCGGGTGGCGATGGCGCCCACGAAGTCGCGGTCGAAGGTGTCGTAGTGAGGCGAACGGCGGTTCGAGAGGTTGGACAGGCCCAGGTACATCAGGCCCAGCGTCTCGCCGCGCACGCACAGCGGGGCGGCGATGGCCGAGGTCACTCCGATCTCGCCGCACAGCCGGGCCGCGCCCTCGCTCGTCGCCGGGTAGCTGACCTGGGAGAAGTCCTCGACGAGGATCGTCTCCTGGCGGCGCAGGGCGGTCTCGGCGTAGTGCCCGAGGGGGTATCTGATCTCCGCGCCGACCGGCCGCCAGGTGTCCGGCGGCGGCGTCCAGCCGTTCACGTGCGTGGAGACCTTGCGCACCAGGCGGTCGCCCTCGACCAGTTCGATGAAGCAGTGGTCGGCGAACTGCGGGACGAGCATCTCCGCGACCCGGTTGAGCGTCTCCTCGACGTACAGGGAGCCGGCGAGCCGCTCGCCGATCCGCTCGAGCAGGCCGAAGCGGTCCTTCTCACGCTCGTTGCTGCGCATCGCCTCGCGCGCGGTGATCACGATGCCGCTCACGGAGCCGGAGGGGTGCCGCAGCGGCACGGCCTGCGCGCGCACGTAGATCGTCGTGCCGTCGCCTCGGGCCACGTCGAACGTGCCCTCCCACACACCGCCGCGCAGCACGTGCTTGGCAAGTTCGGCCGTGAGCGGATGGTCCTTCTCCGAAATCCCCAGGGTGTGCAGCGACTCCTTGCCCGGAGACGCGCCCACGCGGCCGAACAACTGCTCGGCGAAGGGGTTCCAGTACAGGACATTGCTGAAGCGGTCGGTCACGACCACGGCCATCTCCGCGTGGTCGAGAACCGAACCGGCGGAAAGGTGGTCGTCGGCGTCCTGTGACAGATCTCCCCATCGCCTCATGCCACGACCGTCCCTTGACGAGGTGGGTTCGCTATGCCGGGCACGGGCGCTCCTGCGAAGGCTGGGTCGCGAGAAATGAAAGGACTCCCTAGGGGATTCAACCAGGCACAACTCATTCCGTCATCGTCTGGTGACAAAAACGTGTGAGGCGACGTCCCTCGGAAGGTCCGTGGTCGTGGTTCCCACCTCACCATCACCAGTCACCGTTACACCGTTGTCACTCGCCGCGAGCGTCACCTCGCGTCCCGGTTGTATCCCAACTTGCTTGAGTTTAAGCATCACGGCGGGATCGCTTTGCACTTGTTCGCTGATTCGGCGCACTACAACGGGCACGGGGGCATGTCCCGCGAGGGTCACCATGGGAGACACCATCTCATCTCCGGCCGAACCGGACTGAGGCACCCCCAGCTCGTCCAGACCCGGGATCGGGTTGCCGTGCGGGCACACCCGGGGGTTCTTGAGAAGGTTCACGAGCCGGGTCTCCACAGACTCTGACATCACGTGCTCCCAGCGGCACGCCTCGATGTGGACCTCTTCCCACGGCATGCCGATCACCTGCGTCAACAGGCATTCCGCGAGGCGGTGCTTGCGCATGACTCGGATGGCCAGCGTGCGGCCCAGCGCGGTCATGCTGAGGTGCCTGTCCCCCTCGACCTTGACCAGGCCGTCGCGCTCCATGCGCGCCACCGTCTGGCTGACGGTCGGACCGCTCTGCTGCAGTCGCTCGGCGATCCGGGCGCGGAGCGGGACGATGCCCTCCTCTTCGAGTTCGAAGATCGTCCGGAGGTACATCTCCGTCGTGTCGATCAGGCCGTGTGCGGTCAAGGCTCCTCCAGTCCTTGTAATTCGATGCTACGACCTCCCCCGTGTTCGCAGCCGACCTTATTGGGGAAGCGACCCAGGATGGGAAACATCGGAGCCCAGCGATTCCTTCCGGCGGAGATCAGCCTGCCCGCGCTCAGGGAGGCCGCACGGCACTGCGAGGGCTGCGACCTCTACCACGCCGCCACGCAGACGGTCTTCGGCGAGGGCGTTCCCGACGCACGGTTCATGCTGGTCGGCGAGCAGCCGGGCGACCAGGAGGACCGCGAGGGCGCGCCGTTCGTCGGGCCCGCCGGGCGCATGCTCGACAAGGCGCTCGAAGAGGCGGGCATCGAGCGCGAGGCGGTGTACGTGACCAACGCGGTCAAGCACTTCAAGTACGAGCCCCGCGGCAAGCGCAGGATCCACCAGAAGCCCACCGTAGGGGAGATCAACGCCTGCCGGCCCTGGCTCGAGGCCGAGATGCACCTGGTGGACCCGGAGGTGACCGTGGTGCTGGGGGCCACGGCCGCCCGGGCCCTGCTGGGCCCGGACTTCCGCGTCACCAGGCATCGGGGGGAGCCGGTCCCCCGGCGCGAGGGGGCGTACTACGTCGCGACGATCCACCCCTCGGCGATCCTGCGCGCGCCCGACCGGGACGAGGCGTACGCCGGCTTCCTCGCCGACCTCAAGGTCGCGGCCGGGCTGCCCTGAGCGGCCGGGCCGCCCTGATCGGCGTCGGGGGCGGGACCTCAGGGGGCGAGGCGCTCCAGCGCCCAGGAGCCGCCGCTGCGCCGGTAGCGGAGCCGGTCGTGCATGCGGTCGGTCTGGCCCTGCCAGAACTCGACCTCCGCGGGCACCACCCGGAAGCCGCCCCAGAAGTCCGGCAGCGGCGGGTCCTCCGGCCAGCGCGCGGCCAGCTCCCGGAACCTGGCGTCGAGCTGCTCCCTCGACTCCACGACGGCCGACTGACGGGAGGCCCACGCGCCGATGCGGGAGCCGTACGGACGAGAGTGGAAGTAGGCGGCGCTGTCCTCGCGCGGGAGCCGTACGACCGAGCCCTCCACACGGACCTGCCGCCTGATGGGATGCCAGGGGAACAGCAGGCAGGCCCGCGGGTTCTCACCGAGGTCGCGGCCCTTGCGAGACTCGTAGTTGGTGAAGAAGACGAACCCGCGCTCGTCGAAGCCCTTGAGGAGGACGGTGCGGGCGGAGGGACGGCCTCCGGCGGAGCTGGTGGCGACGACCATGGCGTTCGGTTCGGGCAGGCCCGCGGCGACGGCGTCCGCGAACCACAGCGCGAACTGTGTCACCGGGTCGGCGGCCATGCCGGATTCGAGGAGGGGCTCACCTTCGTAACTGTGCCGGAGCCCGGGGAGGTGCGAAGCGCTGTCCACGGAAAGGTATTCTCGCGTGCTCGGCGTACGTCTCGCTCGGTGGCCCCTACCTGGGAGAACCCCATTGGGTAGGGCCGGGGGCGCGACAGTCGGGCGCTGCGGGTTAAATTGACCCGCCGGTATCTCGACATCAAGGCTCTGGACTTCACAAGAGAGGGAGGCGGCCGAGAATGTCCGACTTCAAACCCGGGCTCGAAGGCGTGGTGGCGTTCGAGACCGAGATCGCGGAACCGGACAAAGAAGGGGGCGCCCTGCGATACCGGGGCGTCGACATCGAAGAGCTCGTGGGCAACGTCTCCTATGGACACGTCTGGGGCCTGCTCGTCGACAACACGTTCCAGCCGGGCCTGCCCCCGGCGGAGCCGTACCCACTTCCCGTCCATTCCGGCGACATCCGAGTAGACGTACAGAGCGCGCTGGCCATGCTGGCGCCGTCGTACGGCTTCCGCCCGCTGCTCGACATCGACGACGACCAGGCCCGCGACGATCTCGCACGCGCCTCGGTGACCGCTCTGTCGTTCGTCGCGCAGTCGGCCCGCGGCCTGGGCCTGCCCATGGTCCCGCAGAAGCGCGTCGACGAGGCCGAGAGCATCGTCGAGCGCTTCATGGTCCGCTGGCGCGGTGAGCCCGATCCCAAGCACGTGAAGGCCATCGACGCCTACTGGACGTCGGCCGCGGAGCACGGCATGAACGCCTCGACGTTCACCGCCCGCGTGATCGCCTCCACCGGCGCCGACGTGGCGGCCGCCCTGTCGGGCGCGGTCGGTGCGATGTCCGGCCCGCTGCACGGCGGCGCGCCGGCGCGGGTGCTGCACATGATCGAGGGCGTCGAGAAGATGGGTGACGCCCGCAAGTACGTCCAGAGCGAGCTGGACAAGGGCCAGCGGCTCATGGGCTTCGGCCACCGGGTCTACCGGGCCGAGGACCCGCGCGCCCGCGTGCTGCGCCGTACGGCCAAGGAGCTGGGCGCGCCGCGCTACGAGGTCGCCGCCGCGCTGGAGACCGCCGCGCTCGAGGAGCTGCACGCCCGCAAGCCGGACCGGGTCCTCGCGACCAACGTGGAGTACTGGGCCGCGGTGGTCCTCGACTTCGCCGAGGTGCCGTCGAACATGTTCACCTCGATGTTCACCTGCGCCCGGACCGCCGGCTGGGCCGCCCACATCCTGGAGCAGAAGCGCACGGGCAGGCTGGTCCGCCCCAGCGCCAACTACGTGGGCCCGAAGCAGCGCTCCATCAACGAGGTGCCCGGCGCCGCCGAGGTCATCGGCAAGGTCTGAGCCTCGGCGCGGTCGCGGCCCTGCGGCGTGCCACAAGCTCCGAGAGGCCGCCGGGCCCGCCCGCGCACCGTCAGCACCCTTCACGGCCCGCCCCTTTCCGGGGGCGGGCCGTTTCCGCGTCACTTGGCGCCCTGTTCCGACGGCCGGGTCACCGGGCGGGGTCGGCGGCGTCCTTGCGCGGGCTCCCGGACCGGCTCGCGGACGGGCTCGCGGACGGGCTCGCCGACGGGTCCGCGGACGAGGCCGCCGCCGGGGCGTTTCGGGCCGCGCGCTCCCCGGCGTCCCCGTCGAGGTCCCGGCAGATCTCCTTGGTGTCCTCGGGCTCGGTGGTCGCCAGGCGCCCGCAGCGCTCCGCGACCTCGGACCTGCCGGAGTCGTTCACCTTCAGGATCGCGATGGCCTTGTCCTCGGGCTCGTGGGCGGCGGCGCCGAAGGAGATCACCCCGCTCGACCCGTTCCACCTGTCGCGGGGGGAGACGAGGGAGATCTGGTAGAGCAGGTCTCCCCTGCTGGGCAGCCCGCCCCGATAGGCCGCGTTGACGCGCTCGTAGAAGAGCTTGGCGGCGTCGTAGCTGAGGATGAGGTTGTCGTCGGACTCCTTCGGGTGCCGGCCGCTCAGCAGGCTCTGCACGAAGCCCGTCGGCGCCGCGGCGCTGCCGCGCCACAGCTCGCGGCTCGCCAGCGCCGCGTAGTAGACCTGGACGCGCCGATAGTCGCCGATCACGGCGCCGCTGTTGGCCACCGCCTTGATGACGTCGTCGCCCGCGAGGACCTTGATCGGCTCCTTGCCGCAGTCCTTGCCCTCGACGTAGCGCAGGAAGTCGAGGAAGTCGGCCGCGCGGCCCGCGTAGAGGAGCAGGTCGGGCCCGTGCCCGCAGGCCCGGCTCACCGCCAGGTCCATGCCCGTTCCCCGGTCCTTGTACGCGACGCGGTCGCTGACCGCGATCCCCACCGCGCCCGCCTCGTCCGCGTAGTCGTCGGCGAGGTTGTTCGTGTAGTTGTCGTCGTCCGTCTGGTCCTGGACGACCACCGCGGACGGCTTGTGCACACCGCCGAGGAGCCGCTCGCGGGCGAACCTGACGGCCAGCCGCGCCTGCCGCTGGTTCGAGGGCCCGAGGCGGAACACGTACGGGGAGGGGTAGCCGGACCCGGACCGGGCGGGATCGTCCGGCAGGTACCCGAGCCGGTCGGCGGTCGCGGTGGTCACCAGCATCGGGATCTTCGCCGTGTGCAGCGTCTGGATGGCCTCCTCCACGCCGCGGACGCTGCGCTGGAAGCCGATCACTCCGAGCACGCGGGGGTCCTCGGTCGCCATCTCGCTGACCAGCTCCGCCGTACGCCGCCCCTGGCGGAAGTTCGTGCCGGCGTTCGCCACCAGGACCTGGAGGCGGGGCGCGCCGGAGACGCCGCGCTGGTACTCCTCCACCGCCGTCAGCTCCGCCCGTGCCCCGACGAACGCGCTGTCGTTCTGGTCCTGCGCGACGGAGTACTCGCCGAACAGCACCACGCTCACGTACGTCCCGACCTCCCTGGCCAGGGCGTTGTTGCGGTCGATCCGGGCGACGAGCCGCGTTATCTCGCCCGACGGGAAGAGCCCTTCCGGGGTGGTCCCGTCGGCGTTCACGACACCGACGCACTCCTTGCCGTCGCGCTCGACCCAGGACAGGCCGCCGCAGTGCGCGTTGCGGTCCTGCTGGATGCGCCCGAGCAGGACGACGGGCCCGATGAGCAGCAGCGCCATCACGCACCAGTAGCCGATCGCCCGCATCCGGCTGCCCAGCAGACGCGGCCGGTAGTCGTCGTCCAGCGGGATCCCCGGCGCGCTGACCATCAGCCGCAGCGGCGGCACCCGCCGCCGCGCCGCCGTCCGCCACGACGTCACCAGCGCGGACAGGTCCGACATCCGGCCCGCGGTGACCGGACGGCTGCCCGGCGCGAACGACTCGGGCACGGCGGCCAGCACCAGGAGCGGCGGCAGCAGCCCGGTCTCCTCGACCGTCTCCTCCAGCGTGCGCAGGAGCCGCTCGTTGACGTCGCCGGGCCACCGCGCGTCGAGGACCAGCATCGCGTAGAGGCCGCGCCCCCAGCTCGGCCACGGGATCAGCCACTTCTGGTACGCCTGGCGCAGGTCCCGGCACAGTGCATGGACGAGCAGCCGCTCGACCTCCGCCTCGCTCGCGTTGGCGATGCGCAGCGCGTACTTCGCGAGGCGCTCGAAGGGCTTCCTGGTCAGATAGGGCTGCTTCCTGAACCAGCCGTTGAATAAGGATCCCCTGATCGAGAGCATCGCCTGGATCAACGTGCCGACGACGGCGACGAGCACGCCGAGCGCCCAGGGGATCAGGCCGACCAGGTCGGAGGCGCCGCCGAGCCCCCAGGCGGCGAGCGTGCCGACCGGCACCCAGGTGGTGGCCGCGCGGCCAAGGAAGTCCGCCGCGGTCCTGCGCCCCCTGTCCCCGCCGTACCTGCCCCTGCGCCAGTCCTTGAGGCGCTCCTTGAACTCCTCCTGACCCGTACGCGACTGGGGGTCGGGCGGCCAGGTCCGGCCCGGCACGTCGACCGGCTCCCCGGGAGGCGGCTCCTCGCGCTGCCGCCGCGCCCACAGCACGAACTGCACGAGCGGGAACCGCGGCGGGGGCAGGAACGAACCGCCGACCGGCATGCCGAGCTGGCCGCGCTCCCCCGCCAGCGCCGCGATCAGCTCACGCAGCGTGTCGTACTCTCCCGCCCTGACCGTGGCCTGCGGAAGGGAGTCCTCGAAGGGTTCGGCGAGCCGCCGGGCCGCGTCGAAGGCGGCGCCGTCGCGGCCGACGACGAGGACGAGGGGCAGGGGGCGGTCGGAGCGCCAGAAGAACGGCCTGCGAACCAGCGCCTCGATGACGGCGTGCGGGTCGGCCACGCGGATGTCTCCCCGGGGGTGGAGTCCATTCTTGAGGTGGTGCGTGATCTTAAAACGGGACCATGATGTCTCACGATCCGGACCATGGTCTAGAGCATCCGCAGGTCTCACTACGCTTGAACCGTGGCTGACATCGTGATTCCCGCTGACATCAAGCCCGCCGACGGCCGCTTCGGCTGCGGGCCCTCGAAGGTACGCCCCGAGCAGCTCGCCGCTCTCGCCGACGCCGGGGCGAAGGTGATGGGCACCTCCCACCGGCAGAAGCCGGTGAAGAACCTCGTCGCCCGCGTCCGTGCCGGGCTCACCGACCTGTTCTCCCTCCCCGAGGGGTACGAGGTCGTGCTGGGCAACGGCGGCACCACGGCGTTCTGGGACATCGCGTCCTTCGGGCTGATCCGGGAGAAGTCGCAGCACCTGCACTTCGGGGAGTTCTCCTCGAAGTTCGCGACGGTCGCGAAGAAGGCCCCCTGGCTCGCCGACCCCTCGGTGATCAAGTCCGAGCCGGGCAGCCACCCGCTGCCGGTCGCCGAGGAGGGCGTGGACGTCTACGCGCTCACCCACAACGAGACCTCGACGGGCGTCGCCATGCCCATCAAGCGCGTCGTGGACGACGAGTCGCTCGTCCTCGTGGACGCCACCAGCGGCGCCGGTGGCCTGCCGGTCTCCGCCGAGGAGTTCGACGTCTACTACTTCGCCCCGCAGAAGAGCTTCGCCTCCGACGGCGGCCTGTGGATCGCGCTGTTCTCGCCGAAGGCGCTGGCCCGGGTGACGGAGATCGCCGAGAGCGGCCGGTTCGTCCCCGAGTTCTTCAGCCTGCCGACCGCGATCGACAACTCGGTCAAGGACCAGACGTACAACACCCCGGCGGTCGCCACGCTGTTCCTGCTGGCCGACCAGATCGAGTGGATGAACGCCCAGGGCGGCCTCGCGTGGACCACCGCCCGGTCGGCCGACTCCGCCTCGCGGCTGTACACCTGGGCCGAGAAGACGTCGTACACCACGCCGTTCGTGGCCGACCCGGCGCAGCGTTCCAACGTCGTCGGGACCATCGACTTCGCCGACGCCGTGGACGCCGCGGCGGTCGCGAAGGTGCTGAGGGCCAACGGCATCGTGGACACCGAGCCCTACCGCAAGCTCGGCCGCAACCAGCTGCGGATCGCGATGTTCCCGGCGATCGACCCCGCCGACGTCGAGGCGCTGACCTCCTGCGTCGACTACGTGGTCGAGCGTCTCTAGTGGTTCTCCCGGCGGCCGCCCCTCCGGCGGCCGCCGATCTCGCCGACGGTCTCCGGGCCGTCGGCTTTTTCGTTTTTCCGGTCCTGTAACGGTGTGCGGCGCTTCGTCCAAGCAGGGATGTGTTCTGTCACACGACCGAGGGGAGCGCCGGTGCGCCGTGAGCAGACGGGTCCGGCGGGCTTCGCCCGTGATCCCGATGAATTCGAAGCCTTCTACCGGCGGCATGTCGACGCCGTGACGAGGTTCCTGGCCAGGCGGGTGGACGATCCGCACACCGTCGCCGACCTCACGGCCGAGGTGTTCCTCGCCGTGCTGGATTCCGCGCACACCTACCGCCCGGACAGAGGCAGCGAGATCGCCTGGCTCTACGGCGTGGCGCGCAACACGGTGCTGGCACAGCGCCGCCGTACGGCGAGGGAGTTACGCGCCACCAGCAGGATCGCCGGCCGCCGCCTGCTCGACGCCGACGACATCGCCCGCCTGGAGGAACGCATCGACGCCGAGTCGCCGGCCCGCCTGGCGCTGGAGGCGATGGCCGATCTGCCGGACGGCGAACGTGCGCTGCTGGAACTCGTGGCCGTGGACGGGCTCAGCCCCGCCGAGGCCGCCGCCGCGCTCGGCATCAGGCAGGGCACCGCCCGGGTCAGGCTGCACCGCGCCCGGCGGCAGGTCCAGCGCTTTCCCGGAGTCGTGGAAATGATCGGAGGAACGAAGTGAACGACACCTTCGAAGACAGACTGCTCGCGGAACTCAAGGCGGAGATGGCCGCGCGGGAAGCCCGGCCGCACGCGTCGGGGCGCCGGAGCCTCCGGACCCGTATGCTGACCGGCACCGGAGTCGTCGCAGCCGCCGCGGCCGCTGCCGTCGCCCTCCCGCTGGTGATCGGCGGGCAGGCCCCGGCGTACGCGCTGACCCAGCACGCGGACGGTTCGATCAGCCTGCAGATCAACGAGTTCAGGGACCCGGACCAGGTCGAGAGGGACCTGGCGAGGCTGGGCGTGCAGGCCGACATCAGCTATCTGCCGCTGGGGAAGAGGTGCGCCGACGGACGCGCCCCCTTCGTGGCGGGCGACCGCACCTCCCTCACGAAGGAGGAACTGGAGAGCCAGGACCCGGCGGTACAGGCGCGCGTGCGGCGGGTGACGGAGAACCTGGCGTCGAGCAAGGCGATCCAGCCGAAGAACGGCATCACGATCCGCCCCAAGTTCATCAGGCCCGGGCAGATCGTCATGATCGAGGTCGTGGAGAACGCGCGGAAGCCGACCACGGAGCACCCCGGGGTGGCCTTCCAGTTCTCCGGACGGCTGACGGACGGTCCGGTCAAGCCCTGCCGGGTCATCGATGACCCCTCGGCGTTCGACATCGGGACCGCCACCCCGCCTCCCGGCTCCTGAGCCGTACGCCGGTCAGGTCCTGCGGCGGCGGAGCAGCCAGGCGGCGATCACGCCGCCGATGAGGCCGAACAGGTGGCCCTGCCAGGAGACGCCCGGCTGGGTGGGCAGGGCTCCCCACAGGATCGAGTAGTACAGAACGGCGACCACGACGCCGAGGACGATGTCGAGGGTCCGGCGGTCGAACAACCCCCGGGCCACGACATAACCGAAATATCCGAAGACGAGGCCGCTCGCGCCGATCGTCAGTGTGTCCGGCGGGCTGGTGAACCACACGCCCAGCCCGCTGACCAGGATGATGACCAGGCTCGCCGCGAGGAACCTGCCGATCCCCCGGATGGCGGCCACGAACCCCAGGATCAGCAGCGGCAGCGAGTTCGCCATCAGATGGCCGAACCCCGCGTGCAGGAACGGCGCGAACAGGATCCCGGGCAGGCCGTCCGGCTCGTGGGCGACGATGCCGTACCTGTCGAGCCGCCCGTTCTCCATGTAGTCGACGATCTCGATCGCCCACATCACCGCGACGAGCACGATCATCAGGATCGCGCTGCCGAGGGCGCCGGTGAGCAGCGCGGACGTCCGCTCCCGCATCGACCGGCCCGGCCGGGGCAGCCCGGGCGCGGAATCATTCATGGTTTTACCGTACGCAGTCCCGCTCACGAACGAGCGGACTGCCCGGATCCGCCGGGATCATGCCGTCGGGTTTACAGGAGGGGCCGGACGGCTGTATTAATAAATGAACAGTCATTTATGAAAGGGAGGGCCCGGTGGCGGGACGTCCTCGCGGGGTGGACGATTCGGTGATCCTGCGTGCGGCGGCCGAGGTGATCGGCCGGGTGGGTCCGGCCGGGCTGACCCTCGCCGCGGTCGCCGACGAGGTGGGGCTCGTGCCGGGCACCCTCGTGCAGCGCTTCGGGTCCAAGCGCGGCCTGCTGGTGGCGCTGGCGAGACAGTCCGCGCACGAGGCGGAGGCACACCACGAGCGGCTGCGGCAGGGGCGTCCTTCCCCGCTGGAGGCGCTCCTGGCGCTGGCCGAGGAGTCGATGGCCCTCATGGACACCCCGGAGCGTTTCGCCAATCACCTGGCGTTCCTGTGCATGGACCTCACCGATCCGCAACTGCACGAGTACGCCCTGGTCATGCACGAGGCACAGCGAGGGGCGATCCTGGCCCTGCTGGACGAGGCGGTGGCCGAGGGTGAGCTGCGGACCGGCACCGACACCGCCGCGCTGGCCGAGTCCGTCCAGGCGCTGATCGCCGGCACCGGCCTGACGTGGGCCCTCGACCGGCAGGGCACGCTGCCGGAGCGGCTCCGGCGGGCGATCACCGGCCTTCTGGCGCCCCACACCCGCTGCGAGGAGAAACGATGAACGACAGACAGCCGCTCGCCGGGAAGGTCGCCCTGGTGGCGGGCGGCACGCGGGGCGGCGGACGCGGCATCGCCGTCGAACTCGGGGCCGCAGGCGCCACGGTCTACGTCACCGGCCGCAGCAGCACGGCCGGCCGCTCCGATCTGGGCCGCCCCGAGACCATCGAGGAGACCGCCGCGCGGGTCACCGCGGCCGGCGGCACCGGCATCGCCGTGCGCACCGACCACAGCGACCCCGAGGAGGTGCGCGCCCTGGTCGACCGGATCGCCGCCGAGCAGGACGGGCGGCTCGACGTCCTGGTCAACTCCGTGTGGGGCGGCGACGCGCTGACCGACTGGGAGCATCCCCTGTGGGAGCAGGACCTCGACACCGGCCTGCGGCTGCTGCGCCGGGCGGTGGAGACCCACATCGTCACGAGCCGGTTCGCGCTGCCCCTGATGGTCGCCCGCCGGAGCGGACTGGTCGTGGAGGTCACCGACGGCAACACCGCCCGCTATCGCGGCTCGTTCTTCTACGACATCGCCAAGTCCACCGTGATCCGCCTCGCCGTGGCCCAGGCGGCGGAGCTCAAGCCGTACGGCGTCGCCGCCGTCGCCGTCACCCCGGGCTTCCTGCGCTCGGAGGCCATGCTCGATCACTTCGGCGTGACCGAGGCCGACTGGCGGGACGGGGTGGCGAAGGATCCGAACTTCGCCCACTCCGAGACCCCGGCGTACCTGGGACGGGCCGTCGCCGCCCTGGCCGCCGACCCCGATGTCATGGCCAAGACCGGACGCGCCCTGGCCACCTGGGGGCTGTACAAGGACTACGGCTTCACCGACGTGGACGGCACCCAGCCGGACTTCGCGGCCCACTGGGCCAATGCCCTGGAGGAGGAGTACGGCCCCCTCGGCGACCCGCTCTGACCGCCTCGCTCGTGCCTGCGGGAGGCGAGAGCCCCACGGCGCGAATCGGCGCACATCCGTCCTCCGGGTCCGTCAGTGTGACGGCGTGGCGGTCGGCGTGGTGGACGGCGTGGTGGACGGTGAGGCGATGACCTCGGGCACGCGGGTCACCATCAATGTGCCGTCGTAACCGACGTACTCGACGTTCGCCGATCGGCAGCTGAGGATCATGGGGCCGGGTGCGCTCAGCTTCGCGGTGGCGAAAAACTCGATTTTGGGCCAGCGGTCCTCGTCCTGCTCGCTGCGGACTGAAACGACCCCGGTGGGCGTGTTGAGATCGCACATGGCGTAGTAGCCGGACGTCCCCGGTCCCTTACTCGACCAGGGATTGACGTCGACACGGGTTTGGATGATGTAGTCCCCCGCGGGCAGTTCGGAGACGCGCACTACCTCCGCCCATGCAGCGTCCCGACGATCAACGGCCTGATGGACGTAGTGGGTCTGCCCGTACGTCGCGCCGGGCTCGCCCTTCTCGCCCTTCTCGCCCTTCTCGCCCTGCGGGCCCTGGGGTCCGGCCGGGCCCTGGGGCCCTTGCGGACCGGTCTCTCCCTTGGGCCCCTGAGGTCCGGTCGGCCCGGTCAGGCCCTGAGCTCCGGTCGGTCCGGTCGGTCCGATTGGGCCCTGGGGTCCGGCAGCGTTCCAGGACACGGTCCGGTACTCGACAGGACACGTGCCGGCGGGGACCGGCGCGGCGACCTGCGCGCCCTCGGTACGGCCCTGGACCGACTCCTCCAGCGCCTGGGGCATCCGCATGACGCCGTCGGGGCCCACGCAGGCCACGATCGGCGTGGTCGTGGTCGCGGTCGTGGCCACGGCGATTCCCCCGCCGCCCACGAGCAGCCCTGCCACCGCCCCGGCCGCCAGCCAGGCGCCTCGTCCAGCTCGCACGTCCGATCACCCTTCCTCGTTCTCATCTTGATCGATATGAGGAAGTGTGGTGAGCGGGCCGGGAAAGCGCGTCATCACGACGGCGGACGAGTCATCACCCGTGCGGCGTAGCCCGGACCGTCAGTTCGCCTAGCCCGGGGCGCCCCTGTGTGGAGCGCCCCGAGCGGTCTTACGAGGTGTGCGGGTTACTCGCCCTTCCAGACGGGGGCGCGCTTCTCGGCGAAGGCCGCCGCGCCTTCCATGGCGTCCTTGGAGCCGAAGACGGGCGCCATGATCTCGCCCTGCTTGCGGAACATCTCGTCGAGCGACCAGTCGGCCGACTCGACGATGATCCGCTTGGTCGCGGCGAGCGCGAGCGGCGCGTTCGCCGCGATCGTGCGGGCCAGTTCGAGCGCGCCGTTGAGCGCCTCGCCCGGGTACGTGATCCGGTTGACCAGCCCCAGCTCGTACAGCCGGACGGCCGGGTAGTGGTCGCCGGTCAGCGCGATCTCCATGGCGACGTGGTAGGGGATCCGGCGCGGCAGCCGCATGATGCCGCCCGCGCCGGCGACCAGGCCGCGCTTGGGCTCCGGCAGGCCGAACTTCGCCTCCTCGGACGCGACGACGAGGTCGCAGGACAAGGCCAGCTCGAACCCTCCGGCCAGCGCGTACCCCTCGACCGCGGCGATGATGGGCTTCTTCGGCGGCGCCTCGGTGATGCCGCCGAAGCCCCGGCCCTCGACCACCGGCATGTCACCGGTGAGGAAGCCCTTCAGGTCCATGCCCGCCGAGAACGTGCCGCCGGCCCCGGTGAGGACGATCGCGGACACCTCGGGGCTTTCGTCCAGCTCGTCCAGGGCGGCCGCGATCCCGCGCGCCACCGCGCCGTTCACGGCGTTCCTGGCCTTGGGCCGGTTGATGGTGACGACGGCCACGCCGCCGTCGACGATCTCTACGAGTACCTCGTCCGGCTCAGCGGCCGGCCCGGAGTTCACCTCGGACACCTGACCTCACTCGGCTTACTTGGGCTGGAAGCGGATGCCGCCGTCGAACCGGATGACCTCGCCGTTCATGTAGTCGTTCTCGATCAGCGTGCGCACCAGGTGGCCAAACTCCGAGGCCTTGCCGAGCCGCTTCGGGAACGCCACCGGCCCGATGAGCTTGGCCTTGAACTCCTCGGCGTTCTTGTCGCCGATCTTCCCGTAGATCGGGGTGTCGATGATGCCCGGGGCGATGGTGAGCACGCGGACGCCGATGGCCGCGAGGTCGCGGGCGGCGGGCAGGGTCATGCCGATGATGCCGCCCTTGGACGCGGAGTACGCCACCTGGCCCGTCTGGCCCTCGATGCCGGCGACCGACGCGGTGTTGATGACGACGCCGCGGGCGCCGTCCTCGTCCACCGGCTCGGTCTTGGCCATGGCCGCCGCGCCGATGCGCATGAGGTTGAAGGTGCCGATCAGGTTGACGTCGATCACCTTGCGGTAGGACGCCAGGTCGTGCGGCGAGCCGTCCCGTCCGACGGTGCGCTGGGCCCAGCCGATGCCGGCGCTGCTGATCACGGCGCGCAACGGCTTGCCGGTGGCGACCGCCGCATCCACCGCGGCCTGCACCGACGCCTCGTCGGACACGTCGGTGTGGGCGAACACGCCGCCGATCTCGTCGGCCAGCGCCTTGCCGCGCTCCGCGTTGAGGTCGGCCACGACCACGGTCGCGCCGACACGGGCCAGCTCGCGGGCCGTCGCCTCGCCGAGGCCGCTGGCACCGCCCGAGATGATTGCTGCTGCTCCGTTCAGATCCATAGCCGGACCTTAACGCGCGAACCGAATGAAGTTCTACTCGGGGTGCCGCAAAATCGCGGTATCGACGTCGGGGTAAACCTTGATCCGCCGGTCCAGGCCGGTCGTACGCAGGATGCGGGCCACCGGAGGCTGCGGTGAGGCGAGGCACACCCCGCCGCCCTCGCTCGTGGCCAGCCGCCACGCCTCGATGAGCACGCTGAGCCCGCTGGAGTCCATGAACGACAGCTCGCCGAGGTCCAGCACGAGCGTGGGGCCGTCGTGGCGTATGGCGTCCCGGATCTCGTCACGCAGGAACGGAGCTGTGAACAGGTCGAGCTCCCCCTCCACGGCCACCACGACGGCATTGGAGAGCGATTGGCGCGCGAGCCGCAGCTTCATCGTCGGGACCTCCTCAGCTCCGGCCCACTTTACTTATTCATCACCCCGGCTGAGCAGGGACGGCGAAGCCATAGGGAAGTTCGAGCCGGTGCGCGGCGAGCAACCGCTCGTCGGCGAGCAGCGCGTGCGTCGGCCCGTCGGCGGCGATCACCCCCTCGGACATGATGAGCGAACGCTCGCACAGCTCCAGCGCGTACGGAAGGTCGTGGGTGACCATCAGCACGGTCACGTCCAGGCTCTTGAGGATCTCGGCCAGCTCGCGGCGGGACGCCGGGTCGAGGTTGGACGACGGCTCGTCGAGGACGAGGATCTCCGGCTCCATCGCCAGCACCGTGGCCACCGCCACCCTGCGGCGCTGGCCGAAGGACAGGTGGTGCGGCGGCCGGTCGATCGCGTCCAGCATGCCGACCCGCTCCAGCGCGTCGTGCACGCGGCGGTCGAGCTCCGCACCGCGCAGCCCGAGGTTGGCCGGGCCGAACGCGACGTCCTCCCGCACGGTCGGCATGAAGAGCTGGTCGTCCGGGTCCTGGAACACCAGCCCGACCCGGCGGCGGATCTCCCGCAGGGTGTCCGCGCGCACCGCGAGCCCGGCCACCTCAACCGTCCCGTGCCCGGCCGTGAGGATGCCGTTGAGGTGCATGACGAGCGTGGTCTTGCCCGCGCCGTTCGGGCCGAGCAGGGCGACCCGCTCCCCCCGCTCGATCGTCAGGTCCACGCCGTACAACGCCTGCGTCCCGTCGGGATAGGCGTACGCGAGCCTGCTCACCGTGAGCGAGGGGCTGCCGGAGGTCATGTCGTGCTCCACGCCAGTAGGGCCGTCACCGCGGCGAGGCAAGGCAGCATGCCCGCCACCGCCCAGTCTCGCCCAGTCGCTGATATATCCCTAATCGTCGGCATCTCGCCCGTGTAGCCGCGGCTCAGCATCGCGAGGTGGACCCGCTCCCCCCGCTCGTACGAGCGGATGAACAGGGCGCCCGCCGACTTCGCCAGCACGGGGGCCTGCCGCAGGTCCCTGGCGACGAATCCCCGCGACTCCCTGGCGATCCGCATGCGCCGCATCTGGTCGAGGATCACGTCCAGGTAGCGCAGCATGAACGTCGCGATCTGCACGAGCAGCCGGGGCAGCCGCAGCCGCTCGGCGCCGAGCAGCATCATCCGGGGCTCTGTCGTGGCCGCCAGCAGGATCGAGGCGACCACGCCCAGCGTGGCCTTGGCCAGGATGTTCCAGGCCGCCCACAGTCCGGGCGCGCTCAACGACAGACCGAGCACCTGGATCCGCTCGCCGGTGCCGATAAGCGGAATCGCCACCGCGAACAGCACGAAAGGCACCTCGATCACCATGCGCCGTACGATCGCGCCCGCCGGCACCCGGGCGGCGACCGCGACGGCGGCCAGCAGCAGCGCGTCGAGGGCGAACGCCCAGACGCGCTCGCGCGGCGTGGCGACCACGAACACCGCGAACGCGACGACCGCCGCGAGCTTGCACTGGGGTGGCAGCCGGTGGACGGGCGTGTCGGCGGGCCGGTAGATCGGGTGATGGTGCCCGGCGCTCACTTCGCACTCACCATGTCATCATCGCGGACCCGCCCCGCCCGGATGCGGGCAGGGCGCTCACGGCCTCGTCGGCGCCGTGCTCGCCGGACTCATCGGACTCATTGGGCGCTCGCGGTCGTCATTCCGTCGGTCCCGCGCCGGCGCCGGCGGATGACGTAGAACACGCCGCCTCCGGCCACGACCGTCAGCGCGACGCCCGCCACCCCGGCCAGGCCGCCGGACAGCCGCTGGTTCTCCACGCCCTTGACGCTGTATCCGGCCAGCGGGCCGTCCTCCACCGCGTGCGGCTTCTCCTGCGCGCTCAGGCCCTTGTCCGCCGCCACCTTCTCCAGCCCGTCGGGAGCGCTGGAGGCGTAGAACGAGACGACGCCGGCCAGCAGCACGGCCACGAGAGCGCCGCCCACCAGGACCGGGCGCAGGCCGATCCCGGCCGAGGGCGCCTCCGGAGCCGCCGGTCCGCCCTGCTGACCCACCTGCACGTCCCCGTCGGCGGTGCGCAGCGTCAGGGCCCTGGTCATCCCGCGCGCGCCGTACACGAGATCGGGACGCACGGCCAGCACGCTGCTCACGGTGAGCGCGGTGATGAAGCCCTCGCCGAGCCCGATGAGCAGGTGCACCCCGACCATGGCGGCGGCCACCGAGCCCGGCTCGATCGGCGCGGTGCCGCCGAGCCAGAACAGGCCCGTGAACACGAGTGCCGCCGACGGGACGGAGACCAGCGCCGCCACGAACGACGCGGCCACCAGCGTCGCCCGCCCGCGTGGCCTGCCCCGGGTGATCAGCCGGAACACCGCCCAGCCGACGACCGCGGTCACGATCGCCATCAGCGTGATGTTGACGCCCAGCGCGGTCAGCCCGCCGTCGGCGAAGAAGAATCCCTGGACGAGCAGCACGACCGCGACGCACAACACGGCGGTGTAGGGTCCGACGAGTATCGCCGCCAGGGCCCCGCCGAGCAGGTGACCGCTGGTGCCGGCCGCCACGGGGAAGTTGAGCATCTGCGCCGCGAAGATGAACGCGGCCACCAGGCCCGCCATGGGGGCGGTCCGGTCGTCGAGCTCCCGCTTGGCGCCCCGCAGGCACACGGCCACCCCGGCGGCCGCGAAGACCCCGGCGCCGACGGACACGGGGACGTTGAAGAACCCATCGGGCACGTGCACGGCTATAACCCCTTCGAAACGGGCGAATCCCCTCCCACTTTAGAGCACCGAGTTGTTGTTGCAAATGATTCGCAATTGCGTCGGCGCAGGATCCGGATCATCCGCCTGGCCACGGTCAACGGGGTCGCCACCCGCACCGACACGCTGAGCCGCCGGTTGACCGCCGTGGCGTACGGCCGGACGGTCCACTGCACCACTCCCCATCGCAGCGTCCCGCGCCACCACCGCAGGGGCCGGCCCAGCGCGTCCGCGTCGGCGACCTTGACCGGGAAGCGCACCGGCGGGCCGCCGAGGCCGAGTTCGAGATAGGCGTCCCAGGTGCCGGGCCGCAGGCCGGTCGTCTCGGCCGCGAACTCCCGTGGCCCGACCGCCAGGGCCCGCTCGCGGTGTTCCCGCCCCGACGCCCGCTCGCGCCAGATCAGGTGCCGTACGGCCGTGGCGGCGGCCTCCTCGCCCACCAGCGCCTGGCCCTCGACCCGCAGCCGCCTGCCCCGCCACCACGCCCGCGTCAGCCGTACGGCGGCGGGGATCCGGACGACGTGCCCTCCGACGTCGAGGCCGAGGTGGCCGTGGGACCGGGTGAGGAAGGGCACCGCGACGACCCCGCCCACCAGGCGGACGGGCGGAACGCCGGCCCCGGGTTCGCGGCGGGAGCCAAGTCGTGCGAGCCTGCGCGCGCCCTCGCACTCGACGGCCACGTGGACGTCCCACACTCCGGCCGGCAGCGCGGCCACGTCGAGCACGGCGGTGAAGGATCCGGCACCGGTCCCGCCGCGGGTCAGGGAGGGCACGCGCTCCTCACGCGACAGGCGCTCGCGCAGCACCAGGCCCACGGTGCTGTCCAGCGCAGCACCGTCCACTCCGGCGAGGGCGGCCCATCCTTCGATCACCAGGCGGTCGCCCCGCCACTCGACCCCGGTCAGCCGGTGCCGCAGCGGCGCGGCCTCGACGCGCGCGAGCCGTACGAGCCGGTCGGGGTCGTCGAGCGCGGCGACGCGGGCGGCGTCCACGCCGTCGAGACCGGCGCGCACGCCCGGCGTCAGCCACTGGCCGCAGATGTCGGCCACCTCGACGGCGATCTTCTCGCGCTCGGCCTCGCAGGCGGCCAGGAACGGCACCCCGAGCTGGGCCAGCACGTCGCGGCGCAGGTGCCGCAGGAGCAGACGGTCGCGCAGTGCGCCGGGCGGCACGTGCCGCGCCATGACCTCGATGGGCGTGCGGACCACGCGCAGCCAGCCGAGCGGATCCCGCGCGGACGCCTCACCTCCGCCCTCGGCGTGGTAGCAGTCACCGTCCGCGACCACCGAGATTACCCGCGCGTGGCAGTACGCGTGGACGGTGAAGGTCATGTCCTCGCCGCGCCGCTGCGTCTCGTCGAAGCGGATGGCGTGCCGTTCCAGGAAGTCCCGGCGGAAGAGCTTGAAGCAGGACAGATCGTCGTAAACGTCGGTTAAGGCGGCCCTGTCGGCGCTCTCCCGCACCCCTTGGCGCACACCGGCGACCTTCCCCACGACGACGTCGGCGCCGTTCCGGTCGGCCGCGGCGATCAGGCGGGCCAGCGCGTCGGGGGCGAGGTGGTCCCCCGCGTCGCAGAAGAAGACGTATCTGCCGGCCGCCCGCTCCAGTCCGCGGTTGCGGGCGCCGCCGGGCGTGCCGGGCTGCGCGTCCTGGATCACGGTGATCAGCCGGGGGTGGTGGGCGGCATAGAGGCCGAGCAGCGCCCGGGTTCCGTCCCGCGAGCCGCCGTCGACCACGATGATCTCCTTGGCGACCCGCTGCACGAGCAGCGAAGTGAGGCATCGGTCGAGTGACGCCCGGCGGTTGTACGCCGGGACGACAACGCTGACGTCGATCCCCCGATCGGCGCGCTGGTCACTCCCCGTATCCATCGCCCTTCATTATGTGCCGACCACCCGCCCCAACCCCGCCTTCGCCGCGCCGGGCTCGTCTCACCGTCGCGGCCGGGACCGGCGGCGGGCCGTCCGAGTGGCGGGTGCGGCACGCGACGCGGCAGACTGAGCGCTCATCGAGTCACCGGGGGTTTCGCGTAGATGCGCACCGCGTTGTTCCCAGAGGGTTTCGTCTGGGGAGTGTCCACGTCCGCGTTCCAGATCGAGGGCGCCACCGACCGCGACGGCCGGGGCCCCTCCATCTGGGACGCCTTCGCGGGCGGGGCCTATGGCGACCCGGCCTGCGACCACTACGCGCGCCACCGCGAGGACGTCCGGCTGATGCAGGACCTGGGCATCGCCGCCTACCGGTTCTCGGTCAGCTGGCCACGCGTGCTGCCTGAGGGGCACGGCCGCGTCAACGGCCCGGGGCTCGACTTCTACGACAGGCTCGTGGACGAGCTGCTGGAGGCGGGCATCGCGCCGTACGCGACGCTGTACCACTGGGACCTGCCGCAGGCGCTGCAGGACCGCGGAGGGTGGACCTCGCGCGAGGTGGCCCGCCACTTCGCCGACTACGCCCGCGTGGTGTACGACAGGATCGGCGACCGCGTGGACACCTGGTTCACGTTCAACGAGCCGTGGGTCGCCGCCTTCCTCGGCCACGCCTCGGGAGCGCACGCCCCGGGTGTGCGGTCGGCGGCCGACGCCTTCGTCAGCGCCCACCACATGCTGCTCGCGCACGGGCTGAGCCTGGAGGCGCTGCGCGCCCAGGGCGCCGCCAGGGCCGGCATCGTGCTGAACCTCTCTCCCGTCCTCACCCCCGCGCAGCTCGGGGACGTGTCCACCGGCATCCCCGAAGAGGACGCCGAGGCGGTGGCGAGGATCGACGCCCTGCACAACCGGCAGTTCCTGGAGCCGGTGCTGCGCGGCCGCTACCCCGCCGACCTGCTGCCCCTGATCGAGAAGACCGCCGGGCTCGGCCACGTCCACGACGGGGACCTCGACCTCATCGGGCGGCCCATCGACCTGCTGGGGATCAACTACTACACGCCCATCGCGGTGCAGGCCCAGCCCAGCGCCCCGGCCGACCCGGCCTTCCCGGGCAGCGAGGGCGTCCTGTTCTGCAGCGTGCCCACGGCCGTCACCGCGATGGGCTGGCCCATCATGCCGAGCGGCCTGTCCCTGCTCCTGCGGCGCCTGTCCGAGGAGTATCCCGAGACCGAGCTGATGATCACGGAGAACGGCGCCGACTTCGAGGACGTCGTGACCGGCGACGGCATCCACGACGTCGACCGGATCAGCTTCGTCGAGGAGCACCTGCGGGCCCTGCGGGCCTCGATCGACCAGGGCGCCCGGGTCCGCGGCTACCTGCTGTGGTCGCTGCTCGACTGCGTCGAATGGGCGGACGGCTACCGGCGCAAGTTCGGCATCGTCCACGTCGACTTCACCACCCAGCGGCGGCTGCTCAAGGACAGCGCGCTGTGGTATCGCGACGTCATCAAGCGCAACGGGCTCGGCGCGGAGCGGCCGAAGCGGCCCACGCTCGAGACCGTCGCCGCCCGCGCGGGCGTCTCCCGGGCGACGGTCTCGCGGGTCGTGAACGGGGATGCGCGGGTCAGCCCCGACGTGCGCGCCGCCGTGCTGCGCGCCGTCCAGGAGCTGGGATATGTGCCCAACGCCGCCGCCAGGAGCCTGGTCACCCGGCGTACCGACTCGGTCGCGCTCGTCCTGTCGGTTCCCCGGCACGGCGGCGAGGCGCTGACCTCCGCCGTCGTCCAGTACGTCACCAGCGTCCTGGAAGGAGCGGGCAAGCAGATCACGCTCATGCTCGCCGACACGGCCGAGAGCCATCGGCGCATCATCCGGCACGTGGAGGCGCGGCAGGTGGACGGGGTCGTGCTGGTCCCTCCGGACGGCCCGGACACGCTCACCGAGCGGCTCGCCCGCACCGGAGTGCCCGTCGTGCTGCTCGGCAAGCCCGCGATCGCCTCCCTCGTGCCGCACGTGGACGTGGACAACGCGGGCGGCGCGAGGGCGGCCACCAGGCATCTGCTCGACCGGGGCCGCCGCCGCATCGGGGTGATCTGCGGTCCCATGGACCTCGTCGCCGTACAGGACCGCCTCGCCGGGCACCTGGCCACGCTCCACGAGGACGGGCTGCGGCCGATGATCGCGCTCGCCGGTCTGGACAGCGGGTCGGGCGCCGCCGCGGCCCGTGAACTCCTGTCCGGCGACCAGGACCTGGACGCCGTGTTCGCCACCTCGGACGAGCTGGCGATCGGCGCGATGGAGGCGGCGCGCGAGAAGGGACTGCGGGTGCCGGAGGACCTGGCGATCGTCGGCTTCGGCGACATCCACGCCGCCTCCTGCACGACCCCGGCGCTCACGACCGTCCGGGTGCCCGTCGCGGACCAGGCCCTGGCCCTGGCGCGCCTGCTCTTGTCCCGCCTCGACGGCCGCCACACCAGCCCCGTCGTCCTCCCCACGCGCCTGGTGGTCCGCGCCACCACGTGACCCTCTACCAGGAGATCGGGCCCTCCTCCGAGCTGAACGTGCCGGGCGGAAGGGTCGCCATCCGCACGGCCACCGGCGGCGTTGTCGACCAGCACGTCGAGCCGCGTCCAGGGCGCACGGTCTCGGAGCGATCACTTGGAGCCGCCTGAGAGCTCACTTGGACCAGTCAAGGGAACGCTCCGGGGGAACGAGTAGCGCAGGAGGAGGGGCTGTCATGAGCGAGACGATCGCCGGAGTCGCCGTTCCCGGCTCGACGCTCGCCACCGAGGCGACCGAGCTGGTGCGGGAGGCGGCGCCCCCGCTCCTCTACCACCACTCGCGCCGGGTGTTCCTGTTCGGGTCGTTGCGGGGCCGGCGGCTCGGGCTGCGGGCCGATCCCGAACTGCTCTACGTCGGGGCGATGTTCCACGACCTCGGGCTGACCGAGCGATATCGGCGTACGGACCAGCGGTTCGAGATCGACGGCGCCGACGAGGCCCGCCGGTTCCTCGCCTCCCACGGGGTGCCCGAGGACGACGTACGCAAGGTGTGGGAGGGCATCGCCCTGCACACCACACCGGAGATCCCCTACCGGCTGGAGCCCGAGGTGGCCCTGGTGACCGCGGGGGTGGAGGCCGACGTGCTCGGCATCGGGTACGCCGATCTGGCCCCCGAGGACGTCGCCGCGGTCGTCGCCGCCCATCCGCGTCCCGGCTTCAAGCGGCAGATCCTGGCGGCGTTCACCGAGGGGTTCAAGGATCGTCCCGACACCACGTTCGGCACCGTCAACGCCGACGTGCTGGAGCACTTCGTGCCGGGGTTCCGGCGCATCGACTTCGTCGAGGTGATCGAGGGCTCCGCCTGGCCCGAGTAACGGCCTGCCATCGATCTTTCGCGCCGTACGACATAGGTTGTCTGGTGTCGTCCCCCGGTGCGAAGGCAGGTTTCTGTGACTCACGATCTCAGCCACGAGCGGTTCGAGACCCTCAAGCGCGAATTCGAGGCGATCGACGGCGACGGCGACGGCTTCATCACCGAGGCGGAGCTGCGGTCACACTTTCCCGACCTGCCGCCGGAGGCGATCGGCGCGCTCGACCGGGACGCCGACGTGGACGCCGACGGCCGGTTCTCCCTGGAGGAGTTCATCCGCCTCACCGGCGCGCGCGACTGAAGCGCCGCACGGGACCCGCAAAAATCTGCGCCACGCGCAAATTTACGTCTCACGCATCTTTGCGTCACACGCAAGTAGTTGTATGGTGATCCTTGTGAGCAGGGAAGGCGAGCGCCCGGGGCTGCGCGAGCGCAAGAAGCAGGAGACGCGCATCGCGCTGAGCTGGGCGGCGATCCGGCTCGCCGTGGAGCGCGGGCTGGAGAACGTACGCGTGGAGGACATCGCCGCGGAGGCGCGCGTGGCTCCGCGGACCTTCAACAACTACTTCTCCAGCAAGGGCGAGGCGATCGCCGCCAGGCACCTCGACCGCGCCCGCCTGATCGCAGAGGAGTTGCGCCGCCGCCCGGCGTCGGAACCCCTGTGGGAGGCCATCAAGATCGCCGTGGTCACCCAGCTCGCGATGGGTGAGGAATACGACGCCGGGCAGCCGGACCAGCAGTGGCAGACGGGCGTCCGGCTCATGATCAGCGAGCCCTCGCTGCAGGGCGAGATGCTCAAGGCCAACGCCATCGCCGAGGACGAGCTGGCCGCGGCCATCGCCGAGCGGACCGGCACCGACGTCGCCCGCGACCTCTACCCGCGCCTGGTGGCGGGCGCGGCGGGGGCGGCGATCAGGGTGGCGATGGACCAGTGGTTGCGGGCCGACCCGCCGGTACCCGTCAGACCGCTCATCGAGGACGCGCTCGACCGGCTCGCCGCCGGACTGCCCGAGCCCTGACAGAAAGACGCCCCGGCTGCCGCTGGGGCGTTCCCGAACTCGCGATGTGACGTGCCACGCCGGCACGCCGCTCGCCCTTTCATGCCCTGACGCGGGCGCCGTAAGCACCGGCGCCGTCCCTTCCATTCGCCCTGCCTTCCATTCGCCACGCCGCGAGTTCGCCACGCCGCGAGTTCGCCATGCCTTCATTCGCCATGCCCGCAGAATCCCCGAGGAGGACCGCCATGACCGCCGACGTCGTGATCGCCGGAGCCGGACCGAACGGGCTCATGCTCGCCTGTGAGCTGAGCCTGGCCGGAGTACGGCCGATCGTGCTGGAACGCCTGCCCGGGCGTACGGAGGAGAACCGGGCCAACGGACTGGTCGGCCAGGTCGTACGCGCCCTCGACCGGCGCGGCCTGTACGAACGACTGAGCGGCAGCCCCGAGCCGCCCCGGCCGAGCCCTGTCTTCGTGTTCGGCGCGATGCCGCTCGACCTGGGCAGGCTCGACGACAATCCGATGTACGGCCTGCCGGTGCCGCAGCGCCGCATCGAGCAGGTGCTGGAAGAACGCGCGCTCGAACTCGGCGTGGAGATCCGCAGGGGACACGAGCTGACCGGGCTCTCCCAGGACGAGGACGGCGTCACCGTGGAGATCGCCGGACCCGAGGGGCCCTACCGGCTCCGAACCCGCTACCTCGTCGGCGCGGACGGCGGGCACAGCGTCACCCGCAAGCTCTGCGGCATCGGCTTTCCGGGGGTGACCAGGGACGACTCGGTCTCCCGGGGCGCGCACGTCAGCGTGCCCGCCGAGCTGATCGACCCGGTCACCGGCGGGCTGAACGTGCCCGGCTACGGGCCGATCCCCCCGTTCATGCACCACCGCACCGACCACGGCCTGTTCGTGTACGGGCCGTTCCCCACCGGGACGCTCATCAACACCACCGAGTGGCACCAGGACGGCGGCGACCAGCCGATGAGCCTGGACGAGCTGAGGGAGAGCGTGCGCCGCGTGCTCGGCGTCGACCTGCCGTTCGGCCCGCCCAAGGGCCCGGGCCCGCACCAGTTGCGCCGCCTGACCGGCGGCAACACCCGCCTGGCCGAGCGGTTCCGGGACGGCCGGGTGCTGCTGCTGGGCGACGCCGCGCACGTGCACAGCGCGATCGGCGGCCCCGGCCTCAACCTGGGCCTGCAGGACGCGGTCAACCTGGGCTGGAAGCTGGCCGCCGAGATCCACGGCTGGGCCCCGCCCGGCCTGCTCGACACGTACGAGACCGAGCGGCGCCCGGCCGCGGAACGCGTGGTCATGCACACGCAGGCGCAGGCGGCGCTCATCGCCCCGGGGCCTGAGGTCACCGCGCTACGCGCGCTGTTCACCGAGTTGCTGCGCGACGAGCGGACCACCAAGCACATCGCGGACATGATGTCCGGCGCGGACATCAGGTATGACCTCGAAGGAACTCATCCCCTCACCGGGCGGCCGGCCCCCGACCTCGTCCTGGAGACGGAGACCGGCTCCGTACGGCTGGCCGAGCTGACCAAGACCGCACGGCCGCTGCTCCTCGACCTGACGCCGGACGGGGCGCTGGCCGGGGCCCTCGACGGCCGGCGCGACCGCGTGGACCTCGTCACCGCGAAGACGAGCCGGGACGGCCTCCCGACCGCGCTGCTGCTGCGCCCCGACTGCTATGTGGCCTGGGCATCGGACTCCCTCCGGCCCGACGCGAAGGAGCGCGACACTCTCCGTACGGCCCTGGCCTCGGCCTTCGGCGTCGCCGGCTGAGAGGTCAGGCGAAGGCGGCCAGCATCGCCTCGGTCGTGTCGACCTGCGCGATCCGCGGCAGGATCACCCCGAGAGAGTTCTCGTGGGCCGAGGCGACCAGGTCGGTGACCGCGTCGGAGGCCACCGCGATCTCGTAGCCCCGCTCGCGGGCGCCGCGCGCGGTGGACTCCACGCCGATGCTGGTGGAGATCCCCGCCAGCACGATTCCCGTGATCTTCCTGCGGCGCAGTTGCAGGTCGAGTTCGGTGCCGTGGAAGGCGTCCCAGCCCCGCTTGGTGATCCGGATGTCGGTCGGCCCGTCCGGCACCCGCTCGTCGTACTCGGCGAAGTCCAGCGCGGGTGCGATCGCGGGTCCGGGCGCGTCCGTCCGGGCCCGCAGCACGTCGCCGCCGTCCGGGGAGAACGCCACCCGCACGCGTACGACCGGGAGGCCCCGCTCGCGGGCGGCCCCCGCCAGCCGGGCGGCGTTGGCGACGACTTCGGCGGCCGGATGGGCGGTGGGCAGGGCGGTGATCCCCTTCTGCAGGTCGATCAGGACGACGGCCGTGCGGTCGTCGAGCAGTGACACAGGCATGTGCGCTCCTCAGAAATAGACAGCCGAACTGTACAGCGATGCTGTACAAATTGCCAGCAAGGCTGTCTATCTCGGTTACGCTGAGCTCATGAGGGACGCGTCCGAGGTCGCCGCCGAGCTGCGGCTCGTGGTCGGGCAGCTGGTCAGGCGGGTACGCGAGGACGACCCGATGCCTCCGGGAGTAATCGCGGTGATCGGCCTGCTCGGCCGGCAGGGCCCGATGACCACCAGCGAACTGGCCGCCGCCCGGCGGGTGCGCCCACAGTCGATGGCCCGCACCGTCGGCCAGCTGATCGACCAGGGTCTTGCCGAACGCGGCACACACCCCGTCGACGGCCGCAAGGCCCCCGTCTCGCTGACCGCCGCCGGGCTCGACGCCCTGGAACAGGTGCGCGCCCGGCGGGCCGACTGGCTCGCCGAGGCGATCGAGGACACGCTGTCCCCCGCCGAGCGGGAGACGCTGGCGGGCGCGGTGGACCTGGTTCGCCGCCTGGTCGACTGGGAGCCGCCCGGGCCGCGCCACAGGACGTGAGCCCGTCCGCGTCGGTCGGTGCGGGGTCGTGAGGGTCCGTCATGGCCCCGGGCGTCAACGGGCCTCACGGCGAACGATCGCTCGCGAAGACGAACCCTGGGCGATTCTCAGAGGAGCGGCCAGGTGCGCAGGGCGGCGTCGGCCATCTCCTGGAGTTCATCCCGGCCGACACCGCTCGCGGCTTGCACAGCGATGCCGAACGCCAAGGTGGTGATGTAGCGCGCCAGTAGCCCCGGATCGGTATCCGGAGGCAGGTCGCCGTCGTCGACGGCTCGCTGGAATCGCTCTCGGAGCCGGGAGCAGCCGTTGTTGCGCCAGGCTGCGAGAAGGTCACGGACTCCACGTCCGGAGTCGCTGGCGGCCAGGGCGCCCTGGACGCCCAGACACCCGTGGGGGTGGGCCGGGCGGGTCGTGGTTCGGACGGCGCCGGCCAGGATCGCGGTGGCGACACCGAGGGCGGTCGGTTCCTCCAGGGCCCGGGCCAGGTATGCGCTCGGGCCTTCGGTGTAGCGCTCCAGGGCCTTGTGGAACAGCTCTTCCTTGTTGCCGAAGGCCGCGTACATGCTTTTGGCGGAGATGCCCATCGCTTCGGTCAGCCTGGCCAGGCTGGCCCCCTCGTAGCCGTGCTCCCAGAAGACCAGCATGGCGCGCTCGAGAGCGTCGTCGGCGTCGAACCCTCGCGGCCGGCCGATGGGGCCGCTCTGTTTGGTCTTCACGCCCGCAGCCTACCCCTTCTGCAGCGATCGCTGCAGAAGTGCTACCGTCCGATTTCTGCAGCGATCGCTGCAGAAGTCGAAAGAGGTTGTTCACATGGGACTGCTTGAAGGGAAGACCGCTCTCGTCACCGGGGGCGGCACCGGAATCGGCCTGGCCAGTGCCGTACGGCTGGCGGCCGAGGGCGCGCACGTGTTCATCACCGGCCGGCGCAAGACCGAACTCGACGCGGCCGTGGAAGTGATCGGATCAGCGGCGACCGCGGTGATCGGCGACATCTCGAACCTGGCCGACCTGGACCGGATCTACGAGACGATCCGCAGCCGGGGGCGGGGCCTGGACGTGCTGTTCGCGAATGCCTCCGTCGCCGAGTTCAGGACGCTTGAGCAGGTCTCCGAGGAGCACTTCGACACCCTCTTCGGCATCAACGTCCGGGGCATGCTGTTCACCGTCCAAAAGGCGCTGCCCCTGCTCAACGACGGCGCTTCGGTGATCTTGAACGGCTCCACCAGCGTGGACGCCGGCGCGGAGGCGTTCGGCGTGTACGCGGCGACCAAGGCCGCCGCCCGTTCGTTCGCGCGGACCTGGGCCAACGAACTCAAGGGACGCGGCATCCGGGTCAACACCATCACGCCGGGCCCGACTGACACCCCTGGTTTGTCGGGTCTCGTCGCCGACCCGGAGCAGGCCGAAGGCTTCAAGCGGCAACTGGCTGCGCAGGTGCCGCTGGGCCGGCTCGGACGCCCGGAGGAGATCGCCGCCGCGGTGGCCTTCCTCGCCTCCGAGCAGAGCAGCTTCATCACCGGTTCGAGCCTGTACGTCGACGGCGGCCTGAACCAGATCTGAGTCCCATGGCCGCACATCCGGCGAGGGTGGCGGCGCCCATCCGGCCGGGCTCGCTCAGGCGGGCGAGCCCGGCAGCCGCGGCGTCGTCAGCCGGTCGCGCCGGACAGCTCCGGGTTCTGCTGGCGGATGGGCGTGAAGAACGCGGCGACCGAGATCAGCAGGCAGGCCGCGCCGGCCAGCAGGCAGACCACGGCGACCCCGTGGCGCTGCGCGCCCCAGGTCAGCACGGCCGCCCCCGCCGGGCCCAGCGAGAAGTGGATCGTCCAGAAGGCCGAGGTGACCCTGCCCAGCAGGTGGTCGGGCGTGACCTGCTGGCGCAGCGACATCGAGCAGATCCCGGCCACGCTGACGCAGGCGAGATAGGCGGCGGCCGTCGCCGCGGCCACCGGGACGCCGGCGGACACGCCGAGCCCCATGACGGCGAGCCCGGCGACCGCGATCGCCCCGATCCAGGACGCGCCGAACCCCAGCCGGCGGCGTACGGGACCGACGAGGAGCGAGCCGGCGACCGTGCCCAGCGCGGCGACCGCGAGCACCACCCCCACGGCACCGTCGGACTGGCTGAGGTCGTGCTTGAGGTGGTAGATCAGCACGTCGGTCAGCCCAAGGGTCAGGAAGATGAAGAACGACAGCAGGACGGTCAGGGCACGCAGCACCGGCTGCCGCCACAGGAAGCGCGCCCCGGCCAGCAGCTCGTGCCACGGCCCCCGTGCTTCCTTCAATGGGGGCGCCGGCTGTCGCCTGAGCCGGATCAGCAGGATGCCCAGCGCCGAGACCCCGAAGCTGGCCGCGTTGATCGCGATCGCGGCCGTGGGGCCGAACCAGCCCGCCACCACCCCGGCCAGCAGCGGCCCGCCGACCCCCGCCGCGGCGGCGGTGGCGCCCAGCCGCCCGTTGGCCTCGGTGATCCGGTCCGCGTCGACCAGGCCCCGCACCGCCGTCACGTACGCGACCTGGAAGACCATGCCGATCGCCTCGCTGACCGGCAGGACCACGTAGAGCAGCCAGACCTTCGGCCCGAAGGCCCAGGCGACCGGGACGATGCCGTACAACACCATCCTCGCCACATCGCACCAGATCAGCAGCCGTCTGCGGTCGAGCCGGTCGACGAGGACCCCGGCGAAGACCCCCGCCCCCACCGACGCGGCGCTCGCCAGGCCGGTCAGCAGGCCCATCTGCGCGACCGATCCGGTCACGTGCAGCACGAGCAGGGGCACGGCGATGAGGGCGAACGAGTCCCCCGCGACCGACAGCGTCTGGGACGCCCAGAACACGGAGAAATCCCGGTTACGCCACAGTTGCGATCCTTCTGCCACCGCACCATGCTGCCGTACGGAGATCAGGCGCGCGGGCGGCGGACGACGGGGACGGGCTGGCCGCGGCGGGCGGCCTCGGCCTTCAGGCGCTTCCTGAGCATCCTGCCCTGGCCGAGGAACGAGCGGTTCCGCTCGCGGCGGTTCCTGGGAAGGCTCCAGTCGTTCAGGGCCCGCTCGACCCGTACGGCCAGCCGGTCGCCCTCCCCCGTCGCGGTCCCGACGAGCACCACGTTCTCCTGCCACTCCATCCCCGGGCCGTGCCGGTGGAAGGTGAGGCAGACCGGCCCGGCGACGGCCTCGACCCCCGCGGGCAGCAGCAGGTCGAAGCCCGCCTCGGTGCGTACGGCCGAGCGGGTGCGCACGGCCAGCGGCATGCCGCCTGCGTCGACCATGGTGACGACGGGCTCGCCCAGGCGGGCCGCGCGGGCGGCGAAGGGCCGCCAGTCCGCCGGCGCGACGGACCGGCTCGGCAGCCGGGGGCCGTTCGGAGCGGGGTCGGAGACGGGCGCGGCCGCCTCACCGGGCCGGGTCCACACCTCCGGGGTTCCGGACAGGTCGCCCTCGGGCCACCAGACGATTCTCTCCGGGGTGACCTCCACGTAGATGCGCGCGAAGTACCACCCCAGCCGCTTCGTCAGGAACCACGGCATCCCCGCGAACCCGGAGCCCGTCTTGGCCAGGGAGTCCCGGACGTACCTGTCGGTGTTGGCCTGCAGATCGGCGTCGCGTACGGCGGCACGGCCCTGCACGAGGACGACGGGCGGCCGGTCGAGGCCGCTGCCCTCGGCGGAGGAGTACAGCAGCGCGACGCGCGGGTCGCGGCGGGCCCGCTCGGCCTTGTCGGGATAGGTGAGGCCGGTGGTCACGTCGAGCGTGCCGCCCGCGCCGACGTACGGCGTGACCGGCCAGGTGACGGGCCGTCCGTCGCGGGTGAGCGAGGCGTACTCGCAGACGACGGCGTGGTCGAACAGCTCGGCCGCCTCGCGCGGCCAGGTGGTCAGGGTGGTCATCACGGCTCCAGAGGTGCGGGCAGGGAGGTGGAGGCGCCGTACAGCCGGGCGAACCGCCGCTGGTAGGCGGGCCACCAGAACAGGCGGAACATCAGGCGGGCCACGATCGGCAGGTCCGCGAAGGAGGCCGCGAGGAGGGCGGGGTCGGCGCTGGAGGCGAGCCAGCCGAAGACGACGGGGATCCTGCGGCGGCCGAAGTCGGCCGTCGCCTTGCGCTTGTCCGCCTCGATGTCGTCGGGTGTGAGATGCCGGAGCATCAACGGCACGGCCGTGCGCTCCTCGTGGTCGAGGTGCTCGTTGAGCAGCTCGTGCAGCCGCCGCAGAGCGGGAGCGCGCTCCGGCAGGGGCGTCGCGCGGTCGGCGGCGGCCGCCACGAGCGGGTCGAGCACGGCGTGCTCGGACTCCAGCTCGGCCAGCGCGTCCGCCGCCTCGGGGGCGTGACTCACGAGCTTGGGCCACAGCGTGGTGTCCTCGTGGGTGTGGTGGGCGTGGAGCATCTCCAGCAGGAGCGCGAGCTGCTCCTCCAGGAGTTCCTCGTGCTCGCCGTCCCGGGGGCCGCGGCATGCCTCGGCGAGGCGGCCGAACTCCGCCCGGAAGCCCGCGTGCATCAGCAGGAAGCCGGCGAGGTGCTCTTGTGTGATCATCTGTTCCCTCACTTCGGTTGGGAACAGCGTGGGTTTCCTGCCCTTATGAGCACTTGTCGAGGGCTTGTCGGGCCCTTGACAGCCAGTAGCCCGCGCCCGCCTCCTCCAGGACGCGCACCGCCTCCCGCAGATGGGCCCGCGCTCCCGCGCGGTCCCCCAGCGCCAGCAGCGCCTCGCCGAGGTGGCCGTCGTACGCCCCGTCGACGGTGGTGCAGGTGCCGTTCACAAGCAGCAGCCCGGCGAAGGGACGGAACGCGTCGTAGACCTCCCGCACGACGTCCAGCTCGCCGAGCCGGATCGCCGCGTGCAGGCGGCACATGGTGGCCATCGCCCAGTGATAGTCGCGCGGCGGGACAGGGGTCTCACGCAGCAGCCGCAGAGCACGCTCACGCTCGCCCAGATCGGCCAGCGCGTTGGCCAGGACGTAGGCGAGCCCCGCCAGGCCCGTACGCCGGAACATCTCCTCGAGCCATTCGACCTCCGCGTCGAGGCGGTCCTCCTGCAGGAGCGTCTCGGCCCGTACGGCGAGCATGCCCACCTCGAAGTACGCGAGGTCGGAGAAGGACAACGTCGCCCTGACGGGCTCGAAGTGGCGAGTCGGGTCCGGCACACCCTGGAACAGGTCGAGCCCCACGTGCGCGATCGCCGCCTGCAGCGCCAGCGTCGGGTTGTGCAGGCCGCTCAGCAGCGCGTCGGTCTCCGTCAGCAGCTCGCGCGCCTCCGCCACCCGGCCGTACTCGACGAGATGGGCGACGAGGTGGAGCTGTGCGATCACTCGCAACTGGGACGACAGATCCGGCTCCGCCAGCAGCCGCCGCGAGGTCTCGGCCAGCTGGTCGATGAAGTCCTGCCCCTGCATGGCGAGCAGCCGCAGATGGAGCACGCGCCGCAGCAGGGCGGGGTCGCCCAGCCGCTCGGCCGCCGCCACGGCCTGCGACGAGACCCGGTCGACCTGGTCCTCACCGCCGATCTGGGCCAGCACGACGGCCCGCACGGCCTGCGCGGACGCCCAGGCGGGGGCGTCTCGCGGCAGCTCGCGCACCGCGCGGTCCATCGACTCCTGTAGGAACCGCACATCCAGGCCATAGCGGAAGGGGACCCAGACACCGTGCCCCATCGCGATGTCGGCGGCCCTCACGGCCCGCTCCAGGTCGTCTCCGGCGAGGGCCAGCGCCTGTTCGACCGCCTCGTAGCCCTCGTCGTACCGCCCGGCGGCGTAGCGGCTCTCGGCCAGCCCGACCGCGAGCTCGAACCGCTCGGCCGCCTCCGCCCCGGTGAGCTCGGCCGCGGCCAGCGCCTCCTGCCACGAGGTGGCCGCGTCGTCGAGCGCGTGCCTGCGCATGGCCGCACGCGCGGCACGGGCGGCGTAGTCCATCGCCATGCGGGCAGGCTCCGGGCCCAGCTCGGCCGCCGCCAGCCAGTGCCGCGCGATGGTCGCCGCCTGGTCGTCCCGGTCGCCGTACGCGCGCGTGAGCACGCCGGCCAGCCGCGCGTGCGCGCCCGCCCGCCAGAGGCGGGAGCGGCGCGACAGCAACGCGTCGGTCACCAGGGCGTGCGCGAACGCGTATCCGCCCAGCCTGGCGCCCGACTCGCGGATCAGACCGGCCGCGAGCGCCGCGTCCAGCGACGGCACCAGGTCGCCCAGGTCGCGCCCGGCGACCTCGGCCATGACCCGCGCCTCGAACTCGTCGCCCGCGACCGCGGCCAGCTCCAGCAGGGCGGCCGTCTCCTCCCCCAGCCCGGCCACCCGGTGCAGCACGACGTCGAGCACGCCCTGCGGCAGCTCCTCGCCCGCCCGGGCAAGCTCCGCGAGGAAGAACGGGTTCCCTCCGGTGCGGCCGCGCAGTTCCCCGGCCTTCCGGCTGCCCGGGTCGCGGCCGGACAGCTCCCGCACGAGCGCGCGCACTTCCTCGGTCGCGAGCCCGTCCAGCCCCAGCCTGCGCGCGCCGAGCCGGGACAGCGCCGACAGGGTGGCGGTCAGCGACGACGCCTCGTGCCGCCGGAAGCTGGCCACGACAACCAGGCCCGGCCGCGCGGTGGACGCGACATGGACCAGCAGGCGCAGCGTCGCGTCGTCGGCCGCGTGGACGTCCTCCAGGACGACGGCCACCGGGCCGAGATCGGCCAGGAACGTCCCGACCGCCTCGAAGAACCGCAGCCGCGCCCCCTGCGCGTCGTACGCCGGGATCGCCTCCACCCCGCCCGACAGGAACGTGCGGACCTCCTCGGGCAGGACGGCGCCGGGCGCCGCGTCCGCGAGGTCACGCAGCACCTGCTCCCACGGCCACAGGGCGGGCGCCGTCTCGTGGTCGGGGCTCGACCCCCACCCCACCGGGACGCCGGCCGTCGCGCGAAACCTCCTGAGCAGGCTCGTCTTGCCGACACCCGGCTCGCCGTCCACGAGCACGACCTGCGGGGCCGTGGACGCCGCCTTCACCGCGCCGGCCAGGAACTCCAGCGCGCTCTCACGTCCCACGAACGGCCCGTCGTCCGCGCGTCGCCCAGGGTCTCGTCGTCCGGGGTCGGATCGTCTGGGGTCGGATCGTCTGGGGTCGGATCGTCTGGGGGGCGGCGCGGCGGGCCTCGCCGCCGCGGTCAGCGCGGCGTCCTGGCGCAGCACGGCGGTCTCCAGCTCGCGCAGCCGGGGGCCGGGATCGATGCCCAGCTCGCCCGCCAGCACCTCGCGCACCCTGCGCAGGCACTCCAGCGCCGCCGCCTGACGGCCCGACCGATAGTGCGCCAGCGTGAGCAGTTCCCAGGCCCGCTCCCGCAGCGGGTGGTCGTGCACGAACGGTTCGAGCCGCGCGACCACGTCCGTGTGGCGGCCCAGCTCCAGCAGCGCCTCCGCCAGCCCTTCGACCGCGTCGAGCCGGAGCTGCTCCAGGCGGGCGATCTCCGGCCGCGCCCACTCCTCGGACCGCACGTCGGCGTACGCGTCGCCCCGCCACAGGGCGAGCGCCTCGGTGAGCACGGCCGCCGCCCGCTCGTGCCGTCCCTCGCCCAGGTGCCCCGACCCCGTGGACACGAGCACGTCGAAGTCCCGCGTGTCGAGGTCGATCCCGCCGGTCATCAGGCCGTACCCGTCGGCCGCGCTGACCAGGACCGTGGCCGGAGCCCCGGCCTTCCGGCCGGGCTCCAGGCGGCGGCGCAGGTTGGAGACGTACACCTGAAGGCTGCCCTGCGCGCTCGCGGGCGGGCTGCCGCCCCAGAGCCGGTCGGCCAGCACGTCCGCCGGGAGCACCCGATCGGCGTTCATCACGAGGAGGGCCAGGAGCGCTCGCTGCTTGGGCGGCCCGGCCGGCACGGCCTGCCCGGCCACGACGAGTTCCATGGGACCGAGGACGTTCAGCCGCACGGGCCAATGGTAGGGAGACGGCGTGAACCGGTCCAGCCGTTGCATCCCCGGCCAACCGGACGACACCGGCGGGGATACGATCGCCCGGCGGCGCGGACCGCGACGGCCGGGACACTTGCCGAGGAGAGGGGCGCATGGCGGACCAGGACACCACGATCCGGCTCATCCGGGTGGACGACGCCGAGGTGATCGCGGCGCACCGCGCCCGCGACAGGCGGGCGTACGCCGCCTGGGAACCGGCCCAGCCGGACGAGTTCTACACGGCGGCCGGGCAGCGCCGGCGCATCGAGACGCTGCTCGACGAGCACGGCCGGGGCGAGCGATGGCCCGCGGTCATCCTCGCGGACGGCGAGGTCGTCGGTCAGGTGACCGTGAGCACGATCCTGCGCGGCCCCTTCCGCAAGGGCTTCCTCGGCTACTGGGTCGCCTCGGCCTGCAACGGCCGGGGGCACGCGACCCGGGCGGTGGGTCGGATACTCACCGTGATGGCCGAGGAGCTCGGACTGCACCGCGCGGAGGCGCACACCCGGATGGAGAACCTGGCCTCGCAGCGGGTGCTGCGCGCCAACGGTTTCCGCCCCTGGGGGGTCGCCCACGCCCACATCTTCCTCGACGGCGCATGGCATGACGAGGTGTTCTGGGAGCGGACGCTGGACGAGCCGCCCTCGTCTTGACCATTTCCTGGGACACCAGTTGCACACCCCCGGCGCGTCGCGCGCCGTCGTATGACCACGACCCCGAAACTCACTCTCCGTAATCGACTCACGGAGGAGGAGTTCGTGGTCTCAATCGACCGTCGGGGATTCGCCAAGCTGGCCGGGCTGGGCGCGGTGGGATCGGTCATGAGTCCGTCCCTGGGCACGGCCCCCGCCTCGGCGGCGCGCGCGCCGTACGCGGGGGAGCGCTGGCAGACCTGCCTTCGGGTGGCGCGCGACCACCTGCTCGTCGACGGGAACGGCAACGACCTCAAGCACCGATACCTGCGGGTGCTCATCGACGACGGCCTGCCCAGGACCCGTACGCCCAAGAAGGTCCTGGTCGTCGGGGCCGGCATCTCCGGCCTGGTGGCCGCGACACTGCTGAAGCGGGCCGGGCACCATGTCACCGTCATCGAGGCCAACGGCAACAGGATCGGCGGCCGGATCAAGACCTTCCGGACGGGTTTCCGGGACCGGCGGCAGTACGCCGAGGCGGGGGCCATGCGGATCCCGGACTTCCACCCGCTGACGCTGGCGCTCATCGACAAGCTGGGGATCACGCGCCGGCCCTTCTACAACGTCGACGTGCCGCCCGGCGCCGTGCCCCGCGGTCCGGTGCCGCCGGTCGTCTACACCTCGTACTCGGGACAGGTGTGGCGTTCCGGCCCGCCCAAGGGCGCCTTCACTGCGCCCCCTCGCATGAACCACACGTTCATCCACGTCAACGGCATCATCCAGCGGCGAGACGAGTACGCCAAGGACCCCCGGAAGATCAACGCGTCGTTCGGCCTCAGGGACGACAGGACCGCGGCCGAGATCCTCGACGCCGCCCTGGACCCGGCGAGGGACTACTTCTCCGTACGCAGGGGCGACAAGCGGGTCGACAAGCCGCTGCCCGAGCAGATCGAGGGCTGGGCCCGGCTGCTGTACGACTTCGACGGCTACTCGATGTACGCCTACCTCAAGGAGCACGCGAAGCTCGGCGACGAGGCGATCGACGCCATCGGCACGCTGGAGAACCTCACCTCCCGGCTGCCGCTGTCGTTCATGCACACGTTCCTCACCCGCAGCCTCGTCAACCCGGCCGTGACCTACTGGGAGATGGCCGGCGGCAGCAGGGAACTGCCGTACGCGCTGGAGCCGGGCCTGCGCGACGAGATCCGCATGGACCGCAGGGCCGTACGGATCGAGACGACCGACCGGGGCGTGCGCATCTCGACGGTCAGCGAGGCGGGCAGCACGGAGTCGGAGTTCACCCGGCAGACGCCGCGGGAGACGTTCGAGGGCGACGTGGCGATCATCACGGTCCCGTTCTCCGCGCTGCGCCACGTCGAGATCGCACCGGCCCTGTCCTACCGCAAGCGCCGCTCGATCATGGAACTGCACTACGACTCCGCGACCAAGGTGCTGCTGGAGTTCAGCAAGCGCTGGTGGGAGTTCACCGAGGAGGACTGGAAGCGCGAGCTCGGGGGCCGCTACCGCCCCGGGCCGGTGACGCACGTGACGGGCGGCGGGTCGGTCTGCGACAACGCCAACCGGTTCATCTACTTCCCCTCGCACCCGGTGCCGGGCAGCGACGGCGGCGTCGTGCTGGCCAGCTACTCATGGGCCGACGACGCGACCCGCTGGGACTCGATGGACGACGGGGAACGGTACGGCTACGCGCTGCGCGGGCTCCAGGAGGTGCACGGAGACCGCATCACGGAGTTCTACACGGGCCGCGGCCAGACCCAGAGCTGGATGCGCAACCGCTACGCCTTCGGGGAGGCCGCGGTCTTCACGCCCGGCCAGATGACCGAGATCCACCCCGCCATCGCCGCCGCCGAGGGTCCGCTGCACTTCGCCGGCGAGCACACCTCGCTGAAGCACTCCTGGATCGAGGGTGCGCTGGAGTCGGCCGTACGCGTGGCCCTGGAGGTCAACGGCTGACCCCCGTACTCCCGCGGGGCCTTTCGTGCCCGGGGCCCCGCGGGTTCACTCGGGCGGGCGACCTGGTGGTCACGGCTCGATCTCGGCTCTCATCGGCTGCCAGGGCGAGGCGTCGAACACCAGCATGATCGAGACGATCTTGCCGCCGTCCAGGCGGAAGTGCTCGGCGGTGCGCTGCGTCCCGGCAGGCGTCGCGGTGTGCACGTCGTACACGAGCGTCGCCTCGGCCTCGCCGTACAGCTCGCTGATGAGGTCCACCCCGGTCACGATCGACACGAACCCCGGCAACGTCGCCAGGTGCCCGGCCCGGTCGTCGGAGCTGAAGAACGGGCTCTGGAACCGGAAGGGCTCCCCCAGATGCGCCGCGGCGGCGGTCGCGTCCCCGCGGAAACGGGCCTCGTGGTACCCGCGTACGGCGCGGCGCGTCTGTTCCCGAGTGGTCGCGTTCACGGCTGCGATCCGTTCTGACGAAGGTGGGCGGCGAGGCGCTGCTGGTTGACGGCCAGGCGCAGGCACAGGTCGCGCAGGACGACCAGTTCTTCGGGTGCGAACCCCTGGAACAGCGCCTTCATGGCGAGCCTCGACGGCTTGCGGAAATCCTCGATCCACGCCCTGCCGGCGGGGGTGATCTCGGCGAGGACCGAACGCCGGTCATTCGGGTCGGGGACCCGGCGGACCAGCCCGTCGCGTTCGAGGGTGTCCACCAGGCCGGTGACGTTGCGGGAGCTGACCCCGGCGGCCCGGGCGAGCTCGCCGATGCTGATCCCCTGCTCGCTCGCGGCGAGCCGGATCAGCAGATCGAGAGCGCCCGCGCTGACGCCCCTGCCCTCTGAGCCGTGGGAGCGGAGGCGCTCGACCGCGTGAGACGCGGTGCGGACCGCTGCGCTCGCCTCGAACGCGGGGAGGTCGCCATCGTCACCGGCGATCCACGCCATCGCCGCCCTGGCTCGCGGGTCGTAAAGGAAGCCGTCAGGATCGTGCGCATAGGAATCTACGTGGTTCATAGTAAGAACGTAGATTAGTACGTACTTCCAGATTTTGCGATCTCCTACCGGAGGCAGGCCGGCAGCCCTGCGCCCGCCCTCAGCAGGGTGGGGCTTCGTCGCAGACGTCCACCTCCACACAGGCGGCCTCCATGCCGCCGGTGGCCACCTGCTGGAGCAGGCTGTAGAGGGTCTCCCGCTGGTCGTGGTCGAGCGCGCCGAGCACCTCGTCCTCGACCGCCGCCAGCGCGAACTCGGCCTTCGCGAGCCGCTTCGCGCCCGCCTCGGTGAGCTCGACGACGTGCCTGCGGCGATCCTCCGGCGACCGCCGCCGCTCGATCAGCTTCTCGGCTTCCAGGTCGTTGAGCAGCCCGACGACATTCGTCCCGTCCATCTCCAGCGTGCTCGCGAGCGCCTGCTGGGTGCTGCCGCCGCGGTCCCGCAGCACCGTGAGGGCGACGAGGTGACGGGGGCGCAGGCCGAGCGGCGCGAGCACCGACTCGGAACGAAGACGCAGCCGGCGCGCGAGATGTTCGAGCAGCGCGCCACACCGGTGCACCGGCTGGTTGACGACGGGCAGGGACGTCATGGTCCAACTCTAACCGACTTGACCTGCGACAGACAGAGGACTAATCATTTGCGTAGCATCAATCATCTGTGGAGGGTTAAGAGATGCCTCATCTGCTGCACATCGACGCGAGCATCCAGGGCGAGCGTTCCGTCAGCCGCAAGCTCACCGCGCGGGCCGTCGCCGCCTGGCGCGCCGCGCATCCCGGGGGCACCGTCGCCTACCGCGACCTGGGCAGCGCCCCGCTCCCGCATCTCGACCAGGAGAACGGCCTGGCCCGGATGCTCCCGCCGGAGCAGCACACGCCGGCCCAGGCGGCCTCGTGGGCGTTGACGGAACAGCTGGTGGGTGAGGTGAGGGAGGCCGACACGATCGTGCTCGGGCTCCCGCTCTACAACTTCGGGGCGCCCAGCGCCGTCAAGTCCTGGGTCGACCACCTCATCGCCCCAGGGCTGTCGTACGACCCCGCGACGGGCGAGGGCCTGCTGGGCGGGCGTGACTTCCTGGTCCTCGCGAGTCGCGGCGGCGGGTACGGGACGGGGACGCCCCGCGAGGGATGGGACCACGCGGAGCCGTGGCTTCCCCACGGCCTGTCCATGACGGGCCTGCAGCCGCGCTTCATCACGGCAGAGCTCACCCTCGCCTACGTCACACCCTCCATGACCGAGCTGATTCCGCTGGCCGACAAGAGCCTCGCCGCGGCGGAGCAGGCGATCGACGGTCTCTGGGCTCCCGCCGCCGTCGCGTAAGGACCCCGGCGAAGCGGTCATCCGGCCGGCGAAAGGCACCTTCCCGGGCGCCCTCCCTTCTAGCGGTCGTCGCAACACCCCGGCTTGGGGAGTGCGATGGAGTTCGAGATTCGCAAGATCCGGACGCCGCAGGGACCGAAGAAGCTGACCTGTGAGCGGGAGGAATACTTCCGGCTTATGGATCAAGGCTTCAGCAGCATGGAGGCGTGCCGGATCGTCGGGATCAACTACCGCACGGGGAAGCGGTGGCGCAACGGCAGGGCGCCGACAGGCAAGCAAAGGGGGGCGCCGCCGGTCAGACGACCGGCGGCGCCCCCTTCTGACACGTCCCGCTACCTACGGGAAGACGAGCGCATCCACATCGCCGACCGGCTACGGCAGCGGGTCTCGATCCGCGAGATCGCACGCGAGCTTGGCCGTGCACCGTCCACCATCAGCCGGGAGATCCGCCGCAACCAGCATCCGACCAACGGTCAATACCGGCCACACGCC
>NZ_BOOF01000048.1 GCF_016863095.1 Microbispora siamensis | reverse complement strand
GGCTCGGCCTCGACACCGCCGTCACGAAGGTCGCCGAGGCGGTGGCGAAGGAGGTCGTCGTCCCGGACGGATGGCAATGCTGCGCCTTCGCCGGCGACCGCGGCCTGCTCCACCCGGAACTGACCGCCTCCGCCACCCGTGCCGAGGCCGCCTCGGTGACCGAGGGCGGCTTCACCGCGCACGCGTCGGTCAACCGCACGTGCGAGATCGGCATGACCCGCGCCACCGGGAAGACCTACCACCACCTGCTCGAACTGCTCGACCAGGTGACCGGCGAGGACACGGGGACACCCGGGCTTCCCCGGCGATGACGCCCACGCTCGCCGCGCCCGCGGGCCGGACCCCGGGCGTCGGTTCCGCCTGGCGGGCGAGTATCGTCGCAGGCCGGACGGCACAGCCCAAAACGGACAGGAGTCGCCGATGACGTTCATGAGAGCCCGGGAGGTGCCGGGGCGGGTGGCCACGGGCGCGTACATCCTGCACTCCGGCGTGGAGAAGTGGAACGGCGACGACGATCAAGCCGCCGGCATTCACGGCATGGCCGTCGGCGCCTTCCCGTTCCTGAAGTCCGTTCCGCCTCGCCGGTTCCTCAAGCTGCTGTCGGCGGCCGAGATCACGACGGGCGTGGCGCTCCTGACGCCGTTCGTGCCGGCGGCGGTCGCCGGGGCCGCGCTCACCGGGTTCTCCAGCGGCCTGCTCGCGCTCTACCTGCGCACGCCCGCGCTGCACAAGCCCCGCAGCATCTGGCCGAGCCCGGCGGGCATCGGCGTCAGCAAGGACGTATGGATGCTGGGCGTCGGGCTCGGGCTGCTCGTCGACGCCGCGACCCGGCGGCGCGACGCCTGACGCGGCGTTCACCGCAAGGCGCTTCAGCGCCGCCGCAGCGCGCGCCAGAGGTGCCTTGCCAGGCTGAGGGGCTCGCCCTCCTCCGGCGCGGCGTCGTCGTCCGGGAGGTCGTACCAGTGAGTGTCGCCGGGGAACGGGTCCGGCTCCGCGCCGCCGGGCCGGTCCTCGGCCGCGGCGTCGGAGTCCGGCGCCGCGAACGGCGGGAACTGCTCGGAAACGGCCACTGGTGCGGTCCTCACCGTGAAGCGGGCGCGTCCCGCCCCCGGGGACGCCTGCGAGCACTTTACGGGTAGCTTCTGGGCGACTACCCCGGTTTGTCCTATGAAAGATCCGCCGGTCGGCTGTGGAGGATCCGGGCCAGCAGGGCGGTCATCTGCTCGCGCTCGGCGGGGCCGAGGCAGGCGAACCACTCCCGCTCCCTGCGGGTCTGCTCCGAAAAGGCCTCACGCACGGCCGCCTCGCCCGCCGCGGTCAGTGTGACGACCACCGCGCGGCCGTCCTCCGGCACGGGCCGGCGTTCGACCAGGCCGCCGCGTTCGAGGGTGTTGACGGCGTTGGTCACCGCGGACCGCGACATGGCGGAGATCTCGGCGAGCCGTACGGGCTGGGTGGGGCCGAGCAGCCAGAGCTTGAACATCAGCCGGAAACCGGGCAGCGTCAGGCCGCGCGGGCGGTGGATCCGGGTCTCCAGGTCGGTGACCAGCAGGTAGGCGAGCTGGAGCAGGTGATAGGCCAGCGCGAACGCCTCGGCGTCGGCCGGAGGCGGCATGGCCGCCAGGCGCTCGCGCGCGTACGCCGCGTACCGCAGGTCAGGCGGCACGTCCACGCCGAGATCCGGCCGGGTGTCGGGCTCGCTGTTCACCGGTCAAGTCTTGCGCAGCCGCAGGGGTGTCGTGAATATTGTTACGGCCATAACAACCTCTCGTTTCCCGGAGGCGCCCGTGCGCATCGTCATCGCCGGAGCGGGCATCGGCGGGCTGACCGCCGCGCTCAGCCTGCACGCGGCCGGGTTCGAGGACGTGACCGTGCACGAGGCCGCCCCCGAGATCCGGCCGCTGGGCGTCGGGATCAACCTCCTCCCCCATGCCGTACGGGAGCTGACCGAGCTGGGACTCGCCGACCGGCTGGCGGAGATCGGCGTCGCCACGGCCGAACTTGCCTACTTCAACCGCTACGGCACACCGATCTGGTCCGAGCCCCGAGGTCTGGCCGCGGGCTACGCCTGGCCGCAGTACTCCGTCCATCGCGGCAGGCTCCAGATGCTCCTACTGGAGGCGGTGGTGGACCGGCTGGGCCCGGACGCCGTACGAGCCGGCAGCCGGATCACCGGCCCCGGCAGCGAGGACCTGCTGATCGGCGCGGACGGGATCCACTCGGCCGTGCGCGCCCATCTGTACCCCGGCGAGGGCCCGCCGCCGTGGAACGGTCTCGTCCTGTGGCGGGGCGTCACCTACGGCGAGCCGTTCCTGACCGGGCGATCGATGATCATGGCGGGCGACGGCACGCAGAAGTTCGTCGCCTACCCGATCGAGACCGGCGACCGCACCCTGATCAACTGGATCGCGGAGCGGCCTCTGGACGGCGACGCCTCGGACCGGGGGAACTGGAACCGCCCGGCCGACCTGGCCGAGATCGGCAGGCACTTCGCCGGCTGGCACTTCGACTGGCTCGACGTGCCGGGGATCATCGCCGGAGCCGAGACCGCGTACGAGTACCCGATGGTGGACCGCGACCCGCTCCCGCGCTGGACCTTCGGCAACGTCACGTTGCTCGGCGACGCGGCGCACGCGATGTATCCGATCGGCTCCAACGGCGCCTCCCAGGCGATCATCGACGCCCGGGTGCTGGCGTACGCCCTCGCCCGGGGCGACCTGGCGGCGTACGAGGAGACGCGCCGCCCGGCCACGACGGCGCTGCAACTGTCGAACCGCGAGATGGGCCCGGAGATCGTCATGAAGCTCGCCCACGAACGCGCGCCCGGCGGGTTCGACGACATCGAACAGGTCATCCCCCACACCGAGCGGGCGGAGATCGCCGCCTCCTACAAGCGCACGGCCGGGTTCGACCCCGCCTCGCTCAACGAACGCCCGTCGTGGAGCGTCGATCGGAGTGCCGCCTCGTGAACCTGGAACCGCTCGCCACGTTTCGGGTGGATCTCGACCCCGTGCTCGACCTGGGTGACTCTCAGTGGGGCCACCGCCGTGTGGTCAACATCGTGGGCGGGACGTTCGACGGTCCCCGCCTGTCGGGCACCGTGCTGCCCGGCGGTGCCGACTGGCAGGTCGTCCACGCCGACGGCATGATCAGCATCGACACCCGCTACACGCTGCGCACGCACGACGGCGCGCATCTGTACATCACCACCAGTGGAGTCCGGCACGGCTCCCCCGCGGTGCTCGGCCGCCTCGCGCGGGGCGAGGACGTGGACCCGTCGGAGTACTACTTCCGGCTGTTCTGCCGCTTCGAGACCGGCGATGATCGATATCTCTGGCTCAACCGCACCCTCGCCGTGGCCTCGGCCGCCCGCGTGGCCGCCGCCGTACGCTACGACGCCTACGCCCTGACCTGAGGAGTCCCCATGCCGAAGCTCGACCGCCCCCCGCTCCCGGTCAGCGTCGAGCACGACGTCCCGATGCCGATGCGGGACGGCACCATCCTGCGCGGCTCCGTCCACCGGCCGGCCGACGGCGGCCCGTTCCCGGCGCTGCTCATGCGCACGCCGTACGGCGAGGACTCGTTCCGGATGGCCCCGGTGACACCCGCGCTGAGGGTCGGCTTCGCGGTGGTGCTGCAGCACTGCCGAGGACGCGGGAGCAGCGACGGCGAGTTCCGGCCGTGGGCGGACGAGGGCGCCGACGGCCACGACACGATCGCCTGGATCACCTCGCAGCCCTGGTCGAACGGCGAGGTCGTGATGAGCGGCATGTCCTACCTCGCCGGATGCGCACTGCAGGCGGCGGCGACGCGGCCGCCGGGGCTCAAGGCCGTGGTCGCCTCGATGACGCCGCACGATTTCCACGACGGTCTCAAATATCACGGCGGGGCGTTCGCGCTGGGGTCGGCTCTCAACTGGGGCGCCATGCAGTCGCTGCTGGGGTTGCTGCACGCCGCCGAGGCCGGCGAGGACGTCGGCGCGGGGTTCGCCGCGGTTCTTCCCGTCCTGGACGACCAGGACGGCGCGGCGCGCACCCTGCCGGTGGGCGACATTCCCGGCATTCCCTGGTGGCGCGACTGGACCTCGCATCCCGAGCGCGACGCGTACTGGGAGGAACTGGCCGAGACGCTGCGCCACGACCGCATCGAGGTGCCGGTCATGCACGTGGCGGGTTGGTTCGACCTGTTCCTCGGCGGGACGCTGGAGAACCACCGCCGCCTGGGCGGTCCTCTCGTCATCGGCCCCTGGTCCCACCTCGCGCCGGGCGCCGCGGGCACCGGGCGGCTGTTCTTCGGTGCCGCCGCCTCTGGACAGGCGATCGGGCTGGAACAGCGGCAGCTCGCGTTCCTGAAGGGCGAGGACACCGGCCCCGCCGTGAAGATCTTCGTGATGGGCGACGACGTCTGGCGCGACGAGGAGGCCTGGCCGCTGGAGCGCGCCGTCGAGACCGCCTACTACCTGCACGCGGACGGCCTGCTCTCCCCCGAGCCTCCCTCGGCGTACGAGCCGGCGACCTTCACCTTCGACCCGCGTGACCCGGTCCCGACGGTCGGCGGGCCGACCCTGCTGGCCGACCCCACCAACGTCGGCCCGCAGGACCAGCGCGACGTGGAGCGGCGGCCCGACGTGCTCTGCTACTCGACCGAGGTGCTCGCCTCCGACGTCGAGGTGACGGGCCCGGTGTCGGTGACCCTGCACGCGGAGACCTCCGCCGCCTCGACCGACTGGACCGCCAAACTTGTGGACGTGTATCCCGACGGCCGGGCGATGAGCGTGATCGACGGCATCGTCCGCGTTTCCGAGTCCTCAGGGACGTTCGCCGTCGACCTGGTCGCCACCAGCCAGGTCTTCAAGGCCGGTCACCGCATCCGCGTGGAGATCTCCAGCTCCAATTTCCCCCGTTTCGACCGCAACCCGGGGACCGGCCGTGCCGGGGCGACCGAGGCGGACCTGGTCGTCCAGCACCAGAAGGTCTTCCCCGACTCGTACATCACGCTGCCGATCGTCCCCCGCTGACGCGCACAGGCCGGGTCACCTGTCGCCGGATCGCCATCGCAGTGCTGGACGATCCGGCGGCCGCGTATCAGAGCTCGTCGTCCAGGAGGACGTCCGCGGAGTCGACCGTGGCGGCTGCTCGGAGCCAGGCGGTCAGCCGGTCGAGGTCGTGACACTTCCGGATCTTCTCGGAGATGTCCTCGGACACCTCGATGCCCCGGGCCGACAGAACAGTGAGGATCGCCTCGGCCTGTCCCTCCGCCTTGCCTTCCGCCTTACCCTCCGCCTTGCCCTCCGCCTTGCCCTTGGCGATGTTGTCGCGAGCCCAGTCACTCAGGTACTCGTAGGTCTCGGTCTTCAAGTGCTTCTCCAAGTGATCCCAGATCTCCCCGGGCAGCGCCGCGCGCACCATGTCAGCGTACATACCCGCCTGATCGCGGTCGAGATTGTGCAACGCCGTGAGCAGGGCTTCGAGGATCTCCGGGCCCTGCGGCGTGTCGGCATGATGGATCACCGACAGTACGGCGAGTTCGAGGTCCTCCGCCACCTGGCCGGGGTCGGTGATCACCGGAACCTCGGCGGGCCCGACGACGAGCGGGGTCAGCACCATACCGGGATGACCCAGTTCGATGGAGCGGGCGCACCAACGGGCGATCGCCGCGTCCGGCGCGACGACCAGGAGCATGACCGGGCATTTCAATCGGCTGCGCAGACTGCTGAGGTACAGGGGCCAGGACCAGAGCTTGTCGGAATCGCGGTCGCGCTGAACTTCCACGATCACAGCCAGGACGGGTTCGGGCTCATCGTCGGGGCTCTTACGACGGAAGGCTATGACCGAGTCGGCGCGACGTTCGGTAGGTGTGACCTCGGTGAGGTCGGCCGATTCGAGGCCCGCGTAGTCGTAGTCGGGCAGGTCGACCCTGAGGGAGCGAGTGAGCAGGTCGGCGGCGAGGTCGGGTCGCTCGCAGAACAGACGGACGAGCGCTTCGTGTTCGGCTAGTGCCACTGCGTGACCGTATCCGCCTCGACAGAGACGGCGAGGCTCTACGTCACTTACTGCAATTGATTCGTTACTTTGAGTTCGAGCAACCACGCAAGGGGATCGTCAGCCACCCGTCATGCCGCAGCGGCGGCGGAACGAGGTCGGAGACTGCTGCGGCCGGCGGTTCGCCGGGGCGGGTGAGGAGGGCTCGGAAGCTAAGTCGCCAGCAGGCCCATTACGGGCCTACCTGGAATTGAACCAGGTGAGAAGGAAGCCTCCGAATGGCCTCACCCGCCGGAGCGCAAGGAAGGCGGGAAAGCTAGATCCAGACCGGCGCCCGTACGGGCAGACCGGTTCCAAAAGAGGTGAGAAGGAAGCCCTCCCATGGCCTTGCGGTCAGCAAGATATCAGGCCGGGATCAACTCGTGCAGCGTGGCGGGCGTGTAGACCCGGGCCCCTTCCGGAAGGTCGGCGGGTGCCTCAAGCCCGATGTACGTGACCTGCCCGCCCGTCGAGGACGCGGAGGACTTGGTCCGTAGCAGGTCGACCAGGTAACCGACCCGGAGGTAGTCCCGCTCCACGATCGAGCGCACGAGCAGCGACGCGGTGACCCGGTTGCCCTCCACCTGGTTGAACGCCGGATAGCCCGACAGGTAAAGATGCAACCACTTCACCCGCCAGGCATCGTCGTCCCCCCGCAGGAAGACGAGCGGGAGCGCGATGCGGCCGGATCCACGCAGGTCGGACTTCATCCGCACGGTGCGCGGTTCGAACGGCCTGCCCTCCTGGGCGGCGTCCCTGGTCATGTAGCCGAAGAACGCCTCGGCCGCCTCGTCGAACCGCTCCCCGGCATAGATGTTGACCTGAGGGATGACGATCGGCTTGGTGGCGAGGGGCAGACGCACGTCGATGAACTCCGAGGCGCCGTCGGGGGCCTCGGTGAGATCGCCCGAGTAGGTCGCGAAGTCGTTGGTGTAGGACGTCCACGAGATGTGGGTCGGGTTGTCATAGGTGGAGTCGAGCATGAGCGCGGACAGGTCGTAGTCGGTGCGCCGCTCGCGCTGTCGCCAGTGCACGAAGAATCGGAGCAGCTCACCGTCCACGGGCGACAGCGAGCCGCGGGGCAGCATCCCGAGCCCGGGCGCGACCGCCTTACCCGACAGGGGCAGAGCCACGTCGAGTACGTCGGGGTCGGCGATCACCTCGCCGAGGTCGGGCAGGCGCCGGCCGATCTCCTCGTCCAGGATGGCGAGCGTCCGGTTGAGGGCTTCCTCGTCGAGCGGGGCGCGGGTGTCGGGTGTCGCCCACGCTCTGCCGTACCTGTTGGTGAAGACCCGGTTCACCGGGGCGAGCCGGTTCTGCAGGTGCTCCCTCAGGGAGAGCAGCACGCGACCGGAGGCGCGGGTGACGGACCTCTCCGCCGCCTCCAGCACGGCGGAGCCGCCACCCACGCGCAGCAGGTGGTCGAGGCGGCGCAGCAGCGCGCCGGGCGTGTGCTCCAGCAGCGAGACGGCCTCTTCGGTACGGCCACCGGCCAGCGCGGCCTCGACCCGGCCGCCGAAGCTCACCGCCTTGCGCACGCCTCTGGCCACGTCGAAGACCTGGGCCGCCCCGGGGAACTGCGGGTACTCGTGGGGGTGCAGCCGCTCACCGAGCCGCTTCCACTGCTCCCGGTGGCGTAGCACGTCCCCGTGCTTGGCGGCCGGGACGGTGTCCAGAGCGGCCAGCAGGATGCGGCGCTCGGCGCGGCGGAAGGAGCGCAGGCGCGTGGGGGTGGCCAGGGTGACGTCGCCGTCGGAGCAGAGCGCGGCCAGCCGGAGCACGTCTGTCACGGTGTCGACGAGCAGCGGCTGCCCGGCGGCCAGCCGTACTTCGTTGATGACGGCCCGGTTCTCGCGCACCGGGACGTGCTCGGGCTGGTCGTCGGTGCAGAAGGCGGCCAGCGCGCGCAGAGCGGCCAGGTCCTCGGCGGCGAGCGGGACCTCGGAGCCGGCCAGCGAGAGGTAGAGCTCTCGCGCTTCGTCCCGCAGGCTTCCGCCCAGCTCCAGCACGGTCACCCGGTCGCGGGCCAGGGGGACCAGCTCGGCGTGCGCGGCCAGCAGGTCGGCGTAGGTGTGCTGGTAGCCGCCGTAGCGCGGCAGGTCCAGCAGGTTGAGGATGCCCGGCTGGAGCCGGGCGGCGGCGACCGAATCGAGCATGGCCTCGCGCAACAGCCCCGCCCAGAACTCCAGGGTGTCCGGGACGTTCTTCGGGAAGTCGATGAAGTAGGCGTTGTGTTCGACGTGGTCGCCGACCAGCCGGCGGACCACGGCCAGGACGCGCACGCCGAGGTCGATCACCCGCTCACCGGGCAGCCGAGCCAGGCGGTCGAGCAGCGCCGGCGAGCACGTGAAGCCCACGCTGAGCAGCGCCGCGTCGAGCTGCCGGGCGGCCACCCCACCCCAACCGGGCGTGTCGTCCCCCGCGTCGTCGACGGGGACACGCAGACGCCGGGCGATGATGAGATCTTCCACGCAGGAACGATATAGGGCGGATATGCGGGGATCGCCACTGAAATAGGAGGCGCATGCCGATGAGTCGCCAATGGCGACCCTCACCAGCGGATGAAGCCGGGCGGTACGTGGTCCACCAGCCAGACGCCGTTGGCGCTCACCCGGAAGCGATGCCCGGCCGCGTGCATGGCGCCCGCGTCCACCACGAGCACGACCGGCTTCCCCCTGCGCGCGCCGACGCGGGTGGCGGTCCCCGGTCCGGTGAGTGGAGATCACCGTATGGTGTCGGTCATGGACTGGGTCGAGCGCGTCGCGGGGATCCGCCGCTGGACGCGGCAGGGCGAACGGGCGCCGCACAAGCCGCTCCTGCTGCTCTACGCCCTCGGCCGCTTCCAGCGTGAGGGCGGCCGGCCGATCCCGTTCAGCTCCGCCGAAGCGGATCTCAAGGCCCTGCTCAGGGAGTTCGGCCCGCCGCGCGAGACCAGCCCCGGCTATCCCTTCCACCACCTCACCGGCGACGGCCTCTGGCTCGTCGACACGGTGCACGGGCCGGGCAGTCCCGGCTCGGAGCTCGGACGCCTGCGTGCGGCCCAGGCCACCGGCCGGCTCCACCCCGATCTCCTGCGCGCCCTGACCGACGACTCCCACCTGGTCGTACGGCTCGCGCGGCAGCTTCTGGACGCCAACTTCGAGCCGTCCCTGCATCCCGACATCTGCCGCTTCGTCGGTCTCGAGCTGAACGACCAGGTCACTCCCGCCGAGCAGGTCGTGCCGTCCGCGGCCCGCCGGGACCCGGCCTTCCGGCAGAACGTGCTCGTGGCGTACGAGTACTGCTGTGCTTTCTGCGCGTACGACGGGTGGCTGGACGGCGTCGCGGTCGGTCTGGACGCCGCGCACGTCCGCTGGTGGGCCTTCGAGGGACCGGACGACGTCGCCAACGGGCTGTGCCTGTGCGCCATCCATCACAAGCTGTTCGACAAGGGCGTCCTCGGGCTGACCCCCGACCGGACGATCGCCGTCTCGCGGAAGTTCGTCGGCCGGAGCCCGGCGGCCGAGCGGTTGGTCCTCGCCCTGGCGGGAAAGCCCGTGCGCGATCCCCAGACCGGTCTCGACCCCGTTGACGTGAGCCATATCGAATGGCACAGCCGTCAGGTCTTCCGCACCCCGGCTCGTCAGGGATAGCCGATAGGCTTCGGACCCTATGGACAGCTCGATCTTGGAGAAGGTCCGCGAGCTCCGCGGACAGGGCAACTCCCCCAAGCAGATCGCCCGCGCTCTCGGCATGTCACCGGCGGCGGTCGCGCCGTACGTCCGGGCGGTGGCCGAGCAGGCGAGCAGCACGGAGGCCCCGGAGGCCGAGCTCGCGGGGTGCTGGGTCAACGCCGGCTGGAGCGAGGGACTGGACGTCCCGGACACGGCCGGCTGGGCGGACGACGTCCCCGGCGAGCAGGAGACCGCGGGCACGGTGAGCGTGGTGGTGGCGCGCAAGCACGGCTGGGACAAGCTGTCGGTCTGCGCCTACCTCGTCGACGTCTACTGCCTCGGCGTGAAGCACGCCCTCGGCCCCGACGTGATGAGCGAGGTGGAGCTGCACCGCTTCCTCCCCAGGTACTTCAGGATCTACCCGAACGGCTGGCGGGAGGCGCCGCTCGACCTGGTCCGGCACCTCGTCTTCGGCGCGGTCGACTACGCGCGTGATCTCGGCTTCGAGCCGGCCGCGGACTTCGCCCGAGCGGCCGGGCACCTCGGCACGTGGGAGGAGAAGCCGGCCATCACCTTCGGCAAGGACGGCAAGCCCTTCTACCTCGCCGGTCCGAACGACGACGTCAGGCACGTGGTGAAGACGCTGGAGCGGAGGGTCGGCCCGCCGCCCAACTTCGACTTCTTCGCTCCCATGCCCGAGTCGCAGATCTCGCTGGGCGGTCATCGGCTCACCTCCTGACGCCGGGGTACAGTGCCGGCAGGCCAGACGAGCGCGGAGACTCCGATGGGTTCGACGAGAGAGCACGCTCACCCATGAGCGGTCCGGGGGCACCGGCGCACCGGGTCAGGGGCAGCCGGCCGCCGCACGGCGATCCGGTGGTCGATCGGGCGCTGTCGCTCCTGGCCGCCTTCGACACCCGGCACCGCTACCTGACGCTCGCCGAGCTGAGCAGGCGCAGCGGGATTCCGGCGAGCTCGGCGCTGCGCCTGGCCCAGCGGCTGATGGCGTGGGGCGCGCTCGAACGGGGAGACGACGGCCGCTTCTCGATCGGGCTGCGCCTGTGGGAGGTCGCCTCGCTCGCGCCTCGCGGCCAGGGACTGCGGCAGGTCGCGATGCCCTACATGGGCGATCTCGCCGAGGTCACCCGCCAGCACGTGCTGCTCGCCGTACGCGAGGGCGACGAGGCGGTGCTGGTCGACAGGCTCTCCGCACACCAGGCGATGCCGGTGCTCTACCATGTCGGCGGCCGGCTCCCCCTGCACTCCACGGGCGTGGGCCTCGTGCTGCTGGCCTTCGCCGAACCCGGCTTCCAGGAGGAGATCCTCGCCCGGCCGCTCGTGCACGAGCCGGAGCGGACCGCGGTCTCCCCCGCCGAGTTGCGGCGGACGCTGGCCGAGGTACGGCGGGAGGGACTGGCCACGGTCCGCCGCCGCGCTCCCGAGCCGCTGGTCACGGTGGCGGCGCCCGTCTTCGCCGCCGGGGGCCGGATCGCGGCCGCGTTGTCCGTGGTCGTGCCCGAGGAGCACGCCGAACCACGGCTGCTCGGGCCTGCCGTGCGGACCGCGGCGCGTTCGATCTCCCGCGGGCTCGGCGCCCACTGACGGCTTCGCTCGCCCGGGCGGCGGATCAGAGCCAGCCCCGGGCGGCAGCCTCCGCGCCGGCCTGGAAACGGGTCGTCACGCCGAGCCGCTCCAGGACGGCGGCGATCTTGCGGGTGGCCGTCCTGGCGCTCACGCCCAGGTGCCGGCCGATGGCCTCGTCCTTGAGCCCGGCGTTCAGCAGTCGCAGCACGAGCAGGTCCTCCTCGGCCGGCCGTTCCTCCGCCACGTGCGGAAGCCCCGCCAGCGGCCGCCCACGCTCCCAGTAGACGTCGAACAGCTCCACGAGCGCGTCGAGGAGACGCGAGGGGTGCAGCAGGGCGATGTGGTCGTAAACCCCGTCCACCAGCGGGAACAGGCCGATCTTGCGGTCGGCGATGCGCAGCTTGAACGGCAGGTGCGCGACGAACCGGGACCGTTCCCCCTCTTCCGCCAGCCGTATCAGGGTCTCCAGGCGGCCGGGGCGATCGAGGGATTCGGGGCAGTAGACCACCCGGATGTCCACCCCGCGCGCCAGGAGCTGCCGGGTGCCCGCCAGCTCCGACTCGTTGGTGTCCGCCGAGTCGTCGGGCCGGCCCACGTACGGAGGCCGGTCGAAGCCGAGCAGTTCCACGCCGACCGTCCGCTGCAGCTCGCTCATGACCCGCTTGACGGCCTCTTCTCCGGCCAGGACCTCCACGACCCCCGCCCGGGCGGCCCCGAGCCTGCCGGAGTGATAGAGCTGCGCGAAGTCCGAGACGACGGTTCTGACCGCGGCCAGCCGCGCCTCGGTCTCCAGGCGCCGCCGGTCCACCAGCCACTCGATCGCCGCCTCCGGGGGCACCGCCTCGTACCGGCCGGGGCCGGCACGGCGCAGCAGCCCGGCGTCGGCCAGACGGGCCAGCCCGGGACGAACCCTGGCCGGACCGACGCCCAGCTCGGCCGCCAGGTCCGCCGTCCGCCCGCCGGGCCGGCGCAGCACGAGCCGGTACAGCCGCTCGTCGAAGTCCGTGACGCCCACCGCGCCGAGCACGGACCGATCCCCCACCGAGCACCTGCCGAAATGTCGCTTTTGGTCATGTGGCCGAAAATGTCAGCACTATATCTCGACAGAGATCTCCACAAGGCGTTTGACTCCGTTGCGGCCCTCCGGTGATCCTCCCCGGACGGCGACACAGGCTCATCCCCCTTGAGGAGCAATGTCCCGCAACACCCGCGTTCACCGCGCACTGACGCTGGCCGCCGCGCTGGCGGTCACCACCACCGCTCCGGGCATCGCCCAGCCGGCCGCCGCCGCGGCACCGCCCGCGACCGCCGCCACCCCGTACATCGTCACCCTGGCCGAGCCGCCGCTGGCCACGTACGACGGCGGCGTGCAAGGCATCGCGCCCACCAAGGGCGGCAAGGGCAGGAAGGTCGACACAACCAGCGCCAACGCCAGGCGTTACCGCGAGCGCCTGACCAGGCGGCAGGACGAGGTCGCCCGCGGCGTCGGCGCGACGGCCACGGCCCACCACGCCGTCGCCTCCAACAGCTTCGCCGCGGAGCTCACCCCGGCCCAGGCGCTGCGGCTGCACGCGACCCAGGGCGTGGTCTCCGTCGTCCCCGACACCCTGCACAAGGCCCTGGACGACCGCGTCTCCACCGACTTCCTCCGTCTGCCGGGCGACCGCGGGCTGTGGGCCGGGCTGGGTGGCGCGGACAAGGCGGGCAAGGGCGTCGTCGTCGGCGTCATCGACACCGGCATCTGGCCGGAGAACCCCTCCTTCGCCGGCCCTGCTCTCGGCACGGAGCCCCCCACGGACGCGGCGCCGTACCGGCCCTATCTCAAGGACGGGGTCACGGTCATGAAGAAGGCCGACGGCTCCACGTTCACGGGGCTGTGCCAGACCGGCGAGGAGTTCACCGCGAACCTGTGCAACCAGAAAGTGATCAGCGCCCGGTACTTCGGCGAGCAGTGGATGAAGGGCAATCCACCCGACAAGCGCGCCGACTACATCTCCCCGCGCGATGCGCAGGGCCACGGCTCGCACACCGCCGGCACCGCGGCGGGCGGCAAGGACGTCCCCGCCGCCGCGAACGGCATCGACTTCGGCACGATCTCCGGCGTCGCGCCCGGCGCGGCCATCGCCGTCTACAAGGCGCTCTGGCAGGGCAAGGACGGCGGGACGACGGGCGGTTACACCAGCGACCTCGTCGCGGCCGTCGACCAGGCCGTCGCCGACGGCGTCGATGTGATCAACTATTCGATCGGCAGCAGTGTGGGGGAGTCCGCGATCGACGACCCGATCCAGCTCGCCTTCCTGGCCGCCGCCCAGGCCGGCGTCTTCGTCTCGACCGCCGGCGGGAACTCCGGCCCCGATCCCTCCACCCTGGACAACACCGCGCCGTGGACGACGACGGTCGCGGCCGGCACCATCGCGCCCTACCAGGGCGAGGTGCGGCTCGGCGACGGCACCGCCTACCGCGGCACCAGCACCACGGTCGTCGCACCGCTCGGCCCGAAGCCGCTGGTCACCGCCGTGTCGGTGAAGGCCGGCACGGCCTCCGACTCCGACGCGCAGGTCTGTGCGGCCGGCTCGCTCGACCCGGCCAAGGCCGCAGGAAAGATCGTCTACTGCGTGCGCGGCGTCACCACCCGGGTGGACAAGTCGGCCGAGGTCAAGCGGGCCGGGGGCGCCGGCATGGTGCTGGGCAATCCGTCCGACCAGGACACCGACGCCGACCTGCACGCCGTGCCGACCGTGCACGTCAACGCCCCGGACGCGGACAAGATCGCGGCGTACGCGGCCACCGCGGGCGCGACGGCCACCCTGCTCCCGGCCTCCTCGGACGGCGTGCCGTATCCGGAGGTCGCGAACTTCTCCTCGCGCGGCCCCGCGCTGTCCGCCAAGGGTGACCTGCTCAAGCCGGACATCACCGCGCCGGGCTCGGCGATCCTGGCCGCCGTGGCGCCTCCCGGCAACGCCGGCAAGAACTTCGATTTCTACTCCGGCACCTCGATGGCCACTCCGCACATCGCCGGCCTGGCCGCCCTCTACCTCGGCCGGCACCCGCTCCTGTCCCCCATGGCGATCAAGTCGGCGATGATGACGACCGCCTACGACACGAAGACCCCGGACGTCTTCGCGCAGGGCGCCGGCCACGTCGACCCGGCCCGCATGCTCGACCCCGGCCTGGTCTACGACGCCGGCGCCGAGGACTGGTTCGGCTTCCTGGAGGGCCTGGGCATCGCGACCGGCACCGGTGTGAAGCCGCTGGCCGCCTCCGACCTGAACTATCCGACCGTCTCCGTGAGCGAGCTCTTCGGCTCCCGTACGGTCACTCGCGAGGTCACCGCCGTCACGCCGGGCGTCTACAAGGCCTCCATCGAGTTGCCCGGCTACAAGACCAAGGTCAAGCCGTCCACGCTGGTCTTCAAGAAGGCGGGCGAGACCAAGAACTTCACCGTCACCATGGAGATGCTCCCGGAGACCACCCCGGCTACCGCCACCGGCACGCTCACCTGGACCGGGGCCGGCACGAGCGTGCGCAGCGCGATCGTGGCCACACCGCTGAGCGCCAGGGCGCCCGCCGAGGTGAAGGGAACCGGCGCCGACGGCTCGGTGACCTTCGAGGTGACCCCGGGGCTGAAGAAGTTCACGATCACCCCGTACGGTCCGGTGTCGGCGGACGAGGCGCCGGGCAGCGTCAGCGACACCGAGGCGTGGGGCCGCGAGGTTCCGGTCACGATCCCCGAGGGCGCCAAGGCCGCCGCCTTCAAGATCACCGGAATCGACCCCGAGGCCCAGGTGGGCGGGATGCTCTTCTACGACGGCAACGGCACGCGCGAGTTCGAGTCGTGGGTGTTCGGCCTGGACGGCGACAACCGCGGGGTGCTGAGCAACCCGCGGCCCGGCAGGCACACTCTGGTCGTGCTCAGCCTCGGAGACCTGCCCGGGACCACGTCCACGGCGTTCACCACCCAGATCAACGTCGTGACCGGGAACGACGCGCGCGGCGCGCTCACCGTCACACCGGCCAAGCCCAAGGTGACCGTCGGCACGCCGTTCCCGCTGACCGCGTCCTGGACGGGGGCGGCGCAGCGCACGAACACCGGCTACGTCGAATACCCCAACGGCGTGGGGACGATCGTCACGATCAACTGATCCGGTTTCCGCCGCCCCCGGTGACGTCCTTTCGCGGTCGTCACCGGGGGCTCGGCGCTCACCTCTCCGCGAACAGACGGTCCGCCGTAGATCCGGACGTGCCAGACTGCCAGGCATGGGAGTCTCGGGCCGACCAGTGGTCGTCGACATCCGGACGCGCCGGGCCGGCAAGGAGCGCGACCCGGCGATCCCCGACGGCCAGGACCCGTTGCTGCGCGCGGTGTACGGGGAGATCCTCCGCGACGAACGGCTGGACCAGGACCGCACGCTCGACGACGTGGCGCGCGCGGTGGGCATGTCGAAGCAGTATCTGTCCGAGGTCGAGCGCGGCCGCAAGGAGCCGTCGTCGGAGATGCTCCATTCGGTGTGCGACGCGCTCGGACTGCCGATCGAGCACCTGCTCACCCGTGCCGTCCGGCGGATCACGGCGTCGCGCCGGATCGCGACGCACAGGCCCGCCGGTACGCCACGGGCGGAGCTTCTGGCGGCGTGAGCGCTACGACGGCTCGCGAGTGATCAGCTCGTCGGCCAGGCCGTACTCGACGGCCTCGCGGGCGGTGAAGACGCGGTCCCTGTCGGTGTCCTCGCGCAGCCGGGCGATGTCCACCCCGGTGTGGAGGCTGAGGATCTCCTCGGTCTGCGCGCGCACGCGCATCACCTCGGCCGCCTGCAGGGTCAGGTCGGAGATGGTGCCCTGCCCCTGCGTGGACGGCTGGTGCAGCAGCACGCGGGAGTGGCCGAGCATGAACCTCCGTCCGGGGGCGCCCGCGGCGAACAGCACCGCGGCGGCGGAGGCCGCCTGGCCCATGCAGTACGTCGCGACCTTCGCCCGGATGAACTGCATGGTGTCGTAGATCGCGAGCATCGCGGTCGACGAGCCGCCCGGGGAGTTGATGTACAGGTTGATCTCCTGGTCGGGGCTCTCCGCATCCAGGTGCAGCAACTGTGCCATCACGACGTTGGCGACGCCGTCGTCGATCTCGGTGCCCAGGAAGATGATGCGCTCCTTGAGCAGCCGGCTGAAGATGTCGAACGACCGCTCCCCCACCGGGGTCTTCTCTACCACGTACGGGATCGTGTACTGACTCATGACGAGAACCCCATCCGGTTGGGAACGGCGTACGGCGCGAGGCTGTGGAAGGAGCCGACGATCTCGTCGATGATCCCGTAGTCGCGGGCCTGCTCCGGGGTGAACCAGCGGTCCCGGTCGCTGTCGGCGGCGATCTCCTCGATCGTGCGTCCCGTCTCCGCGGCGAGGATCTCCTCGGACTGCCGCTTCATGTACTTGAGGTTCTCGGCCTGGATCGAAATGTCGATCGCCGTGCCGCCGATGCCGGCCGACGGCTGGTGCATCATGATCCGGCTGTGCGCGAGGCTGATCCGCTTGCCGTGGGTGCCGGACGCCAGCAGCACCTGACCCATGCTCGCCGCCATCCCCAGCGCGACGGTGACCACGTCGTTCGGCACCAGCTTCATCGTGTCGTAGATCGCCAGCCCGGCCAGCACCGACCCTCCGGGCGAATTGATGTACAGGATGATGTCGCGTTCGGGATCCGCCGAGGCCAGCAACACCATCTCGGCGCACACCCGCTCGGCCATCTCGTCGTCGACCTCTCCGGTCAACAGCAGGGTCCGTTGCTGGAACAGCTTCTCGTTCAGCCGATCTCGGTAACTCGTGCTCGGTGAAACACTCATGGCGCAGTTGTATCCGCCGCACCCCCGCGACCTGTCGATATGTCTGCTGAGGGCAGACGGGTGGTACGCCGTGGGGAGAAGGCCTGCCGCTCAATGGCAGGCGCCTGGCGACCGGCGGCCGGGGTGGCGCATCATCGGCCAGTCCGCCCACGCCGAGTTGGAGACGCGATGAGCTTCGAATATCTGGCCGACCCCGAGAGCGGCCCGCAGTGGAAGGGAATCCTGCCGGGCGCCCCCGAGGCGTACTTCCTCAGACGCGGCGAGGGCGAGCGCGCGATGCTGTTCACCGACCTGTTCACCGTGCTGCTCAGCGGCGACGAGACCGAGGGCCAGTTCGGGATCTTCACGATGGACGCGCCGGAGGGCCGCCTCATCCCGGCGCACACCCACCACGACACCCACGAGACCTTCTACGTCGTGGAGGGCAAGGTGCGGGTCCACGTCCGGGACCGCGACGGGACGCAGACGTCGCGGCTGCTGACCCTCGGCGACTTCGGCTTCGTCCCGGCCGGGCTGGCGCACGCCTACCAGGTCGAGGAGCAGGCGCGCGTGCTCGGCGTGGCGACCGGCGGCTTCGAACGGTTCTTCCAGCAGATGGGCACGCCCACCGACCATCCCACGGCAGACCAGCCGCCGTTCGTGCCCGATCTCCCGCGCATGCAGGCGGCGGCGCGGGCACACAACATGGACTTCCTGCCCGACCTCGCCTGGCCGGAGGCCGGGGAGTGACCGTGCGGCTCCCCCCGCCCGCCCACGAGGCGCCGCTGCCGCCCGCCCGCGCGGGCGCGTACGGCACGCGGGTCCTGCCGGGCGTGCCGTACGCCGCGATTCCCGGGGTGCGGCCGCTCGAACTGGACCTGGTGCTGCCGCCGGAGACCGAGGGACCCGTTCCCTGTGTCGTCTTCCTGCACGGGGGCGGTTGGCGGGCGGGTGGCCGCCGCTCGATGGGCCCGGCCTTCGAGGGCGCCGAGCCCACGCCGTTCGAGCTGGTCGCGCGGGCGGGCATCGCGGTGGCCAGCGCCGACTACCGGCTCTCGGGCGAGGCCGTGTGGCCCGCGCAGGTGCACGACGTGAAGGCCGCGGTGCGCTGGCTGCGCGCCCGCGGCGGCGATCTGGGGATCGACCCGGATCGGATCGCGGCCTGGGGCGAGTCGGCGGGCGGCCACCTGGCCGCGCTGCTCGGCCTCACCTCCGGCGACCCCGCGCTGGAGGGCGGCGTCGGGGTGACGGGGCCGTCCAGCGCGGTGGCCGCCGTCGCCGCGTGGTACGCGCCGAGCGACCTGCGTACGGTCGCGGCCGGCATCGGCGCCGACCCGGCGGACCCCGCGTCGCGTGAGGCCCTGCTGCTCGGGGCTCCCGTGCCGTCCGTTCCCGACGCGGCGGCCCAGGCGAGCCCGGTCACCCACGTCTCCCCCGGCGCGCCGCCGTTCCTGCTCCTGCACGGCCGGGCCGACCGGTTGATCGCGTGCGCGCAGAGCGAGCGGCTGAGCGAGGAGTTGCGCCGCGCCGGCGCCGAGGTGGACCTGCACGTCTACGACGGCGCGGACCACATGTGGCTCGGCGATCCCGAGGCGGCCCGCGACGCGCTCGACCGCACGATCGCGTTCCTCCGTGACCGGCTCCACGCCTGAGCGATCCGGAGCGCCACCCTCCTTCCCGACGACAGGAGATCCGCATGACCGACGAGTCGTCCCCTCCGGCTACCCGGCCCACCGACAACCCGGTCGGCGGCTTCCTGCGCACGCCCATCGTCGGCCCCGGGCGGCGGCCGTGAACGTTCCCGTCCTCATCGCGGGCGGCGGGCCGAGCGGCCTGGCCGCCGCCGTCGAACTCGGACGGCGCGGGGTCGAGGTGCTCGTCGTGGAGCCCCGGACCACGCTGGATTCGCTGCGCCCGCGCGCGAAGACCACCAGCGTCCGCACGATGGAGCACCTGCGCCGCTGGGGCCTGGCCGACCGGCTGCGCGCCGCCTGCCCGCTGCCGGTCGCGTACGCGCAGGACGTCGTCTTCTGCACCGGGCTGTTCGGGCACGAGATCACCCGCTTCCGTGAGGCGTTCGGCCTGACGACGTCCCGCCGCGAGGAGTACGCCGAGGCCGGACAGCAGGCGCCTCAGCCGCTGGTCGAGCGGGTGCTGCGCGAGGCCGCCGCCGAACTGCCCGCCGTACGGCTGCTCACCGGATGGCGGGTCACCGAGATCGCCGACGGCGACGACGAGGTCCGGGCCGTGATCGAGGGCCCGGACGGGGAGACCCGGCGCGTCACCGCCGGCTACCTGCTCGGCTGCGACGGCGGCGGCGGTGTCAGCCGCGCCGCGATCGGGGCGAGGTACGAGGGGTCCTCCGGCGCGCTGCCCAACCTGAGCGTCACCTTCCGCAGCCGGGCGCTGCGGGAGCGGCCGTTGTGCGCGGTCGGCGTGCACTACTGGGTGATCGGCGCCGAGCGCGGCGGGCTCATGGGCCGCCTCGACCTCGACGGCACCTGGTGGGCGATCATCCAGGGCGTGGACCCCGCCGCCGAGCCGGCCGACCCGGCCCGGCTGGTACGGGCCCTCGCGGGCGCCGACATCGACGTCGAGGTGCTGGCGACCGACCCCTGGTCGGCTCGCATGCTGCTGGCCGACCGCTATCGCGGGCGGCGGGTCTTCCTGGTCGGCGACGCCGCGCACCTCAACCCGCCGTGGGGCGGGCACGGCTTCAACACCTGCGTCGGGGACGCGGTGAACATCGGCTGGAAGCTCGCCGCCGTACTGGGCGGATGGGCGCCGGAGTCGCTGCTCGGCAGCTACGAGCCGGAACGCCGCCCGGTGGCAGAGCGGACGATCGCGGCCGCCGGTGCGCAGGAGGCGTTCCTCGCGCCGTCGTTCGCCGCCGGCGACCTGCACGACCCGGTCGCGGGCAGGCCGCTGCGCGACGAACTCGCCCGCCGCCTGGTCGTCAAGGACACCGAGTTCCACAGCCTCGGGCTGGTGCTGGGATACGACTACCCCGACTCCCCCGTCGTGGTCCCGGACGGCCGGCCGGTGCCCGCGCCGGGGCTGGCGGCCTACACTCCGTCGGCGCATCCCGGCGCCCGGCTGCCGCACACCTGGCTGCCGGACGGCCGTTCGCTCTACGACGCGCTCGGCGACGGATTCACCCTGCTGCGCCTGACCGCGGGCGCGGACACCCGCCCGCTGACGGACGCCGCCGCCCGGCGCTCGGCGCCGCTGAAGGTGCTCGACCTGGCCGCGCTGCCGGGGCTCGAAGAGCGGTACCACGCCGCCCTGGTGCTGGTGCGGCCCGACCAGCACGTGGCCTGGCGCGGCGACCGCGCCGAGGAGCCGGACGCCCTGCTGGCGCGGGTGCTCGGAGACGGCGTCCCCGCGGTCTGACGACCGCGCCGCCGATCGCGGCTAGCCACTGCACATGGACTTGTTTCCGACGGCCTGATCAATGATCGCTACAGGTGGCTGATCGTCATGCTGGCCAGGGGCTACACGGCGACGAGGATCGCCCGCGAGATGCACCTCAGCCGGTACACCGTGGCGGAGCGGATCAGCAAGCTGCTCGTCCAGTTCGCCTGCAGCAACCGCAGTCAGCTCGTGGCCTACTTCTACGCGCACCGGCTCCTGAACGTCGGCATCTGGCCGCCCAGCGTCTCCGGCGTCGTCGGGTAGGCCGGGTCGTCCGTCCGCGCACGGACAGGAGAAGACCGGCGCGGTGCACCACCGCCTGGGCGCTCGGTCACCGCGCCGGGCCCGGCCGTCCGGGCCACGTCATCCGCTGGACGCCGCCGCCTTGGGTGACGTCCCGGCGGACGGCGACACGGACGACTCCGACGGCATGGACGCCGACGGCGTGGCCGAGTTCCTCGCCGGCCCCGTGGTCGCTCCTGTTGCCGCTCCCGTGGCGGAGGAGGACGGATGCGGCGTGGCGTTCGCGACGGTCGTCGCCGTGTCCGGCGCTCCGGTGGTGATGAAGACCAGCACCCCGGTCGCGACGGCCACCACCGCCACGACGGCGACGGTGGCGTACGTGATCCTGCGTGCCAGCCGCCTGCGCTCCTCGCGCCGCCTGGCCTCCTCGCGCCGCATGGCGGCGCGCATGCGCTTCACCTTCCGCTGTGACATGGGCACTCCCGAGACCGCTCCCCGAGACGTCGTCGGGCGTCACCATAGCCGCGAGCGCGTAACGCGGATCTAAAACCGCGTTCGCGCCGCTCAGGCGTTTCGCGGCACCCGCCATGTGGCGGGTAGTGTCCGCCGGGTGGCGCTGGATCGTCGCCGCCGCGTTTCTCACGATGGTGAGCACGGACCAGTTGGTCGCAGGAAACCTCCACGATACGGGAGCCCCATTGAGCAGCACTCTCCCCACGGCCGCCACCCCGCCGCCCTTCGATCCCGAGCTGGCCGCCGCTCTCGCCGTACTGGGCGAGACCCTGCCGTCGTCGCTGACCCCGGACATGATCCCGATCCTGCGTGCCGGGATGACGAACGTACCCAGCGTGCCCGACGAGGCGCTCAGCCGCGGCGGCGCCTTCCAGGTGGAGGAGCGGGCGGTGCCGGGACCGGACGGCGCGCCCGATGTCTCCCTGCTGATCTGCCGCCCGGCGGGCGCCGTCGCCCCGCTCGCCGCCGTCTACCACACCCACGGCGGCGGGATGATCACGGGCGACAACCGCGTGGGCATCGAGGGCGTGCTCGACTGGGCGCAGGAGCTTCAGCTCGTCGTCGTGTCGGTGGAGTACCGTCTGGCGCCCGAGCACCCGCACCCCGCTCCCGTCGAGGACTGCTACGCGGGCCTGGTGTGGACCGCCGCCCACGCCGTCGAGCTGGGCATCGACCCGGAGCGGATCATCGTCGCCGGGGCGAGCGCGGGCGGCGGGCTGGCCGCGGCGCTGGCGCTCATGGCCCGCGACCGCGGCGGTCCCGCCCTGGCCGGGCAGGTGCTCATCTGCCCCATGCTCGACGACCGCAACGACACCCCGTCGTCCCACCAGATGGCCGGGCTCGGCGTCTGGGACCGCACCGCGAACGAGACCGGGTGGACGGCCCTGCTCGGCGACTCCCGCGGCGGTCCGGACGTCTCCCCCTACGCGGCCCCGGCGCGCGCCACCGACCTGTCCGGGCTGCCGCCCGCCTTCATCGACGTCGGCTCGGCCGAGACCTTCCGCGACGAGGACGTGGCGTACGCCGGCGCCATCTGGAGGGCGGGGGGCAGCGCCGAGCTGCACGTGTGGCCGGGCGGGTTCCACGGCTTCGATCTCATGGCCCCGCAGGCGGCCGTCTCGCAGGATGCCCGCGCCGCCCGCCTGCGCTGGCTGCGCCGCGTCCTCGGCGGCTGACCGGCCGGGGTACGGGATGAGGGACCTCGTCGGACGGCTGTCGGCGCTCGACCCGGACGCCGGTGCGGCGCTACAGGTCATCGCCTACTTCGACCGCCTGGTGGAGACGCGGGCGGGGCTGGAGGCGATCGTCCGCGGCGCCGCCGTCCTGGCGGGCTGCCCGGCCTGCCTGACCGACTCCGAGCGCGGCGTCCACGTGCGCGTGCTCCCCGACGGCGGCCGTGCGGACGCCGGTCCGCCGCCGGACCCGGCCTGGCCCCGCATGGCCGTGCCCGGCGGGGCGGCCACACTGTGGCTGGAGCGCCCGCCACCGCCGGGACCGGTCGGGGCGATGGTGCTGGAGCGCGCCGCGGCGGCGGCGCGGGGTGTGCTCGACCGGACCCGGGGTCGCGCCCCGGCCCGCCGTAGCGAGGACGATCCCGCCCTGGTCGAGGTGCTGCTGGACGCCGGCGCTCCCCCGGCCGCGCGGTCGCTCGCCGCCCGCGAGCTGGGCCTGCCCGGCGGCGTCGCCGTACGGGCGGTCGCGTTGGAGGGCGGCGTGGCCCATGTCGCGCCCGCCCGCAAGCCCGTTCCCGAGGGGGTCCGGGCGGGAGTGGGGCCGGCGGTGGACGTGCTCGACCTGCCGCGCTCGTGGGCGCTCGCCCGGACGGCGCTGCGGCTGGCCGCCGAGGGTACTCCGCAGGATCCGGGGCCGCGGGTGGTCCACGCCGACGAACTGGGCGGGCTGGCGGTCCTCGCGGCGGCCGTCCGGCCCGGCGCCCCGCCCGACCCGGACGTGCGCGCGCTCGAACGCGCCGGGTCGGAGGCGCCCTGGATGCTCGCGACCCTGTACGCGGTCGCCTACGCACCGAGCCTGCGCGCCGCCGCGGCGCGGCTGACCGTGCATCACTCGACGCTGCAGGACCGGCTCGCGCACGCCGAACAGCTCCTCGGGTGGACGGTGCGCGATCCCCGGGGCCGGCTGCGCCTTCAGCTCGCCTTCGCGCTGCGCCGCCTCCACCACGACACCGGCCCTGCCTGACCTCGTCGCGGGACCGGCCGGGTCTCAGCCGCCGAGGGCCGCGGCCTCCTCTTCCTCGATGCGGCTGTTCCACTCCCGCTTGGAGGACTGCCAACCGTCCTCGTCACGGCCCTGCCGCCAGTAGCCGGAGATCGACAACCGCTCCAGCGGCAGGCCGCGCTCCACGCGCAGGTATCGCCGCAGCTCCTTGACGAAGTTCGCCTCGCCGTGGACGAAGGCGTGCACGACGCCCTCGGGGAACTGCAGCTCCCGCACCGCCCGCACCAGCGCCTCGCCCACCTGCGCGCCGCCGCGGTGGAGCCACACGATCTCCGCGTCGCCCTCCGTCTGCAGCTTCTGCTCCTCCTCCGGGCCCTCCACCTCGACGAACACCCGGGCGGGGGCTCCGGCGGGGAGCCGCTCCAGGGCGGCGCCGATGGCCGGGAGCGCGCTCTCGTCCCCGGCCAGCAGGTGCCAGTCCGCCTCCGCGCTCGGCGCGTACGCCCCGCCGGGGCCGAGGAAGCGGATCACGTCGCCCGGCCGGGCCCGCAGCGCCCAGGGCCCGGCCAGTCCCTCGTCCCCGTGGTAGACGAAGTCGATGGTCAGCTCCCGCGCCTCCGGGTCCCAGGCTCGTACGGTGTAGGTCCGCGTCTTCGGCCACTGGTCGCGCGGCAGCTCGGCGCGGATCACCGCCATGTCGAACGGCTCCGGATAGGCCACTCCCGGCAGCGGGAACAGCAGCTTCACGTAGTGGTCGGTGAACTCGCCCGCCTCGAAACCGGCGAGTCCCTCACCGCCGAGCACCACCCGGATCATGTGCGGGGTCAGCCGCTCGGTGCGCTCCACCACGCCGGTGGTCGCCCGGGGTGCGCGCCGCGCCGGTTCGGTCGTCGCCATAGAAGTTCCCTTCGTCAGACTGCTTAGGTAAGCCTAACCTCGTTCCGAGGACATCGTCACCGAGCGAGGCCGTCGCCACCGGCAGACGGGACGGAGGCTCAGGTGAGAGCGGGTTCGGGACCCGACGCGGGACGAACCGCGGCGGGGGCTTCGTCCAGAGGCTGCGGTGGAGCGTTGAACACCGCCTCGTCGAGACGGCCCTCGGAACGGGCGACCAGGACGGGCACCACCATCTGCCCCGTGACGTTGGTCGCGGTGCGGATCATGTCGAGTATCGGGTCGATGGCCAGGAGCAGCCCGACGCCCTCCAGGGGCAGGCCCAGCGTGCTCAGGGTCAGGGTGAGCATGACGATCGCGCCGGTCAGACCGGCGGTCGCGGCCGAGCCGACCACGGAGACGAACGCGATCAGCAGGTAGTGGCCCACGCCGAGATGGACGCCGAACACCTGGGCCACGAAGATCGCCGCGAGTGCGGGGTAGATCGCGGCGCAACCGTCCATCTTGGTGGTCGCTCCGAAGGGCACCGCGAAGGCGGCGTAGTCGCGGTCCACGCCCAGGCGCTCGGTGGTGACCCGCTGGGTGAGCGGCATGGTCCCGACCGAGGAGCGGGAGACGAAGGCCAGCTCGATCGCGGGCCAGGCGTTGCGATAGAAGGTGAGCGGGCTGACCTTGCCGACGAAGGCGAGCAGCAGCGGGTAGCTCACCAGGAGCACCAGCAGGCAGCCGATGTACACGCCCGCGCTGAGTTTCGCGAGCGGGGCGAGCAGGTCCCAGCCGTAGCTGGCCACCGACTTACCGATCAGACCGGCGGTGCCGATCGGGGCCAGCCTGATGACCCACCACAGAGCCTTCTGGACCAGATCGAGGACCGACCGGCTGAAGCCGAGGAACGGCTCGGCCTTCTCGCCGACCGCCAGGGCGGCGGCGCCGAGTACGACCCCCAGGAAGACGATCTGGAGGACGTTGAGCTCGGTGAAGGCGGTGACGATGTTGGTCGGGATGATGCCGGTCAGGAAGTCCAGCCAGGTTCCCGCGCCCTCCAGGTCGACGGCCTTCGCCCCCGCGGTGGAGATGGTGACGCCCTGGCCGGGGTTGAGGATCAGGCCGAGGCCGATACCGAAGACCACCGCGATCAGCGAGGTGATCAGGAACCACAGCAGGGTCTTGCCGGCGAGCCTGGCGGCGCCGCTGACGTTGCGCAGGTTGGCCACGCTGACGACGACGGCGGTGAAGACCAGTGGCGCGACCGCGAGCTTGAGGAGCTGGACGAAGATCTTGCCGACTTCGGTGAGGGTGGCGGTGAGCCAGGCGACGTCACCGGCGCGGGCGACGAACCCGAGAACGGCGCCTATCACCAGACCGAGCAGCAACTGCAGGGAGAAGGAGAGTTTCTTCACGAACGAGACTCCGGCAGAAAGGCATGCTGACGCAGAGGCGGGCATGCGAGGTGAGGGGAAGGGAGTGGTGACTGCGTTCAGGGACAGAGGCGACTGTTCAGGCGGCACAGGTCGACGTGCAGTCGCTCCACGAGCCACACGATCACCGGGAAGAACCTCATAATGCGGCGAAACCTCCTCAATCGGCCGCAAATTCCGGCCTTCTCTGTGATCCGTATCACGTTCCTCCGCGCGGGAGAAGCCTTGACCACAGCGGAAATCCGACCGCGCGAGCGCGGCGGCGGCCACGCGCGGGGCGTCGTCGGCGGCCGACGGGTGTGGCGGCCGAGACCGGGTCCTGCCTGATCCGGGCCGCTACTCCCCTCGTGCGCCACAACCCCGCCGCGACCGGCGCGGCGCTTCACCTGTGCGTGTCACCGCCCCTGACGCCCGCCCTGGCCGGCCACGTCGCAACCCTGATAAATACAAGCTTGTATCTATGGCTGCTACGCTCCTCGCATGGCCGATCCCGCGAAGCGCCCGTCCGCCGCCCACACCGCGTACGCCGTGACCAAGGAGCTGATCCTCTCCGGTGAACTGCCGGGAGGAAGCCTCATCAGCGAGGGCGAGATCGCCGAACGGGTACGCGTGAGCAGGACGCCCGTCCGGGAGGCGTTCCTCCGGCTGGAGTCGGAGGAACTGCTGGCGCTCCATCCCAAGCGCGGCGCCGTGGTGGTGCCGGTGCCGCCGGGTGAGGCCGCGGACGTCCTGGAGCTGCGGCTGGCCCTCGAACGGTCCGCGGCGGAGCGCATCGCGCGAACCGGACTGCCGGACGAACACCACGAGAGGATGCGGGAACTGCTGCGGCGTCAGCGGGCCCTCGCCGAGGCCGCGGACATCGGCCGGTTCGCCGAGGCGGACGAGGCGTTCCACCGGTGCATCGTCGAAGCGTCGGGGAACCGGCTGGCGAGCCGGTTCTACGCCACGCTCGGCGACCGGCAGCGGCGGATGAGCATCTCCGCGCTGCGCCCGCGGCCGGAGCGGCTGTCCCTGCTGGCCGACGAGCACGAGGCCCTCCTCGGCCACCTCCTCGGCGGCGACAGCGCGGCCTTCGCCTCGGCCCTGCTCGGTCATCTCACCGCGACGCACGGCTCGCCGTACGCGGCCGGCCGCGACGACCGCTGACCCGCGTCCTCCTCACGCACACTCCTCGCGAAGGTCTGACCCTCCCATGCCCGAAACCCAGCGGATGCCGGAATCCCGGCAGGCCGCCCCCTCGCCTGCCACCCCGCTCACGCCGGACTCCTGGCGGACCGTCGCCGCGGCGATGTTCGCATGCGGCTGGGGCGGCAACCAGTTCACCCCGCTGCTGCTGATGTACCGGCGGCTGGGCGGCTACTCCACTCTCAGCGTCGACGCCTTCCTCGGCGCGTACGTCGTCGGGCTCGTGCCGGGGCTCCTGCTCGCCGGGCCCGTCTCCGACCGGCGCGGGCGACGTCCCGTGCTGGTGGCCGGCACCGTCGCCTCGGCCGCCGCGAGCCTGGTGCTCTGCTTCGGCGGTCAGAGCGCCTGGCCCATCTACGCGGGACGGCTGATCACCGGTTTCGCCGTCGGCATCGCCATGTCGGTGGGCAGCAGCTGGGTGAAGGAGCTGTCGAGCGGAGCGGACGGCGGGCTCGCCGCGCGCCGCGCGGCACTGTGCCAGACGGCGGGATTCGGCCTCGGCGCGGGTGTCGCGGGCGTGCTGGCCCAGTGGGGGCCGTGGCCCATGGTGAGCCCGTACGCCGTGCACCTCCTCATCACCGTGGCGATACCCGTGCTGCTCCTGCGGGTGCCGGAGACGCGGACGCCGCTCGCGCACGCGACGGGTTCGGCCCGGCGACTGCTCAGGGCACTGGTGGACGACCTGCGTGTCCCCGCGCCTGCCCGCAGGCGGTTCCGGCTCGTGGTCCTGCCGATGGCGCCGTGGGTGTTCGGCGCGGCCGGACTGGCGTACGCGGTCATGCCCCAGCTGGTCGGCTTCCGCGTCGGGGACTGGGGGCTGGCGTACGCGACCGGGCTGACCGTGCTGACCCTGGGCACGGGCGCGGCCGTGCAGCCCGTGGCCAGGTGGTTGCACGGTGACTCAGGAAACGGTGACTCAGGAAACGGTGACTCAGGAAACGGTGACTCAGGAAACGGTGAGGCGGGAGGCGGCGAGGCGCGAAGCCGTACGGGACGGGCGCCGGTGGCGGCGATGGCGGTGATGCTCCTCGGCGCGGCGCTGTGCGCGGCGAACGCGGTGCTGCTGTCGCCGTGGCTCGCGGCCGTCACCGCGGCCACCCTGGGCGCCGGTTACGGCATCGCGGTGGTCTCCGGGCTACTGGAGATCCAGCGCATGGCCGGCCCCGGCGACCTGGCGGGCCTGACCGGCGTCTACTACACGCTCGCCTACGCGGGCTTCCTGCTCCCTACAGTGCTGGCCGGCCTGTCGTCGTGGCTCTCCTACCCGGTCATGCTGGCGGCGGTGGCGACCGCGGCCCTGGTCTGCCTGGGCCTCGTCGTGACCGGCGCCCGCGTCACGGAGCCGGCCGCATCGGCCCGATGACGACCTCAGGCAGCACGCTGAAGCTTTCAGGCGGCCCGGCGCGCGGCGGCATCGGGCGGCGCGGCGTTCGCCGAGATGAGAGCGGGTGATCTCGCCGGCTCGGCCGCGCGTACGGCGGGCCGGGTGATCGAGCCCTGTACGCGCCCTCCCTGCCGGTGGATCGTGCGTGGTGACGGAGGTCTCACGCGGTGAGGAGGCACGGCATGGCGGTTCGTCTGGGCACCCGTCTCATGGCGGTGGTCGCGGCGGTGATCCTCCTGCCGGTCACGGCGGTCCTCACCGGCTCCCCAGCCGCCGCGGACGCCCGCGTCGACAACCCCTACGTGGCCGCCGGACGCTACGTCGATCCCTGGTGGTCGGCGTCGGCCGCGGCCGAGCCCGGCGGTGCGGCGGTGGCCAATCAGCCGACCGGCGTCTGGCTCGACCGCGTCTCCCTCATCGAGGGCACCGCCTCCTCCCCGGGGCTGCGCGCGCATCTGAACGAGGCGGTCCTGCAGGACGCCTTCGACCCGGCCCCGCTCACGATCCAGATCGTGCTGAACGACCTGCCCGACCGGAACTGCACCCACCCGGTCTCCAACGGGGACTTCAGCGTGACGTCCGACGGCCTGAACCGATACCGGACCGAGTACGTCGACCCGATCGCCGAGATCCTGGCCGACCCGGCCTACCAGCGGTTGCGCATCGTGGCGATCGTCGAACCCGACTTCCTGCCCGGGCTGCTCCTGCCCGCCGCCACCACCCGCTGCGCCGCCGTGCAGGCGAGCGGCGCCTACCCCGCGGCGGTGCGGTACGCGCTGACCCGGCTGCACGCCATCCCCAACGTGTACGTCTACCTCGACGCCTCCCATCACGGCGTCGTCGGCCATCCGGACAACTTCGGCCGGGCCGCCGGCCTGCTCGCCAGCATCGCGGGCGCGGCCGGAGGAGGACCGTCGCTCGTTCACGGCTTCACGGTGAACGTCGCGAACTACGGCGCCCTGGTCGAGCCGTACTTCACCGCCCTCATGGGGAAGAACTCGCGGTGGGTCGGCGGGAACGACTACGTGGACGAGCTCTCGTTCGCCCAGGCGTTCCGGAAGCGGCTCATCATGGCCGGGTTCGCCTCCGACATCGGCATGGTGATCGACACCTCCCGCAACGGCTGGGGTGGCCCGTATCGCCCGACGCGTACCAGCACCTCCGGCGACCTGAACCGGTTCGTCGACGAGTCCCGTACGGACCGTCGCCACAGCGTCGGCAACTGGTGCAACCAGGCCGGCGCCGGGCTCGGCGCGCGGCCTGCCGCCATCCCCGCCGCCGGCATCGACGCGTACGCGTGGATCAAGCCGCCGGGCGTCTCCGACGGCTCGAGCGTGAACGTCACGAGTCCCGACGGCATCCGGCCCGACCCGATGTGCGATCCCACGTACTACGCCCAGGCGGCCGGTGGCTACGTGCCCAGCGGGGCACTGCCGTACGCCCCGCCTGCGGGGCAGTGGTTCGGCGCGCAGTTCCAGCAGCTTCTCGCCAACGCCTACCCGCCGCTGTGAGGCCGCGGCTGAGCGGCCGGGCCTTCGTCGAGGAGCCGGACGAGTCGTTTCGGCGCGATCAGCCGGTAGCTGTCCTCGACCAGCCCGGCGATCTCGTCCCAGTCCTGATCGGCGTCCAGGCGTGCGCCCACCCAGCCGTTGCGGCCGACGTATGGCGGGACGAAGAAGCGCTCGGGGTCCGAGGCCACGAGGGCGTCCTGCACCCCCGGCCCGGCCTTGAACGTCAGCGACCGCCCGTCCTCACTGGTCATCGCGAACAACCTGTCGCCGACCCGGTAGGAGGGCGCGGTGTGGCCCCCGAACGGCTTCTCCACGGCCTCCGGCAGGCTCAGGCAGATCTCCCGGAGCCGGACCGCCACATCCTCATCGCTCACGCGGCTCGCCCCTTCGCGCGTTCGTCATGACCGACCAGGGTAGGGGCCTCCCCCCGGGCGCACCACCCGGCCCGAAGCGGTGAGGGCGGCCAGCAGCGCCACGGCCGCCAGGACGGCAGGCGCGGCGCGGGCGCCCGCCTCGTGGGCTCCCGCGAGGTGCAGGGCCAGGGTCACCGCGGCGATGCCGAGCGCCGTGCCGATGCCACGTGCCATGTTCACCATGCCGCCGGCCGTGGCGGACACCCGTTCGGGGACGGCGGCCATGACGACGGTGTTGTTGGCGGGCACGAACAGGCCGAGCCCCGCGCCCGTCACCGCCAGGCAGGCCCCGGCCCAGCCCTCGGCGACGGGATCCGCGGCAAGCAGCGCGCAGCCCGCGGCCGCCACCACGGCGCCCGCGACGCACCTGCGCCGGTCGCCCCAGGTGCGGGGCAGCAGGTGGTCGCCCATGAGGGCGCTCGCCGCGAAGCCCCCGGGCAGCGCCGTAAGGACCAGGCCGGCGACCAGTTCTCCGGTCCCGCCGGCCACGAGGACCTGCGGGATCAGGACCAGCGGGCCGAACAGCACCAGGTAGCCGCCCAGCGCTCCGGCGAGCCCTGCCGTCACGACGCGGCTGCGGAGCAGGGCGGTGTCGATGAGCGCGGACGGCACCCGCGCCTCCCACCGCCAGAAGCCGATCGCGGTTCCGGCGGCGACGGCGAGCAGGACGGGGACCGACCAGGACGGCAGGTCCAGGCCCGAGATCACGGAGGCGGCGAGCAGCAGGGCGCTGGTGGAGGCCGCGAGCAGGACCAGTCCCGGCCAGTCGAAGCGGCCGCCTCTCCCCCGTTGCCGCGTGCGCGGCAGCAGGTAACGCCCGGCGATCACGGCCGCGCAGCCGACCGGCACGTTGATCCAGAACACCCACCGCCATCCCGCCGTGGCGACCAGCACTCCGCCGAGGGCCGGCCCCAGGGCGAGGCCGAGCGCCTGGGCCGCCGCCTGCATGCTCAGGCCGCTACGCATCCGCGCCCGGGGGACGCTCGACACGACCAGGGCCACGCTGTTGGCCTGGAGCATCGCCGCGCCCGCCGCCTGCACCAGCCGGCAGGCCACCAGCACCGCCAGGGACGGCGCCAGCCCGCAGGCGGCCGAGGCGGCGGTGAACACGACGAAGCCGTAGAGGTAGACCAGCTTGCGGCCCGCCACGTCGGCGAGCCTTCCGGCCCCGGCCAGCAACGCGACCAGCACCAGCAGGTAGCCCAGGGACACCCACTGCACGGCCGCCAGCGAGGCGCCGAACTCCCGTTCCAGTGCCGGGAAGGCCAGGGTGACGATGCTCGCGTCCAGCTGTCCCATGAACGCGCCGATGCACACCGCACCCACGGCGAACCAGGGGGCGTACGGGTGCTCGCGCACGCGGTGGGGGCGGCGCGACTCCCTCAGCAGATCACGCATCCTCCGACCCCCGCCCTCAGCCTATCCCCGCAGGTCGGAACGCCCCTTGCACCCGCCGGCGCTCAGCCGGGGGTGCCCCGCTCGAACGGCAGGCGGTGCTGGACGGCCAGCAGCCACGCGATCGACGGCAGCACCAGCAGCGCGCCCGCTCCGGCGACGGCGAGCACCGCCGTGATCACCGCCGGTTCCGCGGCCACCTGCCGGTAGGACACGGCAGGCGGCAGCATGAGCGGATACTGCGCCACCGGCCAGCCCCACATCACGGCGGCCACGGCCAGGGCGGCGGTGCCGCGTACGAGCAGGTAGCGCCGCAGCCACAGCAGCGCGATGGAGGCGACGCCGAGCACGGCGCTCGCCAGGACGAGCGGCAGCGCGCGGTGGGTGAGGCCGGTGAAGAGCCGGGGGGCGTCGGCGCGCAGCACCCCGATGCCGCCGAGGGCGACCACGCCGGTGACGGCGGCCGCGGCCAGCCCCCTGCGCCGGAAGGCCTCGGCCATCCCGGGCAGACGGGACCGCACGGCGTCGTCGCACAGGTAGACCGCGGCCAGGTAGGCGCAGACGGCCACCGCCAGGACGCCGCCCAGCATCGAGGTGGGGTTGACCCACGCGCCCACCAGGCTTCCCCTGGCCAGGCCGGGCGGCACCCGGCCGGACGCGACCGCCCCGGCCACCGTGCCGAGGAAGAACGGCGTGAGCACCGACGACAGCGCGAAGGCGCCGCCGAACAGGCGCTGCTGCCACAGCTCGGTGCTGCTCTTGCGGAACGCGAACGCGGCCCCCCTGCCGATGATCCCGAACGCGGCCAGCGTGAGCGGGATGTAGAGGGTGGACATCACCGCCGCGAAGACCGGCGGGAAGCCGGTCCACAGCACCACGAGCACGAAGATCAGCCAGACGTGGTTGGCCTCCCAGACCGGGCCGAGCGAGTGCTCGATGAGCCGCCGCTGGGGCATGCCCGCCCGGCTGCTCCCGGCCAGCAGGTCCCACAGGCCGCCGCCGAAGTCGGCCCCGCCGAGCAGCGCGTACAGGGTCAGGCCGGTCCACATGACCCCGAGCAGGACCTGCGCCGCCTCCATCAGGGCGTCTCCCGTTCCTGTGGCGCGACCGGCCGGGCGCGGACCAGGAGCCGCAGCACGTACACGGTCGACACCGTGAGGACCGTGTAGACGGCGACCAGTAGCAGGAGTCCCGCCCACAGGTTGGGCGCGGGGTTGACCGCGTCGGCGGTGCGTAGTTTGCCGTACACGACCCACGGCTGCCGGCCGAGCTCGGTCACCACCCAGCCCGCCTCGACGGCGACGACGGCGAGCACACCGGAGGCGGCCGCCGGCCACAGGAACAGGCGGGAGCGCGGGATCTCGCGCCGCCGCCACCAGGTGAAGGCGAGCCAGGCCGCCAGCAGCAGGAGCAGGACGCCGATGCCGACCATCGTGTCGAAGCACAGGTGGACCGGCGTGACGGGCGGCCGGTCGGCGGGCGGCGTGCGATCCAGCCCCTGGACGACGGTGTCCGGGCTGTAGCCGACCAGCAGCGAGAGTCCGTCGGGGATCTCCAGGGCGTCGCGCAGACGGTCGCCCACGAAGATCCCGCCGAGGCTCAACGGCGCGTTCGGCCCGGTCCTGGGCAGTCCCTCCATCGCGGCGAGCTTGGTGGGCTGGTAGACGGCGAGGAAACGCGCGGCGTAGTCGCCCACCACGATCTGGACGGGCGCCAGCGCCCCCGCGACGGTGAAGGGCACCAGGAAGCCGAGGCGGTGGTAGCGGTCCCACCGCCCGCGCAGCAGGGCCACGGCGTAGACGGAGGCGGTGGCGAAGCCCGACACCATGAACGCCGCGACGATCATGTGGATGGTCTGCGGCGGAGTCGCGGGGTTGAACATGGCCGCCCAGGGCGACACGTGCGTGACGCGGCCGCCCTCCAGGAGGAAGCCCCGCGGCTGGTTCATCCACGCGTTGGCCGAGACGACGAAGAACGCCGAGGCCACCCCGGCGACCATCACCGGCACCCCGGTCAGCAGGTGGGCTCTGCGCGAAAGCCGGTCCCACGCGTAGAGGTAGATTCCGATGAAGATCGCCTCGAGGAAGAACGCGATGCCCTCCAGCGCGAACGGAAGCCCGATCACCTGGCCGTACGCGCCCATCAGGCCCGGCCACAGCAGGCCCATCTCGAAGCTGAGGATCGTGCCCGACACGGCCCCGACGGCGAACAGCACGGCCACCGCCTTCGCCCAGCGCCGGGCGAGGCGCAGGTAGTCGTCGTCGCCCCGGCGCAGCCCCCGCCACTCCATGAACAGCAGCAGGGCGGGCATGCCCACCCCCAGGCACGCGACGATGATGTGCCACCCGAGTGACAGGGCCATCTGGGTCCGCGCCGCGGTCAGGTCGGCCCCGCCCGCCGGGCCGGCCGCGGCGATCAGCGGCGCCGCGAGCGCCGGTCGCATCGTCCGCTCCCCGCCGGGAAGCCCCGGCCGGGGCTCAGGTCAGTGGTCATCCCAGTGGCCGTCGTGGCGGACGTGGCGGTGCCCGTCGTGGATGTAGTCGACGTGGTCGCCGTGCGGCACGGCCACGTGCCCGCACCCCGGTCCGTGCTCGTGCTCGTGCACGTCGTGGACGGCGTGCCCGCTCGCTTCGCACTCGTCGACATGGTTCTCGTGAACCCGGTGCAGGTGGCCGTCGTGGACGTAGTCCACATGGTCTTGGTGCGGCACGGCGACATGGCCGCACCCGGCGCCGTGGTGGTGATCGTGTTCCGTGTGCGGATGGTGCTCAGTCATGGTGGTCATGGGGGGATTCCCCTCTTCGAGAACCGCGGACTGGTGCGTAGGTACCCCCGCGCGTACGCCGGAGGCAGCGCCGCGACCGGCTTTTGCGCAAGCCGATGAGAGGTTCTACCGCCATTTGAGGCGCGGGCCATGTTCGGGGCCGAAGGTCCCTCGATGGCGGGACGCCGGCCACGACCTGCGGCGCGTCACGGGGGTCACGTACCGCTCGTGGTGCATCATGCCGCGGTGAGACGAGTATCACCTGAGAGAGCAAGAGATTTGGGTGATTCGTTCTCTTGAATTAGTCGCCTTTGTAGCGGTAGATTTAGCGCCATGATCGCGCCCAGGAACCCGACCCCCGCCGAGGAACTGCGGGGGGCCGGCCTGCGGGTGACGGCCGCCCGCGTCGCACTGCTCGAGACCGTCCGCAGCGGTGACCACCTCGACGTCGAGGCGATCGCCTCCGGGGTGCGCGATCGCGTGGGCCACGTCTCCCTGCAGGCCGTTTACGAGGCTCTCCACGCGCTCACCGCGGCGGGACTCGTACGCCGCATCGAACCGGCCGGCAGCCCGGCCCGGTTCGAGGGCCGCGTCGGCGACAACCACCATCACGTCGTGTGCCGATCGTGTGGTGTCGTCGCCGACGTCGACTGCGCGGTCGGCGAGACGCCGTGTCTGACCGCGTCTGACACGCACGGCTTCACGATCGACGAGGCCGACGTCATCTACTGGGGCCTGTGCCCCGGTTGTTCCACCGCCCGCGCTTCCTGAGCCCCATGATCCAGCTAGTTCAGAAGGATTCCCTTGACTGAGAACCACGACGCAATCGTTGTCGACCCGAAGACGGAGGGCGAAGGCGGCTGCCCGGTCGCGCACAAGCGGGCTCCGCATCCGACCCAGGGCAGCGCCAACCACCAGTGGTGGCCGGAGCGCCTCAACCTGAAGATCCTCGCCAAGAACCCCGCCGTGGCCAACCCGCTCGGTGAGGACTTCGACTACGCCGAGGCGTTCAAGTCCCTCGATCTCGCGGCGGTCAAGCGGGACATCGCGGAGGTGCTGACGACCTCGCAGGACTGGTGGCCGGCCGACTTCGGCCACTACGGGCCGCTCATGATCCGGATGGCGTGGCACAGCGCGGGCACCTACCGGATCAGCGACGGCCGCGGCGGTGCCGGCTCGGGCCAGCAGCGCTTCGCCCCGCTCAACAGCTGGCCGGACAACGGGAACCTCGACAAGGCCCGCCGGCTGCTGTGGCCGGTCAAGAAGAAGTACGGCAAGAAGATCTCGTGGGCCGACCTCCTGATCCTCGCCGGCAACGTCGCCCTCGAGTCGATGGGCTTCAAGACCTTCGGCTACGCCGGCGGCCGGGTGGACGCCTGGGAGCCCGACGACGACGTCTACTGGGGTCCCGAGACCACCTGGCTCGGCGACGAGCGCTACAGCGGCGACCGTGAGCTGGAGAACCCGCTCGCCGCGGTCCAGATGGGTCTCATCTACGTCAACCCGGAGGGCCCGAACGGCAACCCGGACCCGGTCGCCGCGGCCCGCGACATCCGTGAGACGTTCCGCCGCATGGCGATGAACGACGAGGAGACGGTCGCCCTGATCGCGGGTGGTCACACCTTCGGCAAGACCCACGGCGCGGGCCCCGCCGACAACGTCGGCCCCGACCCCGAGGCCGCCCCGATCGAGCAGCAGGGCCTGGGCTGGAAGAACAGCTACGGCACCGGCAAGGGCGGTGACACGATCACCAGTGGCCTCGAGGTCACCTGGACCCCCACCCCGACCACGTGGGACAACACGTTCTTCGAGACGCTGTTCGCCTACGAGTGGGAGCTGACCAAGAGCCCGGCCGGCGCGTGGCAGTGGAAGCCGAAGGACGGCGCCGGCGAGGGCACCGTTCCCGACGCCCACGACCCGTCGAAGCGCCACGCCCCGCAGATGCTCACGACCGACCTCTCGCTCCGGTTCGACCCGATCTACGAGCAGATCTCGCGGCGCTTCCTGGAGAACCCCGACGAGTTCGCGGACGCCTTCGCCCGTGCGTGGTTCAAGCTGACCCACCGCGACATGGGCCCCGTCGCGCGCTACCTCGGCCCGGAGGTCCCGTCCGAGGTGCTCCTGTGGCAGGACCCGCTCCCGGAGCGGACGTACGAGCTCGTCGACGCCGGGGACGTCGCCGCCCTCAAGGAGCAGATCCTCGCCTCGGGCCTGTCGGTCTCCCAGCTCGTGTCCACCGCGTGGGCGTCGGCCGCCTCCTTCCGCGGCAGCGACAAGCGCGGCGGCGCCAACGGCGCGCGCATCCGTCTGCAGCCGCAGATCGGGTGGGAGGTCAACGACCCCGACCAGCTCGCGACCGTGCTGCGCACCCTGGAGGGCGTCCAGCAGTCGTTCAACGCCGCGCAGACCGGCGGCAAGCAGGTCTCCCTCGCCGACGTGATCGTGCTCGCCGGGTGCGCCGCCGTCGAGAAGGCCGCCAAGGACGCCGGCTTCGACGTGGAGGTCCCCTTCACGCCGGGTCGCGTGGACGCGTCGCAGGAGCAGACGGACGTCGAGTCGTTCGCCGCGCTCGAGCCGACCGCCGACGGGTTCCGCAACTACTACGGGAAGGGCAACCGCCTGCCGGCCGAGTACCTGCTGGTCGACCGGGCGAACCTGCTGAACCTCAGCGCCCCGGAGATGACCGTCCTCGTCGGCGGCCTGCGCGTCCTGGGCGCCAACCACCAGCAGTCGAAGCTCGGCGTCTTCACCGAGACCCCGGGTGTCCTGACCAACGACTTCTTCGTCAACCTGCTCGACCTGGGCACGGAGTGGAAGTCGACGTCGGAGGACCAGACCGCGTTCGAGGGCCGCGACGCCGCCACGGGCGAGGTCAAGTGGACCGGCAGCCGGGCCGACCTCGTCTTCGGGGCGAACTCCGAGCTGCGCGCGGTCGCGGAGGTCTACGCGAGCGACGACGCCAAGGAGAAGTTCGTGAAGGACTTCGTCAAGGCGTGGGACAAGGTCATGAACCTCGACCGGTTCGACCTGGTCTGAGCCTGACTTGACGTCCGGGCTGGCCCACACGGGCCGGCCCGGACGTTCGTCTGTTCAGGCGGCCGATTCAGGCGGGCAGGGAGGCGAGCCAGCCGGTGAGGATCTCGTTGACCTCGTCCGGGCGTTCCTGCTGGATCCAGTGGCCGCAGCCGTCGAGTACGCGCGAGGAGACCAGGCCGGGCAGGGTGACCGGGTAGGCCGCGATGGCGTCGGCCATCCAGGTGGTGGAGGCGTCCAGCGCGCCGCCGGCGAACAGCGACGGCTGCGTGATGGGAGCGCCGTCGAACCCGGCGAGGTCCTCCCAGTCCCGGTCCATGTTCCGGTAGCGGTTCAGCGCCCCGGTCAGGCCGGTCCGTTCGAACTCGGCCGCGTAGACGTCGAGATCCTCCGTACTGAGCCAGGCGGGCAGCCGTCCGGCGGGGAAGCGGTCGCGCAGCCTCCCGCCCCGGGACACGAAGTGCGGGTCCGGCGCGCCGGCGGGCGGCATGGTGTCGGCGGACAGGGCGGCGTAGAAGCCGGCGAGCCAGCCGCGGACGTCGGGCTCGACCTCTGCCTCGGCCCGGCCGGGCTCCTGGAAGTAGCTCACGTAGAACTCCTCCTCTCCGCCCATCCGCGCGAACACCTCACTGGGCCGCGGCCCGCCGCGCGGGGCGTACGGCACGCTCAGCAACCCGACCGCGCGGAAGACCTCGGGCCTCACGAGGGCGGAATTCGCGGCGATGGTGGCGCCCCAGTCGTGGCCCACGATCACCGCGGTCCGCTCGCCCAGGGCGCGTACGACGGCGACGTTGTCCTCGACCAGCTCCAGCATCCGGTACGCGGCCACGTCGCCGGGCTTGGAGGAGCGGCCATAGCCCCGGACGTCCACGGCGACGGCCCGGTAGCCCGCCGCGGCGAGCACCGGCAACTGGTGGCGCCAGGAGTACCAGCACTCGGGAAACCCGTGCACCAGCAGCACCAGCGGCCCGGAGCCCTGCTCCACCACGTGGATGCGCCCGGCAGGGGACGAGACCAGACGATGTGTGACCGCCGCGGCGGAAGCGGACTGCGCCATCGATCCTCCAAAACTCCTGGTGGTTCCTGCGTGGATCCTCCATCGGGCCGTGACGCCGCCGCGAATCCCGTTGCCGGTTCGGCAAACCACTGCTGTACGGCCTGAACGTCATCCGGGCGCCTTGCGGCTGAGGTGCTCCCAGTCGCGATACTTCGCCACCCGGTCCTGAAGGGCCTGCTGGACGATGTCGTAGGACGCGGCGCCGACGATGAGACGCCGCGGCGGCTCCGGCAGGTCCACCAGCCCCATGATCACGGGGGCGGCGGTGTCCGGGGCGGGACCGGCGTCGTCGCCCCACATCTCGATCAGCTTGTCGCGCAGCTCCTGGTAGTGCGGGTCGGGCGTCGTCATCGTGGTGCCCGTGGTGAACAGGCCGGTGTCGTAGCCGCCCATCTGGACGATCGTGAGCTTGACGCCGAACTGCTCGGTCTCCATCGCCACGGCCTCGCTCACCGAATCGAGCGCCGACTTGCCGGCCGCGTACAGGCCGACCATCGGGAAACCCCCGCCGGTGCCCATCGTGGTGACCTGCAGGATGCGCCCGCCGCCCTGGGCACGCAGGTACGGCAGCACGGCCTGGGTGACCCAGATCGCGCCGAACAAGTTGACGTCGAAGTGGGCTCTGATCTGCTCCTCCGTCGCCTCCTCCAGCATGCCCAGGAGCATGGCGCCGGCGTTGTTGACCACGATGTCGAGCCTGCCGAAGGCCGCGACCGCCCGCTCCGCGGCCGCGAACACGGCCGCGCGGTCGGTGACGTCGAGCGGCAGCCGTGCCAGGTCGTCGGGATATCGCCGGGCGAGGTCGGCGAGCGGTTCGACGTCGCGCGCCGCCCCGACCACCCGATCGCCCGCCCGTAGCGCCGCCTCTGCGAACGCCCGGCCCAGTCCTCGTGACGCGCCCGTGATGAACCACACCCGGGTCATGGGCTCCACCCCCTCTTGCTCGGGTCCGTTGCGACGAGGCAAGACGGTACGTCTCGCCTCGCGGCAGTGTCAAGACGGAACGTCTCGTCTCATTAGCGTGGTACGATCCGGGGCATGGTCAAGCAGCCCGATCCCGCCCGCCGCAGTGAGCGCTCCCGGCAGGCCATCCTCACCGCGACCCGCGAGCTGGTCTCCGAGGTCGGGTACGCCAAGCTGTCCATCGAGGCCATCGCGGCCCGGGCGGGCGTGGGCAAACAGACCATCTACCGCTGGTGGCCCTCCAAGGGCGCGGTGGTCTTGGACGCCTTCCTGGCGCTCAGCGAGGACGGGCCGGAGCGGAGCATGGCGCTGCCCGACACCGGCGACCTGGAGGCCGACCTCAAGACGGTGATGCGGGCGACGGTGGCCGAGTTCGCCGACCCCGCGTTCGAGGGCCCGGTCCGCGCGCTCAACACCGAGATCATCAACGACCCCGCCCTGGCCGCCCAGTACCGCGCCAAGCTGGCCGGCCCGGTGGACGAGGCCAAGAAGGCCCGGCTGCGCAGCGCGCAGCGAGCCGGGCAGCTCGCCGCCGACGCCGACCTCGACCTGGCTCTCGAGCTGCTGTACGCACCCCTCTACCAGCGCTGGCTGCTCCGCTCCGGCCCACTCACCCCCGAGTACGCCGACGCCCTCGTCGAGCACTTTCTCAAGGCCATGCGGCCACGGATCAGCGCACCGCCGTCCGGGTCTCAGACCGCCACAGGGTAGGTCTCGGGGACCTCTCCGCGCTCCCAGCGGGCCGTACGCTCCAGGGGCTCGAGCGCGCCGGTCTCGTCGATGTGGATCACCGCGTCGAACTGGTCGGACAGGCGGGTCTGGAAGTAGTGACTCTGCCGTTCGGTGCCGGGACGGTAGACGACGCCGATGGCCCGTTCGAGCAGCGCCCTGCGCAGGACGTCCGCCGCGTCGGCCGAATGCGCGAAGTCGACCAGGAACTCCTTGTGCCCGACCTCGTGGAACAGCTCCTCGACCGAGTCGGGCAGCGCCGGGCGCACGTTCTTCCGCTCGGCCGGGCGGCCCCAGTCGTCGGCCGCCGTGACGGTGCCGGTGTAGGTGGTGAAGCCGATGAGCCGGCAGTCCTCCGGGGTGTGCTCGCGCACCAGCCGGCCGAGGTTGAGCTCGCCGCGCGCGCCCATCTCCGTCGCCCGTGCGTCGCCCAGGTGGGAGTTGTGCGCCCACACCACGATCCTGGCCGGCTCGCCGCACTGCCACCCGAGGTGCTCGGCCAGCGCGAACAGGGTGTCGGCCATGTGCCGGTCGCGCAGGTTCCACGACGACACCCGGCCGCCGAACATCGTGCGGTAGTACCGCTCCGCGGCCGCCACCACCGCGGCGTTCCGCTCGGCGTGGAAGAAATCGTCCTCGCCGAGCAGTCCCTGTGCCCGCTGGTAGCGCAGCGCGTTGCGCTGGAGGTCCACGAGCTGGTCGATCACCCGCCGCTCGCACGACTCCCCTGCCCCGAAGGCGGCGGCGAAGCCGTACGCCTGCCCGTCGTCGCCGTCGCTGTGGTCGAAGCAGGAGTAGCGGCCGCGGGCCCGTTCCGCCGCACCCGGGTCCACCTTCTCCAGATAGGCGACGACCTCGCCGGCGGACCGGTGCAGGCTGTAGAGGTCGAGCCCGTAGAACCCGGCCCGCGCCCGCTCGCCGAGCCGCTCGTTGTGCTCGCGCAGCCACCCGGCGAACTCCAGCACGTCCGCGTTGCGCCACATCCAGGCGGGGAAGCGCTGGAAGCCGCGCAGCGCCTCCTCGGCGGTCGCGTCGTCGCCGCGCCCCCGGACGTACCGGTTCACCCGGTACGCGTCGGGCCAGTCGGCCTCCACCGCCACGGCAACGAAGCCCTTCTCCTCGATGAGCCGCCGCGTCATGCGGGCACGCGCGGCATAGAACTCGTGGGTGCCGTGCGACGCCTCGCCGATCAGCACGAACCGCGCGTCGCCGACGATGTCGAACAGCACCTCGTCCGGGGGGACGCCGTCCTGTGCGGGCACGAGCTCCGAGCGCAGGATCGCGAGGTCGGTCCGGGCGGGCGAAGCCCCGGCCCGTGCGGAGGCCGCCGTGCGGAGGAGCCTGCGCACCTCCTCGTCGGCGGTCTGGGTGAAGTTCCAGTACGACTCCCCCACAGAGAAGAAGGGCGTGGGCGTGGTCGCGCAGACGGCCTCGTCCACCAGGGCGGACAGCTCCTGGCAGGTGGACTCCGGCGCGGCGGGCACGGCGACCACGATCCGGGCCGGTTTCCGCTGCCGGACCGCGCGGACGGCGGCGCGCATGCTCGCCCCGGTCGCCAGCCCGTCGTCGACCATGATCACGGTCTTGCCGCTCAGATCCGCGGCGGGCGTGCCGCCCCGGTAGGCCCGCTCCCGCCTCGCCAGCTCGCGGGCCTCCCGCTCGGCGACCTGCCGGATGGTGTCGGACTGGAGGCCGAGCCCGCGTACGACGTCCTCGTCGAGCACGATCACCCCGCCGCCGGCGATCGCCCCCATGGCGAGCTCCTCGCGGCCGGGTGTGCGGAGCTTGCGGACCAGGAGCACGTCGAGCGGGTGGCCCAGGGCGGTCGCCACCTCGTACGCCACCGGCACGCCGCCGCGCGACAGGCCGAGGACGACGACGCCGGGAAGCCCGCGGTAGTGGCCGAGGAGTCCCGCGAGCACCCGGCCCGCGTCCCGGCGATCCGAAAACAGGCGATCAGTCATGAGCCTCGCCTCCCGGTCGCGCAGCCGCATACCCCTCTTCCGGCAGCGCAAACACCGCCTACCCGACGTGCACCCCTATCCGACATGCACTCTGGGTCGGCGCTCGGGATCGTGCTCGGCCTCCCTGAGCACCTCGCGGGTGAACGCCGGGACGTCCCCGACGCCGAACACCAGGTAACGCAGCATGGCGGCGACGGGGTTCTCCTCCGTCCAGTGGAAGTAGATGTGCGGCAGCCTGCCGAAGCGGTCGCGGACGAAGAGCAGCAGGGCGGCCAGCGCGTTGGGAATCGTGGAGCTCTCCAGCCTCAGGACGCGATAGCCGTACCGCTCCTCGCCCCTGACGTGCAGCTCGGTCTCGAACTCCGAGGCGTCCGGGACCGTGGCCTCCACGAACAGCACCGGCGTGGCCGGGTCCAGCCGGTGGTTGCGCCACTGCTCGCGCACCTTCCCCTCGTATTCGGCCCGGTCGCGCCGCTGCGGATCGTTGGCGACCAGGTGGATCTCGTCGCCCGGCGCCTCGCGGAGGAACCGCTCCGCGAGGGGGTCGAGGACCACCCGGGTGACCCGCAGCTCGGTGGACCTGGTCGCGCGCGAGATCAGCGAGGTGATCACGATCGCGGCGATGAAGCACGACGCGATCTTGACCCCGTCGGGCCGCTCGAACACGTTGGCCACCAGCGTGTACGCCAGGACGAGGGTGACGACCGCGAACGCCGCCGTCGCCGCGCGCCGGCCACGCCGGTGGACCGAGAGCGTGACGGCGACGGCCGCCGAGAGGATCAGCACGAGGACTCCCGTGGCGTACGCCCCGCCCTGTGCCGTCACGCTCGCCCCGAAGACGACGGTGATGGCGAACGCGACGGCGGTGAAGACCAGCACCAGCGGTCGGACGGCCCGCGTCCAGTCGGGGGCCATGCCGTATCGGGGGAGGTAACGGGGGACGAGATTGAGCAGGCCCGCCATGGCGGACGCGCCGGCGAACCACAGGATCGCGATCGTGCTCGCGTCGTAGAGCGTGCCGAACCCGTTCCCCAGGTAGGCGTGGGCCAGGTACGCCAGGGCCCGGCCGTTGGCCCTGCCGCCCTCCCGGAACTCCCGCAGCGGGATCAGCGTGCTCGTGACGAAGCTGCTGGCGATCAGGAAGACGCTCATGACCAGGGCGACGGTCGTGAGCAGCCATCTGGCGCCGCGGATCCTGCCCGGCAACTCACCCTTGATCAGCGGCATCACCGCCACACCCGTCTCGAACCCGGACAGGCCGAGGGCGAGCTTGGGCATGACGAACAGGGACAGGGCGAGCACCGCCGCCGGTCCGCCGTGCGTGGTGAACAGGGCCCGCGTCCAGCCGATCGCCGGGGCCGGGTGCCCGGCGAGGTGGAGCACGGCCGCCACGACCACCACCGCGTTGAGCGCGAGGTAGGCGGCCACGAGGACGACGGCGACACCGATCGCCTCGCTGAATCCCAGCAGGAACACGCCGCCGAGGAGCGCGAGCAGGCCGATCGTCACGCTGATCTGGTGCCCCTGCAGGGCGCGGGGCACGAAGGGGTTCTCGAGGATGTGGGCCGTCGCGTCGGCCGCCGACAGCGTCATCGTGATCACGAAGTCGGTGGCCGCGAACCCGAGCAGGACGAGGACGAACAGCTTGCCCCACCACCGCGGGGCGAGCCTCTCCAGCATCGCGACCGACCCCTGGCCGTACGGGCTCTCGGCCGCCACCCGCCGATAGACGGGCAACGCGCCGAGCAGCGTCAGCAGGACGAGGAACAGGGTGGCGACGGGTGCCAGGAGGCCCGCCGCGAGCACGGCGATCCCGGGCTGATAGCCGAGCGTGGAGAAGTAGTCGAGACCGGTGAGGCACATGACCCGCCACCACGGATGCCGCCGGTGGGGTTCCTCCATCACGTGGGGTCCGGCGAGCAGCACGTCCTCGTGCCGCAGCCCCTCCAGGAGCCACGAGCGGAGGCCGTCCCCGGCCGCCGTGCCCACGCGTACCCGCCCTACTCCACGCATTCGCCGCCGACGGGAAGGCCCGTCTGCTCGGCAAGGCGGATGATCCGCTGAGCCTTGACGATGTCCTTCAGCGCGCCCACACCCCACCTCCTCCCCCGCCGGGGTTCGTTCGCGGCCGCCACTGCTCCTGTTCTCCGGCCTCTACCGTTCCTGCACCTCCCTCCAGCCGGCGCTGGAGTTCGCGCACACGAGCGCGTCGACACGGTCGGCAAGGTACGCGTCGCGCTGGCCCGCGCTCATCGCGTCCCAGTCGGCCGGTTCCCTCCAGCACCTGGCCCCCGGGCAGCAGGAAGGGCCCGGCGTGGGTGCCGGCGAGCAGGCATTCGGTCACCGCCGGATCCGCACACAGGATGGTGTGCCAGACCGTCATGCGCATGGCGCGTCCCCCTCACTGCCAGAGCGGTCGGGCCGCAGCGCCCCCGGCCGCCACGGGGAGGGTCAGCCGGTGCCGGCGGGATGCAGGACGACCTTGGTCCAGCCGGGATCCCGCCGGTCGAAGTGCTCGTAGCCGCCGGGCGCGTCGTCCAGATCCAGCTCGTGTGAGACGACCCACGACGGCCGGGCCTTCCCCTCGTGGATGAGGGTGCAGAGCTGCCGGTTGTAGTTCTTGACGTTGCACTGACCGTTGCCCATGGTCTGGCCCTTGAACCAGAACATCCCGTAGTCGAAGGCGATCTCACCCTGCTTGTAGAGGTCGTCGGGGCTGCCGGCATCCACGGGGATGAACACGCCCACGACCCCGATCGTCCCGGCGAACCTCACCGACTTGACGAGGTTGTTCAGCGTCATGTTGGGATGCTCGTGCCCCTGGGGGTCGTGCGCCTGGAAGCCCACGCACTCGCAGCCCCGGTCGGCGCCCCTGCCGTGCGTGAGCTCCATGACCTGCTCGACCGGGGACCCCTCGGAGTCGTTGATCGGGATCGCACCGACCTCCTCGGCCTTGGCCAGCCGGTCCGGGTGGCGGTCCACGACCATCACCATGCCCGCGCTCTTGAACGTCGCGGAGTAGGCGGCCATCAGGCCGACCGGCCCAGCCCCGTAGATCACGACCGAGTCGCCGGCCTGCACACAGGCGAGCTGGGTCGCGTGCCAGCCGGTGGGCCAGATGTCGGCCAGCATGACGTAGTCGGTCTGCCTCTCCCGCGCGTCGTCCGGCAGGACCAGGCAGTTGAAGTCGCCGAACGGCACACGCAGCAGCTCGGCCTGGCCGCCGTTGTACGGGCCCATGTCCGCGAAGCCGTAGGCGGCCCCGTCCACCCCCGGCTCCGGGTTGGTGGTAAGGCAGAAGGCGGTCAGGCCTCGCTCGCAGTTGGCGCAGAAGCCGCACGCGATGTTGAACGGCACGCAGACCATGTCGCCGACGCGGACGCGCACCACTCCCGGCCCCACCTCGACCACCTCGCCGAGGTTCTCGTGGCCGAGGACACGGCCCGGCTCCAGGTCGGTCCGGCCTTCGTACATGTGCAGGTCCGACCCGCAGATGTTGGTCGTGGTGACACGGACCAGGACGTCGGTGGGCATCTCTATCCGCGCGTCCGGCACGTTCTCGACGCCGACCTGCCGGGGTCCCTCGTATACGACTGCCTTCATGGTGTCCTCGCTTCTAGAGCAGCGGCTCGCTCGGCCGGGGGTAGGCGCCCCGCAGGTCGGGCGACTCGGTGAGCTCATCCGGCCAGCGCATCGCGGACCCATTCCCGCAGCACGGGCGCCGGGGCGGCGCCGGCCCGCTGGACGACGACCCGCCCCAGCCGCAGGACGGCGAGCGTCGGGACGGCCTGCACGCCGAAGCGCCGCGACGTCTCTGGCGCCTCGTCGATGTTCACCTTCACCAGCTTGATCCGCCCGGCCAGCTCGGTGGCGACCTGCTGGAGCGCCGGGCTCACCATGCGGCAGGGCCCGCACCAGGACGCCCAGAAGTCGACCACGACCGGAATCCGCGCCGCCTCGGCGACCTCCGCGAAGTCGTCGTCCCGCGCGTCGACCACCCACGGCAGCGGCTCGCGGCACTCGCCGCAGCGCGGCGCTCCCGCCCCCGCCTTGGGCACGCGGTTGTTCCGGCCGCAATGCGGGCACCTGACGACGCTCGACTCCACGACCTTCGGCGGCATCCGTCAGCCCTCCGGGTTCTCGTACATGACGACGATCTCGCCGCCGGACAGTCCCACCCGGATGGTCGCGCCGTCGCGGACGTCGCCGGCGACCAGCGCTCGCGCCACCCGGGTCTCCACCTCCCGAGCGATGTAACGCCGCAGCGGGCGGGCTCCGTAGATCGGGTCGAACCCGCGCTCGGCGATGCAGCGCACCGCCTCCGGGCTGACCTCCAGCGTCATCCGGCGCTCGGCGAGCCGCGCCCTGATGTCGTTGAACATCAGCGAGACGATCTGCTCGATCTCGCCCTCGGTGAGCGGCTTGAACAGCACGATGTCGTCGATGCGGTTGAGGAACTCGGGACGGAACCGGGCACGCAGCTCCGCCATGACCATCTCGCGCACCTCCGGGTCGATCTCGCCTGACGGCGCCACCTTCTCGCTCAGGTAGTGCGAGCCGATGTTGGACGTCATGATGATCACGGTGTTGCGGAAGTCGACCGTACGCCCCTGGGCGTCGGTGAGCCGCCCGTCGTCCAGCACCTGCAGCAGGGTGTTGAACACGTCCGTGTGCGCCTTCTCGATCTCGTCGAAGAGCACCACGGAGTACGGCTTGCGCCGCACGGCCTCGGTGAGCTGGCCGCCCTCCTCGTAGCCGACGTACCCGGGCGGGGCGCCGACCAGGCGGCTGACGGTGTGGCGCTCCTGGTATTCGCTCATGTCGACGCGGACGATGTTCTCCTCGGTGTCGAACAGCGCCTCGGCCAGCGCCTTGGCCAGCTCGGTCTTCCCGACTCCGGTCGGCCCGAGGAAGATGAACGACCCGATCGGGCGGCGGGGGTCCTTGATCCCCGAGCGCGCCCGGATGATGGCATCGGCCACCGCCTGCACCGCCTCGTCCTGGCCGATCACCCGCTGGTGCAGGATCTCGTCGAGCCGCAGCAGCTTGTCCCGTTCGCCCTCCTGCAGGCGGCTGACCGGGATGCCGGTCCACCGCGACACGATGCCCGCGATCTCCTCCTCGGTCACCACCTCACGCAGCAGCCGCTGCCCGCCCTGCTTGCTCTCCAGCTGCTCCTCCGCCGCCCGCAGCTTCCGCTCCAGCTCGGGAAGCCTGCCGTGCCGCAGCTCGGCCGCGCGGTTCAGGTCGTACATACGCTCGGCCTGCTCGGCCTCCCGGCGTACGCTCTCGATCTCCTCGCGCAGCTGCTGCACCTTGCGCAGGGCGTGCCGCTCGGCCTCCCACTGGGCCCGCATGGCGTCGGCCTCGGCCCGCAGGTCGGCCAGCTCCTTGCGCAGCGTCTCCAGGCGCTCCCGGCTCGCCGGGTCGTCCTCCTTGGCGAGCGCCGCCTCCTCGATCTCCAGCCGCGTCACCCGGCGGGTCAGCTCGTCCAGCTCGGCAGGCATCGAGTCGATCTCCGTGCGCAGCATGGCGCACGCCTCGTCGACCAGGTCGATGGCCTTGTCGGGGAGGAAGCGGTCGGAGATGTAGCGGTGGCTCAGCACCACCGCGGCGACGATCGCGCCGTCTTGGATCTTCACGCCGTGGAAGACCTCCAGCCGCTCGCGCAGCCCGCGCAGGATGGAGATCGAGTCCTCGACCGACGGCTCGTCGACGAAGACGGGCTGGAAGCGGCGCTCCAGCGCGGCGTCCTTCTCGATGTGCTTGCGATACTCCGTCGCGGTCGTCGCGCCGATCATGTGCAGCTCGCCGCGGGCCAGCATCGGCTTCAGCATGTTGCCGGCATCCATCGCCCCCTCGGCGGCCCCGGCGCCGACCACCGTGTGCACCTCGTCGACGAACAGCAGGATCCGCCCCTCGGACGACCTCACCTCGGTCAGCACGGCCTTCAGCCGCTCCTCGAACTCGCCCCGGTACTTGGCCCCCGCGACGAGCGCGCCCATGTCGAGGCTGAAGATCGTCTTGTCCTTCAGGCCCTCCGGCACGTCGCCCCGCGCGATGCGCTGCGCGAGCCCCTCCACGATCGCCGTCTTGCCCACGCCCGGGTCGCCGATCAGGACCGGGTTGTTCTTGCTCTTGCGGGACAGGATCTGGACGACCCTGCGGATCTCGCCGTCCCGCCCGATGACGGGGTCGAGCTTGTCGGCCCGCGCCGCGGCGACGAGATCGCGCCCGTACTTCTCCAGCGCCTCGTAGGCCACCTCCGGGTTGGCGGAGGTCACCCGCTGGTTCCCGCGCACCTGCGTCAGCACGGACAGGAAACGCTCGCGGGTCAGCCCGTGCCCCTTGAGCAACCGGCCGGCCGCGCTGTCGACGCCCTCGTCCAGCAGCGCCAGCAGCAGGTGCTCGACCGACACGTACTCGTCCTTCAGCCGGCCGGCCTCCCGCTCGGCGGCGTCGAGCAGCCGGGACAGCCGCTGGGTGACGTAGACCTGGCCGGGGGCGGCGCCGGGGCCGGTGACGCGGGGCCGCCGCTCCAGCTCGTGCTCCAGTTCGAGCTGGAGCTTGTCCGGATCGGCGCCGGCGACCGACAGCAGGCGCGGGACGAGCCCGTCGGGCTGCCGGATCAGCGCGAGCAGCAGGTGCTCCCCGTCGACCTCGGTGTGGCCGAAGCGGAGCGCCGCGGTCTGGGCGTCGTGCAGGGCCTCCTGCGACTTCTGCGTGAGGCGGTTCAGGTCCACGATCTGTCTCCGGTCCTTCTCGTACGGGTACGCAGAGCCGCCTCCAGCTCCGCGATGCGGTCCAGGAGGTCGGTCACGACGCCGAGAGAGGCGTAGTTGACGGCGAGCCCCGCGTGCAGGCGCTGGAGGCGGCCCGCGGCGACGACCTGGGCGGTCGGGAAGCACAGGCCGCCTGAGGAGTCCGTCCAGGCGTCGATCAGCCCCAGTGCCACCAGGCGGCGCACCAGCTCGGGGTGCAGTCCCGTGGCCCGGGAGAAGGACTCCAGGTCCAGGTGCCCGACGTCCACGTGGGCGAGCCGCACGAGCGGATAGGTCATGACGGACTCCTCGGGTTGAAAGTCGAGATCCTGGCCAGTTGCTCGTACAGGCGACGCTCCTCGTCGCCGAGCATGCGGGGCACCATGATCCGGGCCTCGGCCAGCAGGTCTCCGGGCCTGCCGCGCGGGTTCGGCATGCCCTGTCCGCGCAGGCGCAGACGGCGCCCGGACGAGGTGCCCGGCGGCACCTTGACCTTCGCCTCTCCGCCTGGCGTGTCGACCGCCACGGTCGCCCCCAGCGCGGCCTCCGACGGCGTCAGCGGGAGGCGGACGTGGATGTCGCGCCCCTCAAGGCGGTAGCGCGGGTGATCGGCGATTCGCGCGATCAGGTACAGGTCCCCCGCCCGCGCGCCGTCGCTGCCCGCGCCGCCCTGGCCCGCGAGCCGGATCCGCTGGCCGTCGGTGACCCCCGCGGGAATGTTCACCTGGAGGGTCCGCCCGCCTCCCGGGCCGGGAATCGTGATGCTCCGCCGGCCGCCGCGGTAGGCCTCCTCCACCGTGAGCGGCAGCTCGGCCTCCTGATCGGCGCCGGGCACCGGACCCCAGCCACGGCCGGCCGCGCGGCGGCCCCTGCCGCCGAAGATGCCGCCGAGCAGATCTTCGAGGTCGATGCCCTCGAAACCCTCGCCCGTGGTGAAGTGGATCTCCTCCCCGCCGGGTCCGCGCGCCCAGGCGGGCCCCTGCCCCGCCCAGCCCGGCCCCACGCCGGCTCCCGCTCCGGCGCGGGCGCGCGCGTACGCCGCCGGGTCGACGCCTTCGGGTACGCGGCGGAAGTCCGGCCCGAACGCGTCGTACCGCCGCCGCGTCTCGGGGTCCGACAGCACCTCGTACGCCTCCGAGACCTCCTTGAAGCGGTCCTCGGCGTCCGGGGCCTTGTTGACGTCGGGATGGTAGGTGCGGGCCAGCTTCCGGTAGGCCCGCTGGATCTCGTCCTGGCTCGCCGTCCTCGGCACTCCGAGAGCCTCGTAGAAGTCGCGCTCCGCCATCACTCGTCGGCCTTCGTGGAGACGATGACGGAGGCCGGGCGCAATTGCAGCGCGCCGTCACCGTACCCGGGCCGTACGACCTCGACGACGGTGCCGGCGTCGACGTCCGGGACGGCGACCGTGCTGACGGCCTCGTGCCTGGCGGGGTCGAACCGCGTCCCGATGTCGTCCCTGCGCGGGAAGCCGAGGCGCGCGAGCACGCCGACCGCCTGGTCGCGGACGGCCCGGACCCCCTCGATCACCGCGTCCGCGTCGGCGCCGGCGTGCTTGAGCGCGAGTTCGAGGTTGTCGATCACCGGCAGCCACTCGGCCGCGACACGCGTACGCTCGTCGAGCCGCTGCCGGTCCATGTCGCGCGCGACCCGCTTGCGGAGGTTGTCGAGCTCGGCAACGGCCCGCAGCCACCGGTCCTCGAGTTCGGCGAGCTGCTCCTCCGCACTGCGCGTCTCCTCACCGGCCGGCTCGGGCTCAGGAGGAGGCGTCTTGTTCCGCTCGGCCATGTCACGTCACGTCAATCAAAGCTGGTGAACTACTCGGGGCTGGTGAACTCGGCGTCGATGACGTCCTCGTCCGAGGAGCCGGCGGCGGCCTGGCCGGGCCCGGCCTGAGCCTGCCCCTGAGTCTGGGCCTGGGCGGTGGACGCCGCCACGCCGAGGCCGTGGTAGACCTGCTGCAGCTCCGCGGTCAGGCTGCGCAGCCGGTCGACGGGCACCTCCTCCTTGATGGCCTGGCGCGCCTCCATGATCAGCTGCTCCGCCCGGGCCTTCTCGTGCACAGGGACCGCGTCGCCCAGCTCGGACAGCCGGCGTTCCACCTGGTAGGCGACCGAGTCCAGCTCGTTGCGGGCGTCGATCGCGGCGCGAAGCTGCGCGTCCTCGTTGCGGTGCCGCTCCGCGTCGGCGACCATCCGGTCGATCTCGCTCTTGTCCAGGTTGGAGCTCTCGCTGATCGTGATCCGCTGCTCGGCGCCGGTGTCCTTGTCCTTGGCGGAGACGTTCAGGATGCCGTTCGCGTCGATGTCGGTGGTGACCTCGATCTGGGGCACCCCGCGGGGCGCGGGCCGGATGTTCTCCAGCCGGAACCGGCCGAGCACCCGGTTGTCGGCGGCGCGCTCGCGCTCGCCCTGCAGGATGACCACGTCCACGGCCGACTGGTTGTCCTCGGCGGTGCTGAACGTCTCGGTACGGCGGGCCGGAATCGTGGTGTTCCGCTCGATGATCTTCGTCATCACGCCGCCGAGCGTCTCGACGCCGAGCGACAGCGGCGTGACGTCCAGCAGCACGACGTCCTTCAGCTCGCCCTTGATGATGGCGGCCTGGACGGCCGCGCCGACGGCCACGACCTCGTCCGGGTTGACCGTCATGTTCGGTTCCTTGCCGGTCAGCCGCCGCACGAGCTGCTGCACGGCCGGCATGCGGGTGGAGCCGCCGACGAGGATCACCTCGTCGAGGTCGTTCGTGGTCAGCTTCGCGTCGGCCATGGCCTGCTCGACCGGGCCCCGGCAGCGCTCCAGCAGGTCGTGGGTGATCTGCTCGAAGGTCGAGCGCATGAGCGTGGTGTTCAGGTGCTTGGGGCCGGTCGCGTCGGCCGTGACGAACGGCAGGCTGACCTGCGTCTGCGTGACCGCCGACAGCTCGACCTTGGCCTTCTCCGCGGCCTCGAACAGCCTCTGGAGAGCCTGCGGATCGCGCCGCAGGTCGATGCCCTGCTGCTTCTGGAACTCGTCGGCCAGGTGGTCGACGATGCGGCGGTCGAAGTCGTCGCCGCCCAGGTGGGTGTCGCCCGAGGTGGCGCGGACCTCGATGACGCCCTCGCCGATGTCGAGGATGCTGACGTCGAACGTGCCCCCGCCCAGGTCGAACACGAGAACGGTCTCGTTGCCCTTCTTGTCCAGGCCGTACGCCAGGGCCGCCGCGGTGGGCTCGTTGATGATCCGCAGGACCTCCAGGCCGGCGATCTTGCCGGCGTCCTTGGTGGCCTGCCGCTGGGCGTCGTTGAAGTACGCGGGGACCGTGATGACGGCCTCGTTGACCTTCTCCCCCAGGAACTTCCCCGCGTCAGACGCCAGCTTGCGCAGCACGAAGGCGGAGATCTCCTCCGGCGCGTAGAGCTTGTCCCGCACCTTGAACCGGACGGCGCCGTCCGGGGCCGGCACGACGTCGAACGAGACCGCCTTGATCTCGCTCTGGACCTCGTCGAACTTCCGCCCGATGAAGCGCTTGGCCGAGTAGATCGTCCCCTTCGGGTTCAGGATCGCCTGGCGTCTGGCCATCTGGCCCACCAAGACCTCGCCTTGGTCGGTGAACGCCACCACCGAGGGGGTCGTACGCGACCCCTCGGCGTTCGGGACGACCGTCGGATGGCCGTCCTCCGTCGTCGCGATCACCGAGTTCGTCGTGCCGAGGTCGATTCCCACTGCCTTGGCCATGTCCTCATCCCCTCACCGGCGCTCACCTGAGCGCCGCGGCCTCGCGGGCGTCGGTGAGCACGCGCCGGGCCTCGTCGGCGAACTCGGGGTCCACGAGGATGTCGTAGTGGTCGGCGACGAGAAGACCGATCCAGCCGCCGGTGCCCGCGCCGGTCAGGAGCGCGCGGCCGAGACCCCACCGCCCGAGCACCTTCTCCTCCCACCGCAGATCGCAGCCCACGATGGTGACGTGTTCGAACGGGAAGTCGTGGCGGGCCAGGACGTCCACCGCGCGCTGGGCCGCGTCGTAGCTGCTATAAGTGGCCAGCACCACCTTGTGGGGGCCTGCTGTTCTCGGGACGCTCATCGGACCACTCCCCTGGCTGCTGGCGGATGACGAAAGGAAAGACGCCTGCCAGATCGCCACGTGGTCGAGCCCCGCAGGTCTCTCTGCCTGCCGGCGAGCCGCAGCAATCGGAACTCCCGGCTGCCTCCCCTCGCGCCTGCCCTTGAAACCGGCCCGTGCCTCTCCGGAGACGGCGCAGAACGGCCGCTGGAACGCATGACGAGGAATGACGCGCCGCCGCACCCCAGGGGTGTCGGGTGGCGAATCGCGGGTACGGCCCTATGGCCGCTTCGTCACCGTCCATCACTGATCACCATGTACGTCCCGAGCGGGGAGCGAGGCGAGGCCGACATGACCGGAGAACATCAGCGCGCATCCGAGCGGCTCTCCCGGGCGCTGTCCGGCGCGATGGAACGGATGGGTCCCGCCCTCGAACGCGTACGGCTCGCCGCGCCGTCCGCCGTCCGGCGATTCGGCCGCCCCGCGGCGGTGGCGGGAGCGGCCGCCGCCACCGGAGCCGGCGCGTACGCGGCGACGCGGGCATGCGTGCGGCGCCCCGGGGTCGCGCCCGGTGAGGGCGTGGACCTGCACGCCGCCGTCACGGTGAAATGCCCGCGTGACCAGGTGTACCGGTTCTGGCACCGGTTCGAGCGACTGCCGTCCTTCATGACGCACGTGGCGTCGGTGACGACGATCGACGGCATCACCCACTGGACGGCCAGGGGCCCCGCCGGAATGACGGTCGAGTGGGACGCGAAGATCGTCGAGGATCTCCGGGACGAGCTGATCTCCTGGCGCTCGACGAGCACCGCCCTGGCGCCGAACAGCGGAACCGTGCGGTTCTGCGAGGCGCCCGGCGGGCGCGGCACCGAGGTGCGGGTGCACCTGCGGTACGACCCGCCCGGAGGCAGAGCCGGCCTCGCGGTCGCCAGGCTGCTGGGCGAGCACCCCGAGCAGCAGGTGCGCGACGACCTGCGCCGGTTCAAGCAGGTCATGGAGACCGGCGAGGTCGTCCGGTCGGAGGGCAGCCCGGAAGGGACGCGGGCGCTGCGGCAGCTGAAACGGCGTCCGGCCCGGCCGGTGCGGTGAGGAGTCCGCCATGAAGGCCAACTGCTGGATGGGCCGCGGCGACGTCGAGGTCCGCGACGTGCCCGACCCGCGGATCCTCAACGGCCACGACGCCGTCGTTCGCGTCACCTCGACCGCCATCTGCGGCTCCGACCTGCACCTGTACGACGGCTTCGTCCCCACCATGAAGAAGGGCGACATCCTCGGCCACGAGTTCATGGGCGAGGTCGTCGAGGTGGGCCCCGACGTGCGGAACCTTCACGTCGGCGACCGGGTGGTCGTCCCGTTCCCGATCGCCTGCGGCCGCTGCGCCGCCTGTGAGCTCGGCCTCTATTCGGTGTGCGAGAACACCAATCCGAACGCCGGCCTCGCGGAGAAGTTTCTGGGCCACTCCCCCGCCGGCATCTTCGGCTACTCCCACATGCTGGGCGGCTACCCGGGCGGCCAGGCGGAGTACGCCCGCGTACCGTTCGCGGACGTCGGCCCCATCAAGATCGAGGACGGGCTGGCCGACGAGCAGGTGCTGTTCCTGTCCGACATCCTGCCCACCGGGTGGATGGGCGCCGAGATGTGCGAGATCAAGCCCGGCGACGTCATCGCCGTGTGGGGAGCGGGACCGGTCGGCCAGTTCGCGGTGGCCGGGGCCTACCTCATGGGCGCGGATCAGGTCGTCTGTATCGACCGATTCGCCTACCGCCTGCGGATCGCCGAGCGCGCGGGCGCGACGGCCCTCGACTACGAGGAGGTCGACGTCAGGGAGGCCCTGCTCGACCTGACCGCGGGCCGCGGCCCGGACGCGTGCATCGACGCCGTCGGCATGGAGGCCCACTACGCCAACCCCGCGCTGTACGCCTACGACCGCACCAAGCAGGCGACCCGCCTGGAGACCGACCGGCCGTACGCCCTGCGCGAGGCCATCATGAACTGCAGGAACGGCGGGATCGTGGCGGTGATCGGGGTCTACGCCGGCTTCCTCGACAAGTTCCCGATGGGCGCGGTCATGAACCGGTCGCTGACGCTGAAGGCCGGCCAGTGCCACGTGCAGCGCCACCTCAAGCCGCTGCTCGCGAAGATCCGCGAGGGCGACATCGACCCGAGTTTCGTGATCACCCACCGCCTGCCGCTCGACGAGGCTCCGCGCGGTTACCAGATGTTCAGGGACAAGCAGGACGAGTGCAACAAGGTCGTCCTGACCCCGTGACCGGGTTCCGGAGGTCTCCCCCGCCCCCGGGCGATGGCGGCATCCCGGCGGACTCTACGATCCTCCGGTGACCACCTTCACCCGCGGGTTCCGGGGCAGACGCAGGGGCGAGGACGACCGGCTCCCGCCCGGCCAGTACCTCACCGAGGACTTCCCCGTGCTGTCGGCCGGCCCCACGCCGCACGTGCCGCTCGACCGGTGGGAGTTCACGATCGACACCGAGGCCGGGCAGGTGCACCGGTGGACGTGGCAGGAGCTGACGGCGCTGCCGTACGAGGAGCCGGCCGTCGACATCCACTGCGTGACCAGCTGGTCCAAGCTCGGCACCAGCTGGCGGGGCGTCTCTCTCGACGTGCTCTTCGAGGACGTCGAGACGACGGCGGACTACGCGCTGGTCCACTCGTACGGCGGCTACACGACGAACCTGCCGCTCGACGACCTGCTGGACGGCAAGGCGTGGATCGCCTACCGCTACGAGGGTGAGGAGCTGGCGGCGAGCCACGGCGGGCCGGCCAGGCTGCTGGTGCCGCACCTGTACTTCTGGAAGTCGGCCAAGTGGGTGCGCGGCATCCGGCTGCTCACCGAGGACTGGCCGGGTTTCTGGGAGACCGCGGGCTACCACAACTACGGCGACCCGTGGCGCGAGCAGCGCTACGCCGATGACTAGGTGGAGGGCCGCGCGCCTGGTCAAGGTGCGCGACGAGAATCCGACCGCCCGCACGCTGGTCTTCGACGTGCCCGGCTGGCCGGGCCATCTGGCCGGCCAGCACGTCGACGTCAAGCTCACCGCCGAGGACGGCTACTCCGCCCGCCGCAGCTACTCTCTCGCGGGGACCGAGGGCGTGGAGCTGACCGTGCAGCGGGTGCCCGACGGCGAGGTCTCGCCGTACCTCACCCTGGACATGGAACCCGGCGACGAGCTGGAGCTGCGCGGCCCGGTGGGCGGCTGGTTCGTCTGGCGCCCGGACGGCCCCGCGCCGGTGCTGCTGGTCGCGGGCGGCGCGGGCATCGTGCCGCTGATGGCCATGATCAGAGCCCGCCGCGCCGCCGGGGCGGACACGCCGTTCCGGCTGGTCTACGCCGTGCGCTCGCCCGAGCGGCTGTGCTACGCCGACGAGTTGCTGCGCCCCGACCCGGGCGTGTCGGTCACGCTCGCCTACACGCGCCGGGCCCCCGAGGGGCACCCGCGGCCGCCCGGCCGTCTCACCGCCGCCGATCTCGGGCCGTACGGCGAGGCCGACTGCTATGTGTGCGGCCCCACCGGCTTCGTGGAGGCCGCGGCGGCGCTCCTGGTGGGGCTCGGCCACGACCCCGCCCGTATCAGAACCGAACGTTTCGGCCCCACGGGAGACTGACATGCAGGCCGACCATCTCGACGGGAACGCCCTGGCCGGTCCGCTGGCCGAGATCTTCACGGCCGACGTCTCGGCCGCCGTCAGCCGCTGCGCCTCGTGCGGCCTGACCGGTCCGGTGGCCTCGCTGCGCGTGTACGACCGGGCCCCCGGCCTCGTGGCCCGCTGCCCTGGATGCGAGGAGGTCGTGCTGCGCCTGGTCCGGAGTCCGGACGCGGCCTGGCTGGACCTGCGCGGCGCCGTCTCCCTGCGCATCCCACTGAGTGGCACGAACCCGAGCGCGGTCCTCTCGGACGAGGGTGGAAGATCCGGCGCGGAGCGATGACGATCAGGCCGGCAGCCGGAGTCGCCCGGCTGCCGGCTCACTCGCGTGTCAGGGGCGGGCCTGCGCGTCGTCTCCGATGACGGGGGCGGTGTGGGTGTCCACGTCCAGCGCGGAGCGGGCCACGACGCCCCCCTCGCCGACCAGAGCGATGTGCAGCCGTCCGCTGGTCCAGCCGTCCGGAAGCACGGCGCGGACCTCGGTGGGCGCGCCGAGCAGGAACGGCTTCGCCTCCGCGGCGGGGCCCGGCTCCCCGGAACCCATGAGCGCGGCGTCCTCGGGAGCGGGACCGAAGACCGGGGTCCAGGCGGTGTGCAGGTGGCCGGTCACGGGCTCGGCGCCATGGTGGGAGACCCGCACGCCGACGGCGACCTCACGCGAAGCGCTGAGCAGGTCGCGGCCGGGCGCGACCGGGACGACGTCGAGCACGAGCGTCGTGGTGGCGTTGACGTGGGCCGGGTTCACACCGGCCAGATCCTTGGGGCGGCGTTCGAAGTCGAGCAGTCCGGCCGACTCGTGCTCGATGTCGTACAGCTCCGTGTAGACGTACCCGGCGAGCCGGTCGTGACGGCGCAGCTCCTGGGTCTGCCAGCGCAGATGCCAGGCGCGTTCCACGGAGGTGAAGCCGCCGCCGTACTCGCTGTTCAGGTTGGGCAGCCCGCGCAGGGGCTGGGCCGGCGCGCCGGCCAGCTTCTTGCGTACGACGAAGTCGGGGCCGAGCCGCACGGGGAAGTCGTCCTGCCCGCCGTCGAGCAGCGCGGCCACGGTCCTGCCCCAGGACGCGGCGGACTCGTCGTAGTAGTGCCAGTCGAGCAGGTCGGTCCTGACGTGGGTCCAGCCGGAGTTGTCCACGGCGGGCCGGGTCGCGTCGAGGCTCTTGAGCAGGTCGTACGCCCGGGCGGCCGCCTGCTGCTTGGCGGGATCGCCCGGGATGTCCCAGTCCAGGCCCCACTCCTCGTTGTAGAGGCCCCAGATGACGATCGCCGGGGAGTTGCCGTCACGCTCGACCATGGGAGCGATCTGCTCCTCGAAGGCGATCACGGACTCGGGTGAGAAGCGTCCGGTGGCGGCGGGTTCGGCCCAGACCAGCATGCCGAGGGTGTCGGCGTGGTAGACGAAGCGGGGATCCTCCAGCTTCAGATGCTTGCGCACCAGGTTGTACCCCGCGGCGGCGGCCAGTTCGATGTCGCGGCGCAGCGCGGCGTCGTCCGGGGCCGTGATGCCGGTACGCGGCCAGTAGCCCTGGTCGAGCACGCCACGTACGAACAGCCGGCGGCCGTTGAGGTACAGATCCTCCCCCACCACGTCGATCGTGCGCAGCCCGGTGTATCCGGCGACCCGGTCGGTGCCGTCGGGCGAGACGAGCTCGGCGTCCACGTGGTAGAGGTGCGGGTCGTCCGGCGACCACAGCCGCGGCTCCTCGATCGGCAGTTCCACACGCACCGGCCCGTGGCCGACCGGCACCTCGACCGACGGGCCGCACCCGCGCACGGACAGTCGCAGGCGGGTCTCCCCCACCGGGCCCTCGACGTGGCCCCCGATGTGGGCCTCGGCCACGATGCCGGTCAGGCCCTCCGCGGGGCGCAGCTTCAACGCGGCCAGGTGCGTGGCCGGCCGCGCCTCCATCCAGACGCTCTGCCAGATGCCCGACGAGGGGGTGAAGCACACGCCGTCGAAGTCGTCGCGGGGAACGCTGCGCTGCTTGCCGTGCGCGATGTCCCGCTTGTCGAGCGGCGCGGCGACCCGCACCACGATCTCCTGTTCGCCCTCGCGCAGCGCATCGGTGACGTCGGCCTCGAACGGCGTGTAGCCGCCGCGGTGCGCGGCCACCTCGACGCCGTTGACCCACACGGTGGCCTCGTGGTGCACGGCGCCGAAGTGGAGCACGACCCGCTGCCCCGCCCAGGCCGCGGGCACGGTGACGCGGCGGCGATACCAGGCCACGGGCAGCCAGTGGGCCTCGACGCCGGAGGCGGGGGTCTCCCAGGCGAAGGGCACGGTGATGGTCCGATTCCAGCCCTGCTCGGTGTCGGCCCGGAAGTCCCACTCGCCGTTGAGGCTTGACCAGGAGTGCGATCGGTCGAAGTGGGGCCGGGGGTATTCCGCGCGCGGGGTCATGGTGCTCCGTTTCATGAGAGATGTGCCTGGTCAGCCTTTGACGCTGCCGGCGAGGATGCCGTTGATGAAGTGACGCTGGAGGAGGACGAAGATCACCAGGAGCGGCAGCATGGCGATGCTGCCCGCGGCGAGCAATTCGCCCCAGACAGTGGCGAAGTCCGCGCCGATCCGGTTGCCGGTGACGTTCTGCGCCAGCGTGGACAGCACCACCTGGAGCGTCTGGTGCGAGGTGTCGTTGACGGCGACGACCGGCCAGACGAAGTCGTTGTAGATGTTCATCGTGGTCAGCACGGCCAGCGCGGCCAGCCCGGGGCGGATCACCGGGAGCACGACCCTGGCGAAGACGCCGAACTCGCTCGCGCCGTCCACGCGTCCCGCGTCGATCAGCTCGTCGGGGATGGCGGCGATCGTCTGACGCATCCAGAAGATGCTGAACGCGTCGATGCTGCCCGGCAGGATCAGCGCCTGGTAGGTGTTGACCCAGCCGAGGGCGCTCATCTCCAGCAGCAGCGGGATGATCAGCACCAGGGTCGGCAGCATGAGGGTGAGCAGCACGATCCCGAACAGCAGGTTCTTGCCGGGGAAGGCGTACTTGGCGAAGGCGTATCCGGCCAGCGGGCAGAAGAACATCGTCATCGCGCCCTTGACGACCAGCACCAGCGCGGTGTTCGCGAAGCCGGTGCCGATCGGCACGTCGGCGAACATCGCCCGGTAGTTGTCCAGCGTGACGGGCCCCGGTGCGAGGGGATTGGTGATGATCTCGGCGGCCGGCTTGAGCGAGGAGCTGACCGCCCACCAGATCGGGTAGAGGAACGCCGCGGCGAGCAGCGCGAGCAGGGCGTACTGCACCGGGCCCGGCCTGGTCTGGTTCATGACACCTCGTCTTTCGGGCGCAGCAGCCTGACCGCGCCCAGGGAGAGCCCGAAGACCAGCAGCACGAGCAGGAACGAGTTCGCGGCGCCGGTGCCCAGGTCGGAGGCGGTGATGTGGTCGTAGAGGTAGAGCCCGGCGGTGGTCGTCGAGCCGTACGGGCCGCCTTCGGTGACCACGAAGGGCTCGGCGAACATCTGGAACACGGCGAGGGTCTGCACGACCACGAGGAAGGCCATGCTCCGGCGCACCAGCGGGACGGTCAGCGACCAGAACTGCCGCCGGCGAGACGCCCCGTCGATCGCGGCGGCCTCGTACACGGCGGCCGGCACGGCCTGCAGCCCGGCCAGCAGGATGATGATCGCGAAGCCGGTCGTCTTCCACAGGAACAGCAGCGCGAGCGTCGGTTTGGACCACGCCGTCGAGGTCAGCCACCCCACGTCGGGCAGGCCCACGAGGTTGAGCAGGTGGTTGACCAGGCCGTAGTCCTGGTCGAACACGACGATCCAGACCTGTGCCATGGCCACCAGCGGGGTCACGAACGGCGCGAGGAAGGCCACTCTGAACAACCCGCGCAACCGCAGCTTCGCGTTGGCCAGCAACACCGCGCCCGCGAGCCCGGCCACGATCTGGATCGGCACGATGAGCAGCCACATCACCGCGCTGTTGCCGAGCGAGGCCCAGAACTCCGGACTGGTCAGCAGGTAGACGTAGTTGCCCACACCGACCCAGGTGGCCGCGCCGGCGCCGTGCCAGCGGGTGAAGCTGAGCTGCAGCGCGAAGACGAGCGGGTAGATCCCGAAGGCGGCGAAGACCAGGAAGAACGGGGCGACGAACAGGTACGGCGACAGCCGGGTGCCGCGACGCGACCTCGGCCGCGCGCCGGCCGCCCGCCCGGACCTCGCCGTCGTGGTGAGAGCCGACATCAGGAGCGGTCGATCAGGTTGCGCTGGATCTTCTCGGCCGAATCGCCGATCACGTCGTCGGGCGACATCGCTCCGTCCATGAGGCGCTGCATGTTGTCGCCCAGGTAGTCCACCGACTTGGCCCACCACGCCGGGATCGGCGCCGCGGCCGGGATGGTGGCGGCGGCCTCGACGGCGACCTTCCACAGGTCCTGACCGCCGAGGGCGTCGATCGGCTGGAACAGTGGCTTGGCGGGGTCGAGCGCGGGCGTGAAGCTGGGGACCGAGGTCGACAGGCCTCCGGGGTACACGCTGCTCGGGCCGTACAGCGCGGTGTATCCGGGCTCCTTGAAGCACAGGAACTCGTACAGCAGCCAGGCCAGCTCCGGGTTCTTGGCCTTGGCCGGAATGACGAAGCTGCTGCCGCCCATGGCGCCGCTGCGCGGGCCGCCCGGCGTCCAGGCCGGGAGCGGAGCCGCCCGCCACTTGCCCTTGGTGGCCTTGAGAAGCTGCTGTGGCGCGAAGGACCACCAGATCGCCCACGGCACGAACACCTGCTGGCCGCCGTCGAGCGTGTTGACGTCGGCGGGCTCGAGGTAGGGCGCCCGGGTGGCGAGCCCGTCCTTCACCGCGGTCTGGATCCAGGTGAAGATCCGCCGGTACTCCGCCGAGTCCAGCCGCAGCTTGCCCTGCGTGTCGGTGAGGCTCGTGCCCTGCTGGTTGGCCAGCATCTCGAGCCACAGCTGGCCGAGGAACGGGCTCTTGTCCAGGTGGATGGGCTTGGTCTTCGGGAACTTGTCCTGGACCGTCCTGGCCGCGGTCAGCAGGTCGTCGTAGGTCGCCAGCCCGGCGGGATCGACCCCGGCCTCCTGGAGCATGTCCTCCCGGTACCACAGCAGCCCCGGGTCGAGATCCCAGGGCACGCCGTAGATCTTGCCCGCCACGGTGTTCACCGACAGCTTGTACGGCGCGATCTGGTCCCGGTAGGGCGCGATCAGGTCGGAGAGGTCGAAGAGGTGCTCGGCCTGCCCGCCGATCTTGGCGTCGTCCCAGAAGCTGCCGTCGGGCACGTCCGTGCCGCTGATCAGCGTATTGGCCAGCTTGGCGTCGATGTCCACGGCCATGTGGTTGACCTTGACGCCCGGGTACGCCTCACGGAACCTGCCGATCGCCGCGTCGAACACCTTGAACAGGTCGCCGGACCGGTTCCAGACGGTGATCTCGCCCTTGGCCGCCGTCGCTGAGGCGGAGGGCTTGGCCAGCCTGCTCGGCGCCGCCGCGCCGCCCGTGCCGGGAGCGCAGGCGGTCAGCGCGCCGCCCGCGGCGGCGAGGGCTCCGACGCCGAGGGCTCCCTTGAGGAACCCGCGGCGATCCATGGGGGATGGGGTCATCTACGTACTCCTCGCCGTCCAGAAAAGACGTTGTGAGGGCTCTGCAACGATGCAGACATAGTGCATGCTTGTCTGCAACGATGCAAGCGCCCGGTTAGGATCTTCCCAACCCCAGCAGCCGGAGGTATAGGAGACGCATGGCCGGTCCAACCCTGCGTGACGTCGCCAAGCGGGCGAACGTGTCGATCCGCACGGTGTCCAACGTGGTCAACGGGTACGCACCAGTGTCGGACGAGTTGCGCGCTCGTGTGCAGGCCGCGCTGGACGAGCTCGACTACCGCCCCAACCTCATCGCCCGCAACCTCAAGCAGGGCCGCAGCGGGATGATCGCCCTGGTCGTGCCCGAGCTGGATGTTCCCTACTTCGCGGAGCTCGCCCGCGAGGTGATCACCGCCGCCCGCGCCCGCGGCTACGTGGTGATGGTCGACCAGACCGACGGCGACGGCGAGCGCGAGCGCGAACTGCTGGGCCGGGACTCGCGCGCCACGATGTTCGACGGACTACTGCTGAGCCCGCTGAGCGTCTCGGCCGAGGAGTTGCGGGCCCGGGGCAACCGGGTCCCGATCGTGCTGCTGGGCGAGCACATCTTCAACGGCAGCTTCCACCACGTGGCCATCGACAACGTGGCCGCCGCCCGGGAGGCCACCGCGCATCTGCTGGGCCTCGGCCGGCGTCGCGTCGCCGCCATCGGCGACCAGCCGTACGCCACCGGCGAGACCGCACAGCTTCGCACCAGCGGCTACCGGCAGGCGCACGTGCGGGCGGGACTGGAGGTGGACGAGCGGCTCATCGTGCCGACTCCGCGCTTCCACCGCCGCCAGGGCGCCACGGCGATGGAGCAGCTCCTGGCCCTGCCCGAGCCGCCCGACGCCGTGTTCTGCTACAACGACCTGCTCGCCCTCGGCGCGATGCGGGCGCTGACCCGTGCGGGGCTGCGCGTCCCCGACGACGTCGCCGTGGTCGGCATGGACGACATCGAGGAAGGTCAGTACAGCACTCCCAGTCTCACCACCATCGCCCCGGACAAGAAGGAGATCGCCCGCATGGCGGTGGACGTCCTCATGGAGTCGATCGGCGGGGCGGCCCGCCCGCCCGCCGAAATCGTGGTGCCGCATCGCCTGATCGTCCGGGAGAGCACGACCGGCCAGGTGCCCGCGTCGCCCGCGATCCGTCCTGAAGAGCCCGGCGCCGGCGAGAGGGGTCAGCGGTACGTGTAGCAGTTGTTCGACTTGCCCTTGAACCGGTGGAAGGCCTTCGGGTCGTGATAGCGCCAGCGGCAGCCCGCGTCGCGCCGGCTCTGGGTGAGGTACATGGTGTCGCCCTTCCGCTTGATGCAGTAGGCGCCGGGCGTGGGCGTCTCCCGGTACTCGACCCACTCCCAGCCGAGGCTCACGCAGTAGTCGGTGAAGTGTCCGGGTCCCAGCTCCACGACCCGCTTGGCCGGCGTGGGCGAGGGCTTCACCGGCTTCGCGGCCGGGGACTCGGCGGGGACCGGCGCGGTCGTCTTCGAGTGGCGGACGGTCGGCCGCGCGGTGACCGTCCGCGTCGGGGCCGGCCGGGTGACGTCCGGCCTCGCCGTGGACTGGCTCACCCGCGGCCGGTGTGAGGAGTCGGGCGACGCGGATCGCGAGGCGGCGGTGGGCGACGGGATCTCGGCAGCCGGAGACGAGCCGCCGCCGGTGCCCGCCGAGGCGGCCGGGACCGTGCCGACCGCCGCCGCTCGCTCCGTCTCGGACCCGCCGGTCCCCGCCGACGTCCAGGGCAGGGACGGCAGGTGCAGAGACGGCAGCAGCGCGAAGGCGGCGGCCACCGTGGCCGCCGCGGCCACGACCACGGCGGCGATCGCGGCCCTGACCCGCCTGCGCCGGCCGCCGCCCGGCACGGTGACCGGCCCGGACGCCCCGGACGCCCCGGACACTCCAGGCGGCGCGGCCGGCGCGACCGGTGCGGCCTGCGGGTCGTGGCGCGGGCGCACGAGGCGGTCGAGGATCTCCCGCGCGGTCGGCCGAAGGCCCGGGTCCTTGGCGAGGCAGGCCGCGAGCAGGTCGCGCAGCGGCTCCTCGATCCCCTCCAGGTCGGGCTCGTGGTTGAGGATCCTGTTGATGATGGCGGGGATGGCGTCGGCGCCGAACGGCGGGCGGCCGGTGGCGGCGAACGCGATCGTGGACGCCCAGGCGAACACGTCGAGCGCGAAGCCGAACTCACCGGCCGAGAGCTGCTCGGGCGCCATGTAGGCGGGGGTCCCCACGACCTGGCTGGTCATCGTGCTCGTGGTGGCGAGGGCGCGGGCGATCCCGAAGTCGATGACGCGCGGCCCGTCCGGGCCGATCAGGACGTTCTGCGGCTTGAAATCCCGGTGGAGGACCCCGGCGTCGTGCAGGGCGACCAGAGCGGTGGCCGTGGCGATGGCGAGCCGTTCGAGCGCACCGCCCGACAACGGGCCCCGCGTGGCCACCACCTGGTTCAGCGGAGGCCCCTGGACGTACTCGCTCACGATGTACGGCCGGCCGCCGTCCATGCCGGACTCCAGCACCTGGGCGGTGCAAAAGCGGGCGACCCTGCGGGCGAGCTCCGCCTCGCGGGTGAAGTCGGCGCGGGCCGCGGCGTCCTGGCCGAGCCGCGCGTGGAAGAGCTTGACGGCGACGAGGTCGCCGGACTCCGCCTCGCCCAGGTAGACGACGCCCTGGCCGCCCTCGCCGATCCTGCCGGTGATGCGGTAGGAGCCCAGGCGTTCGGGATCGCTCGGCTCCAGCGGCTGCGGCATGACTCTCCGGTGGGTCGGGGGGCACGTACGGCACTCCCAGTATCCCGCCGAAGATCGCCCACAGCTCCCGGTTCAACGAAGATCGGGCGAGCGGGCCGCCGAGGGCCCATGCCGGAACGAGCCGGTTTCCGCCTTTCGCCCAGACCTGGTGAGCTTCGCCGTCGACTGGGTAGGGCGGTGGCGAACGACGGCGAACGGGCGAACAAGGGGGAATCGCCATGGTCGTCAGCACTCGTCCAAGGCAGGACCGGTCCCAGAACGTCATCGTGCTCCGGCAGGCGCCATCGATGTCCCGTACGATCTCCGCGGCCGGGCTCGGCGCCGTCGGCGGGATGGTCACCGAGTACCTGTTCGATCCCGAGCTCGGCCGGACCCGCCGTGCTCGGGTCCGCGACAAGGGCGTCCACCTGACGCACGAATTCAGAAACGCCGGCAGAGCCGTCGTCTGCGACGTCGCCAACCGGAGCCGGGGGGTCGTCAAGAGCATCCGCTACCGCACCGGCGGACGGGACGTCGACGACGAGGTTCTCCACGAGCGTGTGCGCGCCGAACTGGGCCGTTACGTCCGCCACCCGCACGCGGTGGAAGTCCGCGTCGAGAGCGGCCGGGTGACCCTCACCGGTGACCTCCTCGAGAAGGAGAGCCGCCGGGCGTGCCGGGCGGTGGCGTCCATACCCGGCGTCAAGACGGTGAACGCGAACTGGACCACCCACCGCGATGCCACGGGAGTGCCCCGGTTGCAGGGAGAGGGCGGGCCGCGGGGACCGGTGCCCGAACTCCTCCAGCAGCGGTGGTCGCCGACCTCCAGGTTCCTCACCGGCCTGGCCGCCGCACTCGTCTGGTCGCTGTCCGGACGGCTGCCCCGGCCGCTCGGCTACCTGCTGCGCGCCGGCAGTGCCGTACTGGCGCTCCGCGCCGCGACGAACCTGCCGCTGAGGCGTCTCACCGGGATCGGAGCAGGGCGTCGCGCGATCGACATCCAGGACGCGATCACGGTGAACGCGCCGCCCCAGGAAGTCTGGCCGCTGCTGAGCGACTACAGCCTCTTCACCCGTTTGATGCCCGACGTGCTGGAGGTACGACGCTCCGCCGATGGCCTGCGATCCCACTGGTCGGTCGCGGGGCCCGCCGGGGTGCCCATCCGTTTCGAGGCCGTGGAGACGATGCGGGAAGAGGGCCGGAGGATCGCCTGGAAGACCGTCGAAGGGCAACTGATCGCCCATACCGGCACGCTCGACCTGACCCCGGAGAACACCGGCCGGAGCCGTATCCGGGTCCAGCTCACCTACAACCCGGTGTTCGGCGCGGTCGGTCACGCGATGGCGGTGCTCTTCGGCGCCGATCCCGCACACAAGCTGCAGGAGGACCTGCTCCGACTGAAGTCGGTCATCGAGGCGGGCAAATCACCGGTCGGCGCCGGCCCGCGCGCCTGAGCCCCGTGCCGACGGCCGCAGGTATCCCGTCACGTGGTCGATCATCTCGACAACCGCCGCACCGTTCGAGGACCCCATGGTCATGATGGGCTCAGATGTTGGGCGGTGCGGCACTGATATCCGAGAGCGCCGAGGACGGATCTCCCTCCAGTGCCAGGTCACCGAGCGAGACGACGCCCACGGGTCGCCCCTCCTCGACCACGGGGATCCGGCGAATCGCCTTGTGGCGCATGAGGTTCAAAGCCTGGGTGGCGTCCTGGTCAGGGGTTACGGTGGCCAGGCCGGAACTGCTGCAGCACGCGCCCACGGGCGTTTCGGTCAGGTCGCGGGACTCCGCGACCGCGCGGACCACGATGTCCCGGTCGGTCACCACACCGTAAAGCCGGTCATCTTCTGTGACCAGTACATCCCCGATGTTGTGCTCACGCATGAGCATGGCCGCTTGCACGACGCTGGCATCTCTGGGGACGGTGACCGGAGCGGGGGTCATCACTTCGCGTACCAGCTGTGACATCTTCCGCCCTCCTGCTCATCGCCTGCCTGCGCATCGGCCGGGTGATGTCCATCGTGGTGCCCACGGCCTCGCCGAGGCGTTGTTCGCCCTAACCGGTTCACAGATCGATCACGTCGTTCCAGATCTGGGTCGGCAACGGCGCAACGCTCTGTGCTACGCCTACCCCACGCCCCCGCTTCGAACCCGTCACCCGGCCTGGCGGGGGCGCCACCTTCTGCTGCGGCACGTCGCCTTCGGCGGCACGGAAACGCTCTCCCGTTCAGGCCCGCGGCCCGCGATCGGGCGACGGTCGACCGCCCGCGCCCTTTCACTCCCGTACAGCGAAGATCAAAGACGGGATGTGTTGGGAAATGTTGGGTCTTGACGGGCGGTCATACTACTGTAAAGGTTCTTTTCAGAGAGCGCTCTCACGTCTCCTCCACCCCCCAGAAGGACTGCCGTGAGACTCACCGTGCTGACCGGCGCGGCGGTGTTCGCCGCCGTGCTCGCCTTCCCCTCCGTGTCCGCGCACGCCGCCCCCTCCCCCGTCCCCCCGTCTGATCCCGGCGCCGCCTCCGGCGGCACCGCGGCGACGATGCAGCAGGCGTTGCAGCGCGACCTGCGCCTGACCCCCGAGCAGGCGCGGGTCCGCCAGACGCACGAAGCCGCGGCGGCGGCCGTCGAACGGCGGGTCCGCGCCGAACTCGGCGACCGCTTCGCCGGCGCCTGGTACGACCCCGCGCAGCAGCGCCTGGCCGCCGGCGTCCTGGACGCGGGCGATGCCGAGCGCGTGCGCCAGGCGGGCGCCGTGCCCGTCTCCGTGAAGCGCAGCGACAGGCAACTGAACGCCGTCAAGGCCGCGCTCGACCGCGCCGCCGGCGCCGCGGGCGCCGGCGTCTACGGCTGGTACGTCGACCCGGCCGCCAACGCGGTCGTCGTGTCGGCCGCCGACCAGGCCACGGCGGCGGGATTCGTGCAGGCCGCGTCCGCCGACGCCGCGGCGACGCGGATCTCCGTCGCCCAGGCCCCCCGCCTCGTTTACGACATCCGGGGCGGCGACCAGTACGTCATCAACGGCAACGTGCTGTGCTCCGTCGGGTTCTCGGTGAACAACGGCGGCTTCGTCACCGCCGGGCACTGCGGGCGCGCCGGCAATCCGACGCTGGGATACAACAACGTCGCCCAGGGCACCTTCGCCGCCTCGTCGTTCCCCGACAACGACTACGCCTGGGTGCGCACCAACGGCGACTGGACGCCGCGCCCCTGGGTCAACAACTACGGCGGCGGCATCGTCTCGGTGGCCGGCTCCCAGGAGGCCCCCGTCGGGGCGTCGATCTGCCGCTCCGGGCGCACCACCGGCTGGCGCTGCGGGGTCGTCCAGGCCAAGAACGTGACCGTGAACTACTCGGGCTCGCTGGTCTACGGGCTCACCCAGACCAGCGCGTGCGCGGAGGGGGGCGACTCGGGCGGCGCCTACATGTCCGGCGACCAGGCGCAGGGGGTCACCTCCGGCGCCGCGGGGAACTGCTCGACCGGCGGCACCACCTTCTTCCAGCCGGTCAACGAGATCCTCGGCGCGTACGGCCTGAGCCTGACCACCACGGGCGGCGACACGAGCGCGCTGATCAGCAGTCTCAACAACAAGTGCATCGACGTGCCGGGAGCCAACTTCAGCGACGGCGTGCCGCTGCAGATGTACACCTGCAACGGCACCAACGCGCAACGGTGGACGTTCACCGGCGGCACCCTGCGCACGCAGAACAACCTGTGCATGGACGTGGCCTGGGGGTCCAGGGACAACGGCGCCGTGATCCAGATCGCGACCTGCAGCGGCAACCCCGCTCAGCAGTTCGTGCTCAGCGCGGCCGGTGACCTGGTCAACCCGCAGTCCAACAAGTGCGTCGACATCGACGGCTGGAACCCGAACGACGGCGCCCGGCTGATCCAGTGGGAGTGCCACGGCGGCGCCAACCAGAAGTGGCGGCGGGGCTGATGCCGGTGATCCAGCTTCGCCGGATTCTCGCCGCCGCGACCGCCCTCCTGCTCACGGCGGCCTGCCTGATCCTCACCGCGCCCGCCGCGTCCGCCGCCGTCTGGCAGCCGAAGACACCGCCTCTGTCCACGCCCTGGACCGCCCAGGTGTCCCCCGCCAACGCCCTGCCCGACTATCCGCGTCCCCAGCTCGTCCGACCCGAATGGCTCAACCTCAACGGCGTGTGGGAGTTCGCCGGCGCGTCCACCCTCGACTCGCCCCCGATCGGCCGGACGCTCGCGGAGGGCGTGCTCGTGCCGTACCCGATCGAGTCCGCCCTGTCGGGGATCAAGCGCCATGAGGACAGCATGTTCTACCGGCGCGCCTTCACCGTCCCGTCCGGCTGGACCGGGCGCCGGGTGATGCTCAACTTCGGGGCGGTCACCTGGGAGACCCGGGTGTGGGTCAACGGCACCCAGGTCGGCCGGCACACCGGCGGCTACGACGCCTTCTCCTTCGACATCACCTCCGCCCTGCGATCCGGGGACAACGAGCTGATCGTCGGGGTGTCCTCGCCGATCGACGGCAGCACGTTCCCCATCGGCAAGCAACGCCGTAACCCGAGCGGCATCTGGTACACCGCGTCGTCGGGCATCTGGCAGACGGTGTGGCTCGAACCGGTGAACGCCGCGCACGTCACCCGGCTCGACACCACCCCGGACGTGTCCGCAGGGGTCCTGGACCTCGTCGTGCAGGGCACCGGCGACCAGGCCAGGGCCGAGGTGCTGAGCGGCGGAACGGTCGTCGGCTCGGCCACCGGCGCGGTCGGCGCGCACATCCGCGTCCCCGTCCCGAACGCCCGCCTGTGGTCTCCGGACGACCCGTTCCTGTACGACCTGCGCGTCGCGCTCACGGGGAACGGCGGCGGCGACGTCGTGACCGGCTACTTCGGCATGCGGTCGATCGGCAAGGCGGTCGTCGGCGGCGTGCTGCGCCCGGTGCTGAACGGGAAATTCGTGTTCCAGCTCGGCACCCTCGACCAGGGCTACTGGCCGGACGGGATCTACACCGCGCCGACCGACGAGGCGCTGCGCTTCGACCTGGAGCGGCAGAAGGCCCTGGGCTTCACGATGGTCCGCAAGCACATCAAGGTCGAACCCGCCCGCTGGTACTACTGGGCCGACAAGCTGGGCCTGATGGTCTGGCAGGACATGCCCTCGCTCGACGCGGTGGACGACACGCCGGAGCGCAGCCACGCCAACTACGAGTCGGAGCTGCGCAGGATCGTCGAGCAGCTCAAGGGCATCACGTCGATCGTGATGTGGATCCCGTTCAACGAGGGCTGGGGCGAATACGACAACCAGCGCATCGTCGACCTGGTCCGATCCGTCGACTCGACCAGGCTGGTCGACCACGACTCCGGGTCGAACTGCTGCGTCTCCGACCCCGAGCCGACCAACGGCGACGTGATCGACGACCACTGGTATCAGGTCCCCGGCGAGACCGACACCCGGCTCCCCTCGGCCACCCGGATCGCCGTGCTCGGCGAGTTCGGCGGCCTCGGCAGGCGCGTCCAGGGCCACGAGTACCAGCCCGGCGCCGGGTTCGCGTACGGCGACCTGTACCCGGACGAAGGGTCGCTGACCAACCGCTACGTCGAGGTCACCAGGCAGGTGGAACGTCTCGTGCACTCCCGCGGGCTGTCCGCCTCGGTCTACACCGAGCCGTACGACGTGGAGAACGAGGTCAACGGGTTCTACACCTACGACCGCCGGGTGCTCAAGATGACCGAGTCGCGCGTACGGGAGGCCAACCGGCACCTGCTGGCGGTCGCGGCGGGCACGGACGTCCCCCGGGGCGAGCTGGTGTCGTTGCGGGTGACCACGCCCGGCTACACCGGCCGCTACCTGCGCCACCAGGACGGGCTCGCCCGCACCGACGTGATCGACGGAGCGAGCGCCGACCTGGCCAAGCAGGACGCGACGTTCTGGACGCGCCCGGGCCTGGCCGACTCCTCGTGCGTGTCGTTCGAGTCGCGCAACTTCCCGGGCGAGTATCTGCGCCACTCGGACTACCGGCTGCGCAAGGACCGTCAGGACGGCACGGCCCTGTTCGCGGCCGACGCCACGTTCTGCCCGCGCGAGGGGCAGGGCGGGACCAGGCTGGAGTCCTACAACCTGCGCGGCTACTACGTCCGCCACTACAACGAGCTCGTCTACGTCGCGAAACAGGGCGGCGCCAACCCCTGGGACGCCGCCGCGAGCTTCACCGCCGACACCACGTGGGCGGTGACCGTGCCCCTGTGGCGCAGCGGCGCCGACCTGCCGCTCGACCAGGCCCGATCGCTGCGGGTGACCACGCCGGGGTTCACCGACCGTTACCTGCGGCACCAGAACGGCCTGGCCCGCACCGACGTGGTCACCGCCGGGAGCGAGGCCCTGCTGAAGTCCGACGCGACCTTCGTCGTACGGCGCGGCCTGGCCCAGCCGACCTGCTACTCGCTGGAGTCGCGCAACTATCCGGGCCGCTACCTGCGGCATTCCAACTTCCGGGTCCGTCTGGACGCCCCGGACGGCAGCGACCTGTTCCGCCGCGACGCCACCTTCTGCGCGCAGCCCGGCAGCGCCGCGGGGAGCGTACGCCTGGCGTCGCTCAACGAACTGGGCGCGAGCGTCCGGCACTACGCCGAGGAGGTCTGGGTCGCCTCCAGCGGCGGCGCGCATCCCTACGACAACCCCGCCTCGTACGCCGAGGACGTGAGCTGGGCGGTCACCGCCGCCTGGGCTCCGTAACCGCGGAGGGGAGCCGTCGTGCGGAGGACCTCCGCACGACGGCTCCCCCGCGCCTCACCCGGCCACGGGGGTGTAGACGACCAGGTGCAGATCGGGGTGGTCGGCGGGGGCCAGCCGGTGGTGCTCGAAGCGCACCGTGCCCGCGACCGGATGCCTGAACACCCGCTCGCGGGAGGTGAAGCCCTCGACGTGATGGCTCTGCCAGGCGTCGCGGAACGGCTCGCTGACCCTCAGCAGGCGCTGGATGACCGGCGAGCGGGCCAGGTCGCCGAGGCGCGGCCCGGCCTCGGCACGGAACTCCGCGAGGAACCGGCGGCTGGTGGTCTCCCAGTCGGGCAGCAGGTCGCGGACGTAGGGGTCGGTGAAGACCAGCCACAGCAGGTTGCGCTCGTCCGGCCCGGCCGTGGCCACGTTCGGATACAGCGTCGTGTAGGCGGCGTTCCACCCGCAGATCGTCCAGTCCGGGGCGATGGCGTAGGACGGGAAGCCGGCGAGCGCGTCGAGGAGGCGCTGGACGTGAGCGGGCGCGGCGTGCGCGGACGGCTCGTCGGGCCGGCTGGGACTCGGGGCGTATCCGGCCAGGGAGAGGACATACGAGTGCGCTTCGCCCGCAGGAAGCCGCCCAGTTCCGTCCGCCGCTGTGGTGCCGTTCCCATGGGGTCAGGGTAAGTGCTGGTAGCAGAAGTACTAGCAGCGCCGCTGTCTTCGCCCCGTCTCCGTGCGCCGCAAGCATGGGGGCATGCCACAACTGAGATCACGTACGGTCACCCACGGACGGAACATGGCCGGAGCGCGTGCCCTGATGCGCGCCTCCGGTGTGCCGAGCCGGGACATCGGCGTCAAACCGGTGGTCGCGGTGGCCAACAGCTTCACCGAGTTCGTCCCCGGCCACACGCACCTGCAGCCGGTGGGCCGCATCGTGTGCGAGGCCATCACCGGCGCGGGCGGCATCGCACGGGAGTTCAACACCATCGCGGTCGACGACGGCATCGCGATGGGACACGCCGGGATGCTGTACTCGCTGCCGTCCCGGGACCTGATCGCCGACTCCATCGAGTACATGGTCCAGGCCCACTGCGCCGACGCCCTGGTGTGCGTCTCGAACTGCGACAAGATCACGCCGGGGATGCTGATGGCCGCGCTGCGGCTGAACATCCCCACCGTGTTCGTCTCCGGCGGCCCCATGGAGGGCGGGCGGGCGGTGCTGGCCGACGGCACGGTTCGCACGCGCCTGGAACTGGTCACCGCGATGTCCGAGGCGGTCAACCCGGCCGTGTCCGACGCGGACGTCGCCCGCATCGAAGAAGCGGCGTGCCCCACCTGCGGCTCGTGTGCGGGGATGTTCACCGCCAACTCGATGAACTGCCTGGTGGAGGCGCTCGGCCTGGCCCTGCCCGGCAACGGCTCGACACTCGCCACCCACACCGCCCGCCGCAGGCTGTACGAGCAGGCCGGACGTACGGTCATGGAACTGACCGCGCGCTACTACGACAAGGACGACGCCTCCGTCCTCCCCCGGGCCATCGCCTCGCGGGCGGCCTTCGACAACGCGATGGCCCTGGATCTGGCCATGGGAGGCTCCACCAACACCGTTCTCCACCTGCTCGCCGCGGCCCACGAGGCCGAACTCGACTACACCCTGCGCGACATCGAGGCCCGCTCACGCATCGTGCCGTGCCTGTGCAAGGTCGCCCCCAACAGCCCCTACCTGATGGAGGACGTCCACCGGGCCGGCGGCGTGCCCGCCCTTCTGGGCGAGTTGCACCGCGCCGGGCTGCTCCACGAGAACGTGCACGCCGTCCACGCCGAATCGCTCACCCAGTGGCTGGCCACCTGGGACATCAGGGGCGAGGCACCCGCGCCCGAGGCCCTCGATCTCTTCCACGCCGCCCCCGGCGGCGTCCGCTCCGCCACCGCCTTCTCCCAGTCGGCGCGGTGGGAGTCCCTGGACACGGACGCCGCGGGCGGCTGCGTCCGCGACGCGGCCCACGCCTACACGCCCGACGGCGGGCTGGCGGTCCTGCGCGGCAACCTCGCCCCCGACGGCGCCGTGGTCAAATCCGCCGGTGTCCCCGACGGCATGCGCGTCTTCACCGGGCGCGCGGTGGTGGCCGAATCACAGGAGGAAGCCGCGGAAGCCGTCCTGTCCGGCAGGGTGACGCCGGGCAGCGTGCTGGTCATCCGCTACGAGGGCCCGCGCGGCGGCCCCGGGATGCAGGAGATGCTCTACCCCACCGCCTACCTCAAGGGCCGCGGCCTCGCCGACGTGTGCGCCGTGGTCACCGACGGCCGCTTCTCCGGCGGCAGTTCCGGCCTGGCGGTCGGCCATGTCTCACCCGAGGCCGCGGCGGGCGGTCCCCTCGCGCTGGTCGAGGACGGCGACGTCATCAACGTCGACGTCGCCGCACGCACCCTCCACGTCCGGGTGCCCGACGCGGACCTCGCCGCCCGCCGTGCCCGGCTGGAAGGCGACACCGGCTATCGGCCCCAGGGCCGTGAACGGCGCGTCTCCACGGCCCTGCGTGCCTACGCGGCACTGGCGCAGTCCGCCGACACCGGAGCGGTGCGACTGCTCGAGTGAGCGCGCCCCGCCGGCCGGTGCCGGCGCGCGTCCTTCGCGTACCCCCGCGCTACGGGGAGCTGCGGCCCTCCAGGCCCGCGATCGCGATCGTGCCGGAGGTGCCGCGCAGGCCGAAGCCGTAGCGGAAGCCCTCACGGGCCTGCGGGGTGGCGAGCGTGCCGCCGATGTCCGCCGTACGCAGCGGACGCCACTGGCCGCCCGTGTAGGCGAAGGAGGTGATGGTGTCGCCGGACAGCACCAGCGCGAACCTGTCGCCCGGCTTCAGGCTCAGCGGGGCGTCGCCCGGCGTGTCCAGGAACCGGCCGCCGACCCGCACGTTGATGCCCGACTGCTTGCGGGTGTTGTTGTACCAGGCGGTCACATAGGTGCCCGCGTCCTTGACCCAGCCGACGAACACGCTGTCCTCCGGGCTGCCGGTGCCGGCGAACGTCCCGGCCGTGACCACGCTGACCGCGTCGGCCGACGAGAGCCCCGCCGGTCCGGCGGCCAGGCCGAAGAACGGCTGAGTGCCGCTGCCCGCGAACCGGCCGCCGCCGGCCGTGACCACCGGCAGGGCCTCGCCGCCCTCGGGTTTGTAGAGGGTGTAGCCCGCCGAGGTGTCGGTGCCGAAGTCGTCCTGCGCCTCCGTCTTGCCGTAGGCGTCCGGGTCGAGCCCCACGGTCACCTGGGCGTAGGGGCTCACGGCCCGCGCCGACCCGTCGTACTCGGCGACCGCCCGCACCGGGTGCGCGCCGGGGCGCGGCGCGGTTCCGGCGGGCGGCGCGACCCGCCAGCGCACGGTGAACTCGCCGCCCGGCCGCACCACCGGGGTGCGCGGACTGCCGACCGGCTCGGCCGACCAGCCCGGCGGCACGGCCAGCGACGCCGTGACCCGGGTGGCGGGCGTGCGTCCCCGGTTGGCGAAGGTGGTGGTCACCTCCGCGGGCGCGCCCGCGTGCGCCTGCCCGGCGACGGCCACGTCCACCGTGGTGTCGCCCGCGGCGGGCGACCAGGCCTGCAGTTCGGTGACGCCGACGTACGCGCCCGGCGGGTTGCCGAACACCAGCCGGATCCTGGTCGTGGTCAGGGCCGGGAACGTGACGCGGTTCAGTGCCGCGCCGACGGGCCGTTCCGGCGTGCGGGTCTGGTCCGGCACCTCGCGCCAGGCCGCGCCGTCCCAGAACTCCAGCCGGTACGACGCCGGGGCCTTGACCCCGCCGCCGTCGTCGTAGGCGTAGAACCGCACGTCGCTCACCCGGGTCGGCACGCCGAAGTCCACGCCGAGATGGTCCTCGGCGTTCGGGGAGCGGTAGTTGGTCCACCGGTTGTGCGGGATGTCGTCGTAGAAGATCCGCCCGTCCACGGCGTCCCACACGTTGTCGATGCCGTTCGTGTACGACGCGAACGGCTTGGGGTAGCCGGTGCCGTACGGATTGGCGGCGTCGTCGCTCGGCCGCGAGGACCGGTCGGGCGCCACTGCGGCCGGCACGCGGGCGGTCAGCTCGCCGACCGTGGCCCGGCGGGCGGCCGGCCTGCCGTCCACGTAGACGCGCATGCCCGCGCCCTGGCCATACCTGCTGCCGTCGCGGTCCCACAGGACCGTCACGTTGTGCCCGTGGTAGGGCACGTTCTCCAGCGCGAAGTAGTCCCACCCGGCCGGCACGAGCGGATTCAGCACGACCCTGCCGTCCGGCTGCGGGCGCAGCCCGATCAGGCCGCTGATCACCAGGTCGTTGAAGGTCGAGTGGTTGTAGTGCTCGCTGTGACCCCGGGAGTCGTAGATCCAGCGCGGCTCGTCCGGATGGTGCGCCTCGGCGACGTACGGGTGCCCGTCCTTGTACTGCGTGAGCGCGTAACCGCGCAGCACGGCGTAGTAGTCGGCGGCGGTGATCACGTCCTGGTCGTAGTCGTCCAGCAGGTTGGCCATCGCGGTCAGCGTCGTCGAAGTCGAGTAGGGCCAGCTCGGCCCGTCCCAGCGGCAGCAGCCGCTCAGCGCGTCCCGCATGAACAGCGGGCTGCGCCGCTCCGCGGTGGTCGGCCCGTACGGCGCGGCGAACCCCTGCGGGTCGAGCAGTTGCGCCCACGCCTTCTCCGTGCCGGGCTTGGCCATGTCGAACGCCCACGGCACGAACCCGATCTGCTCGCGGGTGGACACCAGTTTCTGCTGCGGGTCCAGGTCGGCGCGGGCCTTGTGGTAGAAGAAGGACCGTTGCGGGTCCCACAGGTAGCGGTGCAGCGCGTCCCGCAGCGACGCCGCCCGCTTCTCGAACTTCTCGGCCAGGGCCTTGTCGCCACCTATGTCCGCGATGGCCGCGATCGCCTTTGCGTCGCCGTACTGGTAGGCGTTCAGCGTCGGCCGGTAGCCCGCGCCGCCGTGGTAGGGATCGGCCGGGTCGGTCTCGTAGGAGGAGGCGGTGTACTCCATGGCGTCCCACACCGGCACCGACCAGTAGAGCCCGAGCTTCGCGTCGTACTGGCCGCCCCACTTGTCGTACTGCCGGACCAGGTCGGGCAGTAGTCCCTCGACGAAGGACGCGTCGCCGGTCACCAGGTAGCGCTGGTAGGCGGCGTCGGCCGCCCACCAGGAGTACTGGTGTGCCCAGTCGTCGGTGTCCTTGTTGACGTAGTCCTCCTTCGGCTTGGGGCCGGCGCCCGGTCCCTGCAGCCAGTAGGTGAGGTAGTCGTCGATCGGACGGGTGTCGCGCAGCCAGCGCCCCTCGTACACATGGTGACCCGCGGCGGCGACGATGCCGCCGAGCGGGGCGGAGTATCCGGGCGGGTTGTGGAACTCGGTGACGACGTCGCCGGTCGCGGAGTCGGTGTAGCGGATGTGCCGCTTGTAGGTGCTCCAGCGGTAGTAGTAGACGTCCTGGATCTCCCGGTCGGGCACCTCCAGGAACGGGATGTTGGCCTTGTACCACTCCGGCTCGGCGTAGCCCGACACGAGCGCGTCGTGGTCGAGGAAGGCGGTGCCCCTGCCGACCTCGGGGTACGCCGCGGGCGGCGTCTGGGCGTGGGCGGCCTCGGCCGGGGCTGGCGTCAGGGCGGTCGGCGCGGCCAGCGCCGCGAGCGTCGCGAGCACCGCGACGGCGTGTCTCATGGTCACCTCGGGACGTTCTCAGCGTTTTCAGGGGGTAGCGCAGGGTGACGGCAGGCGAAATCGCTCAGATTCGATCGCACCTCACCAGGAAGCGCGACCGATTCTGATCGATGTTGCACAGTCTTGACCAGGTGTGGATGAAAGGCAATAGCCGTGCGATCACGGGTCAGCGCGAGAAGCGGCCGCGGGCGGCGAGTTCGATCGTGACCACGACGGCCGCCGACTCGGCGGCGAGCAGGGCGACGAGGACCGCGAGCTGTACGGCTCCCGCGTGCACGGGGTCGGAACCGGCCAGCATCATGCCGACGAACGCGCCGGGCAGCGTGACCAGGCCCACGGTACGGGTCTGGTCGAGCGCGGGCACGAGCGCCCGCGCGGCGGCCGGGCGGCAGATCTCCAGCGCCGCGTCCCGAGGGGAGAGCCCCAGCGCCAGCGCGGCCTCGACCTCCCCGCGCCGCTGCCGCAGTTCGTCGAGCGCGCGGTGCCCGGCGAGGGAGGTCGCGGTGAGGCATCCGCCGAGCAGGATGCCGGTCACCGGGATCAGGGTGATCCCGCGTGTCGGCAGGACGCCCGTGACCAGCATCAGGACCACCACCGGCGCCGTGCCCGCCGCGATCGGCACGGCGGCCCACCAACCGGCCCGCCCCCGCGTGATCCGCCGGCCGGCGGTGCCGCTCGCCACGCCGTACATGACGAGCAGGAACAGCACCACGGCGGGCAGCAGCCCGATCGCCCACCCGATGACGAGGGACACCAGGGCGAGCTGGACGGCGGCCCGCCCCGCGGCGGTCAGGACGGCCATGGCGTGGCCGGACCGGCCCAGGGCGGCGACGGCGGCTCCCGCCAGCGCGAGCAGCGCCATCACGACGCCGAGCATCGGGGTCACCGGAAGCATCGTGTTCACAGCCCGATCCTCCCCGCGCCCTCGCGCCCGGCGCGCCCCGGGGGTCGTCCCTCGGGCCGCACGGCTGAGAAACTGCGGACATGAGCCACAGCCATGACGAGGACCCCGCGTGCGCGACCGCCCACGGCGAAGCGCTGCCCGAGGAGGCGAGGCGGACGCTGGTCGCGGTGTTCGCGTCTCCGGTGGCGAATCACCTGCTGCGCTTCGGCGCTGAGCTGGGCTTCCGGCCGATCCTGCTGGAACCCGACCCGGACCGCGGGCTCGGCGGCCTCCCTGCGGGCTCGGTCCCGGTGGTCAGGGAGGTGGGCGACCACCTGGACGGCACGGCCGACGTGGTCGTCACCGACCACCACCGCGCGGAGATCGGGCCGATACTGCGTGACGTTCTCGGCAGCCCCGCGCGCTGGATCGGCGTCATGGGCAGCCCCCGCCACCCGGGCCCGCACGTGCGGGCGCTGACCGAGCTGGGCGTCCCGCCCGAGGAGATCGCCCGCGTACACCGCCCGATCGGGCTCAACATCGGCTCCCGTACGCCTCCGGAGATCGCGGTGGCCACGCTCGCCGGCCTGATCGCCGACAGGAACGGCAGGCCCGGCGGCTTCGCGCACTGACGCTCCGCCAACGCACTGACTCCCCGCCACACACAGGGGGCACCCCCGCGGGTGGCGGGGGTGCCCCTGCACGCTCCTCCTGGTCAGGAGCGCGTCATCACGGTTGCACCGGTCAGGAGGCGCTGCACGTCAGCGTCGGCGTCTCCGCGCTGCCGTTGGCGACGAACCCGAAGGTGGTGGTGCCGCCGGCGGACAGCGTGCCGTTCCAGGACTCGTTGCGCACGGAGACCGAGGCGCCGGAGCCGGACTTGACGCCGCCCCACAGCTGGGTGATGGACGGGGAGCCGGACCAGCTCCAGTTCACGGTCCAGCCCCTG
>NZ_BOOF01000047.1 GCF_016863095.1 Microbispora siamensis | reverse complement strand
GACCCAGATGCCGGACCTCACCCAGCCGGCCGAGGCGACCGCCCGGGCCCGCCGCCTTCACGCGGGGACCGGCCGGCGCGGCCTGATCGACCTCAGTCATGGAACGCTCCTTCGGAGGGGGGATTTGCTTCGTCGGACCCGGACGTCTCCTCCGCGGAGACCATCACCAGGTCGAGCACGCGGTGCTCGTCCAGGTCCTCGGCCGGCGCCTCGTGGACGATCCGGCCCTCGCGGATGACCAGCACACGGTCGGCCAGGCCGAGCACCTCGGGCACCTCGCTGGACACCAGCAGCACGCCGATGCCGTCGTCGGCCAGCTTGCGCACCAGCGCGTACAGCTCGGCCCGGGCTCCGACGTCCACACCACGCGTGGGCTCGTCCAGTAGCAGCAGCTTGCGGTCCTCGGCCAGCCAGCGCCCCAGCACCGCCTTCTGCTGGTTGCCGCCCGACAACGTCCTGATCGGCCGGCGCGGATCGGGCGGACGGATGTCCAGCGCCTCCGACAGCCGTTTGGCCTCGGCGAACTCGGTCCTGCGGTCGAGCCAGCCCAGCCACCGCGGCTTGGTGTAGCGGCTCAGGCTCGCCAGCGTGATGTTCTGCGCGACGGGGTGGTCCAGCAGCAACGCCTGCGCCTTGCGCTCCTCGGGCGCCAGGCCCATGCCCATCCGCACCGCGCGGGTCGTGCTGCCCGGCCGTACCGTCTGCCCGTCGAGCACGACCCGGCCGCTCGCCCGCCGTGCGCCGTAGATCGCCTCGATGATCTCGCTGCGGCCCGAGCCGACCAGACCGGCCAGGCCGACGATCTCCCCGGCCCTGATGCTGAACGACACGTCGGCGAACCGGCCGGGCAGCGTCAGGTTCTCCACCCGCAGCACCTCGGGCCGCCCCTCGTGGGCGTCCCTGCCCGGCCGGGGCGGGAAGACGTACTCGACGTTGCGGCCGGTCATCAGCGCCACGATCTGCGAGGTCGGCGTGTCCTTGGCCGCCAGCCCCACCGCGACCGTACGGCCGTCCTTCAGCACCGTGACGCGGTCACCGATCTCGCGGATCTCCTCCAGGCGGTGGGAGATGTAGATCACCGCAACACCCTGGGAGGTGAGGTCGCGGATCACCCGGAAGAGGTTCTCGACCTCGTCGTGGGCCAGCGCGGCCGACGGCTCGTCCATGATGATCAGCCGGGCCGAGTGCGACAGCGCCCTGGCCATGCTGACGATCTGCTTGTGCGCCGGGGACAGCCGGCCCACCTCGGTGCGGGGGCGGATCTCACCGTGCCCCAGCCGCTTGAGCAGCTCGGACGTCGCCCGGTCGGCCTCGGCCCTGCGGGAGAACCCGAAGGTCGCCATCTCGTGGCCGAGGAAGATGTTCTCTGTGACGCTCAACCCGTCGACCAGGTCGAGCTCCTGATAGATGGTGGCGATTCCGTGGCCCATGGCCGCGGTCGGCGGTGCCAGCCGTACGGGCGAGCCGTCGAGCAGCACCTCGCCCTCGTCGGGCTCGTGGGCACCGGACAGGATCTTGATGAGCGTGGACTTTCCGGCGCCGTTCTGGCCGAGCAGGCAGTGCACTTCTCCGGCTCTGACCTCAAGGTCCACGCCGTCCAGCGCGCGTACGCCGGGGAACTGCTTGACGATCCCCCTCATTTGAAGCAGGGGGTGTTCGTCTCCCATGGGGGTCTCCCAACGATGATCAGTTGGCGGAGTAGACGTGGTCGCTGATGAGGCGGGTGGCGCCGATGACACCCGCGGTATCGCCGAGTTCGGACAGCACGATCGGCAGGTTTCCGGTGGCGAGCGGCAGCGACCTGCGGTAGACGACGCTTCTGATCTCCGCGAGCAGCACGTGGCCGAGCTTGGCCACGCCGCCCGCGATGATCACGAGGCCGGGGTTGAAGAAGCTGACCAGGCTCGCCAGCACCTGGCCCACCCGGCGCCCGCCGTCGCGGATCAGCCCGATCGCGCCCGCGTCGCCCTGCGCCGCCGCGGCGGCGACGTCCTCGGCCGTCAGCGTGCCCGCGACCGCGAGCCGTTCGGCCAGGTACGGCGAGCCGCCCGAGCGGGCCACCGCGACGGCCTCCCGCGCCAGCGCGGCGCCGCCGAAGTACGCCTCCAGACAGCCCGAGTTGCCGCAGGAGCAGACCGGCCCGAGGTCGTCCACCCGGATGTGGCCGATGTCGCCGGCGCTGCCCGACACCCCGCGGTAGATCTTGCTGTCCACCACGATGCCGCAGCCGATACCGGTGCCGATCTTGACGAGCAGGAAGTCCTCGACGTGCCGCGCGACACCGGCGTGCAGTTCCCCGAGCGCCATGATGTTGACGTCGTTGTCGACCACCGTGGGACAGCACAGCGCCTGCCCGACCGTCTCCCTGACCGGGTAACGGTCCCAGCCCGGCATGATCGGCGGCACCACCGGAACGCCTTCGGCGAAGCTCACCGGCCCGGGGACGCCGATGCCGGCGCCGCTCAGGTCGGTGAACAGCCCGTCCCTGCTCAGCTTGCCGAGCAGTTCGATGGCCCGGTCGAGCACGACGGCGGGCCCCTCCTTGATGTCGCAGGGCTCGCTCAGGTGACCGAGCACGTTGAGCTCGCCGTCGGTGACCGCGACGTCGATCGAGGTGGCGCCGATGTCGATCCCGCCGAAGCGGATGTCACGGGCCAGCCGTACGCGTCCCGAGCGCCGGCCGCCGCGCGAGGCGGCCAGTCCGTCGGGCTCGGCGAGCCCCAGCTCGAGCAACCGGTCCAGCTCGACGTTGAGCTTCGACCGTGACAGGTCCACCACGTCGCCGAGTTCGGCACGGGAACGCCCGCCGTCCCTCAGCAACCGCAGGAGCGCGGCCTGGTGGACGTTCTCCGGCCTGATGGTCGTCCTCTTCACGTACGCCTCCGCGTCCCGGTGATTGGCTGGAAACGTACCTCTTTTCTGCTGATTGGGGAAGACCTTTTATCGATGTGATGCAACCTTTCGCTGAAATCAGCAAAAGTAGCCTCCTGCGTGCGGGGTAGGAGAGCAGAGAGGATGGTTGGAAGGCGCACGCTGGGGGTTGCCTGACATGCTGGGTTTGCCTGACGGGGTGCGCGGCTGCCTGTTCGACATGGACGGGGTGCTCACGCGCACGGCCCGGATCCACGCCGCGGCGTGGAAGGAGATGTTCGACGAGTACCTGCGCGAGCGGGCGGTCGCGACCGGCACGCCGTTCGTGCCCTTCGACGAGACCGGCGACTACGAGCGGTACGTCGACGGCAAGAAGCGCCTGGACGGCACCCGGGGGTTCCTGCGGGCCAGGGGCATCGACCTGCCCGAGGGCAAGCCGGACGACCCGCCGGGCATGCCCACGGTCAACGGCCTGAGCAACCGCAAGAACGAACTGGTCCAAGGGATCCTCGACCGGCAGGGCGTGGAGGTCTTCGAGGGCTCGGTGCGCTACCTGCGCGCCGCCCACGACGCGGGACTGCGCCGCGCGGTGGTCTCCAGCAGCGCCAACACCGCGCGCGTGCTCGCCGCGGCCGGGCTCGACGACGTGTTCGACGCGCGGATCGACGGCGAGGTGGCCAGGGAACGCGGGCTGGCGGGCAAGCCCGCCCCCGACATGTTCCTCGCCGCCGCCGAGGCGCTCGGGCTCGCACCGGCCGAGGCCGCGGTGTTCGAGGACGCGCTGGCGGGGGTCGCCGCCGGGCGCGCGGGCGGCTTCGCCGTCGTGGTGGGCGTGGACCGCGGGCACCAGGCCGAAGCCCTGCGGGACAACGGCGCCGACGTGGTGGTGACGGACCTCTCCGAACTGCTGGACGACAAATGATCAAGCATCCCGCCTTCATCGTCGAGCCGTGGTCGGTGCGGGAGTGCCACCTGCACACCGACGTGCTCGCCCAGACCGAGTCGGTGTTCGCGCTGTCCAACGGGCACATCGGGCTGCGCGGCAACCTCGACGAGGGCGAGCCGTACGGCCTGCCGGGCACCTACCTCAACTCCTTCTACGAGCTGCGCCCGCTGCCGTACGCCGAGGCGGGCTACGGCTACCCCGAGTCCGGGCAGACGGTCGTCAACGTCACCAACGGCAAGCTGATCCGCCTGCTCGTGGACGACGAGCCGTTCGACGTCCGCTACGGCACGCTGCACTCACACGAGCGGGTCCTCGACCTGCGGGCGGGGACGCTCACCCGGAAGGCCTGCTGGAGCTCGCCGACCGGGGCCCAGGTGCGCGTCACCTCGACCCGGCTCGTGTCGTTCACCCACCGGGCCGTGGCAGCGGTCCGCTACGAGGTGGAGCCGGTGGACCAGCCGCTCAACGTCGTCGTCCAGTCGGAACTGGTGGCCAACGAGACCGTGCCGCCGCCGACCGCCGACCCCCGCGCCGCCGCCGCGCTGGAGGCGCCGCTGGTCCTGGAGGAGAACGTCGCCGCGCGCAACAACGTGTGCGTCATGGTCCACTCCACCAGGGCCAGCCGGCTGCGGGTCGCGGCGGGGATGCGCCACGAGATCGACGGCCCGGACGGCACCCGGGCCGAGTGCGACGGCGGCGGCAACGTCAGCCGGGTCACGATCGCCACCCGGCTCGTGCCGGGCGAGCGGCTGCGGCTTGACAAGTTCTTCGCCTACGGCTGGTCGGCCAAGCGGTCCAGGCCCGCGATGCACGACCAGGTCGTGGCGGCGCTGGCGGCGGCCCGGCTCACCGGCTGGGACGGCCTGTGCGCCGAGCAGCGCGCCTTCCTCGACGACTTCTGGGCGGGCGCGGACGTCGAGGTCGAGGGCGACGCCGAGGTGCAGCAGGCCGTACGCTTCGGGCTGTTCCACCTGCTCCAGGCGGGCGCCCGGCTGGAGCGGCGGCCCATCCCGGGCAAGGGGCTGACCGGCTCGGGCTACGACGGGCACGCGTTCTGGGACACCGAGAGCTTCGTGCTGCCGGTGGCCACCTACACCTACCCCAGGGCCGCCGCCGACGCCCTGACGTGGCGCGCCTCGATCCTGCCCCTCGCCCAGGCGCGGGCCGAGCAGCTCGGGCTTGCCGGCGGGGCCGCCTTCCCCTGGCGGACGATCAACGGCGAGGAGTGCTCGGGATACTGGCCTGCGGGCACGGCGGCCTTCCACGTCAACGCCGACATCGCCGCCGCGGTCACGCGGTACGTCGACGCGACCGAGGACACCGACTTCGAGCGGGACATCGGCCTGCCGCTGCTCGTCGCGACCGCCCGGCTGTGGTGCGCGCTCGGCCACCACGACGCCGAGGGCCGTTACCGCCTCGACGGCATGACCGGCCCGGACGAGTACAGCGCCATCGCGGACAACAACGTCTACACCAACCTCATGGCCCAGCGGAACCTGCGGGCCGCCGCCGAGGCGGCCGTACGCCACCGCGACCGGGCCGAGCAGTTGGGGGTCACGCTGGAGGAGGCCGCCATGTGGCGCGACTGCGCCGCCGCCACCTACCTGCCGTACGACGAGCGGCTGGGGGTCCACGAGCAGAGCGAGGGGTTCACCGGGCACGCGGTGTGGGACTTCGCGGGCACCGCACCCGAGCAGTATCCGCTGCTGCTCCACTTCCCCTACTTCGACCTCTACCGCAAGCAGGTCGTCAAGCAGGCCGACCTCGTGCTGGCCATGCACCTGTGCGGCGAGGCGTTCACCCTCGAGCAGAAGGCGCGCAACTTCGCCTACTACGAGGCGCTGACCGTGCGGGACTCCTCGCTGTCGTCCTGCACGCAGGCCGTGCTCGCCGCCGAGGTGGGACAGCTCGACCTCGCCTACGCCTATCTGGGCGAGGCCGCGCTGATGGACCTGCGCGACCTCGAGCACAACACCCGCGACGGCGTTCATATGGCCTCGCTGGCCGGGGCGTGGATCGCGCTGGTGGGCGGGTTCGGCGGCATGCGGGCACGCGAGGGGCGGGTCTGCTTCGCCCCCCGCCTGCCCTCGGGCATCACCCGGCTCACCTTCCGCGTGCGCTACCGGGGCCGCCTGCTGCGGGTCGACGTCACCCCGGACGGCACGACGTACCGGCTCCTGCACGGCCCGCCCCTCACGCTGTCGCACCACGGCGAGGAGTTCACGCTCGGCGCGCAGCCGCAGGCCCGGCGCAACGCGCCGCCGCCCTTCCCCGGCCTGCGGGTCAGGCAGCCGCCCGGCCGCGCGCCCGCGCCCCGGCGGCCCGGGGACCTGTCCCTCGACCTCATCGGCCCGCCGGAGCCGGCCGAGGAGCTCTGACGGCCCGGCCGGGCGCGGCGGGGGCAGGTCAGAGCATCGCCTGCAGGGAGGCGCCGGCCTGCTCGCCCAGCTTCGTGGGGAGATAGGGCTGCTCGGCCATGACGGTCTCCCAGTTGTCGCGGATCGCCTCGACGGTGAGGTCGTCGGTACGCCAGCCCGGCCCCTCTGCCACGAACACCCGGGCGATCCGGCCGGCCCCGACCGAGAACACCTCGCCGCTGGTCTCGCAGCTCTCGTGGGCCAGGTACGCCACCAGCGGGCTGACCCGCTCGGGGGTGAACTTGCTCTCGAACTCCGCGGGCAGCAACGTCTCGGTCATCCGCGTCCACGCCACGGGGGCGATCGCGTTGGCCTTGATGTTCGCCCGCGCGCCCTCGATGCCGAGCGTCTTGGTCAGGCCCACCAGGCCCATCTTGGCCGTCGAGTAGTTGGCCTGGCCGAAGTTGCCGAACAGCCCGGCGGGCGAGGAGGTGTTCACGATCCGCCCGTACGCCTGCTCCTTCATGTGCGGGAACGCCGCCCGGCTGACCAGGAACGAGCCGCGCACGTGCACGGCGATCACGGCGTCGAACTCCTCGACCGTCATCTTCCCGAACGAGCGGTCGCGCAGGATGCCGGCGTTGTTGACGACCACGTCCACGCGGCCGAACGCGTCGAGCGCGGTCCGCACGATCGCCTCCGCGCCCTCCGGCGTGGCGACGTTGTCGGTGCTGGCCACCGCCTCTCCGCCGTTCTTCACGATCAGCTCGGCGACCTCCGCCGCCGGGCCCGAGGACGCGCCGGAGCCGTCGAGGGCGCCGCCGAGGTCGTTGACGACGACCTTCGCCCCGCGCCGGCCGAGCAGCAGCGCGTGCGACCGGCCGAGCCCGTGCCCGGCTCCGGTGACGATCGCCACCCTCCCGTCGAACCTCAGCTCGGAATCCTCACCAACAGGCATGGCGCCACCCTTCCAGAAAGAGAACAAGGTTCTGGTGGCACTTTAGCCTTCGGCGGCGGTGATGGTCAGAAGTAGTCGGCCGTCCAGTGCACGGCGAGCGGATGCTCGACGACGGCCCTGACCTCGGCCTCCTCCAGCAGCAGCGGCCTGGCCATGCCGGTCTGCTCGTCCCGGCGCTCCCATTCCTCGAAGAGGAGGGGCAGGGCGGACCGGATCGGAGGGTCGAGCGGCGCGCGCAAGCATCCCGACCGCACACCGCGCGCACGGGCCTCGGCGGCCACGGCACGCAGCAGGGGCGCGGCCGCCCGGCCGTCCGCGAGCGCCACCTCGACCACGTCCCCGGCACTCCAGTCCACCACCGCGTACGCCATGGGGGTGCCGTGCTCACGGACCAGCAGGATCTCGTGCGGCGGGCCGTACCAGACCGGGACGCGGCCGGACCAGTCCCGGGCGGAACGCACGGTGGTGAGCGGGCGCCGGTCGTCGTGCCGGTCATGCAGCGCGGCGAGCACGGTCCAGTCGCCCAGCCCGGCCGGTCCGGCGGTCCAGCCTGCGTCGAGAGTCCCGGCGTCGTCGAGAGTCCCGGCGGCGGCGAAGCGGCCGTCCACCCGCGGCCGGTCGAACACCCGCCAGCCGGAACCGGAGTAGACGCCCGGCGTGCCGGTGAACAGCAGCGACCACGCGCACCCGGCCGCCGTCATCGCGTCGGCCGCCATCGCGAGCAACCGCCTGACCAGTCCCCTGCCCCGGGCGTCCGGCCTCGTCGCGACGCTGGACACGCAGCCCACCCGCCGGACGCCGCCGTGAGCGTCGCGCACGTCGCGGGGCAGCCAGTACACCACGGCCAGGACGCCGGTGGCGTCCGCGGCCACGAGGGTGCGGCCGAGGCGCCCCTCGTCCTGCTCGTACAGCGGCACGATGTGGGACGCGGTGAAGGCCCCCGCCCACAGCGCGTACAGGGAGGTCACCTCGTCCGCGCGCACGGTCCTGAACTCGGTCAACCCATCCGCTCCAGCATCTCGGGAGTCACCTCGTGACGCAGCGCGAGCCCCGCGCGGTGGCGCCGGATCTCGTCCAGCACGAGCGCGCCCTGGCGCCGCCGCGCCTCGACCGTCCCGGCCGCCTGGTGCGGCGTGAGCAGGACGTTCGGCAGGCTCCTGAATCCGTGGTCCGCGGGCAGCGGCTCGGCGTCGAAGACGTCGATCGCGGCGTCGATCCGCCCGGTGCGCAGCTCCGCCAGGAGCGCCTCCTCGTCCACCAGCCACGATCTGGCCGTGTTCACCAGCCCCGCGCCGTCGGGCATGAGCGCCAGCTCGCGCGCGCCGAGCAGGTGCCTGGTCTCCGGCAGCACCGGCGCGTGCAGGGCCACGATCCTGCTCGTGGCCAGCAGTTCGTCCAGCGGCACGGCGGGCACGCCGGGCTCCCCCGCGAAGTAGGGATCGCTCACCACCGTCTCCGCACCGAGGGCGCGCACCAGATCGAGGTACGCCCGGCCGGTGCGGGAGGCGCCGACGACCCCGACGCGGCATCCCAGGATCTCGTGCCGCGGCGGCGCCTGCTCCGCCGTGTGCCAGTCGGCGTCGCTGTGGAGCGCGTGGTCGAAACGGTGGATGCGGTGCAGGAGGGACAGGGTGAAGGCGAGCGCCACCTCGGCGACCGGGCGGGCCATCGCCTGCCCCGCCTGGGTCACCCTGATCCCCCGCGCGAACACCTCGCCGGTGACGAAGAACTTGACGCTGGCGCCGATGTGGGCGACCAGCCGCAGGCTCGGCGCGAGGTCCAGCAGGGCCGCGTCGAGGACCGGCATTCCCCAGCCCGTGACCAGGATCTCCGTGCCGGGAAGCGCCTCGGCCAGGCCGGCCCGGTCGGCCGGGTCGTCGAGCAGGCGGGCCTCGCCGAGCTCCCGCCCGAACAGCCGGGCGCGCAGGTCCGGCGGCACGCAGACCAGCGTGCGCGCGTCAGGCGAGCCAGGCATCGAGGTGCTCCGCCACGAAGTCGTCGTCCACGAGCCAGGGGTAGGCGGCCGTCACCCGGGTCAGCTCCTCGGCCTGGCCGGGCGACAGGCCCTCGTCCGGGTCGAGGCACCAGACTCCGGCGAGCAGGCCCTGCCGCCTGAGCACCTCGTGCACACCCGCGATGCATCCGGCGAAGCCGTGCGCGGCGTCGAACACCGCCGCGTTGGCGTCGGTGAGCTGCTGCGCCTTCCCGGCCAGTCCTGCGGGGTCCCGGGACACCTGCTCGACCATCGCCACGGCGGCCCGGGTCCAGACCGCCCACTGGCCGAGCAGGCCGCCGCGGAACCGCAGCCCGCCGGGCAGCGTGGCGAGCAGGTCGCCGATGATGTGGTCGTCGTTGCCGGTGTAGAGCGCCACCTCCTCGCTCCGGCCGGAGGCGGCGACGCCGTGCGCGACCTCCAGCGTGCGATACCGGTCGAACGGCGCGACCTTGATGGCGACGGTGGACGGCTGGTCGGCGAGCGCCCGCCAGAAGCCCCGGGACAGCTCCGGGCCGCCGATGGCCCGTTGCAGGTAGAACCCGATCACCGGCAGCACCTCGCCCACCGCGCGCGCCCGCTCCAGCAGGTCGGCCTCGGTGGCGCCGGGGACGACCGGCGACAGCAGCACCGCGTCGTACCCGAGGCCCGCCGCGAGCTCCGCCTCCGCGACCGCCTGCGCGACGGGACCGCAGGCGCCCGCGATCGTCACGACGTCCCCTGCCCTGTCGCTCGCGGCGACGGTCTCCGCGGCCAGTTCCAGCACCGGCCGCAGCAGCCCGGCCTCCCGGATCGCGAACTGGGTGGTGTGCACGCCGACGGCGATCCCGCCGGCGCCCGCCGCGAGGTAGTAGCGGGTGAGGGCCCGCTGGCGGCGCTCGTCGAGCGTGCGGGCCGCGGTGAGGGCGAGCGGGTGGGCGGGGATGGCCGCCCCGTCGAGCAGCGGTGCGAGGGACATCAGAACCTCCCGTCGCGCACGGCGAACTTGGTGGGCTTGCCCGAGACGGGCAGTCCCCGCCGCAGCCAGTCGGCCTGCCAGTCGATCAGCGTGCCCAGGGGGACATCGGGGTAGCCGAACAGCGCGTGGCAGCGCGTGGCGTCGCTGAGCAGGGCCGTACGGGCCTCGGCGCCGGTGAACTCGGCGGCGACGCCGAACCGCTCGGCGAAGCGGGACGCGATCCGCCGGACCGACGCGGTCTCGGGACCGGTGAGGTTGAGCACGAAGGCATCGGACGACGCGTGCTCCAGGGAGCGCAGCGCGACCTCGTTCGCGTAGCCCTGCCACACGACGTTGACGTGACCGGTGGTGACGTCCACCGGCGACCCCGACAGCACCGTCTGACCGATGTCGGCGAGCACGCCATAGCGCAGGTCCACGGCGTAGTTCAGGCGCAGCAGGCTCACCGGCGTGCCGCGCTGCGCCGCGTGCTCGAACACCCGCTCCCGGCCGAGGCAGCTCATCGCGTACTCCCCGACCGGCCCGGTCGCATCGGTCTCGGCGCAGCCGCCGGTCTCCAGGCCGGTGAGCGGGTAGACGTTCCCTGTGGAGAACGCGGCGATCCGCGCGCCGGCGTACCGCTCCGCGACGCGCGCGGGCAGCGCGGCGTTGACCACCCAGGCGAGGTAGGGAGCGGCGGCGGTGCCGAACTTCGCCCCCACCATGAACACCACGTCGCGGGCGTCCGGCAGCGCACCCAGGTCCGCGTTCCCCATCAGGTCGAACGTCACCGTCCGCACCCCGTGCCGCTCCAGGTCGCGGGCCGCGGCGGGGTCGGACCAGCGGGAGACCGCCCACACCGCGTCACCCATACGGCCGGCCTCGTCGAGGCCCCGGCGGGCCAGGCGGCACAGCGTGGGACCCATCTTGCCGCCCGCGCCGAGCACGACCAGGTCGCCGGCACCCGAGGCCAGGGAGGCGACGAGGGCGGGTGACGGCGTCGTCAGCCGGTCTTCCAGCGCGGATTCAGAGTCGAACATCATTTATCCCTTGATTCCAGACATGGTGACGCCCTCGGTGAGGTAGCGCTGTCCCACGAGGTAGGCGGCGAAGATCGGCACGAAGGCCACGGTCGCGCCCGCGAGCACGACGTTGAGCGGCACGTTCTGCTCCTGCAGCGACGCGATGCCGACCGTCAGCGTGCGCATGCCGGTGCTCTGCCCGACGATCAGCGGCCAGAGGAAGTCGTTCCAGTGCCACAGGAAGACGAAAAGGCCGAGCGTGGCGAGGATCGGCTTGCACAGGGGCAGCACGATCCTGACGAAGATCGTCAACTCCGAGGCGCCGTCCAGCCGCGCCGCCTCGAACAGTTCGTCGGGCAGCGCGCCGATGAACTGCCGCATCAGGAAGACCGCCTGCGCGTTGGCGAGGGTCGGCACGATGAGCCCCCAGAAGGTGTCCACCCCGCCCGCGTTGGCCACCAGGACGAACAGCGGGATCAGCGTCACGTGGTAGGGCACCATCACCATCGCGAGGAACGACCAGAACATGGTCTCCTTGCCGGGGAAGCGCTTCTTGGCGAAGGCGTATCCGGCGAGCGAGGCGAGCAGCAGCACGAGCACGACGCTGACCACCGAGTAGATCAGCGTGTTCAGCGTCCACAGCGGCAGGTCGCCGCCGCCGAGCACCCGCTCGTACGCCCCGGTGGCCAGCGGCCAGGGCAGCAGGCTGCCGGGGAACTCGACCGCCGCCACCGGCTTCAGGCTGAGCACGACCATCGCGTAGAACGGGAAGATCGTGACGATCGAGGCGATGCTCAGGAGCACGATCCGTACGGCCCGGCCGGCGCGTCCCGGCTCCAGCGCTCGGTATGCGGTCACTTGGCCCTCCCGATGAGCAGCCGCTGGATCAGCGCGACGAACAGAGTGAGCACGAACAGGGCGACGCCGAGGGCGCTGGCGTAGCCGAGGTCGAAGTACTTGAAGCCCTGGTCGTAGAGGTCCATGACCAGGGTGTAGCTGGAGCGGCCCGGACCGCCGCTCGTCATGACGTAGACGAGGTCGAAGACCTGGAAGGAGTTCGTGGTCTCGATCACGGCCAGGAAGAAGATCGCGGACCGCAGCTGCGGCAGGACCACGTAGCGGAAACGCTGCCACGGGCCCGCGCCGTCGCTGAGCGCCGCCTCCTCCAGCTCGCGCGGCAGGTCCTGGAGCCGGGCCAGGACGATCAGCATGCCGTACCCGAAACGGGACCAGACCGACACGATCACCAGGGCGGGGATGACGAGCACCGGCGAGGCCAGCCAGGAGTCGCCGATCAGCTCGCCGAGCGGCCCCGACGAGGAGAACAGCCAGGTGAAGATGGTCGCCGCCAGGACGAGGCTGGTGATGACCGGCAGGAAGAAGATCGACCGGAACAGCCGGACCCCGCGGAACGAACGGCGCACGAGCAGCGCCAGGCCCACCGACACGCCGACGGACAGCGGCAGGTAGAGCACCGTGTAGATCACGGTCACCTTGAGCGCCTGCCAGAAGAGCGGATCGTGCAGCATCCGCTGGAAGTTGTCCAGGCCGACGAACGTCGGGCTGTCGCCGACCGTGTACTCGAAGAAGCCGAGTAAGGTCCCCACGACGGCCGGGCCGAACCGGAAGGCCAGGAACAACAGGAAGCACGGCAGGACGAACGCCAGGCCCCAGCGGGCCTCGTACCGGGCGCCCGCCGACCTGCGCCGGGCCGTCACTCGGCGCGGACGCGCCTCCGCGGTGACCGTCACGGGTTTACCTCACAGGTGTCTCGAAGCTTGTCGCGCCGTCCCGGCCGTCCCTGCTCGGGGCGGCCGGGGACGCCGGTCTTATTGGCCGATGAGGGCGTTGGCCGCGGTGGCGGCGTCGGTGAGAGCCTGCTGCGGGCTCTTCTGGCCGATCAGCGCGGCCTGGATCTCCGGCGCGAGCACGCCCATGACGTCGCGCGCCTTGTCGTGCAGCGGCGCGCCCTGCATCAGGTCGAGCGTCTTCTCCATCTCGGCGTTCGGCCCGTCCGTGTAGAGGGCGCCGGTCGACTTCTGCGGGGAGAAGAAGCCCGAGGCGGTGTCGTACGCCTTGGTGACGGCGGCGCCGGAGGCGAAGGCCAGCCACTTGCCGGCGGCGTCCTTGGCCTTGGAACCCTTGAGCATCGACAGCGCGCCGATGGAGCCGTAGCCGACCTGCTTGGCGTCGCTCAGCGGCGGGTAGATCTTGATGTTCTCCGCACCCCAGAACGACTCGACGTCCGCGGGCACCTGCTGCCAGGTGCAGGCCGTCTTGTTCTGCGCCAGGTGCGTCTGCTCGAACGCGGGGATGCCGGTGAGCAGGTCCTTCTCGACGTAGCCCTTGTCGGCCAGCGTCTTGAGGAAGGTCAGCGCCTTGAGGCCCTCGGGCCCGTCGAAGGCCACCTTGGCGCCGTCGGGCGTGAACACGCTGCCGCCGGCCTCCCACAGCAGGGGGTAGAACGACTGGTTCAGCGTGGCGCCGGGGTCGGCGTAGTAGTTGGTGACGTCGAAGCCCTTCTCCTTGAGCTTCGGCGCGATCGCGAGCACGTCGTCCCAGGTCTTGGGAGCCTCGACCCCGGCCGCGTCGAGCACCTTCCGGTTGCACATCAGCGGGTTCGCGCCCATCAGGATCGGGGCGCCCATCAGCTTCCCGTCGAGGGTGACGGCCTGCTTGACGTTGTCGCGGTAGTCCGCCTTGGCCGTGTCCGACAGATAGGAGTCGACCGGCTGGATGGCCTTGGCGAACTTCGGGATCTGGTCGGGGATCAGGTAGACGAGGTCGGGCCCCTTGTTGCCGGCGATCGCCGTGGTGAGCGACTCCTCGCGCTTGGCCCAGGGGTAGATCTCGACCTTGACGTCGATGTTCGGATTGTCCTTGGTGAACGCGGCGATCTGTCCGTCCCAGAAGGCCTTGTGCTTGGCCTCGTCCGGGATGATCGGGTACACCCACATGGTCACGGTCTGCTTGCCGGACTCGGCGTCGGAGCCGGAGCCACAGGCGGTGGCCGCGGCGGCGAGCGCCGCCACCACGACCGGCGCGAGCATGCGAAGTCGCATGGGGAAGGTCCTCTCTGGGGGATCGGGGAAGTTCACTGTTCCGGCACGTCGACGACGGTGCCGGAGTGCCGGGCGCGCTCGGCGGCGAAGACCGCGAGATGGGAGGCGAGCGACTCGGCCGGGCCGGATCGGATCAGGGCGTCGTCGCCGACGGCCACGGCGCGCACGAAGGCGTCCATCACGCCGTCGTCCCCGCCGCCGTGGCCCTCGCCGGCGTTGGCGCCGCCGACGGGGCCGGCCTCGGTGGTCTCGGTCCTGCCGGTGCGGAAGTCCAGGACCGTCACCCGCTCGCCGTCTCCGACGAGCTGCCCGTGGCTGCCGAAGATCCGGGTCTGCCGGTGGGTCTGCTCGGTGAAGGCGGTCATCGTGAACGTCCCGGTGGCGCCGCCCTCGAACTCCAGGGCCAGCACCTGGTGGTCCACGACGTCGTTGTCGCAGGCGTAGACGCACCTGCCGTACGGGCCGGTGCGCAGCGCCTCGGTGACGCCCGCCTCGTCCGTCGCGTCGGTGATCACGCTGACGGGCCAGACGGCCCCGCGCTCCCGCAGCGCGGGGTAGTAGAGCTTGGGCGCCGAATAGGGGCACTCGGGCTCGATCGCGCAGTCCAGGCAGCGGTCCGCGGCGCCCGCGGGGCGCTTGTCGGGCCGGAAGTGGCCGAGGTCGCCGAAGCTCGCCACCCGGGCGATCCTGCGCCCGGTCACGTACGCCAGCCAGTCGAGGTCGTGGCAGGACTTGGCGAGCAGCATCGGGCTGGCCAGCTTCTCGCTCCGCCACGGCCCGCGTACGTAGGAGTGGGCCGCGTGCCACCAGCCCACCGGTTCCAGGTGCTGGACGCTCATGATCTCGCCCAGCACGCCGGAGCGCACCACCTCCATCACCAGGTCGGTGTACGGCGTGTAGCGCAGCACGTGGCAGACCGCCAGCCGTACGCCGGCCTCGGTGACCGCGGAGACGATCCGCCTGCATTCCTCTTCCGTGGGCGCGAGCGGCTTCTCCAGCAGCAGGTCGCGCCCGGCCTGGGCGAACGCGACGGCCGGGTCGACGTGGTCCCTGTCCTGGGTCGCCACGATCACCGCGTCGGCCGGCACGTCCGCGGCCAGCATGTCCTGCCAGGTCGCGTACTCCGCCACCCCGGGGTGCCCGGCCGCGACGAGGCCGCGCCGGTGGGGGTCCGGGTCGGCCACGGCGACGAGCCGCGCGCGGTCCGGGTTGCGCGCCACCCACGAGGCGTAGGTCTGGCCCCGGCTTCCGGCGCCGGCGAGGGCCAATGCGACCCGGCGTTCCATTTGCACTCCTCTGTGATGGTTTGGGAGTAAGAAGGTTAGAGAACGAGGTTTCCGGTGGTCTGAACCCGGGGGCCGTCCGGCGGCGCCGTCCGGGAGACGCCCTCCTCGACGCAGGAGGTGTGCTGGAGCAGCGAGCCGTCGCCGAAGGCGGCCCCGGCGAGCGTGACCTTCCCGCCCGACAGGCGGGCGCCGACCGCCGAGTACACGTTCTTCCCGGTCTCGACCGCGACGTGGGCCGTGCCCGCGTCGTTCGTCGTGCTCCGGTAGTCGCGCAGTTCCCACTGGACGGTCCCGCCCGCGTCCGCGCGGGACAGCAGCGCCTTCGCGCCGTTCGTCCCCTCGACCACCGCGCCGCCGCCCACGTGGATCCGCTGGTCCTTCTTGCCCGACAGCCGGATGCCGGTGCCCGACAGCCGCCCGCCCTGGATCCGTACGAGTGAGGCGGCGACGGGCAGCGGCCGGCCGCCCTCCTTGCCGAGCAGGGTGCTGTCGACCAGGTGCAGCTCTCCCGTGCCGTTGCAGGCGTTGCCGTCCAGGTTCGACAGCACCGACCGCACGATGTGCACGGGCGAGGTGACCGAGGACTGCACGATCTCCGAACCGGCGGCGAGGGTGAAGTCGCAGCCCTCGATGATGTTCGGCCGGGCCGACAGGGCGGACGACTGGGAGATGATCAGCTGGTCGGTCGCGGAGCAGCCCCGCATCTGGACGCCGTCGGCGTTGACCCAGATCATCCCGGAGCCCGCGAGCGACGGCTTCCCGATTACCCGCATGTCCTCCAGCGTCAGATCGGTGACCTTCACCCGGGCGACGAACCACGAGCAGACGTGCCGGCGTACGGTGATCCGCTTGGCCGCCGAGCCCCACGCCGCGCCGGAGTTGGCGAACGTCATCAGACCGGAGTTGCCGGTGTAGACGAGGTCGTGCTCGTACTGGCCGTGGGTGACGAACGGCCCCTGGTCGTCCCCGTCGCCGTGGCAGTTCTCCACCAGCCCGTACGCCGAGGCGGTCCAGTCGTTGAGGTGCCGGGCGTTGGAGGTGTGGCAGTCGGCCACGTGGCCGTACAGGCAGTAGATCTGCTGGGTGAGGTAGCCCGCGCCGCCCCAGGTGACGGACGTGGGGTTCTTCAGCGAGCAGGAGCGCGTCTGGAAGTAGGTGCACCAGCGGCGCATGACGACCGGCCAGAACGTGCCGGTGGCGTCGATGCCGGACACGTCGCACCAGACGGCGTACTCGTAGGCGACCGGGTGCGAGCCGGTGTACTGGTCCGCGCCCGCGCCGGTGAACACCATGTTCCTGACGTGCACGCGCTCGACCGGCTCGATCCTCGTCCAGGTGATCGACCGCCCGGCCTTCAGCGTCCAGCCGTTGAGGTAGTTCACCCGGATGTGGGAGCCGTCCACGATCTGGGTGACCTGCACGAGCTTCTGCAGCTCGCGTTCCCACTGCCCGGCGCCCTTGCTCACCTCGGCCGACCACCACTGGCCGACCTGGAACTTCGACGAGTCGCCGACCTCGAAGACGTCCGACAGCTCCGGCATGTCGGCGGTGAGCGGCGCGGTCACCACCGTGTCGGTCACCTTGCCCCGGAAGAAGAGCACGGCCGCGAAGGGGTCGTCGTATCCGGCCTTCTCGATGCCGTCGGTGCGGACGGTGTGGCCGCCGAAGTCGAACTCCAGGTTCGAGCGGGTGTACTTGTGTCGCTTGACGAACAGCAGGTCGGTGTGGGCCTCGATCCGGTGGATGGACGGATCGTTCACCATCGCGTCCAGCGCGGCGTCCGCCGGCGCGTCGTCGCCGAACACCCCGAACCTGCGGAAGTCGCCCACGCCGTCGTGGACCTGCACCCACCGGCCCGCGCCCGGCCCACCGAGGATCGTGCCGCCGTTGGCGGTCGCGGTCGAGTCCGCGTCCCAGCGCACCAGCATGCCGCCGCCGTCACCGGCCGCCTTGTAACCCGCGACCTGCACCAGCGTCCCGTCCGGGATCTTCCTGCCGTCCAGCGACAGCAGCTCGGCCACCGTCGCCACCGCGTACACCGCGTTCTTCAGCTCCGCCGCCGGCCCGGCGTGAGCCGTACCGGGAACCAGCAGAGCCAGCCCACCGACACCACCCGCCGTCAGCAGGGCACGGCGGGACCTCATGGATGAACTCATTTCGGGACTCCTCAGACGGCCAGGTTGCCGGTGGTGATGACTCGGGGCCCCGCCGCCGGGACCGTACGGGTGACGCCCTCTTCGGCGCAGCCCGTGTGCAGGAGGTGGGAGTCGCCGCCGAAGGCGGCGTCCGCGAGCGTGATCGCGCCGCCGCGGAACCGCGCCCCGACGGCGGAGTAGCGGTTGACGCCGCTCGTGATCGCGACGTGCGCGGTGCCGCCGTCGCCGGTCGAGCTGACGTAGTCGCCCAGCTCCCACCGCACCGGTGCGCCGTCGGCGCGGGACAGCAGCGCCTTCTCGCTGTTGGTCCCCTCGACCACGGCGCCCCCGCCGATCGAGATCCGTTGCTCGCGGACCGCGGACAGGCGGATGCCGCTGTCGGTCAGCCGCCCGCCGGACACGACGACCTCGGCGGCTCCGATCAGCAGCGGCGCCGCGCCGGCCGTCCCCCTGATGACGGTGTCGGTGAGGTGGATGGGACCGGACCCGCGCATGACCGCGCCGTTCACGCCTGTGAAGACACACCGGACGAAGTGGACGGGGTTGGTCACCGGCGTCTGGACGACGACCTGCCCCTCGGGAAGGTCGAAGCTGCAGTCCTCGATGACGTTGGGCCTGCCGGACCGCGCGGAGCGCTGCGCGACGGCGAACGTCCTGGCCGAGCAGCCGCGCATCTGGACGCCGTCGGCGTTGACCGTCAGCGTGCCGCCGGGGTCGAAGGTGGAGCGCGGGATCACCTTGACGTCCTCCAGCGTCAGATCGGTGATCTTGGTGTTGGCCGTGAACCAGGAGCAGACGTGCCGGCGTACGGTGATCCGCTTCGCGCTGATCCCCCACTGCGCGCCCGAGTTGGCGATGTCCATCAGGCCGGAGTTGCCGGTGAACACCAGGTCGTGCTCGTACTGCCCGTGGGTGGTGAACGGGTTGCCGCCCGCGTCGTCGCCGTCTCCGTGACAGTTCTCCACCACGCAGTAGGCCGACGCGGTCAGGTCGTTGAGGTGGCGGGCGTTGGAGGTGTGGCAGTCCACCACGTGGCCGTACAGGCAGTAGATCTGCTGGGTGAGGTAACCCGCGCCGCCGTAGAAGACCGTCGGCGGGTTCTTCAGCGTGCAGCTCTCGGTGCGGAAGTAGGTGCACCAGCGGCGCATGACTACCGGCCACCAGGTGAGGGAGGCGTCGATGCCCGAGACGTCGCACCAGGCGGCGTACTCGTAGGCCACCGGATGCGAGCCGGTGTACTCCCGGTCGTCGGGCAACTCCCCGTTCTTCGGCCCGTCGTACGGCGGGGCGCCGACGAAGACCATGTTCCTGACATGGACCCGCTCGACCGGCTTCACCCTGGTCCAGGTGATCACGCGGCCCTTGTCGAGGTCCCAGCCGTTCTGGTAGTTCACCCGGATGCGGGACCCGTCCACGATCTCGGTGACCTGCACCATCTTCTGCAGTTCCCGCTCGTCGCGGCCGGAGAGGTTGTTCACCACCGCCGTCCACCACTGGCCGACCTTGAACTTCGACGAGTCGCCGACCTCGAAGACGTCGGCCAGGTCGGGCATCGGGGCGCTCAGGGTGTGCTCGACGACCGTGCCGGTGACCTCCCCACGGAAGAACATCACGGCGCCGAACGGGTTGTCGTGCGTGTTCTTCTCGATGCCGTCGGTGCGGACGGTGTGGCCGCCGAAGTCGAACTCCAGGTTCGAGCGGGTGTACTTATGGCGCTTGACGAACAGCAGGTCGGTGTGGGCCTCGATCCGATGGATGGACGGATCGTTCACCATCGCGTCCAGCGCGGCGTCCGCCGGCGCGTCGTCGCCGAACACCCCGAACCTGCGGAAGTCGCCCACGCCGTCGTGGACCTGCACCCACCGGCCCGCGCCCGGCCCACCGAGGATCGTGCCGCCGTTGGCGGTCGCGGTCGAGTCCGCGTCCCAGCGCACCAGCATGCCGCCGCCGTCACCGGCCGCCTTGTAACCCGCGACCTGCACCAGCGTCCCGTCCGGGATCTTCCTGCCGTCCAGCGACAGCAGCTCGGCCACCGTCGCCACCGCGTACACCGCGTTCTTCAGCTCCGCCGCCGGCCCGGCGTGAGCCGTACCGGGAACCAGCAGAGCCAGCCCACCGACACCACCCGCCGTCAGCAGAGCACGGCGGGCCACAGGGGATTTCTGGGGGTATTTCACAAGATGCCTCAACCTTCGGCCGGGCGGCGAGACGCGGCACGGCAGGGGGTGAATGAAGGCCGGGCGGACACGCGTGAGGCGTGCAGGCGGCGGAGCTGCTGGCCGAAACCGTCCGCGGTCAGGGGCTGTGACGTCGCGGGGGCCAGTTGTTCGCCCGATGTGGCGCAAACCTTAAGCAGGTTTCGGCCAGTAAATCAAGGCCGGTAGCCGAGTTCCGACGAAATGCGCCGGGCCGCGTCCCGCACCTGCCGTCCCAGCTCCTGGTAGCGCCACGTGGGCAGAGCCGGCTTCAGACCCGTGATGCTGATGGCCCCGGCGCACGTCCCGGAATGGTCGCGCAGAGCGCTGCCGACGCAGAACACCCCTTCCGCATCCTCCTCGTCGTCGAGCGCGTAGCCCGTCTCGCGGATGTCGCGCAGGTGCGCCAGCAGCCGGTCGAGGTCGGTGATCGTGTGCGCCGTGCGGCGGGGCAGCCCGACCCTCTCGATCAGGGCCTCGACCTGCCGATCCTCCATCTCGGCGAGCAGCGCCTTGCCGAGGCCGGTGCAGTGGGGCAGCTCCCGCACGCCCATCCGCAGGTCCACCTGGATGCGCTCGCCGTTGCTCACCTGGTCGATCACCACGGCCTGGTCGCTCTCCGGGATCGCGAGCCGGGAATTCATGCCCGTCGTCCGGGTCAGCTCCACCAGAATGGGACGGGCGACGTCCCGCAGGGACAACTGGTCGCGCGCTCTGTCCCCGAGCCGGGCGAGCGCCATCCCCAGCCGGTAGCGCCGGTTCATGCCCTCGCCGTCGTCGGCGGCCAGGCCGAACCGCTGGAGTGTGTAGAGGGTGGCGAAGGCCGAGCTCTTCGACAGGCCGCACGCCGCCGCCACCTCGGTCACGCTCAGGCCCTCCCCCGGGGGGCCGCCGGCCAGGGCCTCGAGGACCTCGGCCGCCCGGGCGACGCTGCGGATCCAGTAGCGGGAGTTCTCCACCTCGCCATTCGCCGAACTGTTCGTCATAGCCGAACACTGTAGCGCATTTTTCACCACATCTCCCCCGTACGGCATTGACCTGGCATGGACGCCTCCATAAGATGCCGCTACCTGTTCGGTTCCACCGAATAGTGTTCGTAACAATCGATCTGCGGCGGAAACACTCGCGTCACACCGGAACGGGGCTGGTCCCGGTGCGGCGGCCAAGGAGACCATGTGAATCAGCAACCGGCCCCGTCCATCTCCCTGCCCGAACGGGCTCGCCAGGTCATCCCCGGCGGGGTCAACAGCGGACAGCGGAACGTTCCGGGACTCGCCGACCTGGTGATCGCCCGGGCCCAGGGCGCGACGTTCTGGGACGCGGGCGGGCGGCAGTACACCGACTACCACGCGGCCTTCGGCCCGCCCCTGCTCGGCCACAACGACCCGGACGTCGCCGCGGCCGTGGCGGAGGCGGGACGCACCCTGGACCTGTGCGGCGTCGGCGTCACCGAGGGCGAGATCGAACTGGCCGAGACGCTCGCGGAGCTGGTTCCCAGCATGGAGCGCGTGCTCCTGACCAGCACCGGTTCCGAGGCGACCTTCCATGCCCTGCGGGTCGCGCGGGCCGCCACCGGACGCCGGCTGGTGGTGAAGTTCCAGGGCTGCTACCACGGCTGGCACGACGCCGTGAGCATGAACGTGATCTCCGCGCCCGACCGCGTCGGCCGCAGGGACCCGATCTCCACCGGCATCCTGCCCGAGGTCCTCGACGCCACGCTCGTCCTGCGGTTCAACGACCCGGACGGAGTGCGCGCCGCGTTCGCCGACCACGGCGACGACATCGCGGCCGTGATCGTCGAACCCGTGCCGCACAACGTCGGCTGCCTGCTCCCCGACGCGGAGTTCCTGCGTACGCTCCGGGAGGAGTGCACCCGGCACGGCAGCGTGCTGGTCTTCGACGAGGTGATCACCGGCGTACGGCACGGCCTGGGCGGCTGGCAGGAGATCGCCGGCGTGACCCCCGACCTGACGACGATGGGCAAGGCCATCGCGAACGGCTATCCCGTCGGCGCGCTCGGAGGCCGCGCCGACCTCATGGACCTGTTCAGCTCGCGCCCCGGCGCCCCCGTGTTCTTCGCCGGCACCTACAACGGCCACCCGGCGGTGGTCGCGGCGGCGCTCGCCACGCTGCGCAAGCTGCGCGAGGAGCCGGTGCACGAGCACGTGTTCCGGCTGGGCGACCGGGTGCGCGCCGAGCTTCCCCCGGTGCTCGCCTCTCTCGGCGTGCCCGCCGTCGTCACCGGGTACGGCTCGGTGTTCGTCACCTACTTCATGGACCGGCTGCCGAAGACGTACGACGACCTCCTCGCCAACGACACCGGCATGTTCGTCGGATACCGTCGCCGCATGGTCGACCAGGGCGTCTTCGAGCTGCCGCTCAACCTCAAGCGCAGCCACCTGTCGTACGCGCACACCGACGCGGACGTGGACCGGCTGATCGAGACCACCGAGGCGGCCGTCCGCGCCCAGCTCGCCGACGGCGGCGCGCCCGGCGACCTGAGCACCGCCTCCACCATGGGAGGAGCCCGCTGATGCTGACCGTGAACACCACCCGTCCGGCGGGCCCCGCCGGGCGGATCAGCCGCGTCGAGACCCTCACCCTGGGCACGGCCTGGCGCGACTTCAGCTACGTCCGGATCCACACCGACGCGGGCCTGTCGGGCGTCGGCGAGATCACCCATCCCTACCGGGCGCGGGAGACCTGCCTGCTGACCGAGGCGATGGCGCAGCGGCACCTGCTGGGCGCCGACCCGTTCGACGTGGAGGAGATCTGGCTCCGGCTCTACCAGGGCGACTTCCTGCGCGGCGGAGACGTCGGCGGCATCGTGGTGTCGGGCGTGGACCAGGCGCTGCACGACCTGATGGGCAAGGCGCTCGGCGTGCCCGTCTACCGGCTCACCGGCGGCGCCTGCCGCGACCGGGTCAGGGTCTACGCCAACGGGTGGTACACCGGAGACCGCGAGCCCGGCGCGTTCGCGCAGCGGGCCAAGGAGACGGTCGCCAAGGGCTACACCGCGCTGAAGTTCGACCCGTTCGGCGCCGGCCTCGGCGAGCTGTCCCGCGCCGAGCTGCGGCTCTCGCTCGACATCGTCGCCGCCGTACGGGAGGCCGCCGGCCCGGACGTGGACCTGTTCGTCGAGGGGCACGCCCGGTTCGCCTTCCACACCGCCGCCCGGCTGGTGCGGGAGCTGGAGCCGTACGACATCGGCTGGTTCGAGGAGCCGCTGCCGTGGACCCACATCGAGCGGTACGCCGAGCTGCGTCAGCGGGCGGCCTTCCCGATCTCGGGCGGGGAGCACTTCCACAACCGGTACGAGTACGCGCGGCTGTTCGCCACCGACGCGGTGGACATCATCCAGCCGGACCTGTCCATGGCGGGCGGGTTCACCGAGGTGCGCAAGCTCGCCGCGCTGGCCGACCTCCACTCGATGACCGTGGCGCCGCACAACTCGAACTCGCCGCTGTGCACGACCGCGTCGGTGCACGCCGTGCTCGGCATGCCGAACTTCACGATCCTGGAGACCTTCGACGGCCTGCTGGAGCCGTACGTCTTCGAGGCGGTCCGCGGCGCCCTGCCCATCGAATCCGGATATATCGGGATACCTGATAAGCCAGGACTGGGAATCGAGCTGGCCGACGAGGTCTTCGAGGAGCACCCGCCGAGCCACCGGTTCTGGAACATGTTCGCCGAAGGCTGGGAGAAGCGGAACCGCACATGATCGTGGACGTCCACTCACACCTGTTCACCTGCCCGGACGACGTCGGGGACCCCTTCGCCGCCGAGTCGGCCCGAGCGCACGGGGGTCACGTCGACCTCACCGTGCGGTGGGCCGACTACGCGGCCTCCGCCCCCGACGGCACCCGGACGATCGTGGTGGGCGGCAAGGCGCGCAGGTCGGGCCTGTGGGTGGACGACGCGGACGTGGCCGGCTATGTGGCCGCGCACCCCGACAGGCTGATCGGCTACCTGTCGCTCGATCCCACCCAGCCCGGCTGGCGGGACGAGCTGGTGCGCGGCCACCAGGACCTGGGCCTGCGCGGGATCAAGCTCATGCCGATGTACGCGGGATTCGACCCCGCCGCCCCGGAGTACGACGACCTGTTCGCCTACGCCGAGCGGCACGGGCTGCCCCTGCTGGTGCACACCGGCACGACGTTCGTGTCCAAGGCCCCGCTGAAGTGGGCGCTCCCCGTCCACCTGGACGAGGTCGCGATCCGCCACCCCGAGCTGCGCATGGTCCTGGCGCATCTCGGCCACCCGTTCGAGGGCGAGTGCATCGCGGTGATCCGCAAGCACCGGCACGTCTACGCCGACGTCTCCGCGCTCCACTACCGCCCGTTCCAGCTCTGGCACAGCCTCAGGCTCGTGCAGGACTACGGGGTGTGGCACAAGCTGCTGTTCGGCAGCGACTACCCGTTCACCACCGTCGACGCCTCGATCGACGGCCTGCGGGCGGTCGGGGCCGTGGCGGGCATCCCCGGTCTGCCCCCGCTCGACCGCGACGAGATCGAGAACCTCATCCACCGCGACGCCCTCCCGCTGCTGGGACTGGCATGAACGGGGGAAGGTTCGACCTGACAGGACGGACAGCCGTCGTCACCGGCGCCGCGCGCGGTCTCGGCCAGGCGTTCGCCGCCGGTCTCGCCGAGGCCGGCGCGGACGTCGTGGCGATCGACAGGCCGGGCGGGCCGCCGCTGGACGAGACCGTCCGGCTCGTCGCGGCGTACGGCAGGGCCTGCCGTACGGTCGAGTTCGACCTCGCCGACACGGCCGGTCTCGCCGGCCTCGCCGACCGCCTCTGGGCCGAGCGCCCGGTGGACATCCTGGTCAACAACGCCGGGATCGCCAGGCTCGAGCACTTCAACGAGATCACGGTCGAGGCCTGGCGCGAGATCATGGCGGTCAACGTCGACGCCGTGTTCTTCCTGTCCCAGCGGATCGCCGAGCACATGATCGCCGCGGGGAGGACCGGCAGGATCGTGAACGTCTCGTCGAAGAACGGCCTGATGGCCGAGGCCGGGCTGGCCCACTACAACGCGTCCAAGGGCGCGGTCGAACTGATCACCAAGTCGCTCGCGGCGGAGCTCGGCCCGCACGGCATCACCGTCAACGCCGTCGCGCCCGGCATGATCGCCACGCCGATCGACGACGCGTTCCCCCTGGAGCACCAGGCGTTCGAGGCGGCCTGGGCGGAGCGGATCCCCCTCAGAGGTGGGTACGGCACGCCCGACGACGTCACCGGGGCCGTCGTCTACCTCGCGTCCGACGCCGCCCGGTACGTCACCGGCGCCACCCTCGTGGTCGATGGCGGCGTGCTGGCCGACCAGATGCCCCGCCATCGGTTCATGCCGCCGTACCGCTCGGGTCTGGATCAGCCGCGGTAGGGCGGCTCGTCAGTCGCCGTCGGTGGCCTTCGCCGCCGCGGCGAACATGTCGTCGACGTAGCGGCGCATGAGGCGTTCGAGCTCCATGAGGTCATGGTCGCTCCATTGCGCGAGTACGGGACCGGCCAGGCGTTGGCGGGCGGCGTCGAGAGCGTCGGTGACGCGGCGGCCCTCGGCGGTGATGATGGCCTCTTTCACCCGGGCGTCGGCAGGGCTGGGGCGTCGTTCGACGAGTCCGAGGGCGGCGAGTTTCGCGACCTGGCGGCTGATGGTGGTGTAGTCGCGTCCGGCTCGCTCGGCCAGTTCGCCCACACCGATCGGCCCGAATCGCTCGACGCCCACGAGCAGGGGGAACAGGGCGCGGTCGAGGGAGACGCCGGCTTCGGCCAACAGAACATCGTCGCGGCTGGGCAGGTTCATCAGCACGACCAGATCGATGATGGCCCCGTGGAGACGGCGCAACGTGGTCTGGCGTCGCCGTGTGCTCAAGGCCGCCCCACCGTCCCTCCTGATATCGGGCCTTCATCCAACGGGCAATTCTAGGAGGTTCGCCCGCGGCGCCGCCGACGACGGAGAGGCGGGCTCGCTCGGCGGTGACGGAGCCCGCCGTCCGGAACGCGTGGGCGCCTGGTCCTCACGGAGCGCCACGGAGCCGGTCTCGCGGCAACCGTGCGATCCCGCACACCTTCTGTCGAATCCGTGCATCCAGCACTCATCTTCCATCAGAGCGGCAAGGTTTCGATCGGCGTCTTCACTGCTCATGCCGCTGATCCTCACAGGGCGAAGCGATCACGATTGACGATCACCCGAACCCCTTCCTAAGATGAGTGCGTTTTACACATAATTTTCGGAGAGGAGCGGAACATGACCGAGACCGATGTCGAGGTGATCATCTGCGGATCAGGGGCGGCCGGGGAGACCCTCGCGATCGAGCTGGCCCGCCGGGGCGTGAGCTTCCTGTTGATCGACAAGGCCGCGCACCCGTTCGTCGGGTCACGCGGCAAGGGCATCCAGTCGCGCACCCAGGAGGTGTTCGAGGACCTCGGAGTGATCGACAAGATCATCGCTTCCGGTGGCGAGTATCCGCCCCAGCGCTCCTACACCGACGACGGCCCGGTCGACACCAACGTGATCGACATGCCCGGCCCGACACCGGACGAGCCTTACCACATCGCGCTGCTGGTCCCGCAGTTCCTCACCGAGCGCAGGCTGCGCGAGCGGCTGGCCGAGCTCGGCCACGCCCCGCACTACGACCACGAACTCGTCGGCTTCGACCAGGACGAGGACGGGGTGAGCGCCCGCATCGTCACCCCTGACGGTGCGCGCACGGTGCGCGCGCGCTACCTCGTGGGCGCCGACGGCGGGTCGAGTTTCGTGCGCAAGGCCCTGGGCGTGGCCTTCGACGGTGAGACCCTCGGGGTACGTGCCGTGGTCGCCGACGTCATCGTCGAGGGGGTCTCGTTCGAGGTATGGCACCGCTGGGGCCGGGGAGCCGCGGACCAGATCATGCTGTGCCCGCTCTACGGCACCGAGATGTTCCAGCTCATGGGACCGGTCCCTTTCGGCGTGGACGTCGATCTGTCCGCGCAGGGCCTGACGGCGCTGTTACGCGAGCGCACCGGCCGCGACGACGTGCTGATCCAGTCGGTCTCGTGGGCCTCGGTGTTCGAGATGAACGCCCGCCTGGCCGAGACCTACCAGGTCGGACGCGTGTTCCTGACCGGAGACGCGGCACACGTCCACCCGCCGACCGGTGGGCAGGGACTGAACACCAGCGTGCAGGACGCCTACAACCTCGGCTGGAAGCTCGCCGCCGTGCTCGGCGGCGCCCCGGACCTGCTGCTGACGTCGTACGAGAGGGAGCGCCGCCCGGTCGCGGAGGCCGTGCTCGGCCTGTCGAAGCGGCTGCTGGAGGCGGCCAAGAACCGCGATATGAGCCGTAACCGGGCAGTCAGCCAGCTCGACCTCGGCTACCCCGACTCGCCGCTCACCCTCGTCGGCCCCCAGCGCACCACCGGCGTGCTCGCCGGCGACCGCGCACCCGACGCGCCCGTCACCGGTGCCAGCGGCGTGCCCACCAGGCTGTTCTCCCTGTTCAAGGGCACCCACTGGACGCTGATCGGCTACGACGTGCCCGCCGGCGACGCCCCCGCCGCCCGGCGTGACGTGCACGTGCACACCATCGGCGAACGCGGTGACATCGTCGACACCGGCGGGCACGTGCGCGACGGTTACGGACTCACCCCCGGGCAGTGGGTCCTGGTACGCCCCGACGGCTACGTCGCCGCCGTGACCGCCGACCTGAACGTCATCGACGCCTACCTCGAAACCCACCTGAACATCAGCGCATCCGCGAGCCCGCGGCAGGAGGTGATCCCCGCCGCGTGAGGAGCGTCGCGATGAGGCCGGACCGCGCGGTGGCCAGTGGCCCCGCGCGGCCGCGTCAGGCGGACGGCGCGTACCAGAGGTCGGGCTCGCCCGGCACGCGGGTGACCATGTCCCGCTGCTCCAGCCACACCAGGTGGGCGAGCGTCTCGTTGTTGGCCGCCCGCCGCATGTGCGCCGGGATCTCCTCCCAGCTGCGCGACCAGGTGAGCCGGGTGGCGATGTCCCAGCAGGTGGAGCCGTCGCCCTCCGCCACGACTCGCCGCACCTCCGCCAGCCGCTCCTCGTGGTGCCCGATCACGTAGTCCACCCGCTTCTCCAGCTCCAAGAAGCGGTACTCGTGCGCGGGCAGCACCTCCTCGACGTCGAGCTTGCCCACCGCCCGCAGCGCGTCGAGGTAGTCGGCGAGCGGGTTGGCCGCCGACTGCGGGTGCACGGCGACCATCGACGTGATCCGGGCGAGCACGTGGTCGCCGGAGAACAGCAGCCTGCGCTCCGGCTCCACGAAGCACAGGTGACCTGGCGAGTGGCCGGGGGTCCACATCGCCCGCAGGTCCCAGCCGGGCAGGTCGAGCCGGTCGCCGTCCTCGATGAGCCGGTCGGGCGTCGCCATCGTGACGAACTGGCGCAGCATGACCGACGCCCCGGCGAGCTCCTGAGCCGTCATCTCCGGCACCCCGCACCTGACCAGCAGGGAGCGCTCCCGCTGCACGAGCGACTCGATGGCCGACTCGTCGTAGCGGTCGTGCACGATGCGCGCGTCGGCCGGATGCAGCCCGATCCAGGCGCCGGAGACCTCCCGGATCCGCCCGGCCAGGCCGTAGTGGTCCGGATGGATGTGCGTGACCAGCACGGCCTTCACGTCGGTGATCTCGTATCCGGCCGTGGCGAGCCCCGCGACGAGCGCGTCGTACGCCTCCTCGGTGTTCCATCCGGCGTCGATGATCACAACCCCGTCCGGCACCTCCAGGGCGTAGACCAGGACGTAGCGCAGCGGGTTGATCGGGATCGGGACGGGAATCGACCACAGCCCCGGCCGCACCCGCTCGACCTCGGGCAGTCCCCCGCCCAGCCACGCGGCACGCTGCGCCTCGTTCGCCGCGGTCACGATCACCTTGCTCATCGGCTCCCCGCCCCTTTCGCAGCCCTGCCCGCTCGATTGTGCCGCCTTACCGAATCTGGTTCTACCGGGGGTACCTCAGAGCGGGACCGGCGGGGAGGCGTACGTACAGGAGGGCGGAGGCGAGGACGACCGCGGCGGTGAGCGCCCAGGCGGGGCCGACGCCGGCGATCCCCGCCAGCGGCACCAGGCAGAGCGAGGAGAGCATGCCGCCGAACTGGAGCTGCAGGGAGTCCACCGACATCACGGTGGCCCGGCGATCGGCGGCGACCCGCTGGTGCAGCAGTTCGGACCTGAGCAGGGAGGCGACCGCGAGCGCGGTGAACAGCAGCACGTAGGCCGCCGCGGTCGCGACGACCCCGGCCGCGCCCCGCAGGACCGTCGAGGCGGCCAGCGCGACGACCGCCGCCCCCGTGACGACCGTGGCCGAGGCGGCCGCGCGGACCGAGCCGCGGACGAGCCGGGCGACCGGCGGCGCGAGGGAACTGCCGAGCGCGTTGGCGGCGAAGCCGGCGAAGGTCACGAAGGCGTAGGTCGCGCCGCCCGTCTCGGATCCTCCGGTCAGGGCGGCGAGGCGTCCGGGGGTCAGCATCTCGATGCTGTTCAGCATGACGCCGGCCCCGGCGGCCAGCAGCAGCAACCGTCCGAGGGCACGGTCGGCCAGGCCGAGCCGGATCCCGGCGACGATCGTCACCGGCACGTCGCGGATCACCTCGGCCACCCGTGCCGCCGCCCGGCCGGGCCCCCTCCCCGTACGGCTCGGCTCGCGCATGAGCACGAGCACGGCCACCAGGAGGACGATCGCGGCCCCCGCACCCGCCCAGACCGGCGCGGCCAGCGGGTCCCGGCGTACGGCCAGCGGGAGCAGGCCGCCGGCGAGCGTGCCGAGCGCCAGGGCGGCCGAGCCCGCGACGTTTCCGGCCGCCAGCCCGGGCTTCAGGTCGGCGGCCGGGCCATACCGGGCGTGCAGGGTGTCGACGTACCACGCCTGGGCCGGCCCGCTGGACAGCGCACGCGCGACGCCCTTGAGCACGGACGCGACCAGGAACGGCCACACCGAGTGCGCCAGGGCCATCACGACCAGCCCGGCCACGCTGACGACGGCTGACGCGGCGAGCACCGGGCGTCTCCCGAGGACGTCGGCGAGTCCGCCCGTCGGCAGTTCGAGCACGACGATCGTGACCGAGTAGGCCCCGCCGACCAGGCCGACCTCGGCGATGTCCAGCCCCCTGGCGGACATCAGCAGCACCATCGGCGCCAGCATCAGGCCTGTCGGCAGCCAGGTGAGGAACTCGATGGCGGCGTAGCGCCCGTGCTCACGCATGCCCGGCCGCGGGGTCCCGGCGAGCGATCGCTCGGGCTCGCCGGCGACCGGCTCACCCACGACCGGCTCACTCATGACCGGCCGCCGGGTCCCGGCGCGGATGGGCCGCAAGCAGGACCGCGACCGGACGCGCGTCCGGGTCGTCCCGATCCCGCTCGGCGGCCTCCAGGAGCATGGCCGACACCCGCTCGTAGAGGGACGCCACCGTCGCCGGCGACAGCCGCACCACCACGTCGGACATGCCGGCGGCCTCGACCCATGCCTCGCTCCACAGGTCGCGCTCGCGCTCGAAGTTCTCGACGTCGGCGGTGAGCTTCTCGAGCTGGCGCCGCCGCAGGAACGCCGCGGCCTCCCTGCCCTCGGCGGTCGCGGCCATCTCCACGTCGCTCCAGGAGGTGAATCGGTGGATCGCCCGCCACCTGCGCTCACGCCGATCGCGCCGGTCGGGGTCCTGCTCCACGAACCCGTATCTGGCGAGCTGACGCAGGTGATAGCTGGTGGAGCCGGAACTCTCGCCGAGGCGCCCGGCCAGCTCGGTCGCGGTCGCCGGGCCGTTGGTGCGCAGCTCCCCCAGCAGCAGCACCCGCAGGGGGTGGGCGACCGCCTTCAGAGTGCGGGGATCGTGGACGTGGAAGACCTCGTGATCCATACGCCGGACGCTAACATCGCAAAGACAGCTTTGCAAAAATCTCTTTGCCGAAATGAAAGTTTCAGCCCCGCACGCCCCCAATGGCCGGTCAGGCGCGTCTCACCGTCCGGCTCGTTGACGCCTGCGGAAACCCACAGGAAACATGCGATTCCTTACTGCTTGGGAGCGCTCCCACTTCTACATCCCCCCGAGGACGACTGTGCTCAGACGAATCGGCATCCTCGCCGTGGCGGCACTGGCCACGGCGTGCCTGACCGGCGCACCTCCCGCCACGGCGGACGAGGGCCCGGAACAGATCCCCAACGGCACGTTCGACACCACCACCGACCCGTGGTGGCACACCGCGAACCTGAACTTCGAGCTGTCCGACGGCCGGCTCTGCTCCGACGTCCCCGCGGGAACGACCAACCCCTGGGACGCGATCATCGGCGTCAACGACATCCCGCTGGTGAAGGACGAGACCTACGCGTTCAGTTTCTTCGCCACCGCGAACCCCGGGAAGGTCGCCAGGGCGTACGTCCAGCTCCCGACCGACCCCTACACGCAGTACGTGTCGGCCGCTCCCGAGCTGAGCGTCTCGGGCAACACCTACAGCTACACGTTCACCTCGCCGGTCGACCTGCCCAACGCGCAGGTCGTCTTCCAGCTCGGCGGCAGCGCGACGGCGTGGCGGTTCTGCGTGGACAACGTCTCGCTCAAGGGCGGGGCGCCGCCGGACGTCTACACGCCCGACACCGGCCCCCGGGTCCGCGTGAACCAGGTGGCCTACCTGCCCAAGGGCCCCAAGAACGCCACCCTGGTCACCGACGCGACCGAAGCGCTGCCGTGGCAGCTCAAGAACTCCGCCGGAACCGTCGTCGCGCAGGGCACGACCACCCCGCGCGGCGTCGACGCCAGCTCCGGGCAGAACGTCCACTCGATCGACTTCGGTTCGTACGCGAAGGCCGGGACCGGTTACACGCTGACCGCCGACGGCGAGACCAGCCGGCCGTTCGACATCAAGCCCGACGCGTACGCCGACCTCAAGCTCGACGCGCTGAAGTTCTACTACACCCAGCGCAGCGGCATCGCGATCGACGACGCCCTGCGTCCCGGCTACGGCAGGCCCGCCGGTCACGTGGGCGTCGCCCCCAACCAGGGCGACACGAACGTCCCGTGCCAGCCTGGCGTCTGCGACTACTCCCTCGACGTGTCCGGCGGCTGGTACGACGCGGGCGACCACGGCAAGTACGTCGTCAACGGCGGCATCTCGGTCGCCCAGCTCATGAGCGAGTTCGAGCGCACCAAGAACGCCGCGACCGCCAAGCCGATCGGCAGCCTGAACATCCCCGAGAGCGGCGACGCCGTTCCCGACGTGCTCGACGAGGCCCGCTGGGAGCAGGAGTTCCTGCTGAAGATGCAGCGGTCCGACGGCATGGTCCACCACAAGATCCACGACCAGAACTGGACCGGCCTGCCGCTGCTGCCGCACCAGGACGCGCAGAAGCGCGAACTGCACCCCGTCTCCACGGCCGCCACGCTCAACCTCGCCGCGACGGCCGCCCAGGCGGCCCGGATCTTCGCGCCGTACGACGCGGCGTTCGCCGCCAAGAACCTGGCGGCGGCGAAGAAGGCGTGGGCGGCGGCCAAGGCGAACCCGAACGTGCTCGCCTCCCCCTCCGACGGCACCGGCGGTGGCACCTACGACGACGCCGACGTCAGCGACGAGTTCTACTGGGCGGCGGCCGAGCTCTACATCACCACGGGTGACAAGGAGTACAAGGACTTCGTCCTCGCCTCGCCGCACCACACCGCGGACCTGTGGAGCAAGAGCGGCGCCTTCGACTGGGGTCACGTGGCCGCGCTCGGCCGCCTCGACCTCGCGACCGTGCCGAACGACCTGCCCGGCCGGGACCAGGTGCGCCAGTCGGTCGTCGACGGCGCGGAGCGCTACCTCGGCATCGTGAAGGACCACCCGTACGGCCTGCCGTTCGATCCGGGCGACTACTTCTGGGGCTCCAACAGCGCGATTCTCAACAACACGGTCGTACTCGGCGCGGCCTACGACATCACCGGCACGGTGAAGTACCGTGACGCCGCCATCGAGGCCATCGACTACCTGCTGGGCCGCAACGCCCTCAACCAGTCGTACGTGACGGGCTACGGCGAGGTGGCGTCGAAGAACGAGCACAGCCGCTGGTACGCCCACCAGCTGGACACCTCGCTGCCGAACCCGCCGCACGGCACGCTCGCGGGCGGCGCGAACTCCGGCCTCCAGGACCCGGTGGCCCAGGCGAAGCTGAAGGGCTGCAAGCCGCAGTTCTGCTACATCGACGACATCAACTCCTACGCCACGAACGAGGAGGCCATCAACTGGAACTCCGCGTTGTCGTGGGTGTCGGCGTTCATCGCCGACCAGGGTGACGGCACGGTCAAGGCCCCGGCCGCGTGCAAGGTCACCTACACCACGCACGGCACGTGGCCGACGGGCTTCACCACCCAGATCACCCTCAAGAACACCGGCACGAAGGCTATCGACGGCTGGTCGCTGAAGTGGTCGTTCCTGGGGGGCCAGAAGGTCGCCAACAGCTGGAGCGCCGACTTCTCCCAGCAGGCGGCCACCGTGACCGCCGCGAACGAGGCATGGAACAAGATCATCAAGCCGGGCCAGTCGGTCACCTTCGGCTTCAACGGCCAGGGCGCGCCGGGGGCCAACCCGACGCCCGACCTGTTCACGCTGAACGGCGCCGCCTGCGCCTGACCCGATCCGCACCGGATCGGAAAGACCCCGGCCGCCGCCCCAGCAGGGGCGGCGGCCGGTTCCATGTCGTCGGGACGACGGTTCACAGGTCGCTGCCGCCGGTGGCGTCGAGCGTGGTGCCGGTGACCCAGCGGGCGTCGTCGGAGGCGAGGTACGCGACCACTCCGGCCACATCCTCCGGCGTGCCCACCCGGCCCAGCGCCGCCCGGCCGGCCGACGCCGCCCAGGCCGCCTCGTCGCCGCGCAGCCAGTCCGCGTTCGTGTCGGTGTCGATGATCCCCGGCGCCACGTTGTTGACCGTGATCCCCCGTGGTCCGAGGTGCTTGGCCAGCGCGAGCGTGAAGGTCTCCAGCGCGCCCTTGGTCATCGCGTACGCGATCGCCTCGGGGAACGCGATCCTGGTCACTCCCGAGGTGACCGTCACGATCCGCCCGCCGTCGGGGATGCGCGGCAGCGCCCGCTGTGTGACGAAGAACGCCGCTCGCGTGTTGACGGCGAACCCCTTGTCGTAGAGCTCCGGCGTCACCTCCTCGATCGTTCCCCGCACGGTGATCCCCGTGTTGTTGACGAGGATGTCGATCGGCGCCTGCGGCCCCAGCTCCCGGTCCAGCCCGGCGAACAGCTCGTCCACGTCGCCCGGCGCGCCCAGCTCGGCCCGTACGGCGAAGGCCCGGCCGCCCCGGGCCTCGATCGCCGCCACCGTGTCCTTGGCCGCCACCTCGTCCCTGGCGTAGTTCACCGCCACCAGCGCCCCGTCGGCCGCCAGCCGTTCGGCGATCCCACGCCCGATCCCCCTGCTCGCACCCGTCACCAGCGCCGTCTTACCGCTCAACCCAGTCATATCCGTCCTTCTTTTTTGTAGTGGCCGCTACACAATAACACGACGTGTAGCGATCGCTATAAAATCGGGGCATGGGAAGGAACAGGGCGTTCGACCGGGACGTCGCGCTGGAGCGGGCGCTGGAGGAGTTCTGGCGGCACGGCTACGAGGCGACCTCGGTCGCCGGGCTGACCGCGGCGATGGGGATCAACCCGCCCAGCCTCTACGCCGCCTTCGGGGACAAGCACCGGCTGTTCGGCGAGGCCGTGCGCCGCTACCAGGAGACCCACGGCGCGTTCACCTCCCGCGCCCTGGCCGGGGAGCCGACCGCGCGGGCGGCCGTCGAGCGCCTGCTCCGCGAGGCGGCGGAGGTCTACACCGACCCGGCGCACCCACCCGGCTGCATGATCATCACGGCGGGGGTGAACACGAGCGACGCCGCCGTGATCGAGGAGTTGCGCGGGCACCGCGAGGCGGGCAAGGCGGCGATCCGCCGCCGGATCGAGCGGGACGCCGAGGCCGGCCTTCTCCCGCCGGAGACCGACGCCGCCGCGCTCGCGACGTTCTTCGCCGCCGTCATCCAGGGCATGTCCACCCAGGCCAGGGATGGCGCGACCCGGGCCGACCTCGACGCGATGGCGACGCTCGCCATGCGGGCGTGGCCGTAGGCTGTCGGGCGTGATCGACGACATCTGGGTGGACGACGCCGTCACGGCGCTGCGTCCGGACTTCGCCGTCCTGGTGATCTGCGCGTACGGCCTCCGCAACGGGCCGTCCGACGACCGTTCGCGGGCCTGGCTCGCCGAGGCGGCGGCCCACGCCGTGCCGCTCGACGACGAGAGGATCGAGGCCTGGCGGGCGGCCTACCGCGCCTTCGGCGCCAAGCCGCAGCGCACCCGGCCGTCGGTCGACGCGCTGGTCCGCCGGATGCCGCTTCCCGAGATCAACCTGGTGGTGGACGCCTACAACACCGTGTCCGTACGGCACGGCCTGCCGATCGGCGGCGAGGACCTGCGCCGCTACCGGGGCACCGCCCGGCTGGTGCGGGCCGCGGGCGACGAGCCCTCGGAGGAGGCGCTGGGCGATCCGGAGATCGGCGAGGTGGTGTGGCGCGACGACGCCGGCGTCACCTGCCGGCGGTGGAACTGGCGGCAGTGCGTCAGGACGAGGATCACCGAGGAGACGGTGGACGCGCTCTTCCTGCTGGAGCGCCTCGAACCGCTCTCTTTGGACGCGTTGCGTGCCGCGGGCGACGACCTCGCGGGTATGCTGTCCGATATAGCTCCCAATATCCGGATCGAGTCGCGGCTCATCGGCTGACCAGTCGTTGTGACCAGAGGGTAAGGGACACCTCACCACCCAGACGGGCTATCCGCGCGTGACCTGTTTTATCGATCCTGGGAGGATGGGCCGGGACCTGCGACCCGCCGGGGCGCACGTCGGTGTGCGAGGCGAGTAGCCTTGGACAGGTTCACCAAACATCAACGCCGATCTGCGGAAGAGGGCGATTTCCGCCGTGTCGTCTGAGTCGTCGCGGACAAACCCGCTGGCAAGCTTTGGACAAAATGAGTGGCTTGTCGACGAGTTGTACCAGAAGTATCTCGAAGATCCCGAGTCTGTTGACCAGGCCTGGTGGCACTTCTTCGCTGACTACAACGGGACGGCCAAGCCCGCTCCGTCCAAGGCCGCCGGCGCCGCGAACGGCGCGACCGCGACGGCCGCGCCCGAGGCTCCCGCTCCGGTGAGCCCGGCCCCGCAGACGGCGCCCCCGAAGCCCACGCCGCAGGCGAAGCCCGAGGCCAAGGCGCCCGCCAAGCAGCAGGCTCCGGCCCCGGCCGGAGCGGTCGAGGAGAAGCTGCGCGGCGCCGCCGCCCGCACGGCCGCCAACATGGAGGCCTCGCTGGTCGTTCCCACGGCCACGAGCGTCCGCGCGGTCCCCGCGAAGTTGCTGATCGACAACCGCATCGTCATCAACAACCACCTGTCCCGCGGCCGCGGCGGCAAGATCTCCTTCACCCACGTCATCGGCTACGCGATCGTCCAGGCGCTCAAGTCCATGCCTGAGATGAACTACTCGTACGGCGAGGTGGACGGCAAGCCGGTCCTCGTCAAGCCGGAGCACGTCGGGCTCGGCCTCGCGATCGACGTGCAGAAGAGCGACGGCACCCGCCAGCTGCTGGTGCCCTCGATCAAGCAGGCCGAGAGCATGGACTTCCGCCAGTTCTGGGTGGCGTACGAGGAGATCGTGCGCAAGGCCCGCGCGGGCAAGCTCGGCGTGGAGGACTTCCAGGGCACCACGATCTCCCTCACGAACCCGGGCACGATCGGCACGGTCCACTCGGTGCCGCGCCTCATGCCCGGCCAGGGCACGATCATCGGCGTCGGCGCGATGGAGTACCCGGCGGAATACCAGGGCGCCTCGGAGGAGACGCTGTCCCGCCTGGCCATCAGCAAGGTGATGACGCTCACCTCCACCTATGACCACCGGATCATCCAGGGCGCCCAGTCGGGCGACTTCCTGCGCCGCATCCACCAGCTCCTGCTCGGCGCCGACGACTTCTACGACGAGATCTTCGAGTCGCTGCGCATCCCCTACGAGCCGGTCCGCTGGGTCAAGGACATCTCGGCCACCCACGACGACGACGTGGCCAAGTCCGCGCGCGTGCTGGAGCTCATCCACGCCTACCGGGTCCGCGGCCACCTCATGGCCGACACCGACCCGCTGGAGTACCGCCAGCGCAAGCACCCGGACCTCGACATCCAGTCGCACGGCCTGACGCTGTGGGACCTGGAGCGCGAGTTCCCGACGGGCGGCTTCGGCGGCAAGCCGCTGATGAAGCTGCGCGACATCCTCGGCGTGCTGCGCGACTCGTACTGCCGCACGATCGGCATCGAGTACATGCACATCCAGAACCCCGAGGAGCGGGCCTGGATCCAGGCGCGGGTGGAGCGGCCGCACTCCAAGCCCAGCCGCGAGGAGCAGCTGAACATCCTCCGCAGGCTCAACACCGCCGAGGCGTTCGAGACCTTCCTGCAGACCAAGTACGTCGGCCAGAAGCGGTTCTCGCTCGAGGGCGGCGAGTCGCTGATCCCGCTGCTCGACTCGGTGATCAGCTCCGCGGCGGCAGAGCGCCTGGACGAGGTCGTCATCGGCATGGCCCACCGCGGCCGGCTCAACGTGCTCGCCAACATCGTGGGCAAGTCGTACGCCCAGATCTTCGGCGAGTTCGAGGGCAACATCGACCCCCGCAGCGCGCACGGCTCCGGCGACGTGAAGTACCACCTCGGTGCGAGCGGCGACTTCGTGGCGCCCGACGGCAACAAGATCAGCACGTCGGTGGTGGCGAACCCCTCCCACCTGGAGGCCGTCGACCCCGTCCTGGAGGGCGTGGTCCGGGCCAAGCAGGACCTGCTGGAGCGCGGCGAGGAGGGCTTCACCGTCCTGCCCGTGCTCGTCCACGGCGACGCGGCGTTCGCCGGCCAGGGCGTGGTCGCCGAGACCCTGCACCTGTCCCAGCTGCGCGGCTACCGCACCGGCGGCACCGTCCACATCGTGGTGAACAACCAGGTCGGCTTCACCACCTCCCCCGCCTCCTCGCGGTCGAGTGTCTACGCCACCGACGTCGCGCGCATGATCCAGGCGCCGATCTTCCACGTGAACGGCGACGACCCCGAGGCGGTCGTGCGGGTCGGCCGGCTCGCCTACGAGTACCGCCAGACGTTCCGCAAGGACGTCGTCATCGACATGGTCTGCTACCGGCGGCGCGGTCACAACGAGGGCGACAACCCGGCGTTCACGCAGCCGCTGATGTACGACCTCATCGACGCCAAGCGCTCGACCCGCAAGCTGTACACCGAGGCCCTCATCGGCCGCGGGGACATCACGGTCGAGGAGGCCGAGCAGGCCCTGCGCGACTACCAGGAGCAGCTTGAGCGGGCCTTCACCGAGACCCGCGAGGCCGCCAAGCGGCCGCCGGCGCCCGGCGCGGTCCGGGTTCCGGAGCCCGACGAGCTGATCCCGTGGTCGCACGAGGACACCAAGACGGCGATCTCGGAGGAGGTCGTCAAGCGGGTCATCGAGACCCAGCTCAACCTGCCCGAGGGCTTCACCGTCCACCCGCGTCTCGCCCCGGTGATCCAGCGCCGCGGCGCGATGGTCTCCGAGGACGCGATCGACTGGGCGACCGGCGAGCTGCTCGCGTTCGGCTCGCTGCTCATCGACGACCACCCGGTCCGCCTGGTGGGTCAGGACTCCCGCCGCGGCACCTTCGGCCAGCGTCACGCCGTGCTGGTCGACCGGGTCACCGGCGAGGAGCACACCCCGCTGAAGACGTTCAACCACGGCACCACGAAGTTCTACGTGTACGACTCGCTGCTCAGCGAGTTCGCCGCGATGGGCTTCGAGTACGGCTACAGCGTGGTCCGCCCGGACGCCCTGGTCGCCTGGGAGGCGCAGTTCGGCGACTTCGCCAACGGCGCCCAGTCGATCATCGACGAGTTCATCTCGTCGGGCGAGCAGAAGTGGGGTCAGCGCTCCTCGGTCGTGCTGCTGCTGCCGCACGGCTACGAGGGCCAGGGACCCGACCACTCCTCCGGCCGGATCGAGCGCTACCTGCAGCTGTGCGCGCAGGACAACATGACGGTGGCACAGCCGAGCACCCCGGCGAACTACTTCCACCTGCTGCGCTGGCAGGTGCTGTCGGAGCGGCGCAAGCCCCTCGTCATCTTCACGCCCAAGTCGCTGCTGCGGCTCAAGGCGGCGGCCTCGGCCACCTCGGAGTTCACCTCCGGCGCCTTCCGCCCGGTCATCGGCGACGCGACGGTGGACCCGTCGGCGGTCCGCAAGATCGTGGTCTGCTCCGGCAGGATCTACTACGACCTGCTCGCGCGGCGCGAGAAGAGCGGCAAGAACGACGTGGCGCTGGTGCGCCTGGAGCGCATCTACCCATTCCCGGAGAACCCGCTCAAGGCCGAGCTGGCCCGCTACGGCGCGGACGCGGAGCTGCTCTGGGCGCAGGACGAGCCCGTGAACATGGGCCCGTGGCCCTACCTCAGCCTGAAGATGGTGGAGAAGCCCGACCTGCTCGGGGGCCGCACCTTCCGCCGGGTCTCGCGTACGCCGAACTCCTCGCCGGCCGTCGGCTCCCACGCCAAGCACGACGAGGAACTGCACGCGATCCTGGACGAGATCTTCGGCTGAACGAGGATTCCGCACCACTGAGGAGGTCCCCCACGCTCGTGGGGGACCTTTCTCCATGATCAGGTCATTCACTGGAGCGAGGTATGTACTTCACCGACAGGGGGATCGAGGAGCTCGTCGAGCGCCGCGGCGAGGAGGAGGTCAGCGTGGGCTGGCTCGCGGAGCGGCTGCGCGAGTTCGTGGACCTCAACCCCGAGTTCGAGGTGCCCGTCGAGCGGCTGGCCACCTGGCTCGCCCGCCTCGACGAGGACGACTGACGAGGACGGTCGGCGGAAACGACCGCGACGACGGCCGGCGAGAGCGGTTCGGAGCGAGAGTCGGACTCCGGGACAAACGCGATACATCTTGACTTCGCGCAAACGAGATATATCTTGTTTGTGGATGGTTCGTTCGCGCGGGTGCCGCCCGCGCGGACGCAGGACTTCGCGTGGAAGGGCCTGAGCGGTGCCCCAATGGACGATCGACTCTCCCGGACGGCTCACGTTCGAAGAGGTCGCCGCGCTCAACGTGCGCGTCGTAGCCGGTCGGCTGGCCGTGCTGGCCAGTGACGGCCCGCCGACCCTCGAAGTGACGGAGGTGGACGGCTCGCCGCTGGTGGTGACCCACGACGACGACGGCCGCCTGACGGTCGCGTACAAGGACCTGACGTGGGACGGGATCCTGGGCTGGTTACGCTCGGGACCCCGTAGGACCACACTGACGCTGACCGTGCCGAAGACGTGTCCCGTCCAGGCCGGGGTCGTCTCCGCCTCCGCCGTCGTAGCGGGCGTGGAGGGGATCACCGGCGTGAAGAGCGTGTCGGGGGAGATCGTCCTCGACGGCGTCAGCGGCGAGGTGCAGGCCGAGACGGTCTCGGGCTCGGTGGAGAGCCGGGGGCTGGCCGGCGACCTGTCCTTCTCCAGCGTCTCCGGCGACCTCACGGTGGCCGCGGGCCGGCCGCGGCGGCTGCGCGCGAACACGGTGTCCGGGCGCGTCACCGCCGACCTCGAACTGGCGCCCACCGGTCACGTCACGCTGCACAGCATGTCGGGCGCGATCGTCGTACGGCTGCCGCACGACGTGGACACCGACGTGTCCATCCGCTCGACCTCAGGCAGGATCGAGTCGGCCTTCCCCGAGTTGTACGCCACCTCGGCCCCGGGGGCCCGTTCGCTCAGCGGCCGGTTGGGCGGCGGCATGGCGTCCCTCTCGGCGACCACGGTGTCCGGCGCCGTCACCCTGCTCAGCGGCCACCCCGCGAGGCGAGAAGAGGAGAGAGCATGAGTCCGGTGTTCGGGCACGGCCGGTTGCGGCTGTACCTGCTGAAGCTCCTGGAGGAGAGCCCGCGGCACGGCTACGAGGTCATCCGGCTCCTGCAGGACCGTTTCCTCGGCGTCTACTCCCCCTCCCCCGGCACGATCTATCCCCGGCTGGCCCGGCTGGAGGACGAGGGCCTCGTCACCCACGAGGTCGTGAACGGCAAGAAGGTCTTCACGCTGACCGACAAGGGACGGGCCGAGCTGAACGACCGGATGGACGAGCTCGCCGACCTGGAGCAGGAGATCACCGCCTCGGTCCAGGACATCGCGCGCGAGGTGAAGGAGGACGTACGGCAGACCGTGCGTTCGCTGCGCGAGGAGCTCACCCAGATGGCCAGGGACATCGGCCACGACAACCGCGACCTCCGGCGTGAGCAGAAGGAGGAGTGGCGGCGGCAGCGTGACCAGGCCAGGGAGGAGTGGCGCAGGCAGAAGGAGGAGTGGCGCCGCCACAAGCGCCAATGGCAGGAGGAGGGCGAGCGCTGGCAGCACGAGTGGCGCCGCATCTGGGAGGAGTCCTGGGGGTTCGGCGGCGGCCGGCAGGGCGGCCACGACGTCGCGCTCAGCCGGATGCTGGCCGACTTCGTCGCCGACGTCCACCGGTCCTCCGCCGCGGGCGTGCCCGACGAGCGGGCCCTGGCCGAGTGCCGGGCCGCCCTCGACGAGGCCGCCGAGCGCATCCGCCGGGCGCTGCGTTCCTGAAGCCGTGAAACCGGCCGCTGAAACCGGCCGCTGAAACCGGACACTGAACCGGCCACTGAAACCGGACTCCGCCGCGCTCCAGTGCCGCCTCACGGCGCCCAGCGTGACCGGCAGCGGGAGGGCGGCGACGAGAGCGCCGCCCGGCCCGCGCGGGCGGCCGTCAGAGCGTGAAGACCACCTTGCCGAAGACCTCGCCGCGGTGCATGGCGGCGAAGCCCTCCTCCGCCTCCGCCAGGGGCAGCACCCGGTCGATCGCCGGCCGGACACCGGTCTGCTCCAGGAACACCGCGAGCCGCGCGAGCTGCTCGCGCGTCCCCATGGTGGATCCGATGATCGACTTCTGCAGGAAGTAGACCTGCGCGAGCTGCGTCGGGGCGACCATGCCGCTCGTCGCCCCGCAGGTGACGATCCGGCCACCCGGGCGCAGGGAGCTGAGCGAGTGCTTCCAGGTCGCCTCGCCGACCGTCTCCATGACGGCGTCCACCCGCTCGGGCAGCCGCGCGCCCGTCTCGAAGACCCGGTCGGCGCCGAGCGCGAGGGCCCGTTCCCGCTTGTCCTGGGAGCGGCTGGTCGCCCAGACCCGGAAGCCGCCGGCCCGGCCGAGCGCGATGAGCGCGGTCGCCACGCCGCCACCGGCGCCCTGGACCAGGATGGTCGAGCCCGGCTCCAGCCCGGCCTTGTCGAAGATCATGCGGTAGGCGGTCAGCCAGGCCGTGGGCAGGCAGGCGGCCTCCTCGAAGGAGATCGCCGCGGGCTTGGGCACCAGGTTGCGGCGGGGCACGGCGACCTTCTCCGCGAACGTCCCGTCGTACTTCTCCGACAGCAGCGAACGCGCCGGGTCGAGGGTCTCGTCGCCGTCGACCGGCGTGCCGATGACGGAGTGGACGATGACCTCGTTGCCGTCCTCGTCCACCCCCGCCGCGTCGCAGCCGAGCACGATCGGCAGCCGGTCCTGGCTGATCCCCACGCCCTTGAGGGTCCACAGGTCGTGGTGGTTGAGCGCGGCGGCCCGGACCGTGACGGTCGTCCATCCCTCCGGTACGGCGGGCTCGGGGTGCTCCCCGAGCGTCAGGCCCTTGATCGGGTCGTCCGGATCGGTCTGTGTGGCGATGACGGCGAACATGCCAGAACATTACTCCGGCCGTCGCGCCGGCTCCGGACGACCCCCGCACGGCTCGCCGCCGGCGTCTTTGATACTCAGGGATATCAGTGGGAACAGAGCGGCGGAAATCAAACAAGACCCGTCAAGAATGGCCGTAAACCCGATGACGCCGCGAGGCGACTCCCCATCGACACAGCGCCACGACCTGGCACTACGGCAGCCATAACCAACCGCTATGGATAACAGATAGGGCAAAGTGCCGATTGTTCTGGTTATATCCACGACATTTCGCAAGATCCGGTCATTAATCTCGGAGCGTTTTCCTGAGGAATGGGACGCACCCTCACCGTCCCAGGGAAAGGAGCTCCATGATCCCCCGAGCACGGCGTCTGGCCGTTCCCCTCACCGGCGCGCTCCTCGCGGCCGGCGTGGTCGGCGCCACCCCCGCCACCTCCTCGGCCTCCACGGCCGCGACCGGCACGACCGCGGCGATCGCGGCGGCAACGGCGGCACTGGCCGCCCCGGGCGACGTGACCACCAAGGCCGCGCCCCAGACGCCCGCCGAGGCGGCCGCCTTCTGGTCGCCGCAGCGGTTGCGGGCGGCCAAGGACTACACCGAGGAACTCGGCAACTCCGTCAAGGGCTTCGGCAGGGCCGGCGACGCCACCCCGGACGGCAAGGCGGGCACGGTCCCGCCGGCCGGCGCCGCCACGAGCGGGGCCGGCGGTTCCGGCAAGATCAGCAGGCAGGTCAACCTGCCCCGCACCGTCGGCCGCGTGTTCTTCACCCTGCCGGGCAGGAACCCCCTGGACCCGAAGAGCTGGAAATACTGCTCCGGCACCTCCGTACAGGGCCACTACCGCAACGTCGTCGCGACGGCCGGGCACTGCGTCTACGACCCGGTGACCGACCAGTTCTACGACAACTGGGTGTTCATCCCGTCCTACTGGGACGGGGACCAGGCATGGGAGGGAAAGGCGCCGTACGGCATCTACCCGGCGAAGTGGTTCCAGACGCACGACGATTTCGTGGTCAGGGAGGACTACGACTACGACTACGCGTTCGTGAACGTGTCGTCGGGATTCACGCTCACACCCAAGAAGGACGGGGACGTCACCCACTACGTACGCACCCCGGCGGGCCGTCTCGGCGACAACGTGGGCGGCCAGGGCTTCACCTGGAACCGCAGCACCAAGGTCAAGGTGTTCGCGTTCGGCTATCCCGCCGGGCCGCACCCCGACGGCGACCGCCCCTTCACGGGGCGGACCATGAAGTGGTGCTACGGCCGGACGGCTCCGATGCCGGCCGTGCCGAAGTACAACATTCAGGAGCACCTCGGGATCCCCTGCGGCATGACCTCCGGCGCCAGCGGCGGCCCCTGGCTGACGGGCTACAAGAGCGCGACCCGCACGGGCTACCTGAACGGCATCAGCAGCGTGGCGTGGGACAGCGACGGCAACGACCGGTACGACCGGATCTCCTCGCCGTACTTCAACGGCGAGACCTACGACGTCTACAAGGTGGCCGCCAACCGGTGGACACAGTGAAAGTGGCGGCGCGGACCTGACCGCACGGCCATTCGGTCAGCAGGGGGCCCGGCGGACGTCCCGCCGGGCCCCTGGTGTCACAGCTACTCGGCGCACCTTTACGTTCCCTGTACGCCGCGTGCGGTCGACTGTCCCTGTCAGAAGTCGAACAGCGCCCCAGCGGCCGACCGCTTCTCACAGTCGTTGCCGAAGGTGCGCCGGAACTGGAAGTACTTCCCGTCCCAGATGCCGCTGGCGGTGACCGTGACAGGTGCGTAGATCATCGTGCAGGGCTCGGTCGCGTTCACCCGAAGAGCGCCCGGGTCGACGCCCGTCCTGTTCAGCCACGCGCACGCCTTCTCCGGCGAAGGGTGCGAGCCGCCGACCGGAGCGCAGTTCAGGAAGACCGACCGCGCCGTCGGCTCCGCCTGCTCGCCGTTCGCGACGGTCAGGATCACCGCTCGCACCTGGGAGGCGGGCGGGCGGGACGCCCGCAGGGCGACCTCGGGCGGCGGCGGAGCCGGCAAGGTGTCCGCCCGTGCCGGGACGTTCGTCCCGGCGTCACCGGAGGCACCCGGTTGGGCCCACGCCTGGGCAGAGGGGCCGGCGGCCAGCGCCGCACCGGCCAGTAGGACAAGCAGCGGTTTCATGCGATCCCCCCGTTTCCGCTGGTGACCAGCGTTCTCACGGGAGACCCGCAGAGCAAGCGTCCACTCCGGACCCCAGCGGAAACTTCACGTACCACAGACCACATCGGTTCCGCTCGATTCATAACGAGCTGGACAAGAAGGTGTGCCACAACCGTATGGATCTGGAAAAATCACCCCTTACAGTCCATATCTCCGCCCTGAGAGGCTCACGGTGACCAGGAAGCTGACACTCGCCGTCGGTGGCGTCGCCGCTGCCGCGAGTGTGGTCGCCGTGCTGGGGAGTCAGGGACCGGCCGTTCCGGCGACCGTCGCGTCCCGCCCGGCCACGACGACGGTCTCCGCCGTGACCGGCGTCGACAAGAACGGGGTCAGCGCCTTCCCCCTCGCCCCCAGCCAGGCGGACGAGCAGCGGGTGGCGGAGTACTGGAGCCCGGAACGGCTCAAGCAGGCGAGCAGCTACGTGCCGAGCACGAAGCCGTCGCCTTCGACCAGGAGCACGACCTCCGCGGCGGAGGTGGGCCCGGGGGACACGAAGCCGCGCACCGGGGCGCCGCGCGCCGCGACACCCCCGCCCGTGGCCTCCCCGCCGATGGTGGGCAAGGTGTTCTTCAAGGTCGGCGACAAGGAGTACTGGTGCTCCGCCTCCGCGGTGCACTCCTCCCACCACAACCTCGTCGCCACCGCCGGGCACTGCGCGTACGCGCTGTCGCAGGACAAGCCGGTGGAGAACTGGGTCTTCATCCCCGGCTACCACGACGGCGTGGCCCCCTCCGGCATCTTCGTCGGCCACACGCTCTACATGCAGGAGGACTTCGCCGGCCAGGGCGACTTCGACCGCGACTACGCCTTCGTGACCGTGCACCGCGGCTTCTCCTGGCAGCCGTACGTGGAGAACGGCAGGCTCAAGTACCGCTCCGTCGACGTGGGCCGCCTGGAGGACAAGGCCGGCGCCTTCCGCTTCGCCTCCGGCAAGCCGCTCGGACGACCGACCTACGTCTTCGGCTACCCCGCGGGGGCCAACCCCGACGGCAGCCGCCCGTACACCGGTCAGACGGTGAAGTCCTGCGAGGGCACCACCGAGAAGAAGTTCGTCAGCGCGCCGACCTGGCAGCTCGAACACGGGGTGCGGCTGCCGGGCTGCCCGTTCACCGCCGGCGCGAGCGGCGGCCCGTGGGTGATCGGCTACAACGCCGCCACGCGGACCGGCTACCTCACCGGGATCACCAGCCTGACCTGGAACCTCAGCGGCGGCGGGCGTCTCGACGCCGTCTCCACGCCCTACTTCAACCAGTTGACGCAGCGGGTGTACACCCAGGCGAGCAAGCAGCGCACGGGCTGATCGCTCCCCACCCGGCGAGCCCCCAATGTGATTTACGTCACATCGCCATCCCCGCCCCGGCTGCACCCAGTGCTCGATTTGACACGGAAGGCGTCCGAGAGGACCTGCACTGATCTTCCGGTGCGCCCTCGATCTTGACAAGCACTGTTGAGGATCACGGAAAAGTAACGTGAGCGACGGGCCTGAAAGCACGTAAAACACGGATAAAAGCGAGAGGTACTGTCTTTACTAGCCCTTTACTGACGGGTGGGACGCATGTGGCGTGCCACGACAGCACCTGGAGATTCATGAACACGCGAGTCAAGCGCCTGATCCTCCCCATCGGGGGCGTGGCCGTCGCCGCCCTCGTCGGGACCACGATGGCGGTCCCGGCTCAGGCCGCCGGTGACACGGCCCACGACACGCTGGCCGGCAGCGGCCTCGCCGCGAAGAACGTCATCGCCTACTGGCTCAACCAGAAGGCCAGCAACCTGGTCAACGCCACCCCGTACGGGTACGAGAGCCAGGTCAGCGCCAAGCACATCTCGACCGGCGGGCCGTCCGCCGACAGCAAGCCCGGCACCGTCCCGGCCACCGGCGGCGGGAAGTCCGGCGGCACCCTGAAGAACGTGAACCTGCCGCGCACCACCGGCAAGGTCTTCTTCCGCGGGGCCGACCACCGGCCGCACTGGTGCAGCGCGACCTCCGTCCAGTCGAAGTACGGCAACCTGGTCGCCACAGCCGGGCACTGCGTCTACGACACCAAGTCGAACCGGGCCACCATGGACCGCTGGGTCTTCATCCCCGGCTACTACCAGGGCAAGGCGCCGTGGGGCATCTACGTCGGCAAGACGGCCTACACCCACTACGACTTCGACGTCTACGAGGACGGCGACCGCGACTACGCCTTCGTGACCGTCTACAACGGCATCAAGGCGGGGCGCGGCGGCGACCTGCGCAACGTCGCCGAGTGGAACTGGAAGCAGGTCGACAGGAAGACCTACCTCAGCTACGACCGCTTCATCCGCAGGAGCACGGGCGGCAAGTACTACGTCGTCAAGTTCACCGACGTCGGCCGGCTCGAGAGCAACGTCGGCGGGCAGGGCCTGGCCTACAACCAGAAGGTCGGCAGCTCGGTCTACGTGTTCGGCTACCCGAGCGGGTCGCACCCGGACGGCAACCACGCCTTCACCGGCCAGACCCTCAAGTGGTCGTACGGCAAGACCTTCGCCGCCAAGGCCCCCTCGGTCAAGGGCGAGGAGCTCGTGGGCGTCAAGTCGTCCTTCACCGGTGAGGGCTCCTCGGGCTCGTCGTGGCTGCTGAGGTACAGCAGCGCCAAGCGGCTCGGCTACCTCAACGGCGTGACCAGCGGCGTCTCCGACACCGACGGCAACCAGCGGATCGACACCAGTGTCTCCCCGTACTTCGACGGCGAGACCTACGGCGTCTACAAGGCCGCCGCCAACAACTGGTCCGGCTCCATCGCCTGACGGGCACCTCGGCGCCGGTCCGCGAGTGGCATGCTGAGTGGACGGCGATCACGAGGAGATGAGCGATGACCCACCCTTCCGGCACGCAGCCCGCCCTCCGGCGCACCCCCCTGACCACGGAGGAAAGGGCGCGTAGCGAGATCACCTTCTCGCAGCTCGTCACCGAACACCTCCTCACGCGAGGGCGGTTCAGGATCACCGCCGACAGCCCGGAAATGGTGGATCTGTGGCAGACGGTCGCCCGCAGGGTGGGTGAGACGCTGCGGCGGCCGGTGGTCAGCTACGCCAACGGCCGGGACATCCTCATCACCTTCGCCCAGGAGGCCCCGGGTCTCACCGCACAGGCCTGAGCACCCCCAGGAAGTGCCCCGCCGCGCCGCGGCGGGGCACTTCGGCGTCCCGGGGAGAACCAGGCGACGTCCGCGTTGTTTTCCCGACTTGATCCCCATCGCTGTATGTTCCTGGCAGCCCATTCACGTGTGGGGCGCGGGAGACGTTCCACAGCAAGGAGATCCGGTTGAAGCGCATCCTCCTCCCCCCGCTGTGGGGTGCGGCGGCGACGGCCGCGTTGCTCGTCGGCGGGACGGCGGTGCCCGCTCACGCCTACGAGATCACCGTGACGACGCCCCTCGTCTCCGGCGCGAAGGTGGCCTCCGTGATCGCCTACTGGCTCAGGGACGGCGGACGCCCCCTCGCGGCGGCGACACCCGCCTCCGCGCCGGCCGGGATCGACGCCACTCCCGTCACGGCCGAGGGCGGCGCTCCCGGCGGCGTACGGGGCGTGGTGCCCGCGTCGGCCGGAGTCAGACGCGCCGCCGGCTCGTCGAAGAACGTCAACCTGCCGAGGACGACGGGCAAGGTCTTCTTCGTCGGCTCTGACGGCCGCCCCCACTGGTGCGTGGGCACGTCCGTGCAGTCCGACCACCGCGATCTCGTGGCGACGGCCGGGCACTGCGTGTACGCGACAAGGCCCGCGACGGGAGAGTTCACCGCGACGCCCTACCGATACTGGATCTTCATTCCGGGATACGCCGGCGGCGGCACGCCCTGGGGCGTCTATGCCGGCGACCGTGCCTTCGCCCACAGCGACTTCACCAGGTATGGCGACCTGGACCGCGACTACGCGTTCGTCAGCGTCCACACCGGCGTGCTGCCCAGGCACGTCACGCTGCGGGACGCGGCGCAGTACGCGGCGTTCTCCGCCGGGCCGAAGTACCGCACGGCCACCGGCTACACCGGCCTCAGGCTGCTTTCCGCGGGGCGTCTCGGCGACAAGGTCGGCGGACAGGGCCTCGCCTACAACCTGCCGGTCGACCGCCCGCTCGCGATCTTCGGCTATCCGATGGGGACCGCCGAGGGCCCCGCGAACGGGCGCACCCGGCTCACCCGTGCGTACGGCAAGCCCTTCCTGGCCCAGGACCTGTCCAGGAGGGCGAACGAACTGGTCGCCGTCCGCTCGGCCTTCACCGCCGCCTCCGGGTCGCCGTGGCTGGCCGCCTACCGCGGCGTACGTGGTCTGGGATACCTGAACGGCCTGACGATCGGCCTCTCCGGCCCGGGGACCGGCCTGTCGCCCTACTTCGACGGAGAACTGTTCCAGGTCTACAACGCGGCCCGGCGCGCGGGCTGACGGTCGGCGTCCCGGCGTCCGCTCAGACGCCGACCGCCTCCCTGCTCACGCTCTGCCTGCCCACGCCTTCCCTGTCCCCCGCGCGGCCCCGGCCGCGCTCCAGCAGCTCCGCCACCCGCGGTTCCGCGGCGTACGGCGCGAACCGGCGGCACATGTCCGCCACGTACGTCCGGGTGCGCGCCGACTGGATGTTCTCGGCCAGATCGAGGGCCGACGACGCCGCCTGGCACGCCTCCTCCAGTTCGCCCTCCTGGATGAGCGCCGTGGCGAGCAGCGAGAGATTGAACATCTTGCCGCGCACATAACGCCCGTCCATCACCAGCGAGCGCCGGGCCTGCCGTACGGCCCGCGCCCCGTCGCCGAGGTCGCGCAGGCAGTGGGCCGACTTCGCGGCCAGGTAGGCCTCGTCGAAGTAGCCGATCCAGCCGGGCTCGTTCTGGGGCTTGCGCCGGTCGAAGGCGACCTCCGCCTCGTGCAGCGCGCCGCCGCACGCCGTGCGCTCCCCGAGCAGGGCCAGGGCGTGCGCCTCCAGCACCCGGGCCTCGGCCAGCAACGTGCCGACTCCCGAGCGCCGGGCCGCCGCGACGGCCGCCCTGGCCAGCTCCAGCCCGTGCCGGGGATGCCCGATGTAGACGGCCTGGTGGCTCATCCCGGCCAGGATCTCGCCGCACAGGGCGTGGTCGCCCGCGCCGCGCGCCAGACCGAGCGCCTGGATCAGGTAGCGCTGGGCCAGCCCGTGCTGCTCCAGGTCGTAGGCCATCCATCCCGCCAGCCGGGTCAGCTCGGCCGCCGCGGTCGCCAGGGAGCGCCCGGTGGCCTCGCCGTACGCGCCCTCGCGCAGCAGCGGCGTCACGGCGGTGTGCAGGTAGCGCACGACCGGGCCGCGGATGCTGCCGCCGCCGAACCGGTTGTCCAGCTCCCCGAACGACCGGGTGACCTCGCGTATCGCGGCCACGTCGGAGGGCCCGACCCGGCGCGGCCCGTTCGCGGAGAGCCGCTCCCCGTCGGGGGCCGCCAGCCAGCGGACGATGCCCGCCGAACCCGCTCCCAGGGCGAAGGTGGAGTCGAGCAGGAACCTGCGCCGCTCGACGTCGGCCCTCCACAGTGCTGTCACGCTTGCCACACCCTCCTCCCACGAATGGGGGAACTCCTGTCCCAGGTCGGCAGGGACCGTTCCGCGCGGCATGCCGATGTCCTCCCTGGACACCTGCCGCCCCAACCGCAGCGAGAAGATCTCGGCGAGCAGGCCGGGAACCGGTTCGCGCGGGCGGCGGCCGCCGATCCAGCGCAGCACGGAACCGTGGTCGTACCGCATTCCCAGCAGCCCCCGGGCCGAGCCGAGACCGTTGAGCCGGCGGGCCAGGCCCTTGCGGGACAGTCCGGCTTCGGTGAGGTGCTGCTGGAGCAGGCGGTTGGGGTCACGTCGCATCGCTCTCCAACCGGGGACAGGCAATAGCCGAGTTGGTTACGGAGAGCTTTCTTTATAGCACTAACCGTGAGGACCTAAAGGGATTCCCAAATGTTTGACGGCACCGGCAAGGAGACCGACAAGGAAAGACGAAGGGCCGCGTACCGCGCTCGTCACGCGGTGCGCGGCCCTTCCGGGTCCGTGCCTACTACGTCCGTGCCTGCTACGTCCGTGCCTGCTACGTCCGTGCCTGCTACGTCCGTGCCTGCCGGAGGGCGGCTACTTGCGGGCGACACCGTCCTCCCGGGCCTGCCGGGCGACGGCGGCGATCACCGCGGGGGCGACCCGGGCGTCGAACGGCGAGGGGATGACGTAGTTCTCCGCGACGTCGTCCCCGACCACGGCCGCCAGCGCGTCCGCGGCCGCCACCTTCATGTTCTCCGTGATCGTCGTGGCACGGACGTCGAGCGCGCCGCGGAAGACCCCGGGGAAGGCCAGCACGTTGTTGATCTGGTTGGGGTAGTCGGACCGGCCGGTGGCCACCACCCGGGCGTGCCGGCCCGCCACCGCGGGGTCCACCTCCGGGTTGGGGTTGGACAGCGCGAACACGATCGAGTCCGCCGCCATCGCCGCGATGGCCTGCTCGGAGACCGTCGACCCGGACAGGCCGACGAACACGTCGGCGCCGGCGAGCGCCTGCTCGGTCGACCCGGACAGGCCGGCCCTGTTGGTGTCGCGGGCCAGCGCCCGCTTGACCGGGTTCAGGTCCTCGCGGCCGCCGTGGATGACGCCCTTCGAGTCGGAGACCGCGATGTCGCCGATGCCGGCGTTCAGCAGGATCCGCGAGACCGCGACCCCGGAGGCGCCGGCGCCGGCCACCACCGCGCGCAGGTCACCGAGGGATCGCCCGGTGAGGCGGGCCGCGTTGCGCAGCGCGGCGAGGACCACGATCGCCGTGCCGTGCTGGTCGTCGTGGAAGACGGGGATGTCGAGAAGCGCGCGCAGGCGCTCCTCCACCTCGAAGCAGCGGGGGGCGCTGATGTCCTCCAGGTTGATGCCGCCGAACGACGGCGCGAGCCTGACCACGGTCTCGACGATCGCGTCCACGTCGGTGCAGTCGATGCAGATCGGCACGGCGTCGACGTCGGCGAACTGCTTGAACAGCAGGGCCTTGCCCTCCATCACGGGCATGGCCGCGGCCGGCCCGATGTCGCCGAGCCCCAGGACGGCGGTGCCGTCGGAGACCACGGCCACGACGTTGGAGACCCAGGTGTAGTCGTTGACCAGGTCCGGGTTGTCGGCGATGGCGGTGCAGACGCGGGCGACCCCCGGCGTGTACGCGAGCGACAGGTCGTCGGCGTCGCGGACCGGGACGGTGGAGCGGACCTCCAGCTTGCCGCCGCGGTGCAGCGCGAAAGCGGGATCCAGGTCGAGAGATTCCAAGGAAACAGGTGTAACGGTCACAGCGACCCCAGTGTCGAAAGGACGAGTTCCTTCGGTAGACGCCGTCAAGAGAACGAGAGCCCTGGCTTCGGTAGCCGCCGGGGGCCGTCGTCGTTGACGGTCGTCTCTTGAGGGGGGTACGGGGGTCACCCGTTCCCTGATTGTGCCACACGAAGTGACAACCGCCCCTGCCCGATCGGGTCACATATCGTTGCACGATCAGGTGTTCCCCCAGGCCATCGGGCGTGTAATACTCGGCATTGCCAGTGATCTCTTACGTACTTGGGCGCCCCAGTGGACTTGACGTCTTACGCCGAGCTGGCCGTTCAGCTGGTCAACATGGGCGACGAACTCAAAAACCCCTTCTCCCTGCGCGCCCTGCTTGAGGAGACGGGCCGTACGGAGGCGGCCGCCCGCCTCACCCGGCGTGACATCGACGCGCTGTGCGAGCTGCGCGACGAGCTCGCGGAGGTCTTCGCGTCCGCCGCCGCGGGCGACGACGTGGACGTGGTCGAGCGGCTCAACGGGCTGCTGGTCCGCCACCCCGTGCATCCGCAGATCTCGGGGCACGACGGCCAGCCCTGGCACCTGCACCTGACCGAGGGCGGCCGGGTCGCCGACGCCCTCGCGGTCGGGTCGGTCATGGGCCTGGCCAGCGTCGTGACCCGGCTCGGCGTGGACCGGCTCGGCACCTGCCAGGCGACGCCGTGCCGCAACGCCTACCTCGACACCTCCTCCAACCGGTCGCGCCGCTACTGCTCCGAGCGGTGCGCCAGCCGGGCGAACGTGGCCGCCTACCGGGCGCGCAAGCGGGGCGCCTGACCCGGGCCGCCCGGAAGGGTGCGGTCAGGCGGCCGGCGCGGGGAAACGCAGCGTGGGCCGGGGCCAGTAACGCAGCACGACCCTCCCGACGACGTCCTCCTCCGGCACGGCGCCGAAGTCCCAGCTGTCGCGGCGCCCGGGGGCCGACTGGTTGTCGCTCTCCAGCCACCAGCCGTCGCCGGTGAGCCGGAAGGCCCGCTTGACGATCAGCCCGTGCGGCCGCCTCGCGACCACCACGTCGCCGGGGCGGACGGGGGCGCCGAGCCGTACCAGCAGCCAGTCTCCCGGCCGCAACGCGGGCAGCATCGAGTCGCCGGAGACACACACGGCGGTGAGCACATCCCCCTCCGCACAGTGATTTCGAGACGAGTAAGGTCGGTCCTGGAACAGTGCTGTCACCAGCATTCCTAAGGAAGGATTCCGATGCTCGCACGACTGCTGCGACCCCGGCACGAGGCGTCCGCCCACTGCGACCTGCCGTGCGGGGTCTACGACCCGGCGCAGGCCCGCATCGAGGCCGAGTCGGTGAAGGCGATCATTAAGAAGTACGCCGACAACGACGACCCGGTCTTCAGGACCCGGGCGCTGCTCATCAAGGAACAGCGGGCCGAGCTGGTCAAGCATCACCTGTGGGTGCTGTGGACCGACTACTTCAAGCCCCCGCACCTGGAGCAGTACCCCCAGCTTCACCAGCTCTTCTGGGACGCCACGAAGCTCGCCGGCGCCGCCGGTGCCAAGGGCACCGTCGACCCCGCCCTGGCCGACGACCTCCTCGCGAAGATCGACGAGATCGCCAAGATCTTCTGGGAGACCAAGGCCGCCTGAGCCCCGGGATCTCGGGCCCCGCACGGCCTCCACGGCCGCGCGGGGCCAGATCATCCCAAGGCCCATACAAACTCCATATTCGGTTGTACGGAATTTACGTGCAGTTACCTCCAAGGAACGCCACAATCAGCGCGTCCAGCCAGGGCAGCACCGCGCGAGTGGCGGTAGGTTGCAGTCAGCGGCACTCAGCCGGCTGAAGGGGCGAGGAGGAACGTGACCGAGGAAACCGAGACGCCTGCGGTGGATCTGACCGGGATTCGCGATGCTGTGAGTGTCCGGCTGCCCGCCGTGAGCGCCTACCTGTCCGTGCTGCGCACGGCAACCGCCGGGCTCGCCGCACGGCTCGACTTCACCCTCGACCAGATCGAGGACCTGCGCATCGCCGTCGACGAGGCGTGCGCCATGTTGCTGCGGCACGCCGTGCCCGGGACTGACCTCCTCGCGGAGTTCGAACTCACGGGCCAGGAGATGACGGTTCGCGTCGAGGTCAACACCCTCGGAGTCAGCTCGCCCAACCGGGAGGACTTCGCCTGGATGGTGCTGACCGCGCTGGCCGACGACGTGGACGCCATCTCCGACCACGCCGACCATCTGGCGATCGTGCTGCGTAAGCGCCGGAGCACGGCGAGGCCGTCGTGATGACGGAAAGGACGAGTGCGATGACCTCCGGCGACTCGGCGGTGCCGGACCGCGTACGCGCGCGCACACTCTTCGCCGAGCTGTCGGAGCTTCCGCCGGACGACCCGAGGCGCCAGCGCATCCGCGACGAGCTGGTCGAGCTCCACCTGCCGCTGGTGGAGTACCTGGCCCGCCGCTTCCGCAACCGGGGCGAGTGGCTCGACGACCTCACGCAGGTCGCCACGATCGGCCTGATCAAGTCGATCGACCGGTTCGACCTGGCACGCGGCGTGGAGTTCTCCACGTACGCCACCCCGACCATCGTCGGCGAGATCAAGCGGCACTTCCGCGACAAGGGCTGGGCGGTCCGGGTGCCGCGCCGGCTGCAGGAGCTGAAGCTCTCGCTCACCAAGGCGATAAGCGAGCTGTCGCAGCGGGAGAGCCGGGCGCCCACGGTCGCCGAGCTCGCCGCCCACCTGGGCATGAGCGAGGAGGAGGTCCTGGAGGGCCTGGAGTCGGCGAACGCCTACTCCACCGTGTCGCTCGACGCGCCGGACTCCGGCGACGACGACGCTCCCGCCGTGTCCGACTCGCTCGGCATCGTGGACGAGTCGCTGGAGGGCGTGGAATACCGCGAGTCGCTCAAGCCGCTGCTGGAGCGCCTGCCGCCGCGTGAGAAGCGGATCCTGCTGCTGCGTTTCTTCGGCAACATGACGCAGTCGCAGATCGCGACCGAGCTGGGGATCTCGCAGATGCACGTGTCCCGGCTGCTCGCCCGGACCCTGGCCCAGCTCCGCGAGGGCCTCACCGCCGAGGACTGATCGTCCGGCCCGGGCCGCCCGGGACGATCAGAGAAGGACGACCGCGACGCCGCGCTCCCCCCGGCGGCGCCCGGTCAGCAGCCGGTGCCTGCCCTGCGTCCGCTCGGTGTCCGCCCTGGTGCCGGTCTGCTCAGCGCGCGCCGTCCTCGCCCATGAGGGCGTGGGTGGAGGCCGGCGCGAGCAGCGCGACCAGGGCGACCGCAGCCGCGGCGATGAGCGGGATACCGAACGCGTACTGCGCCGACTGGATGAGGCTGATCGCCACCGGAAGCGCGAATATCTGCGTCACCACGGCCGGGCCGCGGCTCCATCGCAGCACCTGCCACACGCCCCAGCCCACCCAGAGCAGCAGGGCGCCGCCGAGCACGCCGAATCCGGCCACCGCGATGCTGGTGACCAGGTCGGTGGGTTTGCCGATCACGGTCTCGACGCCGACATAACCGCCCAAGGCGAGGGCGAGCAGGCCCTCCGCGGCCAGGACGGCGGCGGCCACGGTCAGGGTGCCGGGGCGGCCGACGGAACTGCTGATCACACCGCCCAACCCTACCCGCAGACATGTGCGCCTCATCGGGAGGGCGTCACCAGGCACGAGCGGTAAACCGTTCGTTAACCTTCAGGCATGCGGGCACTCCTCCTCGTCAATCCCAAGGCGACCTCGACGCACCGGCGTACCCGGGACGTGCTGATCCGGGCGCTCGGCGCCGCCGTCGACCTGTCGGTCGAGGAGACGGCCTACCGCGGCCACGCGACCGCGCTCGCGGCGACCGCGCACGCCAAGGGCTTCGACGCCGTGGCGGTCCTCGGCGGCGACGGCACGATCAACGAGACCGTCAACGGACTCCTGGACGCCCGGCCCGACGGCGGCGCGAGCGAGCGGCCCGCGCTCATCGTGATCCCCGGGGGCAGCGCCAACGTCTTCGCCCGCGCCCTCGGGCTGCCCAACAACCCGGTCGAGGCGACCGGCGCCGTGCTGGAGGCGCTACGCGAAGGGCGCCGCCGGACCATCGGTTTGGGACAGGCAATTTGGCATGACGAGGTTTCAGGTCCGGACCCGGGGGCAGATGCGCCACCTGACCAGCAAAGGTCCAGATATTTCACATTTTGCGCTGGGCTGGGATACGACGCCGAGGTCGTCCGAGCCGTGGAGGGCCTGCGGAGCGCGGGGCATCGCGCGCTGCCCGCTCTCTACGTGAACACGACGGTCCGCCACTTCTTCGTGACGGACCGCCGGCGGCCGGCGATCCGGCTGACGCGTCCCGGCCGGCCGACAGAGGATGGGATCTTCATGGCGATCGTGTCGAACACGTCGCCGTGGACGTACGCCGGCACACGTCCGATCAACCCGACGCCGTGGGCCGGTTTCGAGACGGGGCTCGACATGCTCGGGCTCCGGAACATGAGCCTGCCGACCGTGCTCGCGCTCGCGCGGCAGATCATCGGCGAACACCGGGGATTGCCACGCGGTAAACACCTCGTTCAGATCCATGACGAGGCCGAGTTCACCCTCCACGCCTCCCGCCCGGTCGCCTTCCAGCTCGACGGCGACTACCTGGGAGAACACGAGTGGGTGATCTTCCGCGCTATCCCGGACGCGTTACAAGTCCTCGTCTAGCCCGTTACATGTAGTCATAGTGTGACGCATCCGACAGCCACGACGGGCAAAACCTTGTCCCAAACCTCTTGTGTGGTGTTGGTACGGCTGAAAAGCTGAACTACGACGTCGGAACGTAGGACCTTTACGGAGACCACCGCCTCCGTGAGGAGCCCCGGCGATCACGCGGACGAGCCCGGCCCCCCACCCTGGATCCGGGTGATCGTTCGCAGCAGCTAGTGAAAGAGTTCACAAAGTTGACGGCCAGAGGAGCCACGGAGGCTCCACTTTACGAAGGAGTGGAACGCATGGACTGGCGCCACCGCGCTGCCTGCCGTGACGTGGACCCCGAACTGTTCTTCCCGATCGGGAACACTGGTCCGGCGCTCATGCAGATCGAAGAGGCCAAGCAGGTATGCCGGCGATGCACGGTCGCCGAGTCCTGTCTCAAGTGGGCCCTCGAGTCGGGTCAGGACGCCGGAGTCTGGGGCGGGCTCAGCGAGGATGAGCGTCGCGCCCTCAAGCGCCGTACGGCTCGCGCCCGCGCCCGCGCCGCCGTCTGACTCCCCCGCCGCACGCGAACGCCTTCGGTGAATGCCTGCCATGGCATTCACCGAGTCGCGGGGCATCGAAGCCCGGCCGGGACGGCCGCGTCGCCTCCCGCCCATAGGGCCGTCTGTCCACCAACGCATCGCGTCCACTATGGCATCCCCCACACGGGTCTCGCACAGCGGGACCCCCTGTGGGCCCAGCGCGATCCGGAGGCCCCGCGGGAGATCAGGCCGACTGCACCGGAATGCTGAGACTGACCTCGGTGCCCCCGCCCTCTCTCCCGGCCACACCCAGGCGGCCCGACAGCTCGCCCACGACCAGCGTACGGACGATCTGGAGCCCGAGGCTCCCGGTCGCGTCCAGGTCGAAGTCCTCGGGCAGGCCCTTGCCGTCGTCGGCCACCGTGAACTCCAGCCGGTCGGCGTCCCTGGAGACGACGACCTGGACGTTCCCGGAGGAGTGGGCGAACCCGTGCTCGACCGCGTTCTGCAGCAACTCGGTGAGCACCATGGCGATGGGGGTCGCGACCGCGGCGGGCAGCACGCCGAAGCTGCCGACCCGCTTGATCGCCACCTGCGCGAGCGCCACCTCGGCCGTCATCGCGATGACCCGGTCGGCGATGTCGTCGAACTCGACCATCTCCTCCGGCATCTGCGCGAGGATCTCGTGGACGATCGCGATCGAGCCGACCCGCCGTACGGCCTCGTTCAGCGCCTCCTGGCCCTCCGGGTTGTTCAGCCGGCGCGCCTGGAGCCGCAGCAGCGCAGCCACGGTCTGCAGGTTGTTCTTGACCCGGTGATGGATCTCGCGGATCGTCGCGTCCTTGGTGAGCAGCTCCCGCTCGCGCCGCCGCAGCTCGGTCACGTCGCGGATCAGCACCAGCGCCCCGATGCGGCCGCCACCGACGATCAGCGGGATCGCCCGTAGCTGCACGACCGTGCCGCCGTTCTCCACCTCGGTCTCCCGGGGGGCCCGCCCGCTGGCGACGAGCATCAGGTCCTCGTTGATCGGCTCGTCGGAGTAGCACAGGTCGGCGGTCGTCTTCCCCAGGTCCGCCCCCACGAGGTCGGCGTGCAAACCGAGCCTGCGGTAGGCCGACAGCGCGTTGGGCGAGGCGTAGGTGACCCGGCCTGCCTTATCCAGTCGGAGCAGGCCGTCGCCCACCCGGGGCGACCTGACCAGGATCGGCTCCTCCTCCGCAAAGGGGAACCTGCCCTCGGCCACCATCTGCGCCAGATCGGACGCGCTCTGCAGGTAGGTCAGCTCCAGGCGGGACGGAGTGCGCGCCGACGACAGGTTGGTCGAGCGTTGGATGACCCCGATGATCGGGCCGTCCTTGCCGCGCCGCACCGGGATCGTCTCCTCGCGCACCGGCACACCGCTGGACCAGTCGGGGTCGCCCTCCCGGCAGATCCGGTGCTCGGCCCAGGCCACGTCGATCAGCGGCCGCTCCCCGATGGCGATGGACATGCCCACGACGTCGTCGTGGTAGACGGTGGGACCGGTCGTGGGCCGCATCTGGGCCACCGCCACCCACCTCGTGCCGCCCTGGTCGGGAACCCACAGGATGAGGTCGGCGAACGACAGGTCGGCGAGCAGTTGCCAGTCCGAGACCAGCGAGTGGATCCAGTCGACGCCGGCGGAATCGAGTGCGGTGTGGCGCGACACCAGGTCGCTGAGAGTCGGCACGAGTGCATGATGCGCCGCCGTCCGGGTCGAAAGCGAATCGACCATCGCCACCTGGCAAGATGCACCTCATGACAGGGCCGTTGGACAGACTGCGCGCGGCCGCCGCCGAGCGGGAGGCGGCGGGCCTGCGCCGCACCCTGCGCCCGCGTACGCCCGACCACGACGGCCTGCTCGACCTGGCCTCCAACGACTACCTAGGGCTCTCCCGGGACGAGCGGCTCGTCGAGGCGGCCGTACGGGCCACCCGGGAGTGGGGCGCGGGCTCGACGGGCTCACGTCTGGTCACCGGCTCCACCCGGCTCCACGCAGAGCTGGAGGACCGGCTCGCCGCGTTCACCGGGGCGGCCCGGGCCCTGGTGTTCTCCTCGGGCTACCTCGCCAACCTCGCCGCGGTCGCCGCCCTCGGGCGGGGCGGCCTGGTCGTCTCGGACGCCGGCAACCACGCCTCGATCGTGGACGCCTGCCGGCTGTCGCGGTCGCGGATCGTGGTCACCCCGCACGGGGACGCGGAGGCGGTGGACAAGGCCCTGGCCGAGCGTGCCGAGGAGCACGCCCTCGTCGTCACCGACGCCGTCTTCTCCGTCGACGGCGACCTCGCGCCGCTGCGCGCCCTGCACGAGGCGGCCGTACGGCACGGCGCGCTGCTGGTGGTGGACGAGGCCCACGCGCTCGGCGTGGTGGGCGACCACGGCAGGGGCGCGGTGCACGCGGCGGGCCTCGCCGGGTGTGCCGACATTGTGAGAACCGTCACGTTGTCGAAGTCCCTGGGCTCCCAGGGCGGCGCCGTCCTCGGTGCCCCCGAGGTGATCGGCACGCTCGTGGACACCGGACGGTCGTTCATCTTCGACACCGGCCTCGCACCGGCCTGCGCCGGTGCCGCCATGGCCGCCCTCGATATCCTGGAAAGCACCGCTGACCTGCCCGGACGCGCCCGGCGGCGGGCCCGGGAGCTGGCCGCGCTGGCCCGCGAGCTCGGCCTGGAGACGACCGAGCCGGCGGCCGCCGTGGTGCCGGTCGTGCTCGGCTCGCCCAGGCTCGCCCTGTCAGCGGGAACCCTGTGTGCGGAACTCGGGGTCCGCGTGGGATGCTTCCGCCCACCATCGGTACCTCGGGGCCGGTCCTGTCTGCGGTTGACCGCGAGGGCCGATCTGAGGTCCGATGATCTCGCGGTGGTCCGGGGTGCGCTCACCGCTGTGGCCGAGTTGACGATGTTGCCTGAGTTGGGCGATGTGGCCGAGTTGAGGGTGGACAGGTGACGGAGCACAGCGAGGACTCTCCCCGGGTTCCGAAGTACTACGACGTGAAGCGCAGCCTTCTGGAGCTCACCAAGAGCCTGCCCGCGGGCAGCGCGCTCCCGCCCGAGCGCACTCTGGCGGTGCGCTTCGAGACCTCCCGGACGACGGTCCGGCAGGCGCTGTCGGAGCTCGTGGTCGAGGGGAGGCTGCTGCGCATCCAGGGCAAGGGCACGTTCGTCGCCCAGCCCAAGGTCGCCCAGGTCCTCCAGCTCACCTCCTACACGGGTGACCTGCGCACGGTCGGCCTGGAGCCGGACACCAAGATCCTCGACATCAGCTACATCACCGCCGACGAGGCGCTCGGACGGCGGCTGGCCATCAACCCCGGCGGCCGGGTCCTGCGGATCCACCGCCTGCGCCTGGCCAACGGCGAGCCGATGTCCATCGACACCACGCACCTGTCCGCCCGCCGGTTCCCCCGCCTGCGGCGCGAGCTGGAGGTGCACTCCTCGTTGTACGAGACCCTGCACAACGCCTACAACGTGCGGCTGACCGACGCCGAGGAGGTCATCGAGACCGTGCTCGCCACGCCGTACGACGCGCAGGTGCTGGGAGTGGACGTCGGCCTGCCCATGCTGCTGCTGACCCGGCACGCCTTTGACGCCGACGGCAACCCCGTCGAGTACGCCCAGTCGCTCTACCGCGGCGACCGCTACAAGTTCGTCACCCGCCTCCGCCGCCCCTGAAACACCGAGCGAGCCGAGGGGCGCGCCTCCGGCACGACATGGCGGATATAAGCGCCCCGCAGCGAAGCGGAAAACACAGAGCGAAGCGGGAAACACCGAGCGAGCCGAGGGGCGCGCCGCCAATCTGGACTGAGGAGCGCGCGGGAGCGAAGCGACCAGAGCGCGACGAGGGAAGATGGCGGATGTAAGCGCCCCGATGAGCGAAGCGGGAAACACAGTGAGCATTCTCGTTGTGACCGGGACGGACACCGGGGTCGGCAAGACGGTGGTGACGGCCGCGCTCGCCGTGCTGGCCAGAGAGCGGGGCGCGACGGTCGCGGTGGTGAAGCCGGCGCAGACCGGGGTGGCGGCCGGGGAGCCCGGGGACCTCGACGAGGTGATTCGCCTGTCGGGGGTGACGACGACCTTCGAGATGGCGCGCTATCCCGACCCGCTCTCCCCCGCCGCGGCGGCCCGGATCTCGGGCCTGCCGCCGCTGTCGCTCGCGTCGGCGGCGGCCCGGATCGAGGAGCTGGCCGAGTCGCACCGGCTGGTGCTCGTCGAGGGCGCCGGGGGCCTGCTGGTCCGCTACGACGAGGAGGGCGGCACGCTCGCGGACCTGGCGCGGCGGCTGCACGCCCCTGTCCTCGTGGTGGCGCGCGCGGCGCTGGGCACGCTCAACCACACGGCGCTGACGCTCGAGGCCATGGCGGGCCGGGGCCTCGACCTGGCGGGCGTGGTGATCGGGTCCTGGCCGGCCGATCCGGGGCTCGCCGAGCGGTCGAACGTCGCCGACCTGGAGATGCTCGCCGCCCGGCCGCTGTCGGGCGCGCTGCCGGAGGGCGCGGGCGCGCTCGGCCGGGAGGCGTTCGCCCGCGCCGCCCGCGCCGGACTGAGTCCCGCGCTCGGCGGCATGTTCGACCCGGCCGGATTCCGCTCGACCCTTAAGCTGCCCCTGTGACAGGAGTGCCGCCGAGGACCGACGGGAGTGCCGCGTGAAGACCGACATCCTGGAGATCGCCCGCGTGCGGGTTCTGGACGAGGGCAGGGGCCTCGACGCGGCTCAGGCGCTGGAGTGCCTGACGCTGCCGGACGAGCGCCTGCCCGACCTGCTCGCCCTGGCGCACGAGGTGCGGATGAAGTGGTGCGGTCCCGAGGTCGAGGTGGAGGGCATCGTCTCGCTCAAGACCGGCGGCTGCCCGGAGGACTGCCACTTCTGCTCGCAGTCCGGCCAGTTCTCCTCCCCGGTGCGCGCGGCCTGGCTCGACATCCCCTCGCTCGTCCGGGCGGCCGTCGAGACGGCCGCGACCGGGGCGACGGAGTTCTGCATCGTCGCGGCCGTACGCGGACCCGATCGGCGGCTGATGGACCAGGTCCGCGAGGGTGTCAAGGCGATCCGGGACGCGGTCGACATCAACGTGGCCTGCTCGCTCGGCATGCTCACCCAGGCGCAGGTGGACGAACTGGCCGATATGGGGGTCCACCGCTACAACCACAACCTGGAGACCGCCCGGTCGCACTTCCCCCGCGTGGTCACCACCCACACCTGGGAGGAGCGCTGGGACACCTGCCTCATGGTCCGGGAGGCGGGCATGGAGCTGTGCTGCGGTGGCATCGTCGGCATGGGAGAGACGCTGGAGCAGCGGGCCGAGTTCGCCGCCCAGCTCGGCGAGCTGGAGCCGGACGAGGTGCCGCTCAACTTCCTCAACCCCCGCCCTGGCACGCCGTTCGCGGACCAGCCCCTCGTCTCGGGCACCGAGGCGCTGAAGACGATCGGCACGTTCCGCCTCGCCCTGCCGCGCACGATCCTGCGGTACGCCGGGGGCCGCGAGCTGACCCTGGGCGACCTCGGCACGAGGGACGGCATGCTCGGCGGTATCAACGCGATCATCGTCGGCAACTACCTGACCACGCTGGGCCGCGCCCCCGAGCGCGACCTGGAGCTGCTCGCCGACCTCAAGATGCCCGTCAAGGCGCTCTCCCAGACCCTCTGAGGGCTCGGGAAGGACGATCGGCTGGAATCCCAGCCTGCGGGGGCGGAGTAGCCGCGACGACACCGGGCATCAGCGGGGGTGACCGACGTTCTCCTGTGGCTGGAGGGCATTGGCCGCCCATCTGTTCCGGTAAGTGACCGACTGGTAGGTTTCACTCTATGGAGTCCCCCAAACACGCAGGCGACATCGCCGTCGCCGTCTCCCAGGCCTACGGCGTGGACACGATGTTCACGCTGTCCGGTGGGCACGTCTTCCCCTTGTACGACGGGGCCGTCCACCAGAACATGCGCATCCTGGACGTGCGCCACGAGCAGAGCGCGGTGTTCGCGGCCGAGGCGACGGCCCGGCTGACCCGCAAGCCCGGCCTCGCCGTGCTCACGGCCGGCCCCGGTGTCACCAACGGCGTCTCGGGGGTCGCCACCGCCCATTTCAACGGCTCCCCGGTCGTCGTACTCGGCGGACGCGCCCCGCGCTCACGCTGGGGCTCCGGGGCCCTGCAGGAGATGGACCATCCGCCGCTGTTCGAGCCCATCACCAAGCTCGCCTTCACGGGATCGGGCGCGGACTCCATCGGGCAGGACGTCGAGATGGCCTTCCGGACCGCCCTGGCCCCGCATCGCGGCCCGGTGTTCCTGGACGTCCACATGGACGACCTGTTCTCCCCGTCGCCCGAGTACGTCTCGGAGACGCTGACCCCGTCGCCGCTTGAGCCCGACCCCGAGGCGCTCGCCGGCATCGCGGGACTGCTCGCCGAGGCCGAGCGCCCGGTGCTGGTGCTCGGCTCGGACGTGTGGATGGAGCGCGCCGAGGAGGCCGCGCGGGACTTCGCCGAGGAGTGGCGCTTGCCCGTCGTCCCCAACGGCCAGGGCCGGGGGATCCTGCCGGCCGGGCACGAACTGCTGGTCACCCGCGCCCGGAGCGTCGCCTTCGGCCAGGCCGACCTCGTCATCGTGGTCGGCACGCCGCTCGACTTCCGCCTCGCGTACGGCTGGTTCGGCGGCAAGGAGGGCGCACCGCTCGCCAGGGTCGTCCACATCGCCGACGCGCCCTCCCAGCTCGCCACGCACACCGGCCTGTCCGGCTCGGCCGCCGGCGACTTGTCGGTCGTCTTCTGGGGACTGTCCGCGGCCTGCGGGACCGCCGGGGTGAACCCCAAGGCGTACGAGCCGTGGGTGAGCAGGCTGAGCGAGGCCGCGGCGGCGGCGACCGCCGGGGACGCGGCCCTGCTGGAGTCGGACGCCGACCCGATCCACCCGATGCGCATCTACGGCGAGCTGAACAAGGTGCTCGCCGACGACGCGGTCGTCATCGGCGACGGCGGCGACTTCGTCTCCTACGCCGGCAAGTACGTCGAGCCGCGCCGGCCGGGCAACTGGCTCGACCCCGGCCCGTACGGCTGTCTCGGCACCGGGCTCGGCTACTCCATCGCCGCACGTCTGGCGAGGCCGTCGTCGCAGGTCGTGCTGCTGCTCGGCGACGGCGCGGCGGGCTTTTCGCTGATGGACGTCGACACGCTGGTCCGCCACCGCCTGCCGGTCGTCATGATCTGCGGCAACAACGGCATGTGGGGCCTGGAGAAGCACCCCATGCAGATGCTGTACGGCTACGACGTGGCGGCCGAGCTCCAGCCGCAGTGCCGCTACGACCAGGTCGTCACGGCGCTCGGCGGCGGCGGGGAGCTCGTCACGTCGCCGGCGGAGATCGGCCCGGCGCTGCGCCGCGCCTTCGACTCCGGCGTGCCCTACCTGGTGAACATCGCCACCGACCCGGCGATCGCCTACCCGCGCAACACGACCGGAGTGTGACCGCCGGCGGAGCCCCGCGTACGTCCGTCGCGCGGGGCTCCTGGCCGGCAGGCGTCAGGACGCCGCGGGAGAGCGGCTCGCGGCCGGGCTGGGCGACGGGCTTGGCGAGGGAGTCGGGCACTCCTTCTTCACGGTGAACGTGACCGTCGTGCCCTCCTTCACGAGCGTGTTCGCCGCCGGCTTCTGGCTGACGACCGACCCCTTGCAGTCTCCCTCGCCCTCGTACAGCGGTTTCGGAGTGAGCCCCAGCATGTTGAGCCGCGCCAGCGCGGAGCTCTCAGGCAGGTTCTTGAGCTGGGGCACCTTGATCATGCCCTCGGTCGAGCTCGGCGAGGGCGTCGGCGAGGCGGTGCGGCTCGGCGACGGGCTGGGGGTCGGACTCGGCGTGGGGCTCGGCTTCTTCCTGGTCGGGCTCGGCCGCGACACCGGCACCTCCTGGGAGGGCCTCGTGGAGGGCCGTTTGGTGGGCCGCTCAGGCGACGGACTGGGCGACGGATTGATGATGTTCAGGGACGAAGCGGGCGGCTCGGGGGTCGTGGACCCGGCCGAGGCCATGTTGATGCCGAGGACGGCCAGGCCGCCGACGACGGCGAACCCCGCCACTCCGGCCGCGACCGGCATCCCCCGGCCTCTCCTGGACCGCTGGGCCGCGCGCCGCGCCGTACGGGAGCCCTGCTGTGGGGAGGCGACGGTCGCCGGCGGCACGGCCGGGGCGTCGTTCCAGGACTCTCGGGTGACGCGGTAGGTGGCGCCGGTGGCCGGGACGGCCTCCGGCCCACCCGGGTAGGGGCCTGCCTGGGTGAGCGGGCCCGTGGGCGGAGGCGGGGTCCCCATGCCCGTGGCGGGCGGGGCCGCGGTGACGCCCTGCGGGCCGTATCCCCCTCCGGTCAGGCCCTGCGGGCCGTACCCTGCTCCCGCCAGGCCCTCCGGGCCGTACACGGGCGAGGCGTCCGGCACCACGGTGCTGGGCATTCCGACACCAGGGGCCAGCACCGACTGCCGGGCGGCCTGGCTCATCGCGGCGGCGGACGGCCAGCGGCGCGCCGGGTCCTTCGACATGGCGCGTTCGACGATGGCCCGGACGGCGGGCGGCACGTCCGGCGGCAGCGGTGGCGGCTCCTCGCGGATGTGCTTGAGCGCGATCGTCACCGGCGAGTCGCCGTCGAAGGGACGCTGCCCGGCCAGGCACTCGTACGCCACCACGCCCAGCGCGTAGATGTCGACGGCGGGTGTGACCGGAGCGCCCTCGGCCTGCTCCGGCGCGCAGTAGGCCGCGGTGCCGAGCACCATTCCGGCGTCCGTGAGGCGGCTGCCCTGGTCGGCGCGGGCGATCCCGAAGTCGGTCAGCACGAGCGTGCCGTCGGAACGCACCAGCAGGTTGCCCGGTTTGACGTCCCGGTGCACGATCCCCCGCTCGTGCACGGCCTGGAGGGCGGAGGCGGCCTGGGCGATGAGCTCCATCGCGGGCTCGGCGCCGATGCGGCCGAGGCGGGTCAGCAGGCGGTCGAGGGGCTCGCCGTCGACGAACCGCATGACCAGGTATGCGGTGGAGCCGTCACCGGGGACCTCGGTGACTCCGTAGTCGTAGACGTCGACGACGCCGGGGTGGTTGACGGTCGCCATCGCCCGGGCCTCCCCCTGGAAGCGCACGGCGAATCCGGGGTCGTCGAGACGACCGGGGAGAAGCACCTTGACGGCGACGGTGCGCGCGAGGACGGTGTCCTCGCCGCGCCATACCTCGCCCATGCCCCCGGCGCCGAGCCGGGCGTCCAACCGGTAACGCCCAGCCAGGGTCATGCCTTGGGCCACCATTTGCGCCCCGTACCCCCTAAGTCAATCGACCCCCGAAGGTGTCCAACAAAGCAGGTTCGTGTCGCGGGTAGATAACGACAAGTTCACGGAACCCTGTATGCGTAAGGGATCCAGGCTCGGGGGTCGGAAGTCGAGCCTACCTGTTACCCGCCCGTACTACCGTGCACCGAGCACCGTGCCGTCCAGTTCCTGGGCGTGATCTGGACGACCATGCGGCGGCGGCAGTGCGGGCAGTAACGCGGTGGCTCCATCGCCCTGGCGGCCAGGCAGGCCGCGTGATCACCATTTCCGGCCGGACGGCCGCAGTGATCGCAGTAGAGGTCCACAGTGCACCACCCTAACCGCTGCCCCGCCTCCGCCGCCCGGAAAGCATCATGGAGTCCCCGCTGCCGATTAAGACGCTTCACGGCCCCTTTTAGTTGCCTGGCAATCTCCACGGGCATCCGGGAATGGCGACCCAATAGGCTGGCTCGCATGAGTGTTGCTCCAGGTCTGCGCGCCGAAGTCCTCATCATGGTGGAGCGCGAGGACACGGCGATCCGGGTCGGCAGCGGCGACGTGCCGGTGCTGGGCACGCCGCGGCTGCTGTCCTTCGCCGAGGGAGCCACGGTCAAGGCCGTCCAGCATCACCTGGAGCCGGGGCAGACCACCGTGGGGACCAGGGTGCTGATCGAGCACCGTCTGCCCAGCCCGGTCGGGATGCACGTCGAGATCGGCGTCGAGCTCACGGAGGTGGACGGCAGGCGGCTCGTCTTCTCCGTCAGGGCCGTCGACAAGACCGGCGCCCTGGTCGCCACGGGCACGATCGAGCGGGTCGTGGTCGACCGGGAACGGTTCCTCTCCCGTCTGTGAACCTCCGGCCCGCTCTACTCGTTACTCGATGACGGCGATGACGTCCCCCTCCTGGACGACGTCGCCCTCCTTCACCTGGAGCTTCGAGACGGTCCCGGCGTCCTCGGCGAGAACGGGGATCTCCATCTTCATCGACTCCAGGATCACAAGGGTGTCGCCCTCCTCGACGACCTCGCCCTCGCTCACAACGATCTTCCAGACGTTCGCCACCATCTCGGCGCGCACCTCGGCCACGCGGGAACTCCCCTCAAATAATCCAGCAGATCAAGCTTTTCTCATCCGGGAGACCAGCCCGGTGTCGTAGTCCCCGCTCACGAACTCGGGGTGGTCGAGCAACTCGGCGCAGAACGGCAGGTTGTGCTTCGGGCCCTCGATCCGGAACGCGGCGACGGCCTCCCGGCCCCGCTCCAGCGCCTCCTCACGGGTGGCGCCGGCGACGCAGAGCTTGGCCATCAGCGGATCGTAGAACGGCGTGACGGTGTTGCCCGCCGCGTATCCCGAATCGATGCGCACCCCCTCGCCCGCCGGTTCCTCCCATACACCGATCTTGCCAGGGCCGGGCAGGAACCTGCGGGGGTCCTCGGCGTAGACGCGGAACTCGATGGCGTGGCCGCTCACCCGCGGCTCGACGGAGTAGGTCTCACCGGCCGCGACCCGGATCTGGTGCTCCACCAGGTCGAGGCCGGTGACCAGTTCGGTGACGGGGTGCTCCACCTGGAGGCGGGTGTTCATCTCCAGGAAGACGAAGTCCTGGGCGTCCGCGTCCACCAGGCACTCCACCGTGCCCGCGCCGCGATACGACACGGCCTCCCCCGCCCGTACGGCCGCCGCCAGCATCCGCTCGCGCAGCTCCGGGGTCACTCCGGGGGACGGGCTCTCCTCCACGACCTTCTGGTGGCGCCGCTGGACCGAGCAGTCCCGCTCGCCCAGGGCGACCACGGTGCCGTCGGCGAGGCCGAGGATCTGCACCTCGACGTGCCTGGCCCGCTCGATGTAGCGCTCCAGCAGGATGGCGGGCTCGCCGCCGAAGCGGGCGGCCGCCCGGCAGGCCTGCTCGAAGGCCTTGGCCAGCGACTCGTCGTCGCGCGCCACGCCCATGCCGATCCCGCCGCCCCCGGCGGCCGCCTTCACCATCACCGGGTACCCGATCTCCGCGGCGGCCCGCTCGGCCTGCGCGAGGTCGGACACCGGCTCCCTGGTCCCGGCGGCGACCGGCACACCCGCGGCCTCCATCAGGTTGCGGGCGTTGATCTTGTCGCCCATCTGCTCGATGGCCTTGGGATCCGGGCCGATCCAGACGAGGCCGGCGTCGATCACCGCACGGGCGAACGCGGCGTTCTCCGCGAGGAACCCGTATCCGGGGTGGACCGCCCGCGCTCCCGTCGTACGGGCGGCCTGGAGGACCTTGTCGATGTCGAGATAGCTCTGGGCCGGATTCGCGGGGCCGAGGAGCACGGCGTCGTCGGCCTCACGCACGAACGGCAGATCGGCGTCCGCCTCGGAGTGGACCGCGACCGCGCGCAGCCCCATGCCCCGCACCGTACGGATGATCCGGCGGGCGATTTCACCACGATTGGCGACGAGAACTGAGTCGAACACGCAGCCAACTCTAGGATGATCCCCCGCTCCGTCCCCCCGACCGTTCCGACTGAACGCGGGGGCCGAATCTGTAGGGTCGCTACAACAACAATGGGCCCGGCGTGGCGTTGGAGGCGTTCCGATGCTACGTCTGCTACAAGCGCGTTACGAGCACAAGTCGGTCGACGACGCGCGCCATCGCCTCCACCACTCCGGGGTCGTAGGCCGACCCGCCGTCGAGGCGCAGCCGCTCCAGGGCCGCCGCCGCCCGGTCCCTGTCGGTCGATCCGCCCACGAGGTCGTCGTACGCGTTGGCGGCCTTGATGATGCGGCTGGCCATCGGCGGCGACTCGCCGAGCGTGTCGCACTGCCGCCGGACGATCTCCGCGACGCCGTGGAGCACGCCGGTCTTCCTGATCACCTCGGCGCCCAGCTCGGCGATCCGCCGCGCCTGCTCGGGGTCGGCCAGCACGGTCGCACCGCCGGGGATCGGATCGCGCAGCGAGAGCTGGCCGATGTCGTGCATGAGCGCGGCGTACTCCAGCTCCAGCAGTTGCGGCTCCGCCATGCCCAGCTCACGGCCGATGGCGACCGACAGCTGGCTGACGCGGCGCGAATGGCCCGGCTCGACGTACCCGCCGACCTCGGTGACCCGGCTCAGCGCCCGCACGGTCTGCAGGTAGGTCGCCCGGATGCCGGCGTACTTGCGGAACGCCACCTGCGTGACGAGCAGCGGCGCGGCGAACGCGGGCAGCGCGGTCATGTCCATGCTGTGCGAGGCGAGCGCGAGCAGGATGCCCGACGCCGCGACGGCGGCGCCGAGCGGCGCGGCCATCCTGATCTCGTCCCGTACGGCGACGACGAACGCGGTCCTGACCTGGTCGGCCCGGAGCATGGCCGCGATCACCACGTCGGCCGCGAGCATGACCGTGACGAGCACCGCCATCACGCCGAGCGCCGGCCACCAGTTGCCGTGCCGGTCGGCCGTGTCCCCCGCGAGCTTCCCGAGCGGGCCGGTGAGCGGCCGGTAGGCGAAGGCGAGCAGCGACCCGGCGAGCAGCCGCCGGGCCATCGCGTCGAGACGCGGCGGCCGGCCGACCGCCAGGTGCGGCAGCCCGCCCGCGATCATGCCGACCGACATCACCGCCACGACCTGCAGGGCCGAATGATGCGCCGGCCGTCCGCCCACGTCGAGCAGCAGGGCGTACCCGAGGGAGGCGGCGGTGGAGATCGGGGCGACCTCGCGGTTGCCGGGCATCGTGAGCCGGGCGAGCTCCCCGGCGGCGATGAGCGCGCCGAACCCGATGGCGACCCGCGGATCGGTCAGGCCCTCCGCCGCGGTGTGGGCGATCCCCGCCACGGTCAGCATCCCGGCGGCGCAGATGAGCAGGAGCTGGCCCGAGTCGAGCCCCACCGGCCTGGCCGTCAGCCGACGCTCCCTCACCGCTCCGACACCACCTGGATGGGCGTCGTCGGGTCGTCGTGGTCCTTCACCGTGGTCTCCACGGCGGCGTCGTCGGGCGGGACGGGCACCGGCTGAGCCAGGTCCCAGCCGTGCCGGTCGAGCGCCTTGACGAACGCGCACACCATGTCGGGGTCGAACTGGGTTCCCGCGTTCTTGCGCAGCTCGCCGACCGCGAACTCGATCGACTTGGCCTTGCGGTAGGAGCGGTCGGAGGTCATGGAGTCGAACGCGTCGGCCACCGCGATGATCCGGGCGAACTCGGGGATCTCCGACCCGGCCAGGCCCATCGGGTAGCCCTTTCCGTCATGTCGTTCGTGGTGGTGCATGATCCCGGCGAACGCCTCGTCGAGGAAGTCGATGCCCCGCACGATCTCCAGCCCGCGCATCGGGTGGAGCTGGATCGCGGCGTACTCCTCCTCGGTCAGACGGCCGTCCTTCTGCAGCACCTTGGTCGGCACGCCGAGTTTGCCCACGTCGTGGAGCATGCCCGCGTACCGGATCGCGCGCAGCCGCTCGGTGCCCATCCCGATCTCCTCACCGATCATGGAGGAGGCCGCGGAGACCCGCGTGCAGTGACCGCGCGTGTAGTAGTCCTTCGTCTCCACCGCCTGGCACAGCGCCGCGATGGTCGCGTCGTACGCCCGTTGCTCGGCGTGGTAGTGCCCCAGCGCCCACCGGGCCACGAACAGCGGCAGCAGCACGAGCACGGCCGAGATCGACTGCACCGTCGACCACAGGGCCGCGATCAGCAGGCCGAAGGTGGCGAAGCCGACGTAGGAGCTCAGGAACTGCACCATCGCGCGGAGCGAGACCTGGTCTTTGTGCACCGCGGACGCCAGGCGCAGGATGACCGCGGTCAGCGCGAAGTTGACGGCCACGAAGACCCCCGTCGCCGCGGCGTACGGCACCAGGATGCCCGGGAAGTCGGCCGGCTCGGGTAGGTGGGCCCGCCCTCCCGCGCTCTCGTAGGCCCATCCGGCGGCATACCCGCACAGGGCGTACTGCGCGCCGTTGAACAGCCGTTTCACCATCGGCAGGCCGGGGCGCACGCTCACGACCGCGGCCAGCCCGACCAGGGCCGCGCCCTCCGGGCCGACGAGCACCACGGCGGCCAGCGCCGCGGAGAAGCTCACCGACACCGCGACGTGCGGCACGTTGAGCAACGTCGGCACCGACTCGCAGAGCAGGAAGAGCAGCGCGAGGACCAGAAGCGCCGACCAGTCCTCCGCCGCGAGCCCGTGATGCGCGAGGAGACCGCGCATGATCACGAGACCGGCGGTTCCGACGAGCGCGACGAAGTAGACCCTGGCGGGCCACGGAAGTTCCCGCATGGCGGCCACCTTGAATGCGGATCGGACCCGTGGGCCGGCCCTGCCGGACCGGCCCACGGGCAGTGACTACGTCCAGGAGATCCCCGGGGTGCCGGCCGCGAGACCGGCCAGAGCCACCACCGGAGTGAGCAGCGCCAGCGCCACTATCAGCCTGACGACGGTCTTCCCAAGCATTGCGCCGCCTCCACGTCGATGTCGCACTCAGGCTACAGAAGGGCCGATGGCCGGTCCGGGATGTCGCGACCATCGCAGCCAAACCGTAACCAAGCCATCACACCGCGTGCAATTGCACCGGTATGTCGGTGCCTTTTCACGGGGCGAGCCCGGCCATCAGCCGACGGACGTCGTCGTCCGCGTCGGCCTGGAGCATCCCGTTGTCGACGCTCGGCGTGCAGCCGTACAGGATGTGCACGCCCGCGGGCGGCCCCTCGGCGTACCCGAAGACCAGCCGGTAGTCGTCGCGCACCGCCGATGCGCCTCTCCCACGGCACGTGCGATCGCTCGGCACGGTGTCCAGGTCGTTGAGCGCCGCCGCGAGTCCCCGCGCCGCCGCCGCGCCGTGCTCGCGCCGGGGCGGCCACTTCTCGTTGCCGCCGCTGCACACCAGGACCCACCGCGGATCCCCCGGGACCATGCTGTCCTGCTGGCCCCGGCGGTCGTGGGCGGCCCGGCAGGGGTCCTCCGGTCGCGGAAGCCGCCACGTCCCCTCCCGATAGGCGGTGGTCAGGGCCTCCCCGACGTACGAGCGGGTCCGGACCGTGCCGTTCGTCGTCGCGACGCAGGAGTTCACCTCCTCCGCGCTGCCCACCCACAGCGCCGAGCCGTCGCCGTACGCGAACCGGACCAGGTAGTTCGTCATGGGCCCGCCCACCGCCGTACAGGGCCCCTCGACGTCTTCGGTGCTCACCGGCAGGTACGCGAGGTCGCGGGCCATCGCCGCCGCCTGGTCCGTCAGCGTCCGCGAGCCGCCCAGCCCTTCGCCGCCCGGATCGGTGTTGGTGCCGGGATAGGCGCAGAGCAGCGCCCGGACCGGCGAGCCGGGCACCAGCGACTCGTCCGCGCCGTCCACGTCCGCCGCGGCCGGCACCCACCCACCGATGCCGTCGCCGCCCCAACGCTGCGGGCACGCGTCCGGCACCGCCCTCGGATCCGGAGCGCACGCGGCCAGTACGGCTCCCGCGCACACGGCGACGACTGCGATGAGGACGGAGGTCCGGCGCAAACGCATCACACCGCTGAGACGTCCACCCCGGCCGTCCGGTTCGCTCCCGATCAGGCGAGCGCCTGGCGGGCCCATTCGACGGTGGCCTTGAGGCCGGTGGACAGGTCGTGCCGGGGACGCCAGCCGAGGACCTCGTACGCCGGAGCGGGGTCGACGGCCATCGCGGGGAGGTCGCCCATCCGAGAGGGCTCGAAGCGCGGCTCGTCGGGTGCTCCGGCCGCCGCGGCGACCAGGCTGTGCAGCTCACGGTCGGTGGTCTGGACGCCGGTGCCGAGGTTGATTCGGCGGCCGTCGCCGTGCGGCCCGCAGGCGCGGGCGAAGCCGTCCACCACGTCCTCCACGAAGACGTAGTCGCGCGTCTGGGAGCCGTCGCCGTACACGACCGTGGGCTTTCCCGCCAGCAGGGCGTCGGTGAAGATGGCGACCACCCCGGCCTCGCCCTCGGGCGACTGACGCGGCCCGTAGACGTTCGACAGCACGAGCGTGGTGTATTCGAGCCCATGCAGCGCCCGGTAGGTGGCCAGGTACAGCTCGCCGCCGAGCTTGGAGGCGGCGTACGGCGAGCGGGGATCGGTGGGGGCGTCGCCCGGGACCGGGATCACGGCCGGCCTGCCGTAGACGGCGACGGAGGACGCGTAGACGACCTTGCGGGCCCCGGCGCGCCGGGCGGCCTCCAGGACGTTCACCGTGCCCTCGACGTTGATCCTGGCGTCGGTCACCGGGTCGGCCACGCTCCTGCGCACGCTGATCTGCGCGGCGAGGTGACAGACGACCTCCGGCCGCCAGCGCTCGGCGAGCTCCGCGAGCGCGGGGTCGCGCACGTCCATGACGTGCAGGGGGGCGTCGGGGTTGCGCGCGTGGCCGGACGACAGGTCGTCCACCACCGCGACCTCGTGACCGTCCGCCAACAGCCGATCGACGAGGGTGGACCCGATGAACCCCGCCCCGCCCGTGACCAGTGCCCGCATGTCCCCGCCCTTCCCGGCCTGTAACGGAAGATCCTAACGAGCATTGCCCCGGCTCGGACGGATCACGCCTTCCGTGGACCGGGGGCTACTCCGCCATCTCGGCGCGTACCTGCTCGATCCGGGTGAGCACCTTGCTGCGCAGATCCTGCGGGACGGGGTCGCACCCGCAGTGTTTGGCCACGAGCCGCTTGACGGCCTCCTCGAGGCCGTACTCCTCCAGGCACGGGCCGCACTCGTCGAGGTGCTTCCTGATCTCGGCGATGCGGTCGCTGTCCAGCTCGCCGTCCAGGTAGGTGTACACCCGGTCGAGCACCTCGCTACACGGGGTGTCGTGGTGTTTCCCGCAGCTCATCGCTCCTCCTCGCCAAGCGTTCCGCCGAGACCCGCGCCACGGGAGTCCGACCGCACGAGACCTCGCTCGCGCGCGTAGTCCTCGAGCTGGTTGCGCAGCTGCCGGCGGCCGCGGTGGAGGCGCGACATCACGGTCCCGATGGGCGTGCCCATGATGTCGGCGATCTCCTTGTACGGGAAGCCCTCCACGTCCGCCAGATAGACGGCGATGCGGAACTCCTCGGGGAGCGCGGCGAGAGCGTCCTTCACGTCGCTGTCGGGAAGGTGCTCGAGCGCCTCGATCTCGGCCGACTTCAGACCGCTGGACGTGTGCGACTCCGCCCGCGCGAGCTGCCAGTCCTCGATCTCCTCGGTGCCCGCCTGCTTGGGCTCCCGTTGCTTCTTCCGGTAGCTGTTGATGAACGTGTTGGTGAGGATGCGGTAGAGCCAGGCCTTGAGGTTCGTCCCCTCCTGGAACTGGTGGAAGGAGGCGAAAGCCTTGGCGAAGGTCTCCTGCAGGAGATCCTCCGCATCCGCTGCGTTTCGGGTCATCCGGAGCGCGGCCGAGTACAGTTGGTCGAGAAACGGCATGACGTCGCGCTCGAACCGCTCGCTGCGCTGCTCCAGAGTCTCCTCGGCTGTCTTGGAGACCGGACCCACCCCCTTAAGGACTTCGTACCCAGCCGAGGATACCGGCCCGGCAACGTCCAGCCCGTCGAGGCCTTCTGGCAGCACCAACGTCTTCATGCCCAACTGCAACAGGGCGGGCGTAGAGTCTGTTCCCGGTGCAGATTGAGGTGACGAACGACCCGGTGCGGGGAAAAAAGTAAGCACCGGCTTGGTAGCCCGGAAACCGTGTTTCGCTGCCGCACGCCCATGCGCGGGGCAGCCAAGAGTCCAGGAGTCGCTCGTGCTGCCTATACCGGCCAACGAACTCAACGGCTCGGGCACACTCGGGCCGTACTGGACCTTCTATCACGCGGTCGTCGCCGAACAGTTGCGCCAGTGGCTGCCCGGCCGCCCCTCCCTCCTGCTGGACCTGTCCGGCGGACGGGGGCGGTGGCCGGCCCAGGCGGCGCGCGCCGGTCACCGGGTGATCGAGGTCATGGACTTCCGCAGGCCGGCGGAACCGTGGTTGCGCGACGCCTCCGACCGCATACAGAAGGTGCGCGCCGACAACCTCGGCTTCCTGCCCGACGGCTGCGTGGACGGCGTGATCGCCGAGGAGCGCGTGCTGTCGGTCGAGATCATGGCGGAGTCGGTCATCGAGGACGTGGCCAGGGTGCTGCGGCCCGGCGGGCGCGCGCTGCTGTGCGTCGACTCGCTGGTGCTCGGGATGGCGATCCTGGCCGAGCAGAACTACTGGGCGCACCTGTGCCAGACGGGCGAGGTCATGCTCATCCCCTGGCCCGACGGCAGCATCACCCGCTGCTTCACCAGCCAGCAGATCCGTGAGCTGATCACCGGCGCCGGCCTGGAGGTGGAGTGGGTGCGCCCGCGCACGGTGCTGTCCCCCTCCACCGTCGACCACGTGCTGAGCTCGGAGAGCAAGTCGCTGTCCTGGCTGGTCCGCACCGAGCTGGAAACCCAGGCCGACGGCGACGACACCGTCGGCATCCACCTGGTGGCCAGCGCGCGCAAGCCGTTGTGAACGCTCTCCCGGACGCCGCACGGACGGGCGCTCGGACAGGCTCTTGAAACGGGTCCTCAGCGGCGGCGCTCGGCCCGCGACTGGCACTGCACGCAGCGGGCCGCCTCGGGGCGGGCCTCCAGCCTGCCCTCCGGCACGAGCGTGCCGCAGTCGACGCAGCGGCCGTAACCGCCGTCGTCCAGCCGCCGCAGCGCGGCCAGCACGGCCGTACGCTGCCGGGACGCGGCGTCGAGCATGGCCCGGGTCCGGTCGGCGTCGGTGAGGTCGGCTCCCGCGTCGGCGAGGGACCTGTCGTGCCCGGCGGCCGGATCCCCACGCAGCACGCTGATCGACCGGTCGAGTTCGGCGAGCATGCTTTCCAGGCGCATACGCGCGGTCGCGACGTCCACGGATCCGCACCTCCGGGAGTGGGGGAGTCACCCGTCCAGGAGCCCCCGGTCCTCCTGGTCGGTCAGCGGCCGGTCACTTTCCGTGCGACCGCTTTCTCGAACGGATGCCCACTTCACGCGCCGCCTACACCCTCACCGCGAGTCAGAACAGACGCGGCACGTCGTCGCCCTCCAGGGGCTCGATCAGCTCCGGGCCGTTGTGGCGGACGCTGTTGACGGCGTCCGACACGGCGTACGCCTCCAGCCGGTCCGGACCGGCCGGGACGAGCAGGCCCGTGGGGTCGGTCACGCGCGGGTCGAGCCACTCCGTCCAGCGGTCGCGCTCGACCATCATCGGCATCCGGTCGTGGATGCGGCCCAGCTTGTCCGTCGCCGTGGTGGTGATCACCGTGCAGGTGCACAGCCACTTCAGCGGGTCGTCGTCGGGGCGGGTGGGGTCCTTCCAGAACTCGTACAGGCCGGCCATCGCGAGCACGCCGCCGTCGGCGGGGTGGATGAAGAAGGGCTGCTTCTTCTTGCCCTCCAGCGGCATCCACTCGTAGTAGCCGTCCGCCGGGATCAGGCAGCGCCGGGACTTCAGCGCCCTGCGATAGGACGGCTTCTCCGCCACGGTCTCCACCCTGGCGTTGATCATCCGCGAGCCCACCGACGGGTCCTTGGCCCAGCTCGGCACGAGCCCCCACCGGACCACCCGGAGCTGCCTGACGGGCTCGTCGCCCGCGCTCTCGCCGCCGTCGTCCTTCGGCACCCGGCTCATGACCGCGTAGACGTTCTTGGTGGGCGCGACGTTGTAGTCGGGCCGGAGCTCGCCGCCGGGCACCTGGTCGGGCACCCCGTCCACCTCGACCTGGAACTCCTCCAGCAACTCCTGCTTCTTGCGCGCAGACGCGTACCTCCCGCACATGACACCAAGACTGCCACTCCCGCGGGCCGCACGCGCTCTCGCGACGGTGCGGACGAGCGTGCGCGCACTAAGCTTGCGGCATGGCCACTCCGCAGTCCGCGTCCGGCGGCGCCGTGCCGCACGCCATCGACCAGAACGGCGTCGAGAAGAACGCCGCCGCGCCGCTCTGGCCCGCCCCGGTGGCCGCCGAGCCGGTTCGTGCGACGGTCCGCCTGCCCGGCTCGAAGTCGGTGACCAACCGCGCGCTGCTGCTCGCCGCGCTGGCCGACGCCCCCGGCACCGTACGGCTCGCGCTGCGCAGCCGCGACGCCGACCTGATGGCGGCGGCGCTGCGCTCGCTCGGCGCCGAGATGACGCCGTCCAACGAGAGCGCCGACAGCGTGGACTGGTCGGTGACCCCTCATCCCGTACGCGGCGGGGTGTCGATCGACGTCGGCCTGGCCGGGACCGTCATGCGGTTCGTGCCGCCGGTCGCCGCGCTGGCCGACGGACCGGTCTTCTTCGACGGCGACGCGCACGCGCGCAAGCGGCCGATGGGCCCCATCCTGGGCGCGCTGCGCGCGCTCGGCGCGTCGGTGGACAACGACACGCTGCCGTTCACGATCCGGGGGCCGATCCCGGGCGGCGAGGTCACCCTCGACGCGTCGGTCTCCTCACAGATGGTCTCGGGCCTGCTGCTGGCCGCCGCGCGCTTCGAGAAGGGCGTGACGGTGCGGCACAGCGGCCCGCCCGTCCCGTCGATGCCGCACATCGAGATGACCGTGCAGATGCTGCGCCAGGCGGGGGTCGAGGTGGACGACTCCGAGCGCGACGTGTGGCGGGTGCAGCCCGGCCCGATCCGGGCCAGGGACGTCACGGTCGAGCCCGACCTGTCCAACGCCGCCCCCTTCCTCGCGGCGGCTCTGGTCACCGGGGGCTCCGTCGTGGTGCCGGACTGGCCGGAGGAGACGACGCAGGGCGGCGACGAGCTTCGCGGGCTGCTCGCCGAGATGGGCGCGCGGGTCGAGCGGGTGCCGGAGGGCCTGCGGGTGACCGGCGAAGGCAGGGTGCGGGGCATCGACGCCGACCTGCACGACGTCAGCGAGCTCACCCCCACGATCGCCGCGCTGGCCGCGCTGGCCGACGGGCCGTCCCGGATCCGGGGCGTCGCGCACATCCGGGGGCACGAGACCGACCGGATCACCGCCCTCGCCACGGAGATCAACCGGCTGGGCGGCGACGCCAGGGAGACCGACGACGGCCTGGAGATCCACCCCCGGCCGCTGACCGGCGGCGTCTTCCACTCGTACGCCGACCACCGCATGGCCACGGCGGGCGCGGTCATCGGCCTGGCCGTGCCGGGTGTCGAGGTCGAGGACATCGCGACGACCGCCAAGACGCTGCCCGAGTTCCCGCGCATGTGGGCCGCGATGCTGGGCGGCGAGGGATGAGCGGCGGGCTGGTACCCGCCGGGCGAACGGGGCGCGGGCGCTGAGAAAGCGGCAGTACGACGAGGACGACGTCAGGGTCAGGCCGGGCAAGGGCTCACGGCCTCGGACCCGGATCCGGCCTGCCCACAGCGAGGCCGTCGAGGGCTTCGTGGTGGCCGTCGACCGCGGGCGCTACACCTGCCTCGTGGGCGAGGGCGTCCCCCGCTCCACGACACCGAAGAAGCGGCGGGGCGAGCGGACGCTCGTCGTCGCGATGAAGGCCCGTGAGCTCGGCCGCAAGGGCATCGTCGTGGGCGACCGTGTGGCGCTGGTGGGCGACGTGACCGGGCAGCCCGACACGCTGGCGCGCATCGTCCGCGTGGAGGAGCGCACCTCGATGCTGCGCCGCAGCGCCGACGACGTGGACGACATCGAGCGTCCCATCGTCGCCAACGCCGACCAACTGGTCATCGTCACCGCGCTCGCCGATCCCCCGCCGCGCCCCCGGATGATCGACCGGATGCTCGTCGCGGCCTACGACGCCGACATCGAGCCGCTGCTGTGCCTCACCAAGGCCGACCTGGCCCCCGCCGACGACCTCGTGGCGCTGTACGAGCCCCTCGGCGTGCCGTACGTCGTCGTGCGCAAGGGCGGCCCGCTCGACGACCTGGGCGAGGCGCTCGCGGACCGCATCAGCGTGCTGGTCGGCCACTCCGGGGTCGGCAAGTCGACCATGGTCAACGCGCTGGTGCCGCACGCCCGCAGGGCCGTGTCCCACGTGAACGCCGTCACCGGCCGGGGCAGGCACACCTCCACCTCCGCGGTCGCCCTGGAACTGCCGGAAGGCGGCTGGATCATCGACACCCCCGGCGTACGCAGCTTCGGGCTCGCCCACATCTCGGTGGAGACCGTGCTCGCCGCCTTCCCCGACCTGGTGGACGCCACGGCCGACTGTCCCAAGGGCTGCACCCACCTCGGCGACGACTGCGCCCTCGACCGCTACGTCGCGGAGGGTCACGCCGATCCCGCGCGCCTGGAGTCCCTGCGCCGCCTGCTCGCCAGCCGTGAGGGCTCCGCCGACGACGACTAGAACGACGCGGACTAGAACGACGACGACTAGAACGACGCGCTCCGGGTGAGAGCGAGCATTACGGCGAGCGCTCCGAGTATGCTCCCCATGGCGATCCGCTGGGCTCGCAGCCACGCCGGCCGGTGCGTCAGGAAGCCCGCGACACTTCCGGCGGCGAGCACGATCGACAGATTCACGGTCGAGGCCACCGCGATCTGGAAAAGACCGAGAACGACGCCCTGAGCAAGCACGTTCCCCGCCCCGATATCGACGAACTGCGGAATGACGGAGACATACAGAATAGCGATCTTCGGATTGAGCAGGTTCGTCATCAGTCCCATGGCGAAAAGCCGGGACGGCGGGTCGTCCGGCACGTCCCGCACGGCGAACACCGAAACGCCGCCGGGCCTGATCGTCTTCCAGGCGAGCCATATCAGGTAACCCGCCCCAGCCAGCCGTATCGCGGTGAGAACCTGCGGAACCGCGGCGAACAGCGCCGCCAGGCCGAGATTCGCCGCCGTCAGATAGACGAGGAATCCCGCGACGACTCCGCTCAACGAGATCACCCCGGCCCGGCGTCCCTGGCTGACGCTCCGCGACACGAGATACATCATGTTCGGGCCCGGAGAAAGCACCATTCCGAGCGCCACGGACACGACACCCAGCACCGCCTTCGGTTCGACCATGACGCCGCCCTTTCTTCGCTGGTCATCAGTGCCGGTCCGGACGGCTTCCTCAGGCTATTTCACCACTCATAAAGAATGCAATATTAAATATTGCTCTCGGAGCAATAGTGTGTTTGGATGCGTTCACCCTGACGCGGAGAGGAGGCGGCGGTGGAGAGCTATCGGGAACTGGCCGACGAGGTGGCCGCGGACATCGCGGCCGGGCGGCTCAGGCCGGGAGACCGGTTGCCTCCTCAGCGCGACTTCGCCCGGCGGCGCGGCATCGCCGGCTCCACCGCCGCGCGCGTCTATGCGGAGCTGACCCGCCGTGGCCTTACGGTCGGCGAGGTCGGCCGCGGCACCTTCGTACGCGCCTCCGCCCGGCGTCCCGGAACCGCCCTGGCCGAGCCCAGCGGCACCCGGGTCGACCTCGAACTCAACTATCCCGTCATCCCCGATCAGGCCCGCCTGCTCGGGGACGGCCTCAGGCGGCTGCTGCGCCCCGACGTGCTGGAGGCGTCCATGCGGCCGGTGGGCGCGGCGGGCACTCCCCTCGCCCGCGAGGCCGTCGCGGACCTGCTCGCCCGCGCCGGCTGGCGACCCGACCCGGCACGGGTGCTCTTCGCCGGCAACGGACGCCAGGCGATCGCGGCCGTCATCGCCGCGCTCGTCCCGCCGGGCGCGCGGCTGGGCGTCGAGGAGCTCACCTACCCCGTCGTGAAGACGATCGCCACCCGGCTCGGGGTCACCCTCGTGCCCCTGCCTGTCGACGAGGCCGGCCTGGTGCCCGAGGCGGTGGAGAGCGCCGCCCGCAAGGCTCCGCTGAGAGCGGTCTACCTCCAGCCGACGCTGCACAACCCGTTGTCGCTCACCATGCCGGTCGAGCGCCGCGCCGAGCTCGCGGCCGTGCTCGCGCGGCTGGACCTGCCCGCGATCGAGGACGGCATCTGGTCGTTCCTCCGGGACGAGCCGCCCCCGCTCGCCGCCGTGGCGCCCGAGCGCACGATCCTCGTCGACAGCCTCTCCAAGCGGCTCGCGCCCGGGCTGACCGTCGGATTCGCCGTCGTGCCCGAGGCCGTCGTCCCCAACGTGACCGCGGCGCTGCACGCGGGGGGCTCCGCGCCGCCGCGGTTCGCGCTGGAGGCGGCGGCCCGGCTGGCCGGCGACGGCGTCGTGGACTCGCTGAGCCGGGGCAAGCGGCGGGACGCCGAGGCCCGGCAGGAGATCGCGACGCGGCACCTGGGCGAGTTCGCCGTCCGCGCCGACCCGCGGTCCTACTACTGCTGGTGGGAGCTTCCGCCGCCGTGGCGGGCCGACACGTTCGTGGCCGCCGCCGCGCGGCACGGCATCGCCGTCACTCCGGCGGCGGCCTTCGCCGTCGGCGACAACCGCACACCGAACGCCGTCCGCCTCGGCCTGGCCTCACCACCGGCCGAGACGCTGGCACGCGCCCTGTCCACCCTCGCCGGTCTCGCCCGTTCCTCACCGGACGACCTGCTGGCCGAGTGAGCGGTCAGGCCTTGCGGTTGGGGCGCAGGGTCCAGGAGACGGTCATCTCCGAGACGACGACGTCCTCGGCGTTGCGGATCTCGACGGCGACCTCGAACTCGGGCCGCTCCCCCGCGTCCAGCCGGGCGACGACCGCCTCCCGCTCGGCCCTGAGGGTGGCGGCGGCCGTGACCTCGCCCATGGCGAGCTTGCGGTAGCCGATCTTCGCCTCGGTCGCCAGCGGCACGGCCCGGGACAGCTGGTCACCGAAGGCCGACAGCATGGCCGCGCCCGAGGCGGTCTCGGCCAGCGTGAACAGGGCGCCCGCGTGCGGGCCGCCCACGTGGTTGTGCAGGTCTCCCCGGTCGGCCAGGCGGGCGACCGCCTCACCGCTGCCGATCGAGTCGAACGTGATGCCGAGCAGCCGCGCGAACGGGACGCTGTCGAGCATGAAGGCGCCGATGTCCATGGCCGGGATGTTACCGGCTGGTACGGTTTGGAGCGATCCTTCCTCTGCTGTGAGCAGGTCGCGGCACGATACGTTGGGCACGTGACGGAGTACCGCGACGACCTGCATCTCGCGCATCTGCTGGCGGACGCCGCCGACGACATCACGATGCGCCGTTTCAAGGCCGTGGACCTCAAGGTCGACACCAAGCCCGACCTCACCCCGGTCAGCGACGCCGACCGGGCCGTGGAGGAGGCGATCCGCGGCACGCTGCGCCGTGCCCGGCCCCGCGACGCCGTCGTGGGCGAGGAGTTCGGCATGACCGGGTACGGCATGCGCTCCTGGATCGTCGACCCGATCGACGGCACCAAGAACTACGTACGCGGAGTGCCCGTGTGGGCCACGCTGATCGCGCTGATGGAGCACGGCAAGGTCGTCGTGGGCGTGGTCTCGGCCCCGGCGCTCGGCCGCCGCTGGTGGGCCGCCAAGGAGAGCGGCGCGTGGACCGGGCGGAGCCTGAGCAAGGCCACGCGCTGCGAGGTGTCCTCGGTCGGCCGCCTCGACGACGCCTCCTTCTCCTTCTCCGACCTGGAGGAATGGGAGAAGGCCGGGCGGCTCGACCCGTTCCTCGACCTCACGAGGGAGTGCTGGCGCACCCGCGGCTACGGCGACTTCTGGTCGCACATGATGGTGGCCGAGGGCGCGGTGGACATCTCCGCCGAGCCCGAGCTGTCCCCCTGGGACATGGCCGCGCTCACGATCATCGTCGAGGAGGCCGGCGGCTCCTGCACCTCGCTCGACGGCACCCCGCCCCTCGACGGCAGCAACCTCGTCTGCACCAACGGCCTGCTCCACGACGAGGTCCTCAAGCGCCTGTCCCCCCGCTGAGCCCTACAACGCCAGCACGTCGCCCGCGGCGGTGAGGAGGCTGCCGCGGTACGCCTCGCCGAACAGGCAGACGTGGACGGCGAGCGGGTGGAGCTGGTGCAGCGGCACGCGCTCACGCCAGCCGTCCGCGAGGGGCGCCGCCTCGCGGTAGGCGGCGAGGATCGTGTTGAGGTGCGGCGCCCCGAACAGCGCCAGCATCGCGAGGTCGGTCTCCCTGTGGCCGCCGTGGGCGGCCGGATCGACCAGCACGACCCCGGCCGCCGACCACAGCAGGTTCCCGCTCCACAGGTCGCCGTGGATCCGGCTCGGCGGCTCGGCCGGCCCTGCGACCTCCGCCACCCGGTCGCACGCCTCCTCGACCAGCTCCACGTCCGCGGCCGACAGCGCGCCGCGGTCGCGCGCGAGCCGTACGAACGGGAGCACCCGGCGGGACACGTAGAACGACGGCCAGTCCGGCGCGGGCTCGTTGCCCATCGGAAGCTCGGCGATGTAGCCGGGCCAGGGGGCGCCGAAGTCCGCGGCCCCGGCGGCGTGCAGGGCGGCCAGCTCACGCCCGAACCGCTCGGCGGCCCCGGCCGTCGCGGGGGCGGTGTCGACCCACTCGAGCACCAGCGTGCCGCCGTCCGCGGCGATCACCTCGGGGACGGCGACCGCTCCCGGCTCGGCCAGCCAGCGCAGCCCCGCCGCCTCGCTGCCGAGGACGGCGGACGCGTCCGCGCTCTTCTTGACGAACACCCTGCGGCCGTCGTCGAGCACACCCTCGTGCAGCGTCCAGGCGTGACCGCCGCCGAGGTTCCTAGTGATCCTCAAGGTACTTCGCCACCCCCTCACAAGCGGCCTCGACCATGCGCAGCACCTCGACGAACCCCTCGCGTCCCCCGTAGTAGGGATCGGGCACCTCGGCGCCCTCGGGGGCCGCGGGGTCGAACGACCGCAGCAGCCGGACGTCCGCGTCCGGCGGGGCGATCCGCCGTACGGCGCGCAGGTTGTCCTGGTCCATCACGAGGACGAGGTCACGCTCGGCGAACCATGCCCGGTCGAACTGGCGGGCCCGGTGGGACGAGCCGTCGTAGCCGTGCTCGGCCAGCGTGGCCAGGGCCCGCTCGTCCATCGGCTCACCCGCGTGCCAGCCGCCGGTGCCGGCGCTGTCCACCTCCACGTCGAGCCCGCGTTCGGCCAGCGTACGGCGGAGCACGACCTCGGCCATCGGCGAGCGGCAGATGTTCCCCATGCAGACCAGACATACACGCTTCATGAACTCAATCCTCTCCCATAACGCCCGTGACCTGCTCGTTATCTCTTCCGGGGTCGCACAAGAGCGACTGGGGGCGTTCATTACCCGTTCACCTTTACCAAGGTTTTAGGTCACCTTGGCTCCCTACCGTCCCTGATGTTGAGAGACAAGGGGAGGAACAACCGTGAAGTATGCAGGCCGGCTCGCAGCCGCCACTATCGTCGGCGTGCTCTCGCTCGCCGCATGCGGGACCGATGACAACACTGGCACCGCGGGGGGCACCTCCAGCGCCGCCGCTCCCGCGCAGGGCGACGACACCCTGAAGGGCACCATCAACGCCGCCGGCTCCTCGGCCCAGGCGAACGCCATCGCGGAGTGGAAGAAGAACTTCCAGTCGTCGAACCCCGGCGTCAGCATCAACTACAACCCGAGCGGCTCCGGCGCCGGTGTCCAGGCGTTCATCCAGGGCACGGTGGCCTTCGCCGGCTCCGACTCGGCCCTGAAGGACGACAAGGGCGAGCCCGCCCAGGCCGACGCCCGGTGCAAGACCGGCAAGGCGATCAACCTGCCGATGGTGACCGGCCCGGTGGCCGTCGTCTACAACCTGCCGGGTGTGGACGGACTCCAGCTCTCGCCGAAGACCATCGGCGGCATCTTCAACAGCAAGATCACCAAGTGGGACGACCCGGCCATCAAGGCGGACAACCCCGACGCGAAGCTGCCCTCGACCGCGATCCAGGCGTTCCACCGCTCGGACGAGTCGGGCACCAGCGACAACTTCACCAAGTTCCTCAAGGCCACGGCCGACTGGCCGTACGAGCCGGCCAAGGCCTGGCCGGCCGAGGCGCAGGGCCAGGGCGCGAAGGGCTCGGACGGCATCGCGTCCAGCATCAAGAGCACCGAGGGCGCGATCAGCTACGTCGAGCTCTCCTTCGCCGAGAACTCGCAGCTGCAGAAGGCCAAGGTCGCCAACGGCTCCGGCGAGTTCGTGGAGCTCACCCCGGAGAGCGCCGCCAAGACCGTCGAGGCCGCGGAGATCGCGGGCACCGGCAACGACCTCAAGCTCTCGATCGACTACGCCACCAAGGCCGCGGGCGCCTACCCGATCGTGCTCGTGACGTACGAGATCACCTGTGAGAAGGGCCTGTCGGCGGACGACGCGAAGCTCGTCAAGTCGTTCCTGACCTACACCTCCAGTGACGAGGGCCAGCAGGCGCTGACCGGCCTCGGCTACGCGCCGCTGCCGTCGAGCCTGCTCACCAAGGTCCGCACCGCGGTCGAGGCGATCTCCTAACCAGATGGCGACGTCAACCAGAACCAGGGAGAGCGGGCCGGCCATGCGCCGGTCCGCCTTCCGGCGCAGCCGCGGCGACGGCCCGTTCCGCTTCGCCTCGACCGGGGCCGGTATCGTCCTTCTGGCGATCATGGCCGCGATCGGGGTGTTCCTGGTCGTCAAGGCCGTCCCCGCCCTCCAGGCGAACACGTCCCACTTCCTAACCGAGCTGACCTGGCAGCCGAACGCCACCGAGCCCGTCTTCGGCATCGGGGCGCTCGCCTTCGGCACCGTGCTGAGCTCGCTGCTCGCGCTGGTCATCGCCACCCCGGTGGCGGTCGGGGTCGCGTTGTTCATCTCGCACTACGCGCCCCGGCGGCTCGCGTCCGTCCTGGGCTACGTGGTGGACCTCCTCGCGGCGGTCCCCAGCGTGGTGTACGGCCTGTGGGGCGTCACCTTCCTCGTGCCGTTCATGCTCGGCCCGTCGAAGTTCCTCAACGACTACCTCGGCTGGATCCCGCTGTTCGGCGGCGACACCGTGGTCGGCAAGAGCATGCTCACCGCGTCGCTCGTGCTCGCGATCATGATCCTCCCCATCATCGCCGCGATCTCCCGCGAGGTCTTCCTGCAGGCCCCCAAGATGCAGGAAGAGGCCGCGCTGGCGCTCGGCGCGACGCGCTGGGAGATGATCAGGATGTCCGTCCTGCCGTTCGGCCGGCCCGGCGTCATCAGTGCCGCCATGCTCGGCCTCGGCCGCGCCATGGGCGAGACCATCGCGGTCGCGCTCATCTTCCCGGCGACGTTCAAGATCTCGTTCCAGATCCTCGGCCCGTACGGCAACAGCATCGCCGCCAACATCGCCAACGGCTTCGGCGAGGCGACCGAGGTGGGCCGCGGCGCGCTGATCGCCTCGGGTCTCGTCCTGTTCCTCATCACCCTGCTGGTGAACATGGCCGCCCGCTTCGTCATCGCCCGCCGCAAGGAGTACGCGAGGGCCGCAGCGTGACCGTACAGACCGGAATCCAGCCCATCTCCGCCGCCCGGAGGGCGAAGGACCGCCTCGTCCAGGTGCTCGTCTACCTGGCGTTCGCGCTCGCGGTCATCCCGCTGTTGTCGGTGCTGTGGCTCGTCGTCAAGAACGGCATCGGCCGCCTCGACATGGAGTTCCTCACCCACTCCATGCGCAACATCGGAGCGCGCGACGCCGGCGGCGGCGCCTACCACGCCATCATCGGGACACTCGAACAGGTCCTGCTCGCCTCGCTCATCGCGGTCCCGATCGGCCTGCTCACCGCCGTCTACCTCGTCGAGTACGGCGAAGGCGGGCGGCTATCGCGCATAATCAGCTTCTTCGTGGACGTCATGACCGGCGTCCCTTCCGTGGTTTCCGGGCTCTTCGTCCTGGCCTTCTGGATCCTCGTGCTCGGCATGCCGTTCTCCGGCTTCGCCGGCGCGCTCGCCCTGTCGATCCTGATGATGCCGGTCGTGGTCAGGTCCGCAGAGGAGATGCTCCGCCTGGTCCCCCGGGAGCTGCGCGAGGCGTCGTACGCGCTGGGCGTGCCCAAGTGGCGCACCATCGTCAAGGTCGTGCTGCCCACGGCCTTCACCGGGATCGTGACCGGCGTCATGCTGGCCGTCGCCCGCGTCGCCGGTGAGACCGCGCCGCTGCTGCTGACCGTCTTCATCACCGACTCCATCAACAACGACCCGTTCAACGGGCCTCAGATGGGGCTTCCGCTGTACGTCTTCGATCAGGCCGGCCGTCCCACGGACACCGCGATCAACCGCGCCTGGACCGGCGCGCTCACGCTGATCCTGATCGTCATGCTGCTCAACCTGGTCGCACGCCTCATCACCTGGTGGCGTTCGCCCGCGAGGAGGAGGTAAGGAATGGCCAAGCAGATCGAGGTCGCGGGCCTCGACGCCTACTACGGCTCGCACAAGGCCATCGAGGGCATCTCGATGACGATCGAGCCGCGGTCGGTGACGGCCTTCATCGGCCCCTCGGGCTGCGGGAAGTCCACGTTCCTGCGGACCCTCAACCGGATGCACGAGGTCATCCCCGGCGCCCGGGTCGAGGGCAAGGTCCGCTTGGAGGACCAGGACCTGTACGGCGCGGACGTCGACCCGGTGTCGGTCCGCCGGACCATCGGCATGGTGTTCCAGCGGCCGAACCCCTTCCCCACGATGTCCATCTTCGACAACGTGGCCGCGGGCCTGCGGCTCAACGGCCGTCACTCCCGGTCCGAACTGGACGGCATCGTCGAGGAGTCGCTCAAGGGCGCCAACCTCTGGAACGAGGTCAAGGACCGGCTCAACAAGCCGGGCGCGGGCCTGTCCGGCGGTCAGCAGCAGCGCCTGTGCATCGCCCGCGCGATCGCCGTACGCCCGCAGGTGTTGCTCATGGACGAGCCGTGCTCGGCGCTCGACCCCATCTCGACGCTGGCGATCGAGGACCTGATCTCGCAGCTCAAGCAGGACTACACGATCGTGATCGTGACCCACAACATGCAGCAGGCCGCCCGGGTCAGCGACAAGACCGCGTTCTTCAACCTCGCCGCGCAGGGCCAGCCCGGCAAGCTCGTCGAGATGGACGAGACCTCGAAGATCTTCACCAATCCGGCCGAGAAGGCGACCGAGGACTACATCACGGGCCGCTTCGGCTGACGACCGCTTCCGGCTGACAGCATTGGAGGGACCTGGGTGACGGCACCCGCAGTGGAGGGGGACACTCGGACGGCGCCCATGCTCCTGGTGGCCGATCCGGACGCGGGTCTGGTGCGGCAGCTCTCGGCGGCCATGCAGGCCGAGGGCGTCGACGTGACCGGCGTACCGGACGGCGCCCAGGCGCTGCTGCAGGCCGGGGCGCTCCGGCCCGACGCCGTGCTGATCTGCGCCTCCCTTCCCATCGTCGGCCCCGTCGACTTCGTCCGCGCCGTACGGCTCATGCGAACCGTGCCCGTCCTGCTCGGCATCGACTTCGGGAGCGACGCCGAGCAGGCGCTCAAGGCTCTGGAGGCGGGCGCGACGGCCTGCGTGGCCAGGCCGTATCGAGTGCCCGAGCTACTCCCCCTCGTGCAGGCGGCCTTCCGCCGGCAGGACGGCCGCAGGACCGTGCTGACGATCGGCGACGTGGAGCTCGACGTGACGGCGTACCAGGTGAAGGTCGGCGGGCGTGTCGTGCACCTGCCGCTGCGCGAGTTCGAGCTGCTGCACTACCTGATGCGCAACGCGGACAGAACGGTCACCCGCGAGCAGATCATGCGCAACGTCTGGCACTCGACCGACGGGATGTCGACCAACACCATCGCCGTCCACGTCAAGCGCCTGCGCGCACGGCTGGGCGACGTGGAGGACAGGATGATCCAGACCGTCCGAGGAGTCGGTTACCGGTTGGTCAGCGGCTGACCGCGGTGTTCAGGAGAAGGTGTGGCCGAGGTGCGCCAGACCGGCGTCCGCGTACGCCCGGGAGCCTGTCTGCAGGCCGTACGCGACGTCCTCCAGCAGCGCGCACCGCGCGTAGAAGACCGCCCGCTCGTGGCCGGCGTCGTCGTGGCGGCCCTGGTAGTGCGCCAGCGTCCGCTCGTAGACCTCGGGTCCGAGGTCCCGGTAGACGAGCGCCAGGTCGTACGCGGGATCGGCGATGGCCGCGTCCGTCCAGTCGATGACCCCCGTGACGGCGCTCGCCTCGACGTCCACCAGTAGGTGCTCGCTGCCCAGGTCGTTGTGGCAGAACGTCAGCACGCCGGGCTCGGCGGGCGCCGCGGTGCCGAGAAAGTCCTCGACCAGCCGCCGGGCGGCCGGCGGCACGTTGTCCACGATGTCCCGGTAGTTCCCTTCGGCCTCCTCCAGGAGCTCGGTCATCGGATAGGCGTCCCGCGGCACGAACGCCTCCATCCGCTCCACCGGCGCCGCGTGGACCCGGCTGAGGAAACCGCCCAGGGGAGCCGCCAAGCGCGCGGGCTCGCTGACGGGGTGCAGGTTCAGCGGACGGCCGGGCAGCTTCCGGTAGGCGAGGACACCCGCCTCCTCGTCCACGAGGATGGGCTGCGGCACCGGTAGCGGCGACAACTCGCTCACCGCGGCGAGCAACCCCGCCTCTCTCCTCACCGCTTCGGCGCGGACAGCCGAATCGCCGATCTTGCTCTGCCGTACGACGAGCTCACCGTTGACCTCGTACGCCGCGTTGTCCTGTCCCTCGCCCAGCCGTTCGACGGTTCTGACCGCGTAGCCGGGCAGGTGGCGGGCCAGCAAACGGATGATTCGCTCGGTCACCTCCGTAACCCTAGCCATTCGTCCGGGTGCGGTGGGGTCTTGGTGCGGTCGGGGGGCGGTGCGGTGGGGCCCTGGTCGGTGGGGTGGGACGTGGCTTGGGGTGGGACGTGGCTTGGGGTGGGACGTGGCTT
>NZ_BOOF01000046.1 GCF_016863095.1 Microbispora siamensis | reverse complement strand
TCCGGCACCGCCATGACCCAACTTGAGTCGAACGCCTGGGGTCCCGGTTGTATTCCGCCGGCCGCGGGCCCCATGTTCCCCGTCACGAGTTATCCACAGGCCGCAGCGAGGAGGCTTGGCGGGACCATGCCGAACATAGACTTTGGCGGGTGAGCGACATGCCGCCTGTAGCGAAGAAGGTTCCCCTGGAGCGCACGCATCACGGTGACACCGTGGTCGACGAGTATGCGTGGCTGCTCAAGAAGGACGACCCCGACACCATCGCGTACCTGGAGGCGGAGAACGCCTACACCCAGGAGATGACCGGCCACCTGCAGGACCTCCAGGAGAACATCTTCAAGGAGATCAAGGGCAGGACGCTGGAGACGGACCTGTCGGTGCCCACCCGCAAGGGCGCCTGGTGGTACTACTCCCGGACCGAAGAGGGCAAGCAGTACGGCATCCAGTGCCGGGTGGCCGCCGACGGTGACAGCCCGCCCCATCTGGAGCCGGGCACGCCGCTCCCGGGCGAACAGGTGATCCTGGACGGCAACGAGCTCGCCGGTGACAGCCCCTTCTTCTCCATGGGCACGAGCGCGGTCAGCCCCGACGGCACGAAGCTCGCCTACTCGACCGACTTCTCCGGTGACGAGCGCTTCACCCTCCGATTCAAGGATCTGGAGACGGGCGAGCTGCTCCCGGACGAGATCCCCGGAGTCTTCTACGGCGGCGCCTGGTCGGCCGACGGCTCCACGTTCTTCTACACGACCGTGGACGAGGCCTGGCGTCCGTACCGGATTCACCGGCACACGCTCGGCTCGGCCGACGACGTCGTCGTCTACCAGGAGGACGACGAGCGTTTCTGGGTGGGCATCGGGCTGACCCGCAGCCAGCGCTACCTGGTGCTGACCTCGGGCAGCAAGATCACCAGTGAGGTGCGGATCCTCGACGCGGACACCCCGCAGGGCGAGTTCGCCGTGGTGCGGCCCCGGGAGACCGGCGTGGAGTACGCGCTGGAGCACGCGGGCGACCGCTTCCTCATCCTCCACAACGACGGCGCCGTGAACTTCGAGCTCGCCAGTGCACCCATCGACGATCCGGGGAGCTGGACTCCGCTGATCGAGCACAGGGACGACACGCGACTGCTCGATGTGGACGCGTTCAAGGACTACGTCAGCGTCCACTTCCGCCGTGACGGCCTCACGGGTGTCCGGATCCTGCCGGGTGACGGCGGCGAGCCGTACGAGATCTCCTTCCCGGAGCCGCTGTACGACGTGGCGCCGGCCGGCAACGCGGAGTTCGAGACCAGCCGGCTGCGCCTCAGCTACACGTCGATGGTGACCCCGCCGTCGGTCTACGACTACGACCTGCGTTCGCGCGAGCTGATCCTGCTCAAGCAGAGGGCGGTGCTCGGCGGCTACGACCCGGCCGACTACGAGCAGTTCCGCGAGTGGGCCACCGCCCCGGACGGCACCAGGATCCCGATCTCGATCGTGGTCCGGAAGGACACGAGCCGGCCCGCCCCCACCCTGCTCTACGGCTACGGCAGCTACGAGTCGTCCATCGATCCCTACTTCTCGGTGGCCCGGCTCTCGCTGCTGGACCGGGGGTTCGTGTTCGCGATCGCCCACGTGCGCGGGGGCGGTGAGATGGGCCGCCGGTGGTACGAGGACGGCAAGCTGACGAAGAAGAAGAACAGCTTCACCGACTTCGTGGCGTCCGCGCGGCATCTGAAGGCCGAGGGATGGTCCGACAAGATCATCGGCAGGGGCGGCTCAGCCGGTGGTCTGCTCATGGGCGCGGTCGCCAACCTGGCGCCGGAGGAGTTCGCGGGGATCGTCGCCGAGGTCCCGTTCGTGGACGCGCTGAACACGATCCTCGACCCGTCGCTGCCGCTCACCGTGACCGAGTGGGACGAGTGGGGTGATCCGCTGCACGACCCCGAGGTCTACGCGTACATGAAGTCCTACTCGCCCTACGAGAACGTCGACGGCCGGCCCTACCCGCCGATCCTGGCGACCACCAGCCTCAACGACACCCGGGTGCTCTACCACGAGCCGGCCAAGTGGATCGCCCGGCTCCGCGCCACCGCGCAGGGCGGCCCGTTCCTGTTGAAGACCGAGATGGGCGCCGGCCATGGAGGCCGCAGCGGCCGTTATGACGCCTGGCGTGAGGAGGCGTTCGCGCTCTCCTGGATCCTTGACCGAGTTGGAGTGACCGCGTGAGCTATGTGGCTGCGGAGGGCCGTTATGGGCCCATGCCGTACAACCGGACCGGACGGAGCGGGCTGAGGCTGCCCGCGGTGTCGCTCGGGTTGTGGCACAACTTCGGCGACGACAAGCCGATCGAGACCCAGCGGGCTATCCTCCGACGGGCCTTCGACCGCGGAGTCACCCACTTCGACCTCGCCAACAACTACGGTCCGCCGTACGGCTCCGCCGAGATCAACTTCGGGCACCTCTACCAGCAGGACTTCGCCAGGTACCGGGACGAGCTGGTGATCTCGACGAAGGCGGGGTACGACATGTGGCCCGGCCCGTACGGCAACTGGGGATCGCGCAAGTATCTGCTCGCGAGCCTCGACCAGTCGCTGAAGCGGATGGGCCTCGACTACGTGGACATCTTCTACAGCCACCGCTTCGATCCGGAGACGCCCCTGGAGGAGACCATGGGGGCGCTCGCCCACGCGGTCCGCTCGGGCAAGGCGCTCTACGCGGGCATCTCGTCCTACTCTCCGGAGCGGACCCGGCAGGCCGCGGCGATCCTGCGGGACATGGGCACCCCGTTGCTCATCCACCAGCCCTCCTACTCGATGCTCAACCGGTGGATCGAGAACGGGCTGCTCGACGTGCTGGAGGAGGAGGGCGCCGGCTGCATCGCGTTCTCTCCGCTGGCTCAGGGCATGCTGACCGGCCGCTACCTGAACGGCATCCCGAAGGACTCGCGGGCGGCCCAGGGCAAGTCGCTCGATCCGTCCCTGCTGACGGAGGAGAGCCTGCGCCATGTCCGGCGGCTCAACGAGATCGCCGGGCAGCGCGGGCAGTCGCTGGCGCAGATGGCCCTGGCCTGGGCGCTGCGCGACCGGCGGGTGACGTCGGTGCTGATCGGCGCGAGCAGCGTCGAGCAACTCGACGACAGCCTCGACGCGGTCAACCGGCTCGACTTCACCCAGGACGAACTGGACGCGATCGACAAGGACGCGGTCGAGTGCGGCATCAATCTCTGGGCCGCTTCCAGCGCGGAATGAGCGTCCACGAGCCGCGGCGCCTGAGCCGCGGCTCGTGATCTCTGGTTCTCTGCTCCGGGCACCGACACCAGGGGTCTCAACGCACCGGCCCGGACGGCGCCGCCTCTGGCCGGCGACGGCTCAGAGCGCGTTCTGACGCTGGAGGTAGGCGAAGGAGGCCCAGCCGGGAAGGACCGGGAGCCAGAACGTCATCAGCCGGAACAGCAGCACGGCCGAGGTGGCGATGGGGCCAGGCACTCCGGCGACCTGCAGACCGAGCGACAGGGCGTACTCCACCGCGCCCAGCCCGCCGGGCGTCGGAGCGGCCGAGCCGATGGCGTTGCCGGCCAGGAACACCACGGCGACCGCCGTGAAGCTGGCCTTGCCGCCGAACGCCTGCACGCACGCCTCAAGGCAGATCACGAAGCTGAGGGTGAGAAGCAGGGTCCCACCCACCGCCTCGAAGATCTTCTTGGGCGACTGCACCACGTCGAGCAGTCGGGGGATGACCCCCGAGAACATGGCCCGCAGGCGGGTGGTCAGCACACGGCGCAGCGGCCGTACGGCGAGCACGATCAGGAAGAGCACCGCGACGCCGAGCAGCACGACGAGCAGCCCCCGCGACGGGGTGAGGGACGGCGCGGCCTGCGTTCCGGTGAGGTAGCCGAACAGCAGCAGCAACATGATGTGCATGGCCAGGCCGATGAGCTGCGAAGCCCCGACGCTGGTCACCGCCGCGCCCGGCGGGACGCCTCGTTTCTGCAGATAACGCGTGTTGAGCGCGACGCCACCGACGGCGGCGGGCGCGACCAGCTTCACGAACGACGCGGCGAGTTGGGCCAGGACCGTACGGCCGAGCGGCAGCGGCTCGGGCACGAACCCACGCAGCATGATCGCCGCCGCGACGTAACTGAGGGCGCCGGCGACCAGCGCGACGCCGCTCCACGCCCAGTTCGCCGTGGTGATCACGCTGGTCAGGTTGACCTGGCTGAGCTGGGAGAGCAGGAAGTAGGCGCCGAGCGTGCTGACGATGATCGTCACCAGCGTCCGGGGGCGGAACCGCTCGAGCCGCACCTCCTCGACCTCGACCTGCGGCTTCATCGCGATGATCTGCTCGCGAATGGCGGGCAGGAGCTTCCTGTCCCGGCGGGCGGCCGTCCGGGTGTCCCGGCTCAGCGCGATCCGCTGGAGCAGCGGCATCGCCCCGGCCAGCGTGTTCTCCCCCAGCGCCTTCGCCGCCGACCCGACGGAGCGCTCGGCTCCCACACGGGTGCCGAGGTAGGCGAGGAGCTGGGCGATGTCGAGCCGCAGCAGCAGGTCGCCTGCCGCGATCTCGCCGCTGCGGGCGTCCACGAGGTAGACGTTCCGCTGGGCGTCGACGTGGATGCTCTCGCCGGTGAGGTGGCGGTGGGCCAGGCGGTGCGCGTGCAGCAGCCGGACCTGCTCCCACATCCGCGCCAGCAGCTCGTCGTCGAAGTCCTCGTCCCGTAGATCGCTCACCGGCCGGGTGTCCACGTGCTCGTAGGCGAGCAGCGCGGCCTCGGTGCCGATCTCGCTCGTGCCGAGCAGGCGGGGCAGCCGCACCCCGGCGGCCTGTGCGGCGTACGCCATCAGCGCCTCGCGCTCCAGCTCGGCGCGCAGCGAGCGGATGGCCCTGCGCCGGGTCTCGCTGTTGAGCAGGAAACGCCGCCACAGCCGGTAGAGGACGCCCGCCACCTGCCGGTCCCGGTCGAGCACGGTCACGTCGATCCGCCGGTCGTCGGCGAGGCCGACCAGGTAGCGGCGGCTGCCCGAGCTGTCGTCCTCCACCCGCCTGGCGCTGATCGGCGTGAAACCGAGCTTGCGCAGCGCCGCCAGCACGGCGCTGCCGGGCGGTCTGGTGTTCGCGCTGCCGATGCCGTAAAGCGTGCCGAACCCGACGGCGAGGCCGACGACGTACGTGAGGATCACGCCGAGGGCGGTGACCTTGGTGGCGGTGAAGAGCGCGAACACGTCGAGGGCCAGCGCGACCCACATGAGTGCCCGCCAGTGCGGGCGCCGGCCCATCCGCACGGCCGTGGCGTACGCGATGGCGGGGGTGAGCACGGTGTTGAGCGGCTCCACGTCCCTGCCACCGGTGAGCAACTGCACCAGGTCGGCGGGGCCCCCCTTGACCAGCCACTCGTCCAGCGCGTACGAGACCAGCAGGGCGAGGATCGCGGCGATCAGTCCCTGGGTGACGCGCATGCCGTCGCGGTGGAAGACCCGCTCGACGGCGAACGCGACCGGGACGATCAGCACGGCGACGCCGCCCAGCAGCCCGGCGGCGGCCGACAGCACATCGGGGGCGCGGCCGGTGCCCGCCTGTACGTCGGTCTCCAGGCCGTTCAGCGTGCGCTGCAGGGCCAGAGCCATCAGCACGACGGCGACGAGGGCCAGCAGCGTGAGCAGGAACCGCAGTGCGTCGGAAGGACGGCGGATCCGCTGCGGCAGCAGAGGCTCGACGACGAGGACAGCTCCTTGGCCAGGAGTGTCCAGCGTTATGTCCTGCTCCTTTATGCCTCTCACCACCAGCGATTCTGTGCGATCTTCGCACTCGGTGTCCACAATTGACGGCATGCGTATATCCCTGGCCTCGGACAGCCTCGACGGGGTCGCGTCGGAGCTTGTGGCCGAGGTGGAACGGCGCGGCCATTCAGTCACACTCTATGGAGCACTGGCCCCCGGCGACCGGGCCGATTGGGCGTGGTGCTGTTCCGCCGCGGCGAGGGACGTCGCGGAGGGCCGCGCGGACCAGGCCGTGGTCTGTTGCTGGACCGGCACCGGCGCGTCCATAGCGGCAAACAAGGTAGCGGGGGTGCGGGCGGCGCTGTGCGCCGACGCCGCCACCGCCGCGGGCGCCCGCAAATGGAACGACGCCAACGTGCTCGCGCTCAGTCTCCGCCTCACCTCCCGGCAGGTCCTGACCGAGATCCTGGACGCCTGGTTCTCCGGGGCGCCCAGCACCGATCCCGAGGACACCGCGAACATCGCGTACGTGGGGGAAATCCGGTAGAGACCGCCCGCAGGCGGCGCGCTAACGTCGATGCCATGAGCTCGTCGCTACCCGTCCTCGGCGCCTGTCCGCTCGACTGTCCCGACACCTGCTCCTGGGTCGTCACCGTACGCGACGGCGAGGCCGTCGGGTTGCGCGGCAACCGCGACCACCCCTACACGCGCGGGGCCCTGTGCGTGAAGGTCAACCGCTACCTGGAGCAGGTGCGGTCGGCCGACCGCATTCTCCACCCGTTGAAGAGGGTCGGGCCGAAGGGGTCCGGCCGGTTCGAGCGGATCAGCCTGGACCAGGCGCTGTCGGAGATCGCCGCCAGGCTGACGTCGATCGTCGAGGAGCACGGCGGCGAGGCGATCTGGCCCTACCAGGGCACCGGGACGCTCGGGTATGTCCAGGGCGAGTCGGGTCAGGCCGGGCGGCGGTTCTGGAACGCCCTCGGCGCGTCCCGGCACGACCTCAACATCTGCGCGCGGGCCGGCAACGACGGGCTGCGGTACGTCAACGGGACTCCCGGCGGCATGGACCCCGAGACGTTCGCGTTGTCGCGGCTGATCCTGCTGTGGGGCACCAACACGCTGACCAGCGGCCACCACCTGTGGAAGTTCGTCCAGGACGCCCGCGCCGCCGGGGCGTACGTCGTGGCGATCGACCCCATCCGCACGCGTACGGCCGACCAGGCGGACGAGCACCTGCCGATCCGGCCGGGCACCGACGCCGCGCTCGCCCTCGGCCTGCTGCACGTCGTGCTGGAGGAGGGCGCGGAGGACCGCGCGTACATCGAGGAGCACACGACCGGCTGGGACGAGTTCGAGGCCGAGATCCGCAGGCATCCCCCGGCGCTGGTGGCGGAGATCACCGGCCTGCCCGAGGAGCGGATCCGCGCCCTCGGCGTACGGCTCGCGCACACCCGGCCGACCGGCATCCGGGCCACGATGGGCATCCAGCGGCACGCGGGCGGCGGGGCCGCGATGCGGGTGATCGCCTGTATCCCCGGCGTCACCGGCGACTGGCGATACCCCGGCGGCGGCGTGGCCTACTCCACCTCGGGGTACGCCCCCACGGGCCCCGACCCGCGCGACGACCTGCTCCCCCATCCCGTGCGCACGCTCACGATGACCCGGCTGGCCGACGGGCTGGACGAGTCGGTCAAGTGCCTGTGGGTCTACGCGGCCAACCCGCTGGGCTCAACGTCCGACCAGAACCGGATCAGGGCGGCGCTGGCGCGGGAGGACCTGTTCACGGTGGTGATGGAGCAGTTCCCGACCGACACCGTCGACTACGCCGACTACGTGCTGCCCGCGACCATGCAGATCGAGCATCTGGACGTGCACCACGGCTACGGGCACATGTACATGGTGTGGAACGAGCCCGCCGTCGAGCCGCCGGGCGAGTGCCTGCCGACGACGGAGACCTTCCGGAGGCTCGCCCGGCTGATGGGCCTGACCGAGCCGTCCCTGTACGACAGCGACCTTGAACTGGCCGAGCAGACGCTCGCCCAGACGGGGATCTCCGTGGAGGAGATCCGCAAGGAGGGGTGGGCCCGACTCCGGGTGGCCGACCCGTTCGTGCCGTTCACGGAGGGCTTCCCGACGCCGAGCGGGCGGCTGGAGTTCGCCTCCGAGAAGGCCGAGGCCGCCGGGCTGCCGCGGGTGGCGGGCTACGTCCCCTCGCTCACCGCCCGTACGGCTCCCGCCGACCGGCCGCACCCGCTCGTCATGATCACCCCGGCCGCGCACACGTTCCTGAACACGCAGTTCGCCAACAATCCGGAGCTGCGCAAGCGGTCGAAGGGCCCGCGGGTGCTGGTCAACCCGGCCGACGCCGAGTCCCGGGGGCTCGTGGACGGGCAGGCCGCCCGGGTCTTCAACGGCAACGGCGAGTTCAGGGCGTACGTGGAGGTCAGCGACCGGGTCGCGCCGGGGGTGGTGGCGGCGCCGAAGGGCCACTGGCCGAAGCTGTCGGCCGGCGCCAACCCCAACGCGCTCGTGGACGAGCGGGACGCCGACATGGGCCGGGGCCCCGTCTACCACGACAACTTCGTCGACGTCGCCCCACTGTCAGAGGAGGAGCTTGAACCCCTCGTGTGAGGCGTCGAAGCCGAGCGAGCCGTAGAAGCGGTGGGCCTCGGTGCGGGCCTTGTCGGAGGTGAGCTGCACCAGCGCGCAGCCGCGCTCCCGGGCCCGCTCGACCGCCCACCGCATCATCTCCCGGCCGATCCCCCGGTTGCGGTGCGGCACGGCGACCCTGACCGCCTCGATCAGCGCGCGCTCGCCGCCCCGTCGCGACAGTCCGGGGATGTAGGTGATCTGCATGGTCCCGACCACCTCGCCGTCCGACTCCACGACGATCAACTCGTTGCGCGGGTCGGTGTCCACCGCCTCGAAGGCGGCGTAGTAGTCGGGCTCCCCGGAGGACGGACGGGCGGCGGTGATCGGGTCCTCGTTGATCATCGCCACGATGACGGGGACGTCCTCACGCCGGGCTGTACGGAAGTGCAGATCCATGCGGGGGAGCCTAACCGGGTGGCGTCAGGGGCGGCTCAGGGACTTCCCCGATGCCGGCGAAAGGCCCGAAAAGGCACGCTGTAGTCATGAACGAACTGACCCGCATGGACGAGATGTCCTTGGCCGGCGCGGCCCTGCGCGGCGCGCCCTGGCGGGCCGCGGCGACGTCCGGTGGGGCGGTCGCGGCCACGAGCTTCCTCCTGGGCGTCATCCTGCCCGGCCCCGCCGACCTGACCTGGGCCCTGTGCGCGGGGATCACCGTGTTCGCCCTCGTCGCCGCGATCGGTGCGATCTCCAAGCCGGACGTCGGCGACCGGGTGACCCGGCAGGCCCGTCTCTGGGCGCTGCGCCACCCCTGGCGCTTCTCGCTCTACCCGGGCCTCGGCGCGGCGGCCCTCATGTACCCGGTGCAGCTCGTGATCGACCGCGAGGGCGTCTTCGGCTCGGCCTGGGACGCGCTGTGGGGCGGCGCGGTCGTGCTGCTGATCACCGCCGTCCTCACGTTCTCGATGCGCGGCCGGGCCAAGGCCCAGTAGACGTCAGGCGGAGGCCGCGCGCTCGGCCTCGCCGCGGCAGACGCAGAACTCGTTGCCCTCGGGGTCGAGCAGGGTGACCCATCCGGCGCCGTCCGGCGTCCGGTGGTCCTCGTACGGCTTGGCCCCGAGCGCGAGCAGCCGCTCCACCTCCTGGTCGCGGGTGCCGTCCCCGCTGGGTCTCACGTCGAGGTGCACGCGGTTCTTGACCGTCTTGCCCTCAGCCACCCGGATGAAGAGCAGGTGCGGGACACCGCCCGGACGTTCCAGCATGACCTCGTCGTCCTCCGGCTCGGAGTCGACGAGCGGCCAGCCCAGGGCCGCGCTCCACCACTGGGCCAGCTCGTAGGGCTGGGCACAGTCGATCGTCGTCGTGTAGATCTCAATCACGCGCCCAGCCAATCGCGACACCGGTAAAAGTGTCAAGCAGGTTACGTTGTCGCCCGCCGTGGGCGCAGGGACCGGACGAGCCCGACCGCGGACACGATGGCCCAGACCCCCTCCAGGAGCAGGAATCCCCAGTCGTCGTCCGCGTACGCGAGCCACGCGAGCACCGCGGAGCCGGCGAAATTGAGCGTGAGGTAGATCTTCGAGCGGTTGTCGAGGACGTTCATCTGGGAGAGCAGGAACGCGCCGAGGATGAGGACGGCGCCGACGATCTGCAGAACTTGGTCCATGTCCTTCCGCCCACCGTCTTCGCTGGTCCGGGTACGGCGGGCACCTCGTCCGGGAAGACCGCGGATCACGGCCTTCTCACAACGAGAACATACCGGTTGTGCGTCACCATTCCGTGCGATCTGTGGCACAGACCATGGATATCGCCGGTTACTCGCGGGTAGCATTCGTTTAGAGTTACCGACCAGTACGTTACCCCCGGGTTCGGTTCTAGGAGCGCACACAGATGGGTCACTACAAGAGCAACCTCCGCGACCTGGAGTTCAACCTCTTCGAGGTGTTCGGGCGCAGGGAGATCCTCGGCACCGGCCCGTTCGCCGAGGTGGACGAGGACACCGCGCGAAGCGTGCTGGACGAGGTGAACCGGCTCGCCACCGGCCCCATCGCCGAGTCGTTCGAGGACGCCGACCGCCACCCGCCCGTCTTCGATCCCGCCACCCACAGCGTCACCATGCCGGAGAGCTTCAAGCGCTCCTACCAGGCCTGGGTGGACGCCGAGTGGTGGCGCCTGGAGCTGCAGCCGGAGCTCGGCGGCACGCCCGCCCCGCGCAGCCTGGTGTGGGCCATGGCCGAGATGGTGCTCGGCGCCAACCCCGCCGTGTGGATGTTCGCCTGCGGCCCGGCCTTCTCCCACCTGCTGTTCGAACTCGGCACCCCCGAGCAGAAGCGGTTCGCCGAGCTGGCCGTCGAGCGGCGCTGGGGCGCGACCATGGTGCTGACCGAGCCCGACGCCGGCTCCGACGTGGGCGCGGGCCGTACGAAGGCGATCCAGCAGCCCGACGGCACCTGGCACATCGAGGGCGTCAAGCGCTTCATCACCAGCGCCGAGCACGACATGGCCGAGAACATCTTCCACCTCGTGCTGGCCCGGCCCGAGGGCGCCAGGCCCGGCACCAAGGGCCTGTCGATGTTCCTCGTGCCGAAGTACCTGGTGGACCTGGAGACCGGCGAGCTGGGCGAGCGCAACGGCGTGTACGTCACCAACGTCGAGAAGAAGATGGGCCTGAAGGTCTCCACGACCTGCGAGCTCACGCTCGGCGAGAAGCACCCCGCCATCGGCTACCTGGTCGGCGACGTGCACGACGGCATCCGGCAGATGTTCATGGTCATCGAGCACGCCCGCATGATGGTGGGCGCCAAGGCCATCGCCACGCTGTCCACCGGCTACCTCAACGCGCTGGACTTCGCCAAGAACCGTGTCCAGGGCGCCGACCTCACCCGCTCGGGCGACAAGACCGCCCCGCGCGTGACGATCACCCACCACCCCGACGTACGCCGCGAGCTCATGCTGCAGAAGTCGTACGCCGAGGCGATGCGGGCGCTGGTCATCTACACGGCGACGATCCAGGACCAGATCCAGATCGCGGAGTTCGAGGGCCGCCGCGACGAGGCCGCCGAGGCGCTCAACGACCTGCTGCTCCCGCTGGTCAAGGGCGTCGGCTCCGAGCGGTCGTACGAGCTGCTGGCCCGCTCGCTGCAGACGCTCGGCGGCTCGGGCTTCCTGCAGGACTACCCGATCGAGCAGTACATCCGCGACTCGAAGATCGACTCACTGTACGAGGGCACGACCGCGATCCAGGGCCAGGACCTGTTCTTCCGCAAGATCCTGAAGAACCAGGGCGCGGCGCTGGGGTCGCTGCTCGGCGAGATCAAGGCGTTCGCCGCCTCTGAGGCGGGCAACGGACGGCTGAAGGTCGAGCGCGGCCTGCTCGACGAGGCGGCCGACGAGGTCAAGGCGATGGCCGACACGATGGCCGGCTGGGCGATCGCCTCGATGGAGACGCCGCAGGAGGTCTACAAGGTCGGCCTCAACACCACCCGGTTCCTCATGGCGCTGGGCGACCTGGTGCTTGGCTGGCTGCTGCTGCGCCAGGCCGAGATCGCGCTGAACGCCCTGTCCGCCTCGGAGGAGGACAAGGCGTTCTACACGGGCAAGGTCGCCGCGGCCTCGTTCTTCGCGCAGACCGTGCTGCCCCGCCTGGCCGCCGAGCGCCGCGTGCTCGCCGCCACCGGCCAGGACCTCATGGAACTGCCGGAAGAGTCCTTCTGATCCGATTCCGGTTCGGTACGGCCGCCGCCCGCTGACCGGTGCGGCGGCCGTACCGCGTTCCGGGGCCGCACCGCACCCCGGGCCGGTCAGGTGAACGCGGGGAGCGGTGCGGCGGTCAGTGGGGAGGCACGGGCGCTCTCAGGCGGACGCGGGAAGCGGCCGCGCGGCGCTGTCCTCGTCGGTGTTGACGGTCTGGAGCAGTTCCTCGCGCTCGGGGGTGTTCTCCGGACGGATGAAGCCGATGACCGTGAAGAGCACCAGCGAGGTGGCCACCGGCGCGGCCGTCGCCACGGCGGTCGAGACGTCGCTCATGCCGTAGTTGGTGAGCCAGAAGACGAACAGGCCGGCCGCCCACGAGACCAGCGCGGCCGTCGGGCCGGACCTGCGGAACAGCGGCAGCATGCCGAGCAGCAGCGGGATCGAGATCGGGCCCATGAGGCCGGCCACCCACTTGATGACGACCGTGATGATGTCCTTCAGCACCGGGCTGTTGACCTGGGTGGCCACGGCCATCGACAGCGCGATGAACGCCACCGTGGTGACCCGGGCCGCGACCAGGCCGGCCCTGGTGTCCCAGGCCCGCGCCGCGCGGGACAGCACCGGGATCACGTCGCGGGTGAAGACCGAGGCGATCGCGTTGGCGTCGGAGGAGGCCATCGCCATCGTGTGCGAGAAGAAGCCCGCGATCACCAGGCCGAGCAGGCCGTGCGGGATGAGCTGGGTGGTCAGCAGCGCGTAGGAGTCGCTCGCGTCCGGCTTGGTCGCGTGGACCAGCAGCGGCGCGGCCCACATCGGGAAGAACAGCAGCAGCGGCCAGACCGCCCACAGCACGGCCGACAGCCGCGCGCCGCGGGCGGCCTGCGCCGCGGTCGGCGCGGCCATGTAGCGCTGGGCCTGGTTCCACATGCCGCCGTTGTACTCGAACGTCTTTATGAACAGGAACGCGAGCAGGAACGTCATCGTGTACGGGCCGTTGAGCGGGTTCGCGTGATCGGGCGGCAGCCGGTCCCACATGTCGCCCACCGCGCCGATGCCGCCGAGCTTGGCGAGGACGGCGAAGAGCATCACGACACCGGCGAGAAGCTGGATGACGAACTGCCCGAAGTCGGTGAGCGCGTCGGCCCACAGGCCGCCGACCGTGCAGTAGACGGCGGTGACGACGCCGGTGATGAGGATGCCCTGGTTGAGCGACAGGCCGGTGAACGTCGACAGCAGCGTGGCGATCGCGGCCCACTTCGCGCCGACGTCCACGATCTTCAGCAGGCCGCCCGACCACGCGAGCGCCTGCTGGGTCGGCACGTTGTACCGCTTGGCGAGGAACTCCAGCGGCGAGCTGACCCTGAGCTTCGAGCGGATCCGGTTCAGCCTCGGGGCGAACAGCACCGAGCCGATCGCGATGCCGATCGCGATCGGGAAGGCCCAGGTGACGTACGAGGTGGCGCCGTAGAGGTAGGCGATGCCGGCGTACCCGGTGAACATGACGGCGCTGTAGCCGGACATGTGGTGCGAGATCCCGGCCAGCCACCAGGGCATCTTGCCCCCGGCGGTGAAGAAGTCACTGATATTGCCGATGCGCCGGTGCGAGTAGACGCCGATCCCCACCATGACGATGAAATAGGCGCCGAGAACGTACCAGTCCAAATGGTTCACGCGCGTCGTACCTCCGGGTGAACGGCGGCACCCGGACCGACAACCGCCTGGCCTCGTTACGATGCGCCCGCCCGCCGCCCGTCGTCAATGGCGGGTTCGCAGGTCACGGGCGTACGGGAGGGCGCGTCGAGGCCGTGACGCAGGTCACAGGCCGTTCACGTTTCTGAACCTGCTTCGCGTATCTGAATCGTTATCAGGAACGGCCTTGATCTCGCACAGGGTGGGGGGTGAAAGTGTGCGGCGAAATGAGATTCCAGCAAGCGGCACACAACGGACCCGTCACCGCCTGGCACCGGTGATCGTCCGGCACGGCACGTACGCGAGCGGGAGGTCGGGAGCGCCGCCCGCCCTGTGCGTGAGCATGCCCGGGAGTGTGAGAGAAGGTCAGACGGCCGCGAGCACGGCGGAGCGGCGTTCGAGGGCGGCCGACAGGACGGCCAGCACGAGCGCGGAGGCGGTGAGGAGGGCGCCGACCCAGTTCGGCGCGGTGTAGCCAAGGCCCGCCGCGATGACGAGGCCCCCGAGCCAGGAGCTCAGGGCGTTGCCGAGGTTGAAGGCGCCGATGTTCACGGCCGAGGCCAGCGTCGGCGCGCCGTGGGCCAGGTCGAGCACGCGCTTCTGCAGCGGCGGCACGGTGGCGAAGCCGAGCGCCCCGATCAGGGCGACGGTCACCGCGGCGAGGACCTTGCTGTGCGCGGTCAGCGTGAAGGCGGCGAGGACGACCGCGAGGGCGCCCAGCGAGACGTACAGCATCGGCATCAGCGCGCGGTCGGCGAACCTTCCGCCGACGAGGTTGCCGGCGACCATGCCGAGGCCGAAGAGGACCAGCAGCCAGGTGACCGCCCCTTCGGGGTAGCCGGCGACCCGGACCATCATCGGCGCGATGTACGTGATGGCCGCGAAGACGCCGCCGAAACCGAGCACGGTCATGCCCATCGCCAGCAGCACCTGGACGTCGCGGAGAGCGGCCACCTCGTGGCGCAGGCGTACGCCCTCGGGCCGCGGCATCTCCGGCACGAGCACCGCGATGCCGATCAGGCCGACGGCGCCGAGCCCGGCGACGATGGCGAAGGTGGTCCGCCAGCCGGCGACCTGGCCGACCAGGGTGCCGAGGGGTACGCCGACGACGTTGGCCACGGTCAGGCCGGTGAACATCAGCGCGATCGCCCCGGCCCTCCGGTGCGGGGCGACCAGTTCGGCCGCGACCACGGAACCGATGCCGAAGAACGCGCCGTGCGCGAGCGAGGCGACCACCCGGCCCGCCAGCATCACCCCGAAGCCCGGCGCGAGGGCCGAGAGCAGGTTGCCGGCGATGAACAGTCCCATCAGCAGCATCAGCACGCGCTTGCGGGACATGGTCGTCCCCAGCACGGTCATCGGCGGGGCGCCGACGACCACGCCCAGGGCGTACCCGGTGACGAGCAGGCCCACGGTCGGGATGGAGACCCCGAGGTCGGACGCCACCTGCGGGAGCAACCCCGTGATCACGAACTCGGTGGTCCCGATCCCGAAGGCCCCGATGGCGAGGGCTACGAGTGCGAGAGGCATGAGGAGGTCCCCCAACAATTGCAGGAGCAAGTAACAGGCGCAGACAATAGTTGCAGACGCCTGATACTTGCAAGCGCGGGCTATTGCAGGAGTGGAGTATCCTCGTCTCAGTCACGTACGGAGGGAGAGTCGATGACGGCCGCCGATCCCGCCCTCACCGCACTCGCGCAGGGCTGGTGCGCGCTCTCCCTTCTGCACGAGAGGATCGAGGCGCACATCGAGCGCGCCCTGCAGAGCAAGCACGGCCTGAGCGTGCGGGAATACTCCCTGCTTGAGACGCTCAGCCGGCAGCACGACGGCCCCGGCGGCCATCTGCAGATGAAGCAGGTCGCCGACGCCGTGGTGCTCAGCCAGAGCGCGACGACGCGCCTGGTGACCCGGCTCGAAGAGCGGGGACTGCTCACCCGCTACCTCTGCCCCACCGACCGCCGGGGGATCTACACCGACGTCAGCCCCGAGGGCCTGGCGCTGCTCGCCGAGGCCCGGCCCACGAACGACGCCGCCCTGCGGGAAGCCCTCGACCAGGCCGCCCAGAACCCCAGGCTCGCCCCTCTGGTCGAAGCGGTCGAATCACTGCATGCGCGCTAGTTGCGAGAAGGGTCTCCGCTGGGGCGGCCGACCCCTTGCACCAGCCGCCTGAAATCCTCACCCAACCTGGTGATCGTTTCCGGTGACAGCACTAGGCGCGCCGGTGGTCGCCGCTCGCGCCGTCGATGAGCTCGCGCACGATGTCCATGTGGCCGACGTGCCGAGCGGTCTCCTCGATCATGTGAATGAGCACCCAGCGCAGCGTCATCCTCTCGCCGCGCTCGTTGGTGCCGAGATCCTCGAGGCCGAACTTCTCGATGACCTCGTCCGAGGACGCGCGGGCGCGGGCGTAGAAGGCGAGGACGTCGGCCGTGGTCTCGCCGGGGTCGACGCGCAGGTCGGCGTCCTCGTCATCGTCGTCGAACGGGAGCTCTTCGTGCTCCTGCCCGAACGTGTCGGCGAACCACCAGTATTCGACGGCCGCCAGATGCTTGACCAGGCCCAGGAGGTTCGTCCCAGACGGGGTCATGGGGCGTCGCAGCGCCTCGTCGTCCAGGCCCTCGACCTTCCACAGCACCGCGTCGCGATGCCGGTCCAAGCTGGCCTGGAGGCTTTCCTTCTCACCACCGGTGAACGGGACTGTTTTCATGCCCGGAACGTAACAGTCGCCCCGTCACTCGGGCTAAGTGGTGGGGCCACCCGGCACACCCGCCATGGACCTCGAAGAGCGTGTCATCAGACCCGGCGAACGTATGTGGTCAACGCTCTAGAGCACGTACTGCACGGCCGCGCGGGCGGCGAGGATCGGCGTGATGCACTCGTCGATCACCGCCCGGTGGGCCGGGTGGTCGCGGTAGACGACGTAGTCCTCCGGGGAGTCGAAGTCGGCGACCACGCCGAAGGAGAAGTTGCCCTGGTTGACCCCGGCGTCCGGGCCGATCTGGTAGGAGCGCAACTCGGGGATGACGTCCGGCAGGCCGCCCAGCCGCCTGGCCACCTCGGCGCGCTGCTCCTCGGTGGCGTCCTCGGTCCACTTCAGCAGCACGACGTGGCGGAACATGCACTCCCCCTGGGACGAGACGCACGCGGCCCGGCGGCCGCGCCCTTCACGGCGCTCATCCTCTCATCTCCCGTGCCCGCGGGGCGCACCACCGCCCCGCGGACACCGCCGTCCCGATCCGTGGCCTCGCCTCAGAGCCAGTGCCACTCGATGGACGCCCGCCTGCGCCGTCCGGCGAGCCACTCGCCGAACGCGGTCGCGCCCGCCGCGGCCAGCGTCTCCGGGTCGTCCGTCGCCACCCGGCGCTCCAGCAGGATCCCGGTCAGATAGCCGTCGCCGTACGCCACCGGGCCGACCAGCGTGTCGTGCGCGGCGTGGCGCAGGGGCGCGGGCAGGTCCCTGGCCCACCGCTCGCCCACGGTCACCACGGCCTCCCGGCAGCCCACCAGGCCGCCCACACCGCGCAGCAACTCCCCGTTCACCGGCTGCGAGCCCGTCACCCACAGGGCACGTACGCGGTCGAAGTCGCAGCGGTGGGCCTCGAAATATCCCGGGGCCAGCTCGGCCTCCTTGCGCCGGCGAAAGCGCCGTCGCCGCGCGATTCCGGCGATGAACGTCTCGAACTGCTCGCCGGACAGCGACATCTCCGCCAGCCAGGCCAGCGTGGAAACCCGGTCACGCAGATCGTGGCCGGCGCGGAACTCCTCGGCGGCGGCCCGGATGTCGGCGTCGTCGAGGGGCTCGCCGTCCTCCAGCGTCTCGTTCATCAGCAGGCACTGCTCGACGATCTCGTCGTGGACGTCGCGGTCGCCGTACGGCCGCCGGGGCAGCAGCATGAGCGCCTCGGCGACGCGCAGGCGCACGCGGTCGACGGTGACCAAATATCCGGCGGCCCAATTTCCGGGGGCCCAGTGTTCCGAGTGCTCGGCGGGCCGGGGCACGCCGTCGTCCGGGAAGGCGGAAAGGGCGACGGAAAGGGCCACGGTGCCACCCTCCGGATGTTCGACGAGCAGGTCGTAGTCGACGAGCGGGCTGTCCGGACGCAGGCCGACGATGAGCCGGCCCCGCGCCTCCGGGTGGCTGGCCGCCCACGCGGCGGCCAGGCTCCTGGCCTCGGGCACGGCCGTACGGGGGCGGCGCAGGCCGCGCAGCAGTTCGACGGCGTCGGCGAGGACCGCGGCGAACGCGGTCACCGATACGGCGGTCATGCCGCCGTCACCCGTGACCCGGCGGGGAACTCAGCGCTGTCCCACCAGGTCACGGGGACGCCCGGGCGCTCGGTCTTCGGGAGGACCCGGCGCTCGGTGGTGTCCTGCCGGTCGCTCAGTATGAGGATCACAAGCGAACGGTAGGAATCCGAGCTTGTACCTCACTGGTTCCGATCTTGCATTCGACTTGACCGGTCCCCGCTCAGCTCCAGGCGAGCATGCGGAGGGGGTCCTCCAGCATGGCGCCGACGTCGCGCAGGACGTACGAGCCCAGCTCGCCGTCGACCACGCGGTGGTCGAACGACAGCGCCAGCGTGGTGACCTTGCGGACCGCGAGCTGCCCGTCGACCACCCAGGGCATGTCCCTGATCTGGCCCACGGCGAGGATCGCCACCTCTCCCGGATTGAGGATCGGCGTGCCCGCGTCGACGCCGAAGACGCCCACGTTGGTGATCGTGATCGTGCCGCCGCTCAGCTCTGCGGGCTGGCACTTCCCGGCCCGCGCGCGCTCGGTGAGCTCGCCGAGCGCCCGGGCGAGCTCGGGCAGCGACATCGCGTCGGCGTCCTTGACGTTCGGCACGATCAGCCCGCGGTCGGTGGCGGCAGCGATGCCGAGGTTCACGTAGTGCTTGACCACGATCTCCTCGCCGGTCCACGTGGCGTTGATCATCGGGTGCCGCTTCACCGCGGTGATCAGCGCCTTCGCCACGAGGAGCAGCGGGGAGACCTTGACCTCGGCGAACTCGGGCAGCGTACGCAGCCGCCTGACCGCCTCCATCGTCTCGGTCACGTCGACCTGCAGCCACTCGGTCACGTGCGGGGCCGAGAACGCGCTGGCCACCATCGCCTGCGCGGTCGCCTTCCTGACCCCCTTGACCGGGATGCGCTCCTCCCGCGCCCCGGGCTCCCGCCGCGCCGCGGCCGGAACGGGGGCGGGCGCCGCCACCGCGGCCTCCACGTCCGCCCGGGTGATCGACCCCTGGGGGCCGGTGCCCGTGAGGGTGGTCAGGTCGACGCCGAGGTCCTTGGCGAGCTTGCGGACCGGCGGCTTGGCCAGGACGCGTACGGACGCCGCGGACCCGTTGCCCTGGACCGCACCGGCCGGAGCGGCCGGAGCAGGAGTGGGCAGCGCGGGCGAAACCGGCGCAACCGGCGGAGCGGACGTTGTCGGCGAAGCGGGCGGAGCGGACGTGGCCGGCTTGCGGGGGCGGCGGCGGGTGGCGCTCGTCTTGACGCCGTACCCGACCAGCACCGGCTGGCGCTCCTCCTTGGCCGGAGCGCCGTTCCGCACGTCCGGCACCATGTCGTCCGCCAGCGCCTCCCGGCCCGCGCCGGCGTCGTCACCGCCCTCGCCGTCCTCGACCGAGATGATCGGGGCGCCGACGTCCACGGTCTGGCCCTCGCCGACCATCAGGGCGGAGACGGTGCCCTCGTAGGGGCACGGCAACTCGACGACGGCCTTGGCCGTCTCGATCTCCACGATCGTCTGGTTGATCTTCACCGAGTCGCCCGGGGCGACGTGCCACTTGACGATCTCGGCCTCGGTCAGCCCCTCGCCCACGTCGGGGAGCCTGAACTCACGGAGCATGAGAAGTCCCTCCCCCTCAGTACGCGAACGAGCGGTCCACGGCGTCGAGCACGCGGTCCAGGTCGGGCAGGTAGTGGTCCTCAAGCCGGGACGGCGGGTACGGCGTGGAGAACCCGCCCACCCGCAGCACCGGCGCCTCCAGGCTGTAGAAGCAGCGCTCGGTGACGCGCGCCGCGATCTCTGCCCCGAAGCCGGTGAAGACGGGCGCCTCGTGGACGACGACGCACCGTCCGGTCCGCGTCACGGACTCGGTCAGGACGTCCACGTCGAGGGGGTTGAGCGAGCGCAGGTCGATGACCTCGATGTCCCGCCCGTCCTCCTCCGCCGCCGCGGCGGCCTCCAGGCAGGTCTTCACCATCGGCCCGTACGCGACCAGCGTGACGTCGCGGCCCTGCCGTACGGTGCGGGCGCGGTCGAGCGGCAGGCCGGGGGCGGCGAGGTCGACGTCGGCCTTGTCCCAGTAACGGCGCTTGGGCTCGAAGAAGATGATCGGGTCGTCACAGCGGACGGCGTCCTGGATCATCGTGTACGCGTCCGCCGGGTTCGAGCACGCGACCACCCGCAGGCCGGCGGTGTGGGTGAAGTACGCCTCGGGCGACTCCGAGTGGTGCTCGACCGCCCCGATGCCGCCGCCGCAGGGAATGCGTACGACGACCGGCAGCTTGAGCGTGCCGAGCGACCGCAGCGGCATCTTGGCCAGCTGCGTGATGATCTGGTCGGCGGCCGGGAACACGAACCCGTCGAACTGGATCTCGCAGACCGGCCGGTAGCCGCGCAGGGCCAGGCCGATCGCCGTCCCGATGATGCCCGACTCGGCGAGCGGCGTGTCGATCACGCGGTCCTCGCCGAAGTCCTTCTGCAGGCCGTCGGTGACGCGGAAGACGCCGCCGAGCTTGCCGACGTCCTCTCCCATCACGAGCACCTTGGGGTCGTCCTCCATCGAGCGGCGGAGGCCCTCGTTCAACGCCTTGGCGAGAGTCAGTGTGGTCATCGCTCGAACCCCGCCAGGTAGGTCAGGTACTGCTCGCGTTCCTCGTCGAGGAGTGGGTGGTCACCGGCGTACACGTGATCAAAGATAGCCCCGGGTGGCGGGTCGGGCAGCGCCAGACACCGGCTTCGCACGTCCTTGCCGAGCGCGTCGGCCTCGGCGTCGATCTTCTCGAAGAACTCCTGGTCGGCGAGCTGGTTCTTGAACAGGTACGCCTTGACCCGCTCGATGGGGTCCTTCAGCTTCCACGCCTCCAGCTCGTCGGCGAGGCGGTAGCGGGTGGGGTCGTCAGAGGTGGTGTGCGCGCCCATGCGGTAGGTGAACGCCTCGATCAGCGTCGGCCCCTGCCCCTCGCGGGCGTTCTGCAGCGCGCGGCGGGTCACGGCGAGGCAGGCGAACACGTCGTTGCCGTCCACGCGGATCCCGGGGAAGCCGAAGCCGGACGCCCTCTTGTAGAGCGGGATCTTCGACTGCTTCTCCAGCGGCTCGGAGATGGCCCACTGGTTGTTCTGGCAGAAGAACACGATGGGGGCGTTGAACACCGAGGCCCAGATGAAGGACTCGTTCACGTCGCCCTGGGAGGTCGCGCCGTCGCCGAAGTAGACGATCGTGGCCGCCTCGGCGCCGTCGCGCTGGATGCCCATGGCGTAGCCGACCGCGTGCAGGGTCTGGGAGCCGATGACGATCGTGTAGAGGTGGAAGTTGTGCTCGGCCGGGTCCCACCCGCCGTTGCTCACGCCGCGGAACAGGCCGAGCAGCTTGACCGGGTCGACGTCGCGGCACCAGGCCACGCCGTGCTCCCGGTAGGTGGGAAAGACCATGTCGGCGTCCGTGAGCGCCCTGCCGGAGCCGATCTGGGCCGCCTCCTGCCCGAGCAGGGACGCCCAGATGCCGAGCTCGCCCTGCCGCTGGAGCGCGACGGCCTCCAGGTCGACGCGGCGGACGAGGACCAGGTCACGGTAGAGGGAGCGGACCTCCTCCGCGGTCAGCTCGATGTCGTAGTCGGGATGCTCGACCCGCTCTCCTTCCGGGGTGAGCAGTTGGACGAGCTCCGGGGGTGCGTCTACAGGTGCGTCTACACCACGAGGGGCGTCGGCTGTCACGTTGCCACTCCTGTGCGTGTCGGGCCCCCGCGGGTGGGGTCACCCCCGCAGGAAGGCCGGGTCGTCGGGCGTACGGCCGCTGGGGTGGGCGACCGGGCGCATATGGGGACATCGTGGCAGAACTCACACCCCTCAGCGCAAGACCCCGCCCGCCCGTCCACACTTCTCCGATTCCCGGACTGTGCGACGCCACACCCCCGGCGCCACGCCTCAGGAGCGGTGGACCACCCGTCCGCCCAGCATCGTCAGCCACGCGTCCACCCCCGCCAGCTCGTCCACGCCGAGGCGGTCGAGGTCGTGGTCCAGGACGACGACGTCGGCCAGCTTGCCCGGCGTCAGGGAGCCGATCCGGTCCTCCATCCGCAGCGCGTACGCCGCGTCGGCGGTGTGGGCGCGCAGCGCCTCGTCCAGGGTGACGGCGTGGTCGGCGCCGATGGGGTCGCCCTCCCGGGTGCGCCGCCGTACGGCGTTGGCCACGGTCTCCATCGGCCGCAGCGAGGACACGAACGAGTCGCTCGACAGCACCGGGCGGAGCCCGGCGTCGATCTCCTCGCGCATCGGCTGGAGCCGGTGGGCGCGGCGCTCCCCCAGCCGCCGTACGAAATCCCTGCCGCTGTCGTACAGGAAGTTCGGCTGGTTGACCGGGATCACGCCGAGCGCGGCGAAATCGCGCACCTGGTCGGGGGTCGGGTGGCCGCAGTGCTCGATGCGCGGCCGGGCGTCGTCCCCCGACACGGCCACCGCGGCCTTGATCGCGTCGAGCGTGTAGGCCATCGCGAGATCGCCCTGCGTGTGGATGCCGACCTGCCAGCCCGCCTCGGCGGCCCGGCGGACGAGGTCCGTGAGGCGCTCGGGCCGGTGATAGGTGGAGCCGGTGAACTGGCCGCCCTCGCCGTACGGCTCGCTGAACAGGGCGGTGCCGCCGAGCAGCGTGCCGTCGCAGTAGAACTTCATCGCGCCCAGGCGCAGCATGTCGTCGCCGAAGGGACCGGCCAGGCCGAGCGCGGCCAGGTCGTCCAGCATGTGCGACAGGGGCATGCAGACCGTGCGGACCGGCAGCGTGCCCGCGGCGTGCGCGGCCCGGTAGATCGACAGCTCCCGGCGGGACACCTGGGGGTCGCACACCGTCGTGAGTCCCGCCGACAGGTACCTCTCCCCGGCGGCGGCGAGCCAGGACAGCAGCTGCTCCGCCGGGAGATCGGTGTGGAAGTTGGGGCCGTGGCAGCCGATGTCCACGGCGGTCGGCAGCAGCAGTTGCATCGCGGAGTCCAGCACCATCCCGGTGAGCCGGCCGCCCTCGTCGCGCAGGAAGGCGCCGCCGACCGGGTCGGGCACGTCCGCGGTGATGCCCCGCCACGCCAGCGCGGCGGAGTTGACCACGGCGTGGTGGCCGGAGACGTGATAGACGATCACCGGGTGCTCGGTCGTCGCCTCGTCCAGGTCGCGCCGGGAGGGCCGGCCCCCGGGGAACTTCGCGTCGTCCATGCCGAACGCCCTGATCCACTGGCCCGGCGGCGTACGCTCCGCCTCCGCGGCGATCACCGCCACCAGGTCGGCGGCGCTCCCCACGGCCGGGTAGCGGGCGTCGACGGACACCAGCGACTCGGCCGTGGACAGCAGGTGGTTGTGCGGGTCGATGAACCCCGGCAGCACCGTGCGGCCGCCGGCGTCGATCACCTCGGCGCCGGGTCCGGCCACGGCCGACACGTCCGCGTCCCGGCCGACGGCGAGGATGCGGCCGTCGCGTACGGCCAGGGCCTCTCCCCTGGGCGTACCGGGGTCCATGGTGCGGACCTTGGCGTTGGTGATGACGATCGCGGACAAGACTCCTCCAACTACTGGATCACTGGGAGACGGCGGAAACGCCGGGGACGGCCGGGGTGTCGCGGTGGCGCGGCGCGGCGGCCAGGCAGACCACGCTGAGCAGGCACATCCCGATCAGCAGCCCGATGGCGGGCGCGGGCCCCCCGCCGCCGGCCTTGACGAGGGCGGTCGCCGCCAGCGGCGAGAGCCCGCCGAAGATCGCCCCGGCCACCTGGTAGGACAGCGACATGCCCGTGTAGCGGACGTTCGGGGGGAACATCTCCGCGAGCAGCGTGGCCATAGGCCCGTACGTCGCGGACATGGCCAGGCGCATGAGGCCCAGCATCAGGAAGATGAGGACCGTGTTGCGCGTCCCCATCACCGTGAACTGCGGCACCGCCAGCAGGGCCACGGCGACCAGCCCCACGATCACCACGCGGCGCCCGCCGACCCTGTCGCCGAGCCACGAGATGGCGAGCGTGGCGACGAGTTCGACGAACGCGGCGAAGCTGAGCCCGTTGAGCACCACCTGCTCCTCGACGCCGACGTCCGCGCCGGTCGCGTACGCGAGCAGGAAGGTCGTCGCGATGTAGTAGCCGCCGATGGCCACGGGGAGCGCCCCGATGCCGAGCAGCACGGGCCGCCACGACGACCGCAGCGCCGCCCTGATCGGCAGCTCCGCGGCGGCCGCGGGCGCGCTCTCGCGCCGCTGCCTGACCTGCTCGAAGACCGGCGACTCCTCCACCCGCAGCCGGATGAACATGCCGACGAGCACCAGGACCGCCGAGACCAGGAACGGCACCCGCCAGGCCCACTCGCGCAGGGCCTCGTCGCCGAGCGAGGTCATCAGGCTGAACGCCCCGGTCGCGAGCAGGGCGCCCGCGGAGTTGCCGAGCTGGGCGAACGAGCCGTAGAAGGTCTTCTTCCCCTCCGGGGCGTGCTCGACCGCCATCAGCGCGGCCCCGCCCCACTCGCCGCCGACGGCGAGACCCTGGACGAACCGCAGCAGCACCAGCAGCGCGGGGGCCGCCGCTCCGACGGAGGCGTAGGTGGGCAGCAGTCCGACGGCGAAGGTGGCCACGCCCATCATCAGCAGCGTGACGACCAGGGCCGACTTGCGGCCCAGCCGGTCGCCGAAGTGGCCGAACACCACGCCGCCCAGGGGACGCGCGAAGAACCCGACGGCGTACGTCGCGAACGCCGCCATGACGCCGACCAGCGGATCGGTGGACGCCGGGAAGAAGACGTGCCCGAAGACGAGGGCGGCGGCGGTCGCGTAGACGTAGAAGTCGTACCACTCGATCGTGGTGCCGATGAAGGCCGCGAACGCGGCCCGGCGGGGAGTTCGTCGGTCCATGAGGTCCTCCGGTGGGTTGGGGGTTGGAGAGACCGTAAGACCAGGTCAGACGCGAGCACTGCGGGCGATGTGCACTATCGTCGGGGCTTTCTCGGGCGAAGCGCACAGGAGAGGTCATGCCGCTCACCGTCGCCGACGTGCTGGCCATGCCGATGCTGGAGATCACCCTGCTCGCCGGCCGCGACGGGCTGGGCAACCACGTGAGGTGGGCCCACGTGACCGAGCTGGCCGATCCGGTGCCCTGGCTGCGCGGCGGCGAGCTGGTCATGACGGTCGGGCTCGGGCTGCCCGCGTCGGCACGCGGGCGCGCCGAGTACGTCGAGCGGCTGAGCGGGGCGGGCTGCGCCGCCCTGGCCTTCGCGCTGGACGAGCACCTGACCGAGATACCCCCCGAGATCGTCGAGACCGCGGCCCGCCTCGGGCTGCCCCTGCTTGAGGTCACCGGCAGGACGCCGTTCGTCGCCGTGACGGAGGCCGTGGCCCGCTGGCACGCCGACGAGCGGGTCCGCGGCGAGCGGCGGGCGGCTGCGGCGCAGGAGGCGATGGCCCGCGCCGCGCTGCGGCACGGCTCGCTCGGCATCCTCCGCGCGCTCGCCGAGCACACCGACTGCGAGACGCTCCTGCTCGATCCCCGGGGACGGCCCCGCGTGTCCCATCCGGAGGGAGCCCGGCCGTGGCACGCGGAGGCCGCGGAGGCGGTCGGCCAGCTCACCGGGCCCCGGGGCTCCATGGTGATCGACAAGGGCGACCGGGTCCTCCAGGTGCAGAGCCTCGGCTTCACCGGGCCGCCCCGCGGCTGGCTCGCCCTGCGCGGCGCGTCGACCGAGTGGCACACCAGGATCCTGGCCAACCAGGCGGCGAGCCTGCTGGCGATCGAACTGGTGGGGCTGCACCGGGCCCGCGCCCGCGCGCACGCCCAGCGCGCCGCCGTGCTGAGCGCCGTCCTCGACAGCGCCGTCCTCGGCAGCGCCGCTCTCGGCTGTGCCGTCGATCGCGCCGCCGCCGATCGTGCCGCGACCGGTGCGGGCCCGGCGGCACCGCTGTTCACGGCCGGCCGGCTCGCCGAGATCTGCCCCATGCCGCCACCGCCGTACGAGGTGATCGTGGCCGTGGCCCGTACGGAGGGCGAGGCCCCGGCGCTGGCCGATCCCGCGCTGGACGCGCTGAGCGACGTCATGGGAGACCCGGCCGCCGAGGAGACCGTGTTCGTCTGCCCGCGCGCCGGCGGGCTGCTCCTGGTGGTGCCGCAGACCGATCCCCGGCTCGGCCCCGCCCTGGTCGAACGGCTGGGCGCGCTCACCGGCCTGGACATCTCCGCGGGAGCGTGCGGCGCGCGGGACATCGGCGAGATCCCGTCCGCCGTACGGCACGCGACGGCCCTCGCGGCTGGCCCGGGATACACGCACGTCGACGACCTCGAGCCATGGGCGCTGCTGCGCGACGCCTTGGACCCCGAGGGCGTGGCCCGCTTCGCCGACGTGGTGCTCAAGCCGCTGCGGGAGCACGATCTGCGGCACGGCGGCGCCCTCGTCCCCTCCGTCCGGACCTTCCTCGACTGCGGCGCGAGCGTCGAGGCGGCGGCGCGGCGTCTCGGCGTGCACAGGAACACGATGCGGGCCCGCCTGCAGACGGCCGAGCGCGTCTGCGGGCGCGACCTCGGCAAGGCGCGCGACCGCCTGGAGTTGTGGCTCGCCCTGTCCCTGGACGAATTCGTCCCGCCGGGGCGCAGGAACTGAGCGGGGCATCGGGCCGGCCGCGGGAACCGGCCGGGCGCCCGCTTCGGGCACCGCTCGGCGCGGCGCCCGGCCCGTCGCGGGCGTGACGACGGGGCGGCACTAGGCTTGACCCAGGCGGACCCCCGAACGGGCGGACCTTTCCCGGACCGGCGGGCCCTCATTCGAATTGGAGGAAACATCGTGGCGCGCGTCATCGTCGACGTCATGCTCAAGCCGGAGATCCTCGACCCGCAGGGCCAGGCGATCGCCAGGGCGCTGCCGCGACTCGGCTTCTCCGGGGTGTCCGGGGTGCGGCAGGGCAAGCGGTTCGAGCTGGAGCTGGACGGCCCGGCCGACGAGGCCGCGCTTTCGGATGTCCGAAAGATGGCCGAAACCCTCCTCGCGAACACGGTCATCGAGGACTTCTCGATCCGCGTCGAGGAGTGAAGTGGCGCATTTCACACCACTGTTCCCGCAGCTTGTCTACCCCTAATCAGGCATCGGTCCGTCTCGAACCCGCCTATGAGGTGCGTCCTGAATAACGAGGACGTGATTTTGCGGTTAGCCCTGATTCATCGGGGAAGCCTACCTTGGTGACCTTCGACACCGGGGAGGGGTCCGGTGGATATTGAGTTCTCACTGGCGATGCCACGGGACGCGATCGGCATCCCGATGGTCCGCCGCGTGGTGGGAGACGCGCTGCGGTCTCTCGGGGTGACCGAGGAGTGCGTGTCCGACATACTCCTGGCCACATCCGAGGCGTGCGCCAACGCGGTGCGGCATGGTGGTCCCGCCAACCGCTACGAGGTCATGGCCACCATTGGCAACGGCCGCTGTGAGCTGCGCGTCGCCGACGAAGGCGAGGGGCTGCACATGATCCCCCGCCAGTATCCGCCGGCGGAGACCGAGAACGGCCGGGGCATCCTGATCATGCGCGCCGTCGTGGACGATCTCTCGTTCGACATCACCCCGGGGCGCGGCACGACCGTGCGCCTGTCCAAGGAACTCGACTGGGACGAGGACGCCATCGCCCACCACCTCACTCTCGATCGCCACCTCGCCGGGGTCTGAGGATCCCGGCTCCGCGTCACGCCGGGCTCGGGGAGCCCCGGCGTGACAGGTGATCGGAAGTGGGCCTCCGCGGGGGGAGCCGATTTGGCGGCTCCGATACCCTGAGGTGTACCGCCACAGACCGCCGTCCGGCCAGATGACGGTGGCGTGCGCCTTGGAGGGAAAACTGTCATGAGCGCTGCCCGGGTGGGCGTCGTCACCTTCCCCGGAACACTCGACGACCAGGACGCCGCGCGAGCCGTACGGCTGGCCGGAGCGGAGGCGGTGCCCCTGTGGCACGCCGATCACGACCTCAAGGGAGTCGACGCCGTCTTCCTGCCCGGCGGGTTCTCCTACGGCGACTATCTTCGCTGCGGGGCGATCTCCCGGTTCTCCCCTCTCATGACCGAGCTGATCCCGGCCGCCCAGGCCGGGCTGCCCGTGCTCGGCACCTGCAACGGCTTCCAGATCCTCTGCGAGGCGCACCTGCTGCCGGGCGCGCTGACCCGCAACGAGGGTCTCCACTACATCTGCCGCGACCAGCGCATCCGCGTGGAGAGCACGCGTACGGCGTGGACGGCGGACTTCGCGGACGGCCAGGAGATCGTGTTGCCGATCAAGCACGGCGAAGGCCGTTACGTGGCCGACGCGGCGACGCTGGCGGCGCTGGAGGGCGAGGGCCGGGTGGTCTTCCGCTACGCGGGCGGCAACCCGAACGGCTCGCTCAACGACATCGCCGGGATCACCAACGAGGCCGGGAACATCGTCGGCCTCATGCCCCACCCCGAGCACGCGGTCGAGGACCTGACCGGCGCGCCGAGCGTGGACGGCCGCGGTTTCTTCACCTCCATCCTGAAGCGGCTGGTGAACGCGTGAGCACTCTCGACAGCGTCAGGCGCGCGCAGGAGACGCCGGACGAGCGCCAGCCGTACGCCGAGCTGGGCATGAAGGACGACGAGTACCAGCGCGTACGCGAGATCCTCGGGCGCCGGCCGACCAGCTCCGAGCTGGCGATCTACTCGGTGATGTGGAGCGAGCACTGCTCCTACAAGTCGTCCAAGGTGCACCTGCGGCAGTTCGGGACCAAGGCGCCCGAGTCGGAGGCCCTGCTCGTCGGCATGGGCGAGAACGCCGGTGTGGTCGACATCGGCGACGGCTGGGCCGCCACCTTCAAGATCGAATCCCACAACCACCCGTCGTACGTCGAGCCGCACCAGGGCGCCGCGACCGGCGTCGGCGGCATCGTGCGCGACATCATGTCGATGGGCGCCCGGCCGGTCGCGGTCATGGACTCGCTGCGCTTCGGCGGGGCCGACCAGCCCGACACGCGCCGCGTGCTGCCGGGCGTGGTCGAGGGCATCAGCCACTACGGCAACTGCCTCGGCCTGCCCAACATCGGCGGCGAGGTCGTCTTCGACCCCTGCTACATCGGCAACCCGCTGGTCAACGCCCTGTGCGTCGGCCTGCTGCGCAAGGACCAGATCAAGCTGGCCACCGCGCCCGGCCCCGGCAACAAGGTCGTGCTGTTCGGCGCCAGGACCGGCGCGGACGGCATCGGCGGGGCGTCGGTGCTGGCGTCGGCCACCTTCGAGGACGAGTCGCAGGCCAAGCGGCCCGCCGTGCAGGTCGGCGACCCGTTCATGGAGAAGCTGCTCATCGAGTGCTGCCTGGAGCTGTACCAGGCGGACGTGGTCGTCGGCATCCAGGACCTCGGCGCGGCCGGGGTGTCCTGCGCCACGACCGAGCTGGCCGCCAAGGGCACCGGTGGCATGGAGGTGAACCTCAACCTCGTCCCGCTGCGCGATCCCACGCTGCGGCCCGAGGAGATCCTGATGAGCGAGTCGCAGGAGCGCATGATGGCGGTCGTCACGCCCGACGACATCGCGGCCTTCATGGCGATCTGCGACAAGTGGGACGTCCCGGCGACCGTGATCGGCGAGGTCACCGACACCGGCAGGCTCGTGATGACGTGGGACGGCGAGGTCATCGTCGACATCCCGCCGGGCACGGCCGCCGACGAGGGCCCGGTCTACGAGCGCCCGTTCCACGAGCCCGCCGGGCAGGCGGCGCTCAACGCCGACGGTCCCGAGCGCCTGCCGAGGCCCGAGGACCTGCGGGAGACCCTGCTCACCCTGCTCGGCTCGCCCAACCTCGGGTCCAAGGAGTGGGTGACCTCCCAGTACGACCGGTACGTCCGGGGCAACACGGTGCTGGCCCAGCCCGCCGACTCCGGCATGCTGCGCATCTCCGAGGCCATGCCGGGCGCGCAGGAGACCACGCGTGGCATCGCGCTCGCCACCGACGGCAACGGCCGCTACGCCAAGCTCGACCCGTACACGGGAGCCCAGCTCGCGCTGGCGGAGGCGTACCGCAACGTGGCGGTGACCGGCGCGAAGCCGCTGGCCGTCACCAACTGCCTCAACTTCGGCTCGCCGGAGGACCCCGAGGTCATGTGGCAGTTCTCCGAGGCCGTACGCGGGCTCGCCGACGCCTGCCGGACCCTGGGCGTGCCGGTGACCGGCGGCAACGTGTCGTTCTACAACCAGACCGGCTCGACCGCGATCAACCCGACGCCGGTGGTCGGCGTGCTCGGCGTGATCGACGACGTGGCGCAGCGGGTCAGGCCCGGCTTCACCGCTCCCGGCCTGCGCGTCCTCCTGCTGGGCGAGACCCGCGAGGAGTTCGGCGGCTCGGAGTGGGCGCACGTCGTCCACGGCCACCTGGGCGGCCTGCCCCCGCAGGCGGACCTGGAGGCCGAGCGCGGCCTGGCGGCGGTGCTGACCGAGGCGGCGGCCCGCGGGCTGCTGGAGGGCTCGCACGACCTGTCCGACGGCGGTCTCGCGGTCGCCCTGGCGGAGTCGTGCCTGGCCCAGGGCGTCGGCTGCACGGTGACCCTGCCGGGCGAGGACGCCTTCGTCGAGCTGTTCAGCGAGTCGGCCGCGCGGGCGCTGGTGTGCGTGCGGCCCGAGGCGTTCGACGCCCTCGCCGACCTGTGCGCCCGCCACGAGGTCCCCTGCTCCGGGCTCGGCCTCACCGGCGGTTCCGCGCTCACGGTCGAGGGCGTCCTCGACGTCCCGGTCGAGGAGCTCCGCGAGGTCCACGCGTCCGCGCTGCCTCGCATCTTCGGCTGATTCTGATCGAGTGAAAGGGCCCTTCCGGACGGATCGTCCGGAAGGGCCCTTCTCATGTCACACGGCCTGCCCGCCTCTCGCGTGCCGTCAGACGGCGTTGACGTGGCAGGTGGCGGTCATCGTCGTGGACGGGTCGCTCTCGGAGGTGGCCGTGAGCTTCACCGTGGCGTGACGGCTGTCGCCCGCGGACTGCTGGGCGAAGACGGTGACGGTCCGCTTGCCGCCGAAGTCGACGGCCGCGAGGGCGTTGGGCGTGATCGTGGTCCAGCCGTTCCCTTCGACCTCGGCCTTCAGCCGGTAGACGTCACTGTTCAGGTACGCGCTGACGTCCTCGGGGTGCTGCCCCTGGGCGGAGGCGGCCTTGCCGGTGTTGAACAGCGGGAAGCTGCACATCGACACGCCCTTCTGGGCGGCGGGGACGCCCGCGCCCGGCAGCAGCTTCACGCCCCGCTTCTGCGGGCCCGCGCCGTCGAGGGACTTGATCGCCACCGTGTACGACAGGATCCCCTTGGCGTCGCGCTGCACGTCGGTGACGTAGAAGTGCAGGCGGTTGACCTCGTCGACGTACTCGTACTGGCTGCCCGAGTCGGTGCCCGCGTGGAAGAGGGCGTCGGCGAGCTGCCGGTAGTCGCCGATCGTGATCGGGACCTTGGTGCCGTCGGGCAGCACGTAGTCGGTCATGTTGATGTCCTGCGGGTTGGCGTCGATCACCCACTCGAACGGCGCCCGGTCCTGGTTCTTGGTCTTGGCCAGCAGCACGCCGGAGTCGGGGGTGAAGGAGTCGCTGCCGATCCGGTCGACGACCTCGACGGTGTAGTTGTCGTAGCCGCCGCCGTCGCAGAGCGGGTTGGTCCGCTGGCTGCACGACCCGGTGGACTTGTCGCCGGTGTCGAAGGAGATGTTGACGCCGGTCAGCCCGCCCTCGCCCGGCTGGATCTCGCGTGCGGTCACCTTGGCGACCACCAGGCCGGAGTCGCGGAGCGCCTCACGCGACAGGCGCAGGACGTTGTCCTCGTCGACCATGCCCAGCTTGATCTTGTTGCGCAGCATGTGCTGGGCGCCCATCGACGCACCCGCCGTGGGCGGGATCAGCCAGCGGCTGTGCGGGCCGCCTGGACCGTTGAAGCTGCCGCGGCTGAGCATCTCCCAGATGCCGGTGTAGGCCCGGACCGGCGGGTTGCCGTACGGGTTGTTGTAGTTGTCCAGGACGCCGAGGATGTGGCTGAACTCGTGGGCGAAGACCCCCTGGCCGGAGCTCTCGGCCTGGACGGAGTCGACGCCGATGTTCGCGTTGGGCCAGAACGTCGAGCCTGCGGCCCAGGACGTCCATTCCACATAGCGGGTCTTGGACCAGTTGGGCAGGTTCGGGTCCGGCGGCCCGAAGTCGTCGGTGACGGCCTCCTTGGTGGGGAACTTCATCATGCCGAACTCCTGCCAGGTCGACGACTCGTCCTGGCCGGCGCTCAGGTAGAAGACGAAGTCGAACTGAGAGGCGACGTCCTTGCCGACGTCGGCGAGCCAGGCGGCGTTGCCGTCGGCGCGCAGGTTCTTGTTGCAGCTGTCCCCCGCCGGGCAGGCGTCGCGCTGGTACTCCATCGCGTACTCGTGCGACTTGCCCGGCATACGGTACGGGCCGAACGCGGTGAGTTCGACGCCGTACCGGCCGCCGGAGTCCTCCATCCAGTACTCGTGCAGGGTGTGGCCCTTGTTGAGCTGGTTCGGGGTGTTGAGGAAGTCCTGGTAGAACTTGGCGACCTTGTCACGCGGGATGTCGTGGGCCTCGGCGCTGGGGTTGCCGAAGACCGTCGAGTTCTGCGGCTGGGTGACCACGAACGGCTGGTTCGGGTAGTCCACCAGCACCAGCGCGCCCTTGAAGGTGCGCGTGGAGCCCTTATTGGCGGGGTTCGCCCAGTCGGTGCCCGGGATCTTCTTGTAGTCCGCCCACGTCATGTGGTCGGGGTTCTTCCAGTTCTGCGGATCGATCGGCGCGACGACGCGAGACGCGCGGCCGTGCAGGGCCTGAGCCTCGTCCGGCTCGTCGCGCTGCCAGGGCTGGATCTGGGGCCAGTGGTCACGGCGCCAGGGGTGATCGGGGTCTCCACCGGGGGCCGCGGAGGCGGGAGCCGCCGTCCACGCGAGCGGGGCGAGCGCGATGGCCGCCAGTATGCCCGGGAACAGCGTTTTTGAGAGTTTCACGAATTATGACGCTATAGAGACTATTGACGCAGATCATCGGTCACTTGTAGGGAAGACGAACGGGCCCTTCTCCTACATATGTCGAAGCGTCCAGGTGGAGGCCGAGTGGTGGATCTGCAGCGAATCGTGGACGACCTCGCCCTTCGCCTCGAAAGACCTCTGCTGCTCGAGGACGGCCGCCAGCGCGTCGTCGCCTACAGCGAGCAGGACGGGCCCATGGACGACGTCCGCCGCCACTCGATCCTGCGCCGCCACACCACCCCCGACGTGCGCGACTTCCTGCGCTCCACGGGCATCCACGAGGCGACCGAGCCGCTGCGCACGCCCGGCGCCCCGGAGCTGGGGCTGCTGCCGCGGGTCTGCGTCCCCGTACGGCACGACGGCCTGCCGCTCGGCTTCCTTTGGTTCATCGACGCGGCCCCGGCCATGACCGAGCCGGAGATCGCCGTCGCGGCGGAGGCCGCGCCCACCCTCGCCCTGACCCTGTTCCACGAGAGCCTGGCCTCCGAGCTCGCCTCGCGCCGCGAACTGGAAGCCGTCACCGGCCTGCTGCTGCGCGAGCCCGACGCCGGCAGGACCCTGATCGAGGCGGGCGCGTTCCCCCACGGCACGCCCGTGACCGTGGCGGTCGCCAAGCCCGTGCACGGCGGGGCCGACGAGACCCTGCGGCTGACGCTGGAGCGCGGGCTGCTGGCCCTGCGGCGGCGCCTGGCCAGGCACCACCCTCTGCACCTGGTCCGCTACGACCATGCCGTACTGCTCACCGCGGGCACCCGCGCCTTCCCCGAGGAGATGCACGCAGCCCTCGGGACGCCGGTCCTGGTCGGGACCGGCTCGCCGCGCCCATCGCTCTCCCTCGCGGCCGAGTCGTACGAGGAGGCGTTGCACGCCGCCGAGGTCGTCGCGAAGGTGCCGGAGTTCGGGCGCTCGGCGGAGTGGGGCCGCCTCGGCGTCTACCGCATGCTGTCCGGAGTGCCGCACGGCAACCTCCATCCGGGGCTGGCACGGCTGCTGGACGAAGCCCAGCACCGGCCGCTGCTGGAGACGCTGGAGATCTACCTCGACCTCGCCGGCAACGCCCAGGCCGTCTCCCGCCGGCTCCGCCTGCACCGTACGTCGCTTTACTACCGCCTTCGCCGGGTCGAGGAACTGGCGGAGACCGACCTCAGAGACGGCGAGGAGCGGCTGAGCCTGCATCTCAGCATTAAACTCGCCCGCCTCTCCGGCCGCTACCGCCCTTCCCCCCTCCCGGCCGAGACCGAAAACACCGGCCAATGATATAAGGATGTATTATATTGCCTGCATGGCCTGGGAAATCACCCTGCACGCCGAAGCTCGGCCGCCCTCTGGTCGATCGGATCCACCACTCGCGCGTCCTGCACAATTTGAAGGAACTCCGCCCCCGTGTGCCTGGTGACAGTGAGATCCGCCTGCTGTTCGTCTTCGATCCGACCAGGGAGGCGATAGTGCTGGTCGCCGGGGACAAGTCAGGAGAATGGAACCGCTGGTATCGAACGGCGATCCCCCTGGCGGAAGCACGCTATGCCGCATACCGTGCCGAGAAGGAGGAGGAACTGGGATGAGCGAGTTCGTGAAGTGGTCCGACACCAAGGCCCGCATTCGGGAGATCGACCCTGACTGGGACTCGCCGGAACGGGTCGCCGCCCGGGAGGCCAGCCGCGAGCAACTGCGCGCAGAGTTGCGCGGGGCTCAGCTGGCGGAGATGCGCAAGCGCCTGGGAGTGTCACAGAAACTTCTCGCGGAACGGATGGGCGTGAGCCAGGCACGAGTCTCCCAAATCGAACATGGCCAGATCGGCGGACTCGACACGCTTCGTTCCTATGTGGTGGCACTGGGAGGAAGGCTTGACGTGGTGGCCGACTTCGGAGATCACTCGGTGAAGGTCGCCTGAGGTACGCCACTCTCGACCGGCGGGATTTCTCCGTCATCCGCCCTCGTCACTGCCTCGCGCTGACGTTGCTCCCCTGAGCGTTCGCTCAGGTGGTCGCTGGTTTGCGGGCGATCAGGTACGCCTGAGGGGTTCGCTCGAATTCGCGGCGCTCTGTCGTCAGGTGCGCGACCAGCGGCAATCCCGCCTCGGCCAGCATTGTCGCCGCCCTGTCCGGCGACAGGCGGTGGAAGTCGAGCGCGACCTGCCGGCCGAACACCTCCGCCGCGTGGAAGGGCTCGTCACCGACCTGGAAGGCGAGCAGCAGATGCCCGCCCGGGGCCAGCACACGATGGAACTCGGCCAGCACCGCCGGCTGCCGCTCGGGCGGAGTGTGAATGATCGAATACCAGGCGACGACGCCGCAGAGGGTCTCGTCGGCGATGTCCAGGGCCGCCATCGCCCCCTCCTCGAACCGCAGGCCCGGATGGTCGCACCGGGCCACCGTGATCATTTCCGGCGACAGGTCGACACCGAAGACGTCCAGGCCGAGCGCGTGCAGGTGTGCCGTGATCCGGCCGGGCCCGCAGCCGACGTCGGCCACCGGCCCCGGAACGCCCGACGCCCGAACGATCTCGGCGTACACGCCGAGCATCGCGCGCTCGAACGGCTTGTCGTCCAACTGGTGCCGGAGGCGATCGGCGTAGTCCGCGGCGATCGCGTCGTAGGCCGCCCGGGCGGCCTGCACGTAGGAGGGCTCGGTCATGATCGGACACCTTAGGCTCCGGAGCCGGCGACCGCTCCAGGAACCGACAAAGGCCCTTCCGGTAACCCCTCCGGAAGGGCCTTCGCAGTGCCGTACGCCAACGCCTCGTCGCGTACGGCAAGCATGGGCGGCGCGTCCGGTGGAGCCCCCACGGACTCCACCGGGCCGCTCTTACGAGATCTTGGTGCAGATGGCGTAGACGATGCCGTTCCCCTCGCCGTTGCCCGTCAGCTCGACTTTCCAGCCGTTACCGCTCATGTAGCTGCCCGTGACGGTCTTGCTCGAGCTGAGCTTGAAGCCGCCGCCGGTTACCGTCTCGTCCGCCCCGCAAGAGGCGGTCCCGCTGTTTCCGGAGATGAACTGGCTCGACATCCGCGAGCTCAGGGCGGGCGCGTCGCCGCCGCTGCCGCCCTGGCCCTTGAGCCACTTGAGGAAGTCCGCCTCGTCCTTGGAGCTGCAGGCGCTCTTCTTCCAGATTTCGCAGGCGCTCTTGCCGTCCTTCCCGTCCTTGCCGGGGGCGCCGTCCTTGCCGTCGGCGCCCTTGGGGCCCGGCGCACCGGCCGGACCACGCTCGCCGTCCTTGCCGTCCTTGCCGGGCTTGCCGTCCTCGCCGGGCAGGCCACGAGGACCCGTGTCGCCCTTCGGGCCCTCGGGGCCGCGCTCGCCCTTCTCACCCTGCGGGCCGCGCGGGCCGTCGTCACCCTTGGGACCCTGCTTGCCGTCGTCCCCCTTCGGGCCTTGGGGGCCGGTGGCGCCGTCCTTGCCGTCGGCGCCCTTAGGGCCCTGCGGACCGGTGTCGCCCTTGGGACCCTGCGGACCGCGCAGACCCTGAGGGCCACGAAGACCCTGCGGACCGGCGGGACCCTGCGGACCGGTGCCGCCGATCCCCACCGGACCCTGCGGACCGGTCCTGTTCCACGACACCTTGGTCTCGGTCGTCTTACACGTCGTCGTGGCGTTCACCAGGCGCATGTACCGCGTGCTCTTGTTCACACACGCGTAGAAGGCGGCGTCACTCGCCGACGAAGCGGTGGCCGCACCACCCAGAACCAGGACCGATCCAGCCAGAGCACCAGCCGTCATCAGGCCGATCGTGCGTCCGCCCGGCAACTTGATAGCCACGGGACTTCCCTTTCTGAGGCGCATGGAGCGCCTGGAACACAGAAGTTGTACATGTGAATCACGCGCAGGTAGATATGCCGGTTGTCATCCCGAACATCACGTATGCGCATCTCCGCTACCAGTGAGTTCGAGCGGTCAAGGAAGCGGTCCGGGACGTGAGCGTCGTGGAGCCCCCACGGACTCCACCACCTCTCGACTGGGCGCCTCAGACGAGCGTCCCCGCCGGATCAGCTCTCGGAAGCACTGTCGGAGCCGGACTGCTGGGCCCTCTCCGAACCGGGCTTCTTGTTCCCGCCGTTGTCCTCGGCGGTCTCGTTCGTGTTGCTGCGAGCGTTGTTGCCACCGCCGCCGGCGCCTGCGCAGATCACGTACGCGGTGCCCCTGGTGGAGGTGCCGCCGACCTGCCAGCCAGTGGGCTTGCTACCGGCGAGGATCGGGCCGTTGGTGGTGATCTCGCCGATGACCTTCGTGCCGGTGAACCCGCCACCCGTGGCGTAACCGCCGTCGCAGGTCAGCTGCACCGAGCCGCCGCCAATGCCGAAGTTGAAGTCCTGATGCTTGGCGGTGATGCCGGCGACGCCGTCGCGACCGGGAGCGCCGTCCTTGCCCGGGTCGCCCTTGGGACCCTGCGGGCCGGTGGCGCCGTCCTTACCCGGGGCGCCGTCCTTGCCGTCCTTGCCGTCCTTGCCGTCGGCGCCCTTGGGGCCCTGCGGACCGGTGTCGCCCTTGGGGCCCTGCGGACCGCGCAGACCCTGAGGGCCACGAAGACCCTGC
>NZ_BOOF01000045.1 GCF_016863095.1 Microbispora siamensis | reverse complement strand
GAACCAGGACCGATCCAGCCAGAGCACCAGCCGTCATCAGGCCGATCGTGCGTCCGCCCGGCAACTTGATAGCCACGGGACTTCCCTTTCTCAAGCACACGAAGTGCGCGGATTACACAAGTTACGCACGTGATTCACGCGCCAAGAGATTTGTGGGTTGTCACGCTAAACATCACGTATGCGCATCTCCGCTATCCGTAAGCCCGGACGGTCAAGAACGTTCCAATCCGTCGTCGACCGAATGCGGCGCCGCCGCGCCCGCTGAGTGGATCCTGGGACATTCAGGACGTACGGCGTACGTCAAAATCGACGGCATGGCCGACATCCCCCGAGAGCCAGGCTCAGCCGACCATACGAAGGCCCTCCGGTACGCCTGGAGGGTCTGCTCGGTCACCGGGCTCGGTCTCGTGCTCATCGGGCTCAGCTCGAGCACCCTGAACGTCGCCCTCCCCACGGTCGTACGGCACTTCGACGCCGGGCCACTGGCGTCGAGCTGGATCCTGCTCGCGCATCTGCTGATCAGCACCGCGACGCTGGTGTTCTTCGGCCGCGTCGCGGACCTGCTCGGCAGACGGGAGGTCTACCTCGTCGGGTTCGGCCTGTTCACGAGCGCGTCGCTGCTCGCCGGGATCGCGCCGGACGTCGGCGTGCTCATCGCCCTGCGGGCACTCCAGGGGCTCGGCGCGGCCATGATCCTGGCCAACGGCACGGTGATCGTCACCGCCGCCTTCCCGCCCGACCGGCTCAGCCAGGGGATGGGCGTCTACATGGCCACGCTCTCGGTGGCCCAGCTCGCCGGGCCGACCCTCGGCGGCCTCATCGCGGACACGCTCGGCTGGCGCTGGATCTTCTGGATCAACGTCCCCGCGGGGGTGGTCGCGCTCGCCTGGGGCGCGGCCGTGCTGCGGAAGGTCCCGGCCGGTCCCCGGCAGTCCGTGGACGCGCTGGGCAACCTGATCGTGTTCGCCGCCCTGTCGGCCGTGCTGATCGCCATCAGCCAGGGCGAGCCGTTGCCCGGCGTGGCCGCCGCCGCGCTCGTCCCCGCGCTGTTCGCGGTGGAGCGCAGGGCGCGCAACCCGGTGCTGAACCTCACGTTGTTCGGCGGGCGCATGCTGCTGTGCGCCAATCTGGCGTCGTTCGCCAACGCGCTGGCGCGTTCGTCGCTGATCCTGCTCGCCGGGCTCTACTTCCAGGCCGCTCGCGGGGCCGACGCGCTGGCGGCCGGGATGGGCGTGCTGCCGGTCCCCGTGGGCATGACCATCGCCTCTCCCCTGGCGGGCACGCTGGGCCGCCGGGTGAGCCCGTACGCGCTGTCGGTGGGCGGGTGCGCGCTCACGGCGTCGGGGCTGCTCGTCCTCACGGTCTCGGCCGGCCCGGCCACGCCCTACTGGGTGATCGGGATCGGGCTCTTCGTGTGCGGATGCGGCAGCGGCGCCTTCCTGACCGGCAACACCACGCAGGTCATGAGCGCGCTGCCGGAGGAGAGCCGCGGCGTGGTGAACGGCTTCCGCCTGATGGTCATGAACGTCGGCGTCGTGCTCAGCGTGGCGACGACGCTGAGCGTGCTGACCGCCTCGGTGGCGCCGGCGCTGCGCGACCAGGTCTACGCGGGGACGCTGTCACAGGTGTCCCCGGTCGCGCTGCGACAGCTCATGGCCGGGTTCCGCACCACCTATCTCGTGCTGTTCTGCGTCGCGCTGCTCGGCGTCCTCTTCGCGGCCATGGCCTCGACCCCGGACATCAGCAGATCCAGGCCGAAGGCGTAGTAGGCGTCGAGGTCGGGCTCCTCCTCCATCGTCTTGGCGTACTCGACGATGCGGGGGAACTCGTCGGCGGGGAGCCGTTCCAGGGCCAGCCGCTTCTGCCGGCGCAACTCGGCCGCCTCCGCTGCGGTGAACGCGCCGGGGCAGCCGGGCTCGTTGTCGACCAGAGCCATCGCGCCGTGCAGCAGGTATGTGGAGACGGCGTAGCCCTCGCTCAGTGTGAAACCCGCTTGGGCGAGCAGGTCGAGCGCGGTGTCGGTCGCGCGGCTGAAGCTCGGGAGCTCCTGCTTCTCGACCATGCCGAACAGCCCCGGCATGTACCGGTGCCGCCGCATCACCCCGACCAGCGCCTCGACCATCGCCCGCAGCCGCAGGTTCCACGGCGCGGCCGGCTCGAACTCGGGGGTGACCTCGGCCAGCAGGTGGTCGGCGACGCAGACGAGCAACTGGTCCTTGTTCTTGACGTGCCAGTAGAGGGCCATCGGCGTCACCCCGAGCTCCTGGGCGAGCCGTCGCACCGTTACCGACTCCAGACTCTCGGCGTCGGCCAGCTCGACGGCCTTCTCGACCAGACTCAGGCGGCTCAGCCGCTCTGTGTTCGCCATGGCCCGCAGCCTCCCTACCTCCTCGGCACTTGACAACTATACGCCGTACAAGGTCTCCTATGCACCGTACATGTACGCCGTACATGTACCGCGTACAAGAGGAGGACACATGTCCGGACGGTGGTGGGCGCTCGTCGCGGTGGCGCTCGCGACATTCATGACCTATTTGGACAACAACGTGGTCAACGTGGCTCTGCCGACGATCCAGCGGGACCTGGGGCTGACGATCTCCGGCCTGGAGTGGATCGTGAGCGCGTACATCCTGGTGTTCGCGGGCCTGCTGCTCGCCGGCGGACGCCTGGCGGACGTCTTCGGCCCCCGGACGGCGTTCTTCGGCGGCCTGGCGGTCTTCACGCTCGCGTCGGTGGCAGCGGGCCTCGCCGGGAGCCAGGAGACGCTGATCGCGGCACGGGCGGTGCAGGGGCTCGGCGCGGCGCTGGTGACACCGTCGACGCTGGCCCTGCTGCCGCGGATCTTCCCCGATCCGCGCGAGCGGGCGACGGCCGTCGGCATCTGGAGCGCGGTCGGCGCCCTGGCCCTCGCGATCGGCCCGCTCACCGGCGGTTTTCTCAGCGAGAACACCGACTGGGGCTGGATCTTCCTGATCAACCTGCCGATCGGCGTGGTCGCGGCCGTGATCGGCCTGCGTTCGATCAGGGTCGAGCGGGCCTCGTCCGGGCGGGCGTCCCTCGACCTGCCGGGCCTGGCCACCTCCGCCGTGGCGCTGTTCGCCCTCACCTACGCGCTCATCGAGGGCGAGTCGCGTGGGTGGACCTCGGCGCCGATCATCGGGGCGTTCGCGGTCTTCGCGGTGGCCGCCGTCGCGTTCCTGGTCGTCGAGTCCCGTACGGCGCAGCCGATGATCGACCTCACGCTGTTCCGTGAGCGGGTCTTCAGCGGCGGCCTGCTGTCGATGGGCCTGTGGTCGTTCGGCGTCTTCGGCATCTACTTCTTCACCGCGCTCTACCTGCAGAGCGCGCTCGGGTTCTCCCCGACGGCGGCGGGCGCGGGCTTCGTGCCCATGGCGCTGCTCATGGCGGTGATCGCGAGCGTCTCACCGCGGATCGCCGAGCGCTTCGGCAGCGCGGGCACGGTCGCCGTCGGCCTCGGCCTGATGGCGGTGGCCGTCGGCGGCCTGTCGAGCGCCGGCGAGGGCTCCCACTACGGCGACCTGCTCCCCTGGTTCCTGCTGTACGGCGCGGGCGCCGGCCTGCTCGTCCCGCTGACCAACGTGGTGCTGAACGCGATGCCCCCCGCGAGGGCGGGCGTGGCCTCGGGCGTGCTCAACGTCTCCCGTGAGGTCTTCGGCCTGCTCGGCATCACGATCCTGGGCGCGATCCTGAGCGCCAGGCAGAGCGCGGTCGGCGGCGCTCCGCTGCACGCCTTCCTGGAGGCGTACCGGTTCACGCTGGTGATCGCGGCGGCGATCGTGCTGGTCGGCGTCCCGGTCAGCGTCTACTCCCTGCGCCGCACCCGGGCCGCCGCCGCTTCCGCCGAGCCCAGCGAACCCGCCGTGGCCGAGCCCGTCGCCTGACTCCCGGGGCTGAGGGCAACGGGGCTCAGGACATCAGGACAGCAGAGCACGAAAGCAACAGGACAGCGGGCTCGGGGCAGCAGGGCTCAGGGCAGGGGGCTCAGGGCAGCAGGGCACCGGCCCGCTTGACGGTGCGGATCACCGGGGCGGTCTCCACCTCGCGCACTCCGTCCAGCGTCGCCACCCGCTCCGTCAGGTAGCGGTAGAGGGCCCGGGTGTCCCGGCAGGTCACCCCGGCCATCAGGTTGGTGGGGCCGGTGGTGGCGGCCACCACATCGGCCTCGGCGTGCCCGGCCATGGCCGCGCCGACCGTGGTCAGCGCCCGTGGCTCGACCTTCATCCACAACCAGGCCTCGGCGTGGTAGCCGAGCGCCCGGGCGGGGATCTCGACGTCGAAGCGCAGCGCGCCGCCGGCGCGCAGTTGCTCCAGCCGGCGGCGGGCCGTGGTCTGCGAGCACCCGGCCGCCGCCGCCAGTTCGCCGAAGCCGGCCCGGCCGTCCCGGGCCAGCACCCGCAGCAGGGCACGGTCCTCGTCGTCCAGGCTGGTCTCGTGCTCGTCCACGTGATCCGGGCGCAGGCGTGCGGCCTGCTCGTCCGAGAGCACGACGGTCCGGCTGCGCCATCCGGCGAACATGTGCAGCGTGGCGTGCGCCGACATCGCGACGACGCGCGGCGTCTTGGGGAGCTTCCTCAGCAGCAGGTCGTCTCCCTCCCCGCCGGCCTGGACGCCGCAGGCGATCTCGGTGCCGCCGGACAGCAGGCGCACCCAGACGGTGTCCTCACGCCGGGCCAGCGCCTCGGCCACCGGCCCGGCGGCGTCCGGCGTGCACACCAGGCGCACCGCCCAGGCGGTCTGCCCGAAGCGGGTGCCGTCGAGCACCCCGACCACCCGCAGGAGCCCCTGAGAGCGCAGCCTGCGGTAGCGGCGCGCGATGGTGTGCTCGGAGGTGCCGACGACCTCGGCGATCCGGCGGAAGGAAGCCCGGCCGTCGATCTGAAGCGCGTGCACGAGAGCACGATCGAGGCCGTCAAGCACGCTGGTTTTCTCCATATCTCATGGTTTCATGCGACTTTTCGCCGCAGAGAGCCCGCCCGCCTGCGGGCGGCGCAGGTGAGAGGTGATCGTGGGCGCATGAGCACTTACCTGGTTTTCGGCGGCACGGGAACCGTCGGCCGGCGCGTCGTGGAGCGACTCGCCCGGGCGGGCGCCGCCGTACGGGCGACCAGCCGCCGCCCGCGAACCGCCGGCCTCCCCACGGGCGTCGAGGTCGTCACTCCGGACCTGGACGCACCCGGCGCCCTTGACGGTGTCGAGGCGGCGTTCCTGATGTGGCCGTTCCATTCGGCCGAACCCGCCCGGCCCCTCGTCGGCGCGCTCAAGCGCCGCGCCCGCCGGGTCGTCTTCATGACCGGTGGCGACGCACGCCCGGGCGTGGCCCCCGAGCTGCAGCCCACCGCGGTCGCCCGCTGGCACGCCACCGTGGAACACCTCGTCGAGCAGTCCGGCATGAAGTGGACGATCCTGAGCCCCAGCACCTTCATGGCCAACACCCTGTGGTGGAGCGAGCAGATCAAGGCCGGTGACATCGTGCGAGGCGCCTACGGGCAACTGAAGACGGTGCCGATCCACGAGGACGACATCGCGGCGGTGGCCGTACGCGCCCTGACGGAGGACGGGCACGCCGGGCGCCGGTACACGCTCACCGGACCCGAGGTGCTCACCCAGGAAGAGCAGGTGCGGATCATCGGCGAGGCGACCGGGCGCCCGCTGCGCTGGCACGAGCTGACACGGGAGGAGGAACGCGCCAGGCTGCTGGCCGATCCCGGCTTTCCCGACGGCTTCGTGGACGAACTGCTCGACGGGTACGCCACGCTGATCGCCGCCCCGCCGCCCGCCGTCACCACTGCCGTGCTCGACATCACCGGAACTCCGGCCACACCGCTGTCGGCGTGGGCCGCCGAGCACGCGGCCGACTTCGGCGGTGAGCGGCGATGAGAGTGATCGTCATCGGGGCCGGTCTCGGCGGGCTGGCCCTGGCCAACGGACTGCGCGGGACCGGCGTCGACGTGGCCGTCTACGAACGCGACGCCTCGCCCGTGATCCGTGGGCAGGGATACCGTCTCCATCTCGGCGACCTGGGCATCGACGCGCTGGCATCCGTGCTCGCGCCCGAGCGCTGGGCCGCGTTCCTGGCCGCCGCCCACACGCCCGGGCCGCGGTTCGTCCGTCTCGATCCGGCACTGCGGGTGCTGGAAGAGCACGATTTCGGCGGCCGGCACCTGTCGGTCGACCGGCAGGAATTGCGTGACACGCTGCTGGCCGACGTGAAGGGGCTGGTCACCTATGGCAAGCGCCTCACCGCCTTCCAGGCGGAGGACGAGTATGTGACCGCGCGCTTCGACGACGGCACCACCGCCATCGGCGAGGTGCTGGTGGGCGCCGACGGCGTCGGCTCCGCCGTGCGCCGGCAGTATCTGCCGCACGCCCGCGTCGTCGGCACCGGCCTCACCCAGCTCTACGGCAAGATCCCGCGAGAGTCGGCCGAGGACCTGGACCACGTGTTCAGCGCGGTCACCGGGCCCGGCCACCGCGTGGTGGGCATCGCCCACACCCGCGACTACGCCACCCTCTCCTTCAGCGCCCGCACCGAAGAGCTGCCGCCGGAGCCGCACCTGCTCAGATCCCTCGTCATGGAGATGACGTCCGGCTGGCATCCCCGCATCCGGCGGATGCTCGCCGACTGGCGGGAGATCTTCCCGCTGGTGCTGCGCACCAGCGTTCCGATCGCCCCCTGGGACACCACCCGCGTCACGCTGCTCGGCGACGCGGCCCACGCGATGAGCCCGGCGGGGGGCGCCGGGGCCAACCTCGCCCTCCGGGACGCCGCGAGCCTGGCCGCCGCTCTCGCCGGTGGCCGTCCCCTGCTCCCGGCACTGCGTTCGTACGAGCGCGAGATGATCGACTCCGGCTTCGCCGCGGTCCGCGCCTCCGCCGCCAACGGCGCCAGGATCCTCGGCCAGGACCCGCTCCCAAGCTGAGTCCCCCGTACGGCTCCGCACCCCGGAGCCGTACGGGATGCCCTATTCCTTGATCACGTTGTCGCGCGAACCGCCGTGGTAGACCGGATTCCAGTCGAGGTGCTCCTTGGTCACGAGCAGGCGGATCAGTTCGGGCTTCCGGGTGGACTCCTCCGCCTCCCAGACGGTCCAGTCCTTCCCGACGGGGATGTCCTGCCGTCGCGGATCGATGCCGAACCCGCCGAGGTTCCGCGGATTGGGATCCATGATCAGGAAGGTGACCTTCAGGCCGCGCTTCTCGATCTCCGGCACGACCTCGCCCACCGTCTTCCCGTCCACCCGGTATCCGGCGAGCGAGCGGCCCTTCGTCGTCGCCAGGCGATAGGCGAAGAGCTCCGGATCGCTCGTCTTCATCTTGGGGGTGTCGTCGGGCACGAGCACGCACGGCTTCACCGGGTCGTTCATGAGGATCGTGCTGGTGCTGCTTTCCCCGCCGGGCAGGGCCGTGAGGGTCCAGACGAAGGTCTGGCCGGGCTTGAACAGCCTGGTGTCGATCCGCATCTGCCAGCCCTCCTTCTCCCCCGGGATGTTCGTCGGCGGGTCGTAGAGGCCCTGGGGGATGTCCTCCACGTAGGTGGCACGCGGCTCCCGGCACTTCTTCCCCAGAGGCGCGTAGTCGACGATGGCGGGAACCCCGAGGTCACGCAGTTGCTTCGTCAGCCCGGCGACGTCCCGGAAGTCGCGGACCTTGACCCACACGACTCCGTGGGAGTCCTTGGTGACGGCGTAGGAAGGCGTGGTGAGGGCTCCGTCGTCGAGCAGGCTCGGGCCGACGACGATGCCCGCGGCGGCCACGGCGGCGGCGGCCAGGCCCAGAGCCAGCCGGTGTGGGCCGCGACGCCTCGCACGCGCGGGTACGGCCACGCCGCCGCCCGGCGGCTCCGCCGTGATCGAGGCCAGCAACGCCCGCGCCCCCGCGTCGGACGGGCGGCCACCCGGCGTTCCCGGTTCGACCCGGGCCAGCGGCCCGATCATCGCTTCGATGTCCTTCACAGCGACCTCCCCGCCGGCGTCAGCCGGTTCTGTGATGTGAGATGGACGCCCGCCTCGGCGAGCGCGCGGGAAAAGCGCCTGCGGGCGCGGTGGAGCCGGATGCGTACGGCGTTGCGCGACAGGCCGAGCGCCGTGGCGATCTCCTCGCGGCCCAGCCCCTCCCACGCGACCAGCGACAGCAGCTCCCGGTCGTCGTCGGACAGGCTCCGGAACGCCTCGCCGATCGCGGCCAGCTCGACCCCGCTCTCGGGGGAGTCGCCGTACAGGTCGGCCAGCTCGGCGTCGAGCTGGGCACTGCGCGCCTGGCGGCGTACCTCGCCCCTGCGGTGGTTGGCCACCACGTTGCGGGCCACGCCGTACAGCCACAGGACGGCCTCGTCCCCCTCGGGTAAGTCGTCCAGCCGCCGCCAGGCGACGGTGTAGACCTCGGCCACCACGTCGGCCGCGTCCTGGGGCGAGTCGCACCGGCGCACCGCGTACGCCGTGAGCCGGCCGTACGTCTCCCGGTAGACGGCCTCGAACCGGGCCGACGGTTCGTCATCCACGGGTGGTTCCCATGATCGTTCCCCTTGTCGGATGCTCCTACGGACACTCCTCTCATGTACGGAGACCGCCCATCATTTCCCGCGAGTTCGAGCGGGGGCGGGATCCGGGACAATGGGCCGGTGCCGGCACGCAGACTCGACCCGGGGAAGATCAGAGAGGCGCTCGACGCCCAGCTCGCCGATCTCGGACGGCCGCCGTTCGACGGCCCCGAGAGCAGGGCGGGCGACGCGTGCGTGCTGGCCGTGCTCGACGCCTACGAGGCCGGGCTCACGCCGGTGAGGGCCGCCGCCCGCGCCGCCGTACGGCACCTGCTGGAGGACCTGGCCGCCCGGGCGCCGGGACGGTCGGTGGAGGTGCGGGTCCCCCCGTACGCCGCCGTGCAGTGCGTGGAGGGGCCCAGGCACACGCGGGGCACCCCGCCCAACGTCATCGAGACCGACCCCCGCACCTGGCTCGAACTGGCCACGGGCCGGCTGTCCTGGGCCGGCGCCACCGACGCCGGAAAGATCGCGGCCAGCGGCTCCCGGGCCGACCTGTCCGCGCTGCTCCCCCTCTGGTGACCCCCGCCCGGGGTTACCGGAACCCGGAGAGCTTGTTCTGCACGCAGCGCTGCGCGTCCTCCTGGGTGGGGTAGAGCCGCCGGTCGAAGCACTCGCCGACATGCCTGGTGTGGAACCAGTTGTAGAGCGCCACGCTCATGATCAGGGCGAGCAGCAGGGTGAGCGTGCTCAGCACCACGCCTCCGACCGCCCTGCCCCGGTTGGAGTTCCTGGCGATCGCCACGATGCCGAGGACGAGCCCGACGACCGCCACGAGCGTGCCGACGCCGCAGACCAGCAGCAGGACGATCGAGCAGATCCCGAGCACCAGCGCGGCCGTCCCGAGCCCGCCGCCCGGCTGAGGGCCCCAGGGCCCACCGGGAGGTCCGCCGGGTCCCGGAGGCGGCGGCAGCGGCCCCCCGTACGGCGGCTGACCGTAAGGAGGCTGCCCATAAGGAGGCTGGCCGTAGGGCGGGCCTCCGTAGGGCGGCCCTGCGGGTCCTTCGGGCGTCCCGGCCGACGGCTCCCGCTCCTCCGGGGCCCCCGGGCCGTACGGCTCCCGCGGGCGCCCGGGGTCGTCGGGTGTCGCCACGATCATCCCTCCCGTACCGATTCAGGGCCATATCCGATTCTTGGGGCCTGCCCGAAACCCCAGACTCCCCCGAAATCCGCCTGTGAGCAGGGGAGACACGGCAAAGGCCGGGTGATGCTTCCGGCGCCTCACGGGCATGCCCAGGTTTGAGCAGCGCCAACGCCCAAATAGACTCAAGTACGTGTTGAAGGGCGACGGCCGGCTGGGCCATGACCTCGACCCCCAGGACCGCGCTCCGAAGGACGCCTGTGGCGTCTTCGGCGTATGGGCGCCCGGGGAGGACGTCTCCAAACTCACCTACTACGGCCTCTACGCGCTGCAGCACCGCGGACAGGAGTCCGCGGGCATCGCGGTCAGCGAGGGCAACCGCATCCTCGTCTACAAGGACATGGGCCTGGTGGCCCAGGTCTTCGACGAGTCGATCCTCGGCACCCTGCGGGGACACCTGTCCATCGGGCACTGCCGCTACTCCACCACCGGATCGAGCGTCTGGGAGAACGCGCAGCCCACGCTGAACTCCAGCGACGGCAAGGGGCTGGCGCTCGCCCACAACGGCAACCTGATCAACACTGCCTACCTCGCCGAACGGCTCACGCCGGGCTCCACCCGGGCGACGACCGACACCGAGGTGCTCACCGCTCTCCTGGCGCAGGACTCCTCGCGCCCGGTCGAGGACGTGGCGGCCGAGCTACTCCCGGAGGTCAAGGGCGCCTACTCGCTCGTCTGGATGAACGAGACGACGCTGTTCGCCGCCCGAGACCCGCAGGGCATCCGTCCGCTCGTGCTGGGCCGGCTGGAGCGCGGCTGGGTGGTCGCGTCCGAGACCGCCGCCCTCGACATCGTCGGCGCGTCGTTCATCCGCGAGATCGAGCCCGGCGAGCTGCTGACCATCGACGAGCGCGGGGTCCGCTCGCGCCGCTTCGCGCCCGCCGAGCCCAAGGGCTGCCTGTTCGAGTACGTCTACCTCGCCCGGCCCGACACCACGATCGCCGGGCGCGGCGTGCAGTCCACCCGGGTCGAGGTCGGCCGCGTGCTGGCCCGCGAGCACCCGGTGGACGCCGACCTCGTCATTCCCACGCCCGAATCCGGCACCCCCGCCGCCATCGGCTACGCCGAGCAGAGCGGCATCCCGTACGGCCAGGGCCTGGTGAAGAACTCCTACGTCGGCCGGACGTTCATCCAGCCGTCGCAGACCATCCGCCAGCTCGGCATCCGTCTCAAGCTCAACCCGCTGCGCGAGGTCATCGAGGGCAAGCGCCTGGTGGTCGTGGACGACTCGATCGTGCGCGGCAACACCCAGCGGGCCATCGTGAAGATGCTGCGCGAGGCCGGGGCCACCGAGGTCCACGTCCGGATCTCCTCGCCCCCGGTCGCCTGGCCGTGCTTCTACGGCATCGACTTCGCCACCCGTGCGGAGCTGATCGCCGGGTCGCTGTCGGTCGAGGAGATCCGCTCCTCGCTCGGCGCCGACTCCCTCGGGTACATCTCCCTTGAGGGGCTCACCCGGGCGACGACGCTGCCGGCCGACCGGCTCTGCCGCGCGTGCTTCACCGGTGAGTACCCCATTCCGATCGAGGACGACAGGGTGGGCAAGTTCGTGCTGGAGGCTCAGCGATGACCAGCTACGCCGACGCCGGCGTCGACATCGAGGCCGGCGACCGCGCGGTCGAGCTGATGAAGTCGCGGGTGGCGCGCTCCCGCCGCCCGGAGGTCGTGGACGACGCCAGCGGCTTCGCCGGGCTCTTCGACGCCTCGGCGTTCCTGCGCTACCGCAGGCCGCTGCTGGCCACGTCCACCGACGGCGTGGGCACCAAGGTCATGCTGGCCCAGCAGCTCGGCAAGCACGACACGATCGGCATCGACCTCGTCGGCATGGTCGTGGACGACCTCGTGGTCTGCGGGGCCGAGCCGCTGTTCATGACCGACTACATCGCGTGCGGCAAGGTCGTGCCCGAGCGGATCGCCGACATCGTGGGCGGCGTGGCCGAGGGATGCCGGCTCGCCGGCTGCGCGCTGGTCGGCGGGGAGACCGCCGAGCACCCCGGCGCGATGGGCCCCGACGAGTACGACCTCGCGGGAGCCGGCACCGGGGTCGTCGAGGCGGACGAGATGCTCGGCCCCGACCGGGTCGTGCCGGGTGACGTGGTGCTCGGGCTGGCCTCCAGCGGCGTCCACTCCAACGGCTACTCGCTGGTCAGGCACGTGATCAAGACCGCCGGGCTGGGCCTGGAGCAGGAGCTGCCCGAGCTGGGCCGCACGCTCGGCGAGGAACTGCTGGAGCCCACCCGCATCTATTCGCTCGACTGCCTGGCGCTCATCCGGGAGACCGAGGTGCACGCCCTGGCCCACATCACCGGGGGCGGGCTGGCGGCCAACCTGGCCAGGTCCCTGCCGGGCACGGTGGACGCCCTTCTCGACCGGAACTCCTGGACCCCGCCCGCGATCTTCGAGGTGCTGGCAGGGCGCGGCGGCGTGCCCCAGGAGGAGATGGACAAGACGTTCAACCTCGGCGTGGGCATGTGCGCGATCGTCCCGGCGGCGGAGGCCGACAAGGCGCTCGCCCTGCTGAACGGTCGCGGCCTGCCCGCCTGGGTGCTGGGCGAGGTCGTCCCTGGCGAGGGACGAGCCCGTTTCCGTCAGTGAGGTCCGGGCCGCCCGGCCCGATGGACGATCGCCCGACGGAGGTCGTGACGGCCACGGCCGGTCGTCCGGAGCGCCGCAGCCGGGCGGTCCGGCCACACCTCATGGTGACCGACGCCACCCGTATGCGATCCGTCACATCGGGGAGGCGGCGAGGGACGTCCGGCTACATAAGATGCACCAGTTGGACAGCCCGGCGGACTCGACGAATGGTGGAACACGCCGATGACGCCGACCGACTGTGACAGTGCGACCGGCCGGCTCTCACCCCGCGCCCGTCTCCGTACCGGAGGCGAGGCATGCGGGAGAGCGCTCGCGGACATTGAGAGAACCCGGCGGGAACGTCCCCGCCGGGTCACTCAGCTGGCGATCAGAACCGGGTCAACGCCGCCCACGGCGATCGTCGTCGCCGTCGTCGTCGTCGACGGCCGCGTAATCGGCGTAGCGATCAGCCAACTCGTCGTAAGGGTCATGCTCGTCACTGTGGCCGGAATCGTCGGCGTCCACGACTCCGAGCTCCGCGCGCAGGCGCTCAAGATCCGTACCGCCGCTGTTGTACTTCAGCTGACGGGCGACCTTGACCTGCTTGGCCTTGGCTCGGCCGCGCCCCATTGGCTCGACCCCCTCATGCGGGGCCGTGCCCGACCCCTCGTCACTAACGCACCGCGCACCGACGCCACCTGACTTCAGGCGTCAGTCTCTCGTTCGCCTATTACCGTACCTGGTTTGTGCGCCGCTCGGTACGTCGTACGAGCGGCGGCGGTCAGCGCCGGAGCCAAATACCCCTTAGCCGACCGATTTCTGACATTCTCCGCTCTGCCAGCCTATCCGCTGCGACGGCGGGAGGGACGCCTTCCTCCTCGGCCGAGCGGAAGATCTTCAAGGTCGTGTCGAAGATCTTCGCCGCCCGGGCGCGGGCACGTTCCATGTCGAAGCCCTCGATCTCGTCGGCCACCTGGATGACCCCGCCGGAGTTCACGACGTAGTCCGGGGCGTACAGGATGCCCCGCTCGGCGAGCTGCTTCTCGACGCCGGTATGGGCGAGCTGGTTGTTGGCGCCGCCGCATACGATCTTCGCCTTGAGCCGGGGGACGGTCTCGTCGTCCAGCGCGCCGCCGAGGGCGCAGGGCGCGTACACGTCGATGTCGGAGCTCGCGAGCGTGGCGGCGTCGGCCACGACCTCGACGGCGGGGTGGCGCCGCCGCACCCGTTCGACGGCCTGCTCGTCGACGTCGCAGATCACGACCTCGGCCCCGTCCTCGATCAGGTGGTCGACCAGGCGGCGGCCGACCTTGCCGACCCCCTCGACCCCGACCCGCCTGCCGCTCAGGGAGGAGGCGCCGTACACGTGGTCGGCGGCGGCCCGCATGCCCTGGAACACGCCGAACGCGGTGAGGATGGAGGAGTCTCCGGCGCCGCCGTGCGCCGGGGTGCGGCCGGTGACGTAGGAGCACTCGCGCGCCACAACGTCCATGTCCTCGCTGTAGGTGCCCACGTCGCAGGCCGTGTAGTAGCGCCCGCCGAGCGACTGGACGAACCTGCCGTAGGCCCGCAGGAGTGCCTCGCTCTTGTCGGTCGTCGGGTCGCCGATGATGACGGCCTTGGCGCCGCCGTGGTCGAGGCCGGCCAGCGCGTTCTTGTACGCCATGGCCCGGGAGAGGTTGAGCACGTCGGCGAGTGCGGCCTGCTCGCTCTGGTAGGGATAGAACCGGGTGCCGCCGAGCCCCGGTCCGAGGGCGGTGCTGTAGATCGCGATGATGGCGTAAAGGCCGCTGCGCTCGTCGGAGCAGAAGACGACCTGTTCGTGTCGCACCGGCTGGGCGGGGTTCGTGTCGCCGCCGGAGCTGGAATCCTTGTGGGACAGCCCGAAAACGTCGGTCACGGTGGTGACTCCTGATCGTGTACGCCGCCTCGTTGCGGCGATCGGCCTTCAGCTTATCCGACGCACCCGCGAAACGATCATGAAAAGCCGAGATGGTGCTGCACATGTGTCCGGCGACGTGGCACGATTCTGGTGTGCTCCCCTACGCCGCCTATCTCCGTGTGTACGAGCCGCTGACCGCTTTCGCCCCTCAGGATCAGGCTCGGTGGGCCCGGTACGCCGAATCGCGCGACCGGCCGCGCCGGGCAGGCGCGCTCGAGGTCGAACACGGCGAGGCGGTCCGCCGCCTGCTGTCGGTCCCGCCGCTGCCGGCGCCCGAGCGGGAGAGCCCCAACGCGTACCTGCGCCGGGTGGAGGAGACGCTGTACGTCTGCCCCTGGCAGAGCAGGCTGCGGTCGTGGCTGGCGTTCGCGTCGTTCCGCGGGAGCGTCCCGGTCAAGCTCGCCTCCCGGTTCGTGCCCCAGGCCATCGCGGAGCAGACCGCCGACGACTTCGACCGGTTCAAGCGGGGAGAGCAATCCCTTCGCACCCACATCCGCACGAGCACCTGGCATGTGCCGATCGCGTGGTTCGTGCCGTTCGACTCGGCCGAGCGCTGGCTCGTGCTGGGCTCGGAGCAGCCGTCCGAGGCGGGCGCGCAGACCACCGCCGCACCGCCCAGGAACATGCTGTACGTCACCTCGATGGCACAGGCCCGGCGCCGGGTCGCCCGGGCGCTGGTGGTGATCCGCAGGCACGTCGGACAGGTGGCGGCCCTCACCGAGGTCGAGGAGGTGGGCCGCTGGCTGGAGGAGTTCCACCCCCACTCGCTGGTGGAGCTCGACTACGGCGGCCTCGTCCATCTGATGGACGACAGGACCCTGCAGGGCGACCAGTCCGTCGCCGAGGTGGCGACGGCCCTCGCGGGTTTGGACAACGGTCAGGAAGAACTTGCCTTCGCGATGTATCAGCGGGTCATCCTCCGCTGGAGGTCGATCCGCGCCCTGGAATCGGCAAACTGACGGTCATGAACATGCCCTGACCTGCCGATTCTGGTCATGGCATAGTCGATCTCACATCTACGAACTGAGTAGTTTGCCGTTTTCACTGCGATACCACGAAACGTGTCGCTAGAATCACCGAGCGTGACATCAACCCGTGGTCGAGACGTTGTGCCCAGAGGGCTCGCCAATCGCACTACGTGGCTGTATGGTCACATCGGGTGATGCCGTAAATGATCCTAGAAACCGCACGTTTTGGATCATTGAAGGACATCCGTGACAGTGCCGCGACCGACAAGATTTGCCCAGACCAAGCGGTGTCCAGAGTGGTGCGACGCGACAGGGCAGGGATTGACGGAAGGGGCACTTGCGCCAGACAAGTCGCAAGGATCGCTGCCGGCGGTCCACACGGAGGAGAGGCCGCACAAATGTCAGCTCGTACACCCGAGGCCGAGCCGCTGCTCACCCCGGCGGAGGTCGCCACGATGTTCCGCGTCGACCCCAAGACCGTGACCCGGTGGGCGAAGGCGGGCAAGTTGACGTCCATCCGCACCCTCGGCGGTCACCGGCGGTACCGGGAGACCGAGGTCCGGGCACTGCTCGCGGGGATTCCGCAGCAGCGGTCCGAGTAGGACGTGGCCGTCACGCCACGGGGGGAACGACGGCGCGCTCGCGTCGGGGATGTGAGCGCGTCCACCACGCTCCCGTGACCGCTACGGGTCATGGGAGGGATCTGGGGTCGGCGCCGCCCGCCCGGCGCCTCCCCGCGTGCACGGTCCGTTCCGTCCGCCCCGGCGGCTCCCCCGTCTCCCCATACGTACGCCCTGGTCTTCGTACCTCGTCGCGAATGCGTTGAAGGGTTCAGGAGTTCACGGCGGGCAGCAGGGTCTCCAGCAGCACCCGCACCCCGGGATCGTGCCCGCTCGCCGCCCGCAGGAGCGCGACCATCTGGTCCACCAGGAGGCGCTCCAGCTCGGCCCGCTCCATGTCGCGGTGCTCCAGCCAGTCGAGGCCGGCCGTCTCCACCGAGGCGACCCACGACCTCAGCGTGACGCGCAGCGCCGGACCGGGCGCGTCGACCCCCATCTGATGAACGATCATGCGCAGCATGCGCTGCCGCACCCCGTCGACGATCTCGCCGATCTCCCCTGCGCGGTTGGCCGGGCCTCCCCTGAGCAACGCGGCGAAGCCGGCCGCGTGCTCCTCCACGAAGTCGAAGTAACGGGTCAGGCCCGAGCTGAGCTGCTCCAGCGGCCCGCCCTCGCCCTGCGTCTGTAACCGCGCCTGCAGTTCGGCCGCCGCGCTGCGCAGGGCCGCCACGTAGAGCTCCTGCTTGCCGCCGAAGTAGTGGTAGACGAGCGCCCTCGACGCGCCCGCGGAAGCCGCCACGTCGTCGATCGAGACGTCCTCGGCGTCGTGCCTGCTGAACAGCTCGAGCGCGGCGGCGATGAGCTCCTCCCGCCGCCGGTCCACGCTGAGCCTGCGGCGCGCCGGACGTGCGCCGTCTTCCGCTTGGCGTGTGGCACTCACACTCCGCACCCTAGCGAATCGGCCCTCTGGGAGGGGGATCGGCCGGATCAAGGGTCCCCCTCTAACCCCCTCCCGGTTCCGGCGTCCTACCCGTGGTGCGGCTAACCTTCCCAACGCCCGATTAGAGGAAGGATCCTGTCTTACCGCGATCAACCCGTACCCTCTGGGCGACTCGATCGTTTGGTGTGTCAGGTGCACGTCCACGCATCGTGGGGAGAACCATGTCAGGACCGTCCATGCAGACCACTGCCCGGAAAGACGTCGGGGTCACGATCCCCACCGGCGGACTGTCCGATGGGTTCAGCCCGCGGCCACGCCCGACGATCCGCAACGTGGCCGAGCGGGCAGGAGTCTCCAAGTCGCTGGTGTCTCTCGTGCTGCGGGGCTCCCCGCACGTGAGCGAGCACCGCAGGGAGGCGGTCCTCCAGGCCGCCCGGGAGCTCGGCTACCGCCCGAACGCCGTCGCCCGCAGCCTGGTCGAGGGGCGCACCCACCTGGTGGGCGCGCTCGTGGCCGACCTGCACAACCCCTTCTACGCCGAGTTCCTCGACGGCCTGCAGGAGAGCCTGCACGGCGACGGGCTGCGGCTGCTGATCGGCAGCGGCCGCTGGGACCCGGCGTTCGAGGACGAGGCCGTCGAGGCCTTCCTCGAACTGCGGGTGGACGGACTGGTCCTGCTCGGGGTGGCGCCGTCCAGCGACACCCTGGCCGAGGCCGCGGCCTACACGCCGACCGTGGTGGTCGGCGAACGCGACGTCGAACTCGAGGGCGTGGACATCGTCGTCGACGACGACCAGCTCGGCGCCCGCTTCGCGGTGGACCACCTCGTGGAGCTGGGCCACCGGCGCATCGCCCACATCGAGGGCGCCCCGTCGTCGGCCGCCCGCTGCCGCTGCGAGGGCTACCTGGTGGCCATGCGCCGCCACGCGCTGGCGCCGTACATCATGGTCGAGCACGGCGACTTCAGCGAGGAGGGCGGCCGGCGCGCGGCGCTGGCGCTGCTGAAGCGCGAACCCCGGCCGACGGCGATCTTCGCGGCGAACGACATCGTGGCCATGGGCGTGCTGACCGCGGCGAGCGAGCTGGGGCTGCGGGTGCCCGAGGACCTGTCGGTCGTCGGATACGACAACACGCATCTCGCCTCCGTCACCCACATCTCGCTGACCAGCGTGGACCAGCCCCGGCGGGCCATGGGCCGCTCGGCGGCGGCGCTGCTGAGCGACCGCATCACCGAGCCGGGCAAGACCGCCCGGCTGCGGCAGGTGAGCCCGCAACTCGTCGTACGGCGCAGCACCGGGCCCGCTCCAAGCGGTGGCCAAAGCTAGGTCAATCACCGACGTGTCCCCTCGCGGCCGGTGTTGACTTCAGCCGTGGCGCCGGCCCCCGGCGGGTCGCGGAAGGGCTGCCCGCGGGCCGGCGACCGGGAATCGGGGGGGATTCATGCGTGATCCTGAGTTGGTCTCCTGCGCTCAGCGGGCCGCCGGCGAACTGGAGCGGGCCTGGGCGCACTGGAGGGAGAGCCGGGGGCTGGGCAGCGAGGACGTCGCCGAGTCGGTGGCGAGCTACGTCGCCCACTCGATCGACCACCCCTGGGGACGGCCCCGCGTGGTGCTGGGCCTCGACGCCGAGGATGCCCGTGAGCTGGCCGCTCTCCTGCATCGGCAGGAGGTCCCCGAGCCGGCGTGGGTGGGCAGGTTTCCGGCATAACGGTCTGATCACGACTCCGTTCCGGTTAGGTTGGGGAGACCACACCTCCGGGAAGGGATTTCGACCGTGATCAGACGACCACTCGCCGCCGCAGCCCTGGCCCTGTGCGGGGTCGGAGCCGTCGCCTGCGGCGGCGCTGAGGTCTCCGACACGGGGGCCTCGGCCCCCGCCGCCTCGCCCCAGCTCGGACGGCCGGCCGCGACCCAGGATCAGACGGACGCCTCCGGGACGGCCGCCCCGACCACCCGTACGGCCGCCTCCGAGACGGAGGCCCTGCCGCTGGCCGGGAAGGTCGTGGTGATCGACCCGGGCCACAACGGCGGCAACTTCCGCCACACCAAGGAGATCAACCAGCTGGTCGACATCTCCAACCAGAAGAAGGCCTGCGACACGACCGGCACGTCGACGAACGACGGCTACACCGAGGCGGCCTTCACCTGGGACGTGTCCAACAGGCTCGCGAAGCTCCTGCGCGCCCAAGGGGCCAAGGTCAAGCTCACCCGGACGAGCAGCACCGAGTGGGGTCCCTGCATCAACCAGCGGGCCGCCATCGGGAACAGGGCCCACGCGGACGCGGCGATCTCCATCCACGGCGACGGCGCGGCGGCGAACCTTCGCGGCTTCCACATCATCATGCCGAAGAAGATCGGCGGGCCGGTCGATCCGGTCGTGAAGGACTCGGCGCGGCTCGGTGAGAACGTGCGGGACGCCTTCCACAGCGGCACCGGTCTGCCGTACTCGAACTACATCGGCAGGCAGGCGCTGAACTACCGCAGCGACCTCGGCGGGCTCAACCTGTCGACGGTGCCGAAGATCTTCATCGAGTGCGGCAACATGCGCAACGCCAAGGACGCCGCCAGGTTCAAGGACCCCGCGTTCCGCGCGAAGATCGCTCAGTCGCTGGCGAAGGGCCTGGAGAACTACCTCACCTCCGCCCGCTGACCGCGCCTGGACGGCCCTCAGCGGCTTTCAGGGGGCTGGGGACGGGGTGGCCGGGCTGTCGGTGGGGTTTGGCATCATCGGCGGCATGAACCATCTCCTTCCCCTGCCGAGGCTCGCCGAGACGGGCTCGGGGCCGGCCGAGATCGCCCCCGGTTCCACCGTGTCGGGCCCGGCCCCGCTCACCGACGCCGTACGGCTCGCGCTCCCCGTGCTCGACCTGAGGCCCGGCGACGCCGCCACGGCGGCCGTACGGGTGGAGGAGGACCCCCGACTCGGGCCGGAGGCGTACGCGTTGACGATCGCGGGCGACGGCGTGCGCATCGCGGCCGGAGACCGGGCGGGCGCGTTCTACGCCGGGCAGACGCTGCGGCAACTCCTGCCGGCCGAGGCGTTCCGGTCGGCCCTCGTGCCCGGGACGTCGTGGACGGTCCCCTGTGGGCGGGTGGAGGACGCCCCGGAGTTCTCCTGGCGCGGCGCGCACCTCGACGTGGCCCGCAGCTTCCTGCCGAAGCGGGAGGTGCTGCGGATGATCGACCTGATGGCGCTGCACAAGCTCAACCGGCTGCATCTCCACCTGGCCGACGACCAGGGCTGGCGGGTGGAGAGCAGGGCGTTCCCGCTGCTGCACGAGGTGGGCTCGCACCGGCCCCGGACGATCACCAGCCACAAGGGGGAGGAACTCGCCTTCGACGGCGTCCCCCACGGCGGCCACTACACGCTCGCCGACCTGACGGAGATCGCGGCGTACGCCCGGGCCCGGGCGGTCGTCGTCGTGCCCGAGATCGACGTGCCGGGGCACGCCTCCGCCGTGCTGGCGGCCTATCCCGCGCTGGCGTCCCGGCCGCAGGAGCGCTACGAGGTGCTGGACCGGTGGGGCATCTCGTCGGCGATCCTGTCCCCGCTTCCGGCGACCGTCGACTTCCTGACCACCGTGTTCGGCGAGATCGCCGACGCCCTGGGCGACGTGCCCTACTTCCACATCGGCGGCGACGAGTGCGTGCTCGACGACTGGGCGGCGTCGGCCGAGATCTCGGCGTACCAGGCCTCGCTGGGCCTGGAGAGCACGGGTGCCCTGCACGCCTGGTTCCTGCGACGGCTCGCCGACGCGCTGGCCGAGCGCGGCAGCCGCACGGTGGTGTGGGACGAGGCGTTCGTCAGCGGCAGGCTGCGGCCGGACACGATCGTGATGCCGTGGCGCGGCGAGCACGTCGCCCGCCGGGCCGCGGCGGCGGGGCACGACGTGGTGGCGACGCCGGTCTTCCCGATGTACTTCGACTACGCCGAGGCGGCCTCGCCCGAGGAGCCGGCCGGCCTGGGGGACGCGATCACCGTGGCCGACGTGGCGGCCTTCGCGCCCGCGCCGTCCGAGTGGCCGGAGGAGGAGCGTGCCCGGGTGATCGGCGTCCAGTTCCAGTTGTGGAGCGAGCGCATCCCGGACGGCCGGACGCTCGACTACCGCGCCTGGCCCCGGGGCTGCGCGGCGGCCGAGGTCGCGTGGACCGGCGGCCCGGCCGGGCCCGAGGACTTCTTCCGCCGCCTCGATACCCATCTGGAGCGGCTGGACGCGTTCGGCGTGGAGTACCGCCCGCTGTCCGGCCCGCGGCCCTGGCAGCGGGGCGGCACCGGATGGCGTCGCCACCGCCCGGGCGCCGTCGCCGTGCACGACGTGATGCGCCACCTGCACGAGCTCAGCCTGTCGGCCGACTCCACCCGGCCCAGCCTCTAAGGCCGCGCCGCGTCGGCGACGCGCCGCACCCGGGGGCGGTCGCACAGCACGTCGGTGCTGTCCACGTACTGGTCCACCGCGCCGGTGAGGGGCAGCCGCCGCACCTCCGGATCCGCGATGGTCTCCAGCAGCGCCTCGGTGAAGCGCTCGGCGCGCAGCACCCGGAAGGGCCGGCTGTGGTAGGGCCGGGTGCGCGGATCGACGGGCGCGGTGAGGCCGAGGGCGTTGTGCAGGGCCGCGAGCGCCTCGTAGGCGGTGGCGAGGTGGCGCTCGCGCTCCCGCCAGTCGGTGGCCGACACGGCCGCCACGAGCACGGGCGCCAGATCGGGCCCGCACGGCAGGGCGGCGAAGGCGCTGCCCAGCCACTTGCCGTACGGCGGGTAGCGGCGGTGCATGAGCAGGGCGAGCCGGATGAGGTCCCGCACCAGACGGGCGCAGGTGACGGCGGAGCCCAGTTCGTCACCCGCCTCGCCGGCGCGGCCCACGAACGCCTCCTCCTGGCATATGCGCCGCCACTGGCAGGCCAGGACGTAGCGCCAGAGGTCGTCGGGATACCAGGCGAGGCGCCGCCGGACCGGCAGGAGCAGGCCCAGACCGTCGTGGAAGACCTCCCCCGCCGTGATCTCCGCGAGCGTCTGGGTGGGCGTCGCCAGCCAGTCGGACAGGCCGACGCCCGCGATCGGGTCGAACCCGAGGTGCCCGGTGAGCCATGTGGTCAGGTCGGCCACCACCACTCCGTGCCGGCGCGGCCCGTCCGTCGTCTCCATGCGCCGGGTGCCGTCCGACGCGGGCGGGCCGAAGTTCGTGGGATAGCCGAGGAACTTCGGCGGCAGGCTCCCGGCGAGCGCGGCGTCCACGGCCTCGCCGTGGGCGGCGGCGTCCTCGGGGCTCAGGAACAGCTGCAGCCGTGGGCCCCAGTCGTGGTCGGTGGACCGCTCGGTGTCGTAGCCGAGCACCTCCGAACCGGGACCGACGAGGGCCGCCGTGTGCGTGAGGCCGCCGAAGCGCCGCGCCAGCAGCGGCGCCACCGCCTCCAGGTAGAACCGCCGCGACAGCTCCAGTCCGCGTACGTGCCCGTCTCCCACAGCCGACATCTTCCGCAGGCTCCATCGCGCGGGGCAACCGGCTTTCCCGGGCCTCAGGCTCCGTCGAGGACCTCGGCGACGATGGCGGCCGCGATCTTCTCCGCGTCGAGGCCCTGGTAGGTGTCGATCACCTCACGGATCCTCGAGGTCAGGCGGAGATCGGCCTGCGCGGCGTCTCCGATGTGGCGCCCGGCCACCGCGACGGCGGCGGCGAGTTCGTACGCTTCGGCCGGCCCGAGACCCTGCGGATCGACCTCGACGAGGACGCGAGCGCCGTTCTTCGGCGAGACGCGGACCTTCCAGCGCCCGGACGGGCCGGAGACCGACAGCGTGTCCTTCCGCAGGGCCGGCGGGAACAGGACGACGGCCATCCTGCCCGCCGCGGCCAGGATCCGCTCGGCCAGCCGGCGGACGTCCTTCTTGGCGACGACGATCCTCCCGGAGCGGTTGATGATGCTCACGGAATCACCGCTGTCGGCCACGGCGATCCGCTCGCCGTCGGCCTGGTCGTAGATGGCGCTCATGGGGGGTCGCTCGCTTAGCTTTGTCGGGGCGGGCTGCGAGACTCCGCCCATGCATGATCTCGTATTTTCGGAGCACATGATCGTGATCCGCCTTTTCCCACGCAATGGCCGCGGCGGGTGGGCGGCGTGAGCGCGTCCGAGCGGTTCAGCCTGCGGCCGAGCCCGGAAGAGTGGCGGCACGCGTGGGTCGCCCGCGGTGAGCTGCGCGACCAGCGGTTCGAGCTGCCGGCCGGAGTGTCGAGCGTGATCTTCGACCGGGCACGGCTGGTGAACGTGGACTTCTCCGATATGCGGTTCGCCGACTTCATCGTCGAACGCAGCGAGTTCGACGGCTGCGACTTCTCCGGCGCTGCCTTTGACAACCTCACGATGGGTGCCGGCCTCCGGCGGACGTGGAGGGGCGACAGGTGGCCGCAGTCGGTCTTCCGCGACTGCGTGTTCCGGCGTACGCGCTTCGCGCCCCTCACCTCGTTCGGCAACGTGCGGTTCGAGAGGTGCGTGTTCGACCGGTCCCGGCTGAGGCAGCAGACGTTCACGACGGAGGCCGAGTTCGTCGGCTGCGTCTTCTCCGGGCGGCTCCGCGAGATCAACTTCTGGGGCCGTCCGATGAAGGACCAGGCCGTGCTGGGCAGGGAGCGCAACGCGTTCACCGGCAACGACTTCACCGCCGCCGAGCTGGACTACGTCGCCTTCAAGCACATCGACCTGCACGCGCAGCGCTGGCCCGGCCCGCCCGGCTATGCACTCCTCGATCGCGTGACCGCCCGGGTGCGGGCGGTGCTACCGCTGGTGGAGACCTGGCCGGACGAGAAACACCGGAAGGAGGCCCGCTTCAGCCTGGAGTTCCTCGCGGGCAATGCCGTGGAGCACAACGACGACCACGCGGTGGTAAGCACGCTGGACATGGGCCGCAGGCTGCCGCCCGCCCTCCGCGAGGAGCTGTTCGAGGCGTTCAGGGGCACATCCAGCAGTACATCCCCTGGTTGAGCCGTACGGCCGTGCGGGCCAGGTCCCGTAGGGCCGTGACCCGCTCGACCTCGAACTCGTCGAACAGTTCCTCCTCGGCGTACTCGCGCAGCCGCGCGTCGTCCACGGCGGCGAGCGCCTCGACGGTCTCGGACGCCATGCGCTCCACGCCCGCCGCCTCGCCGTCCGTGACGACCGTCTCCGTTTCGCCGAACTCGCTGAGGTCGCGCCCGCTGAGCTCGGCGACGAGCGTGTCGAGCTCGTCGAGCCATCCCTTGCAGTCCACGTACGGCAGGTCGACCGCCCCCGGCCCGGCGGACAGGGCACGCCGGGCGGACCTGTCGGAATCGGCGGTGAAGTAGTCGACCAGGACACCCATGGCCGATCACCTTAGCGCCGTGTCAGCGGCCGCGTCAGCACGGCGACGGCCCGGTATCAGGGCGGTCGGCGATGGTTGTCTCCATGAACGGAACAGCGATCGCGGCCTCGGCCCCGGGCCAGGTCCCCTCGGGCGACCCGGCCTGAGCAATCCGGATACCCCGGAGCGCCAAGAGGACCGCAATCGCAACCGGTCCGTTCAGTCGGATCTCGTAACAGCTTCGAAGGAGCACACCACCATGACCGTCACCCTCACCGACCAGGACACGCTCACCCTGCGGACCGCCGCGTGGGGCGCCGTCTCGCTGATGACCGCCGCCGGTGCCGCCGGCTCGCCCCACAAGATCGCCACCGAGGGCTCCATCGCCCTGACCTCCGCGACCGGCCTGGTCGGGCACGTGCTCGCCAAGGCGCCCAAGGGTCTGAACGGCAGGTCCACAGCCGCACTCGCCGACCAGGTGCTGCCGGCCCTGACGGCATCCATGACCCTGCTCAAGAAGCAGGCTCCGGCAGAGGCCGACAACTTCCGCCGCACCGTCCTCGTCGCCGTCGAAGCAGCCACCCGGCCGCAGAAGGGCGAGCCCAGCCCCGCCATGGCCGAGATGGCCCGCAAGATCACCGAGTCCCTCACCGCCGCGTGACGGATGTCGACCTACGCCGGCTACAGCATGTCACGGGGTCCCTCACCGGACCCCGTGACCCGGCGGCGTCATCCGTCGTCACGTGACCGGTGGGCACGGCCGAAGGTCACACGAGGGTGTAGCCGGCCTCCTCGACGGCCTTGCGCACGGCGTCGTCGGCGACGTCGCCGGAGACGTCGAGACGGCCGCTGCCGAGGTCGACCTCGACGCCGGTGACGCCGGGGATCTCGCCGACCTCCTCCTTGACCGAGCTCACGCAGTGGCCGCAGGTCATGCCCTGCACGGTGTACGTCTTGACGCTCATGGCGCTCTCCAATTCCGGGAGAAGGGGATTCATGCGGTGCGGCCGACGATCTCGCGGACCGAGCCGTAGCCGTGCCGTCGCAGCCTGCGGGCGAGCTGCCGGTTGATCCGGGACGGCCACAGGGGGCCCTCGTAGATCAGGCCGGTGTATCCCTGCACGAGGGTGGCGCCGGCCAGCAGCCGCTCCCAGACGTCGTCGACGTCCTCCACGCCGCCGACCGAGACGAGTGTGAGCCGGTCGCCGGCCTTCTGGCGCAGGCGGCGCAGCACCTCCAGCGAGCGGGCCTTGAGCGGCCGGCCGGACAGGCCGCCCGCCTCGGTGCTCGCGACGCCCTCACGGCTGATCGTGGTGTTGGTGGCGATGACGCCCGCCAGCCCGAGCTCGGCGGCGAGCTCGGCCACGGCGTCCACGTCCTCGTCCGCCAGATCCGGCGCGATCTTCACGAGCAGCGGGGTGCGCCCGGCCGCCTCCTTCACCGCCGAAAGCAGCGGGCGCAGGCGATCCACGGCCTGCAGGTCGCGCAGGCCAGGGGTGTTGGGCGAGCTCACGTTGACCACGAGGTAGTCGGCGAGCGGCGCGAGCCTGCGGGCGCTGTCCACGTAGTCGCGCACGGCCTCGGACTCGGGCACGACCTTGGTCTTGCCGATGTTGACGCCGACCACGGCCGGGATGTGCCGCACCCTGCGCAGCCGCTTGGCGGCGGCCGCCGCCCCGGCGTTGTTGAAGCCCATCCGGTTGATGATCGCCCGGCTCTCGGGCAGGCGGAACAGCCGCGGCCGGGGGTTGCCGGGCTGGGCGTGCGCGGTGATCGTGCCGACCTCGACGTACCCGAACCCGAGCGCCGACAGCGGCTCGGCGCACCCGGCGTCCTTGTCGAACCCGGCGGCGAGCCCGAACGGCGAGGCGAAGTGGACGCCGAACGCCTGGACGCGCAGCGACTCCGCCCTCGGCGCGAGCAGCCGGTGCAGCAGCCGCACGAGGGGCGGGAACATCCCGAGCAGGCGGAGCAGCCTGATCGTGAGGTGGTGGACGGCCTCCGCGTCGAGGCGGCTCAGGACCTGCGTGAACACGAGTCGATACATCACGGCAAGACTATCGCCCGGTCACGGCCCACCTCGGCCCGCCGCCGTACGTTCGCTCAGTTGGGCCGGGGACGGGCCTCGGCCGTGGGCTGAGGCAGCGGCACGTGCGACGCCGTACGGATGGACAGCCCGGAGTCGAAGCCCAGCAGCCGCAGCAGCCGCAGCACCTGCCGGGAGGGGCGGACGAAGGTCACGTCGCCGCCCCACTCCCGCACGCGCGCGTCGGCCCACAGGAGGCTCCGCGCGCCCGCGCAGTCGAGGAAGCCGACTCCGGCCAGGTCGGCCTCGACGTGTCCGGGCCGGTAGGTCCCCAGCACCTGCCGCAGGCAGGCATGGAGCTCCGGCACCCCCGACACGTCGAGGTCGCCGTTTAGGGCCATCCGGATGCCGGTCTCAGACGACGTGGTCTGGATTCGCAACATTCCTCTGGCCCTGCTCGCCCAGGAGTTCGGCCGCGAGCTCGGACACCTTCCGTCTGCTGTCCCTGGCCTGCTTGCGCAGTCCGGTGAACGCCTGCGAGGCCGTCAGATCGTGCTTGCCCATGAGATAGCCGATGGCCCGCTCGATCACGACGCGGTAGTCCAGGGCGTACTGGAGCTGGTCGGCGAGCACCGCCTTCTCGTCCGCCTCCATCGACGCCACGAGAACCTGCTCGATCACGTGGGCGTACGCGTGGAGGGCCTGGGTGTCGCTCTCCTGCCACTCGTGCGGCGCGTCCTGGTAGACGTTCAGGGTGCCCACGGGCACGCCGCCGAGCCGGATCGGCACTCCCGCCACCCCGCGCACCTCGGGGTGCAGCAGTTCACGCAGGGCCGGCCACCGGCGGTCGGTCCGCACGTCGACGGTCGTCACCGCGGTGTCGCCCACGTACGCCGCCACACACGGGCCCTGGCCCGTCACCGCCTGAGCACGCTCGAGGCTGCGGCCACGCTCGTCGGTGGCGAAGAGGTAGCGAAGCGTGCGGTCCTCCTCGGCGAACATCAGGCCGGCGCCGGAGTATCCGAAAAGCCGATCGACCACTTGGACGATGCGCTCAAGGTGGTGCACGATCCCGGTCGCCGACCTGTCCTTCTGCAGGCGTCGCAGGCTGGCGACAAGAGCCTCAGGATCGATATGGGTCATTCCGTATCCTCTCGTGAACCTCACCTCGCACCGCCGTGGCCTGGGGGAGAGGCGCCGATTCGGCCATCACAACTGCCCGGAGGGGGCCCGATCAGTCCTGCTCTCTGCCAGGACCTGAAGAACGATGACCATCAGCTCGCCGAGGCGGGAACCCGCCTCCGCCTCCGTGCGGTCCCAGACCCGCCCGTCCCGGGCGTAGAAGTCCAGAACCCCGATCAGCTCGCAGTCCTCGATGAGCGGTACGGAGAGGACGGCCCGGACCGGCTGGGCGTGGACGGCCACGTGCGGGAACCCCATGGGGCTCGCGGCGTGCAGATCGGGAATCGCGACGAGGCCGCCGCTGGCGGCGCTCTCGATGGCGGGACCGTCGCCCACGGACTCCTGGGCGGACTCCAGCAGTACGCCGTCGTCGTCGGTCGCCCCGATCGCGCGGAGGCGGTTCTGGCCGTCGAGCAGCATCAACGCGGCACCGTCGACCCCGAACAGGTCGGCCATGCCGGTGAGGACGTTCTCGAGAACAGACGCGTCCGATGTCATCGCGAGCCCACTTTCAAACGATCAAGCGGCCGCGGACACAGGGCGGAGTGCCCCTAAGCCTAGTGGGCTCCGAGCAGTGGTAGCCAGGTGATCCCCAGGGTTGCCGGCAGGGTTGGCCGGCCGGGCTGGAGAGGACATGAGAAATCCGCCCTCCCGCAGGGGGAAGGCGGATCGCGAACGGGTAGGGAAACGACGTTATTCGCCCCAGAAGGCGTCGACCTCGTACTGGTCGCGGCTGTGCAGCCACGACTCGGCGATCCTGCCGTCGCGCATGGTGATGACGTGCGCGAGGTTGTTCTCCAGCGGCACCTCACGGTCCGGCCGCGTCGCGGTGTACGTCGCGAGCGCGACGGCCGGACGAGCGCGGGCAGTTGTCCGCCCTGCTCGCCCGGCTGCTGCACAGCATGGCGGCGCTCCGGAACTAGCGCTTGGCCTTCTTGCCCTCGGGGGTGACGGCGTACCACTCGCCGCCGAAGTCCTTCAGGTCCTGGCCGAGCACGTCCCCCGCCTTCTGGTCCTTCACGTAGTAGTAGAGCGGATGCTTGTTGTAGGTCACCTGCGTGGTGCCGTCCTCCCGGTGGAGCGTCCCGAGCAGGTTCGCGTGCACGCCCGTACCGGCCTGGGGCGCGCCGGCGGTGAGCACGGGCGGCCACGCGGCGGCGCACGCCTGGGTGCAGGCGGAGGCACCGCCCTTGTCCTTCGTGAACAGGTACACCGTGCGGCCCTCCACGCCGACCAGCACGCTGCCGAGCGAGGTGGGCGCCGCGTCGATGCGCGCGGGCCCCGTGGGGGACGCCTGGACGGGAGAGGTCGGCGACGCGGAGTATCCGGTGGCGGACGGCGTCGTCCCCGAGGGGTGCTCGGAGGGCTCGGGCGTCTGCGACTCGTTGAGCTGGTCGTTGGCGACGCGGCTGGCGTCGTCGCCGGCACCGCCGCATCCGGCGGCCAGCAGGCTGATCGCGACCGCGCCGGCATACAGCAGTTTCCTCATGTTCGGCCTCCTGGGAAGTGAGCGAGTCGGCTCCCAGGAGACACGTGGCGACGGCGGCCCCGCCGCCAGGACGCGAAGATCCGGGACAGGCCTTTGCCGTTTCGTGGGTTCCGCCTCACGGACCTCTCGCCGTCCTCGGGGCGAATCAGCGACGCCTGCGGATGAACCGCCAGATTCGGGGAAATCGAAGTAAGCCGTACGGGCGCGGCGGTGCGCCCCGACACGCGAACCGATCGCGGGGAGGTGCCGAGGTCACCGGCGCGTGCGATGCGATGCTGAGGCTGCGACGCCCACCGGCGCAGCCGTCCGGCCCCGCGGGGGCGACGTCCCCGGCGAACCGCCCCCTTCGCCCGATCTCACGACAGACAAGGAGCGTCCGGATGGCCGAGCGCACGCAACCACCCACCGTGGAACCGGCCGAACTGAGGCGCCGCCTCGGCCGTACGGGAGTGTGGCTGTCCTCTCTGGCGGCGATCCCGGCGGCAGGGGCCAGGAAGGCCGCGGCGGAGATCGAGGAGCTCGGATACCCGGCGCTGTGGATCGGTGAGACCCCGGCCGGGCGGGAGGCGTTCACGCACGCCGCGCTGTTGCTGTCGGCCACCGGGCGGCTGCACGTGGCCACGGGCATCGCCAACATCTACGGCCGCGACCCCGTCGCCGCCGCCAACGGCGCCGCGACCCTCGCGGAGGCGTGGGACCAGCGGTTCGTGCTCGGTCTCGGCGTCAGCCACAAACCGCTGGTCACCCCTCGCGGCCACGACTACTCCGCGCCGCTGGAGTACATGCGGGACTATCTCGACGGGATGGACCGGGCGTCGATCGAGGTGCCGCAGGCGGAGCGGCCGCCCCGGGTGCTCGCGGCGCTCCGGCGCCGGATGCTCGAACTGTCGGCGCGGCGCGCGCAGGGAGCGCACACCTACTTCGTGCCGCCCGAGCACACCGCGAAGGCCCGCGAGATCCTCGGCCCGGACCCGGTCCTCGCCCCGGAGCAGGCCGTGGTGGTCGAGACGGACCCGGGCCGGGCACGGGACATCGCCCGCGAGTACGCCGCCATGTACCTCTCCCTGCCCAACTACACCAACAACCTGCGCGAACTGGGCTTCTCCGACGACGACTTCGCGGGCGGGGGCAGCGACCGGCTCATCGACGCGATCGTGGCCTGGGGCGAGCCGGAGACGATCGCCGAGCGGGTACGCGCCCACCACGACGCGGGGGCCGACCACGTGTGCGTCCAGCCGCTCGCGGACTCGGTGGGCACACAGATCGAGCACCTCCGGCTGCTCGCCCCCGCCCTCCTGGGGTGACGGCGTGACCGCGGCGACTCCCGGGCGGGGACGCGCTGACCAGGGTGGACAGGGCGGACAGGATCCTCTGGCGCCCCCGGACCCGACGGGCCTGGAGGCGTGGATACGCCAGGTTCTCGGCCTGGCCGGCGCCCGGGCGTCCGCGTTCACCCCGCCCCTGCCGCCGACCCCGTCCGCCGACGCGGAGGACGCGGGCGGACCGGACCCCGACGGGCAGGCCGAGTAGGCCGCCCCGGGAGGTCAGGCCGCCTGACGCACCTGCTCGGCCAGCCGTTCGAGGCTGTCGTCCAGTGCCCGCTCCACCGCCTCGGCCGGGGGCGCGTGCCGCTCGTCGAAGAAGGACAGGTGGACCGTCACGTCGCTGCTGTCGTCGTCGATGCCGGCGACCTGGAGCCATCCGGCGTACCGGTCCACGTCACGAGTGCCCCACTCCATCCGCAACTGGTCCTGCTCGGCCCGCAGCAGCGCGCGTTCGTCCTGTCCCGTCTCGTCCTCGTGGACGGTGACCGCGGGCGGCTCCTCGGCGTGCACGTGCAGCTCACGGGGCATCCAGAGATCGAGTTTGCCGACGTCGCACGCCTGGCGGAACACCTGGTCGGCCGGCGCGGGCATCCTGCGAGACCGCTCGAACTCGGTCATGATCCGTCACTCCTCCCTCTGTCGACGAGGGAGCCCCTACCCGCCGCGCTCCGGTCCATCCTCCGTCTCGCCACGCGAGGCCGTGCAGCGGGCACCCCCTCCCCGGGCGGATGCGCACGGCGGCGTAGGGTCCGGTGACATGACCGATCATTACGATGTCGTGGTCCTCGGCGCCGGGCCCGGCGGCTACACCGCCGCGGTCCGTTCGGCCCAGCTCGGGCTCAGCACGGCGGTCGTCGAGGAGCGTTATTGGGGTGGTGTCTGCCTCAATGTCGGCTGCATCCCCTCCAAGGCCCTGCTACGCAACGCCGAACTCGCCCACATCCTGACGAACGAGACCAAGACGTTCGGCATCCAGACGGACGGCCCGATCACGCTCGACTACGGCGCGGCCTTCCGCCGCAGCCGGCAGGTCGCGGACGGGCGCGTCAAGGGCGTCCACTACCTGATGAAGAAGAACGGGATCACCGAGTACGACGGCCGCGGCACCTTCACCGGCCCGAACGCCCTGGAGGTGCGCGGCGCGGACGGCTCGGTGCGCACGGTGACGTTCGACCACTGCATCATCGCGGCCGGGGCGACGACCCGCCTGCTGCCGGGGACGTCCCTGTCCGAGCGCGTGGTGACGTACGAGGAGCAGATCCTCAGCGAGACGCTGCCGGGAAGCGTGATCATCGCGGGCGCCGGCGCGATCGGCGTCGAGTTCGCGTACGTGCTGCACAACTACGGCGTGAAGGTCACGATCGTCGAGTTCCTCGACCGGATGGTCCCGCTGGAGGACCAGGAGGTGTCGGCGGAGCTGGCCCGGCGCTACCGGCGGCTCGGCATCGAGGTGCTGACCTCCACCCGCGTCGAGTCGATCGACGACAGCGGCGAGAAGGTGCGGGTCACGGTCTCCAGGAACGGCGAGACCTCCGTGCTTGAGGCCGACAAGGTCCTGCAGGCCATCGGCTTCCAGCCGCGCGTCGAGGGATACGGCCTGGAGCAGACCGGCGTACGGCTGACCGAGCGGGGCGCGATCGCCGTGGACGGCCGCTGCCGCACGAACGTGCCGCACATCTTCGCCATCGGGGACGTCACCGCGAAGCTCATGCTGGCCCACGCCGCCGAGTCGATGGGCATCATCGCCGCCGAGACGATCGCGGACGCGGAGACGATGGAGCTCGACTACGTGATGATCCCCCGGGCCACCTACTGCCAGCCGCAGATCGCGAGCTTCGGCTACACGGAGGCCCAGGCGCGCGAGCAGGGCTTCGACGTCAAGGTGGTCAAGTTCCCGTTCACGGCCAACGGCAAGGCGCACGGCCTGGGCGACCCGAGCGGGTTCGTCAAGGTCCTCAGCGACGCGAAGTACGGCGAGATCCTCGGCGCCCACCTCATCGGGCCCGAGGTGACCGAACTGCTGCCCGAGCTGACCCTGGCCCAGCAGTGGGACCTCACCGTGCACGAGGTGGCGCGCAACGTCCACGCCCACCCGACCCTGGGCGAGGCGGTGAAGGAGGCGATCCACGGCCTGGCCGGTCACATGATCAACATGTGACGGTGGCGGGCGGTCAGCGCGCGGTGGGCGGGCCGTCAGCGCCGGGGCCGACGCTCTTCCCGTGGCCGCGACACCGCGCGGCACCGAGCCAGAGGAGCGCACATGAAGACCCCGTCCGTCCTGATCTCCGGCGCGAGCATCGCCGGGCCCGCCGTCGCGTACTGGCTGCGTAGGCACGGCTTCGCCCCCACCGTGGTCGAGCGGGCCCCCGCCCTGCGGGAGGGCGGCCAGGCGGTCGACTTCCGTGGGTCGGTGCACATGAACGTGCTGCGGCGGATGGGCGTCCTGGACGAGATCCGCCGCCTGCGCACCGATCCCGGCCCGCTGCGGGTGGTCGACTGGCGCGGCGACCAGGTCGTCGCGCTGCCCGCCGAGTTCACCGGCGGCGAGGTGGAGATCCTGCGCGGCGACCTCGCCCGCGTGCTGTACGACCGGACCAGGGACGACGTGGAGTACGTCTTCGGCGACTCCATCGTGTCCATGACCGAGACCCCGGACGGGGTGGAGGTGACCTTCGAGCGCGGGGCGCCCCGGACGTTCGACCTCGTGATCGGCGCGGACGGCCTGCACTCGAACGTGCGGCGGCTCGCCTTCGGCCCGGAGTCGCGGTTCGTGCGGCCGTCCGGACACCACGTCGCGATCTTCAGTGCGCCCGACCACCTGGGGCTCGGCCGCGACACGCTGCTCTACAACGAACCCGGCCGCGGGGTGGCGGCCGCGGGCGCCAGGGACGGGGCGACCGCCGGGGTGATGTGCGTCTTCCGGGCCCCGGGGCTGGAGTTCGACCACCACGACGTGGCGCAGCAGAAGAAGATCGTCCTGGACGAGTACGCGGGAGCGGGCTGGGAGGTCCCCCGCCTGCTCGAGGCCGTCCCGGACGCGTCCGACTTCTACTTCGACTCGATCAGCCTCGTCCACATGGACCACTACACCCGTGGGCGGATCGCGCTGCTCGGCGACGCCGGCTACGGCGCCACCTGCGGCGGCATGGGGGCGGGCATGGCCGTCGTGGCCGCGTACGTGCTCGCGGGCGAAATCGCCGCCGCCCGCGGCGACCACCGCGCCGCGTTCCCTGAGTACGAGCGGCTGATCAGGGGGTTCGCCACGGCGTGCCAGCGGGTCGCGGGCAACGCGGGCTCGTTCCTCGCCCCGGCGACGCGGGGCGCGATCCGGCGGCGCAATCTGGCCTACCGGGTGCTCACCGCCGGGCCGCTGATGCGCGTGCTCGACAAGATGAGCACCAAGGCGGCCACGTCGATAACGCTCAAGGACTATGCGGCCTGAAATGCGGAAATGCCGATTACCGAACAGATATTCGGCTCCCGCGGCTATTCACGAGGAAACACTTCCCACGACATCGATGAATGGTCGGCTACGCTGGGAATCAGGCCGTGCGCGAAACGCCGTGGCCGCGTACGGGCGAACAATGCGAGGGCGGCCCGATGGCGAGGGACGACGTGAATAACACCGGCTCCCCGGTCGGCGCGAACACTCTGATGGCCCTCATGCGCGAACTGGTCTTCCCGCCGTACGTGATCGAACGGTCATCGGTGGCGCCGCAGGACGTCACCCGGCACGAGAACGACGCGGAGCACTCCTTCGCCCTGGGCCTGGTCGCGGTCTGCCTCGCCCCGCTGATCGACCCGGCCCTGGACCCGGGCAGGATCGCCAGGTACGCCCTGGTCCACGACCTGCCGGAGGTCCACGCGGGGGACGTGTCGGTCTACGCCGACCCGGCGGAACGCGAGAAGAAGGCCGTACGCGAGGAGGAGGCGCGGGAGATCGTCACCCGCGACTTCGGCGGGACGTTCCCCTGGCTCGTCGAGGACCTGTACGGCTACAAGGCGCAGCACGACCCGGAGAGCAGGTTCGTCTACGCGCTGGACAAGTTGCTCCCCCACGTCAACGTGCTGCTGGCCGACCACCACCCGCTGCGCCCGACCTGGGCGGCGTACAAGCACACCGAGATCACGGCCAAGCGGAAGATACGGATGAGCTGCCCGGCACTGCTGCCGTTGTTCGACGAGCTGTGTCGGGAGTTCGCTCGGCGCCCGCACCTGTTCTCCGGTGGGGTGTCACCTGGCGTGGGAGATGACGATGTTCGCGACGGCGAGCAGCGCCGCGCCGCAGACGGCGCACAGCACCCTCAGGGGCAGGCCCGCGCCCGGCCCGAGCACGGCGGGCAGGGCGACGAGGAAGGCCCCGGCCGCGCTGGCCGACACCCGCGTGAAGAGGCGCGACCGCGAGCGGCGCACGACCACGGGAAACCCGGCGCTCGTCGTCAGTGAGTCGCCTCCCGGCACCGGGCCCGCCTGCGTGTCGGCGGCCAGCGTGATCCCGACCCGCGCGAGCGCGTCGAAGCCCAGCATCTCGGGCCGCAACCAGAACTCCACGGTGTCGTATCGCGACGCCACGTCGTAGGAGTCGTCGGACGCGATCTTCAGGAAGGTGCCGTCGGTCGCGCAGACGAGCCGCTTCGCGGTCGGCGTGTAGCCGTCGGAGTAGAAGCTGACCCGCATCTTCACCGAGTCGCCGTCGCTCAGGTGCAGCCGGCCCTCGGCGTCGAGCGTGCCCGTCCTGTCCCTGTTGAGCAGCGGTTCCTCGGTGCGGACGAAGTAGGAGGACCTGTAGGTGGGGTGCCGGGCGAGCCGCCGGGCCACCCCGAGCCACAGGATGGGGTCGTCGCCCTGCTGCTCGTGCAGGTGGAGGTCGGGGAAGCGGGTGGTGGCCGGATACCAGCGCCCGCCGTTGGCCTCCGCCAGCCTGTCCACGAACCAGCCGCCCTTGGCCCTGATCTCCGCCTCGGTCAGCGGGAACTCCTCCAGGTTCGCGTAGTCGTCCACCCGCAGCCGGAACACGGCCATGTCGGCCACGCAGGCGGTCGTCACGACCGTGGCGAAGCGCACAGGCACGACGAACGGCTCCGCGTCGGGCGACTCCCGGTCGGCCAGGAAGGCCACGAGGCACCGCCGGCCGACGGCGGAGCCGTTCGCGATCGCCTGTTGCAGGGCGCCCGCCACGTAGTCGGTCTCGTACCGGAACTGGATGATCGCCCCTCTGGGCAGGGCCAGCGCCCTCAGGACGTCCTCCGCGTACCTCCGCCTGCTGTCGGACGACAGCAGCAGCACCGAGGGCCGCACCCCGGTCATGTCCGCGGTCATGTCCGCCCCTCTTCCACGCCGCGCAGGCGATCGTCGAGCGCGAGGAAGCGCGGCCACACCCGGTCCCTCGGCAGTTCGTCGAGGCGCAGGCTCGCCGCGGTCTCGTACCGCAGCCCACGGTCCGCCAGCGCCCGGTGCTCGCCGAGGATGATCGGCTCGCGTACGCCGTCCGACTGGTCGCCGGTCAGGTCGATGACGAACCGCCGGGGGTCGTGGGCCGGGCCGATCTCGACCCAGCAGTGGTGGCTGACGTCCTCGGCGTCGTCGCGGCCGACCCGCAGCCGTCCGTAGCAGTAGACGGGTTCGAGCAGCAGGTCGGTGCGGAGCCTGCGGGCGAGCCAGACGGAGGTGACGCCGCACTGGCCCCGGGGGTCGCCCGCGGCGACCGGCGACTCCTGATATCGCGGATGCACGGTGCGGTCCGACCAGCAGGACTCCAGCATGCGGCGGTAGCCGAGCAGGCGCTCCGTCCACTGCGGCGAGGTGAAGTCGGCCTTGACGGGTCTCACGTGGTCGCCGCCCGAGTGGGTCCGGCGCGACACCCTGATCAGGCCCTCGATCGCGCCGACGCTCCGCTTCGCGGCGGAGGTGGCGCCGAGGACCATGAGCACGTTGTCCGGGGTGTCCAGGAGTTGCGGCATCGACTCCCCGGACATCCGGCGCGTCTGGAAAAGGCCTTTGTCGTCGTAGCGGTAGGCCACGGGCGACAGGGCGATCGGCCTGAATCCCGACGCGAGGAATGATGTGCCGTCGAAACCGAGCATGGGATTGTATGCCGTTATGACATAATCCGCGGCGTTTTCCGCCCTGATCTCCCGGACCGCGCGGGCGATCGTCAGGCTCATGAGGTTCGCCGGAATTCCCGCCAGCCCGTGCATTCTTGTCAGGACCATTATCCGGTCCGGATTCACGTCCAGCCCGTGCCCGGTGAGCGCGTCCAGGACGTACTGGCGGTCGCATCGCGAGAAGGCGACGTACGTGATCGGCATCGTCGCGCCCGGCAGGAAGAGCCCGAACTGGAGGACGGTGTCGGCCCTCTCACTGTGCAGGTAGTGCAGTCTCGACTGGACCAGATGGCCGACGCCGGGCCTGACCTCGCCGAAGCGCAGGCTGGTGTGGTAGCCGTCGCCGAACGACAGGCTCAGGTCGCGGTGCGCCTTGTTCACGTTGAGGAGGACGGAGGCATGGGCCTGGTACGCCGCGTCCTCGGCGGACTGGCGCACCTGGGCCGCCCGGACGACGGCCTGCAGCCGTATCTCCTCGTACACCTTGTCCGGAGACCAGCCGGCGATGGCCGGCCTGCTCAACCGGGGCAGGTGCAGTCTTACCTGGATCTCCAGGGTCCGGAGGTCGACTCCGACCGTCTCGGCGTCCGCGCGAATGCGCGTCCCCATCGCGCCGACGAAGGTCTCGACATCCGGATCACGAAGCCCGTCCACTCGCGCGCCCTCGCTTCGCGCTTTCTCCCTTCGCGGCGTACGCGTGGTCTTGGGCACTTCTTCTCCCGCAATCGCGAGAATCTTGTCAGTGACGCCGTCAAGGATAGAACTCGAAGCGCACCCTGTCAGGGCGCTCGCGGAGTTGGTATCGCCTTTTATCGGACCCGCCGCAATTACGGCCGCTTTTTCATTGGATCGGCGAAGGCGGCCTCCAGAGCGGCGGCGGCAACAGGAGATCGGCAGTGGCCGGGACGTGCGGGCAGCGCCAGGATTCCACTGCCAGAAGGTGTCAGTGAAGCGGTCCTACCGTTCCGTCATGGCTTTCGCGGAGAAACTGCTCTTCGTGCCGCCACCGATCGAGGTGAGCGGCTACCACGTCAAGCGCTACCACGTCACCGCCGACCCGGCCGGGATCGACCCCGAGATCGAGAAGGCGGCGTACGCCGTCCTGCCCGAGTTGCTGCCCGAACCGGACGGCACGCCCCCGGCCGCCTTCGTCGTCCTCCACCGGGGCGGGGACGACGGGGCCTACGTCAACGCCTACACCTGGGCCTGGGACAACGCCCTGCACTACGCCAACGCGGTGGCCGGTCAGCCCGCGCTGGGCTGCCCCGACCGGGATCCCACCCACTTCGTCCGGCCGGAACGCCCGCTCGTCGGCTGCGTCTGGGAGCTGCCGCCGATCCTGCACGAACGCGACGCGTGGGTGCGGCACATGCTCGCCCCCGATCAGCCCGACCTCGACGCCTACCTCGCGGACACGCTGCCCGAGGGCACGACGGGAGACCGCCACTGACGCGGATCCTTGATCCGACCATGGAGGTGTCTTGCACGCGACCGAATGCAGCGTTTGTGAGCCGAATGAGAGACTTCTGAGCAAGCGCCGACCATGTCAGGCGCAAACCCCGCGGCTCATCGCCAGAAAAAGCCGCCCGGTGTGGTAACGGCGAAACCGCTGGAAGCCCGCCCTCCTCGCCGCGAAGGCCGAGGAGGGCGGAGCCATTTCAGCCGAGCTCCGGGGGCCCGTATCCCCCGCCGCCGGGTGTCTCGATTTCCAGCACGTCGCCCGGTTCCACCCGGACCGAGTCGCATCCCGCGAGGTGGACGACGCCTCCGTCCGCGCGCCGCACCCGGTTGACGCCCAGAGCGCCGGGGGCGCCGCCGGCCATGCCGTACGGCGGCACGCGGCGGTGGCCCGACAGCACGCTGACCGTCATCGGCTCGCGGAACCGGATGCGGCGCACCGCCCCGTCCCCGCCGCGCCACCGTCCGGCGCCGCCGCTGCCGCGCCGGACGGCGAACTCCTCCAGCAGCACGGGGAACCGCCACTCCAGCACCTCGGGGTCGGTCAGCCGGGAGTTCGTCATGTGGGTCTGCACCGCCGCCGCCCCGTCGAACCCGTCCCCCGCCCCGGACCCCGAGGCGACGGTCTCGTAGTACTGGCGCCGTTCGTCGCCGAAGCTGACGTTGTTCATCGTCCCCGACCCCTCGGCCTGGACGCCCAGCGCGGCGTAGATCGCGCCGGTGACGGCCTGCGAGGTCTCGACGTTGCCGGCGACCACGGCCGCGGGGTACGCCGGGGCCAGCATCGACCCCTCCGGCACGACGATGCGCAGGGGCCGCAGGCAGCCGTCGTTGAGCGGGATCTCGTCGGCCACCAGGGTGCGGAAGACGTACAGCACGGCGGCGGTGACCACGGCCGACGGCGCGTTGAGGTTGCCGTCGAGCTGGGGCGAGGTGCCGGTGAAGTCGATCGTCGCGGCGCGGCGGGCGCGGTCCACCGAGACGCGCACCGAGATCACGGCGCCGGAGTCCGTCTCGTAGCGGTAGCGGCCCTCGCTGAGGGCGTCGATCACCGCGCGGACCGCGCTCTCGGCGTTGTCCTGCACGTGCCGCATGTAGGCCCGCACGACGTCGAGGCCGAAGTGGCCGATCATCGCGCCGACCTCCTCGACGCCCTTGGCGTTCGCGGCGATCTGCGCGCGCAGGTCGGCCAGGTTGGTCGCGGGGTCCCTGGACGGATACGGCCCCTCGGTGAGCAGCCGCCACGTCTCCTTCTCGCGCAGGCCGTCGCGGTCCGCCAGCAGGCGGCAGTCGAACAGCACGCCCTCCTCGTGCACGCTCCTGCTTCCGGCGGGCATCGAGCCGGGCGTCAGCCCGCCGATCTCCGCGTGGTGGCCGCGGGAGGCCACGAAGAACAGGATCTCCCGGCCCGCGCCGTCGAAGACGGGGGTGACGACCGTGATGTCCGGCAGGTGGGTGCCGCCGTGGTAGGGGTCGTTGATCGCGTACACGTCGCCCGGCCGCATGCCGCCGCCCCTGCGGCGGACCACCTCCTTGACGCTCGCGCCCATCGACCCGAGGTGCACCGGGATGTGCGGCGCGTTGGCGATGAGGTCGCCGCCGGAGTCGAACAGCGCGCAGGAGAAGTCGAGCCGCTCCCGGATGTTCACCGACTGCGCGGTGGACCCCAGCCGGGCGCCCATCTGCTCCGCGACGGACATGAAGAGGTTGTTGAAGACCTCCAGCATCACGGGGTCGGCCTCGGTGGTCACGCCGGTGGCCCGGGGGCGCGCCCGCACCCGCTCCAGGACCAGGTGCCCGTACGGCGTCACCCCGGCCCGCCAGCCGTCGTCGACCACGGTGGTCGCGTCGGCCTCGGCCACGATCGCCGGGCCGCCGAGCGTGTCGCCGGGGCGCAGCCGTTCCCGCCGGTAGAGCGGCACCTCGCGCCACGCGCCGCCCGCGTACATCCGTACGACGTCCACCGGCCGCCCCTCGGCGTCCTCGGAAGCGGCGCCGGATCCGGAGGCGAGGCCCGAGAGGTCGGGCTGCTCGGTCAGGCCCACCGCCTCGACGGAGACCGCCTCCGCGACCAGCGGCCGGTCCATGAGGAAGGAGTACGTCCGCAGGTGGGCGGCCTCGAACGCGGTCACCATCGCGTCCGTGTCGGCCAGGTCCACCGGCAGCGGCGTGTCGGTGCCGTCGTAGCGCAGCCGCACCCGCCGAGTCACCCGGATCCGCCCGTCCGGCACCCCCTCCTCCAGCAGTTCGCGGCGGGCCGCCGCCTCCAGGGCGTCGGCGAGACCGGCCAGGCGCCGCGCCGCGGCGGGCTCCAGCCGGACCTCGACCGACTGCTCCCGCATCACGGTGGTGTCGGCCAGCCCGATGCCCAGGGCGGACAGCACGCCCGCCATCGGCGGCACCAGCACGGTGCGGATGCCGAGCGCGTCGGCCACCGCGCAGGCGTGCTGCCCTCCGGCGCCGCCGAACGTGGTGAGGGTGTATTCGGTGACGTCACGGCCCTTCCGCACGGAGATCTGCTTGATCGCGTTGGCGATGTTCTCGACCGCGACCCGCAGGTAGCCCTCGGCGACCTGCTCGGGGTCGCGCTCGTCGCCGGTCCGCGCGCGGATGTCCGCGGCCGCCTCGGTGAACCGCCGCCGCACCTCGCCGGTGTCCAGCGGCAGGTCGCCGTGCGGGCCGAAGACCTCGGGGAAGTGGCCGGGCTGGACGCGGCCGAGCATCACGTTGGCGTCGGTGAGGCACAGCGGGCCGCCGTTGCGGTAGCAGGCCGGGCCGGGGTCGGCCCCCGCGGAGTCCGGGCCGACCCGGTAGCGCCCGCCGTCGAAACGCAGGACCGACCCGCCGCCCGCCGCCACCGTGTGAATGGCGATCATCGGCGCGGACAGCCGTACGCCGGCCACCTGGGTCTGGACGACCCGCTCGTACGCGCCGGTGTAGTGGGACACGTCGGTCGAGGTGCCGCCCATGTCGAAGCCGATCACCTTGTCGAACCCGGCCAGCCGGGACATGCGCGCCATGCCGACGATGCCGCCGGCCGGGCCGGACAGGATCGCGTCCTTGCCACGGAAGTGCCCGGCCTCCGCCAGCCCGCCGTTCGACTGCATGAACATCAGCCGTACGCCGGGCAGTTGCCGGGCCACCGCCTCGACGTACCGGCGCAGGACGGGCGAGAGGTAGGCGTCGGCCACGGTGGTGTCCCCGCGCGGCACCAGCTTCATCAGCGGGCTGACCTCACTGGAGCACGACACCTGGGCGAAGCCGGTGCGCCTGGCCAGGCTCCCGATCGCCCGTTCGTGCGCCGGGTGCAGGTGGCTGTGCAGGCAGACCACCGCGACCGCGCGTACGCCCTCCTCGCGCAGCCGCCGCAGCTCCGGCGCGAGCCCTTCGAGATCGGGCGGCCGGAGCACCGTGCCGTCGGCGGTGATCCGCTCGTCCACCTCGGCCACGCGCTCGTACAGCATCTCCGGCAGCACGATCCGCCGGTCGAAGATGCGCGGCCGGTTCTGGTAGCCGATGCGCAGTGCGTCGCCGAACCCCTTGGTGATCACCAGCGCCGTGCGCTCGCCCCGGCGTTCCAGCAGGGCGTTGGTGGCGACCGTGGTGCCCATCCGCACCGACTCGATCCGCTCGACCGGGATCGGCTCGCCCGCCTGGACGCCCAGCAGGGCGCGGATGCCCGCCACCGCCGCGTCGGGATAGCGCGCCGGGTTCTCCGACAGGAGCTTGCGTGTCACCAGCCGCCCGTCCGGGCGCCGGGCGACGACGTCGGTGAACGTCCCGCCGCGGTCCACCCAGAACTGCCACCGGTCTCCAGGCATGGGACCCCCCTCCGCACGCCCGTACATCCCTTGTATCAGGGCCGCACGCCCCGGCCTTAATGGGGCGACATATCACCTCATGCCGGACATATGATCGAGTGCCGTTTTCCGGATCACACCGGAACGGTGCGAGGAAAGGTGGTTCCGGCAGTGACGTCCGTGCCCAGCGTGGAGCGCAGTGGGGGCATCGGCACCCTCGTCACCGGCAACCTGCTCGGCGGCGTCGCGGTCGCCTCCGGCATCGCGGTCGGCGGGCTGCTCCTGGAGCGGCTGGGCGGCACGTCCGTCGCCGGGCTCGGCCAGGCCGCGAGCGTGCTCGGCGCGGCGGTCGCCGCGGTGCCGCTTGCCGGGGTCGCGGCCCGGCACGGGCGGCGCCGTTCGCTCGTCCTCGGGTACGCGATCGCCGTGCTCGGCGGCGTGCTGATCGTCACGGCCGCCGTCGTCGCACAACTCGCCGTGCTGCTGGCCGGGCTGGCCATGTTCGGCGTCGGGCAGGCGGTGAACCTGCAGTCCCGGTACGCCGCCGCGGACGGCGCGGCCCCAGGCGCCCGGGCCAGGACGATGTCGATCGTCATCTGGGCGACCACGATCGGGTCCGTGGCCGGCCCCAACCTCAGCGAGGTCGCCGACCGGTTCGGCCGGTGGCTCGGGCTGCCCGGCCTCGCCGGCCCCTACGTGTTCTCGGTCGTGGCCTTCGCCCTGGCGGGCGCGGTGGTGGCGGTGTTCCTCCGGCCCGCCGTACGGTCGCCCGCGCCGGCCGGTGGCGAGGCGGACGAGAGCCGCCGGACGGTGGGAGCGGTGGCGGCACTGCGCTGGGCGGCGGGCGACCCCGCGGCGCGGTTCGCGGTCGTGCTCATCGCGGTGGCGCACGCGACGATGGTCATGGTGATGGTGATGACGCCGCTGCACATGCAGCACCACGGGATGTCGCTGCAGCTCGTGGGCGTGGTGATCAGCCTGCACGTGCTCGGCATGTACGCCCTCAGCCCGGTCTTCGGGTGGCTGGCCGACCGGCTCGGCGCGGTCCGCACGGCGTGCGCCGGGATGTTGATGCTCGCGGCGGCCGTCGTGCTCGGCTTCGTGGCCGTGTCCGCCTCCGAGGGCAGCGCCCTCACCGCGCTCGCGCTGATCGTGCTCGGCGTCGGCTGGTCGGCGTCGATGATCTCCGCGTCGGCGCTGCTCGCCGGCACCGCCGCGGACCACGTCCGGGTGCCGCTGCAGGGCGCCACCGACGCCGGCATGAACTACGCGGGCGCCGCGGCGGCCGCGCTGGCCGGGCCCATCCTCGCCGCCGGCGGCTTCCGCGCGGTCAACGTCGCGGCGGCGATCATCCTGGTGCCCGCCGTCGCGACGGCGGTCCCCGCCCTCCGCCGGCGCCGGGCGACCGCGAACGAGGCGGGGGACGACGGGCACCGCGCGCGGGCCGTCCGGCCCTGATCCGGTTCGGGAGAAGCCCCCCTCGTCACGACGACGAAAGGGGCATCCCGCCGACGGTCAGGACTCCCGCTTCGGGATGATCCGCTTGACCGCCACCGCGGCCGAGACCAGCGTGAACAGGCCCAGAGCGATCCAGAGCGCGTTCCAGCCCACGAACGGGGCGGTCAGCGCCGCACCGCCGAAGCCCGCCGCGACGCCCCCGATGGGTGGGTTGTTGTACATGTTCACCATTTCCTTTCCCGACGCCACACGGCGTCCCAGAAGGCTTTCGCCTGTGCGATCTGCAGGAAGACATCGAAGATCATTTCGACGAACAGCAGGGCGGCGACGGCCATCTGCCTGCCGCCCCTGCTCCGTACGGTCACGATCCGCTCGACCATGAAGACGCCGGTGACCGCCACCCAGAGCGGATGGAAGGTGAGCGTGCCCGTGACCGCGATCGACCAGGCCGTGGCGCCCAGGTACGCGAAGATCACAATGATCCCGATCAGCGACAGGAGCTGACGGCCCCAGTAGGGCAACGTGACCCGCGTCCAGCCGTAGTCGGTGAGGTTCTCCAGCGCTCCCCGCTTCCACCGCAGCCGCTGCTTGAACAGGTCCTTCCAGGTCTCCATGACCTCGGTGGTGAGCGTGCACTCCGCGGGACACAGGATGCGGAACCTCAGGTGCAGCAGCGCCAGGGTGAGCTCATTGTCCTCGGTCAGGACGCGCACGTCGTACACCTGGTCGCGGCCGGGGAGCCGGCCGCTGCGGCGGGCCCTCACGACCTCCTTGAGCGCGAGCGCGCGAAAGAGCGTCGCCGTCCCGGTGAGCACCAGCGCCTTTCCGTGCAGCCGCCGCACGTCCCGGGCGTAGCGCGCGTACTCGTTGCGCTGGAACATGCCCACCATGCCGCCGCCCGGCTTGCCGGTGAAGGTGCCTCCCACCGCGGCCAGTTCGCCGGTGGCCAGCCGGAGGACGGCGTGGTGGATGAAACCGGGATCGAGTGCCGAGTCCGCGTCCATGACCAGCACGGCGTGCCGGGACCCCAGCTGGGGCAGCAGGACTTCGAGCACCTGGTTGAGCGCGCCCGCCTTCTTGTGGCGGTTCCCGACCGTCCTGATCACCTCGGCGCCGTGCGCGCGTGCGATGTCCGCGGTCCTGTCGGTGCAATTGTCCGCGATCACGATGACGCGGTTGGGCCTGCGCCGCTGGCCGTGCAGCGACATCATCGTCTCGGCGATCTGGTCCTCTTCGTTGTGCGCGGGGACCAGCACGATGACGTGCATACGCGAGGGGTCGACCTCCGGGAGGTCCCGCTTGCCGTCGGCGCCCTTCGCGGCCCGGTGACGGCCCGTACCGGCCCCCGCGGGGTTGCCCGGGTGGACCGGCGTGACGGCGTGTCCGCCGCGCCCGGTCTCCAGCGGCCTGGGCAGAGTTTCCGACTGAACCACTTGAAACCCGTCCAGCTCCCAGCAAACCGCCGCATTGTGGTGACTACTTCCAAGAGGTTACACGCGTGATGGAAGTGACCGGTTGACATCAAAGCGACATAGGATGCTCTAGAAGATTTCAGTACGGGAACGGTGATGGAATGGGCAGGTCGGCTGTCGCCGTCCTACTGAACCTGTCCGCGGTCGCCGTCGCCGTCGCGGTCGCCTCCGGGTGCTCCGGCGCCCGTCAAGCGGCGCCGCCCGCGCCTCCCGTCAGTGCCTCCACTCCCCAGGCGCATCCGAAGGCCACCGCCCGCGCCCTGTCGTCGTCACCGCCGGTCATGCTGGAGATTCCGAAGATCGGGGTGCGGACCACGCTGATGACGCTCGGCAAGAATCCGGACGGGACGCTGGAGGTCCCGCCCCTCGACAGGGTCGACGAGGCCGGGTGGTACCGCCTCGGCCCGTCGCCCGGCTCACCCGGTCCCGCGGTCATCGCCGGTCACGTCGACTCGAAGAAGGGCCCCGGCGTCTTCTTCCGGCTCGGGGACCTGCGGCCGGGCGACACGGTGCGGATCTCCAGGAAGGACCACACCCAGGTGGTCTTCGAGGTGGACTCCCTGGAGAGCGTGCCGAAGGACCGCTTCCCCACCCGCAAGGTCTACGGGATGGTGAAGTCCCCCGGCCTGCGCCTCATCACCTGCGGCGGAGCCTTCGACACCGCCGGCGGCCACTACCGCGACAACGTCATCGTCTACGCCCACCTGGTCGCCGTACGCCACCCGCAGGCCCGTTGATCAACCGTACGGGACGGCTGCATCATCGTGAGGGCGTCCGCGGCTTCGCCATGAGCCGCCGGGCCATCCGGGTCGGAGACGAAAAGGGAGCGCGGGCATGCGGTTCGAGACCGGCGTCGACATCGACGCCTCCGCGGATCGGGTCTGGCGGGTCATGACGGACGTCGTCAGATGGCCCGAGTTCACCCCCACGATGACCACGGTCGAGCCCCTCGGCGACGGCCCGCTCAGCCTCGGCGGCCGGTTCAGGATCAAGCAGCCGGGGCTTCCCCCGATGGTCTGGCAGGTCAACGAGTTCACCGACGGCAGGTCCTTCGCCTGGCAGGCGACCGGCGGGGGCGTCACCACGATCGGGACGCACGTGCTCGCGCCCCGGGAGGGCGGGGTGTCGGTCCTGCTCGGGATCGACCAGTCCGGACCGCTGGCGCCGCTGATGAGCCTGCTGGTCGGCGGCCGGACCCGCAGGTACGTACGCACGGAGGCGGAGAGCCTCAAACGGCGCTGCGAGTCCGGCGAGGATGTGTGAGCGGTTCTGCCGACGGCGGGCCGGAGTCCGGGGACCCCGGCCCACGTGGGGTGACTACCGGGCCGGGTAGTCCGTGACGTACTGCGGCGCGCCGACCTTGGTCGTGTCGGCCGCGTCGCCGACGCCGTTGACGACGTGGTCGATCGTCCCGGCGCTGAGGTTGACCGTCATGATGTGGTGCAGCCTCACGCCCGGGGTCTGCGGGACCTCGAAGCCGTTCTCGGTGTGGATCTGCGGGTTGTTCTGGTTGAAGACGTAGACACCCGCGCCGTAGAGGTTGTGCCGCTTCACGCGGTCGCCGACCTTGTAGCCGGCATAGCCCTCCACGGAGCCGTTCATCCAGTCGGCCTGCGTGGGCGGGTCGTACGGCAGCTCGTTCTGGTAGAGGATCGTCGTGCCGTCCTCGCCGTTCCAGACCGTGTTGTAGCGCTGGAAGTGCTCGACGAACAGGCCGGTCGCCGTCACGTGGTCGCCGTTGATGACGGCGCCGTAGCGGCCGATGTTGGTGTTCCAGCGCTGCGTGTCGGTGAAGCCTTCGACGCCGTGGTCGGCGCGCCACACCCAGGTGTGGTCGATGAGCACGTTGTCGCTGTCGACCTCGAGCGCGGTCTCGGTCTTGCCGACGTGCGGCCCGCCGACCCGGAAGTACACGTCGGACAGCGTCGTCGGGTTGTCCGCCGAGGTCCGGTGGCCGCCGTGCCTGCCGCCCACCCGCAGCAGGGCGGGGGACTTCTGGAGGCCCGCGTCGACGGTGACTCCCGCGACGACCACGCCGGGGACGTCGGCGACGTCGAGCGGGACCGCGCCGCGTACGGCGGTGAGGGTGGCGTGCCCGAGCCCGAGGACAACGGTGTCCGGGCGCTTGACCTCGATGCTCCGCGCGATGTCGTACACGCCGGGTGTGAGCAGCAGGTTCTTGCCGCGCGCGAGCTGGCTGTTGATGGCCTGCACCGAGTCGGACGGCTTCGCGACGTAGAAGTCCGACAGCGGCAGCGTGCGGCCCGGCGTCATGCCGTTCGCCCACGAGACGCCGCGCGTGTTCTTCCTGGCGGCGGGCACGCGGACGTTGAGCCCGCCCTGCGCGTCGGCGTACAGGTAGGGCTTCTCCCGGCTGACGGGGGTGTTCTCCAGCGTGGTGTAGGGCGGGTTCGGGAAGCCGGACTCGTCCGGCGCGCCGACGACGCCCGAGAAGACCTGGTTCCACACGGCGTTGGACCACCCGGCGACCTCGGTGTTGCGGGTCAGCCACTGCTGCTGCGAACCGTTCGTGACGGACGGCAGCCGGGAGTCGGCGATGAAGCCGCCGCTGGCGTACTGCGGGCCTGCGGTGCAGTAGTCCATCAGCGACAGGGTGCCGCCGCTGACGTTGAGGCGGCGCATGGAGACCGCCTGCGAGACGGCCCAGAAGTTCGCCGACTGGCGGCAGCCGTCCTGGCCCGCCGCGTTGATGTTGATCGACAGGTTCGACAGCGTGCGCCAGAAGTTGACGAGCGCGAGGCAGTTGCCGGTGCCGTTGTTCTCCAGGCAGCGGTTGTAGACCTCGACCTTGCCGTTGATGACGACGTCGGTGGGCGAGGCGCCCAGGCCGGCGATCTCGGTGTAGTAGCCGACCTTGATCTGGAGCGGGTGCTCGGCGGTGCCGTACGTGCCGGGCTTGAAGAGGTAGGCGTGGCGCTCGGTGCCCATCTCGTTGTCGACCTGCGCCGAGTGCGCCGCGTCCAGGGTCGCCTGGATCTGGTCGACCGGCATGCTCGGGTCGAAGACGGTGACGTTGGGCCCGAGGTCGGGGGCTCCTCCGTGATTCCCGTGGTTCGCGGAGGCCGGGGCCGGTGCGGCGGCGGTGGCGGCCGTCGTTCCCGCCGTCACGACGGCGGTCGTGAGCACGAGACCGAACGTGAACGCCCGGCCGATCAGCCGGCGGCCGGAGCGCCGCCTGGTGGGACTCCCAGTGTCAGGAGTCTGGGTCGTCATACGGTTCGTCCTTTCCGCTGCGTACGCAGCCGAGAGAGCGCTCTCTCGCGAGCCCGCCTTGTATCAAGCCCTGAAAAAAATGCGTGGGACGTTTGTACCGCGCGAACCGGCCCCGGCGCCATCCCTTGATTTTCCGCAGCCAGCTCCTCCGAGACGCCGAACCGCCCCGGAGCGGGCAGTGGCTCCGGGGCGGTCCAGCGCTCGGATCAGGCGCTCTCCCTGACGAACTCGGCGTGCGCCGCGGCCAGACGGCCGCCGACCTCGGCCGTGCTGATGAGCACGGACATGTTCGCCCTGGACGACCGGCCCTCGGTGGCCGCGTCCACCGCGCGCATCAGATACTTGGTGATCGCGTTGCCGCGGACGCCGTCCCGCTCGGCGGCGGCCATCGCACCGGCGATGGCGGCGTCCACCTCGGACGCGTCGATCGCGTCCTCCTCCCGCACCGGCGTGGTGATCAGGAACGAGCTGTTGTTGCCCAGCGCCCAGTGGTTCTCCACCGCCCGCGCGATCACCCGCTCGTCGTCCAGCCGCTGCGGGCTGCGGATGCCGCTGGAGACGCAGTAGAACGCGGGGAAGTCGTCCGACCGGTACGACACCACCGGCACGCAGTGGGTCTCCAGATACTCCATCGTCAGGTTCAGGTCGAGGATGCTCTTGGCCCCGGCGCAGACGACGGCCACCTTCGACCGGGTGAACTGGATCAGGTCGGAGGAGACGTCCATCGTCTTCTCCGCGCCCCGGTGCACGCCGCCGATGCCGGCCGACGAGAAGAACGGGATGCCGGCCAGTTCGGCCGCCACCACCGAGCTCGCCACGGTCAGCGCGCCGAGCCCGCCCTGGGCCAGGATCACCGGCAGGTCCCGGCTGCTGACCTTGGGGATGCCGGGCGTCGAGGCGAACCGCTCGACGTCCTCGTCGGTCATGCCGACCTTGATCCGCCCGCCCTCGACGCAGATCGTGGCCGGGACGGCGCCGCCCGCGCGGACCGCGTCCTCGACCTTCCGCGCGGTCGCGGCGTTGTCCGGATAACGCAGGCCGTGGGTGATGACGTTCGACTCCAGCGCCACCACCGGCCGGCCCTCGGCGAGTGCGTCCGCGACCTCCTCGCTGTACACCAGCGGGACGCGCCCATGCTCCCGGGTCATCGTCGCCCCTCAGTTCGCGGCCGGGCCGTAGTTCGGCAGCTTGTTCAGCTTGTGCTTCTGGTTGAGGATCTCCGGGATGTAGACCTTCTCGTCCCACAGCTCCTTGGCGACCGGCTCCAGGATGATCGACACCGAGCCCTCCTCGCAGCCGAAGGCGCTCGTCATCGCCTTGGTCACCGCGGCGACCAGGTCGGAGTGCTGCTGCTCGGTGAGGGGGACCGGGAAGTGCTTGATGCTGACGTGCGGCATGATGATCTCCTTACGGTGGGTCCCGAGACGATCCCTGATGGCTTCGACCAGCTCGTCGATCTCCGGATCCCTGAGCAGGCCGTAGTGATCGGCTTCCAGGTCGACGACGACCGGGGCCGTCGCCGAATAGCCGCTGCTGTTCTCCAGGAACGAGTAGTCGTCGCCCCTGGCCTTGAAGATGGTGATCGGCGCGTCGATCCGCCGCCGGGCCAGCTCCCGGAAGGTGTAGCTGAACTCGAAGGTCTCCCCCACCACCCGCATGATCCGGCGTACGAGGTCGATGTCCAGGTCGGGGAAGTGGCGGTGGACGAAGGCGGCGAAGCTCTCCTCGTCCACGGCCTCGGCCAGGCACCGCTCCAGCAGCGGCCCGGTGATCGTGCCGGCGAAGACCGAGAAGAGGATCGTCACGTACGCCTTGTTGCCGAAGCCGGCCTCGCGCTCGTGCTCGGACGTGCCCGCCAGGTGGACCTTCGGCGAGCCCGGCGCGATCAGGAACAGGTGCTCCACCCGCTCGCCGGCCTGCTCAAGCTGGTAGGCGGCCTCGAACGCGACGCGCGCGCCGAACGAGTATCCCCACAGCGTGTACGGACCCGACGGCTGCAGCCGCCGGATCGCCTTGACGTCCTCGGCCGCCATCTCGCCGATGGTCGCGTACGGGATCTCCTCGGGGTTGATCCCGTACGCCTGGATCCCGTAGAAGGGCTGGGTGGCGCCCATCCTGGCGGCCAGCGTGCGCAGGTTCATCGTGTAGCCGCCGAGGCCGGGCCAGCAGTAGACGGGCCGGCCCGCGCCCTCCCGCTGCAACGGCACCAGCCGGGAGCACGCCTCGGACTCGCGTCCGTCGACCCGCCGGGCGAGCTTCTCGATCGTTGGGCACTCGAACAGCACCTGGAGGGGCAGCGAGCCGCAGAACTCCCGGTTGATCTTGTTGATCAGCCCGACGGCGATGAGCGAGTTGCCGCCGGAGGCGAAGAAGTCGTCCTGCACCGAGACGGTCTCCCGCTTCATCGCCTTCTTCCACAGCTCGGCGATCCGGCGCTCGGTCGTGGTCCGCGGCGCGACGTACGGCCGGTCGGCGTTGTCCACGTTCGTGGCGTCGGACTCGGCCAGCCCCTTGACGTCGATCTTCCCGTTCGCCGTGAACGGGAGCCGGTCCAGCACGACGACCTTGTTGGGGATCATGTAGTCCGGCAGGAAGTTGATCAGGTCGTCCCTGATCATCTCCGCCGGTCCCTTCATGTGGACCGAGTCCTCCTTCATCCCCTCGCTCAGCCGCTGCTCATCGCTCACTCGGCCACCGATGAAGAAGTAGGACGGACCCGTGGGCCGGCCGAGCTCACGGAGGATGCCGTCGATCCGCCGCGCCGAGGGCAGGTCGTCGCCGGACTTCGAGCTGTATCCGGACGACATGAACCCGATGTTCACGTCGTTCATCGACAGGTGCTGCAGCGTGCGTCCCAGGTCGATGTAGCGCAGCCAGTCCTCGTCGTTCCTGCTGATCACCGAGATGCCGAGGCTCGACCGGTCGTAGACCGCCTGGTTGATCGCGATGACCTGCTTCTTGAGGATGAGCTCGTCGGAGATCAGCCGCAGCCGGCCGTTCTCGTAGGCGTACTGGCCCGCCCGCAGGTCGGCGATCTTCCCGGGGTGCGCCTGGACGTAGAGGTCGACCTCGTCCTGGCGCGGCCCGGCGTACGGGACCAGCTCGAACGTGCCGAGGTAGTAGTCCTCGGCGGCGCAGTCCAGGTGGTCCTTCGTGGCCGGCGCGTACTCCAGGGCCCTGATGTCCAGGCCGTACTCGGGCAGCACCTCTTCGAACAAACCGACCATGTGGCCGGTCTCGATCTCCAGGACCTCGCGGATGTTGTTCTTGTAGACCGGCTCTATCGCCCGCTTCTTGCCGACGAAGTGCAGCCTCACCCGCGGCTCCGCTCCCCCGGCGGCCGGCCCGATCAGCACGAGCCGGTGGTGCACGGGGTGGTGGTAGTAGAAGCCCGGCCGCAGGCCGCCGATCCCGTTGATCTCCAGGTAGAGCTGGGTCGCGTACAACGCCCCCGGCGAGGCGTACGCGTACTTCGGCAGCAGACGCTCCTCGCTGAGGTGCTGGCCGAAGTAGCGCAGGATCTCGCCGAGCTCCTCCAGGCCGACAGTGCCGAGGCCGCGGGAACGCGCGCCCTCGGTCTTCCTGGCCAGCAGCTTCAGGATGTCGCCCCGGCCGAGCTCCCCGCCCTCGTAGAACCGGTAGGTCTTGCGGGCGAACGCCAGGCCGCGTTGCCGCGCGGTCGCCTGCTTGCCCGGCAGGTCGATCACCGGCCTGCCGTCGAGCTCCGCGGCGTCCCGGACGCCGGGGTTGGACAACTGCGTCCTGACCTGGAGCCTGCTCGCCTTGGACTGGTGGTGGGCGCCGTGGTTGCCCTGGTCCATCAGCGCCGCTTCCTTGGGATTCAGCTCCACGCAGGCGATCAGGTTCTGGAACCCGGTGCGCGGGTCGTTCTTGACGATGACCGCGGCGTGCTTGACCCAGTCGTGGGTCTCGATGGCCAGCTTGATCTCGTCCAGCTCGACCCGGAACCCGCGCAGCTTGACCTGGTTGTCCGCGCGGCCGACGAACTGGACGGTGCCGTCGGCGTTCCAGTACGCGAGGTCGCCGGTCTTGAACAGCCTGCCCTCGCCGAACGGGTTGTCCACGAACCGCTCGGCGGTCAGCTCGCGCCTGTGCAGGTAGCCGCGGGCGACCTGGACGCCTCCGATGAACAGCTCGCCGATCTCGCCGACGGCCACCGGCGCCCCGGCCAGGTCGAGGATGTGGTAGTCGGTGTGGTCGACCGGCGCCCCGATCGAGATCGCGTTCGGGCCCTCGTCGACGGTCGCCGGGTTCACCGTGTAGGCCGACGAGTTGATCGTGCACTCGGTGGGGCCGTACAGGTTGACCAGCGCGCACCCGGGCATGGCGTCGAGGAAGCTCGTCGCGAGCGTCTTGGACAGGACCTCGCCGCCGGTGAAGACCTGCGTGAGCGAGGTGCAGCTCTGCAGTTCCTCGGTGTCGAGCAGCGCCGTCAGCAGCGTCGGAACGCACTGCAGCGTGGTGACGTCGTGCGTCCTGATGACCTCGACCAGCCGCTCGGCGTCCCGGTAGACCCCGGGCGGGCCGACGACGACCACGGAGCCGCAGACCGGCGCGAGGATCTCCCACTGCGCCGCGTCGAAGCTCATCGGCGTCTTCTGCACGATGACCTTGTCCTGGCCGATCCCGTAGGCGGCCCGCAGCCACCGCATCTGGCTGACGATGCTGCGGTGCTCGATCATCACGCCCTTCGGCTTGCCGGTGCTGCCGGAGGTGTAGATGACGTACGCGAGGTTGCCGGGACGCAGGCCCGGGTGGCGATCGAGGTGGTCATCGGGGTGCCGGTCGCCTCCGGGCGAACCCGCGAACCGTTCCGCGTCCTTCAGGGTGACGATCCGCGTCCCGGCGGGCGCCAGCTCGGTCAGCCTGCCCACGAGCTCGTCCTGCGTGACGACGACCCGCACGCCGGCGTCCTCGATCATGTAGCGCAGGCGCTCTTCCGGGTATTCGGGGGACAGCGGCAGGTAGGCACCGCCGGCCCGAAGGATTCCCCACACGCCGACCATCAGGTCGATCGACGGCTCGACGAAGAGCCCCACACATTCGTCGAGGTCCACGCCGAGCTCCCGCAGGTGCCGGCCGAGGGCCGCGCCGCCCTCCGCGAGTTCGCGGAAGGTCAGCCGCCGCTCTCCGCAGACGACCGCCGTGGCGTCCGGGCGCGACCGGGCCTGGGCGTCGAGCAGATCGGGAAGACAGGTGTCCTCGGGTGATTCCCGCCTCGCTTCAGCGACTGGAGTGGTGATCATTTCCTCCCCCTGCGATGGGCGGACAAGGGTTACTGGGAAACCGCGGCCCTCGGCGCCGCCACCCGTTCCCGCGCTCCCCCGCGGGGTGACCGGCCTGGGCTGCGCCGCAAGCCGGTCGGGCCTACCGCCGGGCCGTCGGGAGGTGAAGCCTGTGGAGGCCACGTGAAACCCTGGGGTGGGTTCGTCCCGGGGGCTGTGCCGCCGGTGCGGCAGAAAGATCCGACCGGCGACGGTTGGAGTCCCCTCCCCTCGGGGAGGGGAGGATGTCAGCGGGTGATGTCCGTACCGAAGTACCGGTCGCCGAAGTCGCCGATGCCGGGGATCATGTAGGCGTTCTCGTTCAGCCGTTCCTCGATGGCCGAGGTGACGATCCGCAGGTTCGGGTGACGCGCGTGGACCGCGTCGATGCCCTCCGGCGCCGACAGCAGGGTGACGAAGACGATGTCGTCCTCCGCGACCCCGTGGTCGAGCAGCACCTCGATGGCGGCCAGCGCGGTCCCGCCGGTGGCCAGCATCGGGTCCAGCAGCAGCACGCTCCTGCGGTCGATGTCCGCGGGCAGCGCGGAGTAGTACAGCCGCGGCAGCTTCGTCACCTTGTCGCGCTGGATGAGGATCTTGCCGATCCGCACTCCCGGCGACATCGCCCGCAGCTCGGACTCCATGCTCTCCCCGGCGCGCAGGACGGACACCCCGCAGATCGGCAGGGCCGGCCGCAGGCCGTGGTAGGTGCGCCCCACCGGGGTCTGCACGTCGAACGGCTCGAACGGCAGGAGGTCCAGGGCCGTCTCGATGAGCTGGCGGATGATCCGGCCCGACGTGGTGACGAAGCGCCCCAGGTCGGCGTCCCGGTCGCGGATGACCGTGTGCAGCGCCCGCAGCTGCCTGGTCTGCGGCAGCAGATGTACGGTGCCGGTGGCCTGCGCCGTCGTGATGGTCATGCCTTCTCACCCGCCTCCAGCTGGGCGAAGGCCCTGCGGGCCTCCTGGACGAACTTGCGCACCTTCAGCCGGTCCTTGCGGCGGGTCACCGGGTCCTCCAGGCCGGTGTGCGCGTCGACCGCGGCCGGGCGGACCTCGGTGATCGCGGCGGCGACGTTGTCCGGGTTCAGCCCGCCGGCGAGCATCAGCGGCTTGGGCGAGATCCGGACCAGTTCGGCGCTGATCGACCAGTCGTGCAGCAGTCCGGTGGCGCCCTTGGCACCGGTGGCCGGGTTGAAGGTGTCGGTGATGAACATGTCGACCCACTCGGCCGCCTCATCCACGATCGCGGTCAGCTCGTCGAGGTTGTCCTGCTTGACCACGAGGCTCTTGAGCACGTACAGGTCGGGGGCGATCCGCCGCAGCTTCCGCAGTTCCTCGGCCGTCACGTCGCCGTGCAGCTGGATCGCGGTGACGCCCAGCTGCTCGCAGAATTCCTTGATCTCCTCGGCGTCGGTCAGGTAGGTGATGATGACGCCCCTGTGCTCCGGCTGGATCTCCTTGACGATCGCCGCGGCGTCCTCCTCGGACAGGTCCTCGTTCTTCGCCGGCAGCCGCAAGGCGAAGCCGAGCCAGTCCGCGCCTTCCTCGCGGATCAGGTCCGCCTCGGCCTGGTCGATGACACCGGCCACCTGAATCAGTCCCTGCATGTTGACCCGCCTTTCGAACCGGCCTGAGCGGCCTCGGTCGGAAACGAATTGCAAACGGCCATGAACATGGCATTGAACAGCCCGCGACAGGACGGCCATTAGAGAGGGAATTCGCAGCGGCGCGAATACTCCGGGCCTGCGAGGCCTATTCAGAATTCGCGTCGGCGGGCTTTTCCCACAACCCCTAGCGGCCCCACAGCATGTCAGGACGATCCAGGGCACCTTTGGACTTTTCGGGTGCCCCCGGCGCGAGCACGGAAGAGACGGCCGGCAACCCCACATGACCCCTATCGGGAAACGGCCCGTCCCGAGTCGTGCGCGGCTCTCGTTGACCCGCCGGGAAACGCGGAAATAGCCTCCGTTTCCAAGTGCCCCGACGAGCACGCGCGAGAAACGGCGGTGGCGAGAATGCACCACGAGCAATCGCTTTCCCCGGACGATTCGCCGGTGCGGTGCCCGGCCCCCCGGGGCGCCGTCTCGCGCCCGCTCACGCCGCCCGGGTGCCGCCACCGGCCCGCGCGTCTCGAACCCGGCCGGCCTCCCGTCTGGCCAATCGCTTAGCACTAAGGTAATCTCTCTTAGTACTAAGCGACTTCGCCTGCCGCTCGTCCGCGGCCGCCGGGGCCGATCGGCACCAGAGCACGACCCGACCGACGTACGACGTCAGTTCTCGCCTGCCCGACCGGGCCCACGCGCACAGGAGGAACCAGATGACAGTCATCGAGTCCGTCTCCGCCGGGACCGGCAAACCGGATCGCGTCCCCCTCAAGAACTGGCTCGCGGTGATCGCCGTCTCACTGGGGACCTTCCTGGTGGTGACCGTCGAGAACCTGCCCATGGGCCTGCTCACGGCCATCGGCGGCGGCCTGCACGTCTCCGACGGCGAAGTCGGCCTGATGGTGACCGTGTCCGGCCTGGTCGCCGCCGTCACCGCACCGCTGCTGCCCGTGGCGATCCGCGGGCTGGACCGGCGGGTGGTCCTGCTCGGCCTGATCCTGCTGGCGCTGGTGGCCAACGTCGTGTCCGCGGTGACCCCGTCGTACGCCGTGCTGATGGTGGCCCGGCTGTTCGTGGGCGTCAGCATCGGCGGGTTCTGGGCGCTCGCCGGGGGCCTCGGCGTCCGGCTCGTCCCCGAGACACACGTCGCGAAGGCCACTTCGTTGATCTTCTTCGGCGCCATGGCCGCCAACGTCCTCGGTGTCCCCGCGGGCACGCTCGTCGGCGAGCTCACCGGCTGGCGCGTCGCGTTCGGCGTGGTCGCCGCGGTCGCGCTCCTGCTGGTGATCGCGCTGGCCGTGCTGCTGCCGAAGATGCCGGCGTCCGAGCCCGTACGGCTGCGCACGCTGGGCGAGCAACTGCGCACGCCCGCCGTCCGGGTCGGCGTCCTCGCCACCTTCCTGCTGGTGTCCGGGCACTACGGCGCCTTCACGTTCGTCAGCCCGATCCTGCAGGACGTCTCCGGGGTCGGCGCGGCGTTCGTCGGCCCGCTGCTGCTGGCGTACGGCGTGGCCGGGATGGCCGGCAACCTCATCGCCGGCTCGTGGGCGGGCCGCAACGTCCGCGCCACGATCGTCGCGGTCAGCGTCGCGCTCGCGGTCATCCTGGCGGCGTTCCCGTTCCTCGGCGGCAACGCGGTCACCGGGTCGATCCTGTTGATCGCATGGGGGTTCGCGTTCGGCGGCCTGCCGGTGAGCGTGCAGACCTGGATCATCAAGGCGGCGCCGCAGGGCGTCGAGGCCGCCACCGGGCTGAACACCTGCATGTTCAACCTGGCGATCGCGCTGGGAGCGCTGTTCGCCAGCCTCATCGTCGGGGCGGTCGCCGTGACCGGCGTGCTGTGGGTCGCGGCGGGACTCGTGGTCCTGACGTCGCTGGTGGTGTCCGGCACCAGGCGGGTCGAGCGGGTCTAGGACGCCCGCTCGTCGCCCAGTGACAGCAGCAGTTGCCTGAGGGTCTCGGCCAGGTTCTCCCGCTGGGCGGGGGTGAGCCCGGCGAGCAGGCGCCGTTCGGTGTCCACGTGGTCCGGCAGCGCCCGGTCGATGAGCTCGCGACCGGCGTCGGTCAGATCGACGTGGACACCACGGCCGTCGACGTCACTGGGCGTCCGCGTCACCAGGCCCCGCGCCTCCAGCCGGTCGAGGCGCTGGGTGACCGCCCCTGAAGTGATCATGGCCGAGCGCATCAGCTCCGCCGGGGCCTGCCGGCCGCCGCGGCGGAGGGTGGCCAGGACGTCGAACGACGAGGGGTCCAGGTCGTGCTCGGCGAAGGTGCGGCGCAGCTCGTTGTTGACGAGCTGCGTCAGCCTCGACAGCCGGCCGAAGACCGCCATCGGGGACACGTCCAGGTCAGGGCGGGCGTCGGCCCACTGCCGCAGGACGTGGTCCACATGATCGGGCACACCGCAAGGTTACCGCCCGCGGCACCCCCGAAATCGAGAGGAAGAAGCAGAGGCATGCGCATCACAGTGTTCGGGGCGACCGGGAACGTGGGCAGACGCGTCGTCGCCGAGGCCGTGTCCCGCGGACACGAGGTGACCGGCGTGGCCCGCAATCCGGTGCGGCTCGCCGGACTGCCCGGCGAGGCGCGCGTCCGCGTCGGCGACGCGACCGACGTGGACGACGTCGTCGCGCTGACCACCGGGCAGGACCTGGTGATCACCGCGACCTGCCCGGCGCCCGGTGACGAGAGCCAACTGGTCACGGTCGCCACCACGCTGCTCACGGCGTGCGCCAAGACCGGCGTACGCCTGCTGCTGGTCGGCGGCGCGGGCAGCCTCACCGTCGAGGGCGGCGGCCGCCTGATGGACCGGCCGGGCTATCCGTCCTTCCTGCTGCCGATCGCGGCGGCGTGCGTCGGGCAACTGGCGGCCTGCCGGGCGAACACCGTCGTGGACTGGGCCTACCTGAGCCCACCCGACCTGCTCGTCCCCGGTGAGCGGACCGGCCTGTACCGGGTGGGCGGCGACGAGCTGGTGGTCGACGCCGACGGCGAATCCCGGATCTCGATCGAGGACCTCGCGGTGGCGTTGCTGGACGAGGCCGAACAACCGCGCCACCACCGGACCCGTTTCACCGTCGCGTACTGACCTCAGGCAGACCACGGCTCGGCCGGGCGCACCGCGCGTCGTGCTGGCTGGAGGAGCTGGGTGTGAGCGGTCTGAGCGAGGTCGGCGAGCCGACGTTCTCGGGGCTGGCGGAACGGCACCGGCGGGAGCC
>NZ_BOOF01000044.1 GCF_016863095.1 Microbispora siamensis | reverse complement strand
GAAACACCCGAATCATGACCTGGACGTTAGCCTGCCTTTGCCGCTCGTAACAGTGACGAAGGTCCCGTGTGTCAGTGGTCCGAGTGGCGGGACAGGCGGCGCAGGGCGCTCCTGATCCTGCCGCCGAACGGCGCGCGCCGCCGGGGCTGGGCGTCGCGGGCCACCCGCAGCTCCGCGAGGGCCGTGGCCGCGTCGGGCCGCTTGGCCGGTGTGGGATCGCGCATCCGCCGTACGAGGTCCATGACCTCGGGGGCGACGCCGCCGGCATCCGGCTCGGCGTCCACGCCGGGCGCGGGCAGCTCGCCGGTGAGGAGCTGGAAGGCGATCACCCCGGCCGAGTACACGTCGGCGGCGGGGGTCATCCGGTCGGGGCGCGCCCGGCATTCGGGGGCGACGTAGTGGACGTCGAGGATGTTGGGCAGCTCGTTGGCCACGGTGTGCTTGCGCGGTCCGGGCTTGGCGTAGTCGAAGCCGGTCAGCAGCGCGTTGCCGTCGTCGGTGACGAGCACGCAGGCGGGGGTCAGCGCCCGGTGGATGACGTTGTTGGCGTGGACGTGGGCGAGACCGTCCAGCATGTCCTCCATCACGCCGAGCTTGGCGTCGATGCCCAGCCTGCGCCCGGTCAGGTGCAGGTGCAGGGCCTGCCCGTGGACGTCGTCGAGCACGAGCACGAACCGGCTCTCGTCGTCGATGGCGAAGAAGTCCCGCGAGCGTACGACGCAGGGATGCGGCGGGATCTTGGCGAGCGACTGGTAGGCGTTGGCGATCCGGCGCTGCTCGGCCACCCGCCGCCGCTGCTCGGCCATCGGGTCGGCGCGGTAGACCCGCAGCAGCACGGTCCCGCTGGTCGGGGCGGTCGCGTTGACGGCGCGATACTCGGTGACCCGGCTGTCGCCGCCTAGCTGCTCCTCCACCTCCCAGTTGCCGAAGCGCGGCGGCGCGGTCGAGCGGCGCACGGTGCCGTTCAGCGCCTCGATGATCGCGGTGCGATAGGGCGCGGCGTCGCGGCTGCACCCGTGCCGCACCCGGGACACGTCGCTGAGCATGGGGATGAGCCCGGCGATCGTGGTGACGTGCCGGGCGTCGCGGCCGCTGGGGTCGACGAGGACGGCTCCGGGCGCGGTGAGCACCACCACGTTGTCGACGTACAACCGCTCCAGCTCGCGGTGCTCCTCGATCAGCAGGCCCTTCAGCGCCCGCGCGGTGCCGCGCAGCTTGGCCACCGGCGAGCCGAACGCCTCCCGGTGCTGGGGGAACCACCGGGTGCCCGACACCTCGAACCGGCCGCGGGCTCCCTTCACGTCGACCACGACAAGGGAGTGGCCGGTGAGCACGACCACGTCCACCTCGAACAGGTCGGCCCCCCGCGGAACCTCGATGTTGTGCAGCAGCAGCCAGTCGTCAGGGGCGTTGTCCCGCAGGTGCGCGATGACCCTTCGCTCGGCGTCATTGACGGGGCGTCCGCCACCGACGATCTGAGCCATCTCTGCTGCTCCGCCTCTCTGACCAGATTGAGAACTTAATCCTCCTAGGTAGCGGTATTCCCGCGCCACCACTGATTCCCCCGCATTGTCCCAGGAGAAATCTGGAACCCCATCTTCGGGCCCGCTCCAGCCGGGCGATCCCGGAGCGCGTGATCACCTGTTTGTCGGGGATGGGCGCTATCGCGGTTTGTAGCGGCTGATGCCAGGAAACGGAGTATTTCATGCGAGTTGTCGTGGTTGGTGCGAGCGGAAACGTCGGCACGAGCGTGCTCGCCGCCCTCGAGTCCGAGCCGAGCGTGACCTCGATCGTCGGGGTGGCCAGGCGGATGCCGGGCTGGCAACCGGCGAAGACCGAATGGCGTACGGCCGACGTCTTCCGGGACGACCTCGATCCGATCTTCGCCGGCGCCGACGCGGTCGTGCACCTGGCCTGGCTGTTCCAGCCCACGCACGACCCGGTCACCACCTGGAACTCCAATGTCCTCGGCGGCATGCGCGTCTTCGACGCCGTCGTCCGGGCCGGGGTCTCGGTCCTCGTCCACTCGTCGTCCGTGGGGGCGTACTCGCCGGGGCCCAAGGACCCGCCCGTCGACGAGTCGTGGCCCACCCACGGCTGGCCGAACGCCGCGTACGGGCGGGAGAAGGCCTACATCGAGCGCGTGCTCGACATCTTCGAGCGCGACCACCCGGACATCCGCGTGGTGCGGATGCGCCCGGGGTTCATCTTCAAGGAGGAGGCCGCGACCGAGCAGCGGCGGCTGTTTGCCGGGCCGTTCCTGCCGCAGCGGCTGGTGCGGCCGGAGCTGATCCCGTTCGTGCCGGACATGCCGCGGCTGCGGTTCCAGGCGCTCCACTCGCAGGACGCCGGAGAGGCGTTCCGGCTGGCGCTCACCCGCGACGTGCGGGGCGCGTTCAACATCGCCGCCGACCCCGTGATCGACCCGGCCGTGCTGGCGGACCTGCTCGGCGCGCGACGGGTGCCGGTCCCGGCCGCGGTGGTGCGTACGGCGGTGTCGGCCGGCTGGCACCTGCGGCTGATCCCCGCCTCGCCGGGCATGGTGGAACTGGCCCTGCAGATCCCGATCATGGACACCACCCGTGCCCGCGAGGAACTGGGCTGGCGGCCCCGGCACAGCGCGGTGGACGCCCTGCGCGCGGTGATCGAGGGCATGCGGCGTGGTGCGGGCATGGAGACCCCGCCGCTCGCGCCCGACTCGGGCCGGGAGCGGATCAAGGAGGTCACGACGGGCGTGGGCATGCGGCCGTAGAGGGCACCGGCGAGGGAGGAACGATGGCGCTGCTCGACCCCGACTGCGTACGGCGGCTGCTGGAGTCGGCCGACCCGGACGTCGCGCTGGTCTTCGTCCGGGGCGAATGCCTCGTGCTGCCGCTCGACGAGATCGACGAGAGGCACCGCAGGCTCGTGGTGGTGCGCCGCGCGGACCTGCCCGAGGCCCAGGGCGACGAGCCGGTCACGGAGGAGCGGGTGGAGGCGCTCACGCGGTGCCTCGAGAACACCGTGCGCGACCTCGGCGCCTGAACCCGCCACCCGTTGATGCGTGACGAAGGCGTCACGTTCGGTAACATCGTCTCGGCATCCCCCATCCGTACGCGGTCCCGGACGTCGTGGAGACGTGGGCGCGGGCGGCCCGGATATGCCGCCCGATGCCGTCCTCTGAGACAAATGACGGCGTGTCGCGCGCTGACCCAAAATTCCGGAAAGCGCTGCGGACAAAACGGACAGACAACTTCGCTCTGAAGGACAAATCAGGATCAAAAGCTATCGCAAGCTGTGATCTGATCGTCACTCTTCGTACGGAACCCCGAATGCCGCTCGTATTCGTTGCGTGCACGGTGGGTCACCTGTGAACATCAGGGAAAGGTCCGGAATCCCTCCTACCGGGTCGGCGGCGCGACGGCGGCGGGGATTCCGCCCATGGCGCGCTTCGCCCGGCCGGGAACGGATTCCTGATCGGGCCGACCGACGGATCCGAGACAGCGATCTCGGACAGCGCATATGGGGAGGGGGCCCCGATGACTGCTATCAGGCCCCGCGGGAGCGGGGGACGCCGTCACGAAGGGCGGATTCACGACCCGGAGTTCGGCTCGTGGATCGGCGAGGTGGCCAGAGCGGTCCGGGACGTGGTCGACAGCACACCCCGGACCATCCGCCTCTGCGCCCTGATCGCGGTTGCCGCCGCGTCATGGGCATTCCTCAGGTAACCGTCCAGGAGCCATGAGGAGGTGGTCGCGGACCCAGGTTAAGGCGGCCGGAGAGCCGTGACGGCCCGGTTTACGGGATCGGGACGATAACCAGGGCCAACCCGGGGCCAACCCCGGGGAACCCGGGCGCCGCCTGGGTCCGCGACGGGCCGCTGCTTGGCGGCAGAGGCCAAGAGATAGGGGGAGGTGCCCGGTCAGACCGGGTGGGCGCTGCGCCCCAGCGAGGCGGCGCCGCTGCCGGCGGCGGGGCCCCCGTCGTCCACGGCGCCGTCGCCGACGTGCATGCACAGCCGGATCGTCGACTGGCCGGGGACCTGGTCGATGGTCACCGAGTCGCACAGCTCGCCCATCAGCCACAGGCCGAAGCCGCGATCGCCGCGGCCGCTGGGCCGCTCGCTCGGCACGGCCCCGGGCCGCAGGACGCCGACGTGGTCGGCGACGTCGACGGCGAGCACGCCGCCGTCGCAGGAGATCGCCAGCGTGCCGGCTCCTCCTCCGTGTTCGAGCACGTTGATGGCGGCCTCGTTGGCGGCGATGACGAGGTCGTCCAGCCGGGGGCCGGTGAGGCCCGCCTGCACGGCGTACCGCTGGATGTTCTCGCGGAGCGCCGCGAGATCATCCGTTATCGGCCACTGCCGGCGGTGATCCACCACCTGTCCTCCTCGCCACTGTCTGGGTCTGCCGCCCGATGTCTCCGAGGCTACCGTCTCGTTACCCGTTCCCTGCCTTCACCTGGGGGTCGACCGCGCGCCGACCGCGTCGAGGGCCCCCGCCAGGTCCGGTGCGACCGTGAAGGCGCTGATCAGTCCGGTGATCCTGAAGATCCTCGCCAGCCGGGCGTTCAGGGCCGCCAGCGTGACCGCGCCGTCGCGTTCCTGCATCAGCTTCCGTACGGACAGCAGGATCCGGATGCCGGTGGAGTCGCAGAAGTTCACGCCGCCCAGGTCGAGGACGAGTTCGCGGTGCTCCTCGCCGAGGGCCGCCTCGACGTCCCGGCGCAGCCGCTCGGCGTTCGTGTAGTCGAGGGCGCCGTCGAGCGCGACGACCAGCACGTGGTCGGCGACGGGGGCGGACACGGAAGTCAGTACGACGGCGGCGGTCACGGAGCACACCTCGGCGGACGCTGCGGGGACGGTCGGGCGGTGGGGGGAACAGGGGACAGGGCCTGGCCGACGGCCAGGTTCGCCAGTCTAGAGCAGCGACGCCCCTGTACCGGGGCGTACGGCCTGCGGAAAGCCCGGCCGGACGGCCGAGCTGGACGGTCAAGAAACGCCATATGGGGTTTTTCGCCCGATTGTCGGGGGGAATGGGGGACTGACCGACTGGACCCCTCCTGAAAAGACCGCATATGCCAGACGTGACAAGGGAGGTCCAGTTCGACACCGTGCACGGACCCTCCCTCGTCGCGCAGGCAACCGTGAGTCCGGCGACGCTCACGCTCGGAGTCGAGGAGGAGTTCCTGCTCGCCGACCCGCGAACCGGACGGGTCGTCCCGGCGGCGCGGGAGATCCGCGAGCGGGCGGCCGGACCGGGGGCGGACCGGCTGGTGTTCGAACTGACGCAGTTCCAACTGGAGAGCAACAGCGCCGTGCACACCGGCCTGCGCGATCTGCACGGCGACCTGCTGGAGATGCGCCGCGCCGCCGCCGACGCCGCCGCGAGCGCCGGGCTCGCGCTCATCGCGTGCGGCACCGCGCTGGACGGCAACCCGGGAGTGCCGCCCCTGTCGTCGTGCCCTCGCTACCAGGCCATGCTCCGCGAGTTCGGGGCGGTCATGGACGGTCAGGGCGTCTGCGGCTGCCACATCCACGTCGGCATCGCGGACCGTGAGGAGGCGGTGCGGGTCAGCAACCACCTGCGGCCCTGGCTCCCGGTCCTCCAGGCGCTCGCGGCGAACTCGCCGATCGCGGACGGCCGGGACACCGGCTACGCGAGCTGGCGGGCGCTGATGATGGGCAGGTGGCCGAGCGCGGAGCCGCCGCCGTTCTTCCGCTCCGCCGAGCACTACGAGAGCCTCGTCGCCGGCATGCTGGCCGGGGGGACGATCCTCGACCGGAAGATGATCTACTGGCTGGTCCGCCCGTCCGACCACGTGCCGACGCTGGAGATCCGCGCGGCGGACGTGTGCCCGACGGCCGGGGAGACCGTGCTGCTGGCCGGACTGGTGCGGGGGCTGGCCGAGACGGCGCTGCGCGACGTGCGGGCCGGCGTGCCCGCCCCCGACGTCGAGGACACCCTGTTGCGGGCGGCCTACTGGCGGGCCGCCCGCGACGGCGTGGACGGCGAGGCGCTCGACCTGCTGAGCGGGAGCGGCGCGCGGATTCCCGCGTGGCGCCTGGTGGACCGCCTGCTCGACCACGTGCGGCCGGTGCTGGAGGAGAACGGCGACTGGGAGCCGCTGACCCTCCAGCTCGACCGCGTACGGCACAGCGGATCGGGGGCGGCGCGTCAGCGGGCGGCGTACGCGCGGCGCGGCCGGCTGGGTGACGTGGCCGAGCTGCTCATGGCGCAGACGGCCGTCTCCTGCTGGGCCTGACCGTGCTGGTCCTGATTGGGCCTTCCCGTCACGCTCCCGTCACTCCGCGACCACGCGCAGCGTCTTCAGGCCGGGGTCGCTGACGTCCGGGATGTTCATGCCGCCTTCGAGCCCGGTGGTCAGGTAGCTCAGCACCGGCTCGGTGATGCGCTCGCCCGGGCACAGGGCGGGCGCGCCCGGCGGGTACGGCGTGACCATCTCGGCCACGATCCGGCCGACCGCCTGGCCGGTGGGCACGATCTCGACCCGCCCGAAGAACGCGTCCCTGGGCAGCATCGCGACGTCCAGCTCCAGCTCTCCCGGCTCGGGCACGTCGATCGTGGCCGCGGGCGGCAGGTCTCGGGCCGACGACAGGGCGCGCAGCGCGTCGAGCAGCCTGCCGGCCGTCTCCTCGCTGTCGGCGACGGTGATCTCGGCGCTGACCCGGCGGTGGTCGCTCAGCGAGAGGTTGACGTGGCAGCGCTCGCGTATCCAGTCGGCCGCGTGGTAGCCGTCGACGCCGAGCTCCGACACGTCGATGACGATCTTCAGCGGGTCCATGTCGAAGGCGCGGGTGTTCTCCTTGCTCAGCACCCACAGGCCGTGCATCTTGCCGATCTCCGTGCGGACCGACTCCGCGAGCTCCAGGGCACGGTCGAGCAGGTCCTTGCCGTGCTCCACCATCTGCCTGCGCCAGCCGTCGAGCGCCGCGTAGATCAGGGTCGAGGGGCTGGTCGTGCCGAGCAGGTCCTCGCGGGCCTTGAGCACCGCCGGGTCCACCCGGTTGCCCTGCAGATGGAACACCGAGCTCTGCTCCAGCCCGTTGCCCATCTTGTGGACGCTCGTCACGCACAGGTCGGCCCCGGCGTTCATGCCCCACGTGGGCAGGTCCTCGTGGAACGGCAGGTGGGCGCCCCAGGCCTCGTCCACGATGAACGTCCGGTCATACCTGCGGCACACCTCGTTGATGCCCTCCAGGTTGCCGCAGGTGCCGTAGTCCACCGGGCTGGCGACGATGACGCCCTTGGCGTCGGGGGCCGCCTTGAACGCCTCCTCCACCGCCTCGGGCGTGGGCGGATACGACATGTGCAGATCGCCGTCCCAGTCCCCGTGCACCCAGACGGGCTCGACGCCGCTCAGGATCAGTGCCGAGATGACCGACTTGTGGGCGTTGCGTGCGACCAGCAGTTTCTCCCCTGGCCCGGCCACGGAGAGCATCGCGCTCTTGACCGACAGGGAGCTGCCACAGGTGGAGAAGAACGCCTGCTCGGCGTTGACCGCCTCCGCCATGAGCTGCTGCGCCTCTTCGAGGACGCCCTTGCTCTGCAACCGGTCGTCCAGGCCGTTCATGATCATCACGTCGTCCCTGAAAAGGTCCTCGCCCAGGACCTCCAGAACCCGCGGATCCACCCCCCGCCCCTGCTTGTGGCCAGGAGGCGTGAAGCTGATGTCCCCCCGTCGGCGATAGGCGGTGAGCGCCTCCAGCACGGGTGCGCGGGACTGATCCATGTCCGTGTTCCTCCCCTGAACGACGTGGGGCCGTTCCCCCTCGTCCGCGCGTACCCGGACCTCACAGGCACAAACGACCGCGGCGGGCCGTCAGAGGCCCCCGCACTCGATGAGAGGGCGGGGGCCGGAGGTCAAACGGTCAGACCACGAACACTCAGACCATGGACACGTGCTGTGAGGCTGTCACCACCATGGCGGCGACGGCCTCGACGGGCGTGCCGTCGATGACGAACGTGTCGCGCAGCCGGGTCGCCTCGAGGACGATCTTCAAGATGCCGTGAACTCCGGTGAGCCGCATCGAACCGGCGGCCTTCTCGATGTCGTCCCGGGCGTCCAGCAGCGCTTCCAGGCCGCAGGAGTCGCAGAACCGCAGACCGGACGCATCCACCACGATCTTGACGCGACCCTGGCGGACAAGATTCCTGATCGCCCTCCGGAGCGTGTCCCCGCTGGCGATGTCGAGTTCACCTCGCAGCGCGACCACGACGGCCGGCTGATGATCGCTCACAGTAATCTCGAGCTGCTGCGTTGTCATATACGCGCCTTCATCCATATTTTTCGGGCGTACTGTCTTGAACGACGCTACCCGGCGGAGTGTCAGGTCCCGGTAATGCGCGACGGTCGATGGTATGCGAGTCCGTCTGGCAATCCCACCTGTACGCCAGAATGTGGCAAATAGGTAAAGAAGGCGGGCTTTGTAGCGATCTTTGGTGATGTGTCCCGAACCTCCCGGGATCATCGGAAACCCCTGTCCCGTAGGGGACGACGGCCTGCGGGTGATCGCCGGAGGCGGGTGCCCGGACGCGGTGACCGGTGCGGGCCGCCCGGTCTCGCCGAGGTGGAGACTGGAACTCTTCCAACATACCAGCTAGCCAGATAAACGAGGCATATCCCGCCTTTCTCGAAAAATGCTTACTCTCCCCATTCCTTCTTGATGAACGCATTACCGACGATGCCGTGTCCATGGCGCAAACCTGACCGGTCCATCCGGAAGGTCACGGGAACGCCAGGGATCGGCGCTTGACCCGTCCGCAGCGGGGTAGAGGGCCGGTTCCCGGAAGTACGTCGAACGGGAGGATCGGCATGGCGGACGAGATCACCGCAGGCAGGGACGCGGCGCGGGCACTGGCGGCCAGGACGCCCGGCTGGATGGTCTGGTACGGCGAGCGCACCGGAAGCTTCTGGGCCGTCCCCCGGGCCGGGGCCGCGATCGTGCCGCGCATGCTGGAGGCGCCGACGGCGGACGACCTGGAGAACGAGATCCACCAGGCGGAGGGCCGCCCCGCGCGGGAACAGGCGCCGGAGAAGCCGCAGCCCGGACAGCCGGAGGGTGCGCAGCAGACCACCGAGATCCCCCGCCACCACCGCCCGGCCGCCGAGGCCGAGGCGCCCCGGATCCCCGTACGACATCTATAGGGGCACGACCACGTAGCCCCCGGGACCGAGCTTGCCGCCGACCGGCCTGCCGGTGATCAGGTCGGTGCCGTGGAGCGGCACGGGCTGCTCGTCCTCCGTGTGGTTGACGGCGAAGACCCGGTCCCGCTGCCGTACGACCTCGACGCCGGGGATGCCGCTCCCGGCCAGGCCGGCGCGGGCGAGGACGCGGGCGTAGCCGGGGTCGTCGAGCCGCGTCGAGACGTACCACGCCGTGCCGCCGCCGTGGCGGTGGCACGTGACGGCGGGCCCGCCGCCGGGGTAGCGGGCGACCACCTCGGCCCCGTCCAGGTGGACGACCTCGCTCCACACCGTCGCGCGGCCGAATTCCGGCAACTCGATCGGGTCGGCGAGCGGACGGAACTCCTCCACGCTGATGCCGAGGATCTCGCGCAAGGCGCCCGGGTAGCCGCCCAGCCTGATCCGGGTGTGCTCGTCGGCGATCCCGCTGAAGAACGACGCGACGAGCGTGCCGCCGCCCTCCACGTACGCCGCGAGGTTCCGGGCGGCCTCGTCGGAGATCAGATAGAGGCTCGGCACGAGGACGGCCCGGTACGCCGGCAGATCGTGCGACGGGTGGGCGAAGCAGGCGGCGACGCCCTGCCGCCACAACACTCGGTGGGCCTGCTCGACGGCCGCGAGGTAGTCGATCTCCGTGGACGGCAGGCCGGGCCCCTGCACGGCCCACCACGCCTCCTCGTCCCAGAGGATCGCGACCTCCGCCTCGACGACGGGCGGCTCGTCGGATGGCGCCGGGATCCGCTCCAGCGCCTCGCCCAGGGCGCAGACCTCGCGGAAGACGCGGGAGTCCGGGCCGGTGTGCGGGAGCATGCCCGGATGCCACTGCTCGGCGCCACCGCGGGAGGCCCGCCACTGGAAGAACATCGCGCCCTTCGAGCCCCGGGCGACGTGTTGCAGGCTGTGCCTGGCGATCTCGCCGGGCTCCTTGGGCGACGCGCGTGGGCCCAGAACATAGCCCGTGGCCTGCTCCATCAGCAGCCAGGGCCGCCCGCCCGCCCACGATCGGGCCAGGTCGGCGGCGAAGGCGGTCTGCTCGGCCGCCGCCATGCCCCGCCCCGTGGGATAGTCGTCGACGGCGACCAGGTCCACCTCGCGCGACCACTTCCAGTGGTCGACACTGGCCCAGCCGGCCAGCACGTAGTTGGTGGTGACAGGCACGCCGGGGGTCAGCTCGCGCAGCAGGTCGCGCTGCTCGGTGAAGTGGGCGAGCATCTCGTCCGAGACGAACCGGCGGAAGTCGAGCGCCTGCGCCGGATTGGGAAGGTACTGCGTCGCCCGGGGCGGGGTGATCTGCGCCCAGTCCGAGTAGTGCTGGCCCCAGAACGCGGTCGTCCAGGCCTCGTTGAGCGCGTCGAGGTCGCCGTACCGCTCCCGCAGCCAGGCCCGGAACGCCGCGGCGGCATGGTCGCAGTGGCAGGGCGTGCCGTACTCGTTGTGCACGTGCCAGATGGCCAGGGCGGGATGGTCGCGGTAGCGCTCGCCGAGGGCGCGGGTGATCCGCAGCGACGCCTCACGGTACGCCGGGGCGCTCACGCAGTAGGTGTCGCGGCTGCCGTGCGTGAGCCGTACGCCGTCCCGCGTGACGGTCAGGGCGTCGGGGTGCGCCAGGGAGAACCACGGCGGGGGAGAGGCGGTCGGGACGGCCAGGTCCACCCGGATCCCGCCGTCGGCGAGCAGGTCGAGCACCCGGTCGAGCCAGCCGAAGGTGTAGCGGCCCTCGGACGGCTCCAGCCGCGACCAGGAGAAGACGCCGACGGTGACGAGGTTGACGCCGGCCCGGCGCATGAGCGCGACGTCCTCGGCCCAGACCTCCTCGGGCCACTGCTCCGGGTTGTAGTCCCCGCCATACCAGAGCCGCATGCACGTGCCTTTCATTAGGCGACGCCCCGCCGGTGGGAGGTGCGGCGGGGCGTCGGTCTGGGGGGCCTCAGCCCTTGATGGCGCCGATGATGACGCCCTTGGTGAAGTGACGTTGCACGAACGGGTAGATGACCAGGGCGGGCAGCACGGCGATGGCGACGATGGCCATCTTGATCGCCAGGGTCGGCGGCGCGACGTGGCCGAAGCCGCTCACGCCCACGGTGGCGGTCGGCAGCGGGTTGGAGTCCACGACGTACGACCGCAGGATCAGCGCGAGCGGCCACTTGCGGGTGTCGTCGATGAACAGCATGGCGTTGAACCAGGCGTTCCAGTAGCCGACCGCGTAGAACAGGCCGATGACCGCCGTGACCGCCTTCGACAGCGGGAGCACGATCCGCCACAGGATGCGGAACTCCCCGGCGCCGTCGATGCGGGCGCTGTCGAGTAGCTCGCGCGGGATGTTCATGAAGAACGCGCGCAGCACGACGACGTTGAACGCCGACACGGCCGACGGCAGGATCAGCGACCAGTACGTGTCCTTCAGCCCGAGTGAGGCCACCATCAGGTAGGTCGGGATCAGGCCCGGGAAGAACACGAACATCAGCAGCACGCAGAACAGGATCGGCCGGTGGAACAGCGTCCCCGGCCGCGACAGCGCGTACGCCCCGAGGACGCTCACGCCGAGGCTGACCGCGGTGCCTACGATGGTGACGCCGGTGCTGACCAGCACGGCGCGGCTGACCACGCTGTCGGAGAAGATCTGGCGGTACGCGTCGAACGTGATGCCGTCAGGCACCAGCACCAGGCCGCCGACCCGGTTCACCGTCTCGGCCGACGACAGGCTGGTCAGCACGATCGTGTAGAGCGGCAGCAGCACGGCGAGCACGATGAGCGCGAGCACGCCGCCCTTGCCGATCCGGCCCGCGGCCGAGCCCGGCTCCTCCCAGGGCGCGAGCCCGGACACCTTCGTCTTGCTCATGATCGCGAATACACCCCCCGCTCGCCCAGGGCGTGCGCCACCCGGTTGGCCGCCAGGATGAGCGCGAGCCCGACCAGGCCCTTGAACAGACCGGCCGCCGCGCCGTACCCGAAGTCGCCGGTGCGCAGGCCGGACCAGTAGACGAAGGTGTCGAAGACCTCCGACACCTTGCTGCCGACCGCGCTGCGCTGCAGCATGAACTGTTCGAAACCGACGTTGAGCGCGTCGCCGAGCCGCAGGATCAGCAGCAGCACGATGACCGGCCGCAGCCCGGGCAGCGTGATGTGCCACATGCGGCGCCACCGGCGGGCTCCGTCGACGGCGGCGGCCTCGTACAGGTTGGGGTCGATCGTGCTGAGCGCGGCGAGGAACACGATCGTGCCCCAGCCGGCGTCCTTCCAGACCGTTTCGGCGGTGACCAGCAGGATGAACGTGTCGGAGTTCGTCATCCAGTCGATGCCCGAGTGCCCGTGGTCGCGCAGGATCTGCGCGATGAGGCCGGCGCCGCCGAACATCTGCTGGAAGATCGCGACCACCAGCACCCACGAGAAGAAGTGGGGCAGGTAGACGACGCCCTGGATGAAGGCCCGCAGCCGCCCGGAGACCACGCTGTTGAGCAGCAGCGCGAGCGCGATCGGCACCGGGAAGTAGAAGACGAGCTGGAACGCGGTGATGCCCAGCGTGTTCACCACCGCCCGGATGAACTGCGGGTCGCCGAACAGCTCGGCGAAGTTGGTGAAACCGATGATCGGGCTGCCCAGGATGCCGCCGGTAAACGGGTTGTAGTCCTGGAAGGCGATGACGTTTCCCAGCGCCGGGATCCACCAGAAGGCCGTGACCAGCACCAGCATCGGCGCGGCCATGACCAGCAGTGGCCAGTCCCGGCGCAGCCGCGCGGCGAAGGTGTCCCGCCGCGGGCCGACGGCCGGTCCGGCCTGGGTCGCCCCGGGCCGGACCTCCGTCACGCTCCTCGTGTCCGCGTCGGCGCTCACAGCCGCCCGTTCTCCCTGGCGACCTTCATGTAGAACTCGCGGGCCTCGTTGCCGCCCTGCTCCTGCCAGTCCTTGACGATCGTGGCCCACTCCGAGATCGGCCGCTTGCCGCGGAAGATCTCGTTCATCTTGTCCTCGGTCGGCTTGACCAGAGCGGCCATCTTGGACGGCACCTCGACCCGGATGCCGACGAACGGGTCGTTCTCCAGGTATTGCGAGGCCGTCTTCTGCCAGCCGTGGTACGCCTCGACGTAGCCGGGATACTGGTTCTCGGTGATCGCGCCGGGCCGTCCGGACAGGAACATGTAGGTCGGGGCGACCTCCTTGCGGCCGAGCGCGGTCTGCTGGACCTGCCCGTCCTTGACCGTGAAGTGCTTGCCCTCGACGCCGTTGTTCACCAGGTCGTACTCCTGCGTGCCGTACGGCGCGGAGCACCAGTTGGCGATGCCGAGCAGCTCGCGGGTGCGGGCGTCGCCGAGGCCCTTCTTGATGAAGCAGAACATCCCGGCGGGCTCGTTGCGCCAGACGATGACCTTGCCGCCAGGGTGGGCCGGGTACGGATCCACGGCCCGCACGTTGATCTTCGGGTTGCCGGGCAGATAGCGGCCGAGGATTTCGTGGATCGCGCCGAGCCCGTCCTTGTACATGACCATCTGCCCGCTGCCGAAGGGCTCCTTGTGGTCGGCGAACTGGTTCGCCACGACGTCCGGGTGGACGTATCCCGCGTCGAACAGCTTCGTCAGGAGCTCGATGGACTGCTGCCACTCCGGCGTCTCGTACTTGTAGATCAGCGTGCCGTCGGGCTGCTTGCGCCACTCGCGCGGGGCGCCGAACGCCCGCTGGACCTCCTGGTCCATGCCGCCGAAGGCCCAGCGCTTCTTCTTCGGGTCGGTCAGCTCCTTGCCGAGCGTGAGCAGGTCGTCGGCGCTCTTGGGATGGGACAGGCCGAGCTCGTCGAGGATGTCCTGGCGGACGATCGTGGCGAACGGATAGGGCGCGTTCTGCCACGGGATGCCCTGGAGCACGCCGCCGAACACGCCGTACTCCCAGGCGGCGGTGTCGTAGTTGGCCAGCAGCGGGAACTCCCTGGCCTTGTCGCCCGCGAGATAGGGGGACAGGTCGGCGAAGAGCTTGTTGGCCGCCTCCGTGAAGTGGGCGATGGTGATCAGGTTCCAGCCCGGAATCTGGATCATGTCGGGCACGTCGCCACTGGCGAGGATCGTGTTCAGCTTGTCCACGTACGTGTTGCCGTCGGAGATGTTGAACCGGACGACCCCGCCGAGCCGCTCGTTGACGGCGTCGTAGTAGGAGTTCTCGCCGAGGCCGGGAGGGACGGTGCCCCACAGCGGGGTCATCACCTTCACCTCCGTGCCGCTGGTGATCGGCTTGGCGGTGACGGCCTGGACGATCGTGCCCGGCCTGGTCAGGAAGCCGGGTTCGACGAATTCGCCGCCCGGCAGGTCGGGCGACAGGCCGGCCACCTGGAACGGCACGCGGGTGGGTACGAGGCCCTTGAGCTTGTCGGCGGCGACGGCGGTGCCCTTGGACACTTCCTTCTTGGCCGCGCAGCCGGTGAGGCCTGCGGCGGCGAGCGCGCCCGCGCCGACGATCCCGAGGAATCCGCGGCGGCTGGTCAGGGGGCCGCCGGGGGGTTGGCTCATTGCTGCGATCCTTCCGGAAATCGATTTAGTTCGTCAATTGACCAAACAAATTAACCGGTGGGAGCGGCGGCGACAAGATTCCATGAAACATTCACGCGGTCACGGGATCGCTCGGGCCAGGATGCGGCGTACACGATGGGCATGTCCACGATGACCTCGCCCGGCGGCGTCACGCGGGCAGCCGCCGTACCGGGGACACTCGCCGCAGGTGGACGAGCACGTCGAAGGCCTCGGGCAGGGAGGCGATGGCAAGGTGCTCGGCGGCGTCACGGGAGGGGTCGTAGACGCCGCTGATGACGCGGACCTTGGCGGGTCCGTCCCATCGGCGGCGCGGCTCGCCGGCACGCAAGTCCAGCCAGTGGACGGGCCGGTCCGCCGCGCCGAGCCGGGAGTCCAGCCAGTCCGGGGCCGGCTCGGGGACGGTGGCGACGCCGAGGTCGCCGTGGTGGAAGCCGATCGCCACGGACACGTACCCCTCGCCGTAGTGACGGCGTAGCACCCCGCCGACCGTGGGCTGGGGGCCGCGCTGGGGCGCCAGGCCCAGGGTCGTCGGCGACGCCGAGGTGTGCGCGATTCCGTCCCAGTAGGCCACGCGGTGACTGGTCCTGCGCTGGTGGTCGATGATCGTCTCGGCCCACGTCTGGGCGTCGCCCGCGTAGTCGTCCCGTCCGGCGACGCTGCGTTCGTGGAAGTCCACGATGAGGCGCATCCGGGGCAGGACGGCGTCGCCGGGCAGGTGCCCGACGATCGCGAGCGCATCGCGGGCGTGCTCGGCGAACGGACGACCCGGGTGCAGGCCACGCGCGCGCTGCACATGTTCGTCGATCTCGTGCGCGGTACGGATCGGCTCCAGGTGCGAGGCGAGCTCGGCCAGCCGGTGCGGGGCCGCGCGGCGGACGTGTTCGAGCACGGCGTCGTAGTCGGCGGGCCGTGCCTGCGCGGGCTTGACCCCGAGGATCCGGATGGGGTCGTCCGGGTGGTCCTGGTTGAATGCGCGGATCCAGTCGAGCGCCGCGGCCATCTCGGCGGTGCGCCAGGGACGCCAGGCACTCTCCAGAGCGGATGCGGCCGTGCCCGCGCCGCCGGTGACGTATGTGTCGAGCATCGCGCCGACTGAGGCGTCATCCTGCAGAGCCAGTGCCCGGAAGCCATGCCTGCGGACCAACCGGCGGAAGAGCTCGTCGCGTACGCCGAAGGTCTCGTGGGCGAACCTCGTGGACTCCCCGAGCCCGGCGACCGTCGCGCCGGTGGCGATCGCGTCCGCCAGCTCGTCGAGCGCGGTTTCAGACAGAGGGCTGGGTGCGGCGGTCATGCCAGGGCTCCTTCGCGGACCGGCTGGAGCGCCCGCGACCAGACGACGACGTCGTCCAGCAGGGCAGTGAGGGTCTTGTGCTGGTGCGGGCCGGGAGTGAGGTCGCCCGGCTCGGTGGGGGCGGAGAAGGTGAAGTCGTGATGCAGGGACAGCGCCACCTGCGTGCGCACGGTGGCGACCTTCAGCTCGGCCAGGATCAGCCGGAGGTGTTCGGCGGCCCTCGTCGCGCCGTGCAAGCCGTAGCCGACGATGCCGGCCGCCTTGTTGTTCCACTCCGCGTAAATGAAGTCCAGGGCGTTCTTCAGCGCGCCGGGGATCGAGTGGTTGTACTCGGGCGTGACGAACACGAACCCGTCGTAGCGGGCGATCGCCTCGGCCCAGCGGGTGGTGTGCGCGTTTTCGTACAGACCGGATGCCGGCGGGTGTGTCTCATCCAGCAGGGGCAGCGCGAAGTCGGCCAGATCGACGATCTCGAAGTCGGCCGCCGGACGCTCCTGAGCGGCCACCGAGGCGACCCACTCGGCGACGGCACGGCCGCGGCGGCGTGGGCGCGTGCTGCCGACGACTATTCCGATCTTGGTCATTGACGTCTCCTCCATCAGGGTTTGTTACACCGATCGGTGTAGAAGTTACATCGATCGGTGTATCGAATGCAAGCACCGGTGTAATCCAGTAGCCTCAGCGAGCGTGACGGAGAGAAGGAAGTCGGCCGGCCTGCCCGACAAGCGCCGGGCGATCGTGGCCGGGGCGCTGACGCTGTTCGCCCGTGACGGCTACACGCGTGCCGGCCTGGACGCGATCGCCGCCGAGGCGGGCGTATCCAACCGCACCATCTACAACCACTTCTCCGACAAGGCCGAGCTGTTCCAGACGGTGATGCAGGAGAGCACGCAGCGCGTCGCCGACACCATGGTCGACATCATCGACCGCCACCTGAGCAAGGTCGCCGACCTCGAAACGGACCTGGTCGACTTCGGGCTGGCCTGGCTCGCGGTGCTGACCTCCGACCTGGCTCCGCACTTCGCGCTCATCCGCCAGATCAACGCCGAGATGGAGCACATCCCGCCGGCCGCGCTCGCGCTCTGGCGGGAGACCGGCCCCGGCCGAACCCGGCGTGAACTCGCCGAACGGCTACGCCGCATCGCCCAGCGCGGCGACCTCGCGATCGACGACCCCGTACGCGCCGCAGGGCACCTGATGCTGCTCATCTCTGCCGACAATCTGACCGACCGGGCCGACCTGCACGACGAGGACGCGCTCAGAGCGATGGTCACCGCGGGGGTGCGGACCTTTCTCTACGGCTACAAGCGCTGAGCCTGTCGTGTGATCGTGTCCGGGCGGAATAGGACCGGTCCAAAATTGACATGGGCCCGCAAACACGATTGACATTGTCCGTAATGCGATGAATCGGCGGCGATAGCGCGGAATTCAACTACCCGTCAGTACAATTTCGTCGTCCTACAGTGCCCATGACCAGCACATATGCCGCAAATGGCGGTATCTGATGCTCAATATTTGATATTGCGGACGAATTTCCGAATGGGGGTGACATAATGCGTGGGAGCGCTCCCGCGCTTCCGGCTGCATTCTCCGCAGCGCCATCCGGCACGCCTGCCCGAAGGGCACGTTGGAAGGAAGGTGCCGCGTCTTCATGACGGCATTCGGCAAAAGTCCTCCGTCCCGGCCGCGTCTCGACGGAAATGTTCCGGCGGACGTCGTCCGCGCCGGCTCCCGCCCCTGGGCGCCCCACCTGTGGTGGATGGCCCTGGCCGTCGGGGCGCTCGGCTTCGTCTTCGTGTGGCTGGCCACGCCGCACGCCAGGGAGATCGGCTCGCCCTGGGAACTGGTGGCCAAGCTGGTCGCTTTCGCCTGCCTGTGCGTGGCGATCGCGGTCTTCCCCTGGGTGTCGCCACGGCTGAACTGGCTGCTCTACGTGCCGTTCGTCTTCTTCACCGGTTATCTCATCCCGCGGATCAGCTGGTTCTACTACGGCGACGGCGCGCGGGCCCAGGGCGACAGCTTCTACACGCATCTCTATCTGCTGCTCTATCCGGGCATCGTGCTCACGGTCGCGGCCGCCTATCGCATCGGCGGGGGCACCCCGGGCCGCTGCCTGAAGATCATGGTGAGCGGGGTCCTCATCGTGTTCTCCGGCTTCCTCGACCTCATGTGGTTCGTCGTCAACCCGGTCGAGATCCCCGAGGTCATCGACGCGCCGCACATCAACCTGTTCACCGGTGGGCCGATCTCGTTCGGCGCGACGATCGTGTTCGCGCTCGTACACGTCCCGATCATCGTCGGGATCAACCTGCTTCCCCTCGACCGCTGGATCGGCCGCCTGCTGGGCGCGGGTGACCCGTGAGCGTCGCCGTGGACATGCCCGTGAACATCTCCGTGGCCGCGCCCGCGTACAACGAGGCGGACACCATCGCGGCGGTGGTGGGCGAATGGCAGGACTACCTGGAGAACACCCCGGCCGTGGGCGACTGGGAGATCGTCGTCTGCGACGACGGGAGCGGTGACGCGACCGGCGAGATCCTGGCCGGCCTGCGGGCCCGGTGCCCGCGGCTCGTCGTGGTCACGTTCGAACGCAACCGCGGCGCGGGCGCGGCCATCGCCGCCGCGATCGCCCACACCCGGCTCGACTGGGTCGTGCTGCTCGACTCCGACGGTCAGTTCCCGATCGCCAACCTCGACCGCGTCCTGCCGCGCGTCCAGGCCGGGGAGGCCCTGGCGTTCTCCGGCGCTCGGATCAGGAAGGCCGACGGCGTGGCGTACCGGTGGGGGTCGGCGGCCAGCGGCGCGGTCAGCAACCTGCTCCACCGCACGCGCTACCGCGACTTCAACTCGATCTTCAAGGTGGTGCACGGCCCGCTCTTCCGGTCACTGCCGCTGGAGTCGGCCGGGATGAACTGCTCGACCGAGATCACCGCGCGGGTCGCCGAGATGGGCCACGAGTGGGTGGAGGTCCCGATCGAGCACCGGGAGCGCGGTGGCGGCAGCCGTGGCTGGCGATACTGGCGCGGCGCCCGCGACCGGGCCCTGTTCGTCGCGTATCTCGGCTACCGCCACTGGCTGCTGCGCCGGGGCGTCCTGCGCCGGCCGGCCGCTCGTGAGGAGATCTCTCGCGAGGGGGTCCGATGAACGTCGCGGTGACGATGTTCAGCGGCGGGCGCGGGGCGGCCGGCATCGCGAGGGGCATGCTGGGCACCCCGGGCGTCACCCTGTCGCTGGTCGTCAACGGCTACGACAACGGCCTGTCCACCGGCGCGCTGCGGCGCTATCTGCCCGGGATGCTCGGGCCGTCGGACTTCCGCAAGAGCCTTCTGCTCCACCTCGACCCCGCCGATCCGGCGCGGGCCGCGCTGGCGACCGTACTCGAACACCGCCTGCCGGGCGGGACGACGCCCGCCGGGCTCGCCGCCGTCATCGAGTCGATCGCCACGCGGCGCGGCCCGTTCGCCGCACTGCCGGAGGCGGCCCGCGAGGCCGTCACAGCGGACCTGCGCGTGTTCGCCCGGCGGCTCGCCGCGTACCCGCACGGGCTCGACCTCGCCGACTGCGCGCTCGGCAACCTCGTGTTCGCCGGGGCCTACCTGCGGCTCGGCCGGGACTTCAACGCCGCCGTCGACGCCTGCGCCCGCACGTTCGGCTCGCCCGTACGGCTGCTCAACGTGACCAACGGGGAGAACGCCTTCCTGACCGCGCTCAGGCGGGACGGCAGCCTGCTGGCCGACGAGGCCGACATCGTCGCGCCGCAGGGCCCCGGAGCGATCACCGATCTGTTCCTGCTGCGCGAGCCGCTCGGCGCGCGGCGGGCCGAACTGGAGGCGCTGCCGCCCGCGTGGACCAGGGAGGTCCTGGGCCGCGAGCGCGCCGAGGTGACGCCGAACCCGCGGGCGCTTGAGGCGATCCGCGACGCCGACCTCGTCGTCTACGGCCCCGGCACCCCGCACTCCTCGCTCCTGCCCAGCTATCTCACACCCGGCGTGGCGGACGCGATCGCGCGGAGCCGGGCGGCGGCCAAGGTGTTCGTCGTCAACATCCGGGGCGACCACGACATCCGGGGGCTGAGCGCGCCCGACCTGGTGGACCGCACGCTGGCCTACCTCGGCGACCCCCGCAACGGGCGGCGGCTGGTGACCCACGTGCTGAGTCATCGCACGTCAGCGCCGGACGCCCCGGCGGTGCCGTACGGCGTGCTCGACCGGGGCGAGTGGGCGGGGGCCCGCTGGATCACCGCCGACCTGCGACACCCGGGTAGCCCGGGCCTGCACCATCCGGAGCGTACGGCCGAGGCCCTGCTCGCGATCAGGAACGAGGCGGCCTTGGCGCGGGCCCGATGACGGCGCTCCTGGCCGAGGCGTGTGCCCGCCGTGTCTGGCTCTTCGACCTCGACGGCACGCTCGTGGACTCCTGCCCGGCCCACGAGGCGGCCTTCCGGCAGGCCATCGCCGAGGTCGCGCCCGATCGGCTCGCGTCCTTCCGGTACGCCGACCACGCGGGCGCGAGCACCCGCGAGGTGGCGCTGCGCCTGCTGGGCGACCCCGGGGAGGCGGACCGGCTGGCCCGGCTGAAGCAGCGGCTGTATCGCGAGCGGGCCGGCGCGGTGGCCGTGTTCCCCGGCGCGCGGCGGCTGCTCGGCCGCCTGGTCGCCGGGGGCCGCGACGCCTACCTCGTCACCAGCGGCAGCCGGGCGTCGGTCGCACGGGTGCTGGCGGCCAGCTCCCTGGGCGCGTACTTCCGGGGCGTGCTCACCAGCGACGACGTCCCGGCGAGCAAGCCCGATCCGGCCTTCTACGCGTACGCCTGCCAGCACTGGGGGCTCGACCCCGGCGCGGCGGTGGTGCTTGAGGACTCCGCGCACGGGGTGGCGTCGGCGGTCGGCGCGGGCCTGGCGACCCTGCACGTCCACGTGGCCGAGCCCGCTTCCGGGGCGGTCGCCGTACGCGACCTGGAACAGATCGTGTCTCTCCTGTTCGCGGAGGTGGGCGGTGCCTGCTGAACGGTTGTGCGCGGTGATCCCGGCGGCCGGGCGGGGAACCCGCCTGGGCCTGGGCATCCCCAAGATCATGGTGGAGATCGCCGACGGCGTCACCGTGTGGCACGTGCTCCACCAGCGGCTGCGGCCGTACGTCGAACACGTCCACGTCGTGATGTCCCCGGAGGGCGAGGGGCCGTTCCGCGCGCTGGCGGCGGAACAGATCGCGGGCGGCGAGGTCTCGGTGAGCGTGCAGGACGAGCCCACCGGCATGGGCGGCGCGATCTTCGGCGCCGCGCCGCACTGGGAGGCCTACGCCACGATCCTCGTGGTCTGGGGCGACCAGGCGGGCCTGTCCCCGGTGACGGTCGATCGCGTCGTCCGGGCGCACGGGAAGGGGCTCACGCTCCCGCTGGTGCCGATGCCCGACCCGTACGTGGAGTACGAACTGGACGGCGACGGGACGCTGGTGCGGGTGCGCCAGTCGCGGGAGGGCGAGGAGTGCCGCCCCGGCGGGCTCAGCGACGTGGGCGTCTTCTGCCTGAGCACAGAAGGGCTCCGCGAGGAGTGGACGCGCTACCTGGACGAGGCGGCTCCGGGCGCCCGCACCGGAGAGGTGAACTTCCTGCCGTTCCTGCCCTGTCTGTCGCGCGACCGGAACTGGCCGGTGACGGTGGTGCCGGTGACCGACCCCGACGAGGCGCGCGGCGTCAACACGGCCGACGACCTCGAGTTCGCCCGGCGGGCACACCTGCGGTGGACGTGACGGGGTGGGCGCGCTGACGGACCGGGCGGCCGGGCTCCTGGCCGCCCACCGCTGGGCCGCCGGGCCCACACTGGTGAGCACGGTGGCCAGCGGCACGGCCGCCGCGACCACGCTCGTCATCGCCAGGGGCACCGGCGCCGCCGCGTTCGGCCACTTCACCGTCGTCCTGTCGATCGCGCTGATCGTCACCGTCGGCATGCTGACGAGCCTCAACTCCGTCATGTTCCAGGAGTTGCCGCGGGCCGAGCCGGGCGCGCGGCCCGCCCTGGTGACGACGGCGCTGCTGGCCACGCTCGTGCTGGGCGCGGCGGTGTTCGCCGCGGGCCTCGCAGCCGCTCCGCTGCTGACCGCCGCGCTCGGCGTGGACACCCGCACGCTCGCCTTCGCGCTGGCGCTGGCGCTGTCGATGACGCTCAACCAGCTCACCGAGAGCTTCCTGCGCGGGATGAAGAGGTTCCGCCTCGTCGCCCGGCTGAAGTTCGCCGTGGCCGTCGTCTACCTGGGCGCCGCCGCGTGCTGCCTGCTGGTCTTCGGCGTGCGCGACGCCGAGCCCTACCTGGTCGCGCTGATCGGCACCAACCTGGCCTTCGCCCTGGTCTCCTTCGCCGGGTTCGAGGTCGCACCCCGGTCCTGGTCGTGGGCGCTGGCCCGCTCGCTGTACCGGCACGGCGCGTACGTCACCGCCATCGCCGCGCTGACGGCGGTGGTGTTCGGGGTGGACGTCATCTTCCTCAACCACTGGGCGCCCCGGGCCGACGTCGGCGTCTACTCCGTGTACAACGGCTTCCCCAAACGGCTGCTCGGCGTGGTGTTCACCGACGGCGTCGGCCTGGTGCTGCTGCCCACGCTGGCGACGTCGGACAAGCCCGCCGTGATGCGGCGGATCGCCCGGCTCGCCCCGGTGGTGTTCGCGGCGACCGCCGTGTTCGCGTTCGCGGCGAGCACGGTGTTCTTCCTGCTCATGGGGGGCGAGTATCCGTACTCGCTCGGCCTGATGGCGCTGTCGGCGCTCGGGATCGGCGTGCACACGGTCTTCAACCTCCAGCAGGTCGCCCTGACCATGGACGGGGTGCGGGGGGCGAAGGTGCTCATCGGCTGCCTGCTGGCCGGTACGCCGCTCGCGCTCGCCTGCCAGGCGGCGCTCATCGCCTGGCAGGGGCTCGCCGGCGGGCTGGTGGCCTTCGCCCTGAGCAACCTCGTCCTCGTGGCCGTCGTGACGGCCGTCTCCGCCCGGCTCTACCGGCCCGCATTGGAGGTGCGCGGGTGAGGATCGCCCACGTCATCAACCAGTTCCCGCCCAACATCACGGCGGGGCTCGGCCGGTATGCCGAGCTGATCGCGCCGCATCTGGCACGTGACCACGAGATGGCGGTCCTCACCCTGAACGACGGCCGCCTACCCGTGTGGGAGCGTTCGAAGAACGTGACCGTCTACCGGCCGCGCGGACGCGTCCTCGGCGCGATCACCCGCCGCAGGCGGCTCAACCGCACGCGCGGCGTGGAGTTCCTCCTGCTCGCGCTGACCGTCGTGGTGAGCAACTGGCGTTACTTCCTGCTCCTGCGGCGGCTGCGCCCCGGCCGGCGGCCCGACCTCGTCGCCGTGCACGACTCGACGAACTTCCTGTGCGGCCTGCTGTGCCACTACGTGCTGCGGCTCCCGGTGGTGTTCCACGTCCACACCACCGAGTACGGCGTCGCCCCGCAGCGCAGCATCGCCGACCCGCTCAACCTGTTCGCCGCGCTGGAGCGGTGGCTGGCGCGGATCTCCCGGCGGGTCGTGGTCGCCACTCCGGAGGTGCGCGAGCAACTGCGTGAGGCGGGCTGGGACCGCTCGCCGATCGACGTCGTCCGCCTCGGCGGCACGTACGAGCGGGTGGTCGCCGACCCCGCGTTCGACCGCGACAAACTGCGCCTCGGCGCGGCGGACCTGCGCGCCCGGCTCGGCATCGCCGAGGAGGACCCGGTGCTGCTGTTCGTCGGCCGCCTCGAACGCCAGAAGGGGATCTACCCGCTGCTCGACGCCATGCGCGACATCGCGCCCGCCGTGCCGGGGCTGCGTCTGGTCCTCGTGGGGGAGGGCGACGAGGCGGGCGTCGCGCGGATCGTCAGCGAGACGGGGCTCGACGGCCGGGTGCTGACCTCCGGCGGTTTCGTGGACGGGCAGGCGCTGCTGGAGTACTACGCGATGGCCGACGCCTGCGTCTTCCCCTCGCTCTTCGAGCCGTTCGGGCTGGTGGCGACCGAGGCGATGGCCCTGGCCCGGCCGGTCGTCCTGGGTGACGGCTTCTCCCGGATCTTCCTCGGCGACCCCGCGCGGCCCGCCGTACGGTTCGTGCGGGCGGCCGATCCCCGCGACATCGCCGACGGGGTGATCGAGGTCATGACCGATCCAGGGCTGCGCCGCGCCCTGGCCGAGCGGGGCGAGCGGCTGGTGCGGGAGACGCTGAGCTGGAGCCGCGCCGCCGAGGAGACGCTGGCGGTCTACGCGGGGGTGCTCTCGGGGGCGACGCGATGATCTCGCTGGTCGTGCCGTGCTACAACGCGGCCAGGACGCTGCGACTGTGCCTGGAGTCGGTGCTGGCGCAGACCCGCGTGCCCGGCGAGATCGTCGTGGTGGACGACGCGAGCACCGACGGCTCGGCGCGGATCGCCGAGGAACTGGGCTGCCGGGTCGTGCGGCTGCCGGAGAACCGGGGCGTGTCCGCGGCCAGGAACGCCGGGATCGACGCCACCACGGGCGATGTGATCTTCTTCCTCGACTCCGACGTGGCGTTGCGGTCCGACGCGGTCGCGAACGCGATGGAGATCCTGGAGCACGATCCCGAGGTCGGCTGCGTCCACGGGGTCTACGACACCGTGCCGCTCATCGACGACGGGCCGGTCGAGTGGTATCGCATCCTCCACGCGGTGCACTGGCGCCGCCGCCACCTGGGGGAGGTCAACAGCGTGGTGTTCGCCCTCGCCGCCGTCCGCCGCGACGTGCTGCTCGCCGTGGGCAGGCTCGACGAGCGGCTGCGCGACTGCGAGGACGTCGAATACAGCAGCAGGCTCGCCGTACGCAGCCGGATCGTGCTGACCGACACGGTCGTGGGCCGTCACGACGACGGCAGCCGCCTGCTGCCGATCCTGAGCGAGCAGTGGCGGCGGGCCCTGCCGCTGATCCCGCTCGCGCTGACCACCACCCGGCGCGGCGCGGCCAAGCCGGAGCACGCCAACAGCCCGGCGGGCATCCTGTCCTGCGGGCTCGCCCTGGCCGGGCTGGGGCTGGTGCTGCTGAGCCTGCCGTTCGGGCTGTTCCATCCCCTTCTGCTCGCCGTTCCCGCCGTGTTCCTGGCGGGGTTCGTCCTCGCCGATCCCGAGCTGGTCGGGTTCGTCCGCCGACAGCGGGGGCCGGTCTTCGCCGCCTACTTCATGGCCGTCCACCTGGTCGTCCACGTGGTGCTCGTCACCGGCCTGGCGGCCGGCTCGCTGCGCCTGCTGACCGGCGCGCGGGACAGCCGCGCGGAGGCCGCGTGAGGGGCTGCGTGAGACGTCAGGCGCAGCCGACGCGCCGGGTGCTCAGAGCGATGTCGTCTACCCAGAGGTCGTACGCCGCGGGGGAGGGGTTCGGCTGGTAGAGCTGCCAGCCGATCTTCACGGTGTCGAAGCGGGGGAAGACGAAGTCGACGTCGTTGCCCCCGTGGCCGCGGGTGGACACGGTGAGGTCGGGCTTGGCCACGCCGTCGAACCAGAGCGAGATCGTGTTGTCGGCGGGGTCCATCCGCCACTCGACGCACTGCCACACGTCCGCCCGCGACGGGGCCGACTCGCGCCAGTTGGTCCAGTCGCCGGTCGGGCCGCCGTCCGCGCCGACGCCCCACAGGTCCTTGCCCAGTGTGGGGACGTACTGGCCGCCGAGCGGCCGGACGATCTCCGGACCCGCGCCGGTGGCCTCGACCAGCGTGTAGTGGGCCCAGTCGGGCGCGGTGGGAAACGCCTTGACGCGCAGCCGCAGGCGGCCGTAGAAGCCGTTGCCGGGCGGGGCGAAGTCGTCCACCTTGAGGAACGCCCGGCCGTTGCCCTCGGTGTGGACGTGCAGCACCTTCTGGCCGCGGTCGCCGCGCTCCACCGTGAGCGTGCCGTGCTTGGTGTCGACACCCCAGTCGAGACTCGCCGCGCCGCCGACCGGAAGCGACTGGAAGTCCTCGCAGAACAGCGTGCCGCCCTTCGCGCAGGTCCCCGGCCCGTGCGACGCGGACTCGGACGCGGAGGCGGCCGACGTCGCCGTCAGCGGCAGCAGCAGGGCCAGGCAGGACGACACCACGGGTAACAGTCGTCGCACGACGCGCTCCTTTTCCCGGTGACAAGGGCAGAAGTAAGGTACGACATTTGGGAGCGCTCCCATAGATGTGCGTGGAAGATCGATGAAAGGGAGGGATCGCGCGGATAATCTACGCGTGAAGGGACCTTCCCGGCGATTATTTCTCCAGCTCGGCGGGCTCGCCGTGCTGACCGCGGCCTGTGCTCCCGGCGAGAGAACCGGCGCCGGAGCCTTCCCCCTGCTGCGCCGCCGATGGCGGGAGGTCACGCTCGGCTACCCGGGGACGTTCGACCCGGAGCGGGAGCCGTACCGGGCCCGGCTGGCGCGGCTGGGCGCGGAGGCCGCCCGGCACCGCGACGCGATGACGCCCACGCGCCGGTCGCTCTGGCCCGACCTGCCCTTCCCCTCGCTCGACGCCACGCCGGCCCGGCTGCGGGCGATGGCCCGGGCGTACGCGCTGCCGGGCACCGGCCTGACCGCCGAGCCGGGCCTCGGCACGGCCGTCGCCGAGGGCATCGAGCACTACGTGCGGCACGTGTACGCCGCGGACGCCGAGCAGACCGGCAACTGGTGGGACTGGCAGATCGGGACGCCCAGGGCGCTGCTCGACGCGGCCGTGCTGGCGGCTCCGCACCTGACGGACACCCAGGTCGCGGCGCTGTGCGCGGCGGTGGACACCTTCGTCCCGACAAGCCGCCTGGACGACTACGCGGGCAACAGCACCGGGGCGAATCGGGTCGATCTATGCACGGTGACGCTGCTGCGGGCGATCGCCGGCACCGACCCCGCCCGTGCCGCGCTCGCGGCCTCCGCGCTCTCCCCGGTGTTCCCCTACGTCACCGAGGGCGACGGCTTCTACCGCGACGGCTCGTTCATCCAGCATGGTTCCGTCCCCTACCAGGGCGGGTACGGCGCGGTGCTGCTGACCGGCCTCGCGACGCTGTTCGCGGTGCTGCGCGGCACGCCGTGGGAGATCACCGACCCCGCGGCGCAGACCGTCCTCGACGCCGTGGACCGGTCGTTCGCGCCCTTCGTCCACGACGGCGCGTGCATGGACCTCGTACGCGGACGGGGCATCGACAGGCGGCCGTACGGCGACCACAGGAGGGGCAGGGAGATCGCCGCGGCGGTCCTGCTGCTGGCCGAGACCGCTCCCGATGCCGAGCGGGCCCGCTGGCGGGCCATGGTCAAGGGCTGGGCCGTACGCGACACCGCGAGACCGATGCTCCGTGTGGCCGAGCGGGCGGCCGAGGCAGGCGACCTGGCCTTCCACGCGCGCCTGTCGGCCGTGCTGGGCGACGCGAGCGTTCCGGCCGCCGCCGAGCCCGCCGGGCACCGCCTGTTCCCCATGAGCGCCCGCGCCGTGCACCGCAGGCCCGGGTGGTGCGCGGCGGTCAGCATGGCCTCCTCCCGCGTCGCGCACTACGAGTACGGCAACGGCGAGAACCTGCGCGGCTGGCACACCGGCTCAGGGATGCTCTATTGGTGGACCACCGGCCAGGGGGAACAGTACTCCGACGCCTTCTGGCCCACCGTGGACCCCTACCGGCTGCCGGGCACGACGGTCTCCACGCGGCGGCTGCCGGACGGCGCGGGCGGCGCGTGGGGCGACACCCGCACACCGGCCGAGTGGGTGGGCGGCGCGACCGACGGCGTGTACGCCGCGGTGGGCCAGCACCTGTACGGCCTGGAGAGCACGCTGGAGGCGTTCACGTCGTGGTTCTTCCTCGACGACGCCGTGGTCTGCCTCGGCGCCGGCATCACCTGCCGCGACGGCGTTCCGGTCGAGACCGTCGTGGACAACCGCAGGACCGGCGCCCGGCTCACCGTGGACACCGGATGGGCTCATCTGGACGGCCACGGCGGCTACGTCGTGCCCGCCGGGCAGCGGCTGCGCACGCTGCGCGAGGACCGCACGGCCGCGGGGGTCACCCGGGCCTACGCGACACTGTGGCTCGACCACGGCGTGGACCCGGACGCGGCCGGTTACGTCTACCACCTCATGCCGGGGGCGGGCCCGGCCGAGACCGCGGCCCGCGCCGCCGACCCCGGCTGGGCCCGGGTGCTCGCCAACACCTCCGCGCGGCAGGGGATCGAGGTCCCGTCGCTGGGCGTCACCGCGGTCAACTTCTGGACGGGCGGACGGGTCGGGGGACGCGCGGGCGGCCTGACGGCCTCCGATCCGTGCGCGGTCCTCGTACGCGACCTCGGCGACGGCACGGCCACGGTGACGGTGGCCGACCCCCGGCGCGCCCTCGACGGGCTGACGGTGACGTGGGACCGCCCGGTGGCCGGGGTCACGCGCGGCCACCCGCTCCTGGAGCACGCGGAGACCGGCGCCCGGCTCACGCTCACGTTCGGTGGCCTGGCCGGTCACGAGGGCGCCTCCTGCACGGTGACCGTACGGCTGGGCGCTTCGACAGCCTGAGCGGGGCCGGGCATCATGAACGCCGTGTCCACCCTGCCTGACGACCTCGACGACGCGCTGGAAGCGTCGCTCGGACGCTTCCCGGTGGCCGAGCTGACGCGGAGCGTGCAGACGCTCATCCGGCAGTACCGGGAGGGCTTCGACCGGAGCGTGCCCGCGCTGAACTCGGAGGTCGCGGTCGCGGCGTACGCCGGATATCGCATGCCGGCGACCTACAGCGCCGTGCGCGCGGCGCTGCGCCAGGTCGCCCTGCTGGCCCCCGGTTTCGCGCCGGAGACCCAGGTGGACGTGGGCGGCGGCACGGGCAGCGCGCTGTGGGCCGCGAGCGCGGTCTGGCCGACGCTGCGCACGGTCACCGTCCTGGAGCAGTCGCCCTCCGCCATCGCCTTCGGGCGGCGGCTTGCCGGTCGCGCCCCCGCGGCGGCCGTACGCGAGGCGCGCTGGCAGCAGGCGGTCGTCGACCGGAGCGTGCCCGCGCCCGCGGCCGACCTGGTCACGATGTCCTACGTGCTCGGCGAGCTGTCGCCCGCCGTCCAGGACGACGTGGTCCGGTCGCTGGCACGGGGAGCGGCCGGAGACGCGGCCATGCTGGTGATCGTCGAGCCCGGCACGCCCGCCGGGTACGCCCGGATCGCGGCGGCCCGGCGGCTGCTGGCGGAGTCGGGCCTGCACGTGGTCGCGCCCTGCCCGCACGACGGCGAGTGCCCGATCCGCCCGGACCAGGACTGGTGTCACTTCGCGGTGCGCCTCAACCGCACCGCCCTGCATCGGCGGGTCAAGGACGGCACGCTGAGCTTCGAGGACGAGAAGTACTCCTACGTCGCGGCGTCGGCCCGGCCGTGGCCGCGGGCCGAGAGCCGGATCCTGCGCCATCCCCTCAAGCGCAAGGGGCTGGTGACGCTGCGCCTGTGCACGGCCGAGGACGGGCTGGCCGACCGCGCGGTCTCCAAGCGGCAGGGCGAGACCTACCGCGAGGCGCGCGACGTCGTCTGGGGCGACGCCTGGCCGCCGCCCGGCGAATAGTGCGGTGACCGGCGCCGGGCCTCGCCCTGCGCCGCGTTCGCGGCCTGCTGCAGCGCCATGTGCAGCATGGCGTCCAGCGCCTCCTGGGAGTTCCGCAGCTCGTCGATCGTCTTGGTGATGCGAGCACGCTCGCGCCGCAGGCTGTCGACGAGCGTCGGGCAGCCGGACGGCGTCGCCACGTCGCCCTCGTCGTGGATGCAGTGCAGCAGCCGGGCGATGACCGCCGTCGGCAGCCCGGCGGCGAGCAGCATGCGGATGTGGCGCACCGCCACGACGTCCGTCTCGGCGTACTCCCGATAACCGTTGGCCAGTCGCGATGGCGTGAGCAGGCCCTGCTCCTCGTAGTAGCGCAGCAGCCGGCGGTTCACTCCGGTCTCCCGGGCCAGTTCGCCGATGCGCATGCGACTCCCTCCGCTTGACCATCACATGGATGTGACCCCCTACCGTCGCCCATTGTCATCGACACATGAGAAGGGGGACGCGGTGCCTGGAGCAGTGATCATCGGGGCGGGGCCGGGGATCGGCCAGGCGGTGGCCCGCCGGTTCGCCCGGGAGGGGTTCGCGATCACGCTGATCGCGCGGAGTGACTCGACGTTGCGCGCCGGCGCCGAGGCCGTCGCGCTCGGCGACGTCCCCGTGCTCGCTCTGGCGGCCGACAGCACCGACGAGCACGCGCTGCGGAGCGCGCTCGACGAGGCCGCCGACCGGCACGGCCTGCCGGATGTGGTGGTGTACAACGCGGCGATCATCCAGGCCGACGGGCCGGGAGATCTACCGCTGCGCGGCCATCTGGATGCCTGGGCGGTCAACGTGGTCGGCGCGCTGACCGCCGCCGCACACGTCGCCCCCGCCATGGCGGCTCGCGGCAGCGGCTCCTTCCTCGTCACGGGGGGCATGCCCGAGCCCAAGCCGCAGTACGTGAGCCTGTCCCTGGGCAAGGCCGGGGTCCGCACCCTGGTGACGCTGCTGGATCAGCGGTACGGTCCCTCCGGGGTACACGTGGCGAGCGTCACGGTGGCCGGCCCGGTCGCCCCGGGGACGGACTTCGACCCGGACGACATCGCCGAGCACTACTGGCGCCTGCACACACAGCCACGCCGGCACTGGGAGCACGAGGCGCTGCACACCGGCCGTACCGGGCCGGCGAGTCCGGCAGGTCAGGCAAGCATCAGTTCAACGGTTTCGTAGGATAGGGCAAACCAATCACCGGCCAGGCGAGCCGCAGGCCCCGGGCCGGTGAGACGGAAGGAGCCCGAGGTCAGCACCGTCGACGAAGCGCCCGGCAGGCCGATGCCGCTCGCCTCCGCCAGGGAGGCGCGCCGCCTCGCGGCCGTGCGCCGCTACGCCGCACTGGAGACCGCCTCCGGCGCCGCGTTCGATCGGGTGGCCGCCCTGGCCGCGCGGATCTTCCACGCTCCCTTCGCGACCGTGACGATCGTCGGCGACGACACGGTCCGCGTCATCGCCGCGCACGGGCTGCCACCGCGCCGCGGGCTCGTCGAGAGCCTGTGCGCCGCGGCCGTACGGTACGGCGGCCCGTACGTCGTCCCCGACACGCTGCTCGACCCGCGAGCGGCCGGGGACCCGGCGGTGCTCGGCGAGCCGGGCATCCGCTTCTTCGCCGCCGCGCTGATCACGACGCCCGACGGCGAGGCTCTGGGCAGCGTCAACGTCATGGACGTCCGGCCTCGTGAGGCCGGCGACGAGGAGCTGGCCTGCCTGCGTGACCTGGCCGGCCTCGTCATGGACGAACTGGAGGTGCGGCTGGCCACGCACCGCACGGTCGAGGTCGAAAGGGAGCTCCGCGCGGGCGCCGAGCGGCTGGCCCGCACCCTGCAGCGCACCCTGCTTCCGCCGGCGCTGCCCCGGGTCCCCGGGCTGTGCGCGGCCGCCGCCTACCACCCCGTCTCGGCCGACGAGGTGGGCGGCGACTTCTACGACCTGTTCCCCCTCGACGGCGACCGGTGGGGATTCTTCCTCGGCGACGTCTGCGGCAAGGGCGCCGACGCCGCCGCGCTGACGTCACTGGTCCGCTACACCCTGCGCGCCGCGGCCGTCTACGACGCCGACCCGCACGCGGTGCTGGCCAACCTCGACGCGGTCCTGCAACAGGAGCACGCGGGCGGCGAGGCCCCGGCGCCGTACTGCACGGCGGTCTTCGGCGTCCTGCAGCCCGACGGTGACGGTTTCGGCGTCACGCTCGCCACCGGGGGTCATCCCCCGGCGCTGGCGGTGCGGGCGAACGGCGTCGTCGAGCCCATCCACCCGGCCGGCGGGCAGTTGATCGGCATCCTGCGCAATCCCCACTTCGCCCAGGTGAGCGCCCGTCTGAACGCCGGTGACGCGTTGTTGCTCTACACCGACGGCCTCACCGAGGCGCGGACGCCGTCCGGCTCGATGCTCGACGAGGACGGGCTGACCGCGTATCTCGCCGCCGCCGGGCCCACGAGCGCCGACGCCCTCCTGACCACCGTGCACGACCTGATCACGGCCCTGGGCAAGGGGGTGTCAGACGACACCGCGATCCTCGCCCTGTCCGTCCCGCCCGCCACTCGTACACCGTCCTCCGGGAGTCTCGGTGCAGCATGACAACGGACTGACCGTCAGCCTCCAGCCGCACACCTCCGGGCCGCGCCTGCTGGTCGTGGCCGGTGACCTGGATCATCACACCACTCCACGCCTGCGGGCGGCCCTGGAGGGGGTCGAGTTCGGCCCGGACGCCGACCTGGTGATCGACCTGTCCGGCCTGACCTTCTGCGACTCCACCGGCATCGCCACGCTGGTCGCGGCCCACCAGCGCGCCCAGGACGCGGGCGCCGCCCTGCTCCTCGCCGGGCTGGACCCCGACATCGCCCGCGTCTTCCAGATCATGGGCCTCGACCAGTTGCTCTCCTTCTACGACAGCCCGGAAGAGGCCGTACGCGCGCTGAGCAAATGAGCAGGGGGCCGGTGACCTCTCTCAGAGGGGCGCGGCGGCGACGGCGACCGTGATGTTCTGCCTGATGTCGCAGTGCCTGGACCGGCGGCAGAAACCGTCCGCCACGCTGGTCGCTCCGCCCGCGGTGCTGGCCGCGGTGTGCTGGTGACCCCGATTCCGCGTGGGGCTGTCCAGATAGAGGATGGTGCGGTTGCGGGCGCCGTTGCCGACGGAGACCGGGCCGTCCCCGTCCCCCCGCCCGGCCCGCGCGTTCGCGGGAGCGGTGAGGAGGACCTGCGCGGCGGCGGCCGTGACGAGGACGACGGCGAACAGCGGGACCCGCCGAGATGCGCCGCATGAATGAAGCATCCGCCACCGCCGTCCGCCCGCCGAGATTCGATCACACCGTAGCTTCCGCGTCGGTCCTGCCGGTGTTCCCCGGCGTGCGTGTCCCGCCAAGTTCTCCGCTGTTTCGCGGCGCGTCAGCGTCCGCGTCCGTTGATCACGGTGCCGCTCGTCCTGGGGGAGCTCTGGTTACGGCCCCAGAGGTTCTGGGAGCCCCGGCAGCCGGGGCGGCGCCGGCAGTTGGCGGCCTGGGTGTTCACCGACGCGTCCACTCCCGTGATGACCTGCTGAGCGCCCGTCATGTTCCGCTGGCTGCCGACGAGCAGGGAGTTCAGGTTGTTCTGCCCGTTGTTGATGACGTACCTGGAGTTGGCGCCGTTTCCGTCGCCACCGCCCCATCCCCGGCCCGTCGCCGCGTTCGCGCTCACGGGGGAGAGCGCGACGCCCGCGCCCGTGAGCGTCAGCGCGGTCAGCGCCAGCAGTCGCACCGCCGGGCCGGTGAGCGCGTGCCGCCCCCTGTTGTGAGCCCTGTGACGAGCCATGTTCCCCTGCGCCTTCCCCGTCGTCCGTCAACGAGATCCGCTCGCACGGACCTTCCGGGCATCTACCCCGGGGAGACGCGCCGGTCACGGCCGCTGGACGAGGATTAGGACCTCCCAGCGGAACGATCTCCGTTGTGCTCCGATCCCTCGCGGTAGCGGCCGGGAAGCGCCCGGAAACTGTCGTAGCGGCGGCGTACTGTCCATTCGACGTGGCGAAGGGAGTCTTCGATGTCGGAAGTGCGCACGTGGCTCACCGGTCTCGGGCTGGTCGAGTCGCCACGCTGGCACGACGGCCGCCTGTACTTCTCCGACTGGACGGCGCACGAGGTGATCGCGCTCGACCTGGACGGCAAGCACGAGGTGGTGGCGCGGGTGGACTCGCTCCCGCTCTGCACGGCTTGGCAGGCCGACGGACGGCTGGTGATCGTCGACTCCGCGCGGGGGCTGCTGGTGCGGCGGGAACCCGACGGCTCGCTTGCGACCCTGGCCGACCTCACCGGTCTCGGGCGCGGCTGGAACGACATCGTCATCGACGGCCGCGGCAACGTCTACGTCAACCGCATCGGCTTCGACATGCTCACCGGTGAGCCGTTCGCCCCCGGAAGCGTCGTGCACGTCGGCCCCGACGGCGCGGCACGTCAGGTGGCGGACGACATCGCCTTTCCCAACGGCATGGCCGTGACGCAGGACAACACGACGCTGATCGTCGCCGACTCGTACGGCAACAGGCTCATCGCCTTCGACATCGAGGCGGACGGCGGCCTGTCCAATCGCCGGGTGTGGGCCGGCACCGGTGCGGACCACCCCGACGGCATCTGCATCGACGCCGAGGGCGCCGTCTGGTACGCCGACGTCGGCAACAAGCACTGCGTCCGGATCCGGGAGGGCGGTGAGGTCCTTCAGACCGTCGAGGCCGACCGGGGATGCTTCGCCTGCACGCTCGGGGGCCGGGACGGGAAGACGCTGTTCATCGTGGCGGCCGAGTGGCGCATGCCCGAGATGGTGCCCCCCGGCACCGGGCAGGTGCTCTCGACCCAGGTCACGGTGCCCGGCGCGGGCTGGCCGTAGAGGTCCGGCGCCCGGCCGGCTCGATGCCTCGCCGGGTTCGCGCCTCGGGGAGGCTGACCATGTCGCTCTGCCAGTCTGACGCGTGCATCCGCTGCGTCAGCTCGCAGAGACGGGACCACCGGCGGCAGACGCCACTCTGCGCGTTCGCCAGGCCGCCGACGCCGACCGTCCTCTGCTGGATGCCGGTCCCGTTTCGGGCGCTGCCCACCGTCAGTTGGCTGACGTTGCGTATTCCGTTGCCCAGGCGGACGGTGGTGCTGTTGCCGTTGCGGTCGCCGTTCCCGGCCGTACGGGTGCCCGCCGCGTGCGTGGCGGCAGGCGGCAACGCGGCGAGCGCCGCCGTCGCGACCGTGGCCGCCGCCAGGGCGAGACCGGCGCGCATCAACGCGTCACCGCCGGGTGGCCCTGGCTCTGGTGGTGCGGATGTCCTGCGACAGCGCGCAGAGCCGGCCGTGCGGCCTGCACAGGCCGCCCTGCACGCTGCTGACCCCGCCCACACCGACCGAGAACTGGTGGAGGTCGCCGCGCAGGCGCGTGCTGCCCATCGCCACCAGGTTGCGGTTGGACGAGCCGTTGCCCACGCGGACGGCGGAGTGGTTCCCGTTGCCGTCACCGGTCGCCGCGTCCGCGGTCACGGGCGCCGCCACGGCCAGGGCCAGCGCGACGGCGAGCGTCACCGCCGCCGTCGCGGGCCGTCGCGGAAGGGAGTCAGGGGCTCCCGTGAGGGTGTGGATGATCGGCATCGAAGTGCCTCTACCCCGCGCGCGGGCCCGTGCCCCGGCCCCGGCGGAAACCACAGCGGATCATTCCCCGCGCATTGATCGGCCGCCCCTTGGGTGAAGGGGCGGCCGGTCGCCGGTTATCGGCTGGTCACCTCGTACGTCCGCAGGTAGTCGAACGTCGCCGTGGCGCCCGCCGTGTTCATCGAGATCAGGCCGATCCGCACCGGCCCGGTGCGCGGGAGCGACCAGGTGCCGCCCCAGATCCAGTGGGTGCCGTCGGTGCTCGACGCCATCCGGACGTCGTGCTCGCCGTTCTCCTCGTCGTAGTGGTAGAGCAGCCGCAGCCAGGTGGTCTGCGCGGCCGGGCCGCCGAACATCGGCGCGTTGGCGACCGCGGTGGGCGGGGTGGTGCCCGGGCGCGGGCCCTCCTTGCCGAACTCGGTCTGGTGCAGCACCGCGCCGCCACCGTTGTTCAGCGGCAGGATCGAGTGGGTCAGCTTCAGCCACCGGTCGTCGTTCTCGTACAGCAGCAGACCTGCCTGCTGGTTGCCCTTCGTGCCGTTGAAGGTGAGCTTCGTCTCCACGGCGAAGTCACCCTGCGGCGCGTCGCGGAGCAGGATCGACGCGGTGTTGTTGCCCAGGTAGAGCTCGGCGTTCTGGGTCGGCCAGACCAGGGAGCCGTTCGACAGGGTGGCCGACGGATTGCGGACCTTCGTCCAGCCGGTGGGCGAGCCGGTGCCGTCGAACTCGTCGGAGTACGCGGGAAGCTGCTTGCCCAGGACGGGGTCGGGCACCCGCTCGGTCACCGGCCGGTACAGCGGAGCGGCCCCCACGTTGTCGGCGTCGGCCGCTCCCCGGGTCGTCACGCCGATGGCGCCCGAGGTGGGCGCGCCGTCGGGCAGCGTCGTGGCGACCGTCGCCACCGGGTCCCCGAGCCGGTCGGCCGACACCGACACGACCAGCGCGTTCCCGCGCCGCTCGGCGGCCACGTTGTGCCAGGAGCCGTAGTCGAACGAGGCCGGCAGCGGGCTGGAAACCGTCGTCGTCCTCCCGTTCACCTTGGTCGTCACCACGAGCGCGCCCTGCTCCCGGTCGAGCCACGCGGTGATGTTCCTCGCGCCGTTCTCGCGGGTCACGAAGAGCCCGGCGGCGGTGCCGTCCTCGCCCAGGCGCAGGTCGGCCTCGACCCGCACGTCGCCCTCGACCGTGCCGTCGCTGAGCTCGCTGGTCGAGCCCTTGCCGGTGAGGTAGCCGAGTGAGTCGGGGTCGGAGGCGAGCTTCCACGGCCCGGTCCACCCGTCCTTGCCCTCGTTGAACGTGCCGCCCACGGTCCACGTGGTGACCGGCGCCGGCTGCTCGCCGGTGGACGGCCCGGCCCCGGCCCGTACGACCGGCCAGCCGTCGATCCAGTCGAGCCGGTCGATCATGAGGGGCCGCCGGCTCAGGTTGGTGATCGTCGTGCCCCAGGTCGTCGTGGCCTGCCCGAACTCGGGGGCCGACGAGGGGATCGCGTGGTAGACCAGCCAGTCCTGCCCGCTGAGGTCGGTCTGGATGGCGTTGTGGCCGGGGCCGACCCAGCCGTTGCCGTTGGCCGCGAGGACGATGCCGTCCTTGCTGGTCAGGTCCATCAGGTCGACGCCGGTCGGGGTGGTGAACGGCCCGAGCGGGCTGTCGGAGCGGCCGACCTTGACGGTGTAGCCGCTGAACGCGCCGTCGCAGCATCCGGCGTCGGAGTAGAACAGGTAGTACTTGTCGTCGCGCCGGACGACGAAGCCGCCCTCCATGCGGCGCCCGCGGGCGATCTGCGTGACCGGGCCGGTGACCTCGGTCGCCTCGGCGTTCATCTTCGCGCCGCAGATCGTGTCGTAGCTGCCCCAGTAGAGGTAGTTGTCACCGTTCACGTCGGTGTACATGGCCTGGTCGATGTTGCCGGTCGGGCAGCCGCTGCCGCCCGCCGGGACGATCAGCCCGTGATCGGTCCAGGGTCCGGTCGGGTGCGGGCTGGTCGCGAGCGCCACGCCACCGGTGGAGAGCGCGTACGTGAGGTGGTAGGTCCCGTTCACGTACCGGATGTCCGGCGCCCAGGGACGCGTGCCGTTCGGCCACCACGACGGGTGGTCGTCTCCGGTGTAGACGTCCCCCGCGTACGTCCAGTGCACCATGTCGGGGGACGTGAGCATCGGCAGGATGTGCTCGTTCTTCCCGTCGATCGGGTTCGTGGTGCCGTAGGCGTACCAGCGGCCGTCTTTGCCGCGGATCATCGTGGGGTCGGGGAAGGTCTGCACCGCCCCGGCGCTCACGGGGTTGGTGTAGGTGGGTCCGCTCGCCGCCTGCGCTGCTGATGCCTGTGCTGTCGATGCTTGGGCGGGCAGCGTCGCCGGGACCACGGAGGACGCGAGGAGTAAGGCTCCGATCACCAGTTGTCTCACGGCGAGCACCGTAGACAGGGCAAATTTTTCCGTCGAGACGCCGTCAGAATCCGGTGTCCCAGGCGTCCCAGCGGCCCCCGGCGGATGCGGCAGGATGCCATGGAGGTTGTCGGGGAGGTGTCCGCGCTGGTCAGAGGTTTTCGTCAAGATCCTGAACAGATTTCCGGATTCTTTTTGTCGGATGGTTGACGTAAAAAACAGACGAACCTTAGGTTTCCAGCGTGTCAACGACCCCCAACGGCGTGCATGCCCTCGTGCGCCGCTCCCATGAGGAGCGGGTGCTGCGCGTGCTCCGCCAGAACGGCGCGCAGAGCCGTAACGAGATCGCGGCCCGGGTCGGCCTGTCACGCACCACGGTCTCCGAGATCACCAGCGATCTCCTCGGCCGCGGCGCCATCCGCGTCGTCGACACCGACGCGGTGGAGCGCGTGGGCAGCGGCCGGCCGGCCGAGCGGCTCGCGCTCGACCCCGCCTCCGGGCAGTACATGGGCGTCGACTTCGGCCACCGCCGGGTGAACGTCCTGGTGGCCGATGCCGCGCACGACATCATCGCGTCCGGGACCGCCCGCTACGAGGAGTCGGCGCAGTGGCCCGAGCGTCTCGACGCCGGGCTCGCGCTGATCGACCGGCTGAGCGCGGAGACCGGCGTCCACTACGGCGCGCTCCAGGCGATCGGGATCGGCGTGCCGGGGTGGGGCGACCGCTCGCGGGCCGACGGCGTCGCCGAGGTGTTCGCCGAGCGTTTCCACGCCGCCGTGATCGTGGACAACAACGTGCGCTTCGCCGGGCTGGCCGAGGCGTTGCACGCCCAGTCGGACACCGTACGCAACCTCATCTACCTGCGCCTGTCCGTCGGGGTCGGCGGTGGGCTGGTGGTGGGCGGTCAGCTCGTGCGGGGTTCGAAGGGGTACGCGGGCGAGCTGGGGCACGTGACCGCCGTCCCCGGCGGCGCGCGGTGCCGCTGCGGCAAGCGCGGCTGCGTCGAGACCGTGGCGTCGGTTCCGGCGATCCTCGGAAGGTGCCGCGAGCTCGGCGTGCCCGCGGACACGCTGGAGGATCTCAAAGCTGCGGTGGAGATCGCCCACCCGGTCGTGGACCAGGTGCTCCGCGAGGCGGGCACGGCGGTCGGCCAGGTGCTCGGCACGGCGGCCATGACACTCAACCCGGACGAGATCGTGCTCGGCGGCGAGATCATCGAGATCGCTCCGGCCCTGCTGCGCCAGGTCGCGGACACGGTCACCTACGAGCTGTCGTGGCGTACCGACGCGGCGCCCGTGATCCGCCCCGCCCTGCTCTCGGACGACGGCGGCGCGCGCGGGGCGATCGCGGCCCTGTTCCACGAGTCCCCCCTGCTCGCCGGATACGAAGCGAACGTCACGACGGACGGAGGCCGATAGTGGCCGTGACCAGTGCGGGCGCCACGAGGGCCGACAACGCCCCCGCCCGGCCGCGCAAGAACAGGACCTTCCTGGTCCTCAACATCATCTCGATCGTGGCCGGAATCGCGATCTGGTGGGGGCTGTCCCTGGCCGGACTCCAGTTCCCCACTCCGGCCGAGGTCGTCTCGGCCGCCTGGAAGATGATCCAGGACGGCACGCTGGCCACCGACGTCGGCGCCTCGCTCGGGCGCGTGCTGGCCGGGTTCGCCCTCGGCTCGATCGCGGCGGTGATCGTCGGCTTCGTCATGGGGTGGTACACGGTGGCCCGCGGTCTGTTCGAGCCGTGGATCCAGTTCTTCCGCACCATCCCGCCGCTGGCGATGCTGCCCCTGGTGCTCGTCCTGATGGGCATCGGGGAGAGCCCGAAGATCTTCGTCATCTTCCTGGCGGCGTTCCTGTCCTGCGTCATCTCCACCTACCAGGGCGTGGTGAACGTGGACAGGACGCTCATCAACGCCGCGCGGGTGCTCGGCGCGGGCGACGGGACCATCTTCGGCCGCGTCGTGGTGCCGGCCTCGACGCCGTTCATCCTCGTGGGCATGCGGGTCGGGCTCGGCTCGGCCTGGGGCACGCTGGTGGCCGCCGAACTCCTGGCCGCGCAGGCCGGGCTCGGCCACCGGATGCAGAGCGCGCAGCTCTACTACGACCTGCCGACGATCTTCGTCGGCATCATCGCGATCGGGGTCCTCGGCCTGATCATGGACCGGCTGCTCATGATCGCCGGCAACAAGCTGACGGCCTGGCAGGAGAACCGATGAGCACTCCCGAGAGCACACCCAAGATCTCCGTACGCGACGTCCAGAAGGTCTTCCCGGTCGGGAAGGACCCGTTCGTCGCCCTCGGCGGCGTCTCGCTCGACATCGCCGACAACGAGTTCGTGACCGTGGTCGGCCCCTCCGGCTGCGGCAAGAGCACGCTGCTCAACATCCTCGCCGGGCTGGAGCAGCCCACCGGCGGCACCGCGCTGGTGGACGGCAAGCCGGTGACCGGCCCCGGCCCCGAGCGCGGCGTCATCTTCCAGCAGTACGCGCTGTTCCCGTGGCTGACCGTCCGCGAGAACGTCGAGTTCGGCATGCGCACCGCGAAGGTCCCCAAGGAGGAGCAGCGGGAGCGGGCCGAGCACTTCATCCGCCTGGTCGGCCTCGAGCAGTTCGCCGACGCGCTGCCCAAGACGCTGTCGGGCGGCATGAAGCAGCGCTGCGCGATCGCCCGCGCGTACGCGGTGAACCCGTCGATCCTGCTCATGGACGAGCCCTTCGGCGCCCTCGACGCGCTGACCCGGGTGCGGCTGCAGGAGCAGCTCCTGGACACCTGGAGCAAGGACCGCAGGACGGTCATGTTCATCACCCACGACGTCGACGAGGCGGTGTTCCTCGCCAACCGGGTGGTCGTCATGGCCGCCAGGCCGGGCCGCATCGCCGAGATCATCGACGTCGACCTCCCCTACCCGCGCGACGAGGACATGAGGCTGAGCCCCGAGTTCGGGGCCCTGCGCAATCGCGTCTGGCACGCGGTGTACCACCAGCGGCAGATCAAGGAGCCCGCGAAATGAAGAAGACACTCCTGGCCGCCGCGGCGGTCGTCGTGGCACTGTCGGCGGCGGCCTGCGGGTCGGACGACTCCGCCGGGCCGGGTGGCTCGGGCGGCGGCACGACCCACGTGAACTTCGGCTACATCGCCGACTTCAACGGCGCGAGCCTGCTCGCCGTGGCCGACAAGCAGGGCCTGTGGAAGAAGCACGGCCTCGACGCCAAGGTCAGCGTGTTCACCAACGGCCCGCTGCAGATCCAGGCGCTGGGCACCGGCGACCTCGACTTCGGCTACATCGGCCCCGGCGCCATGTGGCTGCCCGCCTCCGGCAAGGCCAAGGTCGTCGCGCTGAACACGCTCGGCAACGCCGACCGCGTCATCGCCCAGGCCGGCATCACATCCCTCGACCAGCTGAAGGGCAAGACGATCGGCGTGCCCGAGGGCACCTCCGGCGACATGATCCTCACGCTCGCGCTGAAGAAGGCCGGGCTGACCAAGGACGACGTGAAGATCGTCCCGATGGACGCTTCCACCATCGTGTCGGCGTTCACCTCCAAGCAGGTCGACGCGGCCGGCTTCTGGTATCCGGCCATCGCCACGATCAAGAAGACCGTCCCCGACCTGGTCGAGCTGGCCAAGAACGAGGACTTCTCCGACACCGTGTCGTTCCCGACCGCGTTCGTCGCCGGCAACGACGTCGTCGCCAAGGAGAAGGACAAGACCGAGAAGGTCATCGGCGTGCTGCGCGACGCCATCCAGTACCGCAGCGAGCACCTCGACGAGACCGTGGCCGCGACCGCCGAGATGCTCAAGCTGCCGGCCGACCAGGTCAAGGCCGACGCCGCCAACTCCAAGGTGCTGTCGCTGTCCGACCTGGACGGCTACACCAAGGACGGGACCATCGACAAGTGGCTGAGCGGGATGAACGACTACTTCGTGGGCGCGGGCAAGCTGACCTCGGCCGTGGACCCGAAGACGTACTACACCGGCGATCTGTTCACGGGCGCGGCCAAGTGAACGTTCTGTTCCTGATGACCGACCAGCACCGGGCCGACACCCTGGGCGCGTACGGCAACCGCCTCGCCGCCACCCCGGTGCTGGACGAGCTGGCCCGGACCGGGACACGGTTCGACCGCTGGTACACGCCCACCGCGATCTGCACCCCGGCGCGGGCGAGCCTGCTCACCGGGCAGGCGCCGTTCCGGCACAAGCTGCTCGCCAACCACGAGAGGAACGTCGGCTACATCGAGGACCTCCCCGACGACCAGTGGGCCTTCTCCACGGCCCTGCGGGACGCCGGGTACAACTGCGGGCTCATCGGCAAGTGGCACGTCGGGCACCACCGGAGGGCCGCCGACTTCGGGTTCGACGGGCCGGATCTGCCGGGCTGGCACAACCCCGTGGACCACCCCGACTACCTGGACTATCTCAAGGCCAACGACCTGCCGCCCTACGAGATCCACGACCGCGTCCGCGGGACGCTGCCGAACGGCGGGCCGGGTAACCTGCTCGCCGCGCGGCTGCGCCAGCCGGTCGAGGCGACGTTCGAGCACTACCTCGCCACCCGGGCGATCGAGATGCTGGAGCGGTACGCCGCCGAGCCGAAGCCGTTCTTCCTGCAGCTCAACTTCTTCGGCCCGCACCTGCCGTACATCGTGCCGGACGAGTACTTCGACATGTTCGATCCCGAGCTGGTCGAGCTGCCCAAGTCGATCGCCGAGACCTTCGCCGGCAAGCCGCCGGTGCAGGCCAACTACAGCGCGCACTGGACGTTCGACACCATGCCGCTTGAGGTGACGCGCAAGCTCATCGCGGTCTACTGGGGTTACGTCGCGCTGATCGACATGGAGATCGGCCGGGTCATGGACGCCATGCGGCGCCTCGGCCTGAACGACGACACGGCCGTGTTCTTCACCTGCGACCACGGCGAGTTCACCGGCGCCCACCGGCTGCACGACAAGGGCCCGGCGATGTACGAGGACATCTACCGCACGCCCGGCCTGCTGCGGATCCCCGGCCAGGAGCCCGGGGTGGTCCGCACGGAGTTCGTCAGCCTGCTGGACTGCACGGCGACCATCCTGGAGCTGGCCGGGATCGACCCAGCCCCCGCGGTCGACTCGCGCAGCCTCGTCCCGCTCGCCTCCACCCACGAGGTGCCGTGGGAGCAGGACATCGTCTGCGAGTTCCACGGGCACCACTTCCCGTACCCGCAGCGGATGATCAGGACAGACCGCTACAAGCTGGTCGTCAACCCCGACTCGACCAACGAGCTGTACGACCTGTTCACCGACCCGGACGAACTGCTCAACGTCTACGGCCACCCCGAGATGGCGGAGGTGCGCGGGCGGCTGATGCGGCGGCTCTACCAGGTGCTGCGCGACCGGGGCGACAACTTCTACCACTGGATGACCTCGATGTACGACGTCGGCGACGTGTCGTACGACCCGACGCTGAGCGGACTGGACGAGGCGACCTACCGGTGAGCAGGCGTCCGAACATCGTCATGATCCTGACCGACGACCACGCGTCGCACGCGGTCAGTGCGTACGGCTCGGTCGTGAACCGGACGCCGCGGATCGACGAGATCGCGGACCTCGGCGTCCGGTTCGACAACTGCTTCGCGACCAACGCGTTGTGCTCGCCGAGCCGGGCCAGCATCCTGACCGGCACGTACTCGCACGTGAACGGCGTCTCGACGCTGGTCACGCCGATCGACGCGGCGCAGCCGACGTTCGTGAGCCAGTTGAAGGCGGCCGGATATCGCACCGCGATCGTCGGCAAGTGGCACATGGGGGACGGCCCGGGGCACAACCCTCAGGGGTTCGACTACTGGGACGTGCTGATCGAGCAGGGGGAGTACTTCGACCCCTCGTTCCTCTCGGAGGAGGGCTTGAGGACCGTCCCCGGCTACGCCACCGACCTCATCACGGACATGGCGCTGAGCTGGGCCGACTCGCTCGACGGCGACGATCCCTACTGCCTGCTGATCTACCACAAGGCGCCGCACCGCCCGTGGGAGCCGGACGACAAGCACGCGGGGATGTACACCGACCCCATCCCGGTGCCCTCGACGTTCGACGACGACTACGCGACGCGCTCGTCGTCGGCCCGGCGGGCCGCCATGCGGATCGCCGAGCACCTCAACGCCGAGGACCTCAAGCAGGACCCGCCCGAGGGGCTGTCGTACGAGGAACTGGCGCTGTGGAAATACCAGCGCTACATGGAGGACTACCTGGCCGTCGTCGCGTCGGTGGACGACAACGTCGGCCGGGTGGTCGACTGGCTGCGCGAGCGCGGGGACTTCGACGACACGCTGCTGATGTACTGCTCCGACCAGGGCTTCTTCCTGGGCGACCACGGGTGGTTCGACAAGCGGTTCATGTACGAGGAGTCGCTGCGGATGCCGCTCGTGCTGAGCTATCCGCGGCGGATCCCGGCCGGCCAGGTGCACACCGGGATCGTCACGAACGTCGACTTCGCGCAGACGGTGCTGGACGCGGCCGGGGTTGCGCACCACCCCCGCATGCAGGGCCGCAGCTTCCTCGCCGACCTGACCGGCGAGCCGGGCCCGCCTCCCGCGGAGGGCATGTACTACCGCTACTGGGAGCACGACGACGTCTTCCACAAGGCGCCGGCCCACTACGGCTACCGGACGTCCCGCTACAAGATCATTTACTTCTACAACGACGGCATGGGCATCCCCGGCACGGGCGCGTTCACCTACCCCGGGGAGTGGGAGCTGTACGACCTGGAGGCCGACCCGGAGGAGTTGCGCAACGTCTACGACGACCCGGCCTATCGTGAGGTCCGCGAGGAGATGAAGGTCCGCATGTGGCACGCCCAGGCGGCCCTCGGCGACGAGCCGCACCCGAGCCAGCCGGTGCCCCAATCGCTGGAAAACACGGGGGTCTGACCATGTCGGGGAGCTGCTGCACGCCCGCCACGCCGGGACAGCCCCTTGAGCCGGTCCGCTTCACGGCGGAGGGCCGGCACGGGATCGAGCAGGTGCGCCTGCCCGGCGGGGAGTTCCGGATGGGCGACGCCACCGGCGACGGCAACCCGGGCGACGGCGAGACGCCCGTCCACGCCGTCACGGTGGCGCCGTTCTCGATCGACGCCACGACTGTGACGGTCGCCGACTTCGCCGCCTTCGCCGACGCGACCGGCTACCGCACCGAGGCGGAGGAGTACGGCTTCTCCGCCGTATTCCACCTGGCGATGCGCGCCCACCCCGACGACGTGATGGGGCCGGTGCCCGGCACCCCCTGGTGGGTGGGCGTGCGCGGCGCCGACTGGCGTCACCCCGCCGGGCGGCTGTCGGAGGCCGAGCCCGACCACCCGGTGGTCCACGTGAGCTGGAACGACGCGATGGCGTACTGCTCGTGGGCGGGCCGGCGGCTGCCCACAGAGGCCGAGTGGGAGTACGCCTCCCGGGGCGGCTTGGACGGCGCCCGCTATCCCTGGGGAGACGACCTGCCTCAGGACGAGTGGCGGGTGAACATCTGGCAGGGCGTGTTCCCCACAGAGAACACCCTGGACGACGGTCATCTCACGACCGCCCCGGTCCGTACGTTCGCACCCAACGCGTACGGGTTGTGGCAGACGGTGGGGAACGTCTGGGAGTGGTGCGCGGACTGGTACGCGCCCGACTACTACGTCTACTCGCCCTCGGACAACCCGCGCGGTCCGCTGCGCGGCGGGGCCCGGGTGCTGCGCGGCGGCTCGTTCCTGTGCCACGACTCCTACTGCAACCGCTACCGCAACTCGGCGCGGTCGTCGAACACCCCCGACTCCTCCATGGCCAACGCCGGGTTCCGCACCGTGGCCCTGTGATCAGGGGTTCGTGAATCTTTCAGCCGCGCCCCGGCGGCCGGGCAGGTGGGGGCCGTGTCCTCCGGCGCTCCCTGGCCGCTCGTGATCAGCGATGCGATAGTGCGGGTGCCGCTCGCCCTGTGGGCGTCTATCCCGGGAGGATCGCATGCGTACGGTACGGGCTCTACTCGTCTCCGCCGCCCTGGCCGCCGGCCTGGTGTCCGTCACCACGGCGCCGGCACACGCGGAAAGCATCCGGTACGCCTACTACTACCAGTCGGACTGCTACAACGGCGGCAACCTCGGCATCCAGTGGGGGTGGTGGACCTCCTTCCGCTGCGAGTGGGGAACCGGCGGGGGCAACTTCTGGTTCCTCTACGCCTGACGCTTCGACTGGACGCCCCGCACCCCCGAGTGCGGGGCGTCCAGTGGTTCAGGGGAGGGTGGCGAGGAACGGCTTGACGGTCCTGGAGAAGCTCCAGTTGTTCGAGGCGTCCCAGTTGATCGACCAGGTCATCGCGCCCCGGATGTCGGGGTAGGCCTGCGAGGGGACGAACGACCCGCAGTTGGTGCGCCGCGCCAGGCAGTTCAGGGCGTTGGTGACCGTGCCGGGGGAGACGACGCCGCCGCCGGCCGCGCCGGGACCGGCGGGCAGGCCGAGCGCGACCTGGTCGGGGCGCAGGCCGTTCTGCAGCTGGATGCAGGCCAGCGCGGTCATGAAGTCCACCGTCCCCTGGCTGTAGACCTTCTGGTCGCAGCCGAGCATCGCGCCGGAGTTGTAGTACTGCATGTTGACGACGGTGAGGATGTCCTTGATGTTCAGCGCGAGCTTGAAATACTCCATGCCGGTCGACTGCATGTCGATGGTCTGCGGGGCCATCATGATGATCAGCCCGGAGCCCGCCTTCGCCCGCAGCTCGCGCAGCGCCTGGGCCATGTAAGTGGCGTTGAGGCCGTTCTCCAGGTCGATGTCGACGCCGTCGAACCCGTAGGTCTGCATGATCGAGTAGACCGAGTTCGCGAACGCCGTGGCCGCCCCGGAACTCGCCACCTGTACGTGGCCCGCCTCGCCGCCGACGCTGAGGATGACCTTCTGGCCGCGCTGCCTGAGCGCCTGCACGTCGGCCTTGAACTGGGCCTCGGTGTATCCGCCGAGAGCGGTGGACAGGCCGGAGTCGAGGGCGAACGTCACCTGGCCCGGCGTGCTGGTCGCCTCTCCGAACGCGATCGCGACCACGTCGTAGTCCTGCGGCACCTGCGAAAGCTTGAGCTCGACGGCGGGGTTGACGAAGTTGTGCCAGTAGCCGGTGAGGATGTGCTTGGGCAGCGCCCCGCCCGAGGAGCAGCCGGTGGTCGTGCCGGTGACGGCCGCGCTCGCCGCCGACTCGCCCGCGGAGTTGTACGCCCTGATGGTGTAGGTGTGGGTGGTGCAGGCGCCGAGCGAGCCGATGGTCGCGGTGGTGCCGGTGACCTGGGCGCGCTGGGTCGTGCCCTCGTAGACGCGGTAGCCGGTCACGGTGCCGCTGGAGGCGGTCCACGACAGCGAGATCGACGTGTCGGTGCTGCCGGTCACCGTGGGGGCGCCGGGCTGCCCCGGCGTACCCGTACCGGTGGCGGTCGTGGCCGAGACGGCGGCGCTCGCCGCCGACACGTTGCCCGCCGCGTCCCGCGCCCTGACCGTGTAGCCGTACGTCGTGCCCGAGGCCAGGCCGCCGTCGGTGTACGTCGTCCCCGTCACGGTGGTGACGAGCTGCGAGCCGCGGTAGACCTGGTAGCCGGTCACGCCGACGTCGTCGGTGGAGGCGTTCCACGCGAGCGACACGCTGCTCGACGTGGTGCCCGTCACCCGCAGGCCGGCCGGGACGGACGGGGCCGTCGTGTCGCCGCCCCCGCTCCCGAGCGCCTTCCACAGCGCCGGGACGTTCGGCGGCTCCCACCCCGTCAGCGACGTGTGCGCCTGGATGCACTCGTAGTCGACGCCGTTGTACGTCACCCGCGTCCCGGTGGCGTAATAGGTGTTGGGCGCCCAGGCGGCGTACGCGAGCATCGCACTGGACGCCGCCGACGCCGGGGCGGGGCCCGCCCCGACTCCTGCGAGGCAGAGACCCAACGCGAGCAACAGCGCGCTGAGCAGCCGTTTCTTCATCAATGCCGTCCTTCCGGGGGTGCCGATCGGCGTCCGCGAGGAGGCGTCGGGTGACACGACGGCCGGTCGCGTGGCCTTCCCTTCCTTAGGAAAGTTTCCTAATAGTTTTGGCGCGAGCGTAGCCCCGGAAAGACGGCCGTACAAGACCCAAAAGGGGCAGGGCGGGAAGGAATGATAGCTCTGCCTATGATAGTTACAGCTATCATTAGCGTTCCCGTGTAAGGAGCAGCCGTTGCTGGAGAAGCCGGAACGCCTGTTCGGCCGGGACACCGAGTGGGAGAACCTCGCCGACTTCGTCGCGTCCCCCATGTCCGGGGCGACGCTCGGGTTGGTCTACGGCCGCCGCCGTCAGGGTAAGACCCTCATGCTCGAACTGCTTGCCCAGCAGACCGGCGGGTTCCTGTTCGGCGCGACGCAGCAGACCGAGGCGCAGAACCTCGCCGACCTCGGGGCGGCCTATGCCGCTCATCGTGGCCTGCGACAGCCCGTCGCCTTCCGCACGTGGCGTGAAGCCATCGACGAGCTGCTCCGGCTCGGGGAGGACCGGGCCACCCCCCTGATCATCGATGAGTTTCCCTATCTCGTCTCGGTGACGCCCGCGCTGCCCTCCTACCTTCAGCAGGCGCTCAGCCCGTTGAGCTACGCGAAGCAACACACCCGGACCCGGATGATCCTGTGCGGCAGCGCGTTGACGACCATGGCGCAGTTGCTCTCCGGGGGTGCGCCCCTGCGTGGCCGTGCCGCCATGGAGCTGGTGGTCCGCCCCTTCAGGTTCCGGGAGGCCGCGGCGTTCTGGGGGGTGGATCACGATCCGGAGCTGGCGTTCCGGCTGCACGCCCTGCTCGGTGGAACCCCTGCCTACCTGGAGATGAGTGGGGGATCCGGGCCCGCCGGAATCGCCGAGTTCGACCGCTGGGTTCAGCGGCGCCTGCTGAACCCGGCCTCCGCGATGTTCCGCGAAGGCGGCCTGCTGCTTCGGGAGGAGCCCTCAATCGCCGATCCGACCTCGTACTCGGCCACGTTGAGCGCGATCAGCGCCGGCAACCATCGGCGCTCGGAGATAGCGGCGGCGCTGGGGCGGCCCAGCAGCGCCCTCGCCCACCTGCTGACGGGCCTTGAGGACATCGGGCTGATCGAACACATCGACGACGCCCTGCGGGGCAAGCGCAGCGTCTACCGAATCGCCGAGCCCGTCGTGCGCCTGCACCGGCTCGTCATCCAACGCCACGAGCCCGAACTGGTGGCCGGGCGGGCCGAGCGTGTCTGGAAGGCCAACGCGGACACCGTCGCCTCGCAGATTTACGGCGCGCATTTCGAGGACCTCGCGCGGCAGTGGTGCTTCGAGCACGCCTCACCGGACACCCTCGGCGGGGTCGCGAGCGCGGTGCGTCCGACGGAACTTCCGTGCCGGGAGCACCGCCGGGGACATGAGCTCGACGTCGTCGTCACGGAGTCCGCCTCGTTCGCCGCCGACCGGATCACCGCGATCGGCGAGGCCAAGAGCACCGAAGCCCCTGTCGACGTCCCTCAGTTGGAACGCCTGGAACACCTGCGCGGACTACTGCCCAGTGGCAAGGTCACCGCCCTGCCCAAGCTGCTCCTGTTCGCCCGCTCGGGGTTCTCGGCCGCGCTGGTCCGCCTCGCCGACAGACGGCCCGACGTGGAACTCGTCGACCTGGGCCGTCTGTACGGCGGGGCGTGAAACCTCGGCCTACTTGCCGAAACCGGCGGTCAGGCCGCTGAGCAGCTGACGACGGCCGACCGTGTAGAGGATCAGCATCGGCAGGATGGTCAGCACGACGGAGGCCAGCACGGCGGGCACGTTCACACCGTACGGCCCGCCCTGGAACGCCGCCAGCGCCAGCGGCAGCGTGCGCTTGTCGGGGCTCTGGGTGAGGATCAGCGGCAGCAGGAACCCGTTCCAGACCTGCAGCGCGTTGTAGATCGACACCGTCACCACGGCCGGCCGGGTGAGCGGGAAGGCCAGGCCCCACAGGGTCTTCCACTCGGTCGCGCCGTCCATCCGCATCGACTCGAACAGTTCCTTGGGCACGTCCCTGATGAAGTTGGCCAGCACCAGCACCGACAGCGGGATCGCGAAGGCGACCGACGGCAGGATCAGCGCCGTCAGCGAGTCGTAGAGGTGCAGCTTGATGATCAGCAGGTAGACCGGGATGACCGTCGCCTGCAGCGGGATGGCCAGACCCATGAGGAACAGCGAGTTCACCCCGCGGAGGAAGCGGCTGGCGCCGGCGCTCCGGACGATCGCGTACGCCGCCATGAACGCGAACAGGACCGAAGGGATGACCGTGCCGATGGCGACGAGGAGGCTGTTGAGGAAGTACAGCGGGAAGTCCAGGTCGAGCACGAGCCGGTAGTTGTCGAGGGTCGGATCGCTGGGCGGCACCAGCGGGTTGGTGATGTAGTAGTTGGACTGCGTCTTGAAGCTGGTGATCACGATCCAGTAGATCGGAATGATCACTACGGCCAGCCACAGCCAGCCCATCAGCCCGGCAAGCCAGTTGGGGCGCTGGGAGGTCGTCTTCGGCCGGCGGCGTCCGTGCGCCCCCGGCGCCGCGGTGCGCTGGGCCGCCCTCGAGGTGTGGGTCGCGGTCACGGTCAGGCCCCTTCCAGCTGGCTGGCGTTGGGGTTGCGGCCGCCCAGCCGGCGCAGCAGCAGCGCCAGAGCGAGGCCCACGAGAACGAGGATGACACCGATCACACAGGCCTGTCCCATGAGGTTGGCCTGGATGCCGCGCTTGTACATGTCCAGGGCGAGCGCGCGGGTGGCGTCGCCGGGACCGCCCTCGGTCAGCACGAAGATCAGGTCGAAGAACGTCAGGGAGCCGACGACCATCAGCGTGGAGGACGTGATGGCGGTGTACTTGAGCTGGGGCAGGGTGATGTTGAAGAACATGCGGACCCGTCCCGCGCCGTCCAGCTCCGCGGCCTCGTAGAGCGAACGCGGGATCTGCCGCACGCCGCCCTGGTAGAGCAGCGCGTGGAACGGGATGAACTGCCAGGACACGATGAAGATCACGACGCCCATGGCGAGGCTGGGCGTGCCGAGCCAGTCCTGGTTGAGCAGGTCGATGTGCAGCCCCGCGCCGAGTCCGAAGTTCGGGTCGAGCAGCGCCTTGAAGGTGATCGCGATGGCCGCCGAGCTGAGCAGCAGCGGGATGAAGTACAGCACCGCGAGCAGTTCGCGGTAGCGCTGACGGCCCGCCAGGAACACCCCGATCAGAATGCTGGCCGGTGTCTGGACCGCCCAGGAGAGCGCCGTGATCAGGAACGTCACCCACAGCGCGTGCGGCAGGCCGGGGTCGGAGAGCACCGCCCGCCAGCTCTCGAGCCCGGTCAGCTTGATCTCGCCCAGCGTGTCCCAGGACGTGAAGCTGAGCAGCAGGACCCCGATCAGCGGAATCAGCGCGAAGGCCGCGAAGGCCAGCAGGGCCGGCAGGGCGAGCCACGGCAGGACGGCGCCGCCGCGCGCCTTGTGCGCGGCGGCGGACGACGTCCTTCGAGCAGAGATAGCGGACATGCTTACTTACCGATGACCGCGTTCATGTTCGTCGCGAACTGCTGCGGCGAGATCGACAGCTGGAACAGCTTGGCGATGTTGTCCAGCAGCACCTCGGCCGCGGTCGGGCTGAGCGCCTGGTCCCAGCTCTGCGCGAACACCTTGGCGTTGCTGGCGACGCCGTAGATGAAGTTCAGGAACTCGGCGTCCTTGGACCCGGCGAACAGCTTGTCGGAGCCCTTGACGATCGGCACACCGCCGGTGCCGACCCAGTCCTTCTGCTCCTGGTCGTCGAGGACTCCGGTGGCGAAGAACTTCTTGGCGATCTCCTTCTGCTCGGGCGTCGCCTTCGATGAGATCGACAGGTACTGGCCGGGGTTGCCGACGGTGTCGCTCGGGTCGCCCTTGCCGCCGTCGACAGGCGGGAAGTTCATCCAGCCGAGGCCGCCGCTGGGGACGATGTCTCCGCCCTGCGCCTGCTGGATGCCGTACGACCAGCTGCCGTGCAGCATCATCGCGGCCTTGCCGGTGTACAGCAGCGCCTGGTCGGCGTTGGAGTCGGCGGTGATGGAGGAGAAGCCCTTGATGAACGCGTTGGCCTTGATGAGCTCCTGCATCTTGGTCAGGGCCTCGATGGAGGCGGGGTTGTTCCAGGCGTCCTTCTCGCCGTCGAAGACGGCCTGGAACACCTCGGGACCGCCGATGCGGTCGAAGAGGAACTCCAGCCACATCATGTTCGTCCAGCGCGACTGGCCGGCCAGGGAGAACGGCGCGATCCCCGCCGCGTTGAACTTCTTCACCAGGTCGAGGATGTCGCCGTACGACTGCGGCGGCTGCGCCCCGACCTTCTCGAAGACCTTCTTGTTGTAGAACAGGACGATCGGCTGCACCGTCTCGCACGGCATCGCGTAGATCTTGCCGTCGATCGTCGCCGCGCCGAAGGAGGAGGGGAACAGCCGGTCCTTCACGGCGGAGTTCTGCTCGAACCACGAGGTGAGGTCCTCGACCTGACCGGCCTGCACGTAGCTGCGCAGACCGCCGCCGCCCCAGCCCCAGATGATGGTGGGCGCCTGGTTGGCCCCGATCGCGGTCTTGATCTTCGTCTTATACGCGTCGTTCTGGATGGTCGTCAGTTCGATCTGGCCGTTGGGGTTGGCCTTGTTGAACCGCTGGACGGCCGCGGTGCGGGGGGCCTCTCCGGGCGGGCCCTGAAGGAACCAGTAGGTGGCCTTGGCCCCTCCGCCGCCGCTGCCGCCCGTGGCGCCGCCGCCGGCACCTCCGCCGGAAGGGGCGGGGCCGGACGTGCCGCAGGCCGCCAACGCGGCACCGAGGGGGAGGCCCATGGAGAGGGTGAGGAAGGTGCGGCGGGATGATGTCCTGGACTCCACGCTGATCTCCGTACGTCGAACGCCGAGGCTGGCCGCGGCTCGTTGAAAAATTCTCGGACGCGGCGGGGGCGACGTGGATCGGCACCCCAGTGCCACTGTCCACTCCTTCTTGAAGTCAGCTCGTTCGAAACATTTCGACACAAGCCGCGTGGCACGCCAATCTAGATTTGCGATACCTGACTGTCAAGAGCGCTCTCACGACCTCTCCAGCTCAACGTGAGGCATGTGTAAAGTACCGACGAACAGGCGTCTCACCTGGTGATCATGGTTGGTCGAAAGAAAGCCGACAGAACCGCCCGCGACGCCGAAATGTTTCGAAACATTTTGAGGAGAGCAGATGACGGCCCCAGATCGGACGCACGCGGCGGACGGGACGCTCCGGGCGTGGCAGGACCCGGCACTCCCCGTGGCCGACCGGGTCGAGGCCCTCCTCGCGGAGATGACCCTTGAGGAGAAGGTCGGCCAGCTCGGCAGCCGGTGGATCGGCAACGACATGCAGTCTCCGGAGGAGGTGGAGCCCGACAACGCGCACAACGTGGCCCCCATGCAGGACGTCTTCGCCGCCTCGGGGACGGTGCCCATCGAGGAGGCCGCACGCCACGGGCTCGGTCACCTGACACGGGTTTTCGGCAGCGCTCCGGTGACGGCGGTGGAGGGCGCGGCGGAGGTGGTGCGGCTGCAACGCGAGGTGATGAAGCATTCCCGGCTCGGCATCCCCGCACTGGTCCACGAGGAGTGCCTGACCGGTTTCACCACCTACGGCGCGACCGTCTACCCGGCGGCCATCGCCTGGGGCGCGACCTTCGACCCCGAACTGGTGGAGCGGATGGCCGCCGCCATCGGCAGGGACATGCGCGCCGTGGGCGCCCACCAGGGCCTGTCGCCGGTGCTTGACGTGGTGCGCGACTACCGCTGGGGCCGGGTCGAGGAGACCATGGGCGAGGATCCGTACCTCGTCGCGACGCTCGGCGCGGCCTACGTGCGCGGCCTGGAGAACGCCGGGGTCATCGCCACACTCAAGCACTTCGCCGGTTACTCCGCGTCGCGGGCGGCCCGCAACCACGGCCCGGTCCCGATGGGCCGGCGCGAGCTCATGGACATGATCCTGCCGACGTTCGAGACCGCCATCGCCGAGGGCGGCGCGCGCTCGGTCATGAACTCCTACTCGGACGTGGACGGCGTGCCCGCCGCCGCCGACCCCTGGCTGCTGACCGAGGTGCTGCGCGACGAGTGGGGGTTCACCGGCACGGTCGTGTCGGACTACTGGGCGATCGCGTTCCTCGCGAAGATGCACCAGGTCGCCGCGGACCACGAGGAGGCCGGGGTGCTCGCGCTGACCGCCGGCCTCGATGTCGAGCTGCCCGACACGCTCGGCTTCGGCCAGCACCTGGCCGAGCGGGTGCGGCGGGGCGAGCTGCCCGAGGAACTGGTGGACCGGGCCGCGCGCCGCCTGCTCACCCAGAAGGTGCAGCTCGGGCTGCTCGACCCGGACTGGACGCCGGAGGGGTCGGTGGCCGGCGCGGACGCGGTGGACCTCGACTCGCCCGCCAACCGGGCGCTGGCCAGGGAGCTGGCCGAGCGGTCGATCGTGCTGCTCGACGCGGGCGACGCGCTGCCGCTGCTCGGGGAGGGACGCCCGGGACCGCGCCGGGTGGCCGTGGTCGGGCCCTGCGCCGACGACCCGCGTACGTTCATGGGCTGCTACGCCTTCCCCAACCACGTGCTGCCGCGCCACCCGGGCCTCGGGCTCGGCGTTGAGGCGCCCAGCCTGCTCGACGCGCTGCGGGCCGAGCTGCCGGATGCCGAGATCGTCCACGAGCGGGGCTGCGACTGGCGGGACGAGGACCGGTCCGGCTTCGCCGCCGCGCTCACGGCCGCCCGCGAGTCCGACCTGTGCGTGGCCGTCGTCGGCGACCTCGCCGGGCTGTTCGGGCAGGGCACCTCGGGTGAGGGCTGCGACGCCGAGGACCTGCGGCTGCCGGGGGCGCAGGAGGACCTGCTGCTCGCGCTGGCCGCCACGGGCACGCCGGTCGTGGTGGTCGTCGTGTCGGGCCGGCCGTACGCGCTGGGGCGGGTGCGTGACCGGGCCGCCGCGCTCGTCCAGGCGTTCATGCCGGGCGAGGAGGGTGGGGCGGCCATCGCCGGCGTCCTGTCCGGCCGGGTGCAGCCCAGCGGGAAGCTGCCGGTGCAGATCCCGCGGACCCCGGGCGGGCAGCCGGGCACCTACCTGCAGCCGCCGCTGGGCTCCGACAGCCACGGCATCAGCAACCTCGACCCGACGCCGCTGTTCCCGTTCGGCTACGGCTCCTCCTACACCACCTTCGAGGTCGGCGACCTGGAGATCAGCGACGCGGAGGTGCCCACCGACGGGGAGTTCACCGTGTCGGTGCGCGTGCGCAACACCGGGGACCGGGCGGGCGAAGAGGTCGTCCAGCTCTACCTGCACGACGTGCTGGCCCAGGTGACCAGGCCGGTGCGGCAGCTCGCCGGGTTCGCCCGGGTGCGGCTGGAGCCCGGCGAGAGCGCGCGGGCGACCTTCGCCGTGCACGCGGACAGGACCGCCTTCACCGGCCGCGACCTGCGGCGGATCGTCGAGCCCGGAGACATCGAGGTGTTCGTCGGCACCTCCGCGTCGGACCTGCCGTGCCGGGGCCGCGTACGGCTGACCGGCCCGCTGCGCCACGTCGGCCGCGGCCGGCGGCTGGTCACTCCCGTGGAGGTGCGACCGGCTGGCCCCGAGCAGGGAGGAACAGATGCCGCCCAGTCGTAGGCGGGCCACTCTCGCCACGGTCGCGGCCTCGGCGGGGGTGTCGGTCGCGACCGTGTCGAAGGTGCTCAACGGCCGCAGCGACGTCGCGCCGGAGACGCGTTCCCTGGTGTTGTCGCTGCTGGAGCAGCACGACTACGTCGCGCCGCCGCAGCGCCGCGGTGAGGTGGCGCCCGACACGATCGAGGTGGAGTTCGACGCGGACCTCAACGCGTACTCCACCGAGATCGTCCAGGGCGCGGTGCAGGCGGGCGCCGATCTCGACGTGGCCGTCGTGGTGAGCATCCGGCGCAACGCCGACCGCACGGGAGGGTGGGCGCGCGAACTGGTCGCGGCCGGGCGGCGGGCGTTGGTCGCCGTCACCGGCGAACTGACCTCCGGGCAGCTCACCGCCCTGGCCCGGGCGCGGCTGCCCCTGGTCGTGATCGACCCGCTGAACCTGCCGCGGGCCCGGGTGACCAGCGTCGGCTCGACGAACTTCGCCGGTGGCATGGCCGCGACGCAGCACCTGCTCGCGCTCGGCCACCGGCGCGTCGCCTATCTCGGCGGCCCGGCCACCGCGGCCTGCAACCAGGCCCGGCTGCACGGCTACCGAGCCGCCATGGAGGCCGCGGGTGCGCCCGTCCTGCCGGGGTACGTGCGGACCGGGACCTTCCATTACCACGACGGCGTGGCGGGCGGGGCGGCCCTGCTCGACCTGCCCGAGGCGCCGACGGCGATCTTCGCGGGCTGCGACGACATCGCCCTCGGGGTGCTGGAGGCGGCCAGGGCGCGGGGGTTGCGCGTGCCCGAGGACCTCAGCGTCGTGGGCTTCGACGACACGCAGGTCGCCCGGATGGCCTCGCCGCCCCTGACCACCGTGCGGCAGCCGCTGCGGGAGATGGGCGCCGTCGCGGTGCGTACGGCGCTGCGCCTGGCGGCCGGGGAGCAGATCGAGTCGCATCACGTCGAACTCGCGACGGAACTGGTGGTGCGCGGTTCGACCGCACCGGCGCACACTGGAGGGTGAGGCCTGCGGAAGCGAACGGCCGGGACGAACGTTGCACAATGCAATAGAACGCAGTGCAACTGACGCGTGAAAGTCGGTGGTCTCGATGACCGTCCAAGCAAAGGCACTGATCACGCTCCTGCCCTCCGACCAGGGCGGCCTGCCGCACGAACTTCCCTTCCGCACGCAGTCGCTGGTGGTCTGCGCCGGCACCGGGGAGCACGGCGAGGGGCCCAGCCGGCCGTTCCAGGTGGCGATCACCGCGGACGACGAGGAGCCGCTGACCCCCGGAGACTGGCTGCACGTGGTGACCATCGCGACCACCGACGACGACGCCGTCGAGTATCTGCGCCCCGGGGAACGGTTCCGCCTCTGGTGCGGCCACGATGTCGGCACCGGCATCGTCTCCCGCCGCCTGATCTGATCGTCCGGCCCGGTCCTCACCCGGCGAGGTGCCGCCGGGAGGGTCGTAGGCTTGTGTCACGCCCGCCAGCTGCGGGAACGGGGGGCCTGCCCGCTTGGGGAGGCGAAAATGGCCGAACACTCGCTACCTTTCGCCGCGCATCAGCGGCTGCACACGCACGACGTCGACGAGGCCCGTAAGAGGGTCGGGAACGACCTCGGCGACCACGGGCTGCGCCCGGTGAATCCGGAGGGCCGGCTCGACGTCCGCATGAACGGGGTGACGCTCGACGGGATCGGGCTGTACTCCCTCGGCTACGGCACGGAGGTGCTGATCACGCCGCAGCCGCTGGACAGCTACCTGCTCGTCGAGATGCCGCTGACCGGCGCCGCGGAGGTGTCCCACGGGCGCGAACGGATCACGGCGACGCCGGAACTCGCCGCCGTACTGTCGCTGACGCGGCCCATGTGCATGCGGTGGTCCCCCGGGCACGCGTCGCTGATCGCCCGCTTCGACCGGGCCGCGCTCGAAGCCCACCTCGCCAAGCTCATGGGGCGCACGCCGCGCAGGCCGCTCACCTTCTCTCTCGGCATGGACCTGACCCGGCCCCCCGTCCGATCGTGGCTCTCGGTCGTCGACCTGCTCAGGCGGGAGGCGGAGACCGGCGGCGCCATGCTGGAGCAGCCCATCGCACTCAGGCAGCTGGAGGGGCTGCTGATGACGCAGCTGCTGCTGGCCCAGCCCAGCAACTACAGCGATGCGCTGGCGGGCGGGCAGCCCCGCGTCGCGCCGACGGCGGTGGAACGGGCCGTGGACCTGATCGAGGCGCGGGCGGCGGAACCGCTCACGGTGGAGGAGATCGCCGAGGCGGTGGGCGTCGGCGCGCGGGCGCTTCAGGAGGGGTTCCGGCGTCAGCTGGAGACGACGCCCACGAGCTATCTGCGAGAGGTGCGCCTCGATCGGGTGCGCGCCGAACTCACGGTCCAGGATCCGGGCGCCACCACGGTCACCGACGTCGCCTACCGCTGGGGGTTCGTCCACCTCGGGCGGTTCGCCCTCGCCTACCGCCGGCGTTTCGGGGAGTCGCCGTCGGAGACCCTGCGCCGCTGAGCCCGAGGGCGTACGGCCGGCTCAGCGGGCCGGCAGGTCCGCCCACCACGTGGTGGTCCCGCAGGGACGGCTCAGGGAGCCGTGCCGGAGGGCGAGGGCGTCGACGACGAGGGCGCCGCGCCCGCTCTCGTCCGGGCACGTCCCGGTCCCCGGCCACACCGGTGCCTCGCCGGCGTCGGTGACCTCGACCCGGATGACGTCGCGGTCATCCTCCGAGCAGAGGAGGAGCCGGAGCTCGGCCGGCGGCAGGGCGTGGAGTACGGCGTTGGTCACCATCTCGGAGATCACCAGCACGGCCTCCTGCGCGGCGGCTCCGGGCGTACCCCAGGCCGTCAGCACGCCGAGCGCACGGTGTCGCACGTCGCCGACCGCCTGAGGAGTGTGCGGCACCGGACACGTGTATTCGGAAACGACCGCCTCGGGCGTGCAGACGTCCGCGCGGTCCATGGTCTGCGAGTTCATCGTGTCGTGCTCCTTGGTCACCAGCGGGCGGGGACTCTTGTGGAGAAGCGCCCCGACGCTCCGTACGCTGCGCGTCATACGGTCGGAAAGAGCGTCACTTATCGCAGATTATGCAGGCCATACGAAGGCTCGCTATCCTCAAGGCGAGGGCGGGTATCCGCATAACGAACCATTACCCGGACGCCTGTGCGGGTGGCGGTCCGGCCGGGGCGGGTGAGGCGGGCGGGTCGGCCAGTTCGTGGGCCGAACGGGCGAGCCAGATCACCGACAGGGCGTTGGCGGCCGTCATCGCGATGCCGTGGACACCCCCGGAGATCCCGGCGATCTTGCCACGCGCCGCGCCTCGCGCCAGTCGAGCACGTCGAACACCTCGACGGCTGCCGTACTCGTGTTGGTCAGTAGGCCCGCGACCAGGGCGAGCCCGGCGAACCCGACGGTGCGGCGCAGCACCGGGTGGAACAGCACCACGAGCGCCGACATGACCAGCGAGTCGATCACCAGTCGCCGCGGGCCGTCGCGACCGCGGCGGCGACTGCGACCACCGCGCCATATCCGGCGGCGGCGACCAGGGCGGGAATACCCCACCGATAGTGGCGCACGGAGTCATCCAGGAAATAGAGGAGTAAATCGATCGGGAATCGAGGGCTCACCCTAACGAGCCGTCGACGTAAAAGGAAACAGACCTATGCTTTACCCGCTATGGTGCGAGTTCTGGTGTTGGGCCACATCGGCGCGGAGGTGGCGGGCCGTCCTGTCGAGCTCGGCACGTCACTCCACCGGGCCGTGATGGCCCGGCTGGTCTGCGCACAGGGGCACATCGTGTCCACCGACCGGTTCATCGACGACCTGTGGAAGGGCCAGCCGCCGCCGAAGGCGCTCGGCGCCCTCCAGGTGTACGTCTCGAACCTGCGCCGCGTCCTTGAGCCCGATCGCGCGCCGCGGTCCGCCGCCCGCGTGCTGGTGAGCGCGCCGCCCGGATATCGCCTCGCACTCGACACCGAGGACGTGGACGCCTGGCGCTTCCCCAAACTGGTCGACGCCGCCGCCGGCCTCCTCGCCCGGCGCGATCCCGCCGGCGCCTTCGACACGATCAGTGAGGCGCTGTCTCTGTGGACCGGCCAGGCGTACGCGGAGTTCGCCGACCAGGAGTGGGCCGTGCCCGAGGTGGGCCACCTGCTGGAGCTGCGGGCGGTCGCGGTCGAATACCGCGCCGAGGCGGGCCTGGCGCTCGGCCGCCACGCCGAACTGGTCCCCGAGCTGGAACGGCACGTCGCCGCCCAGCCGCTGCGGGAGAACGCGGTCCGGTTGCTCGCGCTCTCGTACTACCGCGCCGGCCGTCAGGGAGACGCCCTGGCGGTCCTGCGCCGCACCCGGGCCCTGCTGGCCGATGAGCTCGGCGTGGATCCCGGGCCCGCGCTGCGGAGCCTGGAGGCGGACATCCTCGCCCAGGCCCCCTCCCTCGACCTGATCGTCCGGGAGCCCGCGCCCGCGCCGCTGGTCGTGCCGCCCGACCGGCCGCGCCCGCCGGCTCCCGGCAGGATGGTCGGCCGTACGAGGGAGCTGTCCCGCCTGGTCGCCGCCGCGGAGCAGGCCGGGGAGGGGTTCCGGGTCGCGTGGCTCGGCGGGGAGGCCGGGCTGGGCAAGAGCACCCTGGCCGACGCCCTGGTGGGGCATCTGTCGGCGCGGGGCTGGCGGACCGTCGTCGGCCGGTGCCCGGAGACGACGGGCGGGGTGCCGCCCGCGTGGGCGTGGAGCGAGGTGCTGCGCGATCTCGCGGCGACCACGCCGCCTCCGCCGGAGACCGCCGCGCGGCTGGCGCCGCTGCTGACCGACGACGCCGCGCCGGTCGGCCAGTTCTGGCTGGCCAGGGCCGTGGGCGACTATGTGGACGGCGTGCCGGGGCCGCTGCTGATCGTGCTGGAGGACGTCCACAGGGCCGACGAGGAGACCCTTCAGCTGCTGCGCCATCTGGCCGTACGGCTGGCCGCGACACCCGTCCTCGTCCTGCTCACGCACCGGCCCGGGGAGTCGGGCGCCGACCTGATGGCGACCGCTGCCGCCCTCGCCGTCCAGACGGTGGAGAACCTGGAGCTGAGCGGTCTCGCACCGGACGAGGTCGCCCGGCTGCTCACCGAGCGGTCCGGCATGGACGTGGATTGGGCGACCGCGCGGAAGGTCAGCGAGCGCACCGGCGGCAACCCGTTGTTCGTGATCGAGACGGCGCGGCTGCTCGCGATCGACGGCCCCTCCGCGGTGAACGTGCTGCCGCCCGGGGTGCGGGACCTGATCCGGCGGCGGGTCGCCCGCCTCCCCGGCGCGGTCCAGGCGACGTTGCGCAACGCCGCGGTGCTCGGCAGGGAGGTCGACGCCGACGTGCTCATCGCGATGCCGGGAGGCGACGAGGAGACCGTGCTCGACGGGCTGGAGGCGGGGGTGCTGGCCGGGCTGCTCGAGGAGCCCCGGCCGGGCCGGGTCCGCTTCGCCCACGTGCTGGTCCGCGAGACCCTCTACGAGGACATTCCCCGGCTGCGGCGTGCCCGGATGCACCGCAAGGTCGTGACGGCCCTGGAGACCGTGCGGCCCGGGGACGTCGGAGCCCTGGGGCACCACGCCCTCGCCGCCGCGACCACCGCCACCGCGCCGGCCGCGGCGGAGTACGCGTCGCGTGCGGCGGCCCAGGCGTCCGCCCTGTACGCCCACCGGGACGCGGCGGCCTTCCTGGACGGCGCGCTGGGTGCGCTCGATCTCGCGCCCGACCCACCCGAGGCGCTGCGACTCGACCTGATGTGCCGCCTGGTGTCGGCGCTGGCGCACGCCGGTGAGGTGGAGAGGGCGCTCGACGCCCGGGCGAAGGCGCTGACCGTCGCCCGGAGAACCGCCGATCCGAAGGCCGTCGCCCGGGCCGCGGTGGCCTTCGACGCGCCCGTCATCTGGACCATCCAGCCGGAGCGGAGGCTCGACCGCGATCTGGTGCACGCCGTCGAGGACGCCCTCCCCCGGGAGACGGGCGAGCTGCGCTGCCTTCTGCTGGTCACGCTGTGCCACGCCGTCGAGGGACACGACGCCGCCCGGGTGGAGACGGCGAGCACGGAGGCGGTCGCCATCGCCCGCGGCATCGGCGACCCGCACCTGCTGTGCATGGCGCTGAACGCCCGCTACTGGGCCTGCCAGGCCCCCGACAGGCGCGAGGAGCTGGAAGGACTGGGGCACGAGTTGCTCCGGATCTCCTCGTCGGCCGGGCTGCTCGGCTACCAGACGCTCGGCCACGCCGCGCTCTGCATGGTTGCGCTGGCCCGCAACGACTGGGCCGCCGCCCGGCAGCACGCCGACCAGGCGGCGGAGCACTCGACGAGCGGCCAGCTCGGCCACGCGCTCGGCATCCTCGCGTTTCTCGACGCCCTGCATCTGCTCCTACGAGGAGAGTTCGACGAGGCCGAGAGGGCGTACACGACGCTGGGCGAGCGGTTGATGGAGACGGGAGCCTCGATTTCGTCCCTGATGGGCGCGGTGGGGTGCTTCGCGGTCCGTCTGGCGGCGGGACGCTACGACGAGTGCGTGGAGGCGCTCGCCCCGGTGTGGGAGCGGATCCCGCAGGAGGTCGTAGAGCTGTACGCCCGCGCGCTCGTGGCGGCCGGCCGCCTGGAGGAGGCCAGGGCCGTGTGGCCGGCGGCCCTTCCGCGCCGTGACTTCACCTGGGCGGGCATGATGGCGGCGCGGTCGGCGACCGCGATCGCGTTGGCGGACCGCACGGCGGCCGAGGAGTGCTACCGGCAGCTCCTCCCCGCGGAGGGGGAGATGGCCGGGATGAGCACCGCGTCGGTCACCTTCGGCCCGGTGGCCCACACGCTCGGCGACCTCGCCGTCTTCCTCGGCAGGTCCGAGGCCGCGACGGGACACTACGGCCGTGCGGCGCAGGTCGCCCGGCAGGTCGGCTCTCCCCACTGGGAGAAGGCGGCCCGTGACGCGCTCGCACGCCTGTGATCAGCGGGGACGCCGGAGCACGGGAACGGGCTGCCCGCGCCGCGCGGCCTCCCGTTCGAGTCGCGGTGCCAGGGCGCGAGCGGTCCGCATCATCTTCCGCACCTGTCCGAAACGGCTCCCGCTGAGGCTGAAGTCGGCCAGCGCGCGCTCGACCCGCACGTGGACCCCGTCGGGCAGGGGCGTGGCCTCGCCGACCAGCACGACGTTGTCCTGGCCGCTCATGTCGGCGCCGTGGGTGTGGAAGGTCAGGCAGGCCCGTCCCCGCGCCAGGACGCCGGGCGGGCCGGTCCGTACGAGGAAGCCGTCGTCCACACGGGTCGCGCCCAGCGAACGCAGCGGCAGGGGCCAGCCGTCCTCGCCGATCACGGTCAGCACGGGGTCGCCGAGGCGGACGGCGTAGTCGGCGCGCGGGCGCCAGTCGGCGGGCGGCTCCAGCCATCCAGGAGCGCCGGCTCCGGTGGGGGCGGGGTCCGACGGCGGCGCGGTCACCTCCGGCGCCGCCTCCCACCGCAGGGGAGGCGCGTCGAGCCGCCCGTGCGGCCACCACAGCACGCGCAGCGGAGTGACCTCGATCCATATCCTCGCCCAGTACCAGGCCTGGCGCCGCAGGAGGAACCACGGCTGCCGGGCGACCGCCTGCGGATACTTCGCCAGCGTCCGCCGCAGATAGAGATCGGTGTTGGCCTGCAGGTCCGCGTCCCGCACGGTGGCCAGGCCCTGGACGAGCACGACGGGAGGATCGGAGACGGGCGACCCCGTCGGGTCGGAGAACAGCAGGGCGACCCTGGGGTCGCGTCTGGCCCGCTCCGCCTTGGACGGATAGGTCAGGCCCGTCGAGACGTCGACCGTACGGCCGTCCTCGGCGACGTACGGTCCCACGGGCCAGGTGATCGGCGCGCCGGCGCGGGTGAGCGAGGCGTACTCGCACGTCAGGGCGTTCTCGAGCACCGGCAGGATCTCAGCGGGCCAGTTCGTGCGCCCGGCCGTGCCGGACGTGGGCGACAGGGACATCCCAAGCTCCCTCGCTGCGGAAAGCCGGAGAATTCCGGGGGGCGTCCGCGGAATTCCTTACGCCGGTGAAATTAGGCGTCAGGGCTTAGCCGGCACTTGGGACGGACTTGGGCACGGGGGAGACAGATCAGCGGGCTGACGGGGAGACACAGATCAGCGAACTGACGGGGAGGAACAGGTCAGCGGGCTGACACGGCCTTCGGGACGTTCATCCGCTGGCGGCGGAGCTGCTCGGCGAACTCCCTGGCCATCGCGAGTTGCTCGCGCAGTCTGTCGGCGCGTTCGGCCACCGTCTTCTCGAACAGCTGCAGCCGGGTGAGCAGGCCGGGGTCGTCGTCGCCGCGGGCGAGCCGGTCGGTGATCTCCAGCAGGTCGCGCATCTCCTCCAGCGTGAACCCCAGCGGCTTCATCCGCCTGATCAGCGCCAGGCGCTGCACGTCCTCCTCGCTGTAGAGCCGGAAGCCGCCCTGCGTGCGGGCGGGCACGACCAGGCCGACCTCCTCGTAATGGCGGATAGTGCGCAGGGACAGCCCGAGCCGCTCGGCGACCTCGCCGATCTGCACCCGACCTTCAGGCATCGCTCCGCTCACCTTTCCTACCCCGTGGTCACCGCGCCCGTGCGGGTACCGTCGCCACTCACGGCCTACCCTCACGTAAGGGCAGGGTTTCGCAGAACAGCTCCCTGGAACTCTTCGGCGACGATACCTCTCGTCCGGGAGTCCGGCCGGAGGGGAGGACAAGCATAAGGCTCAGGGCTCACCCCGGCGGAGCCAGGCGGCAGCGCATGCTCCCACCGCGACGGCGCGCCCGGCGAGGGGGAAGGGCCAGGCGGGCCGTCCGGTGGCGTTGACGCCTGCGATGGGCGAGCACGCGGCGAAGCGGAGTCCCACCGCAAGCGGGGCAGACTCTACTCTTACGGAAGGTTATAGAGCAATAACCTTTGGCGGCCGGGGAGCGGGCGCTCGGGGTCAGTAGGTGCTGGGCCCCGGTCTCTCGACGTTCCACGTCACCGTGCCGTCCGGCTGGACGCACCGCCGGCGGACCCGGGTGACCAGTTGGGTCGGCAGTTGGAGCGCCGCTACCCAGGACCCGTTCCTGCTCCGCTCGAAACAGATGTTGTCGCCGTTGACGACGACGCGGTCGGCGGTGAGGGTGCGCTGAAACCCGCTGTACATTCTGACGCGGTAGACGGACATCGTCCTCCCTCTTCCACGTGCGGTCTCTCGTGTGGCCGGACCCGCCGCGGAGGAATCCGCCGCGCGCGACGGCTGTCGCGAGCGGCGAGGCCGCCCGGATCCCTGGCCTCCCGGCGGCCACGACGCGGGGCGCGGGGATGTCGCGGGACGGCTGCGCGTCGGCCGGGAGAACCACGTGACCGGAATCACCCTACTCTCACGTCAGAGTAGGCGAATCCCGAGGGCGGGGGTCCAAGGCGTCCGTCATCCGCTCCAGGTGGCCAAGCAGGAGGTCGGCCTGCTCCGCGTCCAGGTGGGCGGTCATCCGCTGTTCGATCTCGAGCACGTCGCCCCGCGCGGCGACGAGCCGAGCTCTGCCCTCCGCCGTCAGCGTGGTGGGCAGGGCTCTGCCCTGCGGCGCGGACGCCGGTCGCTCGACCAGCCCGGCGTCCTCGAGATTGCGGAGCAACACGTTCATCGACTGGCGGGTGACGAAGGCGCCCCTGGCCAGTTCGGCGTTGGACAGCCCCGGCCGCTGGTCGAGCAGTTCCAGGCAGGCGTACTGCGGAGTGGTCAGGTCGTGGGGGCGCAGCGCGGCGTCCATGGCCGAGCGCAGGGCCGCCTGGACCCTCTTCAACTGGTAGCCCACCAGGCGGCCGAGGTCCGCGCCATTGCTCACTTGCCTCATGTCAACAGTTTGACATAGGGTTCCTAGTGTCAAAGCCCTGACATAGGAAGGTCGGTCGTCACCATGACCGGAGTGGATTTCGTGGCGTTGCAGGTGCGCGATCTGGAGGCGGCGGCGGCGTTCTACGAGAAGCGCCTCGGGCTGCGGCGTAACCCGGCCGGGCCGCCGCACGCCGTGGTGTTCGCCACCGAGCCCATCCCGTTCGCGGTACGCGAGCCGCTGCCCGGCGTCGACCTGGAGTCGGTCCCGCGTCCGGGCCTCGGGGTGGCGCTGTGGTTCAAGACGGACGACGCCCAGCGGCTCCATGACGAGCTCGCCGCGGCGGGGGTGCCGATCCTGTCCGATCCGGTCGACGGGCCGTTCGGCCGGACGTTCTCCTTCAGCGACCCCGACGGGTACGCGGTCACCGTCCACGACAGGTGAGCGAGGCCCGTGCGGGACGTGACGGATGACCTGTCCGCCGCCGTCCCGCACGGGCCCCGTAGCGCACTCTCCCGCTCTCGCGTACCCCTGGAAAGCGGTCTCATGCACAGCCGCGGTGCCCAGTGTGCCCCGGTCAGCGTGCCCGGTCAGCTCGTCAGCAGGCCGATGCCGAGGGTCAGCACGCCCGCCGCCAGGCAGAGCGCGCCGAGCCAGAGCAGGATGATCAGCCGGTTCGGCCGGGTCACGTCCCGTCCGAGGGACGACAGGAAGAACCCGGCGGACATCAGCGCGGCGGCGGCCGGCACGCCGAGCCGGGCGGTCCACAGGGCGACGCCGTCGAGGCCGGTGGCGTCGACGAAAAGGAGGCACACCAGCCCGAGGGTGACCAGCACCCCCGCGTGCGCGTGCCCGGCGCGGGCGAACGTCTGCTGGAAGGGCGTCATCGGCACCGCGCCGCGGACGATCCTGGTGAGGAACCATCCGCCGAACTCGATGGTCACGACGGTCAGCAGGACGGCTCCGGCGATCAACTGGGTCGGCTGACTGAGCTGCAGGGGGGTCATTGGGCACTCCTGTGGGGATGGTGGTGGGGGGACGTCAGCGACCGCTGTTCAAGGCGGCCTCGGGAAGGCCGAGTGCCCGCGCGAGGTCGGCCAGCTCCGCCTCGAACAGATCGCCCGCCTCGTCGCCGATGATCCGCGGAAGGCCGAGCGACTCCAGGCAGACCATTCCGTAGAGCCGCATCCAGCAGCGGGTGAAGGCGGTCGCGGCGGTGGTGGAGGGCATCGTGATCTCCAGGATCTGGACGAGCCGCTCGGCCAGCGGCTCGATCCGCGGCTCGCGGAGCCAGGGAGCGGAGGAGGTGCGGCCGTAGTCCCGCCAGACTCCGGCGAAGATGTCTCCGAACAGCCTGCCCACCTGGCCTCGCCTCCGGACGACCGCCTGGCTCTCCTCCTCCGGCGGCGACACGACCAGGGAGAGGTGGAACTCCCGGGGGTGGTCGACCCCCCAGCGCCGCAACGCCCTGCTGGCGACGACGAGCCTGCCCGCCGTGTCCGCCTCGTCCACCTCGCCGACCCTGGCGGCGACGAACTCGGTGAGCTCGTCCAGGATCGCCACGATGACCGCGTCGAGGAGGGCGCGGTGGCTGTCGAAGTAGCGGTAGACCCCGGGCGGGGTCATCCCCATCTCCCGGGCGACCGCCCGGATCGTCAGCGCTTCGACACCTTGGGTCGTCAGGATCTCGCGGCTCACCGAGATCAGTTCGCGCAGCGTCGCGTCACGCACCCTCTGGCGTCGTGAAGGACTGGCCGTCGAGGACGCCTCCATCGGTCTGTCTCCCATCGTGTGTTGTCACATGTTAACTGTAGCGTCTTGCATTAGCGGATGCGTATATGCGACGCTGCTGTTACCTGTATCCGCGCGTCATCGTCCGCCCGATCCCCTGGAGGCCCCCTTGAGCATCGACTCCGGCACCGCGCTGGACTCCAGGCCCGCCGGCGCCCCGGCCGCCGCGCCCCGGGTCGGCGCCGCCGAGCGCGACCGTGCCGTCGAGCTGCTCGGCGACGCGTTCGGCGCCGGCTACCTGACCAAAGAGGAGTTCGACGAGCGCCTGGACGTCGCCGCGCGAGCGCGGCACCGCACCGAGCTCGACGCCCTCCTCGCCGATCTGCCGCCCAAGCTGCGTACGTCGAGGGACCGGGCGCGGCGCCGGGCCCGCAAGGCCAGGGCGGCCAGGCTCGGAGTGCGCATCCACGCCGGCGTCTATGCCGGCACCTCGCTTCTCATGGTGGTCGTCTGGCTCGTCGTCGGGCGGGCGACGGACTTCTGGTATCCGTGGCCGATCTGGCCGATCCTGGGCTGGGGCGTCGGGCTGCTGGGCCACGCCATACCCGTGACCCTGGCGACCCGCGCCCGCGAGCGCCGGGAGACGTCTAAATCAATTGCTTGACTTACCGCATCGATTCCGGTGCGCTGGTGAGGATGACCGGTAAGTTGCGAGCCGAACGGGTCAGCGTGACCCGCGAGCGGATTCTGTCGGCGGCGGAGCGGCTCTTCGCCGAGCACGGCGTGTTCGCCGTGTCCAACCGCCAGGTCAGCGAGGCCGCGGGGCAGGGCAACAACGCCGCGGTCGGCTACCACTTCGGCACCAAGGCGGATCTCGTACGCGCGATCGCGCGCAGGCACGCCGAGCCGGTCGACCGGATACGCGAGCAGATGCTGGCCGACATCGGCGACTCCGCCGACGTACGCGACTGGGTGGCGTGCCTGGTCCGCCCGGTCACCGAGCATCTGGCCGCCCAGGGCAACCCGACCTGGTACGCCCGCTTCATCGCCCAGGTGGTGACCGATCCCTCGCTGCGCGCGGTCATCGCCGAAGAGACGCACGCCTCGCTGCGACAGGCGATGGACGGGTTCATCCGCTGTCTGCCCGAACTGCCCGCCGAGGTCCGGGCCGAGCGCAGCGACATGGCGCGCCAGCTGATCACGCACGTGTGCGCGGAACGCGAGCGCGCCCTCGCCGAAGGCGCCCCCACGCCCAGATCGAGCTGGCACGACACGGCGACCGGGCTGATCGACGCGCTCGTAGGGCTGTGGCTGGCACCCGTCTCCGACGACTCGTGAGCTTCACCCCGCTGGGCGCACGTCCGCCTCGTCCTCACCGCGGCCGATGACGCCGAGCAGCCACCGCCCGGCCGCGGCCAGCCGGGCCTGGACCCCGTCGCGGAGCAGCAGCCAGGAGACCCAGCCGACGGCGATCACGGCCCAGTACGAGATCAGCCGGTAGAGCGCGACGACGGCCGCCGCCACGCTGCCGGTGACACCCGCTCCGACGAAGGTGGCGGCCATGCCGAGCTCGGTGACGCCGAGCCCGCCGGGGATGACGGCGATCGCCGCCGCGGTCTTGCCCGCCACGTAGCCGAGCAGCACGGTGTGCGGCCCCAGCCCGACCCCCGCCGCCGCGCACACGGCCGCCAGGCAGGCCACGTCGAGAAGCCAGTTGGCCAGCGCCAGGACGGCGAGGACCAGCCGGTCCCTGCCGGTCGGCCTGATCGCGTCCCTGGCCGCGAGGATGCGGCGGGAGGCGCCGGAACGACGTCCGCCGGGCCGCCGGCACAGCCGGACCAGTGCGAGGACGGCCACCACGACGGCGGCCAGCGCGATCAGCGCGGGAACCCGGGTCGCGTCGCCGCTCAGCAGCGCGACCAGCCCCAGCACGGCGAAGGTGGCGGTCGAGTACACCGCGCTGAGCACGAGTGTCGCGACCGACAGCGGTTTCGACGCGCCGAGCCGGCCGAGCTCACGGATGGTGAACGCGACCGAGAGCACCGGTCCGGCGGGCAGGGAGCCGGACACGGCGTTGCGTGCGTACGTGACGGCCATCGAGCGCGGCCGGGTGAGCCTGATGCCGCCGCTCCTGAGCAGGCGGCGCAGCAGCCCCGCGAAGAGCCTCATCGAGAGGCCCTCGGCGAGCACGGCGACGGCCAGCCACCCCGGGTTCACCCTCCGGACCGAAGCCCAGACCGCGTCCGGGTCGGGGACCCTGTCCCTGAGGGCGAACAGCGCCACTCCGGCCACACCGACGGCGGCGGCGCTTCTGAGCCTGCGCGCCGTTCTCGCGTGAGCGACGGAGGTAGGGGACATGCGCGGGTCTCCGGTGCGCGGTCGGGGTGGGTGCGCGTTTAAATCAAGCGACTGACTTAGGCTAGCAGCGCGCTTTTCCCCGGCACGGAGAGGATCCCCCGGCTGCCGAACGGCCGCGCGACGCCCGCCGACTGCGCCCGGACCTCACGATCACGTGTTCCTGGAGGGGCCCTCCTGCGCGCCGAGGACGCTGGACAGGAACGCGCGCGTGCGCTCGTGCTCCGGGGCGGCGAGCACCTCGCGGGGGCGGCCCTCTTCGACGACCACGCCGTCGGCGAAGAAGGCCAGCCGGTCGCCGACCTCGCGGGCGAAGGCGATCTCGTGGGTCACCACGATCATCGTCATCCCCTCGGCGGCCAGGCCCTTCATGACCTCGAGCACCTCGTCCACCAGCTCGGGGTCGAGGGCGGAGGTCGGCTCGTCGAACAGCATCAGCGCCGGGTTCATCGCCAGCGCCCGGGCGATGGCCACCCGCTGCTGCTGGCCGCCCGACAGTTGGTGGGGCCTCTTGTGCGCGTGGTCGGCCAGGCCCACGCGATCCAGGTGCTCCATCGCCAGCGTACGAGCCCGGTCCGGCGGCGTGCCCAGCACGTGGACGGGGCCGCAGGCGACGTTCTCCAGCGCGCTCTGGTGGGCGAACAGGTTGAATCGCTGGAACACCATGCCGATGTTCCTGCGGAAGGCGGCGAACTGCTTGGGCGTCCAGGGGTGATACCTGCCGTCCCGCAGCGTGTGGCCGACCTCCTCCCCGAGCACGCGCAGGCTGCCGCCCAACACCGGCTCCAGTCCGTTGAGGCACCGCAGGAACGTGGACTTGCCCGAGCCCGACGGTCCGATTATGCAGCTCACCTCGCCGGAGGCCACGGTGAAGTCCACCCCGTTGAGCACCTGCACGCCGCCGTAGCCCATCCGTACGTCCGTCGCCACCACCACGGGGGCCGCCCCGGCGTTCACGCGGCCACCTTCGGCAGGACCCGGGCCGCGACCCCGCCGCCGCGCACCAGCCGTACGGCGTCGGAGCCGAAGCGGCGTTCCAGCCGTCCCTGCAGGAAGGTCGCCACGGCGGTCATGACCATGTACCAGACGCTCGCCACGATCAGCAGCTCCATGATCCGGTTGTTCGCCTTGTAGATCTGGCTGGCGTTGGTCATCAGGTCGTGCCCGGCGACGACGTACACCAGGGAGGTGGTCTTCAGCATGGAGATGAACTCGTTGCCGGTCGGCGGGATGATGATGCGCAGCGCCTGCGGCAGCACGATGACCCGCATCCGCTTGGCCGGCGTCATGCCCAGCGCGTACGCCGCCTCGGTCTGGCCCCGGTCCACCGCCTGGATCCCGGCGCGCACGGTCTCGGCGAAGTACGCCGCCAGGTTCAATCCCAGCCCCAGCATGGCCGAGGTGAAGCCGGTCATCACCTGGTTGGTGTCCCACTTGAGCCCGATCATCGTGAACGGGATCTTGAGCACCAGCTCGGGGAAGAGGAACGCCAGGTTGTACCAGAAGATGAGCTGCACCAGCACCGGCGTGCCGCGGAAGAACCAGATGTAGAACGTGGCCAGCCCGCTCAGCACCGGGTTGTGCGCGAGGCGCATGACCGCGACCAGGACGCCGAGCACCAGCCCGAGTGCCGTCGCCAGCACGGAGATCTCGATGGTGACCCAGACGCCGGACAGGATCCGCTCGTTGAACAGATACTCGGCGACCTTGCCCCAGTCCAGGCGCGGGTTGACCACCACCAGGTAGGCCAGCCAGCCGGCGACCACGAGCGCGACGGCCGCGGCGAGCCAGCGGCCCCAGTGCCAAGTGCGCGCGACGGGGACCGGCGTGCCGGACCCGTCGGCGATCGGTTCGGTGCGCACGTCACTTACCGCCGTTGACCACGGCCGACTCGACGGCCAGGGCGTCCAGGTTCCACGCCTTGAGCAGCCTGCCGTACTCCCCGCTCTTGATGAGGGAGTCGAGTGCGCCCTTGACGGAGTCGATGAGCTGCTTGTTGTCCGGCTTCATCCCGATCCCCCAGGGGCTCGCGGTCCCGTCGAGGCTGATCGCCTCCATCGCGAGCTTGGGGTCGGCCGCCTTGTACGCGGCGACCACGTAGTCGGTGACGCTCGCCTGCGCGCGGCCGTTGCTCACCTGGAGCATGGCTTCCGTGTCGCCGGGGAACTTCAGGATGTCCGCGGCGGGCTTGCCGTCCTTCTTGCAGGCGGCGTCGTAGCTCTCGGCCAGCTCCATCGAGGAGCCGTTGTCGACGACGGAGACCGTCTTGCCGCACAGGTCTCCGGGCCCGGTGATGCCCGCCGGGTTCCCCTTCTTGACCAGCAGCGCGGCGCCGGCCTGCACGTAGTCGACGAAGGTGACCTGGCCCTGCCGTTCCGGCGTGTCGCTCATGGAGGAGATGACGAAGTCGTAGCGGCCGGTGAGCACACCGGGGATCTGCGAGTTGAACTCCTCGTCGGTGATGGTCACCTTGACGCCGAGCTTCCTCGCGATGGCGCGCGCCAGGGCGGGGTCGAAACCGATCGGCGTCTTGCCGTCGCTCGCGTACAGCTCCATGGGCGGGTAGCCGATCGAGGAGACGACCTTGAGGCCGCCGGACTTCAGGCTCGCCGGCGCCTTGGCCGCGAGCTCCTGGTCGGGGGTGATGGCGTTGATGACGTCGGCCGCCTTCTCCTCGGCGGGGGCCTGGTCGAGGACGACGGCCGGCGCCGAGGCCGCCGCGCCGGAGTCGCCGGAGCCGCCGGCGTCCAGGGACTGGGCGCCGCAGGCGGCGGTCGCGGTGAGCAGCCCGCCGACGGCGAGCATGGTGAGGATCCGGGTGTTCAAAGGGGGGTGCTCCTTCAGATTCGCCGCCAGCGGACCTCGCCGCCGACGACGGTGGTCAGAACCTTGGTGCGCAGCACCGCCTCGGGCGACTCCAGGTAGGGGTCGGTGTCCACCGCGATGAAATCGGCGAGTCTGCCGGGCGCGAGGACGCCCTTGCGCTCCTCCTCGCCCGCGGCGTAGGCCGCGCCCAGGGTGTGGGCGGTGACGGCCTCGGCCATGCTCAGCCGCTGCTCCGGCTGCCACCCGCCGACGGGGGTGCCGTCGGTCCGGGTGCGGGTCACCGCGGCGTACAGCGCGGCGAAGGGGTTGGGGTGCTCGACGGGTGCGTCGGAGCCGAAGGCCAGCGCCACGCCGACGTTCAGCATCCCCCGCCAGGCGTAGGAGGCCAGCTCGTGGCCGGCCAGCAGGTGGTCCACCAGGTCGATGTCGCTGGTGCAGTGCACAGGCTGCATCGAGGCGACGATGCCGAGCCGCGCCATGCGCGCCAGGTCGCCGGGCCGCAGGTGCTGGGCGTGCTCGATGCGGTGCCGCAGCCCGGGCGTGGGGCCGACCGCCTCGTACGCGTTGATGACCAGGTGGTTGGCCCGGTCGCCGATCGCGTGCGTCGCCACGGCGATGCCGGCCCCCGCCGCCCGGGAGAACAGCGCGACCAGCTCCTCGTACGGCGTGACCGCGATGCCGGTGTTGCCGTGCTCGCCGGCGAAGGACTCGCTCATGTGGCAGGTGTGCGAGCCCAGCGCCCCGTCGCTGAAGATCTTCACCGGGCCGGTGCGGAACCAGTCGTCGCCCTGCCCGGTGCGGCGGCCCTCGGCGATCGCCGCCTCCAGGTGGACCATCGGGATCGCCTTGTGGACGCGCAGCTTCAGCTCGCCCGCGTCGCGCAGCTCCAGGTAGGCGGCCCGGCAGTCCTCGCCGTCGATGTCGTGCACGCTGGTCAGGCCGAGCGCGAGCAGCTCCTCCTGCGCCGCGCGGAGCAGGTCGCGCAGGTCGGGGGAGACCATGAGGTCGCGCAGCGGGTAGGAGGCCGCCTCGCGCAGGATGCCGGTGGGCTCCCCGCTCGCGTCCCTGACGATCTCGCCGCCCACGGGGTCCGGCGTGCCCGCGTCGATACCGGCCAGCCGCAGCGCGGCCGAGTTGGCCCACACGGTGTGGCCGTCCACGCTGGGCAGCGCGACCGGCAGGTCCGGGCAGACCGAGTCGAGGGCGTACCGGTCCGGCTGGGCGGGCGGATCCCAGGTGTTGCTGTTCCACCGGCCGCCGAACAGCCAGGCGCCCGGCCGCAGCCGCGCCGCGTGCGCGGCCACCGCGGCGAGGGCCTCGTCCAGGGACCGCACGTCGCGCAGGTCCACCGCGCCGAGGCTCTGGGCGTACTGCGCGGTGTGGATGTGCGCGTCGTAGAGGCCGGGGAGCACCGCGGCGCCGTCCAGGTCGATCAGCTCCGCTCCCGGGCCCGCGGCCTCGCGTACCTCCGCCTCCGTGCCGACGGCGAGCAGCGTCTCGCCGTCCACGGCCATGGCCTGGGCGGGTGGCGTGCCGCCGGCTCCCGTGTGGATGGCGGCGTTGCGGTACACGCGGATGCTCATGTGACTCTCAAAAGGGGTTCGGGGAACGGTGGTCCATCACTGTAGGAGTGGCGAAAAAAAGGCGGAAGCGCTATAAACACGACATTTAGCAGCCCTGAGAGCAAGGAACGCTGATGCTCAAGCCGGAACACCTCCGCACTCTGCGCGAGGTGGTTCAGCTCGGCTCCTTCGCCGCCGCGGCCAACCGGCTGGGGTACACCTCGTCGGCCGTCTCCCAGCAGATGGCCGCGCTCGAACGGCAGATCGGCGTGCGGCTGTTCGAGCGGTCCGCGCACAGCGTGCTGCCCACCAGCGCCGCCGAGGTGCTGGCAAGGCACGCGGCGACCGTGCTCGGCGACATGGAACGCATGATCGCCACCGTCCAGGCCGTGCACCGCAACAGCTCGCGGCGGATCCACCTGGGGATCTTCCCCAGCTTCGCCGACATGCTGACCGGCGTGCTCGGGCGGATGGAGGACAGGGACCGGGCCGGCGTCAGGGTCACCGTCGGCGAGTCCTCCCAGCTCATCCCGCGTCTCGGCGCCGGAGGCGAGATGGACGCGGCGATCGTCTACCAGGTGGGGAACTCCGGCCTCTCGTGGCCGTCGGCGCTGGGCCGCCGCTGGATCGCCGAGGACCGCTACAAGGTCGTCCTTCCCGCCCGCTGGGGCGACCTGGCGCCGTACCGGGCCGAGCAGCTCGTCGACCTGCCGTGGATCATGCACCACCCCGGCAGTAGCGACGCCTCCTTCTTCGAGGGCGTGTTCGCCCGCTGGAGCCTGCACCCCCGGGTGGCCGGCTACTCCGACGACTTCAAGATCACGCTGGCGATGATCGAGGCGGGGATGGGGGCCGCGCTCATTCCCGACCTCGCGCTGCGCGGGCACGGCCCGGGCGTCGTGGTCGCCGACGTGCCCTGGCTGAACACCAGCCGCAGCATCTTCGCCCTCGCCCGCCCCGAGCGGGAGACCGCCCGCCTGCTGTCCCTGCTGGACGCGCTCGCGGTCTGACCGTACGGCGGCATTCCCGGGGGCTCGACGCGGAACGGGGGATCTGTCACCATTTGCCGGATCGTGGGCGCGGCCGGCGAGGACCGCCGCGCCGTCCCCACCGGACAGCTCCCGGAGCAGGCGTGAGGAGGTCCCCGGCCATGGGACGCGAGGCGGCGATCATCGGATCCGCCGAGGCGGCCGCGGCACGCGAGGCGGCGATCGCCCGGTCCGCCGAGGCGATCCGTCTGCACAGCGAGCACGCCATCCTCATCGAGGCCGGCGCCGAGCCGGTCATCGAGCGGCTCGCGAGCCAGGATCGCCCCGCCCCCGACGTCCCGCCGGAGCTGTGGGCCTGGACGTTCGTCGTCAAGGACATGATCGACATCGCCGGGCTTCCCACGACCCGCGGCTCCGCCCTGTACGGGAGCGAGGAGGCGCTGACCACCGCCGCCTGCGTCGAGGCGCTGGAACGCGCGGGGGCACTGCTGGTGGGCAAGGCGAACCAGCACGAGTTCGCCTGGGGTGTCACCAGCGAGAATCCCCACTGGGGCGACGTGCGCAACCCGCGCCACGCCCACCTGTCTCCCGGCGGATCGAGCGGCGGCACGGCTGCCGCGCTCGCCGCGGGCATCGCCCGGTTCGGCCTCGGCACCGACACCGGCGGTTCCGTACGGATCCCGGCGGCCTGCTGCGGCGTGGTCGGCCTGCGCCCCGGAGCCGGCGCCGTCCCGTCCGAGGGCGTGGCGCCGCTCGCCCCCATGTTCGACGTCGTCGGGCCGATGACCACCTCGGTCGCCGACTGCGCCCGGGTGTGGCGGGTGCTCTCCGGCGAGTCGGTCGAGCCGCCGGACTCGCTGCCGGGGCTGGTCGTCGGCGTCGCCGAGGGGTGCGCGCAGGCCGGGGAGTTCGCGGACCTCGGCGCCGAGGTCCGCGAGATCGCTCTGCCGTACGACATTCTCCCGCCGTACTGGACGATCGTGGGCGCGCAGGCCCGCCGTACGCACGAGGCCACCTATCCGAGGGCGGCCGAGAGCTACAGCGAGGGGGTGCGGCGGAAGCTGGACGGCGCCGCGGGGATTGGCCACCGGGAGTACCAGCGGGCGGTCGAGGAGCTCGCCGCAATCCGGGCCCGGTTCTCCGCGGAGATGTCCGGGGTCGATCTCCTGATCATGCCGACGCTCGGCGGACCCGCGCCCCGCTTCGGGTGCGACGAGGCCGCCGTACGCGGCGAGGTCGGCCGCCTCACCGCCGTCGTGTCCGCGCTCGGCCTGCCCGCGCTGGCGGTCGGCGACCTGCAGATGGTGGGACGCCGCGAGGCGGACGTCCTGCGCGCCGGGCTCTGCCGGGAGGCGCGGGGCGGCGGCGTCCCCGAGCCCCGCTGACTCTTCAGGCGTGCGGCGGCAGGGTCCACGGGTCCACCGGGACGACGGCCGTGCAGCGGCCCAGCCGGTCGAGAACCCGGCCGTACAGCTTGGTCTGCCGCAGCACGATCTGCCGGTCGGCGACGCTGACGTGGGGGAACCGCTCCTCCAAGCGGACCACCAGCGGATGCAGGTCCGAGACTCCGTGCAGACCCACGGTGAGGAGCATGTTGCGGCTGCCCGCGAGCGCCGCGCAGGTGCGCGTCTCCGGCCAGCCGAGCAGCGCCCGGCCCGTCTCCTCCAACCGGCCGTCCGGCATCCGCAGCCACAGGATCGCCGAGGAGTGCCAGCCCGCCTGCGAGCGCGCGAGATCGCAGCGGAAGTCGATGTCGCCCGTCGCGACCAGCCGCGACAGCCTGCGCTGCACCGTGCGCTCGGACGCGCCGACGGTCCGGGCCAGCTCGGAGTAACCGGCCCGGCCGTCCGCGAGCAGGGCCTTGAACAGCAGGCGGTCGAGCGCGTCCATCCGCCGCGTCGACTCCGGCGGGCCGGGCCGCCGCACCAGCGCGGCCGCCGCACGAGGGGGCAGCACCCGCAGCCGCCAGCGGCACGAGGCCTCGAAGACGCGCGTCGCGACGTGGGTGCGCACCTTCGCCACGCCCGGCACCCGCGGCAGGTCCGTGAGCAGGTAGTCCGCCAGCGCCGGCATCGACGCGGCCACGGCGATCACGAACAGGTCGTGGCCCCCGGCGACGTGCTGCACGGTGATGAGGTGGCCGGCCGTGGCGAGCCGCTCCGCCACCTCGACCGCGGCTCCCGCCTCGCAGTCGATCTCCAGGAACGCCATGCTCATCGCGTGCATCTGGCGCTGCCCGAGGGCGACGGTGGTCCACGCCTCGCCCGAGGCGTTCAGCCGCTGCCAGCGCCGCGCGGCCGTCACCGGATCGGCGCCGATCGCCGCCCCGATGTCCACCCAGCTCGCGCGCGGGTTGATCTGGAGCGCGTCGATCAGTTCGAGGTCGGCCTCCGACAGCAACCGAGGCGACTCTGTGCCGGAATCCTGCACAATCACCCCTTCAATGGCTGTTTGCTGCGTTCGTACGCCGAAATCACCTTATAGATCGATCCTTGTGCGGGCAGCCGTCCCGGCCGGCCGTCCGGACTTCCGGGCGCGAAGGGGCCTTTCGGGACGGCACGAGGGATGAGGACGAATCTCGATGTCTCGGTTCTGCGGCACCCGGCGGGTCCGCGGCGCGGCCGGAGGCGGCCGGTGAGCGGAGCCCGTCTGGTCGGCGTCCTGGGCGGCATGGGACCGGCGGCCACGGTCGACTTCTACGGCAAGCTCGTGGAGGAGACGCCGGCGACCTGCGACCAGGGGCACGTACCCGTCGTCATCTGGGGCGACCCCCGCGTCCCCGACCGCTCCCTGAGCCTGGTCGGCGACGGCGAGGACCCGACCCCCTACCTGCGACGCGGCATCGAGGGCCTGAAACGGGCCGGGTGCCAGGTGCTCGCCGTGCCGTGCAACACCGCCCACGCGTTCGTCCCCCGCCTCGCGGACGAGGCCGGGCTGGAACTGGCGAGCATCATCGAGGTCACCGCCGACGCCCTCGCCGCCGACGGCGTACGCGCGGCGGGCGTGCTCGCCACGTCGGGCACGCTGCGCGCGGGCCTGTACGCGGAGGCGCTGCGGCGTCGCGGCGTCGCGGCGATCGAGCCGGGCGAGCCCGACCAGCGGCGGGTCATGGCGGCCATCGGCGCGGTCAAGAGCGGCGCCGCGGGCCCGGCCCACCGGCGAGCGCTCGAGGAGGTCTCCCGCGCCCTCGCGGACCGCGGCGCCGAGCGGGTCGTCGCCGCGTGCACCGAGATCGTCCTGGCCCTGGACGGCTCCCGCGTCCCCGTCCCCGTCGTCGATCCCGCCCGCCTGCTGGCCCGCCGGGTCGCCGAACTGGCGCTCGGCTGAGGCCGCCCGCACCGCTCGTACGTGACCGCGTGGCCTTCGGCCACAGACTCGCGCCCTCGACGCGCCCCTGAGCGTCCCCCAGGCAATCGCCGCAGCGACGCCCGTGGTTGTGTCGCCTGGTGTCACGCCGCTCTACGACTGGGCGGCCGAGGGCGACTTCCCGCCTGCGGCCGATCGGGTCAGGGCAGGCGTCCTCGACGAGCAGCCCGTCGAGGACGCCTCGAGCAGGCCGCACTCGACCCGTTCCCGACATTCCCCCCGTTCCGTGCGCTCCCGGGCGGCGCTCAACGAGGTTTTGCAACGGTCCAATCTCGGCCGCCAACCCTCCCCGATGAGAGCACGTCCCCTACCGCACAGAGCAACCCGAGCCTCTGGAGTAACGGCATGCACCAGCAGCCCAGCCCCCCGAACGGTCCCTACGGACCACCCGCCGGCCAGCACCCATACGGCGGACATCCCCACCAGCCTCCGTACGGCGGGCCTGCTCAGCAGCCGCCCGCCTGGCAACCCTCACCCCCTCACCGGAAGAAGGGCAAGGGGCCCGTCTTCTGGCTACTGGTGATCGGGCTGCCGTTCGTCCTCCTCTTCGGTTGCATGGCCACCATCGGCTCCCTCGCCTCCAATACGTCGAGCACGACGAGCCCCGTCGCGAAGGCCCGCAAGTCGAGCGCGCCGGCCGACTCCAACGCCACGTCGGCCGAGGAGACCAGCGCGAGCGAAGAACCATCCTCGACGCCCAACCCGGAGCCCAAGCCACGCACCTACGGCGGCACCGGGGCGAAGGTCCTCAAGCTGCGCAAGAGCGACTGGTCGGCTGTATGGCTGGTTACCCTCACCCATCGCGGAGGCTCGAACTTCATCGTCTCCCCGCTCGACTCCGGCGGCGCAGAGCAAGGCGCGATCGTCAACGAGATCGGCAACTACAAGGGGAGCGTCCTGCTCAACGAGGACGACGGCAAGGAGACCGCCGCGCTGAAGATCCAGGCCGATGGGGCGTGGACGATCACGTTGAAGCCGTTGTCGATGGCCCGCGTCTGGTCTGGCGACTCGCTCACGGGTCGGGGCGACGAGGTGGCCATCGTCTCGCCGCAGAGCTCCGGCCTCACGACGGTGAACGCGCGGCACTCGGGGAGCGAGAACTTCATCGTGGAGGCCTGGACCGAGTCGAGCAGGGAACTGCTCATCAACGAGATCGGCAGTTGGCACGGTGAAGTCCCGCTCCCCGACGGAACGATCCTCGTCACGATCAAGGCTGACGGCGTCTGGTCCTTCAAGAAGAGCTGACGAGCGTACGGCTCGCGCCCGGGAGGGTGGCGCGAGCCGTACCGGCCTCTGCGGGGCTGCTCAGAACCTCATGGCAAACGCGACCAGGTCGCCCCCACCCCAGCCCGAGACGGCCTTCGGCCGAATTAACCCTCGAACGGCAGATGCCGGTGCACCACCTCGACCAGGTCGATCCCGGCCGCACGAGAGTGCGACGTTCTGGGCGGATGTGAACGGGGTCATGACGCCGCGCCTGCAGCGGGAGGCGGTCGCGAAGCTCGCCGCGATCATGAATTGGGAGCGGCTTTGGGAGCTGAAGTATCAGAGCAGTGTCACGAGGCCGCCGATGCGGCCAGGAACGACAAAGCCCCGAGCCGATGACCTGCATCTTCTCGGGGCCTCTCTGGTGTCCGAGGGGGGACTTGAACCCCCATGCCCATCACTGGGCACTAGCACCTCAAGCTAGCGCGTCTGCCTATTCCGCCACCCGGACGTGGTGCCTCACGCGGGATCGTCATCCCGCGTCGGCTGATACAGGTTAGCACTCTCTCGGCCCTGCTTCATACCGAGAATCGGCTCGCGGCAGCCCGGGGGTGAACGTCACGCCTGTACGGCGGCAGGATGGAGGCGCGAGCCGTACGACGTAGAGGGCGGGGCCGCTGACGGGCCCGCCCGGCAGGAGGAGGCGTAATGACCCCACGCTACGGGGAGGACGAGGTCGCCGAGCTGTGCCGCGACCTGATCCGCATCGACTCGGTCAACGCTGGGGACAACGCGGGGCCCGGGGAACGCGAGGCCGCGGAGTACGTGGCCGGAAAGCTGTCGGAGGTCGGCCTGGAGCCGAGGATCCTCGAGTCCGACCGCGGACGGGCGAACGTGGTCGCCCGGGTCGAGGGCACCGACCCGAGCAGGGACGCCCTGGTCCTCCACGGTCATCTGGACGTGGTGCCGTTCGACGCCGCCGACTGGACCCATCACCCGCTGAGCGGCGAGATCGCCGACGGCTGCGTCTGGGGCCGCGGGGCGGTCGACATGAAGGACATGGACGCGATGATCCTCGCCGTCGTGCGGCGGCGGCTGAGCGAGGGGCGCAGGCCGCCCAGGGACGTCGTCCTGGTCTTCACCGCGGACGAGGAGGCCGGGGGCCACTACGGCGCCCAGTGGCTGGCCGGGCGGCATCCGGAGGTCTTCGAGGGCTGCACCGAGGCCATCGGCGAGGTCGGCGGCTTCAGCGTGACCACCGAGAAGGGCCGGCTGTACCTGATCGAGGCGGCGGAGAAGGGCATCGCCTGGATGCGCCTGACCGCCAAGGGCAGGGCCGGGCACGGCTCGATGCTCAACGACGACAACGCCGTGACCGAACTCGCCGAGGCGGTCGGCCGGCTCGGCCGCCACAAGTGGCCGGTGCGGCTCACGCCCACCGTGCAGGCGTTCTTCGAGGAGGTCTTCGGCACGGAGGTCAAGGCGGAGGACGCGGAGGCGGCCGTGGCCACCCTCGGGCCGCTCGCCCGGATGATCGGCGCCACTCTCCGCAACACGACCAACCCGACCATGCTCCAGGCCGGTTACAAGGCGAACGTCATCCCCCAGATCGCGACCGCGCACGTGGACGGCAGGTTCCTGCCGGGGTACGAGGACGAGTTCTTCCAGACCGTGGACGAGCTGCTGGGGCCGAACGTCACCCGGGAGTTCGTCTACCACGACGTGGCGGTCGAGACCCCCTTCAAGGGCCCGCTGGTCAAGGCGATGGCCGACGCGCTGCAGGAGGAGGACCCGGGCTCCCGGGCCGTTCCGTACACGCTCAGCGGCGGCACCGACCTCAAGGCCTTCAGCCGGCTCGGCATCAGCGGGTACGGCTTCGCGCCGCTCCGGCTTCCCGAAGACTTGGACTTCTCCGGGATGTTCCATGGCGTCGACGAGCGCGTTCCGGTTGATTCGCTCCGGTTTGGCGTCCGGGTCCTTGACCGTTTCCTCGAATACTGCTGAGAAAGCCCTTGCGATCACGTGCCGTGCCGCTACAGTAACTATCCGTTGGGGGTTGGATCCGCACCGGGTGGACCCAGCGGACTGTTGACTCAGCGGTTTGGGGAGGTCGCGTGACGCGCACGTCGCAGGAGCAGCGGAGGGCGAGTTCGCCCGCCGCCGTTCCCGGCGTGCGCGTCACGTCTCCCGGCTCTGCGGAGCGGAGCCGGATGGCGCGGTTCGCGGCCGGCTCCCGTCTGGGCCGCCTGCTGGTCATCGGCGGGCTGATCGCCGCCGGATGGCTGCTCGGCGTGATCTTCGGTGTCTTCGGCACGGCGACGTCCGTGGCCGGGACCGCACCCTCACATGACGTCGCCGGGTCGGTTCTTCCCGACCGTTTCTCAGGTCCGGACCTCGGTCTGCCGCCCTCACCGGGCGCGGTCGAGTCCCACGGGAAGAGCACCGACGGTTTCCCCACGGCGGCGGACGACGTCTCGGTGAACGCCGAGGCGATGGCGGGACGCACGGTCGACGGGCTCACCAGCCAGTCGAAGCCTCTGCTCCCTCCGCCCTCCACCGCGGACCACGCGCCCGCAGACCGGGGCCTGGTCCCGCAGTCGAGCGGTGGAAACATCCTGTTCGGGGATGTCGCGCGGGATGTGTTCGAACCGCGCTTCACCAAGCTGCCCGCCCCACTGGCGGCGGTTGTTCCCCCGGTGGTCCGCACAGCGGCGGACGACCCGTCTTTCTCTCCTGACTGATCCCGCCTTCGTGCCGGTCCCCGTCGTACGGCGACCGGTGCCAGCGCCTGCCCTCGCTCGTGGTGCCCGGGCGGCAGGCTCCCGCGGGTGACGCGGAATCTCCCATCCTCGTGACGTCCACCGCTCCGCTGTGCTCATGCGGTCTGGACACGCGTCGCGAGCTGTCAGGTAACCCCCTAGAAGAACCACTAGGAGCATTCATCATGCGAACGTGGGCGAAGGGCTCGGCCTCCGCGGCGTTTCTGGCCGCCGGCGTCATGGCCCTTGGCAGCGGTACGGCTTTCGCCGACACCGACGGCAGTCACTCGGTGCTCGGCGGCAACCAGGTCGACATCCCGGTGACCCTGCCGATCGACATCAGCGGCAACGCGGTGGCGGTCGTCGGAGACTCCCGGGCCTCCTCCCTGGGCGGCGCGACCGCGCAGGGCGCGGGCGTGGGCGCCGGGCAGAACAGGACCTCCGGCGCGGGCAGCATCCTCGGCGGCAACCAGGTGGTGGCGCCGATCAACGCCCCGATCAACGCCTGCGGCAACGCGGTGTCCGTCATCGGCCGGTCCGACGCGGGCTGCCGGGGCGGCGCGGCGGTCAAGGGCTCGGGACGGCGAGGGAACGCGGGCGGCAACCGCACCAGCGGGGTGCACAGCATCGGGGGCGGCAACCAGGTCGTCGCGCCGATCACCGCGCCGATCAACCTGTGCGGCAACTCGATCGCCGTCTTCGGCGACGCCACGGCGGGGTGCCGTGGCGGCGCCTTCGTCGGCGGCGGCCGTGACGGCGTCCGCGCCGGTGGCAACCGCACCAGCGGCCGTGGCTCGATCCTGGGCGGCAACCAGGTGGTCGCGCCGATCACGGCGCCCATCAACGTCTGCGGCAACTCCGTCGCGGTCCTCGGCGAGGCGTTCTCGGGCTGCCGCGGCGGTTCGTCCGTGGGCGGCTCCGGCGGCCACGGGGGTCACGGCGGCCACGGCGGTCACGGGGGCCACGGCGGATACGGCGGTCACCACGGAGGCGGTCACTGGCACCGTCCCGGCTCGACCGGTCACGACACCGACGGCCGTTACTCGGCCGGCAGCGGCACCCAGGTGGTCGCGCCGATCACCACGCCGGCCGACGTGTGCGGCAACGGTTCCGGCAGCTGCCACGGCGGCTCCACGCCAGGTCACGGCGGGCACTCGGGCCACGGCGGGCACGGTGGACACGGCGGTTGGTCCGGCGGCTGGTCCGGTGGCGGCGCGGGTGGCAACCGCACCAGCGGGGTGCACAGCGTCGGCGGCGGCAACCAGGTGGTCGCGCCGATCACCGCTCCCATCAACGTCTGCGGGAACGCCATCGCGATCGTCGGCGACGCCTTCGCGGGCTGCCGCGGCGGCGCGACCGTGATCGGCGGCTGGAGCAAGCACGGCGGCCGCTGGGGCGCCGGCGGGAACGTCACGTCCGGTCGCGGCTCGATCCTCGGGGGCAACCAGGTGGTCGCCCCGATCACGGCCCCGATCAACGTCTGCGGCAACGCGGTGAGCGTCATCGGCCGGTCCCACGCGGGCTGCCGTGGCGGCGCCTCGGTCCTCGGCGGCGGTGCCGGCGCGGGCGGCAACATCACCTCGGGCAGGCACGGGATCCTCGCGGGCAACCAGATCGTCGCCCCGATCACCGCGCCGATCAACGTCTGCGGCAACGCGGTGGCCGTGCTCGGCGACGCCGCCGCGGGGTGCCTGGGCGGCGCCCAGGTGGGCGGCGGCTGGAAGCACCACGGCTACTGGGTCCAGCACAAGAGCGCCCGTGGCGCGATCATGCCCGCCATGCCGGGTGCGTCGGTGCTGTCGGGCAAGCACACGGTGCAGCAGATGAGCGCTGCCGCCGCTCCCTCCGCCCCGGTCGTCGGCGACCTGCCGAACATGCTCGGCCTGCCGGAGACCCCGAGCCTGCCCGCCGTTCCCGCCGCGAAGGGCAAGAAGGGCGCCGGCACCCCCGCGGCCGTCTCCAAGGCCGGCGGCACGCTCGACGACGCGACTCGCTCGCTGCCCACCAACCAGACGCTGGAGGACGCGACCGCCTCGCTGCCCGTCGCCGACACGACGCGCAACCTCCCGACCGGCGACCTCGGGAAGAGCACTGACGTGCTGCCGCTGGGCAAGCTGAGCAGCCTCAAGCTGATGAGCGCCGAGCAGCCCGTCGGCCTGACCGGGATGAACCCGGCGTCGTTCCTCGCCCTGGCCCTCGGTGCCATGTTCGCCGCTTCGGCGAGCCTGTTCGCCGTCACCCGCCGCTTCCGGTTCGGCCGCAAGTAGCCGTACGGCCGCGCGTGACGGCGCGGGAGCACCTCCGGCGGCGACGGCCGTACGGAAGTGACCCGGCGGCGCGCGGCTGACGGAGGCGAGGGATATCCTCGCCCGCGCCAGGGAGTGTCCGACAGATGCTGCCCGGCGCGGGCGACCAGGACGCCCCCCCACCGCCAGTGGAGGGAGGCACGAACGCTTTGCCCGTTCCGGGGGCGCGGCCCGGGGCGGGCAAAGCCCTTTTGTCCGGTACTGTTTCAGGACACATTGGAGCACTTACGGTCATGGCATCGACGGCATTACGGATGGGCAAAGCCCTTTTGACCGTGGCGTCCACGCCCGCGGGGCTCACATGGTCCGGGCGGCCCGTATGATCTTCCGACGCAGCCGGACGCGCCTGCTGCCGTCGGGATAAAGGCGTAGCCGCTCCAGTTCCCAGTCTCCGTGCTCGGCATGCTCCGTGAGCATCTGCCTCGCCACCTCACGAGGGGTGCCCCGAGGGAGATACAGGTCCAGATAGGAGTAGTCGAGCACAGCCATTGGTCTCCGGGGCGTGCTAGGGAACTCGATGGGCTCTATTCTGCGTCTCCGTGGATAACAGCGCCAGGCGGGTTACATTCCCGGACATAACCGGGTAGCCCGAGGGGGAGGAACGTGCGGCGGCAGGTACCTTCAAAGCGGCGCCTCGTCGGCGCCCCACGGGGGTAAGTGCCCCCGGCCCGGACGACGAGGGTGTCATGAGCCGGGAGTACGAAGCCCGGCAGCACGGGGAATGACAGCGGACAGCGAGGTAGGAAGCAGCGTGCCAGCCAACAACGGCAACGCCGGCGGAACCCGCCTGGTGATCGTGGAATCGCCCGCGAAGGCGAAGACGATCGCCGGGTACCTCGGGCGCGGCTACATCGTCGAGTCGAGCATCGGCCACATCCGCGATCTTCCGGAGAAGGCCGATGACATCCCGGAGAAGTACAAGAGCGAGGCCTGGGCCCGCCTTGGGGTGAACGTCGATCACGAGTTCGAGCCGCTCTATGTCGTGAACCCGGACAAGAAGTCGCAGGTGTCCAAGCTCAAGCAGCTTCTCAAGGAAGCCGACGAGCTCTACCTCGCCACCGACGAGGACCGGGAGGGCGAGGCCATCGCCTGGCACCTGCGCGAGGTGCTCAAGCCCAAGATCCCGGTGCACCGCATGGTGTTCCACGAGATCACCCCGCACGCGATCAGGGACGCGGTCTCCAATCCGCGTGACCTCAACCTCCGCCTGGTCGACGCCCAGGAGACCCGGCGCATCCTCGACCGCCTGTACGGCTACGAGGTCAGCCCGGTCCTGTGGAAGAAGGTCAAGCCGCGGCTTTCCGCCGGTCGGGTCCAGTCGGTCGCCACCAGGCTCGTGGTGGAGCGCGAGCGGGAGCGCATGGCGTTCACCGCCGCGAACTACTGGGACCTGCAGGCGCTGTTCGACACCGGCCGGGCGGGCGACGACCCCCGGACGTTCTCCGCCACGCTGACCGGTGTGGACGGCAGGCGCGTGGCCCAGGGCCGCGACTTCGCCTCCACCGGCAGGCTGAAGGGCTCCGACGTCCTCCACCTCGACGAGGCCGCCGCGACGGCCCTCGCCGGCCGCCTGGAGGGCGTGTCCTACGCGGTGCGCTCGGTCGAGCGCAAGCCGTACACGCGCAAGCCGTACGCGCCGTTCCGGACGACGACGCTGCAGCAGGAGGCGAGCCGCAAGCTGGGCTTCTCCGCCAAGTACACGATGCAGGTGGCCCAGCGGCTGTACGAGAACGGCTACATCACCTACATGCGTACCGACAGCATCACGCTGTCGGAGACCGCCGTCGCCGCCGCCCGCAGCCAGGCGATCAAGCTGTACGGCTCGGCGTACGTGCCGGACAAGCCGCGCGTCTACACCAGCAAGGTGAAGAACGCCCAGGAGGCGCACGAGGCGATCCGGCCGTCCGGCGAGGAGTTCCGCACGCCGGGCGAGACCGGCCTGTCCGGGGACATGTTCCGGCTGTACGAGCTGATCTGGCAGCGCACGGTCGCCTCCCAGATGAAGGACGCGGTCGGCGAGTCGGTGTCGGTCAAGGTGGGCGGCACATCCAGCGCCGGCGAGAACGTGGAGTTCAGCGCCACCGGCCGGACCATCACCTTCTACGGCTTCCTCAAGGCGTACGTCGAGGGTGCGGACGACCCCTCGACCGACCGGGACGACTCGGAGAAGCGTCTGCCCACGCTGGCCGAGGGCGACCGGCTCACGGCGGCCGAGCTGACCGCGCTCGGGCACTCGACCAAGCCGCCCGCGCGGTACACCGAGGCGTCGCTGGTCAAGGAGCTGGAAGACCGGGAGATCGGGCGGCCGTCGACGTACGCGTCGATCATCGGGACGATCCTCGACCGGGGCTACGTGTTCAAGAAGGGCACCGCCCTGGTGCCGTCGTTCCTCGCGTTCGCCGTGGTCAACCTGCTCGAACAGCACTTCGGCAACCTGGTCGACTACGACTTCACGGCCGAGATGGAGAAGGTCCTCGACGACATCGCCAACGACCGCGCCGAGCGGGTGCCCGAGCTGCGCCGGTTCTACTTCGGCGGCGGGGACGGCGACGAGGGCCTGAAGGAGATGGTCACCGACCTCGGCGAGATCGACGCAAAGGAGATCAGCTCCTTCCCGATCAAGGGCACGGACATCGTGATCAGGGTCGGCCGCTACGGTCCGTACCTCGACCGCGACGGCGCCCGGGTGAACATTCCCGAGGACATGGCGCCCGACGAGCTGACCGCCGAGAAGGCCGAGGAGCTGTTCTCGCGCCCGAGCGGCGACCGCGAGCTGGGCGTCGACCCCGCGACCGGCCGGAGGATCGTGGCCAAGGACGGCCGTTTCGGCCCGTACGTCACGGAGATCCTGCCCGAGGAGCCGGCGCCGGCCGACGGCAAGAAGCGGACGAAGAAGGCCGACGCGCCCAAGCCGCGGACCAGCTCGCTGTTCAAGACGATGTCCCTCGACACGATCACACTGGAGCAGGCGCTGAAGCTGCTCCAGCTGCCCAGGGTCGTCGGCGAGATCGACGGCGAGGAGGTGACCGCGCAGAACGGCAAGTTCGGGCCGTACATCAAGAAGGGCACCGACTCGCGCTCGCTGGCCTCCGAGGAGGACCTGCTCACGATCACCATCGAGCAGGCCAAGGAGCTGTTCGCGCAGCCGAAGGCCCGTGGACGCGGCCGTGCCGCCGCCGCGCCGCCCCTTCGTGAGCTGGGCGAGGACCCGAACTCCAAGAAGCCGGTCGTGGTGAAGGAGGGCCGCTTCGGTCCGTACGTCACCGACGGCGACACCAACGCGTCGCTGCGCAAGGGCGACACGGTCGAGGACATCACGCTGGAGCGGGCGGCGGAGCTGCTGGCCGAGCGGCGGGAGCGGGCGCCCGCAGCCAAGCGCACGACGACCCGGACCAGGACCGCCGCGAAGAAGCCCGCCGGCAAGTCCTGAACCCCGGTCCCGCGGACGGCGGGGCGGGTGCGGGCGTGGTCACGCACGTTGTCCACAGCCGGGCCCGGCTGTGGACAACGGACGCGGCTGTCGGCGTGAGCTCGTAGCATCGTCGTCAGCCGGCCCTTGATCGCCAGCCGGTCGAGGGGAGTTCTCGTGGGGTTCGTCGGCATGATTCTGACGGCCGTGGTCGTCGTGCACCTCTACTTGTGGCGGCGGCTGGTCAGGGCGTCGACGACGCCGGGATCGCGTCCGCGCCGGGTGCTGACGTGGGCGCTCGTGATCTTGGCCGTCGTGATGGTGGTGACCTTCGCCGGGAGCCGGCTCGGCCTCGGCATGGACGTCGAGCGGGTCGTGGCCTGGCCCGGCTATCTGTGGCTGGCCGTGATGTTCTACCTGTTCGTGTTCGGCCTGGTCATGGAGGTGCCCCGGGCGATCGCGACGTTCGTCGTGTCCAGACGCCGCCGTACGGCCGAGACCGCCGCGGCCCCGGCCGAGCGGGCCGAGGGGGAGGCGGCGCCGGTGGACGAGGTGGTCCTCGCCGGAGCGGCGGCCGGGGGAGGCTCCACCGCTCACGGCACGGCCACGATCGGCAGGCCGGCGGCGGAGGGGGCCGCGGCGGACGCGCCGGCGATCGACCGCCGGCTGTTCATCTCCCGCACGGCCTCCGCGGTCGTGGCCGCCGGAGCGCTCGCGACCGTGGGCTACGGCGTGAGCCGGGCACTCGGCGATCCGGTGATCGAGAGGGTGCCGATCCGCCTGCCCCGGCTCGATCCCCGGATGAGCGGGCTGCGCATCGCGGTCGTCAGCGACATCCACCTCGGCCCGCTGAGCGGCCGGGGGCACACCGAGCGGATCGTCCGGATGATCAACGGTCTGCAGGCCGACGCGGTGACGATCGTGGGCGACCTGGTGGACGGCACGGTCGCCGAGCTCGGTCGTCTCGCCACGCCGCTCAGGTCCCTCGAATCCCGCTATGGCGCGTATTTCGTGACCGGCAACCACGAGTACTACACCGCCGCGGGCCCGCAGGAATGGATCGAGGAGCTGCGCTCGCTGGGCGTCCGGCCGCTGCGCAACGAGCGGGTCGAGATCCGGCACGCGGGAGCCGTGCTGGACCTCGCGGGCGTCAACGACCTCAACGGCGTGCCGTCGGGCGACGGCCCGGACTTCGGCAAGGCGCTCGGAGGCCGCGACGCGAACCGGCCCGTCGTGCTCATGGCCCACCAGCCCGTCCAGGTGACGCAGGCCGCCGCGCACGGCGTCGACCTCCAGCTGTCCGGGCACACCCACGGCGGGCAGATGGCGCCGTTCAACCTGCTCGTGCCGCTGCAGCAGCCCGTGGTGGCGGGACTGGCGAGCGTGCCGCGCACGGGCGGCGGCGACACCCAGGTCTACGTGACACGAGGTGCGGGCTTCTGGGGGCCGCCGGTCCGCGTGGGCGCGCCGCCCGAGATCACCCTCGTCGAGCTGCGGACCTGACCGCGCCCGGTCCGCGGGAGCGGAACCGGGCAGAGCATTGGCGCCATCTCGACAGCGAGGACGAGGCGGACGTAATACCCTCAGGCGACGGGCAGGCCCCAGTGGCCCGCTCGTCCGTCTCCCAAGCCCAGCGAGCACCTGGATACGCTGACATCATGAGCACCCCTGGCCGGGCCGCCGCGCGACGCAAGCAGCCGCACGTGCTGGCGAACGCGCCGTTCCGCAGACTGTGGACGGCGATGGCGACGTGCAGCCTCGGCGACTGGCTCAACATCATCGCGCTGACCGCCCTGGCCGGTAACCTGACCGCGGGATCCGGCTTTCAGGCGCAGAGCCTCGCCATCGGCGGCGTCTTCGTCGCCAAGATGCTGCCCGCGATCCTGCTCGGCCCGCTCGCGGGAGCGGTGGCCGACCGGTTCGACCGCAGGCTGACGATGGTCGTCGCCGACCTCGCCAGGTTCGCGGTGGTGCTGTCGATCCCGCTGGTCGGCGTCTACCAGTGGGTGATCATCGCGACGTTCCTGGTCGAGTGCGTGAACCTCTTCTGGGTGCCCGCCAAGGACGCCACCGTGCCCAACCTCGTGCCCAAGGAGCGGCTCGAGGAGGCCAACCAGCTCAACCTCCTCGTCACGTACGGCACCGCCCCCGTGGCCGCGGCGCTGTTCGCGATCGTGTCGGGCGTGGTCACGACGATCTCGGCGGCCGCCCCGTCGTTCGACGTCGCGGCCACCAGCGTGGCGCTGTACGCCAACGCGCTGGCCTACCTCGCCTCCGCCGTGATGGTCTTCACGCTGCGGGCCATTCCGAAGAACCACATCAGGCACGTGTCCGCGCCCTCGGTGCTCCGGCAGATCACCGAGGGCTGGCGGTTCGTCGGCGGCAACCGCGTCGTGCGCGGCCTGATCATCGGCATGCTCGGCGCGTTCGCCGCCGGGGGCGCCGTCATCGGGGTCGCCAAGGCGTACGTGCAGGCTCTGGGCGGCGGTGACGCGGGGTACGGCGCGGTGTTCTGCGCCGTCTTCCTCGGCATGGCGTTCGGCATGTTCTTCGGCCTGCGGCTGCTGAAGGGCCTGTCCAGGCGGCGGCTGTTCGGGCTGTCGATCGTGCTCGCGGGGCTGACGCTGGCCGCCGTCTCGCTCATCCAGAACCTGGTCGTCGTGGTCGTGCTGACCGTGGTGCTGGGCGCCTGCGCCGGCATCGCCTGGATCATCGGCTACACGGTGATCGGCCTGGAGGTGGAGGACGGGCTGCGCGGCCGTACGTTCTCCTTCCTGCAGTCGCTGGCCCGGGTGGTGCTGCTGCTGGTCGTGGCGGTGGCGTCCACACTGGCCGCGCTGTTCGGCACGCACGCACTCCGGATCGCCGGGATCAGCTACCGCTTCGACGGCACGAACCTCGTGCTGCTCCTGGGGGCGCTGCTGGCGATCGCCGTCGGGGTGGTCGCGCTGCGGCACATGGACGACCGGCCGGGCGTTCCCATCGCGGTCGACCTGCTGACCGCCCTGCGCGGCCGGCGGTTCGTGCCGGAGGAGGCGGATCCCGACCGCGGGCTGTTCATCGCCTTCGAGGGCGGCGAGGGCTCGGGCAAGACCACCCAGTCGCGGCTGCTCGCGATCTGGCTGCGCGACCAGGGCTTCGACGTCGTGCAGACCCGCGAGCCGGGCTCGACCAAGGTCGGCATGCGGCTGCGGGCGATCCTGCTCGACGCCGCCCACCAGGGCCTGTCGCCGCGGGCCGAGGCGATGCTGTACGCCGCCGACCGGGCCGAGCACGTGGAGAAGGTCATCAGGCCCGCGTTGCAGCGCGGCTCGACGGTGATCTCCGACAGGTACGTGGACTCGTCGCTGGCCTACCAGGGCGCCGGGCGGTCGCTCGACCCGGAGGACGTCGCGAGGATCAACAGGTGGGCGACGGGCGGGCTCGTCCCCGACCTGACCGTGCTCATCGACGTGCCGCCCGCGGTCGGGCTGCGGCGGATGGCCTCGCCCGCCGACCGCATCGAGGCGGAGCCGCTGGAGTTCCACGAGCGGGTGCGGCGGGAGTTCCGGGCGCTGGCGGCGGCCGACCCCGACCGCTACCTGGTGGTGGACGGCACGCTGGACCAGCGGGAGGTGACGCGCCTGATCCAGGACCGGGTGCGTGAGATCCTGCCCGACCCGGTGCCGCAGGAGGCCGAGGAGGCCACCGGCACGATGCCCGCCATCCGCGACTTCGGGTAGCCGCGCATGACCGTTTTCGGAGATCTGATCGGGCAGGACCGGGCGATCGACGTGATGCGGCGGGCCGCGTCGGCCGCGGCCGAGGTCGTCGCCGGAGGCCGCGGCGCGGGCATGACCCACGCCTGGCTGTTCACCGGGCCGGCCCTGCGGTCCGCGGCCGCCACGGCGTTCGCGGCCTCGCTGCTCTGCCCCGACCAGGGGTGCGGCCACTGCGACGCCTGCCACCAGGTCGAGGTCGGCTCGCACCCGGACGTCACGTTCGTCCGGCCCGAGGGCCTGTCGTACAGCGTGCGGCAGACGCGTGAACTCGTGCTCAAGTCGGCGGGGGCGCCCACCCTCGGCCGCTGGCGGATCGTGCTGTTCGAGGACGCCGACCGGGTGACAGAGGCGGCGGCCAACGCGCTGCTCAAGGCCATCGAGGAGCCGCCGCCACGGACCGTGTGGCTGCTGTGCGCGCCCTCGCCGGATGACATGATCATCACGATCCGCTCGCGCTGCCGGGTCGTGACGCTGGGCACGCCCTCCACCGAGGCGGTCGCGAACGTGCTGGTGACCCGCGACGGGGTGCCCCACGACGTGGCGCTCGACGCCGCGCGGGCGGCCCAGGGGGACATCGGCCGGGCGCGGCGGCTCGCGCTGGACGAGGAGACGCGGCGCCGGCGCGACGACGTGCTGTCGATCCCCCGGTCGCTGACCGGTGTGGCGGAGTGCATCACCGCCGCCGAGCGGCTGGTGAAGACCTCCACCGAGGACGCCGACGCGGCCACGACCGCGCTGAACGAGGTCGAGACCGCCGAGTTGCGCAAGGTCTACGGCGAGGGCTCCTCCGGCAAGGGGCTCAACAAGGGCCTCGTGCGGGGCGGCGCGGGCGCGCTCAAGGAACTCGAGACCATGCAGAAGTCGCGGGCGACCCGCATCAAGCGCGACTCCCTCGACCTCGCGCTGCTCGAACTCGTGGCGTTCTACCGCGACGTGCTGGCCGTGCAGTTCGGGGCCTCGGTAGAGCTGGCCAACGAGGACCGCAGGCACGAGGTGGAGGCCGTCGCGCGCGCGTCCACTCCCGAGCAGACGCTGCGCCGTACGGACGCGATCATGAAGTGCCGGGAACGGCTGGCGGCCAACGTGAACCCGCAGATCGCGGTCGAGGCCATGACCCTCGCTCTTCGCTCGCCCGCGTAGGACGCCAAGCAACCCCGGCGGGCGTACGGCGTCTCTGGTACATGAAGGCCGAAACGCTCGATCTCGATGAGCAATCCGGGGGGCCCGTGAGCGTCCCGCCCCTGTCGGCGGGCGCCGACGACACGATCAGCGGGCTCTACGCCGAGCACGCCCTCGGCCTCACCCGGCTGGCCCTGATCATGGTCGGCGACCGGGAGAGCGCCGAGGACGTGGTGCAGGAGGCGTTCCTCGGCCTGCACCGGCGCTTCGACGGCCTGCGTGACCGGGACAAGGCGCTCGTCTACGTGCGCGCCGCGGTGCTGAACAACGCCCGCTCCGTGCTGCGCAGGCGGCGGATGCCGTCCTGGTTCGCCGGCACGTACGACCCGCCCGTCTGGTCGGCCGAGTCGGCCGCGATCCTCGGCGTGGAGCGGCGGGAGGTCATGGAGGCCCTCCACCGCCTGCCCCGGCGCCAGCGGGAGGCCCTGGTCCTGCGCTACTACGCCGAGCTGTCCGAAGAGGAGACGGCCCGCGTCATGAAGATCAGCCGGGGCACCGTGAAGTCCACCACCTCCCGGGCGCTCGACGCGCTCGGCCGCCTCCTGGGAGAGACCCCATGAACGACGACGTCATCCGCCGGTTGCAGGACGCCACCCGCGCGGTGGGGGACACGGTCGAGGCCGTCCCGCCGTTCGACTCCGCCGCCGTCCCCACCCGCCGCCGTACGCGCGTGGGCGCCGCCCGGGGGAGGGCCTGGTTGGTTCCGGTCGCGGCGGCGGCCGCCGTGACCGTCGCGGTCGCGGGCGGGGTGGCCGTCGCGCGCCACGGCGGCGCGACCATGGACACGGCCGCCGGCACGACGGCGGGCCCGGCCGTCGAGCCGTCCTTCCTCGTGCAGATCCGCTCCGGGAACATCGCGGTCAGGAGTGTCGCCGACGGCCACGTGACGGCCACGGTGCCCGGGCCGGAGGGCGAGCGGTTCACCCAGGTGCAGGCCGTCCGGGACAACCGGCTCTTCTACGCCGTGGCCGAGCAGGACGCGTGCCGGTCCCACTTCTACTGGTTCAGCCTCGGCGACAGCGGGGAGGTCGGCTCCATCGGCGAGCTTCCGTTCACGCCTGGGGAGGGCAGCGTCACCTCACTCGCGGTGAACGGAGACGGCTCCAGGCTGGCCTACGGGCTGTCTCCCTGTACGCCGGGCAGACAGGGTGCGTCGCTGATCGTCATGGATACGGCGACCGGCGACAGCCGTGCCTGGATCTCTGGAAGGACGTCGGCCGTCGAGGACGTCTCGATGAGCGACGACGGGCGCACCCTCGTGTTCCGCCGGGCGGGCGTGGTCTGGGGGACTTCGACGGAGGCGATCAAGAAGCCGTCGGTTCCGCCGGACGCGACCCCGGAAGCCGCCACGGAGCCGGAAGCCACCGCGGAGCCGGAAGCCACTGCGGAGCCGGAAACAACGCAGGAGGTGCCCCGGGATTCAGCCGCCGTGGAGTCGGCTCTCCCGCAGGACGACGGCGGCGTCCTGCCGGAGTCGTGGGCGACCCCGGGAGAGTCGGGAACGGCGCCCTCCCCGGCTGCTCCTGCGGCAACGGATGCGGCGCAGGCACCACGAGAGCGGTCCGTGGCGGCGTCGGCCGGGCCCTCCGCTCCGCCGCTGCCCAAGGGGTGGACCTGCCTGTTGCCGGCCAGAACGGTGCAGGTCCCGACGGGGAATCCGGCCTCGGGCACGACGCCTCCCGCAGGCGGACCCGCGAGGACGGTGGCCTGGGAGTGCTCGATGTCCCAGACGGTGTGGGTGCTCGACACCGGAACCTCCGGCGGCCTCGACGACGTACGTGCGATCAAGCTGGGGGGATCGACCGTTCCGACGACGAGCGGGGTCTACGACATCACCCTCACCCCCGACGGCGGACGCGTCGTGGCGGTGGTGGGCTGGAGCAAGCTGGCGCGGGTGCAGGGTGAGTCCAAGCTCGCGGGGGCCGTCGACGAGGTCGTGGCGTACGACGTCGGCACCGGGCGGGCCGTGCAGACTCTCTATCGGGATGAGGACGGACGGCCCCCCTTGGAGCGCGTCGACGTGGACGGCACCGGGCGGTTCGTGTTGGTGGTCAGGCCGGACGAGACGGGACAGGTGACGGAATCCGGGTATCGCACGCTGTTCACGGACGACGGCGGCGTCGCACGGACGGCGGCCTGGTAGGAGGGCGGTAGGACGGCGCTGTAGGACGGCCTGTGGACGGACGTCTCCGGCGGGCCGGATCTCCCGGTCCGCCGAGAGGTTGTCCACAGGCGATGATTTCCGGTGCCGTACGGCACGTATGGTGGGTTCGAGCGCTGAGGCGTTTGGGGCGCGACAGCCGTACGGGATCGAGGAGGGCCGGCGCGTGGGCATGATGATGGCGGTGAGCTTCACTCGCTACGGACGGCTCTACTACCTCGATCCGGGCGGCCACTCTCCCAAGGTGGGCGACAAGGTCCTCGTGCCGACGGACTCCGGGCCCGAGGTCGCCGAGTGCGTGTGGGCGCCGCAGTACGTGAGCGAGGACGTCGAGGGCCTGCCCGTCTGTCAGGGCATCGCGGCCGAGGAGCACCTGGCCCGCGACGAGACCAACCGCCGCCGCAGGGCGGAGGCCCGCAGTGTGTCCAAGCGCCTGATCAAGCGGCACGAGCTTCCGATGAAGGTGGTCGGCGTCGACTACCTGGACGCCGACAACGTCTACACCGTGTACTTCTCCGCGCCCCACCGGGTCGACTTCCGGGCGCTGGTGCGCGACCTGGCCCGCAACCTGCGGGCCCGGGTCGAACTGCGGCAGATCGGCCCGCGCGACGAGGCAAGGCTCCAGGGCGGCATCGGCCCCTGCGGACGCGACCTGTGCTGTGCGACGTTCCTCAAGGACTTCGAGCCCGTCTCGGTGCGGATGGCCAAGGACCAGGACCTCCCGGTCAACCCGCTCAGGATCGCGGGCGCCTGCGGCAGGCTGATGTGCTGCCTGAAGTACGAGCACCCGCTCTACCAGGAGTTCCGGGCGTCGGCGCCGCGTGCGGGTCTCGCGGTGGACACCCCGCAGGGCCCGGGCACGGTGGTGGGCCACAACGTGCCGTCCGACTCCGTCATCGTCCGCCTCAACGAGGGCGGCCGCCGCTGCGCCTGCTCCAAGGCCAGCGTCTGCGCCCCGCGCAAGCAGCATGACGCGATGTACGGCGACGCGCAGGCAGTGGCCGTGAGCGATCCCACGGAGTAGGCGAGTTCCGGTGCGCCGGGGCCCGGCGCGCTCTGGATCGTCCTCGGGCCCACTTTGTTCGAAGGGGCAGCCTCTTTCGCGCCCGGCGGCGGGAAAGACGTGCCGCGAGCCGTACGCGGCGATACGACCGGTCGGGGTGAAGGTGTGGCCAGGACCGAACGCGGGCCGGAGGAGGGACCGGACCATGACCTCAGCGGGGTGGCTGCCCGTCCTCGTCCCGGAAGAAGATCTCGCTACTGGCCATGACGACCTCGTAGGTGTCGGTCACCGCCTTCGGCCTCCGGGTGTAGCAACGGTATCCGGTGGTCGTCGGAGCGGCGCCTTCGGAATCCGGAGGGATCAGGTCGACGCCGCCCGGGACGATGTCGCATCGCACCGCCGCCCCGCGCTTCCGCTCGTTCCCGGTCTGCTCCCAGAACTCTACGTCGTAGCCGGGCGGCGGGTCATACCGGCTGAAGTTTCGGATGAGGGTGAAACCTCCCCGTCCAGAGAGTAACCGACGCGAGCAGCGGCGGCCGTCTCGCGGAGGACTGGGCCGAGGCCTGGCGCGACCGCTGAAGTGCCCGGTGAAGGGCACAACCCTGTCTGGCTGGTGCCCTCCGGGTGCTGCGCGCGGTCGGTGTCAGGGGCTCGTGCAGGTGAGGGACGACGACAGCGTGCCGCCCCTCACCTGGTTGATCGTTGGCCGTCGATCGCCGAACTGCCGGCCGTCACGGTGCCTGCACCGTGCCTGCACCATGCCTGCACCGTGCCTTCACCATGCCTGCACCGTGCCTTCACCATGCCTGCGCCGTGCCTTCACCGTGGCGGCCAGAAGGCTGGGGACCGAGTCAGGTGCGGGTCCACTGCTGGTTGCTCTCGCCGTGGCAGGTCCAGATGTGCACCTTGCTGCCGTTGGCGGTGCCGTAGTTCGACACGTCCAGGCACTTGTTCGCCCCGACCGCGGTGATGGTGCCGTCGGAGTTGAAGCGCCACTTCTGGTTGTTCTGCCCGTTGCAGTCCCAGATGATCACCGCCGTGCCGTCCGCCGTGCCCGCGCCGTTCACGTCCAGGCACTTGTTGCCGTAGACGCGCAGCTCACCCGCGCTCGTGGAGGCCCACTGCTGATTGGACTGCCCGTTGCAATCCCAGATCTGCACCTGTGCCCCGTTGGCCTGCGAGGCCTCGGTGACATCCAGGCACCGGCCCGAGCCCGTACCCCGGATCGCATTCGTCGCCTGCGGAGTGCCCGTCGGCGAGGGCGACGGCGTGGGCGACGGCGAGGGTGATGTGGTCGGTCCGCC
>NZ_BOOF01000043.1 GCF_016863095.1 Microbispora siamensis | reverse complement strand
TACTACAGCCTGATTTTGTGATGTTTGAGCCAGCGTTTCCATAGCTCAGGCGGTGCTCTTCCAGGAAGCGCCGGAACTTGTTGTCCATGCCATAGGCCTCAGATCGGCTCGACGCCGAAAGCGTCGCGGTGGGCGTCGATGAAGGCGACTACCTCGGCGGTCGAGGGTCCATTTCCTTCGCGAAAAAAGCGGCTGCGGCCTTGAGGATCTCGTTGGCGCGGCGCAGCTCGCGTACCTCGCGCTCCAGCTCGGCGATTCGCTGGGCGTCAGTGGTTGAGGTGCCCGGCCGCTGCCCCTCGTCGATCTCGGCCTGGCGCACCCACCCGCGCAGCGCCTCGCGGTGAACGCCGAGCTGGTCGGCTACCCGGGCGATCGCGCCGGGGGCGCCGCCGGTCTGCCGGCGGACCTCAAAGACCATGCGCACCGCGCGCTCACGAAGCTCTTGGGGGTACTTCCTCGGGGCTGGCATTCTCCCTTCCGCCAGCAGATGATGCTGGCTTCAGGGCCTCCACGAAAGCCTTGGGCGTTGTCGTGCTGCCGGGGGTGTCGTCACCAGCGGGACGTGGAGGCCAGGCCGAGAGCCTTCATGGCGTCCTCGCGGGTGGGATAGCAGCGGAACAGCGTGATTACTCGGGTGAGTTCGAGCAGGCGGGCCATTCTGCCGTTCACGCCGACCAGCGCCAGACAACGGTCAGGATCCGGGAAGTGCCTGCGTATGGCGATCAGGATAGCTAGAGAGCTGGAGTCGCAGAAGTCCAGCTCTGTGAGGTCAAGGATCAGCGCAGGGGGCGGCTGCTCGCGGAACAGGTCCTCAATCCGGCGATGCAGTAGGGCATGGGTGGTGAAGTCCAGGACGCCCTGCAGGGAGAGCAGCGTCACGTCCTCCCGGACTGCCCTGTCGGTGTCTAGATCCTGCTGATGGTAGGAACCACCATGGTTATCCGCACCCATCACACTTCCTTGCTACCGGTGGCCCCTGCCCGGGACAAAGAACCCATCCTCGATCCTAAGCCGTTGCCACGCACCTCATTAGGGCTTGGGCCTATCGTGACCGGGAGTGGCCTGCGACGGTGAGGTCGGTGTGTCGGAGCTGGCTTCAACTTCTTTGCGGTCTTCTTGTCCGTTGATCCAGTACCAGCGGACGGTTCCCTCGTCGGGTGTGTGGTAGGCGAACCAGGCTTCGGCAACGTCGGGGCGGCTTGAGGTGCGTTCGGCCGGATTAATTCGGCAATCGAACGAGAAGTCCCGTTACGAGGGGGTCCTGACTGGTGAGCTCGCGTGTTCAACTAGCGTTTGTGTTGGCTAGACGTGTCACAGTCATGTCCAGGGCGTTTCCGGGATGATCAGCTTCAGAGCGTGGCATCACTGCTCCGTCAAAACTCGTGTGGCCACCGTGGCGAGCGCCGTCATGGCACTGGTCTGCGTCTGCGCCACTTTGCTGCTGTTGACGGCCGAGCCTCAGCCTCCGCTCTACGGAAGTGCGGCCGTGCTGGCTGGACTCGTCGGTGGTTCCCTCCTGCTGATCGTGGCCACCGCGCTCGGGACGTACTGGATGATGAGCAAGATCCTTGAGCCGGTCCGCGCCATCAGTGGGAGACTCGCCGTGATCCGGCCTTCTAATCTGAGCGAGCGGGTTCCGCTGCCGAGCCACGATGACGAGTTCAAGGAGCTCGCGCAGAACACCAACCAGACGTTGGAGCGGGCCCAGGCGGCGATCCAGGACCAGTTGCAGTTCGCCTCGAACACCTCCCATGACCTGCGCAACCCGCTCGCGGCGATGCGTGCCGAGATAGAGGAAGCGCTCATGCGGCGGGAGGAGACCGACTGGGTGGCAACCGCCGGCAGGCTGCTGGAGTCTGTCGAGCGGCTGCAGGACTTGGTAGCCAGCCTTCTGGAGATCTCCCGGCTTGACGCGGGTGTCGCAGGCCACCACGACCTCCTCAACCTCGCCGTCCTGGTGGACGGCGAGCTCGATCATCGGCAAAGCAAAGTCAGGGTGGTCAGGAGGTTCAGTAGCGGCGTGATGGTCTACGGAGAGCGGATTGGTCTCACCCGGCTGCTGCACAACCTCATGGACAACGCCGAACGCCACGCCCGCTCCATGGTGATGGTCACCGTCGAGCACCGGGGTGACGCGGCGGTGCTGGAGGTCTACGACGACGGGAGCGGGGTGCCGCGCGAGCAGCGGGAGTTCGTCTTCGAGCGCTTCGCCCGCCTGCAGGACGCGCGTGCCAAGGACGCTGGCGGCAGCGGTCTGGGACTGCCTATCGCCCGGCAGATTGTTGAAGACCACGGCGGCACCCTCACCATCGAAGACAGCCCGTCCGGGGCGCGGTTCGTCGCACGCTTTCCCCGGCCAGCCGCGCATTAGTACTACAGCCAGGTTTTGTGATCTATAGTTCTGGATCACGTCGGATGAGCTGACCGCGGGCGACCTTCAGGAGTGGGTGGCCGGGCTTGATGTGTTGTTCGCGCGGGTGGCGGGACGGTTCGGGCGGGTGGAACCGCGCAGGCAGACGCGGGCGTATCTGACCGGTTTGCTGGCTCCGATCGAGCGTAAGAACGGCTGGCAGTTGGCGGAAGCGGCCGGGGATACGGCTCCTGATCGCATGCAGCGCTTGTTGAACAGTGCCCGCTGGGACCCCCGCCAGGTGCGAGTTGACCTGCGTGATTACGTGATGGACAACCTCGGTCGCCGCGATGGCGTGCTGATCGTGGATGACACCGGCTTCCTGAAGAAGGGCGACAAGTCGGCCGGAGTGCAGCGCCAGTGCTCCGGCACGGCGGGCCGGATTGAGAACTGCCGGCTGGGCGTGTTCCTCGCCTACGCCTCTCCGCTGGGCCGGACGCTGATCGACGCCGAGCTGTATCTGCCGAAGTCCTGGACTGATGACCGGAGCGTTGCGTCCAGGCCGGCATCGGGCAGGAGGTGGCGTTCGCCACCAAGCCGGTACTGGCCCAGGCGATGCTGGCCCGCGCCGTGAAGGCGGGTGTGCCGGCCTCCTGGGTGAGCGCTGATGAGGCCTATGGCATGGACAACAAGTTCCGGCGCTTCCTGGAAGAGCACCGCCTGAGCTATGTGGTGGCGGTGCCCAAGAGCCAATGGATCGGCATGGGATGGGGCGGGAAATCCGGGCCGGCACCGCGACCGCCCAAGCTCCGCCCGAGGCGTGGAAGCGCCGGTCCTGTGGCGACGGCGCCAAGGGCGAGTGCCTGTATGACTGGGCGCTCGCCACGGTGACCTTCGAGACCGAGCCCGGCTACCAGCGGTGGCTACTCGTCCGGCGCGGCCTCACCCCCAATGCCAAGGGCGAGCTTGAGCTGGCCTACTACCTGTGTTACGCACCGGTCGGCACCACCTTGGAGGACCTCATCGCCGTCGCCGGTTCCCGCTGGGCGATCGAGGAGTGTTTCCAGTCCGCGAAGAACGAGACCGGGCTGGACCACTACCAGGTCCGGCGGTTCGACGCCTGGCACCGCCACATCACCTTGGCGATGCTCGCCCACGCCTATCTCGCCGTCGCCGCCGCGCACGCCCCAAAAGCCCAAAGGGCCTGGTCCTCCTCACACCAGCAGAAATCCGCCCTCTGCTGGCACGCCTGACCGCCACGATCACCCTTCCCCTCAGCCATGCCCTCGCCCGGTCCCCACACCGACGACACCGCCAAGCCCCGTGCACGAGCCAGCCACTACTGGAAACGCTGGCTCAAACATCACAAAATCAGGCTGTAGTACTAGTGGGGGGCGTCGCCGGGCGTCTTCCGGCGCCGGCGCAGGCCGTACGCCCCGAGGGCGAGGACCACGAGGGCACCGCCGCCGATCAGCAGGGGCGTGGCCGCGCCCGAACCCTTCGACGCGGAGTCCTCCCCGCGGGCCTTGGCCGCGCCCACGTCGGCCGTGCCCGGTGTCGGAGAGGGCCGTACGGCCAGGGGGGAGGAGGAGGGCTTGGGATCGGGCGCGGGCGCGACCAACTGGCCCACGGGGGCCGCCTTGCCCCGCGCGGAGAAGCCCCAGTCGAGCAGCTTGGCGACCTCCTCCCAGAAACCGCCGGGGTGATGCATGATCACGACGAGGATCGTGTGGCCGTCACGCCGGGCCGCGCCCACGAAGCTGCCCAGGGCCTTGGTCGTCCAGCCGTTCTTGACGCCGAGCATGCCCTTGTAGCTACCGAGGAGCCGGTTGTGGTTGGCCATCTCGTAGTAGGCGGGCGGGGGAGACTCGCTGGCCTCCGAGTCGTCGCGGCGCTTCTTCTTTTTCTTCTTGAGGTAGTCCTTGGGCGCGGGGAACTTGGCGACCTTCGTGCTGATGTACTCGCGGAAGTCCGGGATCGCCAGCCCGGCCCGCGCGATCAGGGCGAGGTCGTAGGCCGAGCTGCGCTGGCCCGGGGCGTCCAGGCCGTTCGGCGTCTTGGCCACCGTGTCGTACGCCTGGAGCTTGCGCGCCTCGGCGTTCATGTCGGCGAGGGTCTTCTTCAGGCCGCCGTTCGCCTCGGCGAGCGCGACCGCGGCGTCGTTGGCGGAGACCATGAGGAGCGCCCGCATGAGGTCGTCGATCTTGTAGATCGGCTCGGGGACGATGCCGACGGCGCTGCCCTCCACGTTGCACGCCTCGTCGCTCGGCTTGATCTTGCGGTTCTTGTCGAGCTTGGGGATCAGCGTCACGGCCGTCAGCGTCTTGAGCGTGCTCGCGGGCAGGTAGTGCCCGTGCGGGTCCTTGGCGGCGAGCACCGCGCCGGTGTCGGCGTCGGCCACGACGTACGCGCTGGCCTCGGTCTTCGGCGGGGGCTTGATCCCGGCGGGCGCGATGATCCCGTGGCCGGCGAGCAGGTCGCCGCCCACGGTCCCGTTCCCCGTGCCGTTCCCCGGCACCGCCGCGCCGGTCTTCCGCGGCGCCAGGTCCGGCACGGCCCGCGCGCCCGCGGCGGGAGGGGCGCAGAGCAGCGCCGTCGTCAGCACCCCCGCCGTCGTCACGGTCGCGGCGAGAGCCCGCAGGTTCGTCCCCATAGGTCGCTCAGCCTAGCCTCGACTGCCTTCGCATGAAGCGACATATGCCCCATATGCCACAGGGCCACGCAGGTGGCCGCCGATACTGAGAGCATGACGAGACGTGTATCGATCTTTCTTGTGGCGCTCGCCGCTTTCATGATCTTCGAATGGATCAACCTCGGCTTCAACCTCGCCGACGGGCACGAGACGTCCTTCTACGTCGTCCACGGCGTACTCATCGCGGTGAACATCCTCCTGGCACTGGCGCTCGGGGCGGTCGGCGTGCGGGGATGGATGAAGGGTAGGGCCTGAGCCTGGAACGACCTTGTCCGCTGTGACATGAGTGTCCACAGGGACCGAACGTGATGGAGGCAAGCTTTGGCGATCGACTTCAACCCCTCACGTGGCGCGACGCTCGGCGTGGAGTGGGAGCTTCAGCTCGTCGACCGGCATACGCGTCATCTCCGCCAGGACGCCAAGGAGGTGCTCGCCGCGGTTCCCGACCTCAGTGAGGGGCAGCGGCCCAAGGCCATGCACGAGCTCATGCAGTCGCAGGTCGAGATCATCACCGACGTCTGCCACACGGTGGCCGAGGCGGTGCAGGACCTGAAGAAGAGCATCGGCCGGCTGACCGAGGCCGTCGAGCCGCGCGGCATCGCGCTCGCCTGCACGGGGACCCACGCGATCAGCGACTGGCGCGACGCGGTCTACGCGCCCAGCCAGCGCTACGTGGAGCTGGTCGAGGAGATGCAGTGGCTCGCCTGGCGGATCCAGACGTTCGGCGTGCACGTCCACGTGGGCGTCAAGGAGCGGGACAAGGTCATTCCGATCGTCAACGCCCTCGCGGCGTACCTGCCGCACTTCCTCGCGCTCACCTCCTCCAGCCCCTACTGGGGCGGGCAGGACACCGGTCTTGCGTCGAGCCGGGCCATCGTCTTCGGCTCGCTGCCCACGGCCGGGCCGCCGCACCTGCTGGCCGACTGGGCCGAGTTCGAGGAGTACATGGACACGCTGCTGCGGGCGGGCACGATCCGCAGCATCAAGGAGGTGTGGTGGGACATCCGGCCGCATCCCGACTTCGGCACGATCGAGATCCGGATGTTCGACGGGATCCCGACGCCGCGCGAGGTGGGCATGGTGGCCGCGCTGTCCCAGTGCCTCGTGCAGCAGTTCGACCAGCAGCTCGACCGGGGGTACAAGCTGCCGCATCCGGCGGCGTGGGTGGTGCGCGACAACAAGTGGCGCGCCACGCGCTACGGCCTCGACGCGGACGTCATCACCGACGACCATGGCTCCACGGCGCCGATGCGCGACGTATTGTATGAACTTCAGCGTGAACTCGAACCCGTCGCCGAGCGGCTCGGCTGTGCCGACGAACTGGCGGTCGTGACCGAGGTGCTGGAGCAGGGGAGCTCATCCGAGCGCCAGCGGGCGATCCTCGCCGACGGAGGGACCCTCCAGGACGTGGTCGACGCCACGGTCGTCGAGCTCGCCGAGGACAGGTTCGTCACCTCGAACCCTAACCGCGAGATCGGACAATCAGCCACCTGACGGGGTAGGCCTGATATGTCCGGCAACAGTGCCTCAGTTCTGACAACGTGCGGAGGCCGGTGTAAATACTGGGCAATCCGCCGTATCGAAGGGTCGCGGCATGGAAGGATTGTGAATGAAGGGTCGGTGGAGGCGAGACACGCCCGCTCGACCCTTTTGGACTTTTTCGTGACTTTTCGTGATCATATGGACGATCCGGCGATCCGTGGCGGGACGGCTCGCCGGAGAAGGGAAGACCCGTGGCCACCTCATCGAAGCTCGCAGCGCCGGACGCGGCCGTGCCGGGAAGCAACGGCCTGGCCGGGCAACTGGCGGAATTCCTTCGCGAGCACAACGATGAGCTGATCGAGTTCCGGCGCGACGTACACGCACACCCGGAGATCGCCTTCAGCGAGCATCGCACCACCGAGAAGATCGCTGAGCGGCTGACGGACGCCGGGCTCACCCCGCACCCGCTGTCGCGCGGCACCGGCCTGTGGGTGGACCTCGGCCGCGACGAGGGCCCAACGGTCGCCCTGCGCGCCGACATCGACGCGCTGCCGATGGAGGACGAGAAGGACGTCCCCTACCGCTCCACGAACCCGAACGCGTGCCACGCCTGCGGCCACGACGTGCACACGGCGATCGTCGTCGGCGCCGGGCTGTTCCTGGCCTCGCAGGCCGACGCGGGAGCGCTCCCCGGCCGGGTACGGCTGATCTTCCAGCCCGCCGAGGAGGTCGCGGGCGGCGCGCTGGAGGTCATGCGCGACGGCGGCCTCACCGAGGTCGACCGCATCTTCGCGGTGCACTGCGACCCGCGTCTCGACGTCGGGCACGTCGGCCTGCGGACCGGCCCGATCACCGGGTCCTGCGACAGCCTGCGCATCCGCGTCGCGGGCCCTGGCGGGCACACCGCCCGGCCGCACCTGACCGTGGACCTCGTCTACGCGCTCAGCAAGATCGTCACCGAGTTGCCGGCCGCGCTGTCGCGCCGCGTGGACCCCCGATCCAGCCTCAGCCTCGTGTGGGGCCAGATCTCCGCCGGGTCCGTGGCCAACGCGATCCCGGACGTCGGCCTCGCCCAGGGCACGGTCAGGTCGCTCGACGAGGATGCCTGGCACCAGGCCCCCGACCTGGTCAAGACCCTGCTCGACTCGGTCGCGGGCGCGTACGGCGTGGACGCCGAGATCGACTACCGGCGCGGCACGCCGCCCACGGTGAACGAGGCCACCAGCATCCAGATGCTGCACGACGCGGTCACCCAGATCATCGGCGAGGGGGCGGCCGTGCCCACGCCGCAGAGCCTCGGCGGCGAGGACTTCTCCTGGTATCTCGAGTCGGTGCCCGGCGCGCTCGCCCGGCTGGGCACCCGGCCGCCGGGGGTCGTCGACGAGGTCGACATCCACCGGCCGCAGTTCGACGTGGACGAGCGGGCGATCGGGATCGGCGTCAAGGTTCTCGCCGCCACCGCGCTGACCGCGCTGTGGGGCGGCGCCCGCTGAACCGACCACGCCGCTGAACAGCCCCTGAGCCGTACGCCGCCGTGCCCGACGTCTCCCCCCTGCGTCCCGAGGATCCCCCGCGCCTCGGGGACTACCGCCTCGAGGGCCGCCTTGGCGTGGGCGGCCAGGGGATCGTCTTCCTCGGCGCCGGCGCGTCGGGCGGGCCGGTGGCCGTGAAGCTCCTGCACGCCCGGGTCGACGACACCTCCGCCCGGCGCGCCTTCGCCCGTGAGATCGAGGCGGTGCGCCGGGTCGCGCCCTTCTGCACCGCCCAGGTCCTCGACGCCGACCTCGACGGCGACCGGCCGTACATCGTGAGCGAGTACGTCGACGGCCCGTCGCTGCGCGAGCACGTGACCGCGGCGGGCCCGCGGACGGGTGGCGACCTCGACCGGGTTGCCGTGGGGACGGCCACCGCGCTGGCCGCGATCCACCGGGCGGGGGTCGTCCACCGCGACTTCAAGCCGGGCAACGTGCTCCTCGGCTCGGACGGGCTGCGGGTCGTCGACTTCGGCATCTCCCGGCTCGCCGACGCCACCGCGACGACCGGGAATCCGGTCGGCACACCGGCCTACATCGCGCCGGAGCAGCTCGAAGGGCGGCCGGCCGGGCCCGCGGCGGACGTGTTCTGCTGGGCGCTGACGCTCGTCTACGCGGCGAGCGGACGGCACGCCTACACCGGTGACACGTACGCGGCCGTCATGGCCCGCATCCTGTACGGCACGCCGGACCTCGGGCCGCTCACCGGTCTGCTGAAGGACCTCGTCATGGCGTGCCTGGCGGCGGAGCCCGCCGACCGGCCGGACGCCGGACAGGTGCTGAGCGCCCTGCTCGACCGGCCCACGGGGCGGCCGAGTCCGGTGGCGCCCGGCTCCGCCGTGCCTGGTGCCATCCCTTCCGGACCCGTCACGCGGCCATGGCGCGAGCAGGAGAACACGGCGCGGCCCGGGGCAGGGCCCGACGCCGAGCCGACCAGACCAGAGCCGGCCGAACGTGAGCGAAGCGGCGACGGACCGGCGGAGCACGGCGGAATCAGTGGGACACGTGGGACCGGTGGGCGCCGTCGTGGGCGAGCGCGCGCGGTCGCGCTGGCCGCCTCACTCGCCGTCCTCGTCGCGGTCGGCGTCGCGGCGGGCGTCGCGTGGGTGCTGACGACCCGCGACGGCGGGCGCCCCGACGGTACGTGGACGGGCGTCGCACACTATCCCTCGGCCGACCGGGTCTTCCCGGTCGAAATCCGGCTGACCGGCCCGGCGCGGATGAGATGGGGCGCCGACCTGCACTGTTCCGGCCGTCTCACCCCCGCGAGCGGGTCGGGCGAGGTGCTCATGCTGACCCTCGACCAGGTGAAGGGCGACGCCTGTTATCCCGGACGCGTCTCGATCACCTGGCGGGGCGAGAGCGCGGCCGACTTCGAGGTGACGCGCGAGGGGGAACAGGCCGCCCGATACTCGGGATCTCTTACCCGTACGAATTAACTCAAATGGGATAAATCTGTCAGAGCCTTTGTGTGGCGCGTTCTCCTGCGCGCCCAGGGGGTATCGCGGACGGTGGGACCCATTCCGGTTTGGAGATCCGATTGCGGGCGTTCCGGGCGGTGATGGCGGGCGTCGTCGCCGTCGCCCTGACCGCCGTCGCGGGATGCGGCGGCGGGGTGGAGACCGTGTCGCCGCCCCCCGGCCCGCTGCGGGTCGGGCTCGTGTACGACATCGGCGGACGGGGCGACAAGTCGTACAACGACGCCGCGGCCGCCGGACTCGACGAGGCCAAGCGCACTCTGACCCGCATGCGGGTGCGGGAGGTCGCGGCCGCGCCGGGCGAGCCCGCCGCCCGGAAGGTAGAGCGGGTGCGGGCGCTCGCCGAGGCCGGCTACGACCCGATCATCGCCGTCGGCTACTCGTACGCGCCGGCGCTGGCGAGCATCGGCCCGAAGTTTCCCAGGACACGGTTCGCGATCGTGGACGAGCCGACGGTCTCCGGTCCCAACATCACGAACCTGCTGTTCGCCTCGGAGCAGGGCTCCTTCCTGATGGGCGCGGTGGCGGCGATGAAGTCGCGCACGGGCGACGTCGGCTTCGTCGGGGGCAATCGGTCGCCGCTGGTCAGGAAGTTCGAGGTCGGCTACGTCCAGGGCGTGAAGCACGTGAACCCGCGGGCGCGGATCAGGATCGCCTACCTCACGGGCCCGCACGACCTGAGCGGCTTCGAGCGGCCGGACAAGGCGCGGCAGGCCGCCCGGCGCATGTACCGGGCGGGCGCCGACGTGGTCTACCAGGTGGCCGGGGCCTCGGGGGCCGGGGTGTTCCGCGCCGCCAAGAAGGCCGGAGCGTGGGCCATCGGCGTCGACTACGACCAGGCCAAGAGCGCCGACCCGGACGTGCGCGACGTGATCCTCACCTCGATGATCAAAAGGATCGACGTCGCGGTCTACGACTACCTCGCCGGCGTCGCCGACCACACCGTCACCAGCGGCCGGGTCGTGTACGACCTGAAGCTCGGCGGCGTCGACTACACCCTCACCGGCGGCCACATCACCGACATCCAGCCGCGCCTGGAGCAGCTCAAGCAGGAGATCATCCACGGCAGGGTCAAGGTTTACCCAGGCTGACCCCCTGGTCACGGTGCGGACTGGGCTCAATAACGGACATGTTGCGGACTGGTGTGCGGGTTTGGTCTATGCAGGTCAAACAACTATCTTCCGTGCAGGGTTGCCGTGCGTTCCTGCGTGCGTGCGACGAGAGTCAGACGGGCGGGGAACGGAAGGGGAGTCACGACCTTGCTCCACAATCGAATCAGCAGACTGGCCGCCGCCACCGCGGGCGGGGCCTTGCTCATGGCCGCCGCCGCGTGTGGGGGTAGCGACGGCACCACCACGACCGAGGCCTCGGCCGGCGCGTCCTCCGCGCCCGCCGCCTCGCAGATCAAGGTCGGCCTGGCGTACGACATCGGTGGCCGCGGCGACGGTTCCTTCAACGACGCGGCCGCGGCCGGCCTGGACAAGGCCGAGTCGGAGCTCAAGGTCCAGAAGAAGGAACTGGAGGCGACCGCGGGCGAGACCGACGCCCAGAAGGAGGAGCGGCTGCGGCTGCTCGCCTCCGGGGGCTACAACCCGGTCATCGCGGTGGGCTTCGCCTACTCCGGCTCCGTGGCGAAGGTCGCCAAGGAGTTCCCCGACGTCAAGTTCGCCATCGTGGACGACGACGCCGCGAAGGGCGACAACATCACGAACCTGATGTTCGCCGAGGAGCAGGGGTCGTTCCTCGTCGGCGTCGCGGCGGCGCTCAAGTCCGAGAAGGGCAACGTCGGCTTCGTGGGCGGCGTCGACGTGCCGCTGATCCACAAGTTCGAAGCGGGCTTCGAGGCCGGCGCGAAGGCCGTCAAGCCCGACATCAAGATCCAGAGCAAGTACCTCACCCAGCCCCCGGACTTCGGCGGCTTCGGTGACCCGGCCAAGGGCAAGACGGCCGCGCAGGGCATGTACGACGCCGGCGCGGACGTGGTCTACCAGGCGGCCGGCGGTTCGGGCGCGGGCGTCTTCGAGGCGGCCAAGGCCGCGAAGGCGATGGCGATCGGCGTCGACTCCGACCAGGCCGCGCTTCCGGCGTACGCCGACTTCAAGGACGTGATCATCACGTCGATGATCAAGAAGGTCGACGTGGCGGTCTTCGACTTCCTGAAGAACTACACCACCGGCGCGGTCAAGTCGGGCCCGTCGGTCTACGACCTCAAGGCGGGCGGCGTGGACTACTCCACGACCGGCGGCAAGATCGACGACATCAAGTCGAAGATCGACGAGTACAAGCAGAAGATCATCAACGGCGAGATCACGGTCCCGACGTCCTGACCTGCGTAATCGAGGGGCCCGGAGGCACCCGCTCCGGGCCCTTTGCTCTACCCTCACTATCACTTGACCGTCACCGGGCACTCCGCGAGGAGGAGGCCGACATTACCGCCGCGACCGTTACGGAACCCGCAGTAGAACTCACCGGGATCACCAAGAGGTTCCCGGGAGTCGTCGCCAACAGCGACATCCACCTCCGCGTCGCCAAAGGGCACATCCACGCCATCGTCGGCGAGAACGGCGCGGGGAAGTCCACGCTGATGAAGATCCTGTACGGGATGCAGCGCCCCGACGAGGGCGAGATCCGCGTCAACGGGTCGCCCGTGGGCTTCCACACCCCCGCAGACGCCATCGACGCCGGCATCGGCATGGTCCACCAGCACTTCATGCTGGCCGACAACCTGACCGTGCTGGAGAACGTGGTTCTGGGCAGCGAGCCGCGCCGCGGCGGCATCGCCCTCGACTTCGCCGCCGCGCGGAAGAAGATCAAGAAGATCTCCGACGCGTACGGCCTGGGCGTTCGGCCGGACGTGCCGGTGGAGGACCTGGGGGTCGGCGACCGCCAGCGGGTGGAGATCCTGAAGGTGCTCTACCGGGGCGCCCGCATCCTGATCCTGGACGAGCCGACCGCCGTGCTCGTGCCCCACGAGGTGGACGAGCTGTTCGACAACCTGCGCGGCCTGGTCCGCGAGGGGCTGACGATCCTGTTCATCTCCCACAAGCTGGACGAGGTCCTGCGGGTGGCCGACGAGATCACCGTGATCCGGCGCGGCACCACCGTGGCGACCGTGAACCCCAGGGACGTGACCTCCCGCAAGCTCGCCGAGCTCATGGTCGGCAGCGAGCTGCCCAGCCCCGAGACCCGCGAGTCGACCGTCACCGACGTCGTCGCCCTGTCCGTACGCGACCTGACCGTGCGCACCGGCGACGGGCGGCCGGTGGTCGAGAACGTGAGCTTCGACATCCACAAGGGCGAGGTGCTCGGCATCGCGGGCGTCGAGGGCAACGGCCAGGCGGAGCTCGTCGAGGCGATCATGGGCATGCGCCCCTGCGAGGCGGGCGCCCTCACGCTCGCCGGCGCCGACATCTCCCATTGGTCGACGCTGAGGCGGCGCGCGGGCGGCATCGGCTACATCCCCGAGGACCGCCACCGGCACGGCCTGCTGCTGGAGTCGCCGCTCTGGGAGAATCGCATCCTCGGCCACCAGACCCGCCGGCCCAACGTCAAAGGCCCGTGGATCGACCGCGCGGGCGCGCGGGCCGACACGCGGCGCATCGTCGAGGAGTACGACGTGCGCACCCCCGGCATCGACGTGGACGCGGCCACGCTGTCCGGCGGCAACCAGCAGAAGCTGATCGTCGGGCGGGAGATGAGCGGCGACCCCGTGCTGCTCATCGCCAGCCACCCCACCCGCGGCGTGGACATCGGCGCGCAGGCGGCGATCTGGGACCATCTGCGCACGGCGCGCGCCGCCGGGCTGGCCGTGCTGCTGATCTCCGCGGACCTCGACGAGCTCATCGGGCTGTCCGACACGCTCAAGGTGATCCTGCGCGGCAGGATCGTCGCCGACGTCGATCCCGCGAACGTGACCCCCGAGCAACTGGGCTCGGCGATGACCGGCGCCGGGGAGGAGACGGTATGAACGGGTTCCTCGACCGGGTGCTCGGCCGGGTTCGGCTGGGCGGCTGGCTCGCCGTCGCCGCGCCGGTGATCGCGGTCGTCTTCGCGGTGCTGATCACCTCGGTGGTCCTGCTCGTCGCGGGCAAGGCGCCCGTGGAGGCGTTCACGACCCTCGCGGACTACGGCACCCAGCCGCGGTCGATGGCCATGATCCTCAACACCGGGGTCATGTACTACATCTCCGCGCTGGCGGTGGCCGTCGGCTTCCGGATGAACCTCTTCAACATCGGCGTGGACGGCCAGTACCGGCTCGCGGCCGTGGTCGCCGCCGGGCTCGGCGGCGCCGCCGTGGTGCCCGGTGTGCTCAACATCGTCCTCGTGATCGTCGTCGCGGTGGTCGTCGGCGCCCTGTGGGCCGCGATCGCCGGTCTGCTCCGGGTGTACCGGGGCGTGAGCGAGGTCATCTCGACCATCATGCTCAACGCGATCGCCACCGGCCTCGGATCGTGGCTGGTCAGCGAGCACTTCGGCGTGCTGACCGGCAACGACCTCGGCACCAGGCCGATCCCCGACGACGCGCACATGCCGGGCATCCCGCTCATCGCCGGCACGCCGGTGCTGGTCAACGGGTTCATCGTGGTCGCGGTCCTGCTCGGCGTCGCGTACTGGGTCGTGCTCAACCGCACCCGGTTCGGCTTCGAGCTGCGGGCGACCGGCAAGTCCGAGTCTGCGGCGGTGGCCAGCGGCGTCAGCGTGAAGAAGATGATCGTCGTCACGATGGTCATGTCGGGGGCGGTCGCCGGTCTGATCGGCATGCCGGAACTGCTCGGCGCCTCCTACAAGTACAGCAACAACTTCCCCGCCGGCCTCGGTTTCACGGGCATCGCGATCGCCCTGCTCGGCCGCAACAACCCGGTCGGCATGGCCGTCGGCGCGTTGCTGTGGAGCTTCCTGGACAACTCGTCCAACCAGCTCCAGCTGCTCGACATCTCCAAGGAGATCGTCCAGATCATGCAGGGCGTCGTCGTGCTCTCCGTGATCATCGCGTACGAGCTGGTCCACCGCTACCGGATCGTCGCCGAGCAGCGCAGGGTCAGCCGCGAGCTCGCCGCGCCGCAGGAGGCGCCGAAGGCGGAGGCGGCGGCATGACAGGGCCGGACGGAATCGAGGAGACGGCATGACGGCGACGGACCTCCCGGTCGAACGCCCGGTCGAGACGCCCCCGGCGCGGCGCTTCCGGCTGTCGGCGCCGGTGCTCCTGCTCGGCCTGGCCGGGCTGGTGGTGCTGCTGTCGATCGCGCGGCTGGTGACCGGCGCGAACGACATCACCTCGGCGGGCACGGTCAGCGCCGCGCTCGGCCTCGCCGTGCCGATCGGGCTCGCCGGCCTCGGCGGCCTGTGGTCGGAGCGGGCCGGCGTGGTCAACATCGGCCTCGAAGGCATGATGGTGCTCGGCACCTGGTTCGGGGCCTGGGGCGCCCTCCAGTTCCACAGCCCCTGGGCGGGCGTGGTCGCCGGCGCCGTCGGCGGGGCGCTGGGCGCGGTGATCCACGCCGTCGCGACCGTGACCTTCGGCGTCGACCACATCATCTCCGGCGTGGCGATCAACATCGTCGGCGTCGGCTTCACCCAGTACCTGTCCCAGCTCGTCTTCAACGGCATGCCGGGCGGCGGGACGAAGAACTCGCCGCCGCTGCCGAAGATGGGCACGGTGAGCCTGAGCTTCCTCGACGACCCGCTGCGGACCGTCGAGGCCAAGCACTGGTTCGTGCTGTCGGACTTCGCGGGCGTGCTGCGGGGCATCACCCAGGGCGTGTCCTGGTTCACGATCCTGGCGATCCTGCTGGTCCCGCTGTCGTTCTACATCCTGTGGCGCACGCCGTTCGGCCTGCGGCTGCGGGCGTGCGGCGAGCGTCCGGTCGCGGCGGAGTCCCTGGGCGTCAACGTCTACCTGTACAAGTGGGCCGCCGTGATCATCTCCGGCGTGCTCGCCGGGCTCGGCGGCGCGTTTCTGTCGCTGGTGGCCGCGGGGATCTACCGTGACGGGCAGACGGGCGGGCGCGGCTACATCGGCCTCGCCGCCATGATCTTCGGCAACTGGCGTCCCGGCGGGCTCGCCGGTGGCGCGGCGCTGTTCGGCTACACCGACGCGCTGCAGCTCCGCCAGGGCGGCATCTCGGTGCACGCGCTGCTGCTCGTCGTCGCGCTGCTGCTCGTCGCGGTGGCGGTCTACCAGCTCGTACGGCAGCGGCGCGGGGTCGCGGCCCTGATCACCGGGGTCGTGGCGATCGCGGTGTTCGTGGTGTTCGCCGTGACGGACACGGTGCCGGAGCAGTTCACCTCGTTCACCCCCCACCTGACCACGCTGCTGGTGCTGTCGCTGGCCTCACAGCGGCTGCGCATGCCGGCGGCGGACGGCGTCCCGTATCGAAGGGGGCAGGCGAAATGAGCATCGACTGGGAGGCGCTGCGGGTCGCGGCCCGCGAGGCCATGACCCACGCGTACGCGCCGTATTCGAAGTTTCCGGTGGGGGCGGCGGCGCTCGTCGACGACGGCCGGGTCGTGACCGGCTGCAACGTGGAGAACGCCTCGTACGGCGTGGGGCTGTGCGCCGAGTGCGGGCTGGTCTCGGCGCTGCACGCGAGCGGCGGCGGCAGGCTGGTGGCCTTCACCTGCGTGGACGGCCACGGCGAGCTGCTGATGCCGTGCGGCCGCTGCCGCCAGCTGCTGTTCGAGCACGGCGGGCGGGACCTGCTGGTGGAGACGCCCGACGGGCCGATGCGGATGGTCGACTTCCTGCCGTTCGCCTTCGGCCCGGATGATTTGTCGCGATAAGGGGGAAGTGTGGGGTTCGACGCGATCGAGGTCATCATCGCCAAGCGCGACCGCGGTGAGCTGTCGACCGCCCAGATCGACTGGGTGATCGACGCGTACACGCGGGGCGAGGTGGCCGACGAGCAGATGTCGGCGCTGCTGATGGCGATCCTGCTCAACGGCATGAACCGCAGGGAGATCGCGGACTGGACCCAGGCCATGATCAGGTCGGGGGAGCGGATGGACTGGTCCTCCCTCGACCGGCCCACGGCCGACAAGCACTCCACCGGCGGGGTCGGCGACAAGATCACCCTGCCACTGGCCCCGCTGGTCGCCGCCTGCGGCGCGTACGTGCCGCAGCTGTCCGGGCGGGGCCTCGGGCACACCGGCGGCACGCTGGACAAGCTGGAGTCGATCCCCGGCTGGCGGGCGTCGCTGTCGAACGACGAGATGCTCGCCGTGATCCGCTCGGCCGGGGCGGTCGTGTGCGCGGCGGGCGCGGGCCTCGCGCCGGCCGACAAGAAGCTCTACGCGCTGCGCGACGTCACCGGCACGGTCGAGTCGATCCCGCTGATCGCCTCCTCGATCATGTCCAAGAAGATCGCCGAGGGCACGGGGTCGCTCGTGCTCGACGTGAAGGCCGGTTCGGGCGCGTTCATGAAGAACGTGGACGACGCCCGGGAGCTGGCGCGGACGATGGTCGAGCTCGGCACCGACGCCGGGGTGCGCACGGTCGCCCTGCTGACCGCGATGGACCGGCCGCTCGGTCTGAAGGTAGGCAACGCGCTCGAGGTCGAGGAGGCCGTCGAGGTGCTCGCCGGTGGCGGCCCCGCCGACGTGGTCGAACTCACCGTACGGCTGGCCAGGGAGATGCTGGAGGCCGCCGCCGTCCCGGGTGCCAGGGACCCGGAGGAGGCGCTGAAGGACGGCTCGGCGATGGACGCCTGGCGGCGCATGATCGTCGCCCAGGGCGGCGATCCGGACGCGCCGCTGCCGGCGGCCGCCGAGTCGGCCGTGGTCACCGCCCCCGCCTCGGGCACGCTGCGCACGCTCGACGCGCTCAAGGTCGGCCTGGCGGCCTGGCGGCTCGGCGCCGGACGGGCCCGCAAGGAGGACCCGGTGTCGGCGGGCGCGGGCATCGTCCTGCACGCCAAGCCCGGCGAGACGGTGCGCGCCGGAGCCCCGCTGATGACCCTGTACGCCGACGAGGCCGGCCGGTTCGACCGGGCCCTCCAGGCACTTGAGGGGGCGTACGAGATCGGCGACCAGGACGGCGCCGGCCTGCTCCCGCTGGTGATCGACCGCCTCACCGCCTGACCGGCCCGCTCGGAGGCGGACCTCACGACTGCCGCCTCGGGAGGGTGCAGGCGGCTACGGCGGTGACCAGTGCGAGGGCGGCCTCGACCAGTTCCGCGGCGACGGTGGCGGAGCCGAACCCGTGTCCTGCGGCCACCGAGAAGAACAGGGTGCCGATGCCCGCGACGCCCAGCGCCGTCGCGGTCTGCTGGGTGGTGGTCAGCACGCCGCTGGCCACCCCAGCCCGTTCCGGAGGGACGCCGATGAGGACCAGGCCGGTCAGGGGGATCGCGATCAGCCCCTGGCCGAAGCCGATCACCACCAGCGCGGGCGCCGGCGACAGCGGGGTCAGGCCGTCGTAGTCCGACCAGGCCTGCAGGGCCGTGACGGCGAAACCCACGGCGAGCAGGAGAGCGCCGGCGACGGTCACGTACGTGCCGAACCTGGGGACCAGCCGGGGGCACAGCAGCGAGGCGGTCAGGAAGGCGATGGCGTAGGGGATGTAGGTGAGGCCCGACTCCAGGGGCCCCAGGTGCATGCCGTATTGGAGTGAGATCGTGGTCGTCAGGATCATGCCGCCGAACGCGGGGAAGAAGGCCAGCGTCGTCAGCAGGCCGCGCCGCATGCTCGGCGCGCGCAGCAGGGACGGCGGCAGCAGCGGCGCCCTGCCGTGACGCTCCTCACGCGACTGCACGACGGCGAAGCCGGCCACGGCGAACGGCACCGCGGCCAGGAACACCCAGCACCACAGCGGCCAGTTCTCGTCCCGGCCGAGGGTCAGGGGCAGCATGAGCAGCAGGACGGTGGTGGCGAGCAGTGCGGTGCCCGGCCAGTCGACGGACAGGGCCCTGGACGCGCGGCTCTCCGGGACGACGCGACGGGCGGCGAGGATGCCCAGAAGACCGATCGGGATGTTGACGAGGAAGATGGGCCGCCAGGACAGGCCGAAGAGGTCGGCGGACACCACCAGCCCGCCGAGGATCTGCCCGGCGGCCGCCGAGACGCCCAGCGTCGCGCCGAAGATCCCGATGGCCCGCCGGCGTGCCGCGCCCTGGTAGAAGACCTGGATCGTGGCCAGCACCTGCGGCACCATGAGGGCGGCGGTGCCGCCCTGGAGGACCCGCGCGACGATCAGCAGCGCGGCGTTCGGCGCGAGCCCGCAGATCGCCGAGGTGACGGTGAAGCCCGTCATTCCCGTGACGAACAGCCTCTGGCGTCCGTAAGCGTCACCGAGCCGCCCGCCGATGACCAGGAGGCAGGCGTAGGCGACGGTGTAGCCGGCGACCACCAGCTCCAGCTCGGCCGGACCGGCGCCGAGGGTGCGGGAGAGGGTGGGCAGCGCGACGTTGACGACGAACACGTCGACGATGTTGAGGACGTATCCCAGCAGGATGACGGGGAGAAGCCAACGGCCTGGTCGCGTGACCTCGCCGGCTGAGGTGGGGACGGTGACTGCCATGCGTGCACGGTGCCCGGTTCTCCAACCTGGTGCCAGAAGCCGGTTGATCCTGGTACTGGCACACCCCTGGTTCCGTGCCGCCGAGGGCGGCATGCTGGCATCGTGACGGTCACGAGCCCCGGCATCGGGCCGGGAGCACGTCGGGACGCCGACGCCGCGCGGCGGCAGGAGCTCGGCGCCTTCCTGCGGTCGAGACGGGACCGGCTCGCGCCGGAAGCGGTGGGCCTGCCGTCCACGGGGCGCCGCAGGGCGCCCGGCCTGCGCCGGGAGGAGGTCGCCCAGCTCGCCGGCGTCGGAGTGACCTGGTACACCTGGCTGGAGCAGGGGCGGCCGATCAACGTCTCGGCCCAGGTGATCGACGCGGTCGCCCGGGCGCTGCGGCTGGACAACGACGAGGTCGGCCATCTGTTCACCCTGGCGGGACTGCCCGCACCCACCGTCGTCAGCGAGGACGAGGTCATCGCCGCGTCGCTGTCGGCCATCCTCGACGGCCTCGACCCGCTGCCCGCCTACGCCGTCTCCGCCCGGTACGACCTCCTGGCGTGGAACCGTTCCTGCGCCACGCTGATGGGTGACTTCGCCCGGCTGCCACCGCACCGCCGCAACATGCTGTGGCTGCTGTTCGTCGAACGGTCGATACGCGAGCTGGTGGGCGGCTACGACACCGAGACCGGCACGCAGTGCGTCGCAAGGTTCCGCAGGAACTTCGCCGCGCACGTCGGCGATCCCGCCTGGCAGGCCCTGGTCGACGAGCTGTACGGACGGTCCGAGGAGTTCCGCCGGCTGTGGGACCGGCACGACGTCGCCTCGAACTCCTCGAAGATCAAGAACTTCCGCCATCCCGTGGTCGGCCGTCTCCGCCTCGCGTCCACCACACTCTGGCTGGCGGACCAGCCCGGGGCGCGCCTGGTCGTCTACAACCCCGTGGACAGCCGGGGCCGGGATCTCCTCGAACGGCTGACGTACCTCACCGTCGCGCCTTAGCCGAATGGCTGGTGAACATGACGCGGGAGCAGCGCCGGCATCGGCTCTGGGGGTTTCAGGGAACGCCCGGCTCCTCACAGGAGATTCCGGGCGACGGGACCGAGCAGATCCCCGAGCGAGAACCGTAGAGCCATCGACAGACCCGTCCCCGGGGCGCGGGCGAAAGCGGGGCTTTGACGGTAGGCCGAGAGTTGAAGTCTCTGATGGCCATCACATCGTGGGATCTTCCTCCGACGGCACGGCAGTCACGTTGCGACGAGCCGTTAGAGGGGGACCTTGACAGAGGTAGGGATGCTCCAGGGGCCGCAGTCGGAGCCGAAGGTGCCGCGGTCGCAACCCTGCACGATGAAGGAGGCCTTGACGTAGCCCCCGTGGCCGTTGGTGGTGACGCAGACATCCTCGCCGGCGTGAGCGCCAAGACCGCCAGCAGCTATGCATGCCCTCGGCGGGATGAGACAGTCCGGGGGTGGCAATCGATCTCGAAGCGTGGACTCAGCGCATGTTCGTCCTGCGGGACGACGGCGACTTCCTGGACGAGCCCCTCGACACCGTGCTCTCGCTAACGGAATTCCTCAACGCCGCCGGTCGGGTGGCGGAGACGTACTCGACCCGGCAGATCGCGGATGGCCTGTGGTTCCTTGCGGGCGACTCCGGGCTGTTCCGCGAGCTGTACAACCCGTCCGTGCCCGAGGACCTGCGAGTCCGGTGCGCCGCCGCGATCGGGCGGTTGTACGCCCAGTTGTTCGAACCCCTGTGTCAGAACGTGTTGAGTCACGGCGAGAACGGCGACTCGGTGGAAAATGCCCTGAATACCATCTGCTACATGTGGTGGGACGTCTTTCCCACCTGGGGCAGGCCGGATGACCCCGTCGCGCACAGGATCGACGAGGTGCTGCTCGGGGTCATGCGTGACATGCTGTCCAGTGAGAACGCCGCCTGCGTCGAGAGCGCTCTGCACGGGCTGGGCCACTGGCACATCACCTACTCGGACGTGGTCGAGAGCATCGTCGATGAGTTCCTGCGTCAGCGGCCGACAATCGGCGTATCCCTGCACGACTACGCCCGCGCCGCCCGGCGTGGCAGGGTGCTGTAACCGGCACCGAGCAAAGTGTCCCAGGCGTCGCCGCCGTCGTTTTCCCAGGACCATGGCCAGGTGCTGCTGGATGAGTCGCGTCCTGTCCACCTGCCCGCTCTCCCACGTGCCGGCCGGGGGACGGGGCCGTGTCAGGAATTCGGGCTCGGGACGATCGACCCGGTGTAGGCGGCCGGGAAGTAGGTGGACAGCAGATCCGCCCGGCGCCGCGGGTCGGCCAGCCCCTGGGTGACGGCGACGCCGCGGCGGAACAGCAGCCCGACGCCGGCGCCCGCAAGGATCGTGCCGGCGACGAACAGCGGCAGCGACCGGGGCCACAGCGCGGCGTGGACGACGGCGACGCCCGCGACGAGCAACAGCGGCGCCGGTCAGCGGCCGGACAGCCACCGCGCCGGGGCGGCGAGCTGGGAGACCAGGGCGACCAGGAACCGGCGCACGGCCAGGGAGGGGCCGTCCGCGGACCGCGATGGTTTCGGGTGTGATCGCGACGGCGAGGAGCGCGGGCGCCAGCGTCGCCAGGTAGACCCAGAAGACCAGGTGCGTGGGGTGGGGGCCGTACTCGGCGAACACGTCGGCCATGACGGCGCCGAGTCCCAACCCGCCCATGTTCTCCGCGGTGGACACGATCGCGGCGCGCCGGGCGTTGCCGCTACGTTCACTGTCCCGAACCGGCATCCGCGTCGCTCGCCGCGAGGGCGTCGCCGAGGGGCGTGCGGTAATACAGGACCGATCTCGCGGCCCGGCGGCGCCGTACGAGACCGGCGTCGAGGAGCACCCTGAGGTGGCGGCCCACCGACCCCAGCCCCTGGCCGGTCAGCGCCACGAGGTGGGTGGTGCTCTTCGGCGCGGCGAGCAGCACGAGCACCCGCGCCCGCGCCGGGCCGAGCAGCCTGCCGAGCGCCTCGGGCACCGGCGCCCGCCCAGGCTCGGCCAGCGTGCCCGAGCAGGGGTAGACCAGGGCGTAGTGCCGGCCCGCCGTCCAGGCGGTCCACGCCTGGCGGGGGGTGACCGGGACGAACATCAGCCTTGCCCCGCCGATCTGCCTCGGCGGGTAGTCGTAGGTGTTGATCTGCAGCCGGTTGCCGCCGAGCCAGCGCATGCCCTTGCGCATGTCGTTCAGCGCGGCGGCCCACCCGCCCTGGCTCACATGGCCCACGCGGGCGACGATGTCGGCCTCCATGATCCGCCGGCGCCGCGGCCAGTCGGGCAGCACGGTTCGGGTCCACACCCACTCCAGCAGGCCGGCCGCCCGCTCGGGCAGGTCGGTACGGCGCAGCGGCTCCGGCAACGGGCCGCGCAGCGCCACCTCGATGTCGGCGTGTGCGATCTCGGGCGGGGTCGCGCGGACGCGGGCCACTTCCTCCTCGAAGGAGGCCTCGCCCTCGCCGGTCGGAGCGGGTGTGAGGAAGTCGGCGGTCCAGTTGCGTCCCCGCGCGGCCTTCAACAGCAGCGCCGTGATCGGGTCCCCGGCCAGGCGGGACCGGTAGGCGGGCAGGTGTGTGTCGAGCCATTCCCGTTCGCCCGGATGCGCCGCCGACGCCCTCTCCAGCGTGAACAGGCAGGCCGTGGCCTCGGCCAGCGGGGAGATCACGAACCGGCTCTCCGCGAGGGTGTCGGCGTTGACCAGCCACCAGCCCATGTTTCGCCTCCCCGCGAAACAATAACGGCGCAGGGCGGCGGTGATCGAGGCTCCCGTCATGCGCACATATCGGGAACTGTTTCGCACCCCCGAATTCACGCCCTTGTTCGCCGTCGCGTCCGCCCAGGTGGCGGCGTCGACCGTGAGCGGCCTGGCGCTCGGCACGCTGGTGTACGGGGCGACGGGGTCGCCGCTGCTGTCGGCCCTGAGCATGTTCGGCGCGTCCTTCGCACAGGTGCTCGGGGCGACGGTGCTGCTGTCGGCCGCCGACCGGCTGCCTCCGCGCGCCGCGATGACGGCGCTTGCGTTGGTCCACTGCGCTGGCACGGCCGCGCTCGCCGTGCCCGGGCTGCCGCTGGGGGCCGTGTTCGCCGTGGTCCTCGGCATGGGGCTCGCCGCCTCCCTCGGCGGCGGAGTCCGGTTCGGGCTGCTCAACGAGATCCTGCCCAGGGACGGTTATCTGCTCGGCCGCTCGGTGCTCAGCATGTCGGTCGGCGTGCAGCAGATCATCGGCTTCGTCGCGGGAGGCGTGCTCGTGAGCGTGTTGTCCCCGCGCGGCACCCTGCTCGCCGGGGCGGGGCTGTACCTCGCCGCCGCGGCCGTCGCCCGGTGGGGGCTCACCGCCCGCCCGCCCCGCGCGCAGGGACGGCCCTCGCCCGCGGAGACCTGGCGGATCAACCGTGCGCTCTGGTCGTCAGGGGCGCGCCGCCGCCTCTACCTCGCGCTGTGGGTGCCGAACGGCCTGATCGTCGGCTGCGAGTCGCTGTACGTCGCCTACGACTCCCGGCACGCCGGGCTGCTGTTCGCCTGCGCCGCCGCCGGGATGCTCACCGGGGACACGCTGATGGGACGGTTCGTCCCCAGGTGGTGGCGCGAGCGGCTCAGCGCTCCGCTGCGGCTGCTGCTCGCCGTGCCGTACCTGGTCTTCCTCCTCCACCCGTCACTGCCGGTCGCGGTCGCCGCCGTCGTGCTCGCCTCGGCCGGATATTCGGCCAGCCTGCTGCTCCAGGAACGCCTCATGGCCGTCACCCCGGAGGAGATGAGCGGGCAGGCGCTCGGGCTGCAGTCGTCCGGCGTGCTCACCATGCAGGGGGTCGGCGCGGCGGTCGCGGGGGCGGTGGCCCAGTTCACCTCGGCCGCTGCCGCCATGGGCGTGATGGCGGTGGCCTCCGTCGCGGTCACCCTCGCGCTGGCACCGGGCCTGCGGGCCGACGCGGCCACGGAGGTCGGCTCCTCCACGCCTGCCGACGAGGCGGCTCGGCCCCGCCGGTGACGCTCTACTCCTTGTGCGCGAACGTTATGGACTCCTTGTGGGCGAACGCGGCGGGTTCCTGGGCGCGCGCCAGGGCCGCGATCGCGGCGATCGCGGCGAGGGCCTGGGCGCCCTGCGGGCCGCCGTGGGCGTGGCCGTCCACGGCGGCCCGCGCGACGGCGAGGAGCGCGTCGAGTGCGCCCTCCCGGGGGTGATACCGCGCGACCGTCAGCAGCACACCCCCCACGGTGTCGTCCAGTTCCTTGTGGGCCTGGGTCGGGGTGTCCTGGACGAAGTCCCGTAGCCGGTCGAGGAAGGTCTCGCTGATCAGCCCGACGGCGTTGAGATAGTCACCCGCGCGCAGCAGCGCACGGATCCGGACCTCGGCGGGGCTCCCGTCGTCCCCGTCCAGATCGGGCCTGTTCAGGAAGGCTTCCACCGCCCAACCGACCCGAGCCGCCTCGTCCAGAGAGATGGTCATCGCGAATTCCTCTCGTCCATCGGCTGTTCTCCGAGTATCGCGGCATGGTGACTCCGACTGACGAAGGTTGACGAAAATGGACGGTTCAGAACGGCGGTTCAGAATTCGGCCAGGCGCCGTCTCACCTCGTCCGCCTCGGGGAGGTCCAGCTCGTCGAAGAGCGTGAGCGCCCGCCGCCACGCCTCGGCGGCCCGCGGCGTGCCGCCGTGCAGGCGGGCGATCCCGACCAGAGCCCTGGCCTCCTCGTAACGGTCGCCGGTCGCGGCGACGCGGGCGAGCGCGGCGTCGTAGTGAGCCTGCGCCGCCTCCCGCTGGCCCATGGCGCTCAGCGTGTCGCCCAGGCCGACCAGGGCGCTGGTCTCCGTCTCGGCCTCGCCGATCTCCCGCGCCGTCGTCACGGCCAGGTGGAACTGCTCCAGCGCCTCCCGGTGCCGCCCCTGCCGCAGTTCGAGCGAGCCCAGTCCGCACCGGCTGTCGGCCTCACCCACCCGGTAACCGGCCTCCAGATAGATGGGCAGTGCCGAGTCGTGGCAGAGGCGTGCCTCGTCCCAGTGGCCCAGCTTCGTGCGGACGTTGCCGAGGTTGGTGAGCGCGACGGCCACGCCCACCTGGTTGCCGATCTTCTGGTTCAGCGCGAGCGCCTGCTCGTAGTGCTCCTGCGCCTCGCCCAGGCGGCCCAGCCGCTCGTACGCGGCCCCGAGATTGTTGAGGGCGCGGCTCTCGCCGAGTTGGTTGCCGGTGTCGCGGTGCAGGCCGAGTGCGCGCACATGGTGGGCGATGGCCTGCCGATACTCGCCGAGCTGGAGATGGACCGTGCCAAGGCTGTAGAGGACGGTCCCCTGCGCCGTCCGATCGCCCAGCGCCTCCCGCAGGGCCAGCGCCTCCAGCAGGTGGTCGCGGGCCTCGGTGTAGCGCCCGCCGCGCCAGCACACGATGCCCAGCCCGTGCAGCGCCTCGGCCTGCCCGGCCAGGTCGCCGCCGCCCCGGTACAGGCTCAGCGCCGCCCGGTGGCGTTCTTCCGCGGCGGCGTAGTCGCCGAGCCGCCGGTGGGTCACGCCCAGCCTGTTCAACGCGCAGGCCCGTTCCTCGGGAGAGTCCGCGGCCTCGAGCGCGTGGCCGTGCAGCGCCAGTGCGGCGCCGAACTGCCCCCGCGTGTCGAGATGGCCGGACAGCGCGGCCGAGAGCGGGCCCGCGTGGCTCGGTCGCGTACGCGCCAGGGTCAGCAGGTTGGGCAGCTCGCGCTCCAGCCAGTTGCCATCGTGTGACGGCACGGCGGCCAGGTAGTGATCGGCCAGCCGGGTGAGCGCCGGCGCGGCGTCGGCGTGGTCCTGCTCGGCCCCGTACGCGCGGAGCAGGTCGTGCATGCTGTAGCGGCCCGTGGTCGTCTCCTCCACCAGGTGGCTCTGGCACAGGACGTCCACCAGCCGGGCGGCGACGGTTTGATCGGTCCCCAGGAGGGCGGCGACCGCGAGGAGGTCGAGGTCGGCGTACGGGTGGACGCTCAGGAGGAGGAAGGCGCGGTCCGCGGCGGCCGACAGGTTCCTGCGCGACCAGGAGAAGACGGCGCGGACGGCCGTGTACTCGTCGTCTCCCGCCGCGAGCAGGTCGAGCCTGCGCGACTCGTCGCGCAACTGGCCCACCAGGTCCGCGAGGGTGAGGCGGGGACGGGCAATCGCCAGCTCCGCCGCCACGCGCAGGGCGAGCGGCAGCCGCGCGCACAGCTCCGCCAGCGCCGCCGCCTGCCCCGGCTGGGCGTCCACCCGCCCGCCGAGCAGCGTGCGCAGCAGCGCCACCGCCTCCTGCCCGCTGAGCAGGTCGAGGCCGATCCGTACGGCGCCGTGCCTGGCGACCAGGGCGGGCAGGGTGTCGCGGCTGGTGATCAGGACCAGGCAGGAGCCGGACCCGGGCAGCAGCGGGCGCACCTGTGCCACCGTGTGGACGTTGTCCAGGAGGACCAGCATGCGGCGATCGGCCGTCAGCGTGCGCAGCCGCGCGGCGCGCTCGCTCTCGCGCTGCGGGATGGCCGAGTCCGGCACGCCCAGGGCGCGCAGGAGCGTCTCCAGGGCCTCGCCGGGCTCCATCGGCTGGTCCGGGTCGTAGCCGCGCAGGTTCAGGTAAAGCTGGCCGTCGGGGAAGTGCGCCGCGACGCGGTGGGCCCAGTGCACGGCCAGGGCCGTCTTGCCGACTCCCGCCGGGCCGGAGACCAACGCGATGGCGGCGGGGCCCGAGGGGCGCAGGAGGGGATCCAGGGCGGCGAGCTCGTGGGCGCGCCCCGTGAACCCCCGGACGTCGGTGGGAAGCTGGCGCGGCACCGCGGCGGGCGCCGTGGCGGACGCCGCGGTCTCGGCGGCCGCGGGCGGCCGGGGCGTCGTGGCGGCCAGCCAGAGCCGGTGGAAGTGCTCGACGTCGCCGTGCAGGGTCTCCACGATCAGCTCCAGCAGCCCCCACCGGGGGACCCTCGCCGTGGAGAACGCCGCCGAGATCGTCGTACGGCTGCAGCCGACCTCGCCCGCCATCTCGCGCAGGCTGGGCCAGCCCGCCTGATGGTGCAGGTCGTGCAAGGCGTCGAAGAGCTGACGGACCGGACCGTCCGGCAGCCGAGGTCTCGGTAGCGCCGCCACATCACGACGGTGCAGGGAGCCGTCCAGTTTCGTCAACATCCGGCAACCGGTTTCCGGGCGCTCCAACACTCGAAGTCGTTCCAGCGAACGCCGCTTCCAGCGAACAGGGGAAGGAGCCCCCATGCTGACGTCAGACCTCTCCGACGGCTTCTTCGAGGCCGTCACGGCCACGTCCGGCGCCCTCGGCTGCGCGCCACTCGACCTGCTGGGCGTGATGATGAACGAGAGCGGGGTCAACGCCGCGGCGCACAACCCGAACGGCGACGCCAGCGGCCTGATCCAGTTCATGCCGCAGACCCTCGTCAACCTCGGCTGGACCGAGGGCCACGACGCGTTCAGGAGCCTGAGCGCCGAGGAGCAGATGCCCTTCGTGGAGCGGTACTTCACGCCGTACGTCCACCAGGACCTGAGCTCCGCCGCCCGCCTCTACCAGGCCACCTTCCTGCCCGCCACGCTCGGCCTCGGCTCGGACTTCGACGTGGTGATCTGTGGCAAGGACGGCCCGAACACCTTCGCCTACGGCCCCAACCAGGGCTTCGACCGGGACCACAAGGGCTTCATCACGGTCGGCGACCTGCAGGCCGCCGTCGACCGCGCGTGCCAGGGGCTGCGCTGGGACGAGATCGCCGGCCGGGCCAACGGCACCTTCGCCGACGGGGTGATCGACCTGACGGTGACCTCGGGCGTGCAGGCGGCGCTGGCGACGCTCGGCTACGACCCCGGCCCGGTCGACGGCCGGATCGGCCGGCGGACCATCGGGGCCATCGCGCAGTTCCAGTCCGACAACGGCCTGTCGGAGTCGGACGGGGAACTCGGCGACGAGACGCGGTCCGCGCTCGGCGCCGCCCTGGACGGCATCGGTGTCTCCCACACCGGTATCTAACTCATCGGAGGTCAAGCATGTCCCTCGACGAACGCATCGCGCTCACCCTCTACGACCGCATCTTCCAGGTCATCAGCGGGGCCGACCCGAACTCCGGGATGCCCTCGGCCTTCGAAAGCGACAAGACCATGTTCGTGCTGGCGCAGCGCGGCATGGTCCTCAACGCCGCCGACTACCGCAACCCGTGGTCGCCCGGCAACACCGACGGCAGCATCCAGGCGGCCTTCAACATCGCCTCCCTCGTCGACGAGATCCCGGCGATGAACCACATGTACTCGCCGACCGGGCGTTCGGTTTCGGACGTCTACTCGAAGATGGTCAGGATGGTGAACGTCACCGAGCCGCCGCCCCCGCCCGAGGTGCAGCGCCGGCGCGACGAGCTGAAGAAGGTGCTCGTCGAGAGGGTCAAGGACGACGAGGGCCGGGACGTCGAGCGCCCGACGGCGCTGGCGGACAAGGAGCAGCAGGCGTTCAACAACTACCAGGACGCCTACATGGCGTACGTGGGCCAGTGGGCCGCCGCCCAGGCCGACCCGAACCTCAAGAAGGTCTGGCCGGTCGTCGGCGCCCAGGCGCTCCAGCGGCCCAAGCGGGCCTTCGCCGACTGGGGCGCCGCCGGCCGGGACGAGGTCGCCGCCGTGAAGGGGGAGCTCGCCACCCAGAACAGGAGCCAGGTGGCGCGGGCCTTCGCCGACGCCCAGTTCCGCCTGCTGGCGTACGAGCTCGTGAACGAGCTCCAGGAGACCTTCTTCAGGACGACGATCTCCCCCTCGGACTGGGCGGGAGCCGACGCCTCCACCTGGCCGCAGTTCACCTTCTCCGAGTCGACGCTGAAGAGCGACTTCTCCGCCGAGGCGACCTCGTGGGGCGCGTCGGCCCAGGTGAGCGTCGGCCTGTGGAGCTTCGGCGGCGGGGTGTCGTCCTCCGACAGCCGCGTGAGCATGAGCGGCGACACGACCGACGTCAGCCTCTCCTTCCGCTGGCGGATCTGCCCCGTCTATCGCAAGTGGATGGACGGCACGCTGTTCAAGCTGCCGAACTGGGACGTCGGCACGATGACCGGGGCTGGTGGCATCGCCGGCGGGCCCGACCCGCTCATGCCGCTGATCCCGCAGGCGCTGGTGATCGTCCGCGACGTGCGCGTGTCGGCGAACTGGTCTCACCAGGACTCCGAGCACATCGACTCGGCCATCAGCGGCTCGGCCAGCGTCGGCTACGGGCCGTTCGCCGTCTCGGGGAACTACAGCCACAGCTCGACCAGCGACAAGTTCGGCGCGCAGCGGACCGGCCAGGGCTTCGTGATCCCGGACATCCAGGTGCTCGGTTTCGTGTGCACCAAGGTGGATCCATGCCCGCCCAAGTAGCCGAGAACATGTAGCCGAGAAAGGGGACGACAGTGTCCGGAGCGGAAACGGCCGGAGCCCAGCTGTACGCCCATCTGGCCCAGTTGCTGGCGCCCGCAGACAGCCTCGTGGGCTCCTCGTCGATGGTGATCCTCGAACCCGCAGGCAAGGACGTCGGGGCCATGGCCTCCCTGACAGGCGCCGAGGCCAGGGAGGCCATGGCCGACCTCGCCAACGCGATCCCCGCCGCCGCCCCGTCCTTCCTGGACACCGGGGGCTTCTACGACGACATCTGGAACTTCGTGCTGACCAGCGCGCTGCCGACCGGGCCGGCCGACGACCCCGTGCGCGCGACCGTTGCCAGGGTCATCGCCGACAACCGGGCCGATTTCGAGCTCATGGCCCTGGCCCGGCTCGATCTGCCCGCGGACCTGTACCACCCGGTGTCGGCCACGCCGGCCGACTGGCTCGGCCCCGCTGGGTGGAGCTCCGCGTCGTTCCGGGTCGGCGGCGAGGACGCCGATCCGGTGCCCCAGGCCGCTCCGGACCTGTTCGTCCCGGAGGAGATCCCGGAGCTGGTCTGGCGCGAGATCGATCCGCTGGAGCCGCAGCGGAGCGGTCTGGACCCCTTCGAAGAACCGGACCTGCTCAAACTGCCGGACCGCCTCGAACCGCGGGACACATTCGGGCAGCGGGAGCTCGTCATCCCGGCTCGGCGGCGATCGGTTCTGGGCGACACGCGCGTGCTGAAGCTCCTGGAGGGGATCCGGGCGAGGAAGCCGGTCGCGCCGCCCGAGGGGCTGATGTGGAGGGACGTCTTCACGGTGTCCAGGGCCGTCGAGACGACCGGGAAGGAGAGCCGGACGACCTCCCGGTTCCGGCTGTCCTTCGACTACCGGGTCGTGGGACTGCGCCGGCCCTGGCTGGAGCCGCAGCTGTGCCACCTCAGCGGCTGGATCATTCCCGGCCTCCCCGCGCACGGCCTGTCCACCGGGCTGCTCACGGACAACAAGGGGCTGATGCCGGTCCTCACCACCCGGATGCTCGTGGTGCGCGACCTCGTGGTCGAGGCCGAATGGAGCGACGCCGACCGCGACAAGGCCGGCAGCGGCGCCACCGTCGCCTTCGGTCCCTTCAGGGTGGCGGGCGAGGGCGCGTTCGACGGCACCCGCCTGACCCGCGCCGACCCGCAGGTCGTCGCCTGGCTCGCCGCCGTCGTTCCCGCCTGCCCGGCTCCGTAGGGGGGCGGGTCATGAGAGCGAGCCGGAAGCAGGGGGGCGGACCGTCGTTTCCGGCTCGCGGTCACGCCGGCGATCACCATCGGCGGGCCCTGCCCGTATCGCGACGCCCGGCCCCTGGTGGAGGGGTTGGAGTAGTTTTGGGAACCGTGTCAGATCACAAAGGCATCCGGCATGTCGAGATCGGCGTCGCCGACCTGGCCCGCTCGCTCGACTTCTACCGCGATCTGCTGGATCTCACCCCCGCCGAGGGGCCGGCGGAAAGTGCGGGCGTCGCATGGCTGCCGGCGGGGTCCGTGCTGCTCAAGCTGGTGGAGACGGGCGACGGCGATCTCGGCGGCTGGGTGAACGACGACCTCCAGCGCGGCATCCGGCACATCGGCTTCAAGGTCGGCGACGTCGATCTGCGGGCCGAGCGCGTCCGCGACGCCGGGGTGCCCTTCACGCTGCCGCCGCTCGACGCGGTCGGCGGCGTGCGCATCGCGTTCTTCCAGGACCCGGACGGCACCCACCTGGAGATCACCGACAACCACCTCCGGTATCACCGGGTCGCCTCGCCGCAACTGGCCGAGCGGGAACGGCTGGCCGCCCTGAGCAGGCCGCGTACGGCGCCGCCGGTCTTCGACCACGTGGCGGTCACGTCCGCCGGCCTCGACGCCGCGCTGGCCTTCTACCGGGACACGCTCGGCTACGAGGTCATCGGCCAGATAGCGCAGGACCAGGACCCGCGAGGCTTCCTGATCACGTACATGCTGGCCGGGGACGCGGTCCTGGAGGTGTTCACGTTCACCGCCCCGACGACCGCGAGCCCCTGGACCCCCGACCCGTGCCGGCGGGGCTTCCGGCACATCGCCATCGCCGTCCGGGACCCGGAGGAGGCGGCCTCGCGGCTGACGGAGGCGGGCGCGAGGGTGGCCCGGAACGGCGTGCTGGTGGACGCGGACGGCGTGCCCCTTGTGACCGTCTGATGTGACCGTCCGACCCACGTTGATCAGACGTGGTGCCGGGCGTCGACCGGCAGCGGGATCAGGACCTCGACCACGGTTCCGCCGCCGGGCCGGGAGGTGAGCGCACAGGTGCCGCCGAGTTCGGCCGCACGCTCGCGCATGGAGGTCGTCCCGACTCCGGAACGTGCCGCCGGGGGCAGTCCGGCGCCGTCGTCGCTGATCCGGACTCGCAACGTGCCGGTCCGCGTCACCTCCACCTCCGCCGCGCCGGCGCGGGCGTGCCTGCGGACGTTGGTGAGCGCCTCCTGCACGATGCGGTAGACGGCCGTGTCCACGGCGGGCGGCAGACCGGCCAGGTCGCCCGACACCGTGACCCGGATCGCGGGCGGTCCCTCCCCGGCGAGTGCCCGGATCGCCCCCTCCAGGCCGAGGCCGTCCAGCGCCGGGGGACGCAGGCCGTACACGAGCCTGCGGATGTCTCCCGCGACGGCGTCCATTCCCGTGCGCAGGTCGGCGAGCAGGGTGTCGGCGGCCGGTGCCGAGTCCTTCAGCATGACCCTGGCCATGTTGATCGTCATGGCCATCGTGCTCAGCGTCTGGCCGAGGCCGTCGTGCAGGTCGCGGCGGATCCGCCGGCGTTCCTCCTCCCGCGCGGCGAGTACGCGCTCCCGCGAGCGCCGCAGGTCGGCGGACACCCGCACCGCGTGCGCCGCGTCGGCGGCGTAGGGCGCGAGCGCGGCCAGCACGCGGTCGTGCGCGAGAGAGAACCGGCGCGGTCCCCGCGAACCGATGAGGAGGCTGCCCACCAGCTCGCCGTGCCAGACGAGAGGGATCCGCCGGGGGTCGGCGCCGACGTCGCCGCACTCCAGAGGGCCGGGCAGCCCGTCGGTGACCTCCACGGCCACGCCGGTGACGCCCAGGCCGTCATGGAGGGCGGCGACCACGGACTCCAGTGCCTCGACCGGCCCCGCCTGGCGCAGCCGGTCGACGAGCTCTTCGGCGAGGAGCCGGGGATCGCCCGCGCCGCCGTACGGCATCCTCTGTGTCCGGTGCCGCAGTGCGCGCCACACGCGGGGGAGGAGACTGCCGGACAGCCCGGCGGCCAGGACGCCCACGAGTCCGGCGGCGCCGACGCCGGCCAGACCGAGACCGGTGACCGGCGACGCGGCCGTGGCGGAGACGAGCACGCCGGCAGGTGCGATCGCGGCGGCCGGCGCCGCCAGGGCGATCACGGCCGAGGCCCACATGGCCTGTACGGGGTGGGGGACGAGCTCACGACGGGCACTCCTCGGTGGCCGGCGGACCATCCGCCGCCTACCGAGAACGATGACCGAGCTCTGTCCCGGTTCGCATGAGCCCGCCGTCCCCTTCCGGCGTGGCGGTTGTCCCGCCCGGACGGGACACGGGCGATGGACACGGGCAGCGCAGAGGGCGCGTCGTGCCTGCTCACGTGCCGTGGACCGGCGCCCGATCAGGCGGGGCGGGACGCCTCGTCCGATACGGGCGGCGCGTAGCCGGCGTTCACGAGGTGGGGGAACAGGTGCGCGGACAGGACGGCCCGATGGGTGGGGGTCGCCTCCGCGTGCCGTCGCCGGCCCTCCTCGGTGACGTGCACGAACACCCCGCGCCGGTCCGCCTCGCACAGCGCGCGGGCGACCAGTCCCTCACGTTCCAGCCGGGCGATGAGGCGCGACAGCGCGCTCTGGCTCAGGTGGACCTGGCCGGCGAGCTCCTGCACGCGGAACTTGACCGTATCCGGCTCCGTGCAGAGGGACTGGCCCTCCACGAGGCGCTCAAGCACCTCGAACTCGCTCACGCCGAGCCCGTGCTTGTCGCTCAGCTCCCGCTCCAGCGCGCACGACACCTCCGCGTGCCGGGCGAGCAGTTCGCGCCAGGCCATGACCACGAAGCCGGTGTCGGTGTCGTTCATGCGAGCCGCCTTTCTGGGCGCGACCATACCATGCGCACGCATTAGATGCAAACGCATTAATTGCTTGTGCATTGAATGCATGTGCATGTAAGTTGCCGTGACATGACTTCCTCCACTCAGGACGAGCGCTGGGGGGCCCGCCTGTGGGGTGCCCTCACCGTCCTCTGCGCCGTCGTGTTCCTCGACGCCCTTGACGTGTCGATGGTCGGGGTGGCGCTCCCGTCCATCCAGGCCGATCTCGGGATGTCCACCTCCTCGCTGCAGTGGGTGGTGAGCGGCTACGTGCTGGGGTACGGCGGTCTGCTGCTGCTCGGGGGCCGGACCGCCGACCTGCTCGGCCGCCGCCGGGTCTTCCTGACCGCCCTGGCCGTCTTCGCGGTCGCCTCGCTGCTCGGCGGGCTGATGAACGACGGGACGCTGCTGATCGCGGCCCGTTTCGTGAAGGGCGTCAGCGCCGCGTTCACCGCGCCCGCCGCCTTGTCCATCATCACCACGACCTTCGCCGAGGGCCCCGCCCGCAACCGGGCCCTGAGCATCTTCACCGCCTGCGGCGCCAGCGGGTTCTCGCTCGGACTGGTCCTGTCCGGCGTGCTCACCGAGATCGGATGGCGCTGGACGTTCCTCATGCCGGTGCCCGTCGCGATCATCGCTCTGGTGGCCGGGACGCGGCTGCTCCAGCGGGGCGAGGAGCGCGGCGAGGGCGGTCAGGACCTTCTCGGCGCCGCGACCATCACCGCGGCCATGCTGCTCCTGGTCTTCGCCGTGGTGGAGGCGCCCAAGGTGAGCGTGGCGCGCACCGTGGTGTCGCTCGCCGGGGCCGCCGCCCTGATCGGCCTGTTCGTCTGGCTGGAGCGCCGGGTGCGGCACCCGCTGGTCCGGCTCGGCATCCTGCGCTCCGCGCCGCTCGCCCGGGCCAACTTCGGCCTGGTCATCCTGTTCGGCTCGTACGTCGGCTTCCAGTTCGTGGCGATGCAGTACTTCCAGAACCTGCTGGGCTGGAGCGCCCTGGAGACCGCCCTCGCGTTCCTGCCGTGCGGGCTGCTGGTCGCGATCAGTTCGACCAAGATGGGCGGGTTCGCCGACCGCTTCGGCACCGCGCGGCTGATCGTGGTGGGCTCGGTGGCGCTGCTCGCGGGATACGCGGTGTTCCTGCGGGTGGACCTCCACCCCAGCCTGCTCACGATGGTGCTGCCGGGCATGGTCCTGCTGGGCATCGCGTTCGCGCTGTCGTTCCCCTCGCTCAACATCCAGGCGACCGCCGGGGTCGATGACGAGGAGCAGGGACTCGCCTCGGGCCTGCTGAACACCTCCGGCCAGGTCGGCGGAGCCGTGGTGCTGGCGATCGTCACCGCCGTCCTGACCTCGGGGGCGGACGGCGGCGACCCGATCGCCCGCTTCCGCGCCGCGATCGTGGTCTCGGCCGGGTTCGCCCTTGTCGGCCTGGCCGTCGCCCTCACCGGGCTCCGGTTCAGGCGACAGCCGGCCGAGGCACGGGAGGAGCCGGTGCTGGAGGCGGTCTGACCCGTCCGCCGGTTCCCTGCCGTCGTCGGCAGAGGGGGCGTCCCGGTCGCCGGGGCGCCCCTTTTCCGCCGTCCGGGTCAGCAGGTCGGGGTCAGCACGTCCGAATCAGCAGGTCCGGGTCAGCGCAGCGTGCCGGGGACCCAGAGGGCGGGCACCCCGCCCGCCTCGTCCAGCGAGATCGGCCGGGCCGCCCCGGTGCGCACGTCGACCGCGTGGACCGAGTACTCCTCGTCGTCATCGTCGCGGATCCGCTCCGCCTCCACGATCACCTCGTGCTCGCTCGCCCAGCCGCGTACGGCGATGAGGTGCGCGTCCTCGGGGAGGGCCGCCTCGCGGCGGGTGAGCACCCGGCCGGTGGCGGAGTCGAGCGTGACCAGCAGGCCGTGGTCGTCCTCGGCCGGGTGGGCGCGCTCGGCCGCCACGGCGACGGCGCGTCCGTCCGGGGAGACCGCGGCGCCGGCCTCGAACAGCGCCGAGTCGATCGGCGTACGGCTCAGCGTGCGCCCGTCCGGCCGCACCCGCAGCAGAACGGTGGTGGTGAGCCGGCCGGGAACCGCGTCGCTGTCCCACGTGGCCGTGGCCGTCACCGTGCCGTCGTCGGAGACGGCCAGGACCCGCATCCGCCGTGGCAACGTCCGGATCCGATAGCTGGTGAGGTTCTGCACCCGTGGCGCGGGCGCTTCGGCGCCCTGGCCGAAGTCGGCGGCCATCCACCGCCCGCTGGGCGAGATGACCAGGTGGGTGTCCTCAGGCGACATGTCCTCGGTGAGCGGGAGCATCCCGCTCCGCTCCGCCGTGGTGTCGCGCCGGTCGAGGACGACGAAATCGGACGACGACGTGCTGAAGTAGGCCATGCGGTCGCCGTCCCCGCTGATCGCGAGGAGGGGCTGCCAGCCGTCGCTGAGGATGGGGGACACGTCCGCCACGCGCCACTGCTCGCCCGTGGTCGCCACCACCCGCCACTGGGCGCAGCCGTTGTCCGCGAACTCGTCGGCGAACACGTCCCAGTCGTCGCCCGTGCAGAACCCCCGGTAGGCGAAGCGTACGGGGGCGGGCAGCGAGGGCGGGAGCCTGGGAGCCGCGGCGCTCTCGTCGAGCACGCCGGGGGAGGCGCCGTCCGCGCTCTGCCCGGCGCGCCCGAGCAGGCCCGCCGCGCCGAAGGCGAGGGGTACGACGACCAGGGCGGTGAGCGTGACGCTCATGGTGGTGACCAGGGCGCGGCGTCGTGTGCCGTGCCGCCGGCCGGCCCGCGCGGCCTCGGCGGCGAGCGGGACGGGGTCGAGCGCGGGCATCCCCGCGGACAGGACGGCCAGCTCCCTGCGCAGCGCCGCCTCCCACGGGCCGTCGCCCCGGTGGTCCGGACCGCTGCTCTCCGGCGGAGAGGCGGGTGCGGCGGGCGGGGCGAACGGCGCCGCAAGAGACGTGATCTCCGCGGGCCCGGTCTCCGGAAGCGCGGTCTCCGGGAGCGCGGTCTCCGGGAGCGCGGTCTCCGCGAGCCTGGTCTCCGGGAGCGCGGCGTAGGACACGGGCACGGCCGGCGGTCCGGTGGCGTGGCCCGGCTGCCATGGCGAGGTCCAGGGGGTGGACGAGGGGCCGGACGCCGGGGACGGCGACGCCCATGAGGTCGGCGAGGGGGCGGAGACATGGGACGGCGACGCCCATGAGGTGACCGAGGGGGCGGGCGCCGCGCCGCGCGTGGCGCCACCCGTATCCGCGTCATCGTCGTCAGGCGCCGCGCGTCGCCGGGCCGTCTCCGGAGGCATCCCCTCCGGTACGGACCCCTCCGAGGCCGGGGAACTCCTGTCCGCGCCGGATCCGGAGGGCGTCTCGTCCGGGACCGTTCCCGCCGTGGACTCCGGCGACGTTCCCGCCGGAGACTCCGGCGGTGTCGCCGCGACGAACGAGGCGGGCAGGCGGTTGCGCAGTTCGGCGACGGCGAGCACGGTCTCGGTGTTGGCCGTCCGCGCGTCCATGCGGCACAGGCCGGCCGCCTGCCAGGTGGTGTGCCCGTCGTGGAAGCAGGCCACGACCAGGGCGCGGCGCCGTGGCGTCAGCCCGGTCAGCGCCTCCGCGAGGGCCGCCGCGTCCGTGCCGGGAGTGAGGTGGCCGTCCCCGCGTGCGGCTCCGCGGGCGCGTGGGCGCTTCAGGTAGGCCGCGTACAGCGCCTCACGGGCGGCGTGGGCGGGAAACGACCAGCGTACGGTGCTCCAGCGGGCCGCCACGGCCGTGAGCGCGGTCGTCACGAGCGCGCGGGCGGCCTTCGGGTCGCCCGTCAGCGCCAGGGCCGTACGGGCGAGCGGCTGGGCCTGGTCGGCGGCGAAGGCGTCGAATCCCGGCAGGTCTCTCACCGCGGCTCCTCGTCCCTACGGCGACGTGGTCCGTGTCGTGTCTGGTTCACGTCGCGCTCCCGGCCCGGCGGTCTTCTGCCGCCTCTGCAGCCGCTCAAGCGTAGTGCGGGATGTGCACATATGACGTGATTCCGGATCAACTGACACACTGGGCGGCATGGTCAGGAGGATCGAGGGCCCCACCCGCATCCCGGTGCCGGGCGGCAAGGTCATTGAGGAATACGTGGGCCGCGTCAACAGCGGCGACGAGCAGGTCTCCATCGCGCACATGGTGGCCCCGCCCGGCTGGGAGGAGCCCGCGCAGACCCCGGACTTCGCCGAGTACACGCTCGTGCTCAAGGGGTCGGTCGTCGTGGAGCACGCGGGCGGCACGACCGTGGTCGAGGCGGGCCAGGCGTTCGTCAGCGAGCCCGGCGAGAAGATCCGCTACAGCTCCGGGCCGTCCGGCGCGGAGTACGTGGCCGTGTGCCTGCCCGCGTTCTCCCCGGACACCGCCAACCGCGAGGAGCAGGGCCGCCAGGCTTAGGATTGCCGGAAGGACGACGGCGGTCGAGGAGGGTGCATGACCAGGCTGCCCACGCTGGAGGAGATTCGCAGGGCGCCCAAGGTGCTCCTGCACGACCATCTCGACGGCGGGCTGCGGACCGGCACGATCGTCGACCTCGCCCGCGAATGCGGCCACACGCTGCCGACGTACGACCCGGGTGAGCTGGCGATCTGGTTCAGGGAGGCCGCGGACTCCGGTTCGCTGGAGCGCTACCTGGAGACGTTCTCGCACACCGTCGGGGTGATGCAGACCCGCGAGGCGCTGGTCAGGGTGGCCGCGGAGTGCGCCGAGGACCTGGCGGACGATGGCGTGATGTACGCCGAGGTCCGGTACGCCCCGGAGCAGCACACCTCCCGGGGACTGTCGCTCGACGAGGTCGTGGAGGCCGTGCTCGAAGGCTTCCGGCTCGGCTCGGCCGGGCCGGACGGCAGGCCGCGGATCCGGGTGGGCACCCTGCTGACGGCCATGCGCCACCAGGCCCGCTCGATGGAGATCGCCGAGCTCGCCGTACGCTACCGGGACCTCGGCGTGGTCGGGTTCGACATCGCCGGGGCCGAGGCCGGCTATCCGCCCACCCGGCACCTGGACGCGTTCGAGTACCTCCAGCGGGAGAACGCCCACTTCACGATCCACGCGGGGGAAGGCTTCGGGCTGCCGTCGATCTGGCAGGCCATCCAGTGGTGCGGCGCCGACCGGCTCGGCCACGGGGTGCGGATCATCGACGACATCACGGTGTCGGACGACGGCGAGGCCAAGCTCGGCAGGCTGGCGGCGTACGTCCGCGACAAGCGGATCCCGCTGGAGATGTGCCCGACCTCGAACCTGCAGACCGGCGCCGCCCCGTCGATCGCCGAGCATCCGATCGGCCTGCTGCGCCGCCTGTACTTCCGGGTGACGGTCAACACCGACAACCGGCTGATGAGCGGGACGAGCGTGTCGCAGGAGTTCGCGAAGCTGGTGGACGCCTTCGGCTACGACTGGGACGATCTGCAGTGGTTCACGGTCAACGCGATGAAGTCGGCCTTCATCCCGTTCGACGAACGGCTCGCGCTGATCAACGGCGTGATCAAGCCCGGCTACGCGCAGATGAAGTGGCGCGCATGAAGCCGCAGGTCTTCCGGTCGAAGGCGGCCTGGCTGTTCGGCTGGTTCTGGATGCTGTTCGCCTCCTGGAACGTGTGGGACCTGACGGCCCACGGTCGCATGCCCAGCGCGCTGATCGCGGGCGCGGTGCTCGGCGTCATCACGGCACTGGTCTTCGTGATGGCGCTGCGCCCCGCCGTCGTCGTCGAGGAGGGCGGCGTCCGCGTGCGCAACGTGCTGAGGAACGCCTACGTCCCCTGGAACGGCGTGGACGACGTGTCCGTGACCAACGCCATCGTGATCGAGTCCGGGGACACCACCGTGCGCTGCTGGACGCCCCAGGCGACGGCCCGCGAGCGGGTCAGGGCCGCCGGGCGGGCCGCCAAGGCGGCCAAGTCGGCGAACAAGGCCGAGCGGGCGGCGGCCGAGGCCGTCGGCGCCCGCACCCACGCCGACTGGGTGGCCGACCAGCTCACCGAAATGAGCCGGTCGCGCCGGGAGAACTCCTCCGGCGAGACCAGCGTCACCTGGTCGCCGTCCGCCCTGGCGGCCGTCGCCGCCGCGGTCGCCCTGGTCGTGGCCGCCTTCGTCGCCTCCTGATCACGTAGAGCGGCCGGGAGCAGGCGCCGCACGCGACGCCGCGTGACGCTGGTAATCGTTTTCCGAAGGGGTCTGGGTGCGTCTGGCGCGAGTGATCGTCGTCGTTGTGCTCGCCGCGCTCGCGAGCGTCTACGTGGTCGCGGGTGCGCCGATCGCGCTGGCGGTGTTCGGCGTGCAGGTCCTCTACCTGTTGAAGCTCAGGAAGTGGTGGCTGCTCGCCGCGCAGGCCGTCCTCGTCTACACGGCCAGCGTCGCCGGCGGCGTCTCCACCGGGATCCTGGGCTTCCTGGCCGGTTCGCTGCTGTTGACACGGGCGCGCGTGCTCGCGCCGCTCGTGGTGGTGAGCGCGGCGCTGATCGACGCCGCCCGCGGTGGGGCGACGGCCGACGCGACGATCACCGTGGTGCTGGTCTCGCTGGTCGTCTTCGGCCTCACCCGGCTCGTGGAGCGCGCGGGCGAGATGCACGGCGCCCGGCTCTCGCTGGCCGCCGCGGCCGTGGCCGCCGAGCGGCTGCGCCTGGCGGCCGAGCTGAACGACGGCCTCGGGCGGAGCCTGGAGGTGATCGTCGAGGGTGGCCGCCGCGCACTCGCGGAGCCGTTCGGCGCGGCCGAGGTGCTGGCCTCGGTGACCGCGACCGCGCGTGCGGCGCTGACCGACGCCCGCGCCGCCTCCGCGAACTACCGCGCCACCTCCCTCGCGCCGGAGCTGGTCACGGCGCGGGCGATGCTCGACGCCGCGGGGATCGCCGTCGAGGTGCGCGGCGGTCACACCGAGCCGCTCGGCCCCGGCGGGGCGCTGCTGGCGAGCGTGCTGCGCGAGGCCGTCACCGACGTCGTACGGCGGGGCACCGCCCGGCTGTGCGTCATCGAGACGAGCGAGCAGGGAGACGAGCGGGGAGCGACCGAGACGAGCGAGCAGCGAGACAAGCGGGGCAGCACGGTGCGGCTGCGGGTCGTCGACGACGGCCACCGCACGGCCGAGGCCCCGGACTTCGACGGCCTCCGGCTGGAGGAGGCGGGCGGCACCCTCACCACCGGTCTGTCGCCCACCGGACGCTTCGTGGTGGAGGCGACGCTGCCCCGCGGCCCTTCCACCGAGACGGTGCCCTTCACCCGGCCCGGTGAGACGGGCACCGGCGACGCCCGCGCTCCGCGATCCCCGGCGGACCGAAGGCGGCGATGGCCTCTGCCGAAGCTCGCCCACGAGGCGTCGTACGCGGTGTCCGTCACGGTGCTCGCGGCCGTCCTCGTGGGCTTCAGCGTCAAGGCGCTGCTCCAGCTCCCCGGCGCTCTCGTGGTCCCGGCCGCGGCGTGCCTCGCCGTGATCGTCGTCATGCAGCTCCGCTCCGTCAACGGGCGTCACATGGCGGCGCTGGGGGTGATGGCGGTGCTCACGTACGCGCCCGTCCCGGTCTTCGGACCCGTCTGGCTCGGAGTGGCGGGCTTCCTCGCCGGGCCGGTCCTGCTCGCGTTCCCGTGGCGGGCCGCGTGGCCGATGGTGGTGGCGATCCTGGCGACCGTCGCCGGGGCCGGGATGCTCTTCGGCCTGCCCGCCCCCGTCCTCGCGAACAGCACGATCAGCGCGCTCGTCACCGGGCTGGTGGTCTACGCCCTGCTGCGCCTGGCCCAGATCGTGAAGGAACTCCAGGCCGCGCGGGAGAGCCTGGCCCGCTCCGCGATCGTCGAGGAGCGCCTGCGTGCCGCCCGCGACCTGCACGACCTGCTCGGGCACTCCCTGGCCGCGATCCTTCTCACCTGTGAGCTGGCCCGCCGCCTGAAGTGCCCACGGGAGCGGATCGAGGAGATCGTGGCCATGGCGGAGGGCGCGCGGGCGGACCTGCGCTCGGTGTCGGGCGAGCAGCGGGAGCTGTCCCTGACGGCCGAGGTGGAGTCGGCGCGCACGGTGCTGTCGGCCGCCGGGATCCGGGTGACCGTGGAGCCGATCGAGCTGAACCTGCCCGCCGAGGTCGAGACCGTGCTGGGCACCGTGCTCAGAGAGGCCGTGACGAACGTGCTCAGGCACAGCGAGGCCCGCCACTGCGCGATCACGATGCGCGCCGACGAGAGCGGGTTGCGGCTGCGGGTGCGCAACGACGGGGTGAGTGCGGGTAAGACGCGGCGGGGGTCGTCCGGCATCGGCAACCTGACCACCCGCCTCGCCGCTCTGGACGGCCGGCTGATTTCACACGTCGACGGCGACCGGTTCACGCTGGACGCCTGCGTGCCGCACCCCGCGCCGGTGCCCGCGCGTTAGATCCAGCCGGCCCTATATCCAGCCGGCCTCGGTGGCGATGCGTACGGCGTCGGTCCGGTTGCGGGCGTTGAGCTTGGTGACGATCCCGGTGAGGTAGTTGCGCACGGTGCCCGCGGCCAGGTGGAGCCGCGCGGCGATGTCCGCGGCGTCCGCGCCGGAGGCGGCCAGGCGGAGCACGTCCGCCTCACGCGGGGTGAGCGGGTTGTCCGCCAGGTCCCACGCGGTGACCGCGAGCGAGGGGTCGAGCACGCGCTCGCCTGCCGCGACCTTGCGGATGGCGGCCACCAGTTCGTCCGGCGGCGCCGTCTTGAGCACGAATCCGGCGACACCCGAGCCGAGGGCGCGGCGCAGGTGTCCCGGCTTGCCGTACGCGGTCAGCATGAGGGCGCGGCAGGCGGGCAGGCGGGTGCGGAGCTCGGCCGCGGCGGCCAGGCCGTCCAGCCTGCCGGGCATGTCGATGTCGAGGACGGCGACGTCGGGGCGGTGCACCAGGGCGGCGGACAGGGCGGCCTCCCCTGACTCCACGGTCGCGACGACTTCCAGGTCCTCCTCCAGCCCGAGCAGGGCGGCGAGGGCGCTCCTGATGACGTGCTGGTCCTCGGCAAGGAGTACGCGAATCACGTGCATATGTCTACCAGTGTCCGGATCATGAGGATGTCATGGCCAGGAGGTGAGGCCGTCTCTGGGCCGCGTGATCGCTGATCGACAGGCTTGAGCACATGACAGAGGTGCTTCGCCTTGACGCGGTGAGCAAGGTTTATGGAAAGGGACAGGGCGCGGTGGCCGCCCTGCGTGAGGTCTCGGTGAACATCCCCGGCGGGAGCTTCACCGCCGTGATGGGACCCTCGGGTTCGGGCAAGAGCACGTTCCTGCACTGCGCGGCGGGGCTGGACACGCCCTCCTCCGGCTCGGTGCGGCTGGGCGGCACGGAGTTGTCCGGCATGGACGAGACCCGGTTGACGGAACTGCGCAGGCAGCGGATCGGCTTCGTGTTCCAGGCGTTCAATCTGGTCTCGTCTCTGACCGTGCTGGAGAACATCACGCTGCCGATGCGGCTGGCCGGAGCGCGGGTGGACCGGGCGTGGCTTGAGGAGATCGTCGGGCGGGTGGGGCTGTCGGGCCGCACCGGGCACCGCCCCGCCCAGCTGTCCGGCGGGCAGCAGCAGCGGGTGGCCATCGCCAGGGCGCTGGTGACCCGGCCGCAGGTGGTCTTCGGCGACGAGCCGACCGGCGCGCTCGACACGATGACCGCCCGTGACGTGCTCCGGCTGCTGCGTGAGGTGGTGGACGGCCTCGGCCAGACGGTGGTGATGGTCACCCACGACCCGGTGGCGGCCTCCTACGCCGACACCGTCCTGTTCCTCGCCGACGGCCGGATCGTGGACGCGATGGCCACGCCGAGCTCCGAGAAGGTCGCCGAGCGCATGACCAGGATGGGGGCGTACGCGGCATGATCACCGGACTCGCACTGAAGACCCTGCGGCACCGCAGGGCGGCGTTCGCGGGGGCGTTCGTGGCGCTGGTGTGCGCCGCCGCGCTGGTCTGCGCGTGCCTGATGCTGCTGGAGACCGGCCTGCGGGGCGGGGTCGCGCCGGAGCGCTACGCGGGGGCGCCGCTGATCGTCGCCGGCGACCAGAACGTCCACGAGACCGTGACCAAGTCCTCCGGGAAGGTCAAGACGAAGGCCAAGCCGCTGTCCGAGCGGGTCTGGATCCCCGAGGCGACCGCCGCCGGACTGCGCGGCCTGCCCGGCGTCTCGAAGGTGATCACCGAGGTGACGTTCCCCGTGAACGGACACGCTCTCGGGCACGGGTGGGAGTCGGCGGGGCTCACGCCGTTCACCATCGCCCAGGGACGCCCGCCGCGTGAGAACGGCGAGGTGGTCGTGGACGCCCGCGCCGGCCTGTCCGTGGGCTCGGCCCTGCGCGTGCGGGGAGAGGCGTACCGGGTCGTGGGGGTCACCGCGCAGGCTCTGCCGAGCCAGGACACGGTGTTCTTCTCGACGGCCGAGGCCCGCAGGCTCGCCGGGCGTCCCGGGCTGGTGACCGCGATCGGCGTGTTCCCTCACGTGGATGTCTCGCCGGTGCTGAATGATCACCTCGTCGCCTACACCGGGGACGAGCGCGGCACGGTGGAGTTCCTCGGCGCGGAGCGGGCGCGGGTGCGGCTGATCAGCCTGGGCGGCGCCCTGGGCGGCACGTCCCTGCTGGTGGCGATCCTCGTCGTGACCGGCACCTCCGCTCTCGCGGTCCAGCAGCGACGGCGCGAGATCGCCCTCCTGCGGGCCGTCGCCGCGACCCCCGGGCAGGTGCGCAAACTCCTGGGCGGCGAGGCGCTGCTGGTCGGCCTGGCGGCCGGCGTCATCGGATCGGCGGCCGGCATCGGCCTCGGGTTCTGGCTGCGCGGCCGGTTCGTCGACCTGGGCGCCATGCCGGAGAACCTGCGCCTGGTGGTCAGTCCGTTCCCGGCGGCGGCCGCCCTGCTGGCCGCCGTGGCCGCGGCCTGGGCCGCGACCCGGCTCTCGGTCCGCCGCACCGCGCGGATCCGCCCGGTCGAGGCGCTGGGCGAGGCCGCCATGGGCGGGGGCCTGCCCCTCGGGCGGTCGATCGCGGGCGTCCTCTGCGTCGCCGGCGGGATCGTGCTGACGCTGGTGCTGTCGGGACTCGAGACCGAGGCGGCGTCGAGCCCCGTGACGATGCTGACCGCGCTCGTCTGGACGGTGGCCGTCACCCTGCTCGGCCCGGTGCTCGCCCGCGCCGCGACCGCCCCCCTCGGCATCGCGCTGCGCGCGTCCCGCGCCGGATACCTGGCGGCGCGCAACCTGCGGACGGGCCCGGGACGGACGGCCTCCGTGATGGCGCCGCTCACTCTCCTGGTGGCCATGACCTGCACCATCCTGTTCACCCAGACCACGATGGGGCACGCCTCGGCCGCGCAGGCCGCCGCCGGCACCCACGCCGACTACGTGGTGAGCGGCGCGACGGCGGACGCGGTGCGCCGCGTGCCGGGCGTGCGAGCCGTGACCTCGGTGGTGCGCACCTCCGTGCGGATCGGGCTGGACAAGTACGGCGCGCAGGGCGTCGACGGCGGCGAGCGGCCGATCGGGCAGGCCCTGGACCTCGGGGTCGTGTCCGGCTCGCTCGACGGATTCGGCGCCCGGTCGGTCGCGCTGAGCGAGTCGGCGGCCTCCAGGCTCGGCCTGTCGGTCGGCGACGCAGTGAGGATCACCCTGGGCGACGGGACCCCGGCGGAGCCGAAGGTCGTGGCGATCTACTCGCGCGGCCTCGGATTCGGCGACCTGACCCTGCCGTACGCGCTGGTGGCCGACCATGTCGACGATCCCTCGGGCACCCTGCTGGTCGAGGCCCCCTCGGTCTCCCGTGCGGCCCTGGCCGCCGTGGCACCGGTGGTGTCGCCGACCGGAGGGGCCGCGGCGGAGACCCCGAACGCCGAGGTCAACTACGTGGCCATGGGCCTGATCATCGCGTTCAGCGCGATCGCCGTGGTCAACACGCTGGCCATGTCCACCACGGACCGGTCGCGGGAGCTGGCCCTGCTCCGCCTGGTCGGCGCGACGCGGCGGCAGGTGCTGCGCATGCTCCGCCTGGAGACCCTGACCGCGCTGGTCGTCTCCGTGCTCGCCGGGACCGGCATCGCGCTGATCACGTTGTCGGCCTTCAGCAGGGGGATGACCGGGTCGGCCCTGCCGTACGTCCCCCCGGCCGGCTACGCCCTGGTGATCGCCGCCGTGGCCGCGCTCGCCCTGGTCGCCACGAGCCTCCCCGCGCGTCTCGCGCTGCGCGCCCGTCCGGCCGAGACCATCGGCGCCCGCCAGTAGCCGGGCCGCCGCCAACCCCCTTACGACGCGAAAGCTGGAATCGTGAACCGCATCGCCTCCATCGGCGCAGCCGCCCTGATCTCCCTGTCCGCCACCCCGGTCCCGGCTCACGCCGCCCCGGCCTGGACCTCCTGCGGCACCGCCGCCGGGCTCGACCCCCGCCAGGAGTGCACGACGCTCCAGGTCCCCCTCACGTACGGCAAGCCGGGCGGCGGCACGATCTCCCTGGCCGTCTCCCGGATCCGTACGGCACGGCCGGGACTGCGCAGAGGCGTGCTGCTGCTCATCCCCGGAGGACCGGGCAGCCCGGGCCTGAGCAGGCCGAGCACGATGGTGAAGCGCCTGCCGAGCGCCGTGCTCGACCGTTACGACCTGATCGGCTTCGACCCGCGGGGCGTCGGCCAGAGCTCGCCCGTCTCCTGCGGGCTCGCCCACGAGGACCTGGCGCCCTCCCGGCTCAAGCCCTACCCCTCGGCCGGCGGTGACATCGGCGAGAACGTCGCGTACGCCCGCAGGTTCAGCGAGGCCTGCGCCCGCAACGGCGGCCCCGTGCTGCGCACCATCAGCACGCGCAACGAGGCCAGGGACATCGATGCCATCCGCCGGGCCCTCGGGGAGGAGCGCCTGTCCTACTGGGGCGTCTCCTACGGCACGTACGCCGGGGCCGTCTACGCCACGATGTTCCCCGGCCGCACCGACAGGGTCATCCTGGACAGCAACGACGATCCCGACCCGCACAAGGTCGCCCGCGCCTGGCTGGCCAACTACTCGGTGGGCGTCGAGGACCGGTTCCCCGACTTCGCCGCCTGGGCGGCCGAGCGTGACGGCGAGTACGGCCTGGGAGCGGACGGCGCGGCGGTCCGCCGCACCTTCCTGGACCTCGCCGAGCGCCTGGACCACACCCCGATCCCTTGGCCCGGGGCCAATCCGCCGCGGCTCGACGGCGCGGCCCTGCGCGAGACCATGCTGAACGCGCTGTACTCCGACACCGGGTTCCCCGGCCTGGCCGGGCTCATGCGGGCGGCGCTGGGCTCGGGTCCCCTTCCCGACCCCTCCGCCGCGCCTGACGCGGCGCTGCAGAACGGCGCGGCCTCGGTGGCCGCGACCATCTGCAACGACGTCGAGTGGCCGAGCTCGGTCGATCTGCACCGGCGGCTGGTGGCCCGCGACCGGGCGGCCCACCCGCTCACCGGAGGGATGCCGGTCAACATCGGTCCCTGCGCCTACTGGCCCTACCGGCCGGCGGAGGCGCCGGTGCGGGTCACGCCGCAGGGGCCGTCCAACGTGCTGCTCGTGCAGAACCTGCGCGACCCGGCGACGCCGTACAGCGGGGCCCTGCGCATGCGCGAGGCCCTCGGGAGCCGGGCGCGCATGGTCGCCGTCGACTCGGGCGGGCACGGGTCCTACCTGGTCAACGGCAACGCCTGTGGTGACGGCGTCGTCACCACGTTCCTGGTCACCGGTGAGCGGCCGGCCCGGGACACGATCTGCCGGTAGGCGGCTCAGAGCCCGAGGGCGACGGCCAGGTCCTTCTTCAGGTCCTCCAGGTTCTGCGCGGCCCGGGCGCGAGCGGGCGCGACGTCGTCGCCCTCGACCGGCACGACGACCTCCAGGTAGCACTTGAGCTTGGGCTCGGTGCCGCTGGGCCGTACGACGACCCGGGCGTCGCCGGACAGGCGGTAGCGCAGGCCCTCGGTCGGCGGCAGCCCCGCCACCCCCTGGGACAGGTCCTCGGCCGACTCCACCGCCCGGCCCGCCAGTTGCACCGGCGGGTGCGTACGCAGGCGCTCGATGGCCTTCGCGATCAGCGACAGGTCCTCGACCCGGACGGAGAGCTGGGTGGTCGCGTGGAGGCCGTAGCGGCGGGCCTGGTCGTCCAGCAGGTCGAGCAGCGACCTGCCGTCCCGCTTGGCCGCGGCGGCCATCCCGGCCACGGTGAGGGCGGCCCCCACGCCGTCCTTGTCGTGGACCGGCAGGCCGGCGTCCGACCCCACGCTGTAGCCCAGAGCCTCCTCGTAGCCGAAGACCAGCCCCGGGCCCGTCTTCATGATCCACTTGAAGCCGGTGAGGGTCTCGGCGTGCCGCACGCCGTGGTCGGCGGCGATCTTGGCGAGCAGCGACGACGACACGATCGAGGTGGCGACCAGCCGGTCGGCGCCCGAGGTGTGCCGCAGCACGTGCTCGGCCAGCAGGCCGCCCACCTCGTCGCCGGTCAGCATGCGGTAGCCGCCGCCCGGCAGCGGGGCGCCCACCGCGCACCGGTCCGCGTCCGGGTCGTTGGCGATCACCAGGTCGGCGCGGGTCGCGGCGGCGAGTTCGAGCGCGAGGTCCATGGCGCCCGGTTCCTCCGGGTTGGGGAACGCCACGGTGGGGAAGTCCGGGTCGGGCATCGCCTGCCGGCTCACCATGACCGGCACCTCGAAGCCCGCCACGCGGAACGCCTCGGACACGGTCGCGCCGCCGACGCCGTGCAGCGGCGTGTACGCGACCGCGATCTCGCGGGCGTCGCCGATCGGGAGCGCGGCCAGGGCCCGCAGATACGGCACGAGGATGTCGTCGTGGCCGAGGGTCTGCCAGTCCTCGCCGAGCGGCAGCGCGTCCACCCGCCCGACCGCGTCGATGGCGGCCGAGATCTCCTGGTCGATCGGCGGCACGATCTGCGCGCCGTCGCCCCAGTAGACCTTGTAGCCGTTGTCCTGGGGCGGGTTGTGCGAGGCGGTGACCATGACGCCCGCGTCCGCGCCCAGGTGGCGCACGGCGAACGCCAGGACAGGGGTGGGCCACTTGGCGGCCATGACCGAGGCGCGCAGGCCCGCCCCGGTCAGCACGCGGGCCGTGTCGGCGGCGAACACGTCGGACTTGTGCCGCGCGTCGTAGCCGATCACCACGTGGCGTCCCGGCCCGAGGACGCGGGCCAGCCCGGCGGCCGCCCGCATCACCGTGACCCGGTTCATCCGGTTGGGCCCGGCTCCGAGCGCGCCGCGCAGGCCCGCCGTGCCGAACTCCAGCTTCGCGCCGAAGCGGTCCTCCAGCGCGGCCAGATCACCACGCCCGTGTTCCCCGCTGCGCTCCAGGAGCGCGTCGAGCTCCGCCCGCGTCTCGGGGTCGGGGTCCTGGTCACGCCATTCCCGGGCGAGCCGTACGAAGTCGGTCATGGTGCTCCCTACAGCTTGTCGACGACCTGGGCGAGCAGGACGCCCATGCGGGCGGCCGTGGCCCGGCCGACCTCCAGGACCTCCTCGTGGTTGAGCGGCTCGCCCACCAGGCCCGCCCCGGGGTTGGTGACCAGGGAGATCCCGAGCACCTCGGCCCCGGCCTCCCGGGCGGCGATCGCCTCCAGCACGGTGGACATGCCCACCAGGTCGCCGCCGAGCGTGCGCAGCATGCGGATCTCCGCGGGCGTCTCGTACGTCGGGCCGCGGAAGGCGACGTACACGCCCTCGGCCAGCGTGGGGTCCACCGCGCGCGCGAGGTCGCGCAGGCGCTTGGAATACACCTCGGTGAGGTCGATGAACGTCGCGCCCGTGAGCGGGTTGTCGCCCGTGAGGTTGATGTGGTCGCTGATCAGGACGGGGTCGCCGACCTTCTGGGTCTCCGGGCGCAGCCCGCCCGCCGCGTTGGTCAGCACCACCGTGCGCACCCCGGCCGCGACGGCCGTGCGCACCCCGTGGACCACCGGCTCCACCCCGCGGCCCTCGTACAGGTGCGTACGGCCGAGGAAGATCAGGGCGTTGAGCCCGGCGGAGGTGCGCACCGCGCGCACCGTGCCCGCGTGACCGGCGACCGCGGGAGGGGAGAACCCCGGCAGTTTCGTCACCGCGAGTTCGGCGACCGTCTCGCCGATCGCGTCCGCGGCCGGGACCCAGCCCGAGCCCATGACGAGGGCGACGTCGAAGGAAGGGATGCCGGTGAGGTTCCTCAGCGTGGTCGCGGCCTCGGCCGCCAGGTCATATGGGGTCACTTTGCTGAGGGTACAGAAGAGCATGAACCCGGCCGATAAGTGCCGGGCCCGTGTCAGTCGCCGAGCTTCTTACACGGGCGGGTGCGCAGCCACGCGACGTAGTCGTCGGGCGCGCCCGCCTTCTCCGCGGCGTCGGCCAGGATGCCGATGTATCGCGCCGAGGGCAGCCCGCCCTCGTAGGAGTTCAGCACGTACGACCAGGCGAGCACATCCCCCTCCAGCGTCGCGACGCGGAGCCGGAGCTTGCGGTAGAGGCCGAGGTCGGTGGCCATCCAGCGGTCGAGGGACGCCTCGTCCCACTCCGGCACGTCGTACAGGACGACGAATACCTGCTCGTCGGCGTCCTCGACTATCGTGGCGAGAGCGCCCTCCCAGCTGACGTCCTCGCCGCCGAAGGTGAGCCGCCAGCCCGGGAGCCAGCCCGTTCCTCGCATGGGCGAGTGGGGCGCCCACTCCGCCATCTGCTTGGGGTCCATGTTGCTGCCGTAGGCCGCGTAAACAGGCACGGCACACAAGCCTAAACCAAGATCCCGAAAGTTGGACGGGTAGCGCGCGCACGGAGGTGTGGCGAAAGAAATCCGCGTAGTTGGCCCGTTACGCGCACCTCGCCGGGAATACGAAGCCAGGATGCGGGACAATGGAGCATGTGACAAGGATCGTGATCATCGGTGGTGGCCCCGGCGGATACGAGGCGGCCCTGGTCGCCGCGCAACTGGGCGCCCAAGTCACCGTCGTGGAGGAGGAAGGGCCCGGCGGGGCGTGCGTGCTCACCGACTGCGTGCCGTCCAAGACCCTGATCGCCTCCTCCGTCCGCAAGCAGGCGCTTCTCGACGCGTCGTCTCTCGGGGTCCGCTTCGACGGCGGCCCTGACCACGACGCCGGCGGCGTCGCCGTGGACATGATCGACGTGAACAAGCGCGTCAAGGAACTCGCGCTGGCGCAGTCGAACGACATCGCCGCCCGGCTGGCCGCCGAGGGCGTCGAGGTCATCCGCGCCCGGGGCCGCCTGGTCGACCCCCAGGTGGTGCGCGCGGGGGACCGTACGATCCGGGCCGACGTGGTCATCGTGGCGACCGGCGCCCACCCTCGCGTGCTGCCCGGTGCGGAGCCCGACGGCGAGCGCATCCTCAGCTGGCGGGAGCTGTACGACCTGGAGGAGCTGCCCGAGCACCTGATCGTGGTCGGCTCCGGCGTCACCGGCGCCGAGTTCGCCGGCGCCTACCGGTCGCTCGGGTCGGAGGTCACGCTGGTCTCCTCGCGCGACCGGATGATGCCCAACGAGGACGCCGACGCGGCCGAGGTGCTCGAGGAGGTCTACCGGCGCCGCGGCATGAACGTCATGGGCCGCTCGCGTGCCGCCTCGGTCAAGCGCACCGAGCACGGCGTCGTCGTGACCCTGGAGGACGGCCGCACCGCCGAGGGCAGCCACTGCCTCATGACGGTCGGCATGGTGCCCAACACCTCGGGGCTCGGGCTTGAGGACAACGGCGTGCGGCTCGACCGCAACGGCTTCATCGAGGTCGACAAGGTGTCGAGGACCTCCGCGCCGGGCGTGTACGCCGCGGGAGACTGCACCGGCGTCCTGATGCTCGCCTCGGTCGCCGCCATGCAGGGCAGGATCGCCGTCTGGCACGCGCTCGGCGAGGCCGTGCAGCCGATCCGGCTGGCCACCGTCGCCGCCAACATCTTCACCGACCCGGAGATCGCCGCCGTGGGCGTGTCGCAGCGGCAGATCGAGGCGGGCGAGATCGAGGCCAACGTCGTCAAGCTGCCTCTCGCGACCAACGCCCGGGCCAAGATGCAGGGCTTCAACGACGGTTTCGTGAAGCTGTTCTGCCGTCCGAACACCGGCATCGTGCTCGGCGGCGTCGTGGTCGCCCCGCGCGCGTCGGAGCTGATCCTGGCCGTGTCGGTGGCCGTGCAGCACCGCCTGACCGTGGACCAGCTCGCCCACACCTTCGCCGTCTACCCGTCGCTGTCGGGCTCGATCACCGAGGCCGCCCGCCGCCTCATGTCCCCGCTGACCGCCGGCATCTGACGGCCGGACCTCAGTCAGCCGCGGCGACCGGTACGCGGACGGCGGCGCGTGGGCGCAGCGCGCGCGCCGGCCGGATCATCGCCGCGACCATGCACGTCACCAGGGCGAACGCGAACGGGAAGGCGAACGTGCCGGCCAGCCAGCCGATGACGGAAGGCGCCACCAGCCCCGACATCCAGGTGATCGTCGCGACCCCCGCGACGCCCTCGGCCGGCGTACGGGCGGCCTGGCCCGCCGCCGCGAACACCAGCGGCACGACGACGGCGACACCGGCGCCGAACAACGCGAACCCGGCGATCACGGGCGCGGGAGTCCGGAACGCGACCACCATCACGCCGCCGAGCACGGCCGTGACGGCCCCCGCGCGCACCGTCGCGACCGGCCCGAGCCTGCGCACCACGAAGTCTCCGGCGAGCCGCACCGTGACCATGCACGCGGTGAACACGGTGAAGCCCGCCGCGGCGAGGCCCGCGCCCGCCCCGGTCACGTCCTTGAGGTAGATCGCCGCCCACTGGCCGCTGGCCCGCTCCGCGAAGGTGGCGAAGAAGCCGATCAGGCCGATCAGCAGGACGGCCCTCGGCGGCACCGTGAAGCGGGACGGCGGCTTCTCGTCCGGCGCGGGCACGTCGTCCAGGAGCGCACGGCTTCCCACGGCGCCCACGGCGATCAGCGCCGCCGCCATGAGGGTGAGATGCGCACGCGCGTCCAGGCCCGCCTGCGCCGCCGCGGCCCCGAGACCCGCGCCGCACAGGTTGCCGACGCTCCACATGCCGTGCAGGCCGGACATGACCGAGCGGCCCAGGCGCCGTTCCACGAGCACGCCCTGGGCGTTCATCGCCAGGTCGCACATCCCGGCCGCGGCGCCGTACAGGAGGAACGCGGGCACCAGCCACAGCGGGCCGGGCGAGAGCACGGGCAGGGCCAGCGCCGCGCACCACAGGGCCAGCAGGGTGCGGGTCGTCGCCTTGGTTCCGAAGCGGTAGGCCAGCCGCGCCGTCATCGGCATCGCGAGGAACGAGCCGATCGGCGGGCAGAGCAGGACGAGCCCGAGCGCGGCCGTGCCGAGGCCGAAGTGGTCCTGGAACCAGGGCATCCGGGTGGCGAGGGTGCCGGCCACCGCGCCGTGCACGGCGAAGACGACGGCGGTGGCCCGTTGATGTCTGTCTCGCATGGGGCTAAATTAACAGGTAGGGTTCCTGATAAAAAGTGGGTTTTCATGAAGACCGCGACACCCCAGCTCGCACGGGCCATCAACGACCGGCTCGCGCTCGACCTGCTCCTGGAGCGGGGCCCGCTGACCGCGCCCCAGTTGCGCGCGCTCACCGGCCTGTCCCGCCCGACCGTGTCGGACCTGATCGAACGCCTCCAGGTGAACGGCCTGATCGGGATCACAGGGGAGAGCGGAGGCGACCGGCGCGGCCCCAACGCCAGGCTCTACGGCATCGTCGCCGACCGGGCGTTCGTGGGCGGGGTGGACGTGCGGCGTGACGTGGTCAACGTGACGGTCGCCGACATCGTCGGGGGCATCGTGGGCGAGGCGACGCGGCCCATCGGGGAGAACCTTCCCGCGCTGGTCGCGGAGGCGCTCACCGAGGCGGCCGGCTCACGTCCCCTGCACGCCGTCGTGATCGGCGCGCCCGGGATGGTCGACCCGCAGACCGGAGACCTCGCGGCCGGGAACGCCGAGCCCGCCTGGCGCCCCGGACTGCTCCCGGCCCTGCGCACCCTGGTCGACGCGCCGGTCGTCATGGAGAACGAGGTCAACCTGGCCGCCGTCGCCGAGCAGGCCACCGGGGCGGCCGCCGGGCGGGACGATTTCGTCCTGCTCTGGCTGGACGACGGCGTCGGCGCGGCCGTCGTGCTGGACGGCAGACTCCGGCGGGGCGCCTCCGGCGGCGCCGGCGAGATCGGCTTCCTCGGCCGGCTCGACATCAAGGTGTGCGACCTGCTGGGCGCGCAGGCCGTACGCGGGCTGGACCTCCCGGCCCTCGCGGACAGGGTCGCGACGGCCGCCTTCACGCTCGTCGCCGTGCTCGACCCCGGCCTCGTCGTCCTCGGCGGCGCCACCAGCCTGGCGGGCGGCGACCCGCTGGCGGCCCTGGTCGCCGAGCGCCTGGCGGAGGTCTCGCCCGTCCCCGTGCACGTACGCGTGAGCGGCATCCCGGACAACCCCGTCCTGAGGGGCGCGGTCTCCACCGCGCTCTCGATCGCCCGCGACGCCGTCTTCGGGCAGGGCCGCCGGTGAACTCGCCGAGGTCAGTGGTGGCCGCCCGTGGCGGACAGCCGTGACCTGACCTCGTGCAGGGCCTGCCGTCCCCGTGCGACCGCCGCGGCGGCCGCCCGCAGGTCGTACGGCGTCTGGGCGACGTTCAGCGCCTGCTTGGCCGCCTCGTACGCGTCGAGTGCCGCGCGCCACTCGAACGCCGGGCCGCTGACCTGGTTGATCTTCATCTCGAAGTCGAGAGCGTCGATCTCCTCGCCGAAGCGGGTCACGTCCTCCTCGGCCGCGTGCCTGGCCACCGCCATCTCGGCCACGAACCGCTCCTTGCGCCGGTGCGCGACGCCCCAGAGGATCAGCGTCAGGCTCAGGCCGAGCCCGGACACGATGACGAGGATGAGCGCGGGCGACGGGCCCTTCGGGCGGCCCGGCAGGTCCTGCCCCCACGTGGTCGTCCTGTCTCCGGCCGGCTCGTCCCCGGCGGTGGTGCCGGGCGCGACGGCGTCGTCGGGGAGGTTGACCGGCGTGCCCCGGGCCCCGGTGAGGTCCACGTCGTCGGCCTGGATGAAGGAGGCCTTGTCGACGTTCGCCCCGTGGAAGTCCGCGCCGTCGAGTTCGGCCTGGGTGAACTCCGCCTCGGACAGATCGGCGTCCTTCAGCACGGCGTGCTCCAGGTGGGCCTGGCCGAGTTTGGCCTCGCCGAGCTTGGCCCGGGTGAAGTCGGCCTTACGGCCCTTGATCTGCCCGAGCGTGGCGTCCTTCAGGTCGGCGTCCACCAGTTGGGCGTCGGTGAGGTCGGCCTGGCTGAGCACGGCCCGGGTGAGGACCGCGCCGGTCAGGTCGGAATGCGGGAACTCGGCCTGCACGGCCTCCGCGTCGACGAGGACCGCCCCGCGCAGGTTCGCCCGCTTGGCCCGCATCTGGCCCATGTCGGCCTCGGTGAGGTCGGCGCCGCGCAGGTCGGCGTAGTCGAGATGCGCCTGGCCGAGGTCGGCCTCCTTCAGCGAGGCCTTGCGCAGGACGGCGCCGGTGAGGTCCTTGCCCGTGAGGTCCACCCTGTCGAGCTTCGCGCCGGTGAGGTCGGCGCACCGCAGGTCTGGAGGCAGGGTGGCGCTGGTGAGGTCCTTGCCGCGCAGCTTGACGCCGCTGCCCGGTTTGCAGGGCGCGGCGGCCGCGTGAGCGGCGGTCGCAGGAAGCGACAGGAACGCGAGCGACAGGAGCAGGGCGGTGACGGACAGGGGGGCGAAGCGACGCACGGGGAGCCTCCTGAGGGGAACGTCCCGAGTTTCCCATGCGATCTTTAACCGCACTTGCAATCCGCTGACGGCCCCCGGCGTCGGCACTTCCTTGGGTGTCCAACGAGGCCGTGGTCGCGGCCCCGGGACATGACGAAGGGGCGGACCCGGCCGGGTCCGCCCCTCGTCGATGCCGTGCAGGAAGCGTTCGGGCGTTACCAGTCGCCTCCGCCGAAGTCCCCTCCGCCGAAGTCGCCGCCGCCCCAGTCGCCGCCACCGCCGCCGAAGTCTCCTCCGCCGCCGAAGTCGCCGCCGCCACCCCAGTCGCCGCCGCCGGCCTCCACGCCCGCGGCGTAGCCGGAGTCGTATCCGGCGCCGTATCCGCCGTGGCCCCAGCCGCCGAACGCGTTGCCGAGCATGGTGCCGACGAGCATGCCGGTCAGCAGGTCGCCGCCGCCGAAGCCGCCGTAGTAGCCGTACGCGTAGGGCTGGTAGGCGGGACCGGCGTCCCAGTAGGGCCTGCGGTGGCCGTCGACCATGACCTCGCGCATCTGCGGGTCGAAGCCGCGCTCCACCGCCTCGGCGTCCGCCGCGCAGGCCGGGACGTCGCGCACCGCGCCGCCGGGGGGCGCCCAGCGGACGTTGCGGACCGACGGGCCGTGCTGCGGGTTGAAGAAGCACGGGGGCAGCCGCTCGGGCAGCGGCTGGTTGTTCACGCGCGCCTTGACGCAGGCCAGCGCGTAGCGGCCGTCCTCCAGCGTGGAGGTCACCGTGCGCAGGTCCTCCGGGCGCTTGATCGCGGCGAGTTCGGTCTTGGCCCGCTCGTAGGAGTCGAGGGCGCGCTGCCAGTCGCCCGTCGTCTCGGCCTGCGGGAGCATCTTGACGTCCACGTCGAGCGCGGTGATCTCCTCACCGAACTTCGTGACGTCCTCCTCGACTGTCTGCTTGACGGCGGCGAGCTCGGCGGCCTCGCGCTCCTCGCGCTTGCGCTTGTTACGGCGTCCGATGATCCACAAACCGGCACCTCCCACAACCGCGATGCCCAGAATGCCGACGAGCACACCCGAACCGCCACCGCCGGTCTTGCTGCCCGGGGTCATCGGGTCCTTACGGTCGCCGCTCGCGAACTGGTCGATCCGGTGGACGAAGTCCTCCATCACGGCGACCGGGTCGCCCTTGTTGTTGGCGGCGGCCAGATTCGCGATCTGGCCGGCGGCGCCCCGGGAGTTCCTGCCCAGCGCGCTGGACCCGGCGAACAGGTTCGTGCCGTCGATCACGGCCACGGTCGCCGACGTCCTGCCCGCCTGGGCGAGCGCGTTGCCGAGCTGGGTGATGTACGCGCCCGCCTGCTGGGACGAGGTGATCGTGCCGTCCGGCAGGGCGACCGCGTAGATCTTCGTGTCCGCGTTCTTGAGCGCGTCGCGTATGCCCGACTGCTGGTCGGACGACAGCGGGGCGCCGCTCTGCACGAACAGCGGGTTGCCGCTCTTCCAGGACGACAGGACCGTGGTGGGGTCCGGGGGAGCCGCCGCCATTGCGGACGGCGCGAGCGCGAGCAGGGTGATGAGCCCGGCGAGCAGCGCCGCCAGGGCGGCCCCCACCCGGCCGAGCGGTGTCTTCATGGTCACGGCTTCAAGCCTCCTTCGCCCTACTGGACGAACGGCAGGGCGCGATGGTTCCTCCACAAAAACCTATCGTTCCGCACCCGGAACCCGGCATGCGTCCTCCTGCCGGTGAATGACCGTGGCGCCGGTCGCCGAACCGTCCGTGGCGATCTCGCATCGAACCCCTCAACGATCGACAAAGTGAGGTGGCAGTTGCGCGTTTACTTGGGCATCGCGGCCAAACGGGCCGGTGCGCCGTTGCCTCCCGTGGGGTTGGCCGCGGCCCTGGCCGCGATCGGCCGCGCCTTCCCCGTGCCCGCCGAGACCGTCACCGCGGAGGAGTGGCGGTCCGGCGCGGGTGACGTGGCGCTGCTGGCATGGTCGAACGAGCCCGAGGACGGCGTCCTGCCTCTCCTGGTCAGGGGTGACGGGGTCAGGGGCGACCGGCGGGTGGCCGGCGTCACCGGTCACCTCGCCGACCCCGCCGACGCCGCACGCCTGCTGGCGGCCGCTCGCCTGGGGGAGACCGCCTGCCGTACGGGCGGCTGTTTCTCGGTGTTCCGCGCGGGGGAGGGCGAGCTGACGGCCGCAACCGGGATGACGGGGGCCTGCCCGGTGTTCCACGCCGAGACTCCGGACGTCCACGTCGTCGGCAACCGGGCGCTGCTCGTTCACCTGGTCGCCCGCGCCGTGATGACGGGCACGGCCCGTCCGGCCGTCGCCTGGAACCTCCCGGCGCTGCAGTCCATGGTCAGGATGGGCTACTTCCTGTCCGACGAGACCCCGTTCGACGGGGTGCGCGCGCTGCCGCCGACCACCGAGATCGGCATCGTGCGGGGGCTGGCCGCGACCGGCGAGACCCCGCCGCCCGAGGCGCGCCCCCGGCCCGGCTCCGCCCGCGGCATGCGGGCCCAGGCCGACGAGCTCGCCGCGGCGTTGCTGGCCTCGGTGCGCCCACTGGCGGCCGTCACCGAGCCCGTACGGCTGTCGCTCACCGGCGGCAGGGACAGCAGGCTCCTGGCCGCGCTGCTCCATCACGCGGGCATCCCGTTCACCACGGCCACCTCCGGGCGCGAGGGAACCGCCGACGTCGTGCTGGCGCGGCGCGTCGCGGCGGCCCTCGGCGTGGAGCACCGGGCGGTCGAGCCGAAGCGGTCGGCGGACGCCGCGCACCTGGTCGTCGCCCACCCCAGAGTCCGCGCGCACAACGTCGTGCGCGTCTGCGAGGGCATGCTGTCGGCGTACGAGAACGTGCCGGAGGCGGCGGGCTTCGATCCGCGACCGCGGATGTCCGGGCACGGCGGGGAGGTGCTGCGGGCGGGGTTCCTCCACAACCAGGAGGACCTCGGCGTCGCCGCCATGCGGCGCAGGATCGAGGGGTTGTTCACCAGGAACGCCGACCTGCTGAGCCGGGAGGCCGCGGACCACGCCCGCGAGCTGGCGGAGCCGTGGCGGCGGCGCGGGCAGGACGACCCGGCGGGGACGCTCGACCGGCTCTATCTCACCTACCGCGTCGGCCGCTGGCACGCCGCCTCCCGGGCCGCGCTGCTGCGCGGCGGGACGCCGGTTCCGCCGTTCCTCGACAACCTGGTCGTACGGACCGCGCTGAGCATCGACCCGATGTGGCGGCGGTCCGAGGAGGTGGTCCACCGGTGCATCGTGGCCTTCGCGCCCGGGCTGAGGGACGTCCCGATCGAGGGCAGGCCGTGGCGGTTCGCTGCCGAACCCGCGGGCCGGACGTTGCTGGACCGCGTACGGCGTCACCTGCGGGACGTCCCCTCGTCGATCGCCGGTGGAGGCGGCCCCAAGGCCTGGAACTGGCGCGTCGACGTTCCGCAGGCCCTGGCCGCCGAGCTCCGGGCCGGCGTCCTCGCGTGGGACGGGACGGCCGTCACGGACGAACTGGCGCGGGTCGTGGACGAGGCGGCGGTGGCCGGCCTGTTCGCCAACCTGCCGGCCACACCCGAAGGGCGGCCGAAGGCGCGGCGACCCCATGTGGCGTGGCACCTCTACACGGTGGCCGCCATGCTGGCCGACGGCTTCTCCGGCTCCGCGCCCCCGGCGGACGCGCCGCTGCGGATCGCCGATCCGGTCGACGACCGCGAGGACCAGGCAGGCGCCCGCGCGCCTTCGGGCACACGGGCGTGACCCGGCCCCCACGGCCGCGCGCAGGCTCAGGCGTCCTTGATCTCGCACAGGACGGCCCCGGCGGTGACCGTCTGGCCGACGGCGGCCGCGAGGCCGGTGATCGTGCCGCCCTTGTGGGCGGTCAGCGGCTGCTCCATCTTCATCGCCTCGAGGACGACGACCGTGTCGCCGGGCTCGACGGTGTCGCCGTCGGCGACGACGACCTTCACGATCGTGCCCTGCATCGGGCTCACGAGGGAGTCGCCGCTCGCCGCGGCCTTCTTCGCCGCGCCCCCGCCGGACCGCCGGGGCGCCGCCTTCCTGGCCGGGCCGGAGCCGCCGGTCGCGCCCGGACCGGACGAGCCCAGACCCGAGGAGCCCAGGCCGGCGGGCAGGACGACCTCCAGGCGCTTGCCGCCGACCTCGACCGTGATCCGCTCGCGCTCGGCGGCCTCGGCCGCCTCCACGGCTCCCTCGTACGGAGGGATCTCGTTGACGAACTCGGTCTCGATCCAGCGGGTGTGCACGGAGAACGGCTCGCCGGTGAAGGCGGGGTCGTCCACCACGGCCCGGTGGAACGGCAGCACGGTCGGCATGCCGCCGATCTCGTACTCCGCCAGGGCCCGGCGCGACCGCTCCAGCGCCTGCTCCCGGGTCGCGCCGGTCACGATCAGCTTGGCCACGAGCGAGTCGAACGCCTGCGGCACGCTCATCCCCGTCTCGTAACCGCCGTCCAGCCGCACGCCGGGGCCGGACGGGACGCGCATCGAGGTGATCGTCCCCGGCGCGGGCAGGAAGTTGCGGCCCGCGTCCTCGGCGTTGATGCGGAACTCGATGGAGTGGCCGCGCAGCACCGGGTCGTCGTAGCCCAGCGGCTCGCCGTCGGCGATGCGGAACATCTCGCGGACCAGGTCGATGCCGGCGACCTCCTCGCTGACCGGGTGCTCGACCTGCAGCCGGGTGTTGACCTCGAGGAAGGAGATCGTGCCGTCCTGGCCGACGAGGAACTCACACGTGCCCGCGCCGACGTACCCGGCCTCGCGCAGGATCGCCTTGGAGGAGGAGTAGAGGAGTTCGAGCTGCTCGTCGGTCAGGAACGGCGCCGGGGCCTCCTCCACCAGCTTCTGGTGGCGGCGCTGCAGGGAGCAGTCGCGGGTGGACACGACCACGACGTTCCCATGGGCGTCGGCCAGGCACTGGGTCTCGACGTGACGCGGCCGGTCGAGGTAGCGCTCGACGAAGCACTCCCCGCGCCCGAAGGCGGTGACGGCCTCGCGCACGGCGGACTCGTACAGGTCGGGGATCTCCTCCAAGGTGCGGGCCACCTTGAGCCCGCGCCCGCCGCCGCCGAACGCCGCCTTGATCGCGATCGGCAGTCCGTGCTGCTGCGCGAAGGCGACGACCTCGTCCACCCCGGAGACGGGGTCGGGGGTTCCGGCCACGAGCGGGGCGCCCACGCGCTGCGCGATGTGCCGCGCCTGGACCTTGTCGCCCAGCGCGGTGATCGCCGAAGGCGGCGGGCCGATCCAGATCAGGCCGGCGTCGAGCACGGCCTGGGCGAAGCCGGCGTTCTCGGCGAGGAAGCCGTAGCCGGGGTGGACGGCGTCCGCGCCCGTCTTCCTCGCGACCGAAAGGATCTTGTCGATGTCGAGGTAGGTCTCGGCCGGGCTCTGCCCGCCGAGCGCGTGCGCCTCGTCGGCCACCCGCACGTGCAGCGCGTCCAGGTCCTGGTCGGCGTAGACCGCGACACTGGACATGCCGGCGTCTCTGCAGGCCCGGGCGATCCGTACGGCGATCTCACCGCGATTGGCGATCAGGACCTTGTGCACCGCGTCCATCCTTCCCTCGGGCCCCTGGGTTACGAGCCTTCGTGGATTTTATGCACGTGTCGACGCCGGACGGCGTCCGCCCCCTTGCTGAGTGGGACTGCTGTCGCGCCTTTTTTCCGCCGCTTCCGAGCCCCATCGCCGGTATGCCGGTTTCGAACCGGCGGCACCGGCCGAGCTCGACCGGTTAGGCTGATCACTCATGCGGGGACCCGGCCTTCTGGCGACCGTGCTGGCTCTGCTTCTCATGGCACCACTCGCGCCGCCCGCACAGGCGCGCGCCGCGCCGGTGCGTTGCGCGCCGCGCAAGGGCAGCATGCAGGTGGCCGAGCCGTGGGCACAGCGCAGGCTCGACCCGAAGCGGGTGTGGCCGCTCACCACGGGCGAGGGGGTCACCGTCGCGATCATCGACAGCGGGGTGGACCTGACGCACCCGCAGCTCCGCGTGGCCAAGGAAGTCGATTACACCGGCACGGGACACCGCGACTGCGTCGGCCACGGCACCGCCGTCGCCGGGATCATCGCCGCCCAGTACGTGAAGGGCGTCCCCTTCGTCGGCGTCGCGCCGGGCGTGCGGCTGATCTCGCTCAAGCAGACGAACGAGGAGAACGGAGACCCGGACACGCTGGCCAGGGCCATCGTGGACGCGGCCGACGCGGGCGCCGACGTGATCAACGTGTCGATCGACGCCCACGACGACCCGAAGCTCAGGCAGGCCGTGGCGTACGCGCTGGGCAAGGACGCGGTGATCGTGGCCGCGGCCGGCAACAGGACCGCGGAGGACGGCACGCCTGAGGCCTCCTATCCCGCCGCCTACCCCGGTGTGCTGGCGGTGGGTTCCGCCACGCCCGACGGCAGGCGCGCCGACTTCTCCAACACGGCGACACCCGTCGGGGTGCTCGGCCCGGGCCAGGCCATCACCTCCACCTGGCCGGGACGGGCGTACATGAGCGGGCTGGAGGGCACCAGCTTCGCCGCGCCGTACGTCGCGGGGGTGGCGGCGCTGGTGCGTGCCCGCCACCCGGAGCTGAGCCAGGAGCGGGTGCGGTGGCGCATCACCGCCACGGCGGACGGCGGCGTGGGGACGGGCACGGGTGCCGGGATGGTCAACCCGCTGCTCGCCGTCACCGCGATCCTGCCGCTGGAAGCCGTCGACGCCCCCGTCATCGCGCCGCCGGCGCCGGCCCCGCTGCCGCAGAACGCGGTGAGCAGGGCGGCTCCGGTGGACCAGGAGGCGATCGACCTGGCGCTCACCATCGCGGCGGCGGCGCTGTGCGCGGTGGGTCTGATCGTGGCCGTGCGGGTGTTCGCGCCGATGGGCAGGCGCAGAAGGTGGCGCCCCGGCCGCGAGGGTTGACATGCCTGCTTTGAGTAATTGACGGTTAAATGTTTTGGCCTGCCGGAAACCGCTGCTTTGTGCTGCGTCCTCTTGGTTGAATGATCCTGATCAGGTCACTTCCAGAAAGGACTGAGATGCACCCTTTACGGCCGGGTGATCCCGAGCAGATAGGCGAGTACGCCATCCTGGGACGGCTGGACGAGGGGCCCCGCGGCGACGTCTATGTCGGCAAGGAGACCGGCGACGACGCCCCTGTGCGGGTGATCAGGCTCTTGGCCGCCGAGCCGGGTTCGGGGCAGGCCGTCCTCGACCGGCTCACTGTGGCCACGCGTGTGTCCAGCTCATATGTGGCCCGCACGATCACGGCGGGCCTGCTCGGTGATCGGCCCTACGTCGTCAGGGAACACGTCGAGGGGCGCAGTCTGGCCGCCGCCGTGGCGGCCGAGGGCCCGCTCTCCGGGGAGGCGCTCGAACGGGTCGCGGTGGGCGTGCTCACCGCGCTGACCGCCGTGCACCTCGCCGACCTCGCGCACGGCGCGCTCACCCCGCACAACGTCATCGTCTCCGACGACGGGGTCAAGCTGACCGACGTCGCCGTCGGACCGCCGGTGGGCGAGCCGGCGTACCGGGCTCCCGAGCAGATCAGGGGCGAGCGGTACGACGCGTACGCGGACATGTTCGCCTGGGCCGCCACGGTGGTCTTCGCCGCGACCGGGCGTCCGCCGTTCCCGCAGGAGCCGCAGGCGGTGCTGAACGCGCAGCCCGACCTCGGCGGCCTGGAGGAGCGGCTGCGCCAGGTCGTGCTGCCCACGCTGGCCAAGGAGCCGGGGCAGCGGCCCACCGCCTACGCCGCCATGCTGCAACTGCTCGGCGGCGGTGCCGCCGGGGCGCAACCGGCGGCGGGCCCCGGCGCGACGGCGGTGCTGCCCGCGCAGCCGCCGCAGCCGCCGGTCGGGGGAGTCCCCGTTCCGCCGGCCCCGCAGCAGACGTGGGGTCCGCCGCCCGTCCCCCAGCAGCCCCAGCAGGTGCCCGCCGTCGCCTGGCAGCCGCCCGCCATGCCGCAGGAGCAGCCCCCGCAGCAGACGTGGGGTCCGCCGACCACCCAGGGCCAGGTCGAGACGGCCAGGCGCAAGCCGTTCCCCGTCGGCCTCGCGGCCGCGGTCGGCGCCGTGGTCCTGCTCTCCGGCGTGGGGCTGTGGGGCGCCGGTCACTACGCGGAGGTCCAGCTGTCGCCGGCCGCCGCGGAGCGCGCCGCGGGCCAGCACGGTTCCGGTGGGCGCGTGATCGCGGACGGCGGAAACGTGGGTGGCGGGACCACGGGAGGCGCGACCGGAGGCGGCGGGCAGGCCCCGACGGCGGCGCCGCAGGTGACGGTGCCGTGGGCGCTGTCGTCCGACGACCCGGACTCGCCCGTGCAGCCGCTGGTGCTGCCGAGCGAGTGGCCGACCGACGCTCCGGTGACGCCGGAGCTCACCTCGGTCCCGACCCCCGGCCCGATCGTGCCGCTGCCGACCCAGCCGGTGGTCCCGCCGCCGGCGCAGCCCACCGGCCGGACGCAGCCGACGGCGCATGTGACGACCACCGCCACGGTCACCGCGACGCCCAGTCCGGTGCCGACGGAGCCGACTCCCGAGCCTCCGCCCTCACCGTCGCCGAGCCCGGCGGCCACGGAGACGCAGGAGACGGTGCCGAGCCCGGAGCCCACCGTGCCCGCCCGGCCGCGCCCGTCCGACACGCCGGTGCCGACCACCCAGGCGCCGGCGCCAAGCACTCCGGCACCGAAGCCGACCACCCAGGCACCCAAGCCGAGCACCCCGGCACCGAAGCCGACGACCGCGGCGCCCAAGCCGAGTACTCCGGCCCCCAGGCCGACGACCCAGGCACCGAAGCCGAGCACCCCGGCGCCCAGGCCGACCACTCAGGCACCGAAGCCGAGTACTCCGGCGCCCAGGCCGACCACCCAGGCGCCCAAGCCGAGCACCCCGGCGCCCAAGCCGACGACCGCGGCGCCGGCCAGGAACCCCTACAGCGCGACCCAGGTCTGCGGGTCGGGCTTCTACGTGCAGCACAGCAGCCCTCTGGCGGCAGGCACCGTCTACCAGCTGTACAACGCGAGCACCGGGGAGAACTGCGTCGTCACCATCAAGACGACCGACGTCGGCAAGGCGACGCCCGTCTCCGCGACCCTGGAGGTCCAGGGCGGCGGCAGCAAGACCGACAGTGGTAGCTACGAGTACTACGCCGGCCCGGTGAAGCTACAGGCCAAGGGCAAGTGCGTCAGGTACTCCGGCCGCGTCGGCTCGGCCGGCACCAGCTCCGACTGGGGCAACTGCGGCTGACCGATCCACACGAAGGCCGGGCGGGCACCCGCCCGGCCTTTCGTCTGCGCGGCCGCGCCGACGGGTGACGCCCGGGGACGTGTCACGCGGAGTCGGCGTCGTCCACCACTCGCCGGCCGTCTCCCCGCGGGTCCCGAGGGGACATCGCATCGCCGGCGGGGCCGGGGAGGGTCCAGCTCGCGAGAAGGTCCAGGGCGCGTTTCGAGGGCGAGTCGGCTTCGGCGGTGTAGACGAAGAGCGTCATATCGGGGTCTCCGGGCAGGGAGAGCGTCTCGTACTCGACGGTCAGTTCACCGACGAGAGGGTGACGCAGCCGCTTGGAGCCGTGGGTGCGCTGGTGGACGCGGTGCTGGTCCCACCAGTGGGCGAACTCGCGGCTGTGTTCGCGCAGGTCGGCGATGAGGGCGGTGGTGGCCTGGTCGTCCGGGTCGCGGCCGGCGTCGAGTCGCAGGCTCTCGACCGCGGCCCGTGCCTGGACCTCCCAGTCGGCGAACAGCGATCGGGCGTCGCCGTCGAGGAACATCCACCGTGCGTAGTTGCGGCGCCGGGGCGGCAGCCGTTCGAAGTCGGTGAACAGCGCTTTCGCCATCCGGTTGGCGGCGAGCACGTCGGTGCGGCGGCCGAGGACGAGGGCGGGCTCGCCGTCGAGGGCGTCGATGAGCTGGTAGAGCCCGGGGCGCACCCGCTGGACGCCGCGGGCTCGCCGCCGTACGGGCGCCGCGGTGATTCCGATGAGGTCGTGCAGATGCGCGCGTCCCGCGTCGTCGAGCCCGAGGGCACGGCCGATGGCCTCGACGACGGCCGGTGACGGGGTGATGCGCCGGCCCTGTTCGAGGCGGGCGTAGTAGTCGGTCGAGACTCCGGCCAGGAGGGCGACCTCCTCGCGGCGCAGGCCCGGGACCCTTCGTACGCGGCCGTCCGGGGGCAGGCCGGCCCGTGACGGGTCGACCTGGCTCCGGGCCCGTCTCAGGAAATCAGCGAGTTCGCGGTTGGTCTCGGCCATGCGACCCAGTCTCCCCCTCGCCGTCCGGTCCTGACTGGCCCTGTGCGTCCTAGGTTCCCCTGTGCTCGGTCGCACGGTGCGCGGTCGTACAGGGCGCGACATGGCTCCCTACGGCCGGTCGTGGCGGTCCAGGCTGGTGCCGTGCCGGTCCCCGGGACTTCCCGGCCGGCGCTACGGCGACATTCGACAAGCAGAGCATTCGACAAGCAGAGGATGACCATGAGCTTCCCGACAGATCGACCGGCCGTCTGGTTCGTGACCGGCACCTCCCGCGGCCTGGGCCTCGAACTGGTCAAGCAGGTTCTGGAGCGCGGTGACCGCGTGGCCGCGACGACGCGGTCGTCCGAGCGGCTGCTCGCCGCGCTCGGCGGCGACGGGATCGACCCGTCGCGCCTTCTTCCGCTCACCGTCGACCTGCGCGACGAGGCGGCGGTCGGGCGGGCCGTCCGGGAGACCACCGAGCGCCTGGGAGGCCTGGACGTCGTCGTGAACAACGCGGGCTACGGCTTCCTGGCCGCGGTGGAGGAGACCGGCGACCGCGAGGTCCGTGACATGCTCGACGTCCAGGTCGTGGGCGTCTGGAACGTGCTGCGCGCCGCCCTGCCCGTCCTCCGCGAGCAACGCGGCGGCCACGTCGTCAACGTGTCCTCGATCCTGGGGCTGACCGCCGTCCCCGGCTGGGCTCTCTACTGCGCCGGGAAGTTCGCCCTGGAGGGGCTGAGCGAGGCCCTCGCCGCCGAGGTGGCGGACTTCGGCATCAGGGTCACCATCGTCGAGCCCGGCTACTTCCGCACCGACTTCCTCACCGAGGACTCGCTCGCCCTGCCCGCCGAGACGACCGTGCACTACCCGGCCATCCGTGCGATGACCCGCGACCACCTCAAGCTCCAGGGCAGCCAGCTCGGCGACCCGGTCAGGGGCGCCGCCGCGATCATCGACCGGGTCCTGGCCGGGGAGGGCCCGCTGCGGCTGCTGCTCGGCTCGGACGCCCACTCCTACGCCACGGCCAAGGTCGGGGCCCTGCGGGCGAACGTCGAGGCCGCCGCGCTCACCGCGCCCGCCACCGACTTCCCGGCCGCCTGAACGATCAGTATCCGCGGTAGCCGGTGCCGGTCTTCATGCCCACCACGCCGGGCACGGCCGAGACCGAGCCGTAGCGCTCGATGGCATAGCGGACGCCCGCGATGATGTTGTCGACCGGGTTCCAGATGTCCTTGTGCCCCGGCAGGGACCAGCGGTTGAACGTGGGATCGATGGTCTGCATCAGCCCCTTCGAGGGGGTTCCGGCGGCCGCGTTCGAGTCCCAGTTGTTGATCGCGTGCGGGTTCCCGCCCGACTCGTGCCGGATGATCATCCAGATGTCGTCCCGGTTCATCTTCTCGGCGGGGTAGCCCTGCGCCTTGAGGATCTCGATGGCCTGCTCGATCCACTCCTTGACCTGGCCCGTGGGCGCGGGCCCGCCGCCGGCCGGCGGCGGGCCGCTGGGGCCGTAGCCGCCGAAGCCGCCGCTCCCGCCCGAGCCGCTCACGCCGCTGAGGCTCGTCGGGCGGTACGAGGCGTACGTCGGGTGCGCCTTGTCACCTGGGGCCCCGGTGTAGCCGGGGGTGCGCTGCCAGTCGACCGGGTGCCCGTGCCGGGGCACGAACTCCTGTTTGCCCGGGTCCGGGATCTTCGCGAAGGTGAGCGCGCCGTCACGGTAGTCACCGCCCAGGCGTGTGCCCAGCGTCTTCGCGGCGTCGCCGACGGCCGTGGTCACCTGCTCCAGGTGCGGCCGGGCGTCCTCGACGCCCCGGGAGACGATGGCCCGCAGCCCGTTCTCCAGCTCCTTGCCCGTGGCATCCGGGTTCCGGCCGCGGTAGGCCGCCGCCTCGGCGACCACGTCGGCGCAGATGCCGTCGATCTTCGACTTGGCGCTCTCCAGCGCGCCGGCGACCTTCTCCAGCGCGCCCGCGCACGCGACCAGGGCGTCGTGGAGGCCGTCCGCCGCCTTGCCGTACCTGTTCATGTAGGTGACGAAGGCGTCGGCGGAGCGGCCCTGCCACGCGGCGTCCACGGTGCGCACGGCCCGGCCCACGCCGCCCGCGTAGTCCTGCGCGTCGCCGGCCGCGCCGCGCCACTTCCCGGCGATGTCGCGGATCTCGCCGGGATCGCCGCTCACCTTCTCCGCCATGGCGGCCAGCTCGGCGCCGCCCGGCAGGTCCGCGACCCCACTCATACCTGCATCGAGGTGGACGTGGCCTTGTGGGCCGTCCTGACGTTGTCCTGCACGGCTTCCAGTGCCCGCTCCACGCCCTTCAGCTTGGTTCTCGCGTCGGCCGCCTCCGCGGTCAGCGCGGAATAGGCAGCGTCGACCGCCGCCGCCAGCGCCGCCGCGCCGTCCACGTGCCCGAAGGCGGCCGCCCGGGTGCCCGGCGTCTCGGGCAGGCCGCCGTGCAGGCTCTCGTACTGGCCCCAGGCCTTGCTCACCGCCGTACGGCAGCCTTCGAGCGCCTGGAAGTGGATGTCGAAACCGGCCACGTACCGCTCCTCTCCGCCTGTCACTCTTCCCCGGGAGGAGGCAGGAACGCGGTCTGGGCGAGCCGCGCGCCGAACCTCCTGTCGACGTGGTAGCCCCGGCCGGGCGGCAGCGGATGCGCCCGGACGTTGCCGAACAGATAGCCCTCGTCCTTGTTGCCGGACAGGATGACGGCGGGGCTGGCCATGTCCTTCAGCTTCTGGATGACCGGGTCGTACATGGCCCGGCCGGCGCCGCCCATCTGACGCGACAGGACCAGGTGCAGCCCGATGTCCCGCGCCTGCGGCAGCAGGTCCACCAGGGGCAGCAGCGGGTTGGACGAGGTGGCGACCAGGTCGTAGTCGTCCACGACGACGTAGACGTCGGAACCCTGCCACCAGCTCCTGTCCCGCAGTTGCTCGGGCGTGAGGTCCGCCGGGGGCAGCCGCTTCAGCAGGGCCCCGCGGACGTTGTTGATCAGCTCCTGGGCGGCGGTGCTCGACGCCGCGTAGCCGATGCGGTGGGCGGTCGCGGCCGAGTCGAGCAGCGACCTGCGGTAGTCGATGACGATCATCATCGCCTCGTGCGGCTGCCGCCTGGCCACCAGCCCCTCGGCGACGAGCCGCAGCAGGTTCGACTTGCCGCTCTCGGTGTCGCCGAGGACGACGAAGTGCGGGTCGGCGTCGAAGTCGAGCAGCACGGGCGAGAGCGTCGCCTCGTCGATGCCGATGGGGATCTTCGGTCCCGTCTCCTCGGGACCGGGCAGCGAGGCCGCGGGCAGCACCGGCGGCAGCAGCCGGATCGCCGGCGCGGGCGGGCCCTGCCAGGCCTCCCTGACCGCGTGCACCAGCCCGCGGACGCCCGCGGCGAGGTCCTCGGAGCTTTGCACGCCGTCGATCCGCGGCAGCGCCGACAGGAAGTGCAGCCCCTCCTTGGTGAGGCCGCGTCCCGGCACGCCCTCGGGGACCGCCAGCGACGCCTTCCTGTTCACCTCGGACTCGTAGGCGTCGCCGAGCTTGAGCTCGACCCTGGTGCCGAACAGGTCGCGGATGCTCGCCCGGAACTCCGACCACTTGTTGGTGGCCGCCACCACGTGGATGCCGTATCCGAGACCCCTGGCGGCGATGTCGGTGACGACAGGTTCGAGCGACTCGAACTCCTGCCTGAGCGTCAGCCAGCCGTCCACGACCAGGAACACGTCGCCCCAGCCGTCGCCGTCGCGGCCGGACTCGGCCCGCATCCGCCGGTAGGCCGCGACCGACTCGATGCCGTGCTCGGCGAAGTCCGCCTCACGCCGCTCCAGGATCGTGGAGATCTCGGCGACCGTACGGCGGACGCGGTCGGCGTCGAGGCGGCTCGCGACGCCGCCCACGTGCGGCAGCGCCTCCAGCGAGGCCAGGGAGCCGCCGCCGAAGTCCAGGCAGTAGAACTGCACCTCGCGCGGCGTGTGCATCAGGGCCATGCTCGTGATCAGGGTCCGCAGCACCGTGCTCTTGCCGCTCTGCGTGCCGCCCGCGACGCCGACGTGGCCCGCGCCTCCCGACAGGTCCAGCCAGTAGGGGTCGCGGCGCTGCTCGAACGGCCGGTCGACGATGCCGACGACCGCGTGGAGCATCCCCCGGCCGCCCCAGGTCGCCGTGGTCAGGCCGTGCTCGGGGGTGACGGACAGCGGCGGCAACAGGTGGGCAAGCGTCGGCGGCTCGGCCAGCGGAGGCAGCCAGATCCGGTGCGCGGGCGGGCCGTGGCCGGCGAGCCGGCCGACCACGACGTCGAGCAGGCTGTGCCGTGGGCCGCCGGCCTCCTCGGCGGGCACCAGTTCCCTGGGCGTCTCGGTCACTTCCACGGGCGCGAAGGCGGTGCCGTACTCCACCACGTCGCGCACCGGACGGCCGGCCTCGCCGGGCGCGGACCGCGTGGGGTCGGCGTGGTGGGGGCCGGACACGTAGGCGGCCTTGAACCGGGTCATCCCCGTGGTGTCGTACTTCAGGTAGCCGTTGCCCGGCGCGGGCGGCAGCTCGTAGGCGTCGGCGACGCCGAGCACGACCCGGCTCTCCATGGCCGAGAACGTGCGCAGGCCGATCCGGTACGACAGGTGGGTGTCGAGACCGCGCAGCCGGCCCTCCTCCAGGCGCTGGGAGGCCAGCAGGAGGTGCACGCCGAGCGAGCGGCCGAGCCGCCCGATCATCACGAACAGGTCGATGAACTCAGGCTTGGCGGTGAGCAGCTCGCTGAACTCGTCGATCACGACGAACAGGGTCGGCATCGGCTTGAGATCGGCGCCCTGCTCCCTGGCCCGCTCGTAGTCGCGCAGCGAGGCGTAGTTGCCCGCGGCGCGCAGCAGCTCCTGGCGGCGCACCATCTCGCCGTGCAGCGCGTCGTGCATGCGGTCGACGAGCGGCAGCTCGTCCTCCAGGTTGGTGATGACCGCCGACACGTGGGACAGGGACTCCAGGCCGAGGAACGTGGCGCCACCCTTGAAGTCCACCAGCACGAAGTTCAGGATCTCGGAGGAGTGCGTGATGGCCAGGCCGAGCACCAGCGTGCGCAGCAGCTCGCTCTTGCCGGATCCGGTCGCCCCGATGACCAGGCCGTGCGGCCCCATGCCGCCCTGCGCCGACTCCTTGATGTCGAGCTCGACGACCCGTCCGTCCGCGCCGAGGCCGATCGGCACCCGCAGCCGGTTGCGTCCGGCGCGGGGCTGCCAGATCACCGCGGGGTCGAGACGGACCGGGTCGCCCACGCCGAGCAGGTCGGTGAGCGAGGTGTTGACGCCGAGCACGTCCTGCGCCTCGCCCTGGGCGCCGGCGGAGGCGCGCAGCGGCGCGAGCTGCCGGGCCAGCCCCTCCGCCTGCGGATAACCGAGGCGGTCGGGGTCGCCGAGCCGGTTGCTCGACCGCCGCCCCGCGTGGTCGATCTTGACCATGTGGAAGCCGTCGGGCTGGACGTCCAGCCGGAGCGTGATCGCCTCGGGGGCCGGTCCGGTCACGCCGGACAGGTCGATCACGGTCACGCCCTGGATGGCGTCGGAGCCGAGCTGGCTGTCGTGTGGCACGTGCCCGCCGTCCACGATCACCACGTGGTACGGCAGGGCCTCGGCGGAGGCGCCAGGGCGGAACCTGGCCCGCTCCCTGAGCTCCTCACCGACCAGCGCGTCGAGGTGGGCGAGGTTCTCCGCCATGAGCCTGACCTGGCCCGCGGCGTCGGCCTGCTCGGGGTGCAGGGCGTGCGGCAGCCACTTCACCCACTCCCAGTGGGGCATCCACTCCTTGCTCGCGCAGATCATGATCCGCATGTCGTCGGGGGAGTGGAAGACGACGAGCTGCGCGATCATCGCCCGCACCAGCTCGCGCACCGCGGTGGGATCGCCGGTGAGATGGATGCGGGCGAAGGAGTGCAGGGCGACCGCGACGGGCAGCCCCGACACCGTGGCGTGCGCCCGGACGAACCGGCGCAGCGCGCCCGCCGACAGCGCGTCGAGGTCCTCCACCGGCTTGGTGTCCGGCGGGACGAGCTGGATGGCCAGCTTCTGCACGCCGGTGCCGAGCCGTACGGTCGCGAAGTCGTCGTCGCGCGGCCTGCGCTCCCACAGGCGCGGGCCCATCGCGATCCACCACAGCGAGTCGGGCGGCGGGCCGCTCCACTCCAGCGCCTCCCGCTGCTGCACGGCGGCCCTGCGGACCTTCCTGCGGATCTGCGACAGGTAGCGGAAGTAGTCGCGGCGCAGCCCGTTGAGCCGGTTCCTGCGCTCACCGGCGTTGCGTCCGAGCTGGCCGACGCTCATGCCGACCATGGAGACGGCGAACAGTCCGCTGGCCACGTACATGAGGGGGTTGCCGGTGCCGCCCGCCGTGAACATCAGCGCCATCGCGGCGCCGCCGGCCAGCATCGGCACGTACGTGAGCACGGACATCAGACCCTGCGGCTGGACCTCGGGAATCTCCGGCGGGGATTCCAGGAGGATCTCGCCACGGGGCGGTTTGGGGCCCGGGCGGCGCTCGGGGCGCGAGACCACGACAATGCTCATCTGACTGACTTTTCTACCAGGTTTGCCGATATTTTCGGGCTGTCAGAGAGATCTTCGGGAGAGGATTCCCGCTGTGTCATCGCCGGCCCCCCTTCACGTTCAGCAGGGTGTCGTCCAGCAGGGCATGGTTCAGCATGGCCCGGCCCAGCAGGGCGCGTTGCCGCAGGCGGCCGTGCCGCTGCCGCCCCTGTGCCACGTCACCGTGGTCGCCCCGCGCAGGAAGGCGGACCTCGCGCTGCCGTCGGACATCCCGCTGCCGCACGTCATGCCCGGACTGCTCCGGGCGGTCGGGGAGGTGGGAGGCGACGCGGCCGCCGCCCCCGGCTGGGTGCTCCAGCGTCTCGGCGGCCCGCCGCTCGACCTCGGCCAGAGCCTGGGCACGCTGGGCGTCCTGGACGGGGAGGTCCTCTACCTGCGCCCGCGCGACGCGGTGCTGCCGCCGGCGGTGTACGACGACGTGGCCGACGTCGTCGCCACCGGGACCAAGGAGGGCGGCGGCAGGTGGGAGCCGCGGCACACGAGGCTGCTCGGCATGGGCGTGGCCGCCGGGCTGCTCGCGCTCGGCGCCGTCGTCCTCGCGCTGGCGGCGGCCCCGCCGCGGCTCACCGCGGGCGTGGCCGGAGCCGTCGCGGTGCTGCTCGTCGCCGCCGGAGCCGTGGTGTCCAGGGCCGTCGGCCAGCCCACGGCCGGCGCCCTCGTCGGCTACGCGGCCCTGCCGCATGCGTTCCTCGCCGGACTGTTCACGCCCGGAGCGTCGGGCTCCGTGCTGGTTCTCGGGGCGCCGAACCTGCTGGCCGGGCTCGCGTACACCGCGCTGGTGGCGACGGTGGGCGGCGTGCTGATCGCCGACGGCGTGGCCGGCTTCCTCGGCGTCGCGGTCGCGGCCGTCGCCGGGGCCGTGGGGGCGGCGTGCGTGATGGTGTTCGGGGGATCGGGCGCCGGGGCGGCGGCCGTGGTCGCGACGGCCCTGCTGGCGCTGAGCCCGCTCATCCCCACGCTGTCGTTCCGGATGGCCAGGGTGCCGCTGCCGCCGCTGCCCACCAGCGCCGAGGAACTGCGCAGCGACAACCAGCGGATCGACGGCCCGCTGGTGCTCCAGCGGACCGCGCAGGCCCACAGGTACGCCACCGGCATGGTCATCGCGATCGCGCTCGCCGGTGTCGCGGCGGAGCTGCTGCTCGTCCAGCACGGCGGCTGGGTCGCCCGCGTGACGGCGGCGACGCTGGCGCTCGCGCTGGCCATGCGGGCGAGGGTCTTCGCGGGGGTCACCCAGCGGCTGTGGATGATCCTCGCCGCCGTGACGGGGGCCGCCGCGCTGGCGTTCGCGCTGGGCACGGGCGCCGACGCGGTCGCCGAGGTGGCCGTGACGATCGGGGTGCTGTGGACGGCCCTGCTCGTGCTCGGCCTCGGCCTCTGGCTGCCTACGGGCAGGCCCTCGCCGTTCTGGGGCCGGGCGGCGGACATCCTCGACGCGCTGCTGATCGTCGCGCTGGTCCCGCTCACGCTGGGCGTGCTCGACCTGTACGCCTGGGTGCGCGGCCTGTCGGGCTGACCCCTCGGATCGCGAGGCGGCACTTCCCGAATGCACTGGCCGCCTGAGGTCACCCGGTCGGCCGCACGGGCAGCAGCGTGGGGCGCTTGGCGGTGCGACCGTCGCCGGACGACCTGCCGAGGAGGCGCCGCATCAGCCACGGGCCGAGGAACGTGCCCGCCCAGCGCAGCTCGGCGCCCAGAATTCGCCACCCGGCCGGATCCACCGGGGGATGCAGGGGCAGCGTCCAGCCGTCGTCGCTGCCGGGCAGGCCGAGGGCGTGGGCCACGGCCGCGGCGATGCGCTCGTGGCCGAGCGGACTCGCATGCAGCCGGTCGGCGCTCCACAGCCGGGGGTCGGTGGAGACCGCGTGAGACGCCGTCTCGGCGACCACGACCCCATGCCGTGCCGCCGCCACCCGAATGCGGTCGTTGAGTTGGAACACCCGCGACCGGAGCGGCCGGGCGATCGGCGCGATCTTCCCGACGTCCGGGAACGTGAGGGTCGCGACGCGGGCCCCGGCGGCCGTGAGAGCGGCGAACATCGCCTCCAGGTGCCCGGCCACCTCGGCGGCGTCGAAGCGGGGCCTGATCAGGTCGTTGACACCGGCGACGACGGTGACCAGATGAGGGCGGAGGGCCAGGGCCGGCGCGAGCTGCTCGCCCCGCACCTCCCCGGCGAGCCGCCCCCGCACCGCCAGGTTGGCGTACGTGACCTCCGGGTCCACGGTCGTGAGCCGCTCGGCGAGCCGGTCGGCCCAGCCGCGCGGGTGGGCGGGGTCGCCGTCACCCAGCCCTTCGGTCTGGCTGTCGCCGAGGGCGACATAACGCAGGGGCTCACCGTTCGGCATGGGCCACCTCCGGGTTCCGCGGGGCTGGCGCGGTCCCCTCTCGGGTCATGGCCGTGGTTCCTCCGCCCGGCCCGGCCGCGCTCCTTTCCCGCAGGATCGCCGCGATCCGCAGGCACCAGTCGCGGTTGCCCTCCTCGAAGGCCAGACCGCGCAGGCAGGTCAGGTACGGCCCAACGCGCCCCCCTGTGCGGAGGAACTCCTCCTCGCCCAGGCCGCCGCGCATCTTCCGCAGGATCCGCCGGAACAAATCGATCTTGGCTTCGGCCATGGCGGCCCTCTCCTCGACCTGCCGGATCAGCGGCCCGGCGTCGACGTGGTCGGCCGCCTGCACCTTGACGAGCAGGTCGTCGCGGATGAACGACGGCTTCGACGCGGCCGCCGCGAACCGCTCCAGCTCCGTGAGCCCGGCGTCCGTGACGTGGAAGAGGCGCTTGGTGGGCCGGGTCTCCTGGACCACCTGCCGCCCCGCGACCAGTCCCTCCCGCTCCAGCCTGGCCAGCTCGGCGTACAGCTGCTGGGGCAGGGCGTGCCAGAAGTTCGCCACACCGACGTCGAACGCCTTGGCCAGTTGATAGCCGCTGAGTTCGCCGTCGAGCAACGCCGCGAGGACGGCGTGCCGCAAGGCCATGGAACCGCTCCCTCCGCTCCTTCATAGTCAAGGATATGACTATTCAAGAAACTGAGCATCGGGGAAGCGGCGTGCCGGCGGCCCTGGCGGGTCGACGGCCGGAGCCGTCCAGGAGCCGGCGAGGGAACCGGCGGTGTTCCCGGCTAGAGCCGGCCGATGCCTTCGGATGACGCCCGCTCGTCGAACGCGCGGCGGGCGTCGCCGAGAAGGCCGGCCACGTGGGGAACCCCCGCGGCCTCCAGTCCGCTCCGCAGCATCTCCTCCTTCGCCGCCTCCGCGGCCGCCTCGGCCCGCCGTACGGCCTTCAGGACGGCCTCGGCGAGCGCGCGGCTGTCGAGCCTGCGCATGCTGAGCGGATGGATGTCGACGGCGCGGAGCGTGCCGACGGCGTCGACGGTCGCCGTGACCCGGCCCCCGTCGGCCCTGCCGACGTACTCTCGCGTGCTCCACTCGGTCGCGAGCTCCTCCATCAGGGCGGCCGCGGCCGACAGCCGCTCCATGCGGGCCCGGAGCTCACGCATCTCGTCCACGCTCACTCCTCCCGCAGCAGGGCCTGGACGTGAGGGGCGAGCGGGTCGCCGGCCGGCGGTGAGTCGGCGAACTCCTCCATGGCCTTCGCCAGCCGCTCGCCCGTCCCGCGCCGCGCGGCGCCGATCGCGCCCTGAACCGCGGCGGACATCGCGACGGCGTCGAGGTCGCGCATGGCGCGCGGGTCGATGGTGAGGCCGAGCAGGTGGCCCGCTCCGGTGACCCGGGCCACCACGGCACCCGTGGCGTCGGTCCCCTCGATCACCTCCTCGCTCAGCCCGTGGAGCAGGTCGGCGAGCGCGCCGACGCGGCCCTGGACCTCCCGCACCAGGCCGGCGACGTCGCCTTCCCTGCCCTCGTGGAACGCGGCCGTGTTCTTCACTGAAGATCCTTGTTCGCCGGCTGCCAGTAGTCGTGGATGTGCGCGCGGTCCGCCACGTCAGGGGTGAGCGTGAGGTCCCGGCGGCCCCGCGCCGGGTCGCCCTCGTCGAAGAAGGCGGCCCGCACGTCGTTGAGCTTCTGCTCCAGCTTGTTGAGGTCGCTCTCGTAGGCCATGTAGATGTCGGCGAACTGCTTGACGAGGTTGCCCAGCGCACTGGCGAACACGCCCACCTGCGATATCAGCGCGACCCGCCCCGCCGGGTGCGCGCTCATGGCCGCCAGCGTACGGAGGATCGGCGCCGAGGCGGCGTAGAGGCCGAACACCGACAGGTCGTACTCCAGGACCTCCTTGAACTGGCTGTGCATCGCGCCGCTCATCTCGCCGGTGACGCCGTGGAGCTTCTCGTACAGGACCGTGGTGTTGAAGCGGACCCGCCGCCCGAGCAGGTCCGCCGCGTGGCCCTTCCAGTTAGGGCTGACGTCCTGGAAGTAGGAGAACCAGATGTCGGACCTGCCGCTCTCCAGCCGGCCGCCCATCTCCTTCCAGAGCTCCCGACGGTCGTAGAAGAGGAAGGGGTTGCCGAGGTTCAGCGTGGCGGCGACGTCCAGGGCGAGGGCCGCGATCCCCAGCCCGGACATGGCCGCCGCCGTACGCGTCTGCTGCCGCAGCGGGTTCAGCGCCTTGACCAGGTCCCGGAAGAAGCCGGGATCGGTACGGGTGGCGGCGGAGGCGGCGGCCGTGTCAGCCGTGTCGGCCGGCGCCACGGAAACGGCTCGCTGGACGTTGCCGCTCGAGTCCGTGATGTAGAGCTCCTTGGGGCCCGAGGCGGGCCGGCCGGGCACGAACAGCTTGCCCGGCTCGCTGGGCGGGGTCGACATGCGGATCCTCTCAGATGCGCGTGTTCTGGATGGCCGCCTTGCCGGCCTGCTCCGCCGCGACGTAGTTGTCGGCGGCCCTGACCAGCGTCTCGCCGTCCCTGTGCAGGGCGTCGCCGAGGATGCCGGCGGCGCTCGACCAGGTGTCGGAGACGCTGTTGAACCGGTGCACGAAGGTGAGCCCGACGATGGGGATCCCGGCGAGCGGAGCGAGGTTCCAGCCCTGGAAACGGGGCGTGGCGTCCCCCAGCCGCCGGACGCCGTCGGCGGAGCCGCCCACGGTCCCGGCGAACTTCCTGATGAAGCCCGCGGCCACCTCGTAGCCGGGCAGGCCGGACGAGCCGCCGCCCGGGTCGGGGGAGTACGCGGCCGGGGTCGCGGCCGGCTTCGGGGCCTGAGGCGCTCCCGCCTGCCGCCCGCGCAGCGAGTCCGGCAGGCAGGGGCCGGGCGGCGGGCAGGGCGGAGTGTGCGGGCACGGGCTGACCATCGACGGCACGGACGGAGCCGGGGAAGCGGGGGACGTCCGCGTCGCGCTCACCGGGCCGGTGGGCGACGCCGTCGCGGAAATCGCCGGTGACCGGCTTGGCGAGGGTTCACCGTATGACACGTGATCTTCCCTATCACCGGGCTTCGTGCCCTTGCCATGCGCCAGGGCGACGTTTCCGCAGGTGGATAGCGGAAATTAGACGGATGTTCACTGATGTGTAACGGGTGAGCACGTAGACCCCGTACGCCCCGCTTTGAATGCGTTAACTTGCCGATGTTCCGAAAATCGCGGGGGAAAGGGGCTCGGATGACCGCCGGCGGGTTCGAGGACTTCGACATGGAGCGGTTCAGGGAGCGGGCGGACGCCAGGATGGCCGCCGTCGAGCGGCTCCAGAAAACCCTCTCCTCGCTCGTGGGCCGAGCCCGGGACGAGGACGGACTGGTCAGCGTGGAGTTCTCCAGCCAGGGGCTGAGCGAGCTGGAGCTCCATCCCAAGGCGATGCGGCTGAGCTCGGGCGAGCTCGCCGATCGGATCAAGGACACGATGCGCGCCGCGTCCGACGACCTGTACCGGCAGATGAACCGGGCCATGGCCGAGGTGCTCGGGGAGGACGGCGACCAGACGAGGTTCCTGGACGACCCGGAGGCCGTGCTCGCCCAGGTCAGAGAGGCGGAGTCCGCCTTCGACCGGACCGCCGAGGACGTGCTGGGCGAGCTCGACCGCATCAGCCGCAGACTCAGCATGTGACCGCCCTGATCCGCCGCCCGCCCGCCGCGTCACGCGAACGGGCCGGACGGGGATGCCCGGGACGCCCCGCGAGCAGCCCGCGCCGCCCGCCCGGGTTCCAGGTCATGTCTGACGAATGTTGCCCGTCGCGCAGCATTCGTCGGGCGCTCCCTAGCGCCGATTCTCCTCGGACACCGTTTCCGCCGTCGGCGGCGCCGAGCCCTCGTCAGCCGATGCGATGGGGGCTGATGGGGCTCGTCACGCGCCAGACGTCCGGCTCCGGGTCGTAGATCTCCCGTTCGCGCTCGTCCTGCCCACCCCCATCGGCGCCCGCCGGTGCGTAGGGGAACAAGGGCGAGCCCGCACCGCTCTGGCCGGTCCGGTAGCCGCCCAGGACGGCGCCGGCCTCCGCGGTGCCACCGGCCCCGTAGCCGGTGCGCGCTCCGCCGTACACGCCGATCACCCCGCCGGGCGGCAGCGTGCCGGTGGGCCCGGACGTCGTGACGGGGATCCGCGCGTCCGGATAGCCGGTGAACGCGTTGGGCGTGGTGCCCGCGGGAGTCGTGCCGCCGGGCAGGGGATGGGCGTTCGCCAGGCCGGTCCTGTCGGAGCCGCCGATCACGGCCGGAGCCGTACCCGATCCGTCGCCGGAGCCGCCCGCCTGTCCTGTGCTTGTTTGTCCTGTGTTCGTTTGTCCTGGGTCCGATGAGCCGCCGGGGTCGGGGGACGAGCCCGCCGTGCCGGGGTCGCCCGCGCTGCCGGGCCCGTTCGCGCCGGACCCGCCCGTGCCGTCGCCGTTGCCGGAACCCGTGCCGTCGCCGCTGCCGGAGCCGCCGCCCGAGTGGCCGCCTCCGCCGGATCCCGAACCACCGGATCCGGACCCGGACCCGGAGGAACCCGAGCCCGAACCGGACGTGCCCGAGCCGGACGTGCCGTCACCGGAGGAGCCGCCGTGCCACACGCCGTCGGTGTTCGTGACGGGCGCCCCCGTCCCGCCCACGTGGATGCGGGGAGAGCTCGCGAGGTCGATGTGCAGCGGCTCGATGGCGGGCAGGTCGAAGGCCAGGCCGTCGGCGAAGGCGTTGTTCGCCTCCTGGATCTTCTCGTTGAGCGCGCGGAAGTGGCTGCGCGCCGCCTCGTCGGGGTCGGCCGCCGGGCTTCCCGTGGTGCCGCCGCCCGCACCCTCGTCCGAGTTGCTCGGGGCGGCGGGGAAGTTCGTCCGCGCGTCCCCGACCACGTCCGCGTACCAGGACATCGCCGCCCCGCTCGCGGTCATGGCGTCGCCGAGCGCGCCCGCCGTGGCGTACAGCGCGCGGAGCGCCGACTGCACCTGCTCGGCCGCCGGGCCGCGCCAGACCTCGGACAGGTCCTTGGCGGTCCTGCTCAGCGCCGCCTGGATGCCTATCTCGGACGGTCCGTTGCCGCCGACCTTCCCGCCCACCAGATCGGCGGCGTCGATGAACGCCTGACCGGCCCGCCTGACCTCGTCGGGTTTCGCGGCGTCCAGCTTCTGCTTGATCTGTTCCCGGGAGAGGTTGTCCGGGTCGAGCCCGTAGAGGCTCGCGTACACCTTGATCGGCTCCCAGCCGGCTTCGGCCCCCATCGCGATCTTTCCCCTTGCCCTCGGCAGCTCACGCGCTGCTGCTCGTGTGGCCCTTCTCGTAGTTCACGACGGCCTGTTCGACGGCGCTCACCATCGCCTCGATGCGGTCGATCAGCAGCTGATACTTGCCGCTGAGCACCTCGTGGGCCTGCTCGGCGTTCAACCCGAAATACTTGGCCGTCTCCCACGGGCCGGTCTCCGAGGGGCCGACGTTGGTCAGTCCCTGGACCTCGCCCGCGGTCCCCGGGCCGCTCCAGGTGGCGCTCATGCTGGCGGGAGCGCGCCCGCGCAGCGTGCCGAGCTCCTCCCGCAGTCCCTTGAGGATCTGCCGGACCCGCGTGTGGTCGATGTACACCTCGTCCGGGCCTCCGCCGAGACCCGGCCAGGTTTCGGGCAGCCGCAGCTTCGGCGGCGGCGACCCGCCGCCGGGATCGTGGCTCAACTCTCGCCTCCCTCGCCTTACGCCCTGTCGATGCGGGGGGACGTGGTCTTCTGGTCGCTGACGAAGAAGTCCTCGTCTTCGAGCAGCCAGGTGGTGCGCTCACGCTCCTGGCGCTCGCCGTCCCCGCCCGTGCCGTGCGGCGCCACCGGGACCATGCCGTTGCCCGCGCCGGTGCGCAGGGCCGCCGCGTTCGCGCTCGCGCCGCCGGTCCCGATGCCGCCGGTCCCGATGCCGGAGCCCGCGCCCGAACCGCCGCCCGCGCCGTATCCGCCGCCGTACCCGGTGCCGGAGCCAGTGCCGGAGCCAGTGCCGGAGGCGCCGGTCGGGCCGCCGAAATCGGCCGGCTGCGGCGTGTGGGCGGAGAGGCTGGTGCCGTGGCCGGTCCCGTCGAGTCCGGCGCCGTTCAGCCGCGTGCCGTTCGCGCCGGTGCCTGCGGAGCCGCCGGCGCCCGCGCCGCCGAGGCCGCCGTTCAGGTCGCCGCCCGGCCCGTTGCCGTCCAGTCCTCCGCCGTTGCCGTCGAGTCCGCCGTCGCCGATCCCGGCTCCGGGGACGCCCGTGCCGCCCGGTCCGTACGGATCGCCGGAGCCGTTCCAGCCGGGGAAGCCGCCGTCGCCCAGGCCGTTCAGGCCGTCCGGGCCGGAGCCCGTGCCGAGGTCGCCGAGCGAGGCGGGGTTCTGCCATCCTCGCACGTCCGTGGGGAGCGTCCCGTTCGGGAGGGTTCCCCCTGGACCGGTCACCGGCGTGTACGCCGGGGGCGTCGTGTCGAACTTCGGCACGTCGGTGTCGAGCGACGCGGGGAAGAGCGCGTTGGCGGTCTGCGTCGCCTGCGTGAGCTTCTTGAGATGCTCCTCGGCCGCCTTCATGTCCTTCTCCTCCTTCGACTCTCCGAAGAGATTGAAGAAGGGGCCGTCGCCGAAGACCGAGCCGATGGCGCCGCCGATGCCGCCCACGATGAACCCGCCGACGCCGCCGATGACGGCTCCGGGGATGGCCCCGACGCCCGCGAAGGGGGAGCCCGCGATCGCGCCGCCCGCGGCGCCCACCGCCCCCGCCTCCATGGCCGCGTCGTACCAGTCGACGTCGCTCTTCGTGGGCTTGGGGACGTTCTCGCCCCTGAACTGGTTGAGGGAGCTGGCGTACACGTCCAGCGCGGGCACCACGCCACGTGGCGAGGGCGGTCCCGTCTGTCCCGCCGGAAGGGAGTTGTCCACGATCGCGGTCATCACCGCGGCCGTGGAGGCCCTGAGCCGGCGCAGCTGCTCCTTCACCTGCTTGGCGTCCTCACCGCTCGTCCAGTGTTTGTCGAGCGCGTCCAGGTGCCTGTCGAGCGTCTCGACCACCGTCTTGAGCTTGTCGTGGACGCTCTTGAACTCGCCCGAGGCCGACCTGATCAGCTCGGGATCGGTCTTCTCGAGCGCGGTGCGCAACGCGTCCAGCGTGACGACGCCCGGTTCCGACGCGTCGATCGACGCCCTGATCGGCATCTTCCTCTCGGCCACGACGCCTCCTCAACCGCTCTCGTCCGACTAGACGTCCGCCACGCCGACGTGCCGCGCGCCCGCCTGCTCCCCGGCGTCGAGGTTCCTGATCGCCAGTTCCAGGCGCTCGGCGGCGATGCCGAGGGTCGAGGCGATCTCCGCGTAGACGGCGGTGACCGCGCCCTCGGCGCCGGTCAGGCTCATGTGGAAACCCATCGCGGCCTCCCAGAAGCCGCCGACGGCCTCACGCCGCGCGAGCAGGCGCTTCACCGCGCCGCCCTCGGGGAAGGCGACCGGAGTCACCTCGCGTTTGGACGCCCCGGGCGCCAGCAGCTCCAGCGCCTCCTCGAAGTCCTTGCGCGCGTTCCTGAGGGCCGTGCGGCTGACCTCCACGCCACCGTCGCGAGCCATGCGTCACACTCCCGTCAACGCCGTGACGGGCACCGGCCGAGGAGCGCCGGTGCCGCCGGCCGTACTGTCGGACGTCCGCTCACTTCCCGTCGAACATGGCGGCGTTGATCCGCTCCACGTCCTGCATGTTCATGTTGGTGATGTTGATGTTCTTGGCCAGCAGGGACACGATGTCCGCCAGGCCCTTGGCCTCCTGCTGCCAGATCCGCCTGGTCTGGTCGTAGGCGTCCTTGGCGCTGCCCTGCCAGATCGCGGTCTTGGTGTTGAGCTTGTTCTCCAGGTTCTCCAGCTCCGTGACCAGCCTGTTAAAGGCGTTCTGGAACTCGGTCTCGCCCGTGTCGAGACCGCTGAAGTTGACCTTTGTGATGTCGAAGTCCACCGTCGCGCTCTCCGTCCGTTCCTGGTGGTCGTCTCGGGCTCAGCGGCTGTACGAGGCGGGCGGGGCCTGGTTGATGAGCGCCTCGATCTTGTTGATCTCGGCGGTCGCGTGGGCGTTGAACTCGGCGTAGTTCTTGTTGTTCGCCCTGATGCTCTCCGCGAGGGTCTGCAGGCTGCCCAGGATGACGTCCATGCGCTCGTGCCACAGCAGGTGCACCTTGTCGAACGCGTGGTGCGACTCGCCCTGCCAGTGGACCTTGAGGTTCTCGCCGGCGCTGTCCAGGTAACGCTGGATGCCGCGGATGTTCTCGGCCGCGTCGCCGATCCAGGTGATCGCCTCGTCCAGGTCGTGCCGGCTCACTTGGGCCTGGCTTGCGCCAGAGTGCGACATGGTCACCTCCACTGATCCTGTCGAATTCCCCCGACCAGGAGGGTCGGGTGATGACCCAAAAGTCACAGTAATGGATCAGTGTGGGGCTTGCCGGGGCTGTCCGAGATTAAGATTTTGTCACGTCTCTTGCGGTTTTGTCAGACGGCCGGTTAGGAGATTTGTACGTTTTACGAGCTTTGTGGCGACTCGGCCGTAAGTAGTTGAAAACGCAATCTGCCGGGAATCGGCTGGAGGATGCTGTGACCGATACGAGCGGGGGCGCGACGAATCCTTTCGCCGGCCTCGCGGCCTCCATGGGAGCGAACGGCGGCGCGGTGGATCCCCGCCTGTCCGACCCCGAGTTCTTCATGCGCTACTCCGAAGTCGGGAAGTTCGCCAACCAGGTGGCGAGTCACGGGCAGGCCCTGTCCGACACGAGTGCGGCGATCAAGAACATCCACCTGCCCATGGGGACATTCGGCGTCATCGGCGGCGGCCTGAACGGCGTCCACAGCAAGCTGCGGGACCAGGCGGCCGACGCCATGGCGAAGGGCAAGGGCGTCCTCGACTCCTGGAAGCTCGCGCTCGACAAGGCGGTCGAGAACGCCAAGGAGGGGGAGAAGGAGAGCTCGGGCAAGACCGGGAAGGGCGGCCTGAACGGGCTGGGCGGCGGCACGAAGGGCGCCGGGATCGACCCCAAGAAACTGGGGCTCGGCGGCGGTGGGCTGCCGAAGACCGGCCCCTCCGGGCTCGGGAACGACTGGAAGCTGCCGAAGGACAAACTGGGCACCGACCTCGACGACAGCCTGAAGCACCCCGACCTGCCCGACCCGAGCACGCTGCCCGGCCCCGGCGGGAAGGGCGGTGACCTGCCCAGCCCCGGTGACCTGCCCAGCCCCGGAGGCCCGAACGGCACCGGCCTCGGCGGCAGCGGGCTCGACCCGAACGGACTGAACGGGAACGGGATCGGCCGCACCGGCCTCGACGGGCTCGACCGGAACGCGCCGAACCCCCAGGCGCCGACCGTCCCCGGCGACACCGCTCTCTCGGCGCACACCCCGGCCCCGCCCACGGTGCCGACGCTCCCCGACCTCGGCACGAGCGGCTACGGGCCGACCGACTACTCCACGGGAACCCGGACAGGCACCGGCGGCTCCGGCTCGGGTGGGTACGGCACGAGTGGCTACGGCTCGGGTGGCTACGGCTCGGGCGCGTCGACCGGCTATGAAGGCGCCGGCCGCGGCGGCATCGGAGCCGGCGGGGTGCCCGGGGTGCCGTACGCCCCCATGGCGGGCGCGGGAAACAACGGGGAGGACAAGGACCGCCACCGGGGGCCCGCGGTGCCGGAGGACGAGAGCACCTGGTTCGGCGAAGAAGACGTGGCGCCCGCCGTCCTCGGCATGCAGGAGGAGGACTAGGAGATGGCAGACCTGGCGACGGGCAGGTTCATCACGGGCGCCGGCATGGCCGCCGCGGCGGCGCGCATCGAAGGGACGGGATGGCCGCTGGCGGGGCTGCTGACGACGATGATCTCAGACCCGGAGGCGATGCGGCAGGGAGCGCGCCAGTGGCGCGAGGAGCCCACGGCCGACGGGAAGCAGGCCGGCATCGCCGCGCTGCGCACGGACCTGGACCGGCAGTTCACCGCGCTCGAGTCCGACGGGCATCTGAAGGGGAAGATGCTCGCCACACTCAAGGAGAAGCACGCCGAGCTGAACACGCAGCTCGACAACTTCGAGAGGTGCAGGGAGTGCGTGAGCGGCAGCCTCGACTCGGGCGCCGACCTCTACGACGCGGCGAGCTGGGTGTCCCTGTCGCTCGGCGGCTCGGCCATGGCGGTCGCCGTGTTCAGCCAGGCGTGCAAGGGCCAGGTGCTGACCTTCGCCGCCACCCGGCCCATGGTGGCGCGGGCGATGGTCGGCCTGGGCCAGGTGGCGCAGAAGGTGGTCGGCACGATGATGAAGACGAGCTGGAAGGTCGCCGGCATCCTCACCGTGTCCGGCTATCTCTACAGTGCGGCCAGCGCGAAGTTCCCCGGCATGACGGCGATCGCCGCCGACGTGCCCGACCTCACCAGGGCCAAGGTGGCCTTCGACCCGGCCACCGGTGGTCTCACCGAGCCCCAGCCCGACCTCGGCGACCTCGGCGGGACGAAGGCGCCGTCCTTCCTGCCGCCGTTCAGCCTGTGACCGACCGGCGGCCGGTGACGGACTGGGCCGCGAGCGCGTTCGAACGGCGGCTCGGGGCGGCGTACGAGGCGGGGGACATCGCGCTCTGCCTGAGCATGCTCAGGGACACCGAGCTGGCGCTGCCCGTGCCGCCGGACGGTGACGCCGCCTGGCCGACGATCACCGCGCCCGACCGGGTGTGGCTGCCCGCCTACACGTCGGTCGAGGCGATGCGGGCGGCCACGGGACTGTCGCGGGTCAGGATCACCTCGCTGGTCGAGCTGGCCGCCGGCTGGCCCGATCCCCGGTGGGGCCTCGCCGTCAACCCCGGCCTGCCGGTGCGCTTCCTGCTCGAACCGGGGACCGTCGCCAGGCTCGCGGTCCCCACCCTCGCGCAGGACCGCAGGGCGGAGCCCGAGCCCGCGCTGCCGGTCGTGCAGAAGCCGCTGACGCCGCACGACCTGCGGGCCTACCTCGGAGAGGGGGAGTCGCGGGTCTCCGGCTACTGCCACCACGCGCTCGACGTCGCGCACGTGGCGACGCCGGCCGTGCTCGCCGACGCCCTCGGCCGGGGCGCCGACGACGGCCTGCTCAGCGGCGAGGGCTCGCTGTTCCTGCTGCGGTGGCGCACGGTGGGGCTCAACCTCTACCGCACGCCGTACGGCGGGACCCACGAGGCGGGCATGGCGGCGGTGGCGGGCTGGGTCATCGAGGAGCCGCCGTTCGCCGGCATGGGCCTCGCGCCGAACGTGGACTCCTTGGTCCGTGAGTACAAGGTGGACGCCGTACGGCTGCCGCACGGCTCGGAGATCGTCGAGCTGACCGCGGCCGGGACCGAGACCGTACGCGCGGTCTACGACGGCGACCTCGGCCGCTGGATGCCCGGCGAGCACCCGGCGCAGGCTCCGGCGCAGGCCACGGCGAGCTGCTACCGGGCGCGCTGGCGGGGAGCCGGCTTTCCGGCCAATCCCGACCCGGGACACGACGGGCTGCTGATCCGGCTGCTCGGCGACGGGCCGGCCGACGGGTTCGAGGAGCGGGCCCCGGGCCGCTTCGTGCGGTCGGTGCCCGCCGAGGAGTGCGAGGCCGTCTTCCACGTCACGCGGGTGTGCGCGTGGCGTGGCGCCCCCTGCCTCGTACGGGACGAGCGCGCAGGCGAGCTGCTGCTCGAATACACCGGCGGGCGGCTGCCGGTGGCGCGGGCGCTCGGCATGGAGCGGATCGAGCGGGGCGTCCACCGGCGCTGGGTGGCCCGCGCCGAGGTGAGCGAGGTACGCGAGCATGCCGAGCCCCTCGACCTGGGGCTCGGCGCATTAACCTGATTGCGGGACGACTCGGATCGGAGGCCGGACGCAGATGAGCGAGACCGATCCGCACATCCACGTCGAGCGACAGGTGATGCAGGCCGGTGCCGCCTACCGCAATCTGATCGCGTCGTCGTTGGGGCGCGCGCCCGACGCGCCGGATGTCGTCACCACCGGGTGCGGACTCCGCGTGCCCTATGCGATGACCTCGGTCCGTCCGGAAAGCGTCACCTGCCTCGCCTGCCGGGAACACGCTCACCGGGAGCACCTGCGCTACGCCGAGCAGGTGGAGCGCCTGAGCCGGATGCCCGGCGCGCCCGTCACCGGCGACCAGGCGGCCAAGGCCGCGCAATGGGCCCGGGACCTCGCGAAGAGGTTCTCCGGCGCGTGATCCGCCGCCCTCACGACATCTCCGAGGAGCACACCGTGGAGATTCCGCGCCACGCCGTTGTCCGGCCGGTCCATGCCCAGCTCGGCACGCCCTCGCGGGGTGATGAGGGGGCTCTCGCTACCCGAGCTGCTCGAGGGGTTCGGCGGCCTTGGTCATCGGACCTTCGGTGTCACCGGTGTTGAGCGTCCCGATCGGCTCCACCAGCATGATGGCCGTCTCCTCCTCGGCCACGGGGCAGTGCTCGACACCACGCGGCACCACGTAGAGTTCGCCGGGTCCGAGGACGACGTCCCCTTCCCGGAGCTGGATGGTGAGCCGGCCGCTGATCACCACGAACAGCTCGTCGGTCTCCGGATGGGTGTGCCAGACGAACTCCCCCTTCAGCTTGGCGAGCTTGACTTCGTAGTCGTTGAGCTCGGCGATCTTCTTCTGCGTCCACAACTCGTCGAATTGGGAGAGCTTGCGGGCGATGTTGACGGGATCGAGGGAAACGGACACCCTGTGGCACCTTTCGGGACATGCACCGCCTGGGTAGGGCGATGGCGGATGTGATGAGCGTGGCCCGCTCCACCGCCGCCCGTCTTGTACGTTCCTAGCGTGATCGCTCACCGCCCGCCGACGATCAGGGCCTGGCGGCCGCCGGTGCCGGGCATCGCCGAGGTCTTCCACGCGCACTTCACCGATCACGCCTATCCGGCTCACACCCACGACACGTGGGACCTGATGATCCTCGATGACGGCGCGGTCGACTTCGGACTGGACCGTCGCCGGCACGCGGCAGCCGACCTTTCCGCCGTTCTGCTCCTGCCGCCCGGCGTCCGGCATGACGGCAGGACCGTCACCGCCGCCGGTTTCCGCAAGCGCGTGCTCTATCTGGACACCACGGTGCTGCCGGAGCGCCTCACCGGTAGGGCGGTGGACGCTCCGATCCTCGCCGACCCACTACTGCGTCACCGAATCCACCAACTGCATCACGCTGTCGGTCATCCGGGAGAGGCGCTCGAGGCCGAATCGCGCCTTCTTCTCGTCGCGGAGAGACTGCGCTTCCATCTCGACGCGTTCCGGCATCGCACACCCGGCCGTGAGGCGCACCGGTTGGCCGTGGAGCTGCGCGAACTGCTGGACGCCCGGGTCCGGGCGGGTCTGTCGATACGGGAGGCCGCCGACGTCCTCCACTCCCACCCGACACACCTGATCCGCTGCTTCACGCGGACGTACGGCCTGCCGCCACACGCCTATCTCACGGGCAAGCGCATCGAACTGGCGCGCAGGCTCCTGCTGAGCGGTCAACGGCCCGCCGACGTGGCGACGAGCGTGGGATTCCACGACCAGGCGCACCTGAACCGGCACTTCACCCGGCACGTCGGCACCACACCCGCGCGGTACGCCAGAGGCGTCACTAGCCGGATGTCAAACGAAGGTGTGATAATCCCGGATATTGGACATAGATCATCATTGGGGTGAACGCGGTCGATCGGGGTGATGAACACGACCGGGGGACAGACGCCGGACGCCGCCGGAATGCGGGCGTACGCCGAGGAACTGCGGGCCACGTTCATGCGCCTGCAGGAGGAGGCGCCCGCGCTGCACGAGAAGGCGCGTGCCGTGCAGGTGACGGAGAAGTCGCGTGACGGGCTCGTGGCGGCCACCGTCGGCGCGAACGGCGACCTGATCAGGCTCGACCTCGACCCGCGCATCTACCGGCGGCAGGACGCGCGCGGTCTGGCCGACGCCATCACGCAGACCATCCACGCCGCCGTGGCCAAGGCCCAGGACCGGGTCGTCGAGATCTTCGCGCCGCTCATCCCCGCCGAGCAGATGAGGGCGCACATCGACGGTGACCTCGACGCCGTGCTCGAGCAGATGTCGATGCAGATGCCGAAGCGGATGACGGAGAGCCCATGAGCGAGCGGAGCGAGCGAATCGATAAGCACAGTGCGATTCGCTCATGCGACCCCGAGCCGCCAGGCGAGGGGGTGGCATGAGCGAGCTGTTCGAGGTGAATTACGTCGACATCCGCCCGCAGCAGCTCGCGAAGGGCCTGTCGCAGTGGCACGCCGCGTCGTCCGAGGCGGAGAGCGGCTACGCCGCCAGCCTGCGGGAGATCCGCCGGCTCAACGCCGCCGAGCCGTGGGGGCACGACACGGCCGGCGCCGCCTTCCGCTCCGCCTACATGCAGGGCGATGGTCCGGACACGCTGATGAAGCAGGGTGAGGAACTCGCCGCGAAGGTGGTCGAGCTCGGCCCGACCGTACGGCGCAGCGCCGAGAACGCCCGCGGAATGGACGCCGAAAGGGCCAGAGAGGTGCGCGAGATCCTGAAGCGGGTCTGACGATGACGCACTCCTCCACGACGGTTACGGGCTCCGGCGCCAAGCCGGCCACGACGAACGGCGACGTCACCTCGACCGGCGACGGGCTGCCCGAGTTCGCCGACGGCGGCGGCACGGTCGTCGACGTGACCCCCGCCTGGGGCGAGTCGCTGCCCGCCTGGGCCGACGACCTCGTCGCCCTGCTCACGGCGGGCCAGACATGGCCCGAGGCGAGCGAGAGCCTGCTGTGGCAGCTCGCCCGGGCGCACCGGTCCGCGACCGTGAGCGTCGTACAGTCCATCGATCCGGTGGGAACCGCCGCCGTCGCCGTGCTCAGCGGAATGCAGGGCCCGTCGATGCAGGCGTTCCTGACCCGGCTCGGCGAGCACTACTCGGAGAAGTCCGGCCTGCTCGGGGTCGCGAACAACCACTTCGCCTACGCCGCGCAGGCCGACAACTATGCCCGCTCGACCCAGTATTCGAAGTTGTCCAACAACGTGGTGTTCTGGATCGCGCTGATCGCCACGTTCATCGCGCTCGTCGCGGCCTTCTACTCCGCCGGGACCTCCACACGGTTCATCGGGCCGATCGCCGCCCGCGCCCGCGCCGAGATGGAGAAGATCCTCGAACAGCTCGCCCTCGCCGCGGGCCGTCCCGCCGCGGCCCAGGCGCTCGCCAGAGGGACCGTGCTGGCCTCGGTCCGGGCCGGCCTGCTCGGCCGCATCCTCGCCAACCCCCTGGGGAGGGAGCTGTTCGAGGAGATCGGTGAGGAGATCGCCGGCGACGCCCTCGCCCAGTCCGAACAGCGGAAGAGGGGCACCCGCGACGGATGGGACTGGAAGATGACGAGCGCCGCCGCCCTGGGCGCGGCGGGCGGCGCGGCCGTCGGCATGCGGGCCGCGCACCCGATCAGCAACCTGGTCAACAGGATGCCTCTGATCAGGAGGCTGAACACCGACGCCCCCGGTTTCGGCAACGCGTTCAAGCGCTTCCCCGGCCGGGCGCTGACGACCGGCCTGACCAACGTGATCGCGTCCCCGGCCGGGAGCGTCCTCGCCAACGGGCTCGTGTACGGCCAGTGGGAGCTGCCCGACGGGGAGTCGCTGCTCGGGGCCGCCTTGTCGGGTGCGGGCCGTACGAACACGATCAGCCCGTTCAACCCGGACGTGATCGAGGCGGTCGTCAGCCCGCGTACGGCCCTGGCCTCGGCGTACGACACCAGCCTGCGTACGGACCTGACCCGCGCCCTTGCCGGCACGTCTCCGGATCCCACCGCCGGGCAGCCCTCCGGAGGCGCGCACACGGGCGGGGCCGGCGGTCCGGCCGCCACGTCCGGCGGTGCCGGGCACCCCGCGCCCACGACACCGGGCGCATCCGCCCAGACAGCGAGCGCGGCGCCCAGCGCTTCCGGCCAGCCGGTCGCCACCGGGCCATCCCCCGCACAATCCGCCGCGAGCACGACGAACCCCGGCACAGCCGGTCCCGCCAACGCGGGCGGTGCCAACCCCGGTTCGGCCGGCTCCGGCAGCACGACGAACGCGGGCACCGCGAACGCGGCGGGTGCGGGCACCGTGAATCCGGGTCAGGCGCCGACGGCAGCGCAGAGCGCGTCCGGCCAGCCGGCCACCGCCAATCCCGCCCCGGCGTCGGGTGCGAGCGCCCCCAACCCCGCTTCGGCCGGCTCAAGCAACCCGGCCGCCGCGTCCACACCTGCCGCCCCCACCGCGACGCCCACGCCGGCCGTTTCAACAGGGACGCCGTCGTCCGTTTCTTCCTCTGGTGGCACCACGTCCGCCGCCGCGGCGTCACCGGCCGCCTCGGCACCGGCGACGTCTCCGGGGACGACCGGCGGCAGCACTTCCGGAAGCACCGCCGCGGCGCACGCTTCGGCTCGTACGGCGGTCTCCGATGTGCTGTTCACGATCGCGCCCGATGTGCTCTTCCTGCGCGACGGACGGGGCGCCAGGCTGACGGGTCCTGACGGAAGGCCGATCCAGTTGTCGGGCGAGGACATGAAGGTCCTCGCGGATCGGCTCACGGCCCGTGCCTCCGAGGGCGTGGACACGCCGCGGCTCCGCGCGGAGGCGGCCGCCCTGCTGGGGGCGAGGATCGCCGAGGAGAGCCTGGGTCTCCCGGTCGAAGGGGCCCTCGACGCGCTCGCCCGGTTGGCCGATGCGACGCCGGACAGCCGCACCGCCGCGGTTGAGGTGGCGGGTGAGGTGCTGGAGGACAACCCACGCGGCTGGCGGCCCGACCGGCTGAGCGACGCGGGGGCCGGACTCGTGGAGGAAGCGCTGGCGGTTCCGCCGCGCGGACCCGACCACGCCCTTCGCGTCGGCCGCTCCTCCGACACCGCCGCGGACATCGTCCGCCGCGCCGAAACCCTCGCCGGGATCCCGTCCGCCAACGGCACGAATGGGACGGCCAACCCGGCGAGCGGAGGCCAGGCCACCGCGGCTTCCACAGGGGTGCCCTCCTCGAACACCGGGACCGCCCCGGCGACGAACTCCGGCCAGACGGCCAACCCGCCGGGGCCGTCGGCGGCGCCGTCCGGCACGCGGCCGGGACCGCGTACGACCCGGGGGCGTGGCCGGGTGACCGCCCGGCCGATCGCGCGGAGCCTGTTCGTCGCCGACGGCAGGCCGCCGCACCTGGCCGACGTGTCGCCGCAGGAGGTGGAGCAGGGCTTCCTGTCGCTCCACGCGTCCGACGTGGCTCCGGACGTGACAGGGCTGAGCACGGCCGGCGAGCAGACGGTCGTCGTGGACTCGGGCCGGCGCGGCGCGCAGCACTTCCGGTATGAGATCGGCCGGGTGCCCGACGGCCGCCTCGCCAGGACCAGGGTCCGGTCGGGCACGGCCGACGACCCCCATGTCGTACGGCTGTCGCCGCGCCTGGCGAACGACATCCTGCCCCGGGTGTGGCTGCACGAGATCAGCGACGTCTTCCAGCGGATGTCCGGCCCGCGGCAGGGCGTGATCCGCTCCTTCCTGAGCAGTACGGCCGAGCCGGACGCCACGGCCTGCGTGACGGCCCGCTATCGCGAGCACGCGCTCCTGGACCGGCAGTGGCGGGCGGCCCCGGCGCAGGAACGCCCCGCGATCGCGCACGAGATCGAGCAGCTCGGGCGTGAGATCGAAAGGCTCGGGCACCTCGCCCCGGCACCTCCCTGGTCGGCGCCTCGGCCGCCGTCCGCCGCATCCCCGACGACGTCGTCCGGTCCCGCACCGCAGACCTCCACCGCACAGAATCCGACCGCGTCGGATCCGGTGGCGGACCTGCTCGGGCTGGCCCGCACCCAGCGGGAGACGATGGCGAACGCCGCCGACGAGCTGCTCAAGGCGGTCAAGGAGAAGATCGGCAGCACCAGGGCGGCCAGGGCCGACGCGAACAAGGCCGAGGAGGCCGCCGCGAAGGCGTCGCGGGAGGAGGACCGCGGCGCCGAGGAACGCCGCCGCAAGGCGCTGGCGGACCGCGACGTCCACCGGGCGAGCGCCGAGCGTGCCCGCCGGAGCAAGGAGGCGTACGCGCGGGCGATGCGGCGGGCGGTGGAGGCGCGCACCGCGTACGAGACGCTGGAGAACGCCCTGAACGCCCTTCCCGCGGGCCGTACAAGCACGCTGCCCGCGGAGATCGCCCGGCTGGCCCGGGAGGCGGAGGCCGCCCACACCGCGTACAAGGAGGCGGTGGCGGACGCCCTGCCGTCGCCGGAGGCCATGACGGAGGGGACCCCGGCGGGCCGGCTGCCCCACCTCGAACGGCTCACCCAGGTCGTCAACGAGATGCTCGAACGCGCCGGGATCGACCATCGCTACGCGCCCGATGAGCTGTCGCAGGTGTTGCGGTCGAACTTCAGATGGCTGGTGTCGCAGGACGGCGTGGTGCTGCGAGTGGGCCGCGGCACGCGGGCCGAGCTGCGGTTGCGGCTGAAGGTCACGGACCTGGTCGAGGTCTTCGGCCATCCGGTGCGGCACTCCCAGTCGATGCTCGGCCAGTTGCCGCAGGGCGGCCGCTCGGCCTCCGCCACCGCCAACCGTGCGGTGCGCCTGGCGCCGAATCTCGACGTGAACGCCCTGACCAAGCCGTGGCAGGACGTTCACTGGCTCGGGATGCTGATGAAGTTCGGCGTGTTCAAGGCCGGCGCCACCTTCGGCAGGAGCGAGTCGTTCAGCGGCAACGCGTCGGATTTCGCGCTGGCCGGTGCCGTGCAGGACAACGCGGGTGAGGCGCTGGTGCTCGACGGGCTCGCCTCGGCGGAAGTGGAGCTGCGCACCGCGACCGGCACCGAGACGGCGCGCGTGGACAGCGGCACGGCCGACGACGCCCAGAGCCTGCGGGTGTATCTGCCGCACACGCACGCGCAGCGGGGACCGGCCGAGGTCACCCGGCTCTCGCGAAAGGAGTGGCAGCGCACGCCGTTCCCCGAGCACGCGGTGACCGGGCTGACCGGGCTGCAGGACCTCGCCGAGCGCACCGCGGAGCGGACCGGCCACTCCGAGATCGGCGGCATGACCCGCGACCAGATCCTCACGATCATGACGAAGGAGCTGCCGGCCCGGCTCGGCGAGGCGATCAACGATCCCGAGGGGCTGCGCCGCCCGATCACCGTCAACGGGCGGGTGGTCGGCCATGTGCGGATCAAGACCCGGGTCGTGATGGACACGGCGCGGCCGGTCGGCACGCCGAGCAGCAAGCACCGGCTGGAGCGGCTTCGCGTGGGGTTCTCGGGCGCGTCGGGCTCACGGTCCGCCGGCCGGTCCTTCGAAGTCAAGGGCACCGCGGGAGTCCAGCTTCCCGTCGGCGATCAGCACATGCTCCACGCCGCCGGTCTCGGCGGTTACAAGACCGCCACACCGCGCCTCACGGGCGGGCTCGGCCGCTCCTGGTCGCGGTCGCGGTCGATGAGCGCGGGCGGCACCGCCATCCGGCCGAGCGTGCAGCGCTGGGCGGGCCACACCCAGGCGTACGCGCTGGAGCTCGAGCACACGGTGACCGTCCAGCTGAACACCGACGACGCCCCGCGTGCCCCCCTCAGCGGCCGGAGCACGGGCCTGTTCCGCATGCCGGAGCCGCAGGCGTACCGCTACGGCCTTCCCGTCGACCGGTCGGCCCTGCTGAAGGACGGCAGGCTAAGAGACGACCCGAAGCCCGGCGTGCCGAAGGGCCGCCTGCCCAGGCTGCCCGGCTGGGCGCGCGGCGCAGCGGGCGGCATCACGGGGGCCGGGCCCGCGCTCGTCCAGGCCAGCGAGCGGCCGGAGAGCGTCAGGAACTTCGACGAAGCGCGCGCCAACGTCGTGACGCAACTGCGTGCGCTCGGCCTGCTGCCGGACGAGAACGGCCGTCTGTCCCGCGATCCGCTGACCCGGGCGAGCCAGATCGCCAACATGATCGAGGTGGCCGAGCAGTTCTCCCCGGCCCGCTTGCAGACCGGCTACGACCAGGCCTTGCAGGACGGCATCCTCCTCGACCTGGTCAGCCAGGGCATCGGCCGGGCCAGCCGGCACTTCACGGTGCGAATCCGGTTCACGCAGTCAGGCCAGGAGGAGTTCCTGGGCACCAGCGCCGCCGACGTCCCGGCCGACCTCGACATCTCGTCCGAGACCTCCGGCCGCACGGTCAGCCGGTCGCGCGGCGGGGCCCGGGACATCGGCCCCGCACTCGGCCTGGAGACGAAGCCGGGCGAGGCCGGCTCGACCGGCGGCGACGGGGGCTTCCACTGGAACAAGGGGCGCACGACCGGCACGACACTCAACGACACGGGCAACCAGGTCACGCTGATGGAGGGCACCTCTCCGGCGGCCGTCTTCGAGGTGCCGCACCGGCTCGTCGTGGACGTGATCGAAAACGGGAAGGTCACGCCGCTGGCCCAGAGCGACGACGTGTGGATGCGGGTGCTGCTGCCCTCCGACCTGCTGCCCGAGGACCGGACCGAGCCCTCGCCCAGCCACCCGACGTCCTCGGAGGCGCTGAGCCTGGCCACCCTGCTGCACGTCGACGGGACCGGCGTGCTCGACGCCCTCCAGTCGGTGCTGCCGAAGGCGATGCGGCCGGGCTCGGTGTCGTTCCACCACCTCGCCGAGGCGTTCAACATGCGCAACCTCGTCTCCCACCCGGAGTGGCTGCTCGCCGCCCCCGACAGACCCGCCACGACGTACAGCACCGCCCTGGCCGTTCGCCCGCGCGGCCTGCGTACGCACCGGGCGTCGGCGTGGATCACGGCCCGGCCGGGCGAGTCGACGTTCGTGACCGCGGCCGACATGGTGATCGGCGACATCAACTTCACGATGGGCGCGCACACCACGCGGACGGAGACGCGCGGCGGACGATCGGTGGACGCCTCGACGGGCGCGAACGAGGCCCTGCCCGGCCCGTTGGGCGGCAAGGAGGGGGTCGGCGGATCCGCGGCGGGGAGCAGGTCCTCCTCGATCTCCGACACGGCGATCTGGGGCAGGGAACGGCTGGCCATCGACACCGGCAAGCACTACGTGTTCGCGATGAAGGCGGACATCACGGTTTCCGGGGACGAGACGGGCAACCGGCGGGCCGACGCCGAGCCGCTGCGGGACAGGACCGTCGTCTACTCCCTCCCCGAGCGCGACGCGCTCGACCTGTACGGCAGGGGCAAGCTCAAGCTGCCCCTCGACCAGGTGGCCGACGCGGTGACGCGGCTGCTCGACGGCAACCTCCGGCTCGACCCGCGTACGGCGGTGCCGCTGGTCCGCAGATACCTGGCCGACCGGGCGCGGACGCGCAAGGACGGCCGTCCACGGCCCGACCTGGAGCAGAAGCACCCCCGCGACATGCTCGCCGAACGGCTCGCCAAGGACTTTCCGATGAGCGTGGCCGCCGAGGGGAACCGGCTCAAGCACATGCACGAGCGACTGCCGGACCTCGCCACCCGCGTGGACGTCCCCGACCTCTATCGGGACTCCCTCGGCGAGAGCACCGTGAAGACGGTCGACCTCAAAGCCCCGGACGGCAAGGAGACCCGCCTGATCGACCAGGTGCTCGACCAGATCGGCAAGGTGGCGCCCGGCGCGCTGAAGCGCGACCCGGTCCTGCTGCGCAGCCTGTTCGGCGACTTCGCCGGCAAACGCTGGTGGGGCAAGATCGACGACATGAGCGGGCCGGAGGGCTTCGTCAAGACGTACTCCCTCAAGATCGGCCCGCACCTCACCGAGGACGTCACGGTCAGGATCAGCGCGGTGCTCCACGGCGACCAGGCGACGTACGGCGGAAACGTCCACAACTTCGGCCAGATCCTCCAGGACTACACGTACACGCAGGAGGACCGCGCCGAGTCGTCGGGCAAGACGTTCGGCGGCAACGCGAACGCCGGCGCGGCACAGGACACCGGCAGCGGCGGCCGCGCGGCCGCCACCGACCGCTCGCACACCGGCACGGCATCCACCGGCACTCAGCGGACCCGCATCCAGCGTGCGGCGGCGTTCCGCGGGGGGCAGCTCGTCAAGCATCCGGTGACCATCACGATCGAGGTCGAACGCACGTCGAGCCGCCTGCGCGGCGGCGTCGCCAAGATCACCGGCGTGCCCCCGACCAGCACGACCACGCTGGACGGCACGATGGCCCGGGTGCTGCCGGACGGCATGGTGGCGAAGGAGGGCACGGTCGCCGCGCGGCCGCCCGCCCGGCCCGACGTGCGGCGGGTCGTGCCGCCGGAGGTCTTCGTGACCGAGCGGCTCAGGGCCGACGACCTGCTGCGCGCCGTGTTCGACCGGCTCTCCCGGACGGACCTGCTCGGCGGGGCGACCGCCATGGAGCACTACGCCGAGCTGGCCAAGGCGCTCACCGGGAACGGGCTCACGACCCGGCTGGAGCGGATGACCGGCCCCGACGGGCACCGCCTCATCCGGCTGCCCATGCCGGGCAGACCCGGCCAGGTGGTGGACGTGCGGATACACGCCGACCTCTCCGAGCCCGACCCGGTGGCCCTCGGCCTGAACGACACCGAACTGGGGCAGGTCGACCGCGAGCAGAACACCGCCGGCACGGCCACCGACCGGGGGCAGATGCTGCCGCTCGGCCGCACGTACAGCGGGGGGCACGCCGCGGGCGCCGGCGCCGACCTCGGCGCCGGCGACCAGACCGCGCAGTCGAGCTCCGGCAGCGGCGGCAACCGCGACGAGACCAGCGTCTTCGAGAAGGGCACCGGGGCCAAGGTGCGGTTCCGGGTCGACTTCGACCTCCGGTTCGAGGTGCGCCAGGTGGCGCGCGACGGCGCGGAGACGGTGCTGCGGACCGTGGACATCCCGCACGGCACGACCGGCACGGCCCACCTGATCATGTTCCAGCACGCGCTTGAGGAGATGCTGGCACGTCGCGACGCAGGCGTGACCCGGCCGCGGTGGGACTTCCACCGGCAGCGGGCGGCCGCCCCCGGCGTCTTCTTCTCCCACGACACCGTGCGCACGCTGGCCGCGAGGCAGCCGTCGTACGACCCGGCGGCGCCCAGCAGAGCGATGGCCGAGGTGCTGAGAGGACGGACGGGGACGCAGCCGGTGGGCATCATCGCCGAAATCGGCCAAGCGAACGCGACGGCGCCGGGGCCGATGGCGCTCGTGGAGGAGGCGAGGCTGGTCGCCCGCGACCTCGGCGCCGACGTCCACCTCCATCTCACGCGGCCCGACGGCACCGTCGAGCGCTACCGTGCCACGCCCGCGGGCGAACTGTCCGGCGAGTCCTTCGCCGAGGCGCTCGGCTCGGTGCCGCCCGACCTGGTGGCGCTGGCCGAGCGGCACGGCCTCGACCTGCGCGACCTGTACGGCGGGCGGTCCGACGGGTTCGCCGACCGGATCGGTGAACGGCTCGACGCCCTCGGCGTCGCCCGGCCCGCACCGGCCGACCCGGGCTGGCCGGTGCCCGAGACGGCCGCGGACGGCACCTGGGGCGGCAACCCCCTCGTCACCGCCCCGCTCGCCGGCAACGTGACGGCCGAGCCCATCCCCAGGACCGCGTTCGTGGCCGACGGCCGGGCCCCGCACCTGCCCGACCTGTCGAACGCCGAGATCCCGGCGGCCGTCGCCGACCTGCGCCCGGCCGACTTCGGCCGGGGCGTCCACGCCGTGACCGCGACGCCGGATGGCACGGTCGTCACCGTCGAGACCGCCAGGTTCGGCACGGAACGCTTCGTCGTGCTGCCCGAGGACCCCGGCGGCGGACGCCCGGGCCGTACGGAGGTCAGCGCGGGCACCGGACCGCACGTGATCCGGCTGGCGCCGAGACTGGCCCCCGACGTGGTGGCCCGGGTGCTGCTGCACGAGATCAGCGACACCCTGCAGAAGCGGGCGGCGGCGGAGCAGGGGACGATGCGCCGCTTCCTGAACGCCCTCGATCCCGGCTACGACGCCTGTGCCTCCGCCCGTTACAACGAGCACGCCTACCTGTCGCGCAGGTGGAGGGCGACGACCTCGGACGAGGAGCGGGCGCGGCTGCGGCACGAGATCGAGGCGGTCGCCCGCGACCTCGCCGCGCGGGGCCAGGCGGCGCCCCCGCCGCCGTGGATCACCGTGCCGCCCCAGGCGCCGGTCCTCGACGTGTGGGAGCGGATGCGCAGGCTCAGCAACCCCTCCGGGTGGGAGCCGCCCGACGACGAGGACGAGACCGTCCCCGCACCGAAGGACCCGGCACAGCGACAGATGAGGAACGTGTGATGCCGTACTCGATCGCCAGGAGCAGGGACGAGGCGCACCTCTATCTCGACCTGAACCCCTGCGCCTGCGGCTCGGCGGACACCGACTGGGACAGCGGCCTGGCGAGCGTCGAGGGGGAGCTGGTCACGTGTTACGAGGGGCGGTGCGCGGCGTGCGGCGCCGAGCGGGAGCACCTGTTCGGACTCCCGGAGCGGGAGGTGACGCCCACGGGCTTCCCGACGTTCGGCGGCGCGGAGCCGTCCGAGCTGCTGGACCCCGGCGAGTGGCTGTGGGTGGCCGACCTGACGGCGGGCAACGTCCCTGAGGGTGGGGAGCGGCAGGCGCTGTCGATCGCGCGGGCCGCGGTCGAGGAAGTGATCAAATTCGTCCCGCCCGGGCAGGACGAGGTGCCCGAGGACGCGTTCTGGTCGGAGCGGGGACGGGCCGTGCGCGCCGCCGAGCCGGGGCGGTTCCGCCTCGACCGGCTGCTCGTCGTACGCGACACCTACCGGGAGCTGGCCGGAGCCTAGAGTGAGGGGAGTGACTCCTCCGCTCCCTGAAGGGAGCGGCTTCTCGCTAGGCCGCTTCCGCAGCGTCGCGAAGGGCAAGCCCTGCCCTGAGAATGTTGGTGGCCGCGTTCACGTCGGCGTGTGCCTTGTGGCCGCACGCCTGGCATCGG